>NZ_JBNGYX010000020.1:0-2723 GCF_052049995.1 Candidatus Pelagibacter sp. | reverse complement strand
ATATAAACTTAATATTTGAAAAGATTACTGATTATAAAATACTTAAAAAAAACGCTATTATTATTCTTCATAGACACAAAAAAGAAGAAGATATTTTTCCAAAAAACTTCAAAATCATAGAAGAAAAAAAATATGGAATTTCAAAGATAATTTTTTTATCTAATTTAAGTTAAAATTTTTTTTGTTTCTTTCTTAATTAATTCAACAGCTGGTTGATCATAAGGGTTTAATTTTAGTGCCTTACCAAGTAAAATTGTTTCTAAAATAAAAAAGGAAAACAATTCCCCTAAAGTTTTTTCATCCCTTTTTTTAATTTCAAAACTTCTAAATGGTATATTTTTTTTCAAAAAAATATTTTCACTGGCTTTTTTTTGAGAATAAATAATTTTTGATATTGATTTATTTTTTAAGAATTTGTGTGATGGTAATATAATTTTATTATTTATTTTATTTGATTTTTTTTCATCAACATAAAAGAATGTATAAAAGTTATTTTGAAAACCATCTAAATAAAGTTGCATTACACTATGGTTATCTTTAGGCATATTTGACACTATCGGCAAAAGTCCTTTTTTTTTCTTACCTAAACTTTCTGCAACTAGTTGTTGATACCATTTAAATAAACTTTCAGACTTTTCGTCATAATTAATAATTATAGAATTAAATTTTCTTTTTTTAATATGATAAAGTATTGAACCAACATTGGTAATAAGTGAATTTAAAAACCTTCTATTTTTTATTAAAGAATTAAATTGTCTAAAATTTTTAGATTTTAAACCCATCAACTCGGCTGGCAACATTCCTACTTCAGATAAAACTGAATACCTTCCACCAATATAATTGTTATGATGAACGATTTCTCCTTTGAGATTTTCTGCTAATCGATAAAGATAATTCTTTTTGTTTTCGGTGACAAAAATATTTCTATTATTTTTCTTTATAATTATATTTGAATTTGTAATCGTCTCAATTGTATTTCCCGATTTTGACACGATTATATTAACAGTTTTTTTTTTACTTTGAGATAAAGTATTCTGAAGATTATCAATAAATAAAAAATTTTTTTTTATTTTATGTTGTAAAAATTCATAAATTGTTCGAGTTCCAAGTATTGAACCCCCCATTCCTATTATTCTGTAATTTGAAAATGCTTTATACTTATTAATTAAATTTTTTTTATAACTATCTTTATAATTTTTACTTAATGAGTTGAGTATCTCATTTTTATCATTAATAATTGATTTTAAATTTTTTCTTAATTTTAAAGACTTGTTTTTTTTTTTAAAATTAACAAAGCTAATACCCGAGGTTAGCATTAATTCTTAATTTTTTTTAATATTGACTGTTCTATATTCGAATTACCATCTTCAGCATTATTCATTTCAGCATTTTCATTGTTATTTTTTGTAACAAGATCTTTTATTTTATTTTCATTGGTCTCTGCCGCTTCATTGTTCTGATCAGGTACAGGCAAATCATTATAATCTGGAGGCATTACAAGTGGTGATTTTTTTTCGACTAGAAATTCATCGCTGCTTGACTTTTTTTGATTTGTAAATCCCTCTTTAAGTGTTGAGCATGAATAAAGAAATAAAATTAATTTTAAAAAAATTAATATTTTAAAGTATTTCATATTTATTGTTTTTATTATTACCAGTTATTTCAATTATTATCATGAAAATAACACCTAAAGTAATGAATATATCAGCCACATTAAATATGAACCAATGAAAATTTCCTATATGAAAATCTATAAAATCTGGAACAGCTCCATAAAATATACGGTCATAAACATTTCCTATTGCACCCCCCAAAATCATCATAAGTGAGAATTTTTTAATTCCATTACTTTTGGAAAGCATAAAAAATATAATTAAAATTATGATCAAAATTAAAAAAGTTAATGCATTGTAAAAAATTTTTTCATTAAAAGATAATAAGCCAAATGCAATTCCATCATTCCAGATAAGCCTAATATTTAAAAATTTTGACGAAAGTAATTCAGATCCTAAAAATTTCTTATCTAGATAAATTACATAAATTTTAGAAAGTCTATCAAGTAAAAATATTGAAAAAACTAATAATAAACTGATTATAAAACTTTTTCTTAAAATTTTTTCAATCATTAGGGGTGCCTAGGACAAGGGCCCTCATTTATTTTCCAACAAACTGGACACTTAGTTCCCTTTGCTTTACTAGTGATTGCGGTTGTCTCAACATCTTCATTGTAACTAACTTCAGCTTTTGAAGTAATGCACAATTCTGAAAAATCAATATTACTAGTTACCTTTTGTAATTTTTGATTTAAATTTATTTTTAAGTCTGCCTCCAAGCTTGACCCAATTTCTTTACTAGCTCTTTTTTCCTCAATACTTATATTGCAAATATTTCTAATTTTTATTAATTCACTCCATTTTTCACTAAGTTTTTCGTTTTTAAATTTATCAGGATATTTATGGAATTTCTCTAGATGAATACTTTTTTGATCTTTAAACAATAAGTTAAAAATTTCTTCAGTTGTAAAAGATAAAATAGGGGCAAACCATTTTAATAAAGAGTTTAAAATTATATTAAGAAGTAAAATAGTCGATTTTCTTTTTTTTGAGTCCTTAGGATCACAATAAAGATTATCTTTTCTAATATCAAAATAAAAAGCAGACAAATCAACAGTACAAAAATTTAATAATTCTTTATATAAATTGTGAAAATCATAATTACTAAAA
>NZ_JBNGYX010000019.1:0-2812 GCF_052049995.1 Candidatus Pelagibacter sp. | reverse complement strand
GAAAAAAAAAATATCAATCATTTTTTTTACTTATAAAAGAGCAATTTTATTAGACGCAGCCTTAAAATCTTTAATAAATAATTCTGAGGATTTAATCAGTTATCCAATAAATATAATTTACCATCATGATAAATATCACGATAAATCTTATAAATTATTAAATGATAGATATAAAAATAAAGTAAAATTTTATAAAAGAGAAAAAAAACCATTTCACTCTTTTTTTCTTCAATTATTAAGACCACTAAATTTTATATGGTTATTGAGATATCCATCAATGATGAGAAATTTTACAAACTTTAAAGAAATTTTAGAAACTATTTTAAAGAAAAATACAAATGACCTGGTAATGTTATGTACAGACGACACCATATTTTATAAAAAAATAAAAATACCACAAAAAATATTAAAAGAAATCATTCGTAAAAAAAATAAATTTTTTTTTCGGACTAATTTTGGCCTTAAATTAAAAGGTTTATATAGTGCAAAAAAAAATAGTTATAACTTTACAGATGCCAGTAAAAAAATAATTTGTTGGAATTCAAAAAATAAAAATTTAAACTTTCATATGAAATATCACTTTCAGGTAGAAGGAGCGATATATCACAAAAAATCTTTGCATAACTTTCTTAAACCTGTTTTATATCACAATCCTGTTACTTTAGAGGCAATAGGTTACAGAGAAGCAAAATTAAGAAATTACTTTTTAAATACTTTTTCTGGTTCCCAGAGAACTGCAGTAACTTATGAGATAAATAGTGTTCAAAATGTTACAGATTTAAGATACAATTATCGGATACAGCTTAATCCGTTTTTAATGATGAAAGCTTATATAAATAATTATGTTTTGTGTAATTTAATACCTTATAAGGAAAGAAATTTTTCAAAAATAATTCCCAAAGTGGTGTATGTAGTAAAGCAAAATAATAAAAATAAAAATAAAAATAAAAACAAAAAAAATATTTTAACTTTGAAATTTAAAAAATGAAAAAAGTTTTGGCAATTGGTGCACATTTTGATGATGTTGATTTGGCAGTTGGTGGTACCCTAAATCAGATCCATAAAAATGGGGGTGAATGTTTTAAATTGACACTAACTGATAATGTGACTTTATCAAAAAATTTAAAAATTAATATAGATTATATAACTTCAAAAAAATCAAGTTCAGAAGCTTGTAAAATTTTAGGGATCAAGGAAATAAAAAATAATAAAATAGTTAAATGTTCTAAGCTAACTTATTCAAAAGAATATATGCAATATATTGAGGATATAATTTATGATAATCAAATAGATACTGTATTTATTCATTATGATCATGACTTAAATCAAGACCATATAGCAGCTTCAGAAATTTGTAAAACAGCTTCAAGACATTGTATGAATATTTTAATGTTTCAAAGTAACTTTTATTTAAATTCAAATAATTTTTCACCAAGTTTATTCTTTGATATTAAAAATGAAATTCACAATAAAAAAAATTCATTAAAATGTTATGAAAATTCACATAATAGAAAAAATAAACTTTTTGATTTAACCTTTAAAAGAAATGAGATTTGGGGGTCTTATATAGGCACCACTTATGCTGAAGGTTTTATTCCTATAAAACTTAAGCATGAATTCTAAAATAGTAATTGTTTCATGCACAAATGTAGGAAGACATTTAATAAACTTTTTTTTAAATAAAAAAAAATTTAAAGGAGTTAAGCTCGCAGGTGTTTTAAATTTAGATATTGATACATCATTGAATAAATCTAATTATGATAGTTATTACGACTTAAAAAAAAAATACAATCTAAATATTAAGTATATAAAAAATATTAATGATACTAGTGTTTATAAATGGTTAAAAAAAATAAGACCATCATTAATTGTTCAATCTGGCTGGTCACAAAAATTTTCAAAAAGGATTTTAGAATTACCAAGATATGGATGTATTGGTCAGCATCCTGCTCCCTTACCAATAGGTAGAGGCGCAGCATGTGTAAATTGGGCTATTATTTTAGGATACAAAACGTGGGGTGATAGTTTTTTTTTAATGGATGAGAAATTTGATAATGGAGATGTTGTAGGACAAGAGAAATTAAATATAAATCCTGAAGATGATGTCAAGATTATCTATGATAAAGTTTGTTTTACTTCAAAGAAAATTTTTTCACAAAATATTTCAAAATGGGTAAAAGGAAAATTTAATGTAAGAAAACAAAACAAGAAAAATATAATTTATTTTAAAAGAAGAACTCCTAAAGATGGTAAAATAGATACTTTAAAAGATGATAATTTAAGCGCGTATAATAAAATAAGGGCTTTAACGAGACCTTACCCAGGTGCTTATATTATCCATAAAAACAAAAAAATATATATATGGAAATCTAAAATTTTAAGGAAATCTATCTTTAAAGATAAAAAAATTAGTAAAAAGTTATTTATTTATAATAAAAAACTTGTTCTAATGTTTGGAAAACTATCAAAAAGTTTTTTGCAGTTAGAACGAATTAATATTGAAAATTCTCCAGATTTTCAGGGTTATGAAATAAATAAGTATTTTAAAATTTTCTAAAAATTATGCGAGATATATTTTTACTTATTAACAAATCTCAAAAAAAAATTATTTTTACTTTAGCTTTTTTAGCTTTATTTTTGTCGTTTTTTGAATTTTTAACATTTTCACTAATAGAACCGTTAATAAATTTATTTTCATCTGATAAAAAAACTTCAGAAATAAGAATTTTAAAATATCTTAATTTAGAAACAAGCTTAACTAAAGGTTTATTAATAAATATGTTTTTTGTGTGTTTTTTACTTAGATCTATTT
>NZ_JBNGYX010000018.1:0-3537 GCF_052049995.1 Candidatus Pelagibacter sp. | reverse complement strand
GAATACTAAAATTAATTATGAAAAATTAACTTTAATTATTAATGATTTTTTAAATTCTCATCAATTAAACTTGAAAGATATTAATACAATTTATTTAAATAGAGGGCCTGGAAGTTTTGCAGGAATCAGAAATTCATTTTCTATAGTTAAAGCATTCTATTTAACTAATAATATTGATTACTATTGTTATAGCATTCAAGATTTTAAAGGTGAAAAAGACATAAAATACGAAAATATCCCTCATTTGTGCGATAAATTTAATATTAAAAAAAATTTGATTAACCCTATTTATTTAAGTTAAAATTATTTTATGTCAGAAACAATAGAGCAAAAATGTATAGCAAAAGGTGTTAAATTAACTGATCAAAGAAGAGTAATTGCACAAGTAATGTCCGAGGCTTCTGACCATCCGGATGTAGATGAACTTTATAATAGAGTGTCTAAAATTGATCCAAAAATAAGTATTGCAACTGTTTATAGAACAGTAAAACTATTTGAAGAGTCTGGAATATTAACAAAGCATGAGTTTAAAGGTGGAAAAGCTAGATATGAAGAATTAAATGAAGGCCATCACGATCATTTAATAGATGTGAAAACTGGTGAGATTATAGAATTTGTAGACGACGAAATTGAAAAGTTGCAAAAAAAAGTTGCAGAAAAATATGGATACAAATTAGTAGACCATAAATTAGAATTATATGGGGTTAAGAAAAAATCCCAATAATTATGAATCAAAAAATATTTATTAAAACTTTTGGATGTCAAATGAATGAGTATGACTCTAATAGGATATTTGATTCAGTTAAAAAAATTGGTTATGAAAAAACAGAGAAGTATGAAGAAGCAAACTGTTATCTTTTAAACACATGTCACATTAGGGATAAAGCAAAAGAAAAAGTTTATCATGAAATAGGTAGAGTAAAAAAAATTTTTAGATCTAAAAAAAAACCATTGGTGATTATTGCAGGGTGTGTTGCTCAAGCAGAAAACCAAGAAATGCTTAAAAGAGAACCTTACATAGATTTAGTAATTGGTCCTCAAGCTTATCATAGAATTAACGATACAATTATGAATTATACTGAAAAAAAGAAAAAGATAGAAGAGACTGAGTTTGATGCAGTTTCTAAATTTAAATATTTAAGTAAAATAAAAAATGAAGCTGGAAAAGTATCATCTTTTTTAACCATTCAAGAAGGATGTGATAAGTTTTGTCATTTTTGTGTAGTTCCATACACAAGAGGACCAGAATATTCTCGACCATTTAATCAAATTTTGGATGAAGCAAAATATTTAGCTGATAATGGTGCAAAAGAAATAATTTTACTTGGTCAAAATGTAAATGCTTATGATAATGAAGGATACAGACTATCAGATTTAATTTTAAATATTGAAAAAATATCTGAAATTAAAAGAGTTAGATATACAACATCTCACCCAAAAGATATGACTGAGGATTTGATTGAAGTTTATAAAACTTCTAAAAAGTTAATGCCACTAGTGCATTTACCTGTCCAAAGTGGATCTAATAAAATTTTAAACTCAATGAACAGAAAACATACTATTGAGGAATATCTAAATACTTTTGATAAATTAAAAGAAATTAATCCAAAGATAGAATTTTCAAGTGATTTTATTATAGGTTATCCCGGTGAAGAAGATCAGGATTTTAAGGATACCTTTAATTTAATTGAAAGGGTTAAATTTATTAACTCTTACTCTTTCATCTTTAGCCCAAGACCTGGAACAGTAGCCGAAAATTTAGACTTAATTGAAAAAAAAATTTCTATTCAAAGATTAGAAAAAATTCAAAATGTTTTATTCGAAAATCAAATCCAAATGAACAACTCATTGAAGGGAAAAGTTATAGATGTTTTGGTTGAAAATTTAACCGATGATAAAAGAAAAGCTTTTGGCAGATCTGAGTATATGACATCTGTAATTTTTAATGGTAAAAAGAGTGATATTGGAAAAATAGTGCAAATAAGAATTAAAGATAGTAATAGAAATACTTTATTTGGTGAAATTATAACTAATTCGGATCAGAAGGTTGCTTAAAACTTGACTGAAATTAAAAAAAAAAATATCGATCAATTTTTAAAATTTGTTTATTCAGATAACAATTCTTTAAGTGTTATATTTCATGACAACAACTTGTTAATGGGTGTTGTTGGAGAATTTAATAAAAATTTACAAGAATTAGAAAAAATTACAAATTGCAATCTACATTCAAGGGGAAATTCAATTTTAATCAAATCAACACCTGAAAAGAATGATAAAATTAAAAACGCTATTCAATTTTTGGCTAATCAGTTTATTAATAATGGAAGTATAGAGAATAAAGATATACTTTCATCAGTTGATAATTTTATGATTAACGAAAAAGTAAAAAATAATAATGTTACAGACATTATCAAAACTCCCAAGAAATCTATAATTCCTAGATCTGAAAAACAAAAAAGCTATGTCAGAGCTTTAAGAGAAAGTGATATTATAATTTCAGCTGGACCAGCGGGAACAGGAAAAACTTTTTTGGCAGTAGCTGTAGGTTTAACTATGCTTTTAGAGAAAAAGATTGAGAGAATTATTCTTTCAAGACCAGCTGTAGAAGCGGGTGAGCGTTTGGGATTTTTACCAGGTGATATGAAGGAAAAAGTAGATCCTTATCTTAGACCTTTATACGATTCTTTATATGATCTCTTCGACTTTGAGAAAATACAGAGAATGATTGAGATTGGAGATATTGAGATTGCGCCTTTAGCATTTATGAGAGGTAGAACTCTTAAAAATTCCTTTGCAATTTTAGATGAGGCGCAAAATGCTACGGATACTCAGATTAAAATGTTTTTAACACGTATTGGAGAAAATTCAAAAATAGTCGTTAATGGAGATCCTTCTCAAATTGATTTACCAAATAAAAGTATGTCAGGATTAGTCCGATCAAAAGAGTTGCTTGGGCATTTAAAGGAAATATCCATAGTTGATTTTGATCACTCAGATGTAGTTAGACATCCACTTGTTTCTAAAATAGTTAAAGCATACTCAAATAATGATTAGTATTAATGTTTTCTCTGAGGAGAAGGCTTGGTCAAAAAGGATTAAAAATAAAGATATTTTTTTTAAAAAAATATGTAAAGCCTTTCCAAAAAAATATAAATTTTTGAATAAAAAAGTAACCTTCACGCTATTACTTTCTAACAATAAGAATATTAAAAAATTAAATAAGGTTTTTAGAAAAAAAAACAAATCTACCGATATTTTATCTTTTCCATTAGATAAAAAAATAAAAATTAAAAAAAATACTTATTTGGGAGACATTATCATTAGCTATAATTATCTAGACAAACCAAGATCACAAGATTTAAAATTTTTTAAAGAAAAAGTTGCTAAAATATTAATACATGGTTTTCTTCATTTATTAGGTTTTGATCATAAAAACAATAAAGATTATTCCAAAATGTTAAAAGAGGAAAATATATTATTTAAATCTGTGCAATCAAAAATTAATTAATTTGAAAAATAAATTTTATATTGAATTAA
>NZ_JBNGYX010000017.1:0-3903 GCF_052049995.1 Candidatus Pelagibacter sp. | reverse complement strand
TTATTTTATTTTAAATAAAAATAAAAATTCTAATATTTACAAAAATGTTAAAAATCTTAAGACATTAGTATCAAGTAATAATAAAAATTTAGATTTCATATCAAATAAAAATAAAAGGCTTAAAGAAAAATTAGAAAAAGCAGTTTTTCTAGATAGAGATGGTGTTATTAATTTTGATGATGGGTATGTTTATGATTGGTCTAAATTTAGATTTAGACCCGGAGTAATTAGGGGACTCAAGAATATAATTAAAAATAATTATCTTATATTTATAGTAACAAATCAATCAGGCATAGGTAGAGGATATTTTAGCGAAAAACAATTTTTTAAACTCCATAAAAGTTTAAAAATGTTTTTAGCTAAAAAAAAAATTTTTATAGATGAAACTCAATATTGTCCATATCACCCAAAAGCAAAAATAAAAAAGTTTAGAAAAAGAACTCAACTAAGAAAACCAGGAAATTTAATGATTAAAAATATTTTAAAAACATTTAATATAGATAAAAACAAAAGCTTCATGATAGGTGACAATCAGAGTGACGAGATCACTGCAAAAAAGAGTAATATTAAGTTTTTTTATACTAAAAAGAATTTTTTTACACAGATTAAAGAAATAAACATGTTAATTAATAAAATTAATTAAATTTACACATCTTAATCAATTGAAATGTAAATTTTTTAATGTATCTAAACTTCTAAAAAACTATGAAAGCTAATTTAAAGATATTGTGTATAGGGTTGGGTAAACTTGGTTTAGTTTTTTCACAAGTACTTGCTGAGAGAAATGGTAAAACATTTGGTTATGATGTTAATAAAAAAATTTTATCATCAATAAAAAAAAATGAGAAAAGTATAGAACCTAATCTAAATAAACTCATAAAAAGAAATAAAAGAACTTTCTCAATAGTTAACACAATTAAAGAGGGGATTAAATTATCAGATGGCGCTTTTTTAGTACTGCCAACTCCTTCAAAAAAAAATCACGAATTTGATAATTCATATATTCTTAATTCTTTAAATAAAATTGGACCACACTTAAAAAATAAAAAAAATTACCTTATAAATATTACATCAACAGTCAACCCAGGTTCATGTGAAATATTTATAAAAATGCTTGAAAAAAAATTTAATTTAAAGCACGGAAAAAATTTCATACTAACATATAATCCTCATTTAATTGCTCTTGGATCAATTTATAATGACATTCTTAAAAGTGATTTAGTACTTATAGGGTCTAATTTAAAAAAAGGTTTTAGAATACTTAAAAATATCTATAAATCATTTTATCCAAAACAACTATCAAAATTGAAGATGTTAAATTTGAAAGAGGCTGAAATTTCTAAAATTGCTATAAACTCTTATATAACAATGAAAATCTCATACACGAACCTATTAAGTCAAATTTCAGACAAAACAAAAAACATAGATGTATCAAAAATACTTAATGCTATAGGTGATGATAAAAGAATAGGTAGAAAATACTTATCTCTTGGCGCAATGTATTCGGGGCCATGTTTTCCAAGAGATAATTTAAACTTTATCCAATATTTAAAAAAAGAAAAAGTTAATTTTTCATTACTTAAATCGACAGATGAGATAAACAATATACAAACAACGCGTTATATAAAAATATTTAATCAGGAAAGAAAAAAGATTAAAAAGAAACCAATTATAGGCTTGTGTGGAATAAGTTATAAGGAAAATACTTTTGTAAACACTAAGTCACCAGCAATGGAAATTTATAAAAAATTATTTAAAAAATATAAAATAATTTTTCATGATGTAAATTATCACGAAAACTTTGAAAAATATAATTTTATTAAAGATCAAAAAAAATTTTTTAACAGTGTTGATGTTATATTCATCTGTTATAAAAATGAGAAATTTAAAAAGCTTTCTAAATATAGTACTAATAAAAATAAGATTATTATAGACTTATGGAATTTTACAAGGAGTAATAATAGAAAAATATTTATTAAAAATATTGGAGTAAATTAATGACGAAAATAAATAAGAATAAAGTAGCTTTAATTACCGGCATAACAGGTCAGGATGGATCTTATTTAGCTGAATTTTTATTAAGAAAAAATTATATTGTGCATGGATTAAAAAGAAGATCTTCCTCCTTAAATACTTCTAGAATTGATCACATTTATGAGGACTTATTTAAAAAAAATAAAAAATTCTATATGCATTACGCTGATCTTACAGATGTATTAAGTATGGAAAATATAATACAAAAATATTTACCAGACGAAATTTATAATTTAGGAGCTCAATCACATGTAAGGGTTAGTTTCGAAATTCCAGAATATACATCAAATGTAAATGCTTTAGGGGCTTTAAGAATACTAGAAATTATAAAAAGATTGAAAAATAAAAAACAAATTAAATTTTACCAAGCTTCAACATCTGAATTGTTTGGAGGGTCTAAAGAAAAACCTCAAAATGAAAACACTAGATTTTATCCAAAGTCTCCATATGCTTGTTCAAAATTATTTGCTCACTGGATAACTATAAATTATAGAGAATCTTATGATATTTTTGCTTGTAATGGATTATTATTTAACCATGAGTCCCCAAGACGTGGGGAAACATTTGTTACAAAGAAAATAACTAACGGTTTAGCTAAAATTTTTTTGGGAATTGAAAATGACCTCAAAATTGGAAACTTATATGCTATTAGAGATTGGGGACATGCTGAAGATTATGCAAAAATGCAATGGAAGATGCTTCAACAAAAAAAACCATCTGATTTTGTTATAGCAACTGGAGAGCAATATAGCGTCAAAAAATTTATAGAGTTTACTGCAAAAAAACTTGGTATTTCTCTAACTTGGACAGGAAAAGGATTAAATGAAGTTGGAATAATAAAAAAATCAATCATTAATAAAAAACTTAAAATTGGTAAAAAAATAATTAGAGTAAACAAAAAATATTTCAGACCATCAGAGGTTAATAATCTTTTAGGTAATTCCCGAAAAGCAAAAAGTCTTTTAAAATGGAAGCCTGCTAGAGACATTCATTCTTTAATTGAAGAAATGCTGGGTGAAGAACTTAAATTATTAAACAAGACTAAAATTCCGAAATAATTTTTTCAACAAATTTTATTTCATTCTCAAGATTTTTTTTTTTTACAAACAATGGTTTGTCGGTAAATTTCTTTAAAAAACTTTCTGATTTAAGATTTTCTATTAAAGAAGCATAATTATCCTTAGTATATGCTATTAAATTAATGAATGACTCTGGATTAAAGTCATAATCAATATTTTGATCTGCCCACGTGATTGGAAGGCATTTACTTAAATACGCATCAGGTACTTTTTCCTCATAGTAACCAGGAAAAAGACTGTTATGTGGGCACAAATTAAAAGCATAGTTTTTCATTATATCTTTTTTATAAAAGTTACTTTCATCATGATGATTTACTTTTTTGTCAAAATAAGGTCCATAACCATTAAATTCAAACTCATTTGAAAAAAAAGAAATTATAGATTTTCTTGGTTCGTTCAAATGACTTGTGAACATACAAAATTTTCTAGGTTTTTTTAAAAAGAATTCTCCCTGTGGTTCTATTAGTTGATCTTGTGAATAATATTCTCCAAATCTTCTACTGTTGAGAGTATTATTGTCCCTGTGAATATCATATTCAGACCAGTCAATATAATCTTTCCAAGAGGGAAATCTTAAATGAGTATCGTCACTGATACCAAGATTCGGCGTAATTGAATAATCATACTTAAATGGAATAGGTTCATAATTTTCGTGAGTAATAAAAACTCTTAATGGATTAAATTTTCTTTTCATCTTATAAATATCTAGATTTATAAAATATTTTTCATTAATTTTTAATTTATTGATAAAACCTTTAATAATTTTTCTCTTTATTGAATTGTTATCATA
>NZ_JBNGYX010000016.1:0-4559 GCF_052049995.1 Candidatus Pelagibacter sp. | reverse complement strand
ATATTATTTATTATCACATTATCGATAGGTTTTTTAACCTTTTTAACTTTTATTGATAAAGGATTTATTGAATTATCAGATCAAAATTTACAAATTTTATTAGTTCTAAACATTGTTCTTTTAATAGCACTTTTTATTTTTATTTTTGTTGAGATTAAGAGCGCAATTAAAAATGATATTGATAAAGATGGTTTAAAATCTAATAAAAAATATATTACATACTTTGGTTTATTTACTTTAATTCCATCAGTATTAATTTCAATATTTTCACTCTTTTTATTTTCTTTTGCTTTAGAAAAGTATTTTGACAAAAAAGTTACCACAGTTGTTAATAATTCCTATGAGTTAGCAAAAAATTATGTTGAGGAAATTAGAAACAAAATTCAATCTGATATAGTTTTAATAGCTTTTGATACAAACAAAAGTAAAAAATTTCTTAATGATAATCAAAATGAATATAAGAGATTTTTAAATACACAAAAATTGATAAGAGATGTTGATGAGGTGCATATTATAGATATTAATAAAAAACTTTTATTTTCAACTTTAAATGATGATCAACCATATGTCCCTCCAGTTGATAGAGCCTTAAACTTGGTTTTGGATGACGATCGTCCTTTAAAGATTATTAATGCTCCTGAAAATATTTCTGCTGCAATAATGAGACTGCAAAATTTTGAAGATAGATTTTTATATGTCGTGAAATATTTAGATAAAGATATTTCTAGGTATTTAACAGAGTCTGAAGAAGCTATTAATTTTTATTATACAGTTGAGGAAAAAAGCACCGGTATTAAAATTTCATTTGCTATTATTTATATTATAGTTGTTAGTGTTTTGTTATTTGTCTCTATATCTATTGCGATCAGATTTTCATCTAGGTTTTTTAGGTCTATTAATAATTTAATTCTTGCATCAACATCTATTGGGCAAGGAAATTTTAATGCAAAAGTCCCCGAAGTCAAAACTGATAAAGATTTAGAAACCTTAAACAAAAATTTCAATTTGATGATAGATAGGCTGAAAAGCCAACAAGAAAAGTTAATAATCAATGAAAGACATGAGGCTTGGGGAAGTTTAGCTAGAAAACTTGCTCATGAAATTAAAAATCCACTTACACCTATTCAATTAACTATAGATAGATTAAAAAATAAATATTCAAACCAATTAAATGAAAATGAAACTGAAAATTTTAAAGATAATTTAAAAGTTATAAATAACCAAATAAAACAAATCGAAAAATTAGTTAATGAATTTTCTGACTTTGCAAGAATGCCTAAACCAATATTTAGAGAAAATAACTTAGTAGACATAATTCAGGAAAATATAAATTTGCTCAAAGAATTAGATGATTCTATTGATATTAATTTTAAAAATGATTTTAATAAAATTACGTTAGAGAGTGATAGGGAACAATTAAGTAGAGTATTTTTAAATTTGATTAAAAATTCTATAGAAAGTATCAATCAAAAAGCTCAAAACAACAACAATTTCAGCAAAAAAATTGGTATTGAACTTACAGAAGATGATAGCCACATAAAAGTAACTTTAGAAGATAGTGGTGTTGGTTTTAGTGAATTGAAAAATAATATTAAAGATATACTTAACCCGTATTTCACGACTAAGAAAAATGGAACCGGTTTAGGATTATCAATAGTTAATAAAATAATTAATGATCACAATGGAAAAATAGACTTTATACCAATTCAAAATGGTGCAAAAATTAATGTTATATTTTTAAAATAATAATGAGTGAAGAAATTTTAATTGTAGACGATAACGCTGATATCAGAAATATAATTAATGAATTAATTATAGATGCTGGTTATAAAACTAGGTTAGCTGCAAATTATAACCAAGCACTTGCTGAAATAGATAAAAAATTACCTGATGTGGCAATTCTTGATGTCAAATTGGATAAAGGAGATAATGACGGCATTGAACTTCTTTCACATATTAAATCTAAAAACAAAGATACACCTGTTATAATTATTTCTGGTCATGCAAACATTGAAATGGCTGTAAAATCTTTGCAGCACGGAGCATTTGAATTTATAGAAAAACCATTTGATCAAGAAAGATTACTTAACTTTGTTAAAAGAGCAGTTGAAAATTTTAATTTAAAAAAACAAAATAGAGAATACGAAAGTAAATTATTCTCATCTTATGAATTAATAGGAAATAGCAAAAATATAGTAAATATAATTGATCAAATTAAAAAAATTTCAGTTACTGAAAGTAGAGTTTTTATAAGTGGTCCTTCTGGTTCTGGAAAAGAATTAATTGCTAGAAAAATCCATAAAACATCTGCTAGAAGTAAAAACCCATTTATTGTCCTAAATGGTGCTTTACTAGATTTTAACAAGTATGAATTAGAATTATTTGGAGAAGAAAAAGAAAATGGTTCTATCTCATACGGAGCGCTTGAAAAAGCAAACAAAGGAACACTCTTAATTGATCAAGTTTCAGAAATACCATTAGATATACAATCTAAAATATTAAGAGTTTTAACTGATCAAAAATTTAAAAGAGTTAACGGAAGTAATGACGTAAGTGTGGATGTAAGATTAATTTGTTCATCAAGTAAAGATTTAAAAAAAGAAATAGAAATTGGTAATTTTAGAGAAGATTTATTTCATAGAATAAATGTTTTTGAAATAAATATTGAACCATTAAATCAAAGAATTTCAGACATACCCTTGTTAATTAAATATTTTTCAAAAAAAATATCTGAAAATTATAAAATTAAAGAATTAGATATAGATGAAAATAACAGTTACATACTAAATCATAATTGGCATGGTAATGTTAGAGAGTTAAGAAATTTAATTGAGAGAATAGCAATATTACAACCTGACACTAAGGATAAAATTTCAAATATTATTAAAGAATCTTTAAAAAATACAAGTTATGACGATCAATTCGCTGAAAATAGCCTTTCTGTGCCATTAAAAGAAGCTAGAGAAAAATTTGAAAAGGAGTATTTAACTATTCAACTTAAGAAATTTAATGGAAATATTTCTAAAACAGCAAATTTTGTTGGAATGGAAAGAAGTGCATTACATAGAAAATTAAAAGGTTTAGGCATCAAAGATTTTAACTAGATGAATATAATCATTTGTGGAGCTGGAAGAGTGGGATTCACTATAGCTAAACAGCTAAGTGAGCAAGGACATTCTATAACTGTTATTGACCCTTCTAGTGAAGATATTCAAAAAATTGATGATGCTTTGGACGTAAAGGCTATAGTAGGAAAAGGTACTTATCCATCTATATTAGAAAAAGCTAACGCATCAGAGACAGATATGATTATAGCAGTTACAAGAAATGATGAAATTAATATGCTTATTTGCCAAATAGCATTTTCAATTTTTAAAATTCCAAAAAAAATAGCAAGAATAAGATCTCAAGATTATCTAAATCCAAAATTTACAAGAGTATATAACAAAGAGAATCTCCCAATAGATGTGATTATTTCACCAGAGATTGAAATTGCTAAATCAATACAAAGAAAACTTGAGGCCCCTGGAGCATTAGATAGCGTTCCATTTGCTGATAATAAAATTAGATTATTAGAAATTTTAATTAACGAAAATTGTAAATTAATTAACATCAAGCTAAATGATTTAACGAAAAAATATCCTAATTTAGATGCTAATATAATTGGAATTATAAGAGACGAAAAATTTTTAATTCCAAAGAAAAACGATGATGTTAAAAAAAATGATAAAATCTATGTAATAATCAATTCTTCACAAATGTCTGATACTTTAGAAGCTTTCGGACATGTTGAAAAAGTATCTAAAAATATTTTAATAGTAGGAGGTGGAAATATAGGTTTTAATTTAGCTAAAAACATTGAAGAAACTTTGGATGCAGCAAGAGTAAAAATTATTGAAAAAAATAAAGAAAGAGCAGAATTTCTTGCCAGTGAGTTAAATAATACAATTGTTATTAATGGAGATGCTTTAGATGAGGAAGTTCTTGTGGAGGCTAATTTACAAGAAGCAGAAACTGTTCTCGCTTTAACAAATGATGATGAAGATAATTTGATGGTAAGTGTTCTTGTTGAAAAATTTGCAAAAGATGAAAAGGATATTGATGATAAAAGAACAATGGCTTTAATAAATAAGCCTAATTATTCCTTATTACAAAACTCATTAAAAATTGATGATCTTATAGATCCCAGAATGAATACTGTATCAAGTATTTTAAAACATATCCACAAAGGGACTATAGAAACAGCTTATACAATTATGAATGGTGAATATGAAGTAATTGAAGCTGAAATTATAGAAACGTCAGAACTTATCAATAAAGAATTAAAAAATTCAAACTTACCAGAAGAGATAAGAATTGGAGCAGTCTTAAGAGATAACAAAGTTATAATACCTCGATCAAATTTTGTTTTCCAAAAAGAGGATAAAGTTGTTTTTTTAGCCAAGAAAGACTCAATTTCAGTAGTAGAAAATATATTTAGAATTAGTTCTATTTAATTAAATGTCATTTTTTAGAGTAAAGTATTTAAGTTTCTTTTTTATATTAATATCTATTTTTTC
>NZ_JBNGYX010000015.1:0-6177 GCF_052049995.1 Candidatus Pelagibacter sp. | reverse complement strand
ATTAAATCTCTTACTTTAATTTTTTTTAATGAGTGTAAATTATTTAATGAAATATAAATTTTTAATTTACTTATTTTTGAAATTTCATTTTGATCATCAAGGATTTTGGTATTTAAAGCTATGAAGTGTGGTCTTGGAAAAAAATTATATTTAATATTTTGAGAAAAATTGAAATTTAAATCGAATTTTCTTTGAAACTCATTTTTTAACTTTTTGGAAATATCATTTTGTGTATAAAAAGTAGGCAGCAATAAATATGATATAAAAACAACAAAAAGTGCGACAAAAGTTAAAATTATTTTATTATTTTTAAATAAAAAACTAATATTTTTAAAATTTAACTTGTTTAAATTTTTTTCTAAAAGATTATTAATAAAATTAGTGATGTTTTTTAAATATTTTACAAAAGAATTTGTTTTGCTCATGACAATTAAAGAAACCTTATAAAGTATTATTTTAAATGATAAACAAAGATTATTTAAAAAATTTAAATGATGCACAAAAAGAAGCTGTTCTGCATCTTGATGGACCTCTTTTGATTGTTGCTGGCGCCGGATCTGGAAAAACAAAAGTTTTAACTTCAAGGATTGCCAATATTATTAAAGAAAAAAAGGCATTCCCAAATCAGATATTAGCAGTCACTTTTACCAATAAAGCTGCTAAAGAAATGCAAAATAGAGTAAGCAAAATACTTGGCTCTACTGCAGTTGGACTTTCTTGGCTAGGCACATTCCATTCTATATGTGCGAAATTGTTGCGTAAACATGCTTCAGCAGCAAACCTTAATTCTAATTTTACTATTGTTGATACAGATGATCAGATAAGGCTCATAAAAAATATTTGTAAAGCTGAAAATATTGATATCAAACAATTATCACCAAGATTTATATTAGCAATAATTGATCGTTGGAAAAATAAAGGGTTTTATCCTAATGAAGTAGTAATAAATAAAAAAGATCTCTATGAAAAAACAATTCTTCCACTTTACAAAATTTATCAACAAAAATTAATAGACCTTAACTCCTGTGACTTTGGAGATCTTATTTTGCATGCTGTAAAAATTATAGAATCTAACAAAGATATTAGAGAAATATACTCAAAAAATTTTAAATATATTCTTGTTGATGAATATCAAGACACAAATTTTATTCAAAGTAAATGGCTTAAACTGCTTTCAGAAAAAAATAAAAATATTTGCTGTGTAGGGGATGATGATCAATCGATTTATAGCTGGAGGGGTGCGGAAATAAAAAATTTTTTAGAATTTGATCAAGTTTATCAAAATACAAAAGTAATAAGACTAGAGCAAAATTATAGATCTTCTCAGAATATTTTATCTGTAGCTTCAAATCTAATCTCCAATAACCAAAATAGAGTTGGAAAAACATTAATTACTACTATGGATGAAGGTGATTTGGTTAAACTAAACTGTTTTAAAAATGGTAAAGACGAAGCAATTGGAATTTCAGATGAAATAGAAAAAAATATTAAGAAAAAATTTTCATACAACAATATTGCAATTCTTGTTAGAGCTATTTTTCAAACACGTGAGTTTGAGGAACGATTTCTTAAAATTGGTATGCCTTATAGAATTTTAGGTGGAACAAAATTTTATGAAAGAGCTGAAATAAAAGACTGTGTAGCTTATCTGAGATTAATTTATCAAGAAAAAGATGACCTTGCTTTTGAAAGAATTGTAAATAATCCAAAAAGATCAATAGGAGATAGTACTTTAAAAAATATACACGAATTTGCTAAATTAAATAATTTAAATTTAGAAAGAGCTTCAATTAAAATGCTTGAAAAAAATCTAGTCAAACCAAAAGCTAAAATTGGATTAAATTTATTTATTAATTCCTTATCCAAGTGGAGAAATGACTTAATACTAAATAAATTAAATCATATCAAGTTGTTACAAATTGTATTGGATGAGTCTGGTTATTCAGCAATGTTGAAAAATAAAAAGGATGTAGATAATGAAAATAGATTAGAAAATATTAAAGAGTTATTAAGTGCTATGAAAGAATTTGATAATTTAGAAAGTTTTTTAGAACACGTCTCTTTAGCAACATCAGTAGATCAAGAATGGGATGGTGAAAAAATTAATATGATGACAATGCACGCTGCAAAAGGATTAGAATTTGAAGTAGTATTTCTTCCAGGCTGGGAGGAAGGGTTATTTCCTCATCAAAAATCTATTGAAGAAAAAGGTCAAAATGGCTTAGAGGAAGAAAGACGTTTAGCTTATGTGGGAATTACTAGAGCAAAGAAAAATGCTATAATATCTTTTTCAATGAATAGATTTTATCAAGGAGACTGGATAGACAGTATGGCTTCAAGATTTATAGAGGAATTACCAGAAAAAAACTTAGAGAAAAATTCTTTTTACGATGAAGAAACAAATAATGATGATGATTTTGAGTTTAATCAAGATTTTGAAATTGAGGAAACTACCAGAAGTCCAGGTTGGATCAGATATCAAAAAAGAATTAAATGAAAAATTACATAAAAGAATTAAGAACTAAATTTGATAAATATGAAATTGATGGCTATGTAGTTCCAAAAAATGACGATTATTTTACAGAATATTCAAAATTAAATCGATTAGAGGTTATCTCTAACTTTAGTGGATCTGCTGGTTTGGCGATAATTCTTAAAAATAAAAATTATTTGTTCACTGATGGAAGATATACAATTCAAAGTAAAATCGAGAGTGGAAAAAATTTTAAAATTTATGGATTTGAAAAATTAATAAATTGTAGTTTGTTTAAAAATCTTACACTTGGCATAGATCCAAAGTTATTTACTAATACTCAAATTAAAAATTATTTTTCAAAACACAATAAAATCAAATATGTTGAAAAAAATCTTATTGATGAAATTAAAAAACAGAAAGAACATAATTCTATACCATTTTTTTCTTTAGATAAAAAAATTGTTGGTGAAAGTGTTAATTCTAAATTAAACAAAATAACTAAATACTTAAAAAAAAATAACGCCGATTTTATTTTTATTAGTGCACCAGAAAATGTTGCGTGGACTTTAAATATAAGAGGTGGAGATGGCCCTAACAGCCCAATTCCCAATTCAAGATTGATAGTAAGTAAATCAAAAAAAATACAGCTTATAAGTAATCTTAAAAAGTGTAAGCAATTATTAAAAAATAAAATTATTAAGAAAGAAGAATTTTTAAATGTAAATACTTTACCAAGTAAAATACGACATCTTAAGGGAAAAAACTTTATTATAGATGATAAATCTTGTTCAATATTTTATGAAAATTTAATTAAATCTAAATTTAAGATCATAAAAAGAGATGATCCAATTTATCTTTTAAAAGCAATCAAAAATAAAACAGAGATTAAGAATATGATTAATGCTCATATCTTAGATGGAGTAGCATTAACTAAATTTTTATTTTGGATAAAAAAAATTAATAAAAAAAAAATTACAGAAGTGGATGCAGCTAAGAAATTAGAAAATTTTAGAAAATTAAATAAAAACTTTCTCTATCCTAGTTTTGATACCATAGCAGGCTCAGGTGAAAATGGTGCTATTGTGCATTACCGTGCAAAAAAAGAAAAATGCAGAACTATTAATCGAAATGATATTTTGCTTTGTGACTCAGGTGGGCAATATAATTATGGTACAACCGATGTCACAAGAACCATATGTTTTTCCAAACAAAAAAATAGTATCAAAAATATTTTCACAAAAGTATTAAAAGGTCATATTGCTGTTGCTACGACTGATATAAATAAAAATACCACAGGTAAAAAAATTGACAAAAGAGCGAGAAAATTTTTAAATAAAAGTAATCTAGATTATGCGCATGGTACAGGACACGGTGTTGGTTTTTTTCTTAATGTTCATGAAGGACCTCAATCTATTACAAAAATAAATACAGTAAAATTAAGAGAAGGTATGATCTTAAGTAATGAACCTGGGTATTATAAAACCAATGAATATGGAATTAGGATTGAAAATTTAGTTTATGTTAAAAAAATAAAAAAAAAATTGTCATTTCAAAATTTAACAATGGCACCTATAGAGAAAGATTTAATTAATTTTAATTTATTAACAATTGATGAGAAAAACTACCTGTTTAAATATCACTTGGAAGTTTATTCAAGTATATCAAAATATTTAAATCCAAATGAAAAAAGCTGGCTAGCCACTTTTATTTAGCATTTTCAAAAATTCAGCTTGGTCAATTACTTTTATTTTTAACTGTTTGGCATAATCTACTTTTTTTTTAGTTGGTTTTTCACCAACAATTAAGAAATTTAGTTTTTTTGATACACTGCTAATTGTTTTTCCAGAATTTTCCTCAATCAGAGATTTAACTTCTGCTCTGCTAATTCCATTTAATTTACCAGTAACTAAAAAAGTTTTATTATTAAACAAACCATCATCTGAATTTTGAACAGCATCTTTAATTAACAAAACATTTTCCAATTCATTTATAACTTTTTTATTAGCCTTATTTGAAAAAAAATTCTTAATTGAACGAACTTGTGTTTCACCAATTCCATCAATATTTAACATATCTTCATAATCAATTTGTTTAGATAAATTTTTAAATTTTGAAAATGATACAAAATGTTTAGATAACAATTTTGCATTTTCTAAACCTATATGTCTTATACCTAGAGCATATATAAATCTTTCTAAAGAAATATTTTTTTTTTGATCAATTGAATACTTTAAATTTTGAACAGAAAGTTTGCCCCAGCCCTCTAAAATTTCAATTTTTGAAAAATCTAAGTTAAAAATATCTTGGGGATATTTAATTAATTTTAATTTCCAAAAATTTTCAACTATTTTTTTCCCCAGGCCATCGATATTAAATGCTTCTTTTGAAACAAAATGTTTTAATTTTTCAATTGATATTTTATCACAATAATAACCTTCACTAGAACATCTCCTTACAGCATCAACTTTTTTTGTTATTTTGTTAAATTCTTTAATTGTTCCTGATCCACAAGATGGACAATTTTTTGGAAAAATAAATTTTTTTGAATTTTTTAATCTTTTTTGTTTATCTACTGAGAGTATATGGGGTATTACATCGCCAGCTCTCTCTATAACCGCAGTATCACCTATTCTAATATCTTTTCGATTAATTTCATCTTCATTATGTAATGTTGCGTTTGAAACTATAACACCACCAATATTAATTGGTTTTATTTTTGCTACCGGTGTTAAAGCTCCAGTTCTACCAACCTGTATGTCTATATCTAAAATTTCTGAAATTCCCTTACTAGAAGAAAATTTATGTGCAATAGCCCATCTAGGTGCATTTGCAACATTTCCTAATCTTTTCTGAAGATTAAAATCATTTATTTTATAAACAATTCCATCAATATCGAAATCAAGATTTGCTCTTTGTTTTTCTATCTCATTGTAATTTAAAATTAAATTTTTAACTCCAGATAATAACTTATTTAAAGAATTTGTTTTAAAACCCCACTCATTAAGTTTTTCAAGGAAATCTGATTGACTTTTAATATTTAAACCTTTTTCAAAACCATAAGTGTAAGCTATAAAGTTAAGAGGTATTTTTTTGGTGTCTTCAGGATTTTTTTGTCTTAATGATCCTGATGCAGCATTTCTTGGATTTGCAAATTTGTCTTTTAAATTCTCAAAATCTCTATTTTTAATAAAGACCTCCCCTCTTATATCAATATCTTCAGGAAAATCTTTTGAAATAATTTTTTTAGGAATATCATTAATAGTATTTAAATTTAAAGTAATATCTTCACCTTCATTTCCATCTCCTCTAGACAACCCTTTTAAAAATTTTCCATTTTTATATGTTAATGAGGCTGAGATACCATCAATTTTAGGTTCAGCTGTATATGATACTTTATGATCTTCTTTAAGTGATAAAAAATTTAAAATTTTTTTTTCAAAATTGTTTAAATCTTCCTCTGTAAATGCATTTGCTAAAGAAAGCATAGGTATCCTGTGAGCAAACTTTTTAAAATTTTTTGATGGTATATATCCTACTTTTTTTGAGGGAGAGTAGTCAGATTTTAAATCAGGATAAACTTTTTCTATTTGTAATATTTCTTTTTTTAAGTCATCATATTCTTTATCTGAAACTTTAGGATTACTATTTTCGTAATAGAATTTATCATATTTTATTAATAATTTTATTTTTGAATTATATTC
>NZ_JBNGYX010000014.1:0-8001 GCF_052049995.1 Candidatus Pelagibacter sp. | reverse complement strand
CCTTAATAAAGATTATTTATTTTTTATTAAAAATTCTTCATCATTTTTTAATTCAAATATTATTAAAGAAGTTGATAATTTTGCAATGAAATTGATGGATAGCCTTATATATCTTTTGACAGATACAGTTATTATATTAACTATAATTACTTTTTTAATGATTAGTTATCCTTATGAGACATCATTACTTTTTTTTATTTCTTCAGGGATGTTCACTATGTATTATATTTTCTTTAGAAAAAAGTTAAAAAAATTAGGCACACAAGTTACAAAGTTTACTTCATCAAGAGTAAGATTTCTTGAAGATAGTTTTTATATTGTTCAAAATATTAAAATTGATCAATCTGAAAAATTTTTTATAAAAAAGTTTCGTGAAATATCTTTCAAAACATCTGAAAACCTAAGAAAAATTGCATTTATTGTTGAGTCTCCAAAAAGTTTAATAGAACTTACAATGTTGTTAGTTATATTTGTACTTTTGTTAAATTTTTCATTTTTTTTTGAGATAGAGACAAGTAAATTTATTTCTCTCATTGGATTATTCGTATTTGGGATGTTTAGAATTCTACCTTCTTATAATCGTGTTTTATTGGCATTAAATAACATTAAGGCACATTATGGATGTATACAAGTTATCAAAAGTCAATTGGTAGATTATGATGAAGTTGTTGAAAAAGAAAAAGTTTTAACAAATGAAAATACAAAATCATTTAATAAGATAAAATTAGAAAACATATATTTTGAGTATAATAAAAATAATCCAATCTTAGAAAATGTTAACTTCGAAACGAATAGAGGTGAAATAATTGGTATTCTTGGTGAGAACGGATCAGGAAAAAGTACTCTACTTAATATTTTATGTGGTTTGATTGTACCTCAAAAAGGTTCTATTTTATTAGATGGAAATAAACCAAAAAGTTACGATCAGATAATTAAGGGTAAAATCGGCTACATACCTCAAAAAATTTATTTATCTGATGACACAATTAAAAATAACATTACTTTAGGTAAAAATGAGGATGAGATAAATAATGATAGCTATGAGAAAGCTATAAAATTATCTAGATTGGATGATGTTATTAATAAATTAAATGAAAAAGAGAATACAAGAGTAGGAGAAAGAGGTATTAAGTTGTCTGGAGGTCAGCAGCAAAGAATAGGACTGGCAAGAGCTATTTATAAAAACCCTGAAATTTTAATTTTAGATGAAGCTACTAATGCATTAGATTTCGAGACAGAAATGCAAATTTTGAATAAAATAAAAGGCTTTAAAGATAAAATGTTTATATTTTTGGTTTCCCACAACAAAAAAAATTTTGAAATATGTGATAAAATTTTAGAGTTAAAATCTAAAAGGATTCATGTTGTAAAATAAATAAATTTTTTTCAGAATCGTTTATATGAGTAGAAAAACAAAAATTTCAGTAGTAATACCAACTTATAATCGACCTAAATACTTAAACAAAATTTTATATAAATTAGTTAAATCAACAATACCAAGCGAAATTTTAATTTGTGATGGTGGCAGCAATATATCCTCAAAATCTCAAATTAAACAAATTATTAATAAATATTATAGTCACAATATAAAATATTTTGATATTGGATATAATAATCATTCAGCAAAAAGAAACAAAGGTATCAAAAACTCTAATTCAAAATATATCGTGCTACTAGACGATGATTGTATACCTGAAAAAAAATTTTTAGAAAAATATTATTCTTTATTAGAAAAAAATAAGTTTAAAAAATATTGTTTTTGTGGTTCAGTTGTTTACCCAAATAATATACTAAAAAAAAATTTTATTAAATTTAGACAGTCACGTCACTTTGTAATTAATCAAAAAGAAAATTTTTTAGAAAATTATTTGCATCCAAGAAATATTGTTACAATGAATATGGCATTTAAAAAAAAAATTATAATTGATAAAAAAATTTTTTTCTATGAAAAGTTTAATATTTATGGTTTTGAAGATTATGAGTTTGGTTACCGTTTGAAAGAAAATGATGTTAAATTTGTTGCATCATATCCATTAGTTTATCATTATGATGAGCGTAGTTTTAAACAATACCTCGAAAAGATTAAATTTGTGGGATATGAAGGTGGTAATTATTTAATAAAGTTGAATAAAAAAGCATCTTTAGAAAATAATTATATTAAAATTCAAACTAATTTTGTTGTAAACCTTCTAAAAAAAACTCGATTAAGTTTGAGTATTTTTAAATATTTGGAAAGAAATTTTGTTATTCTTGAAAAAAAAATGCACCTTCCAAATATTATATATAAAATATTATGTGTTAATGCTTATTTAATTGGTTACTTAATGTCTAGCGATAAAAAAAATGATAAATTTTTTATAGGATGGTATAAGTAGTATTCATGTTTAAAAATAAAATTATTTTAATAACTGGTGGGACAGGATCATTTGGTTCAGCTTTTGTAAATCATTGTTTAGAAAAAAAATTATATTTTAAAGAAATAAGAATTTTAAGTAGGGATGAAAAAAAACAGGACGATTTTAGAAAAAAACTTAATAACAAGAAAGTAAAGTTCTATATTGGTGATGTAAAGGATAAATCAAGCTTAGGTGTTGCTTTTAAAAATGTAGACTTTGTTTTTCATGCTGCAGCATATAAACAAGTACCCTCTTGCGAATTTTATCCAATGGAAGCAATTAAAACCAATGTAATAGGAACTAATAATGTAATAGATATTGCCATGGATGAGAAAGTAGAAAAAGTTGTTTGTTTAAGTACAGATAAAGCTGTTTATCCAATAAACGCAATGGGTATTTCAAAGGCAATGATGGAGAAGGTGGCAATATCTAAATCTTTAAATAATCAAAATTCTACAACTATTTGTGTAACAAGATATGGAAATGTATTAGCGTCAAGGGGATCTGTAATTCCTCTAATGATAAATCAAATTAGAAAAAACAAACCTATCACAATCACAGATGGTGAGATGACACGCTTTTTAATGCCCATGTCAGAAGCAATAAATCTAGTAATTTACGCCATGAAAAACGCAAAAAATGGTGATATTTTTGTTAAAAAAACTTACTCATCAACAATTAAATCTTTAGTTAATTCAATAATAAAGTTTATGAATAAGAAAAAATGGGAGGTTAAAATTATAGGTAATAGACATGGAGAAAAAAAACATGAATGCCTATTGTCATCAGAAGAACTTTCAAAAGCTCAAGATCTAAAAAATTTCTATCGTATTCCAAGTGATATAAGAGATTTAAATTATAACAATTATTTTGATACTGGAAAACCAAAAGATTTATTAAAAGTTTATAGTTCAGATAATGTAAAGATTTTAAATGAAAATGAATTATTGAAAATTTTAAAATCTATTAAAAAAGAATTATTGTTTTAAAATAATATGCATCATTATTTAGAGATTTAATGAATATATTAATCATAGGAGCAGATGGATTTATAGGAAAAAATTTAACTCAAAGATTAAAAAATTTTCAAAGTTTTGATTTAAACAAAATAACTAGAAAAACTTCAATAAAAAATTTTACAAAAAAAGTTAATAAAGCAGATATAATTTTTCATTTTGCAGGAGCAAATAGAGAAAAAAATAAAATTAATTTTAAAAAAAAAAATTTTTTGTTAACAAAAAAAATTTGTGAGTTACTTAAAATTAAAAAAAAAAAAACAAAATTAATTTATACTTCAACTATTCAAGTTGTTAAAAAAAATCCTTATGGTGTTTCAAAAAAACAAGCTGAAAATTTATTACTTAAATTAAAAAATAACAATACTCAGGTGTTTATATATAGACTGGCCAATGTATTTGGTAAATGGTCAAAACCATTTTATAATTCTGTTGTTGCAACATTTTGTTATCAGATTTTACACAATAAAGAGATAAAAATTATTAAAAATGAACAAATAAGTCTAATTTATATCGATACATTAATTGATAGTTTTGTGAAGTTGATTAAAATTCAAAAAAAAACAAATATTTTTCAAAAAATTTCAAATCAAAAAAAAATCTATGTAAAATCACTTGCTAATAAACTATTAGAATTTCAAAAAAAAATTAATAAATCCGAAATACCCATTCTTAAAAATGATTTTGAAAAAAATTTATATTCCACTTTTTTAAGTTTTATGCACCAAAAAAAAGGTTTTTTTGAAGTCAAAAGAAACACTGACATAAGAGGAGAATTCACTGAATTATTTAAAAATAAATTGATAGGACAAGTTTCTTTTTTTTCTATAAATAAAAATCAAGTCAGAGGACAACATTATCATGACACAAAGACTGAAAAATTTTTTCTTATAGATGGTAAGGTAAAATTTGATTTTTATAACATTGTATCTAAAAAAAAATTTTCAATGATAATCACCAAAAATACTTCAAGAGTAATATTTACTTTGCCAGGATGGTCTCACAAAATAAAAAACATAGGTAATAAAACTGCGATCTTTGCTGTTTGGTCAAATGAAATTTATGATAGAAATAAACCTGATACATATTATTATAAATTTTAAAAATTAAATGAAGAAAAAAATAGTAACAATACTAGGAACTAGACCAGAAATAATCAGACTATCCTGCATAATTAAACAGCTTGATAAAAATTTTAATCACATTTTGATTAATACAAATCAAAATTATGATAAAAATCTAAATTTAATTTTTTTTAAAGAATTAAATATTAAACAACCAAAATATATTTTAAAAAATATATCAAATAAATCACCTATTGACTTTTTAAGTAAGTCACTGATTGAAGTGGATAAAATTTTAAATTATGAAAATCCAGACGGTATATTGGTTTTAGGAGATACAAATTCTAGTTTAACTGCTATTTGTGGAAAAAAGAGAAAAATTCCAATCTTTCATATAGAAGCGGGCAACAGGTGTTTTGATGAAAGAGTGCCAGAGGAAATTAATAGAAAAATCGTTGACCACATTTCCGATATAAATATGACTTATAGTGACTATGCAAGGTTAAATTTAATTTCCGAAGGAATTAAAAATGAAAAAATTATTAAAATAGGAAGCCCTCTTTTTGAAGTTTATAATGAGTACAATGATTTAATTGAAAAAAGTTCTATTTTAAAAAAATTAAAATTGAAAAAAAAAAATTTTTTTTTAGCTTCAGTACATAGAGAAGAAAATGTAGATCAATCTAAAAATTTACTAGAGATTATAAATTCTTTTAATAAATTAATTAGGAAGTTTAATTTACCAATAATATTTTCAACTCATCCGCGAACAAGAAGTAGATTAAAAAAAATAAAAAATTTAAACAAAAAAATTATTTTTTCAAAGCCATTTAGTTTTTATGATTACATTAAATTAATGAAAAATTGTAAATTAATTTTATCAGATAGTGGCAGTATAACAGAGGAAACTTCTATTTTAAAAATTCCCTCAGTAAATCTCAGGTTTACATTTGAACGTCAAGAAGGTTTAGAAAGAGGGTTGTCTACATTATCAGGACTAAAATCTAAAGATATTATAGAAACAGTTGATTTGAATTTAAGGAA
This sequence comes from Candidatus Pelagibacter sp., assembly GCF_052049995.1. Lineage (GTDB taxonomy): Bacteria > Pseudomonadota > Alphaproteobacteria > Pelagibacterales > Pelagibacteraceae > Pelagibacter. The sequence continues at coordinate 2,481 of NZ_JBNGYX010000014.1, read as the reverse complement.
GAAAGTCTTTGATGAACATTCTGATTATTCTATTTCAAATGTTTCTGGAAATGTTTCAAACATAATCCAAAGTTATATACAATATGTAAATTATAAAGTCTGGTATAAATAAATTGAGAGTATTAATTATTTCACAATATTTTTGGCCCGAACAGTTTAGAATTAACGATATTGCATCTGATTTAACAAAAAGAGGATATGAAGTTGATGTATTAACTGGAAAACCAAACTATCCACAAGGAAAGCTATATGAAGATTTTAAGTTAAATCATAAAAAGTACAAAAAATATGGTGACGCAAATATTTACAGAGTTCCAATTTGGTTAAGAAAAAATTCAAATAAAGTAAATTTATTTTTAAATTACTTATCCTTTGTATTCAGTGGAATTTTTTTTGGCTTTTTTTACTTAAGAAAAAAAAAGTATGACTATATATTCACATTTGCTACGAGCCCGATAACTGTAGCTATTGTCTCAATTTTTTTTTCAAAAGTTAAAAATGCAAAAACGGTTTTGTGGGTATTAGATCTTTGGCCCAATATACTTCTTGAATTATCAATAATTAGAAATAAGTTTTTATATAGTTTACTTAAAAAATTAGTAATCAAAATATATTTAAGTCATGATTTAATTCTTGCACAATCTCAAACATTTATAAATATTATTAAAAAACAAATTTATCCTAAAAAAAAAAATATTTCTTATTTTCCAGCATGGCCAGAAACTCTCACATCAAATAAACAAAATAGCATAAATGAACAATACAACTCTACCAATGAAAATAAAAAAAAGATAAATATTGTATTCACAGGTAACGTAGGTGAAGCTCAAAATTTTGATAATATTTTTAAAGTAGCTAGAGAACTTAAAAATGAGGAGAATATTCATTGGACTATTATTGGAACAGGTAGAAAGTTAGAAGAAATAAAATTATTAGTAGAATCTGAAAATATTAAAAATTTTTATTTTAAAGGCCATGTTCAATTATCGGAAGTAAAAAGGTACCATGATGAAGCAGATATTCTTTTAATATCATTATCTAAAGGTGAAGGATTATCTGGAACAATACCAGGAAAGTTGCAAACATATTTAAATTCTCAAAAATTTATTCTTGGAATGATACAAGGCGAAGCTAAAAAAATAATTGAGACAACTAATAGTGGAATTTGTTTTGATCCTGAGGATCACGAAGGTGTTGTAAATTTTTTAAAAAATGTAGTGCATAATAAAAACCTTATTAAAATAGACAATTTTCTTTCAGTAAAAAATTATTTAAATAAACATTTTAATAAGGAACGTATTTTAAATGAGTTGCAAACTTACTTTAAACAACTAAGTAAAGATTTAAATTTAAAATTAATAAGTAATATTTCAAAAATACCATTTGATAAAAATTTTTCATTATCTGGACTTAATTTAGCTTTTATAGGTTTTTATAATCTAAATGTAATAAGACTTCATGAGAATTTATACCTTTGGCCTGATGGAATATTTGCAAAAAGGTTTTATAAAAATATTGCTAAAATACCTGGTAGATCTCTTGTTAAAAATATTAAATTACCAGAATTAATTAAAAAAATTTATGTAATTGGAAATTTAACAGAAAAATCTAAAAATTATTTAGAAAATTTATACAAAAGAAACATTGTACATATAAATTTACCTTACGGAAAAGTAGAAGATCTATTTAATAATCACTGCAAAATAAATTTTAGTAATTCCGACTTAATTATAATTACTCTTCCCACCCCAAAACAAGAGCTGATGTCGGAAATGATTAAAAATTATAGTAAAAATTATAAAATATTATGTGTTGGTGGTGCCGTAACCATGGCATCTGGAGAAGAAAAACAGATACCAATTTTTTTTGATAACTATGGTCTAGAATTTCTTTGGAGACTTAAAACTGATACCAGAAGAAGAATTTATAGATTATTTGTAAGTTTTAGCTCATATGTAGTAGGACTAATTTTTATGAAATATAAAAAATTCAAAAAAACTTTAATTTGAAAAAAAAATCAAATATTAAAAAAATCTTTGTAATAGGAAGTGATTTTTCTGAAACAACCGGAGAGGGTGTTCTTGGAAAAAACTTTATTGATACATATGCCAAATTTAAAAAAAACATAAAATTAAAAAAAAAAATAGTATTTAACAACTCATATAACAAAAAAAATTTAATTCATAAATACTTTATTCCAATTTTAAATTCTATTTATGTCAGATTTAATAATAAAAAAAAATTTATTTATCTAAATTACTTACCTTTATGGAATTTTTTAATTTTTTTACTTTTACCAAAAAATACAATATTAGGACCAATTACAGGTAGCTACATAATCAACGATAAAAGATTTTTTTCAAATAAAATTAGAAAATATGTATTTCCACTTTTGTATAAAATAAGTTTAAAAATTATAAATAAAAAATTTGAAAAAGTAGTTTTTTCAACAAATTTATTAAAAAGTAGTTTTAATAAAAT
>NZ_JBNGYX010000013.1:0-9254 GCF_052049995.1 Candidatus Pelagibacter sp. | reverse complement strand
CTGATATATAATTTAAATTTAATAAATATTTTGAAGGTATATAAAAATTCATGGAGAAATAACTATTCAAAATTGGAATTTTTCTAAATAAATATAAATCAATATGTTCATTTTTTCTAACTAAGGTAATTAACGATTTATTTTCTTTAGCTAAAACAAACCCTCTAAGTTTGAAACTCTGAATGATTTTTTCTTTGCTGATTATAAAATCCTCATATTTACAACCTATGTCAATGTCGTTATCCCCATAAATTAATTTTTTATCTCTAAAAACTCCAAGTAAAGTTCCATATAATAAGAATGGAAATACTTGATTTTCAACAAGTAATTGATTAGCAATAATCAAATTCTCCTTAGAGATGTCTTCATTCTGTATTTTTTCTTTTGAAAAAATATAACTAATCATAAATTAAGAATCTTAAAGAGATCAATTTTTTTTACTTCTATTGGATTATTTTTAAGTCTTTGAAGATTAACACTGCTAATTAATTTTTTTTTGTCTACTTTTTTTAAAATATTTTTAAAGTTCTTGCCATTATAAAGAATTTTAAAAATATTTTCGATTTTATTGTTTAAAGAAGTTATTGTTTTGACATTAAATATTTTAAATAATAAATTGAATTTTTTAGCCAAATTTTTGTCATTTTGCATCATGTTGTAATTAAATTTTAAAAATTTAGTCAAAAATATTGAAACAGCATAACCGTGCGGTACGTTATGTTTGGTACTCAAATAATATGATAAAGCGTGTGGCCCAGTAGTTTTAGAAATGTTTATTGCTTTACCAGAAAAATTTGATGCAATTTGCATATTTAATGCATTAAAAGAATTTGGTTTTTGAAAATAATTCTTATAATTCTTTAAAAAATAATTAAGAGATTTCTTTGCGTATTTAAAACTCGTTGAATTTGCGTTAATTGATAAAATTGATTCAATTGATTGACATAAAGTATCTGTAGCACTTGGTCCTTTTATTTTTTTAGAATTATTCAAAACTAAATCAGGAATTAAAATTATTATTTTTTTTTTTATTTTATATGAAATTGAAAATTTTTTTTTCCTAAAATACATAACAGAAAAATTTGTTGCTTCCGCTCCAGATCCAGCAGTAGTAGGTAAAAGAATTATTTTCTGTCTAATAGGATGTTTGGTTAACACGTCCTTAATAAATATTTCATTAGGTTTTTTTATTTTCTTTGTTACATAAACCACTTTTGTAAGATCTAAAACAGATCCACCACCAATCCCCATCACTATATCAGGATTAAGTTTTAAAAAAATTTTTCTTAATTTTTTAAATTCTGTAAATTCAGGATCTCTATTCTTTTTAAAATATATATTAATGTTGTCATTACGAATAAATTGTCTCAAAATATTTCTTGGAAAAGAACTCTTTCCAGAAATTATTAATATTTTTTTAAGTTTAAATTTATTTAATATTTTAAATAGATTTTTTTTATTTTTAAGTAAATTTTGCACTTATCAGTCTTTTCTTTATTAAATCTAAATTTTTAATTCTAGGTAATTCATTATTTGATTTACTTTTAATCATTACTTCAAGAAAAGAAGGTCCACTTGAAACTAGAAAAGAATTAATTTTTCTATCTAAATCTATAAATTTTTTCAATTGTATGTAATTTAAAAAACCTAAACCTTCAGAAATTTTTTTAAAATTTAATTTAAATGAATTAGTGGATTGCCCACCTACAGACTCGTGTATACCGTTGTTAATTAAAATATATTTATAATTTTTTCCAGAATTATATGCAGTTGTTGACAAAGAGCCTAAATGCATTAGAGCTGAACCATCACCATCAATAACAATCACTTTAGATTTTGTTGCTGAATAAATACCAAGAGATAGGGATGTTGTATGACCCATAGACCCAATAGAATATAAAATTTTTATATTTTTTTTTGGATTCTCACTTGCTTCTTTATAAAGTTGCCTTGAAATATATCCAGTGGAACTAATTATATATGATTTTTGTTTTTGTTTTTCATAAATTTTTTTAACAACAATTTCTCTTGAAAGTTGATTTATTTTCTTTTCAACGCTTGTTTTATTATGATTACTTTTTTCAAAAGAAGAATTATGAAACAAAGCAGCTACTATTTTTTTTTTCTTTTTTGAAAGTTTAATTAATTTATCTAGTTTTTTTAAATCATTTCTTTTTTCAATTATTTCAGTTTTAATTTCTAATAAATTAAGAATTTCTTTTGTAATTTTTCCCATCTTTTTATGCTGAATTTCATCTTTTCTGGATCCTCTCCAGCCAATAAATAGAACCAAAGGAGTGTTGTAAACTTCCTTATTAGAAAGTGATGTTAATGGATTAATAGCATTTCCTAATCCAGAATTTTGCAAATACACTAGAGAAATTTCACCAGAAGATAAGTATCTACCAGATGCAATTGAAATTGCAGCTCCCTCATTAACAGCCGTAATATTGTTAAAGTACTTATCTTTATTTAATGAAACTAATAATTCTTTTAAATTACTATCTGGTACTCCAGTAATATTTTTAATTTTATTCGATTTAAGAATTTTTTTTAGCTCTTCACAATTAATCATTGATTAAACTAATTATTTTTTTTATTGGCAAAATATTTTTTTCAGATTCTAAAGCTCTTTGATACAGAAGTATCTCTCCTGCAGTATTAACCATAGATTTATATGAAGCTCTTAGCAAATGATTTGCATATATTACTAAATTAATATTATTTTTAATTAATTCTTTTTCTTTAACGCTAGAATAGGTTGATGGCACAGCAACAAGTGGTTTTGAATATTTAGATTTACGAAATTTTTTTGAAAATTCAAATACTTTTTTTGGATTATTGTCTTTATTGCTAATAAAAATCATATCTGCACCAGCTTTTGAATATTTAATTGCTCTTTTAACTGCATGATCAACACCTTTTCCTAAGACAATACTCTCGATTCTTGCAATTACTAAAAAGTTTTCTGAAAATCTATTTTTACAACATATTTTTATTTTTTTTGTAAAATTATTTATTGTATCTTGTTGACTACCAGTTTGATTTTGAAAAAGAGAATTTTTTTTTAAACCCACTTTGTCCTCCATTACAATTGCTGAAATTCCCATTCTATCTAAAGATTTAACCATAAATTTTAAATGCTCTAATCTACCACCATTATCTGCATCGAAAATTACTGGTTTGGTTGTAACATCTAAAATTTCATTTAATCCTGATAACCTCGTTGAATAATCTACAGACTGGTTGTCGGGCTTACCTCTCGAAACTGAGTCAGTTAAGCTCGACGACCATATAGCATCAAATTCATCAAATTTATTTTTTTTATCTATGCTCATTTTTTCTACTATAAGTGCAGAAATTGGATTATGAGCCTCTAAAACTTTAATTATTTTTTTTATTTTTAATAATCTTTTAAGTTTAGATTGTCGATGAACTGGGGTTGTGCCATTGCTCAAATTAAAGTAGTTAAATTCTTCAGTAGAAAAAGTTTTGTCATACGGATATTCAATTAATTTACCTTTCCATTTTTTTAAACTTTTAATAACTTTCTGTCTGTATTTTTTTTGTATACCTTCTATCCAGTCATCGCCATGGACCACAAAATCTGGCTTTAAGAGCTTCAAATTTTTGGAATAATCTGGATCATCTTGAGGTATTATTTTTTTAATAAATTTAAATTTTTTTATCTGATTGAATCTTTGCTCATATGTGAGATGAGGTATTGTTCTATATTTGGAAATGGCTTTGTCAGTAAGCAACCCAACTGTTAAAGATCCTAGTTTTGATGCTTTTTTTAAGATTTTAAAATACGGACCAACGAAAATATCTGATGAAAAAGCTAAATATACTTTTTTTTGGTTTTTTTTATTTAACATTACGATAGTAATACTTTATCTTTAAAATTTTACAATATAATCATTTAATGAGTACTTTAATTGATACAAAAAAATTCATAAAAGAAATTCATAATTTAAAAAAACAAAATAATAAAAAAAAAAAAGAACAAATTTTTTTAACTTGTAAGCAGTTAGGTTCAAAAATAATTGAAAAATATATTGTTAATAAAAAAAAATTTCTTATAGTTAATTTAAATACAAAAAATAAAAAAAAATTAATTGATCTTTCAGAATTAATTTCAAAAGTATTAGGTTTAAAAGTTTCACAAAATAAAAAAGGAGACAAAACTGTTTTTGTAACTCCAAATGTAGATGCAATTAAAAAGAATAATTATAAAATTGATACAAGTATTCGTTATCATCAATCAAATATCGGAGGCTCAATTCATACAGATGGTCCACAATTAAATTCAACACCCAATATAGTAATAATGTGCTGCTTAACGAATTCTGCAAAAGGTGGAGTGTCAATTTTAGCTGATGGAGAAAAAATTTATAATTATATTAAAAAAAAAAATCCAAAAATTATTAAAATTCTTAGTAAAAAATTTTATTTTGAAAGAAGAGGTTTTAAAAAAAACTCAAATTACATTTTTAAGGCACCAATTTTTAAAAAAAATAAAGAAAACTTTGAATTTAGGTATTTGCGAGAATACATTATAAATGCATATAAAATCAAAGATAAAAAAATTTCAAAAGAAAAATTAAAAAGTTTAGATTTTTTAGATAAATGTTTGGGTAGTAAGAATATGCAGTCAAAATACAAATTATCTGAAGGCGAAATTATTATAATAAATAATAAATCAATGGCTCATGGAAGAACTTCTTTTAATTTAAATAAATTAGAGCAAAGAAAAATAATGAGAATATGGTTAAAATAGGAAAAAATTATACAGCTATTATACTTGTAGCTGGTATAGGAAAAAGAATTAACAGCTTCACACATAAACCTAAGTCATTACTTAAATATAAAAAAGAGAAAATAATTGACTACATAATTCAAAACCTAATTAAACTGGGTATAAAAAATTTTTACTTTGTTGTTGGATATAAATCTGAACAAATCAAATCATACCTAAAAAAATATAAAGAAAAGATAAATTTATTTTATGTTTATGCCAAAAATTATTATAAATATGGATCTGCTGTAAGTTGGAAATCTGTTGAAAAACACTGGAAAAAAAGAAAAACAAAAATTCTAATGTTGCATGGTGATTTAGTTTTTAATAATCGACTGACTAAAGAAATTATTTTAGAAAAAAAAAGAGATATAATTGGTTCAGTTATTAAAACCAACAGTAGTATTAAAAATGAGGGTTTTGTTTTGGAAATTGATGAAAAAAGGAAAGTGTTATCAATAGATCATAAGAAAAATTATAAAAAAAAATTTAACAGAGAAATTGCATGTATAAATAAATTTTCAGTATCTACTCAAATAGAAATTTTTAAATTCATGAAAAAATATTTTAATAATATTGGTAAGGAACATACTTGGGAATATGTAATAAATAAGTTTATTTTATCTGGTAAAAATAAATTGTATACAAATACTTCAAAAAAATATAATTGGCATAATATTAATACAAAAGAAGATTACTTGAAACTTAATAACTCAAAAAATTATAAAAAACTAATTTAATCTTTAAATTTGATTATTATTAAAAATTGAATGAAGAAAAATTTAAAAAAAAAAATCAATAGGTTTAAAATTAGAATTTGTGAGTTAGCAAAATTATCTGGTGATGGACATGTGCCTAGTGCTTTATCAATACTTGATATTGTATGGATCTTATATGATAAAATTGTAGATATTAGAAAAATTAAGTCGAATAGCTTAAGTAGAGATCATATTATATTAAGCAAAGGTCATGCTAGTTTGGCTCAATATGTGGTGCTAGAAAATAAAAAAATAATAACAACTAAGTCACTAAATTCATTTACAAAATATAATAGTAATTTTGGTGGCCATCCTGATAAAAATAAAATTAAAGGTGTAGAAGCTTCAACAGGATCTCTAGGCCATGGTTTTCCAATAGCAGCTGGCATAGCTTATTCAAAAAAAATTTTGAATCTAAATTCTAAAGTTTTTTGTATAATTGGTGATGGTGAATGTAATGAAGGCACAATTTGGGAGACTTGTTTAATTGCTTCTAATTATAACTTAAATAATTTAATTTGTATTGTTGATAAAAATAAATCAACAGATAGAGCAATAAATGTAAATAGCATAGAAAAAAAATTTAAATCTTTCAATTGGAAAGTAATAAAAATTAATGGTCACAACCATAATCAAATTGTTAAATCATTTATCTTAAAATCAAAAAAACCATTAGCTATAATAGCAGATACTATCAAAGGTAATGGAATAAGTTTCATGGAAAAAAATCAACATGAATGGCATCATAAAAAAATTGATAACAAAATATATGAAAAGATTTTAAAGGAAATCAAATAGAATGAGAAAACAATTTGTAAAAACTACTGAAAAAATTTTCAAAAAAAATAAAAAATCAATATTATTATTAGGTGATATTGGAGTTTTTGGTTTTAGAAATTTATTAAAATATTATCCAGACAGATCAAAAAATATAGGTGTTTTAGAACAATCAACAATTAGTTTTGCTGCAGGATTAGCTTTAATGGGATTTACTCCAATAGTGCATACAATCGCGCCTTTTTTAATTGCAAGAGCTTTCGAACAGCTAAAAATTGATTTTGGATATCAAAAATTGAAAGGTAAATTTGTTACTACAGGGAGCTCATATGATTATAGCACCATGGGCTGTACTCATCATTGCGCGGAAGATATTAATTTAATGACATCAATTCCAAACATGCAGATTATTATTCCAGGTAGCTCTGAAGAGTTTAACAAAATTTTTACACAAACTTTTAAAAGTAAAAATCCAATGTACTTTAGGCTTTCTGATTATGAAAACAAAAATTCTTATAAAGTTAAATTTGGTAAATTAAACCTGTTAAGAAGAGGATCAAAAGCTACAATTATAGCAGTGGGTCCAGTAATGAACTGTTTGGATGATATCTTTAAATTTGATGTAAATATAATTTATCTATCAACAATTAGGCCTTTGGATGTTGTGGCGATCAAAAAAATAAATAAAAATATTGATAAATTTCTACTTATTGAGCCTTATTTTAGCTCGAACTTAAACAACGAATTAAACAAAATATTTAGAAAAAAAATCTCTATAAAAAACATTAGTATTCCGTATAAATTTTTAACAAACTATGGAAATAAAAAACAACATGATAATGCACTTGGTTTTACTAAGAAAAATATAGAAAAAGAATTGCTAAAATTGTTACGAATTTAACTTAAGGTCATGCAAAATATTTTTAAAGAAATTATATTAAATGAAACTGAAAAAAATTTTGATTTTAGAAAATTTATTTTTTTAAAAAAAAAAAAAATCTTAATTACAGGCGCTACTGGCGTCGTGGGAAACTATTTTATAAGTTTTTTTTTAAATTTATTCAAATTAGATTACTCTCCAAAACATCTTACTATATGTCATGTTTCAAAGCTTCCAAAATATTTAAATTTTTTAAGAAAAAATAGAAAAATAAATTTTATAAAAAAAAACTTAGTTAATTTAAAAAAAAAAGATATTGATAATTATGATATAATTATTCATTTATCTTCATATGGACAACCAAACAAATTTGTAAGTAAGCCTATCGAAACTTTTCAATTAAATACAAAAGTTCTGCATATATTACTAAGTAAATTGAATAAAAATGGTAAATTTTTATTTTTAAGTACTAGCGAGATTTACAGTGGAAACAAAAAGAACAATACAGAGGATAACATTGGAAAAGCAAATACAAACCACTCTCGCTCTAGTTATATTTTTTCAAAATTAGCTGGCGAGACTTTAATAAATATATATAGAAATAAATTCAAAATTGATGCTAAATCGGTACGTTTATGTTTGGCTTATGGACCTGGTTCTAAAATTAACGATGAAAGGGTCTTATATCAATTTATTAATAAATCTCTTAAAACTAAAAAGATTAAAATGATGGACAAAGGGAATGCATTGAGATCATACATATATGTTTTGGATGCATTAAAAATGATGATAAATATACTTTTTTTTGGCAAATCTGAAATTTATAATGTAGGAGGAAAAAAAATTATTTCAATCAAAAATCTTGCAAAAAAAATATCAAAAATAACAAATGCAAAACTTTTAATTCCAGATAAAAAAACTTATTTAAAAGGAGCACCAGACAAAGCAAATATATCTATAGAAAAATATGAAAAAGAATTTGGCAAAATCAAATTAACGAATATTGATAATGGTTTAAAAGAAACTCTTGAATGGCATAAAAACTTAAAATAAAAAGTAATCTTTATGAATACTTTATTCTATTTTTTAAGAAGATTTTTAAAAAAAATACTTTTCAATTTGAAAATATATATTGGACAACTTACAGAACATCAAAAAATTACAGAACTTTATAATGTTTTAAAACCACTAAATCACAAAGTTGAATTAATAAAAATCGGAGAAGATGGTGCTGGTGGATATTTTATTCCAAAAGACTTAGATAATATTGAATATTGTCTAACAGCTGGGGTTGGTAATTTAATACAATTTGAAAAAGATCTAGCAGATATGGGTATTAAATGTTACATGGCAGATGCATCAGTCGAAAAACCTCCTATATCTCATGAAAGGTTTTTTTTTAAAAAAAAATATATCGGACCAAATTCATCAAAAGACTACATAACTTTAAAAAAATGGATAGATGAAACACCTATTAAAGAACATTTGGAAAAAACAATTTTAAAAGTAGATATTGAGGGTGGAGAATATGATATATTTGATGATGTAGATCAAAAAATTATAGATAAATTCCCAATTATTATAATGGAATTTCATCATCTTAATTCTTTACTTAGTCCACTTAGTTTTGAATTAATAAATAAAGTTTTTAATAAAATACTAAAAAATCATTTTGTTATAGCAAATATCCCAAACAAAGTTATTGATCCTGTAAAGTATAATTCAAATTTAGAAATTTTTGACATGATAGAATTAACACTATTAAGAAAAGATAAAATTTAAATTAATTAAAATTCATGAAACTAACTATTGTTGAATACGATAAAATGGCAGGAATTGGGGCACATGTAATTTATGCTCTTAACAGACTGGCGAGAAAAAAAAGAAATGAAATATTATACTTTAAATTCAACAATTTTTTTTACTCAAATTATAAAGAGAAAAATACATGGGAAGAATTTTTTTATCAACCATTCGAAAAATATAAAAAAATTATTTACAACAAAATTTTGAATAAAGATTACAATTTGGAATACAATTT
>NZ_JBNGYX010000012.1:0-12026 GCF_052049995.1 Candidatus Pelagibacter sp. | reverse complement strand
ATATAAATATATTTTCAAAGTTATATTTTGATACATAATAAAGGAATTTATTGAAATAGTTTTTGTCATTTATTCTAAGTTTGGGAGTTGTTATATTGTTAGCATACTTAGATTTTTCAGCTTTTAGAACAATTATCAAATCTAAATTCATTTTCTATAAATATTTTTTAAATCTATATAAAATTAAAATTTTATTATAAGTAATATGAAATTTATAGAAAGATATTATTATATATTAATGAAAAAAAATAAAAAAAAATCACAAGAAGAATTTTTCAAAAATTATTTTTTGAAGCTTTCAAATCTTATTAATAATGTGGATGTTAAAAAATTAATACAAATTTCCAATTTTATCGAGCATTGCATCAAATCAAAAAAAAAAATATTTGTAGCAGGCAATGGAGGCTCAGCAGCAGTATCAAATCATTTTTTGTGTGATTTTAACAAAGGTATAAAAATATCTTCAAAAAATAAAATGGTTCCTCAAGTCCATTCTTTTACAAATTCAGTCGAATTAATAACTGCAATTTCAAATGATATAAATTATGAAAATATTTTTGACTTTCAACTCGAGAACCATGGAAGTAAAGGTGATGTAATATTTATTTTTAGCTGCTCTGGTTCATCAAAAAATATATTAAATTTAATCAAAAGAGCAAATCAAAAGAAAATAAATATTATTTATATTACAGGTTTTTTAAAAAAAAAATTAAAGTATAATGTAAAATTTCATTATAATTTAAATTGCGAAAATTATGGAATTACTGAAGATATGTTTTCAACTTTTATGCATTTAATCTCTCAGTGGATTAGGTTTAAATATTCAAATTACGATATAAATAAAATTTTATAAATTTTCGAAAAAAAGTTAATTTCAATTAAAATTGAAGAGGATGAGGTAAATAGTAATCATTGAAATTATATTTTTTTCTTTTTTTTTAATTTTTTTTCTATAGAACTTTTTTAATGATATCTTTAATTACTGGGGGAGGTGGTTTTATTGGTAGTCACCTAGCTGAAAAGCTCGTCAAATTAAATCATAAGGTAATTGTTATTGACAATTTTTCAGTAGGAAGAAAAAGTAATCTAAAAGTTATAAAAAATAAGATAAAGATCATAAATCAAGATATTTTAAATGAAAATAAAATAGAAAAATATTTTAGAAAAGTTGATAATGTTTTTCACTTAGCTGCTATGGCAGATATAGTTCCAAGTATAGAAAATCCAAAACTTTATTTTGATGTTAATGTTAAAGGGACACACAATATTTTAAATTTATCTGTGAAGAATAAGGTTAAAAGGTTTGTTTACATAGCCTCCTCTTCAAGTTATGGAATTCCTAAAAAATATCCCACATCAGAAAATGCAAAAATAGATCCACAATATCCTTATGCATTAACTAAAAGGTTGGGAGAGGAATTAGCAATTCATTATTCAAAAATATTTAATTTAAATTCTACATCATTAAGATTTTTTAATGTTTATGGTCCAAGAGCGCGTACCTCAGGTACGTATGGAGCAGTATTTGGTGTATTTTTGGCTCAAAAACTTTCTGGTAAACCTTTTACAATAGTAGGTAATGGCAAACAAACTAGAGATTTTACTTACGTTTCAGATATTGTTGACTCAATTATAGCCGTCTCAAAGAATAAAAAAGTATCAGGTGAAATATTTAATGTGGGAAGTGGTAAAACTATTAGTGTTAATAGAATAGTTAGTATTTTGGGTGGAAAAAAAGTTTATATTCCTAAAAGACCTGGTGAACCAGAAATAACTTTTGCAGATATTTCAAAAATAAAGAATAAAATTGGATGGTATCCCAAAGTTGGAATAAAAGAAGGAATAAATAAACTATTAGAAAATTTATCTTACTGGAAAGATGCTCCAGTATGGACCCCAAAAAAAATTAAAATAGCTACAAAAAAATGGTTTCTATTTCTTGGTTCTAAAAAAAAATAAAGGGTTTTTTGATACTATTTATTATTTATTTAAAAAAGTAAGGGACAATATTTATTTTGACCCGTATTTTGTAAAAAAATATAGTAACTTTTTATAATTTTTATTTAATATTTTGTTAAAACGAGTAAAAGTTAGCAAAAATATGTCCAACAAAATTCACTCACCAAAGTCTATCCTTAAGTTATTGAATAAGGAAAGGATAAAAAAAAATTCAGTAGTGTTATGTCACGGAGTTTTTGATTTATTACATTATGGTCATATTAAACATTTTGAAAGTGCAAAACAGGTTGGTGATTTTTTGTTAGTTTCACTTACATCTGATGAATTTATTAATAAAGGACCTGGTAGACCAATTTTTAACGTAAACGTGAGGGCTAAAATGATTGAGTCACTTAGTATTGTTGATGCTGTTATTATAAGTAAATCTGCGTCGGCAGAACAAATGATTAATTTAGTAAAGCCAGATATCTACTTTAAAGGACCTGATTATAAAGACAATACTAAAGATCATACAAAAAAAATTTATAAAGAAATTAAAGCTTTAAGAAAAAATAATGGGAAAATTCTCTATTCAAATGATGAAACTTTTAGCTCAAGCAATCTGATAAATAAAAGTGAAATTTTATTTAATGAAGAGCAAAAAAAATTTTTAAAAAATATTTCAAAAAAATATTCATATGAAGATATAGCAAAAATATTTGATAATTTTACAAAATTAAAACCAATTATTATTGGTGAAACAATTATAGATGAATATGTATTTTGCCAAGTATTAGGAAAATCTGGCAAAGAACCTCATATGGTAATAAGGGATGAAAATAAGGAGACTTATTTAGGAGGCGCTGGTGCAATAGCAAATCATATCTCATCATTTTGTCATGAAAATTATTTAATATCTTGTCTAGGTGATAAAAAAAATTATCTAAAATTTATCAAGAAGAATTTAATGAAAAATATATATACAAATTTTATTGTAAAAAAGAATGGACCAACTATTTTAAAAAAACGTTTTATAGACTCAATTTCAGGAAACAAACTCTTTGGAGTTTATAGTATGAACGATCAATCTACTGATGTAGCTACATCCAAAAAATTTATTAATTTGATAAAACAAAAAAATTTTAAATCAGACTTAATAGTAATTTCTGATTATGGGCACGGTTTTATTTCTGAAAAATCAGCTTCAGAAATTTCAAAATTAAAAAAATTTATTGCTTTAAATGCTCAAGTCAATGCATCCAACTATGGCTATCATTCATTAGAAAAATATAAGAAAATTGACACTTTGTTGATAAATGAAACAGAGCTAAGGCATGAAATGCGAGATAAACTCAGTGATGTTTACTATTTAGCAAAAATTTTGAAAAAAAAGCACAAAATCAAAAACCTAATTGTCACTAGAGGACGAAATGGTGCGTTTTTAATTGAAAGTAAAAATAATAAGGTCATAAAGTGTCCTGCTTTTTCAAGAAAAGTTGTTGATAAAGTAGGTGCTGGAGACACTATGTTAGCTTTAGTTTCCTTATGTTTAAAGCTTAAAGTACCTTACGACCTAAGTTTGTTTTTGGGATCTTTAGCTGGAGCTAGTGCAGTAGAAAATATTGGCAATAGCAAAAGTTTAGATAAAAAGAATTTATTAAGAACTATTGAGTTTATGTTAAAGTAATGACTAAAAATATTCTAGTAATTGGTGGCGGTGGTTATGTAGGATCAGAATTAGTCCCTACGCTTTTAAAAGAAAATTACAGTGTCTCTGTATACGATTTATTTATCTATGGAAAAAATGCACTAGATCAAAATAAAAATTTAACACTGATTGAAGGAGATATTCGGGATTTAAAAAAATTAAATAATACTATTAAAAATTTTGAAATAGTAATTCACTTAGCTTGTATTTCAAACGATCCTAGTTTCGAATTAAATCCTGAATTAGGAAAATCAATTAATTTAGATTGTTTTAGACCTTTAGTAGAGATATGTAAAAATAACAAAGTCAAAAGATTTATATACGCTTCGTCTTCATCTGTATACGGCATTAAAAAAGAAAAAAATGTTAGTGAAAATTTATCACTCGAACCTTTAACAGATTACTCAAAATTTAAAGTTGAATGTGAAAAAATACTACTTGAATATAAGGATAATAGATTTGAAACTGTAATTATAAGACCAGCAACAGTTTGTGGTTATGCAAAAAGGCAAAGGCTTGATGTGGTAGTGAATATTTTAACTAATCTTGCATTTAATAAAAGAAAAATAAAAATTTTTGGGGGTGAGCAATTAAGACCAAATATACATATAAAAGATATGGTAAGGGTATATTTAAATGTTATTGAGGCAAAAGCAGACTTAGTTAATGGTGAAATTTTTAACGCCGGATATGATAATATGAAAGTAAAAGAAATTGCAAATATTGTAAAAAAAGTAATAGGAGAAGATGTTGAAATAGACAAAGAGGTAACAAATGATAACAGGTCTTATCATATCTCATCAGAAAAAATAAAAAAAATAATTAATTTTGTACCAAACTTTACAATTGAGGATGCAGTTAAAGATTTAAAAGATGCATTTGAAAATAAAAAATTACCAGGTTCACTTGATAACTCAATATATTTTAATATAAAAAAAATGCAGGAGATTCAATTAAAGTAATGCAGGTTAGATACTCATATTTAAAACAACAATTTGGTAATGCTCCAGAGTTGTGGAGGGATTTAAAAAAATTTGTGGACACTGGGGATTTTACATTAGGAAAGCCTTTAGAAAAATTTGAAAAAAATTTTGCTAAATTAATGAATGTAAAATACGCAATAGGTGTAAATTCAGGAACTGATGCAATTAAATTAAGCTTAAAAGCAATAGGGATAAAGCAAGGTGATGAAATTATTACTGCTGCCAATACATTTGTAGCAACGGTAGGAGCAATTACTGAACTCGGGGCAATACCAGTTTTTGTTGATTGTGATGATACTTTTTGTATGGATACAAATTTAATTGAAAAAAAAATTAGTAAAAAAACTAAAGCAATTGTTCCAGTGCATTTTACTGGTTATATGACAGATATGCCTAAGTTAATGAAAATTTCAAAAAAGTATAAATTACCAATTATTGAAGATGCATGCCAATCTATTCTTGCTAATATTAATGGTAAAAATTCTGGATCTTGGGGTGAGTTTGGTGCTTTCTCTTTGCATCCATTAAAAAATATAAATGTTTGGTCTGATGGAGGTATAATTACTACAAATAGTTACAAACATTATACAAAATTAAAACTATTAAGAAACCATGGTTTATCAAATAGAGATACAGTCAAAATATGTGGTTACAATTCTAGACTTGATACATTCCAAGCAGTTGTTGGAAATTGGTTACTCCCTAAAGCAAGAAAAATAGCAAATGATAGGATTAAAAATGCCAATTATTACGACAAAAAATTAGGTTCTTTGCCTCAAATTACAATTCCACCTAGACCAAAAAATTTTAAGATTGTTTATCATCTGTACATTATTTTTGCAAAAAAAAGAGATGAGTTATTAAAACATTGTCTGAAAAAGGGTATTGAAGCTAAAGTTCATTATCCAATACCAATATATAGACAAGAAGCTCTGAATTTTTTAAATCATAAAAAAGGAGATTTCCCGGTCACAGATGATCATACAAAAAAAATTATTACATTTCCATGTGATCAGCACTTGTCAAAAAAAGAAATAGATTATGTTATAGATACAGTTAAGTCTTTTTATAATGAAAATTAAATATATTAATTTACAAAAACAATCACAAAAAGAAGAAAAAAATTTAATTAAAATATTTAAATTAGTTATCAACTCAGGACAGTTTGTAGGGGGTAAATTTATTGAGAAGTTTGAAAAAAAAATTTGTAAATTAACCAATTCAAAAAATTGCATATCACTAAATAGTGGTACAGATGCTTTAGTTTTAGCTTTATATGCCGCAGGAGTAAAACGTGGAGACGAAGTAATTACTACACCAAACTCTTTTATAGCCTCCACATCAGTAATAGTTCATTTGGGCGCAAAACCAGTATTTGTCGACGTATTAGATGACCAAAATATTGATCCTGATAAAATTGAGGAAAAAATTACCAACAAAACAAAAGTAATTATGCCTGTTCACTTGACAGGCAGAGTTTGCAAAATGGATAAAATTAAAAATATTGCCCTAAAATATAATCTAAAAATAATTGAAGATGCTGCTCAAGCAATTGGTTCAAAATATAAGGGCGTGCATGCGGGAAATTTTGGCGATTTTGGATGTTTTTCTGCTCACCCTTTAAAAAATTTAAATGCAATAGGTGATAGTGGGTATTTAATTGCTAACTCTTTAAAAGTTAGCAATTATATAAAAGATCTTAGAAATCATGGAATGAGTAATAGAAATAAGGTTAAGAATTTTGGGTTTGTTTCTAGAATGGATAATATTCAAGCTGCAATTTTGAATTTTAGATTAGAGGGACTAAACACTCTTATTAAAAAAAGAAGAAATAATTTTAAGATTTATGAAAATTATTTAGATCGTAAATATATATATTTTCCTTTAGAGACTAAAGATGAATTTAATACATATCATACTTTTGTAATTCAAGTGGATCAAAGAGATAAATTAAGATCTTTTCTTAAACAAAAAGGTATTGAAACTGCTATACATTATCCTATTCCTATCCATTTACAGCCTGCAGCAAAAAAATTGGGATATAAAAAAGGTGATTTTCCTGTTTGTGAAAAACAATCAAAAAAAATTCTTACACTCCCGATAAATCAATATTTAAGAAAGAAAGAAATAATTCATATCACTAATTTAATTAATAATTTTTATAAATGAAAAAAAATTATAAAAAAATTTTTTTTGATACTTTAAGAATAAGATTAATTGAATTAGAAATAGCTAATAGGTATAGCCAACAAAAAATGAGATGTCCTGTGCATTTATCAATTGGACAAGAAGCTGTTCCAGTTGGCATTTCAAGTAATTTAAATAGAGATGATAAAATAGTTACTGCTCATAGATCGCATGCTCACTATTTAGCTAAAGGTGGAAATTTAAATAAAATGATTGCTGAATTACATGGTAAAAAGACTGGTTGTGCAAGAGGTAAGGGTGGATCAATGCACTTAATTGATTTAGAGGCAGGTGTTGAGGCTGCAGTTCCTATAGTAGGTAGCACTATACCTATAGGTGTAGGAATTTCTTGGGGAATTAAGTTAAATAAAAGAAAAAATTTATGTGTAATTTTTTTTGGAGATGGTGCAACTGAAGAAGGAGTTTTCTTGGAAAGTTTAGATTTTGCTTCACTACATCAGCTACCCGTATTATTTGTTTGTGAAGACAATAAATTTTCTGTTTATTCTCATAAGTCAAAACGACAGTCAAAAAAAAGAGATATAATAAAAATTGCTAATGGAATTGGAATTAATGGGAAGAAAATAGAGGGAAACAACGTCTTTGAAATTTATGAAAAAACTAAGAAAATTGTAAATGATGTTAGAGCTAGATCAAAACCTTATATAATTTCATTTGAAACATTCAGACATTTAGAACATTGTGGTCCAAATAATGATGACAATTTAAATTATAGAGAAAAAAAATACATCAATAAATGGTTAAAGAAATGTCCTATAGTAATTGCAGAAAAATATTTAATTGAAAATAATTTCATAACAATAAGTGAAATCGAAAATTTTAAAAAAAAGATAAAAATAGAAATAGATAAATCTTTTCTATTTGCAGATGATTCAAAATTTCCTAATTTTGATGAATTAAAAAAAGATATTTATGCCTAAAAGAATTCAGAGTTTTTCAAAATCTATAAACGAGGCACTAGAGCAATCCATGAGAAAAAATAAAAATGTAATAATCATTGGATTAGGAGTTGATGATCCCAAGGGTGTTTTTGGAACAACAAAAGATTTAAACCAAAAATTTAAAAAAAATAGAGTCTTTGATATGCCAACTAGTGAAAATTCCTTAACAGGTTTTGCAATTGGAGTTGCATTGGAAGGTAAAAGACCAGTAATTGTTCATCAGAGAGTTGAATTTTCACTCTTGTCTATGGATCAAATAGTTAATCAGGCAGCAAAATGGTTTTACATGAGTGGAGGAAAAAAGCCAGTGCCGATTGTAATAAGACTTATCATTGGTAGAGGATGGGGACAAGGACCACAACACTCACAATCATTAGAAAGTCTTTTTGCACATATTCCTGGTTTAAAAGTTGTATGTCCTAGTAATCCTTTTAATGCAAAAGGTTTATTGAATGCTTCAATAAAAGATAACAATCCTGTAATTTTTTTTGAGCATAGATGGTTGCATGAAACAGTAGGTGATGTGCCGAAAAAATATTTTGAGCTGGATTTGGGAAAATCACGATATGTAAATAGAGGAAAAGATTTAACTATTGTAGCTTTTTCCTATACTGTTTTAATGTCTCTTAAAATTAGAGAAATATTAACTAAAAATAATATTTCTACTGAAATAATTGATTTATTATCTTTAAGACCATTAGACACAAAAAAAATAATTTCTTCAGCAAAAAAAACAAAAAAAGTTATTATTATCGATAATGGATGGATGCAATATGGTGTTAGTGCTGAAATTTCAGCTTTAATAAATGATAAACTAGGTGGGAAAATAAAAGTTTTACGAGTTGGTAATACTGACTCACCAATTCCATCTACAGTTTCTTTAGCAAAACATTCCTATCCATCATTAAAAGACACTTTGAAAAAAATATCAAAAATTTGTAATAAAAAAATACTTGTTAGCAAAAAAGATATTCCAAATATCCAAGCAGACCAACCAGATAAAAGTTTTTTAGGACCTTTTTAAAGTATTTCTGGCTTTTTTAAATTTAATTGATAAAGGTTTATTAATTTTATTATGAATAATCTAATAGACAAAAAAACAGCATTTGCTGATACTCCTACACCTCAAAACGCCTGGAAAGAACTAAATGAAATTGAAAGAATTGAGATTGTTAAGAAGATTTTGTCAAAGAACAATAATTACTCGGATTTTAAAATAATTAATGCTCTAGATGATGGGCAAATAATTTTAAAAATTGAAAACAGTATCCCTGCAAATTTAAGAGGTAGCTTACTGCTTGACTGTGAGGAAAGTTTAAAAAAAAATATAGATAGAGGAATTACAATTTGGCTAGAACCTGTTGGTGACAAAAGTAAGTTGAGAAATTTGAGAGGTGTTGAAATAAAAATGGGAAAATTAATATAATGAGCAATCAAACCAATATAAATTCTGATAACTCTATAAATACAAAAGAAGGAAAATTAATTTTAGACTCTCATAAACTCGCTTATCATTATGACAGAGTTGAAGCTTTTGAAAATGGAGAAAGAGTTGCGCCAGTGAGCGTTGATATGGCTCTTACAAGAGCATGTGGAGCTATGTGTTCATTTTGTTATGCAATGGTGCAAGAACCTCAGGAGAGAGCAAATATTAAAACTAAAGAAGCACTTAATTTATTAGATGATTTTAAAGAAATAGGAGTAAAAGGTGTTTCTTTAATTTCCGATGGAGAGAGTACTTTATCAAAAGCATATGTTCCATTTATTCAACATGCATCAAATATTGGCATTGATGTTGGTAACGCTACAAATGGTTGGGAGTGGGAATCGGAAAAAATAGAGCAAGTTTTACCACATTTAACTTGGGTTAGATTTACGTGTGCTGCAGGCACACCTGAAGGTTATGCAAAAATAATGTTTAAAGATAAAACACAAACTCAAGTTTTTGATAGAGCAATGAAAAATATAAAATATGCAGTGGAACTAAAAAAAAGAAAAAAATTAAAGGTTACGTTAGGTATTCAAATGGTTTTAATGCCAGAATTTAAAGATGAAATTATTCCTTTTGCTAAGCTAGCAGCAGAACTTGGGGTAGATTATGGTGTTATAAAACATTGCTCTGATGATGAATTTGGAACATTAGGAGTTGATTATAGTAAATATGAGGAAATGTATGAAAGTCTTAATGAAGCAGAAAAGTATAGCAATGACAACACTAAGATTATTATCAAGTGGGAAAAAATAAAAAATAAAGGTAAGCCAAGTTATAAAAGATTTTACGGACCACAATTTTTATTACAAATTAGTGGCAGTGGTTTAGTTGCACCATCAGGAATGTTTTTTAATGCAAGATACTCGAAATTTCATATTGGCAATTATATAGATGAGAGATTTAAAGATATTTTTAAGTCTGATAGGTATTGGAAAATTATGAATTATTTAGCATCTCCAAATTTTAATGCTGAAACTATGATGGGCACATTGCCAATACAACATTATGTGAATGAGGCACTAGATAATCATATAAAGGATATAAAAAGAATTTTACCACATGATCCTAATGACAAAAAGCCTTTACATGTAAATTTTCTTTAAGATAAATTATGCTATCATTTGTAGTACCGTGCTATAACGAAGAAGAAAGAATTTTAAACACCATTAAACAAATTGAAGAAGCTTGCGAAAAGTTAAAAATCAAAGATTATAAAATTTTAATTGTTGATGATTGTAGTTCAGATAATTCAAGAGAAGTTATTGAAAATGAAATTAAAAATAAATCATATTTAAAGTATTGCAAAAATGAAAAAAATTTAGGTTTTGGCGGAGCAGTTAAAACAGGATTAAATTTGTTAGATGATGATTATTTAATGTGGCTTCCAGGAGATGATGCTCATCCTGCTTCTCAAATAATTAAAATTTTAGAGGTTTTTATAAAAAAAAAATATAAAAATTTTGATATAGTAAGTACATTTTATAGCAGAAAATCAAAGAGGAATTACTTTAGGGAGCTTTTTACCAAATCATACACACCTCTATTAAATTTTTTATTTGGTTTAAAAATACCTTATTACAATGGTTTATCAATAATCAAAAAAACTTCTCTTAATAAAATATCAATTAAAACAAACTCACACTGCTGGCAAGTAGAGCTTTGGGTAAAATTATCTAATTTAAAAAATTTTAATTTTATGTTTATTGAGACAGAAGTTTTTGATCCAAGTAGAAAAGCTGCTGCATTTAAACTCGCTAACAGCATAAAGGTTATTTATAATATTCAAAGACTTTTTTTAATTAGTATAAAAAATAAAATTTTTAAATTTTTTTGATCAATTTAAATATTTTTTCAATCAATATTAAAAAACTAATTTTTTTGTCATCATTTATTAAGATATAATTTCCTTTAATATAAACTTGGTTTGTACTTATAAACCTCTTAATTCTATTTTTCACTATATGTATTTCTGAATACCTTCTTTTAAATTTATTGATACTAATGTTATTATTATTTTTTAATTCTATAAGAATTTTTGTTCTCGGAGAAGTTTCGATCATATTTATTACATGAAAAAGAAAATAAAATATTAATACATTGAGTGTAACAATTTCAAAAAAATATCCTGCAGTAAAATAAAAGTTTAAAGTAGCAAATAGTATAATGTTTAAAAAAAAATTAATTAAGTCTCTTAATCTAAAAGGAAAATAATAAACATTTTTTAAAACATAACAAAGTATTTTATATGAAAAAAAATAAAAAAAAGTATTTAAAATTAAAATGAAGTCAATCAATTGTCTAACCTTTACACTCTACTTTTAAATTTTTTTTTAAAGAATTAAAAAGTTTGGAAATTTTAGCTCCATTTTTCGTAAGTGATAATTTGCGATTTTTTAGAGTTATAAAACCTTGTTGAATTAAGTCATTTATCCTCAGATCAATAATTTTTCTTTTTTTAATTTTCAAAATTATATTTTTTTCACTTATTTTCTTATGTTTTTTAATTATTTCATAAATATCCTCACTAGGGCTATTAATGTACTTAAGTCCAATTGTAAGAAAAAAACTCATAAATACAAAAAAATAGACTGGCACGTGAATAAGGAGTAATTCTTTATTCATTCCATAAACAAATGAATATATGAATACTAAGGTTGCAGCTGTTAGCAAATTATATTTTAGGTATCTAGTGAAAATAATTTTATTAGAATTTCTTAAATATATATAATTAAATAAAACATTAATAAGAATTATAA
>NZ_JBNGYX010000011.1:0-50828 GCF_052049995.1 Candidatus Pelagibacter sp. | reverse complement strand
CTCTTTAGTAATATTATAAATATCATTACTAGTTATGATCATTAAAAAAATTTTTTCACTGGCTACATCAATTATCAGTTTATTCATAATTATTTTATTTTCTAATATCAGTTCTAAATCAGATGAAAATAATATCAAATACTATTCCAATGATGAAGGAATTCTATCAATTATGTATCACCGTTTTAATGAGAATAAGTACCCCTCAACCAATATTAAAATGGATATATTTAAGGAACATATAAATATTATTAAGAACTCAAATTTTAATTTTCATAATCCAAATAATTTTGATGAACAGTTTAATAAACCAAAACAAAAAAAAGAAATTCTTATAACTATCGATGATGCTTTTGAATCTTTTTATACTGAAGCATGGCCTTATCTAAAAGAAAATAAAATTCCATTTATTTTATTTGTTTCAACTGAACCAGTAGGAAAAAGAGGTTACATGACTTGGGAGCAAATTAAAGAGGTTGAAAGGAATGAATTTGCAAATATAGGACATCATTCTCATACTCATGAATATCTCATAGATGTAAGCAATGAAGAATTTATTTTAGATATTGAAACAGCTAATAATATTTTCCTAAAAGAACTTGGTTACGTACCTAATCTATTTTCATATCCATTTGGTGAATACTCTAAGTTTATGAAAGATTATATATCTAAGAATTTTAAATATGCTTTTGGTCAACATTCTGGTGTAATTGATTTAAATAAAAATAAATTTGAATTACCTAGGTTTCCAATTAATGAAAAATATGGAGAATTAAAAAGATTTAGATCAATAATAAATTATTATCCACTTGAATATAAAAGAATACTTCCTGAGGAAAAACAATTATTTGAAAACACAAACCCTCCAAGTTTTAAAGTCGAATTTTTCAAAGAACAAAAAAATTTATCTAATATCAATTGTTATTCTAATGAGGGAGATATTTGGGAAAAATCAAAAACAAGCTTTACCAACAACTCTTTAACGATTGAATTTAGAGAACCATTCAAACCAAGAAGAGGTAGAATAAATTGTTCTCTAAATGATAACGGAAAATGGAGATGGTTTGGTGTTCAATTCCCTATAAAAGAAAATTAAATTAAACTTTCTAAATCTTTGCTTGAAGGCAAGAGTCTTGCCTCATCAAAATCTTTTAAGTTGTTCTGTTCAATAATTTTTTTTAAAACTTCTATGTATTGACTCCCTGTTTCTGCATATTTGTCCAAATGATTAGACAAGATTAAACTATCAAGAGATTTGTTTTGATTTCTAAGTTCTGTTCTAGCTTTTCTCAAATTTCTGTACGTTGAATGAGTATTTAAATTTCTTAAATACGCTCTTACAGAAAGTTGTAAACTATGAAATTTCATAACTTTATGATCTTTCCCCTCGTCAGCATTTTTAGGTTTTAATCCTTCTCCAGACCAAGTCCATTGTCCAAATAAAGCGTTTCCCTTTAATGCAAATCTTGAAGTGCCCCAACCAGTCTCTTTTGCAGCTTGAGCTATTGCTAATGAAACTGGTATTTCATCCATTCTTACTTTTAAAGTGGATAAATCATTTTTTCTTACACCATATTGTTTATATTTTTTTTCTAACCATTTCTTTTCAATTTCAGTATTGCTATTCTTATTTAAAATTGTGAATAACCTTTTTCGATCAACTCTAATTTTATTATTTTCTTTAACTATTAAAGGGA
The DNA here is from genome assembly GCF_052049995.1 of Candidatus Pelagibacter sp. Lineage (GTDB taxonomy): Bacteria > Pseudomonadota > Alphaproteobacteria > Pelagibacterales > Pelagibacteraceae > Pelagibacter. The sequence goes on along the minus strand of NZ_JBNGYX010000011.1, from coordinate 49,131 downwards.
GAACAATTTTAATAAACATATCTTTTCTTTTTTTAGTGTTAGCTATGTTTTTAATTTCATTTGGTAGTAGACCAATGTCTATTGGTTTCACTAATTTTGAATCTCTTACATCTTTTAGATTATAATTTACTTCTTTAAATAATGAATCAATCTCAGATGTTGTGTATCTAACTAGATTAATTTCAGAATTATTTTCTTCTAAAATGTCATATAATAAATCCCTCTCATCAGCATCTGCTGTTGAATCTTCCTCAATTAATTTATCTTTATTTAAAGTATTTTTTAAAATGTTTTTTGAATTGTTGGTAAATTCTTTGTTATTAAAATTTTTATCTGTAAAATTGATAATTATCGGCGCTGCATAAAAGAATGAAATTATAATAAAAGAACTTAAAAAAAACCGTGAAACTATATTAAAGCTTTTGTTTTTTAAAAAACCTGATTTTTTAAATTTTCTCATAATTAATTATTGTATAGCAACAACCTCTTTTACCTCTGGCAAATAATGACATAAAAGATTTTGAACACCTTGTTTTAAAGTCATTGTTGAGCTAGGACATCCTGAACAACTCCCTTGTAATTGTACTTTGACAACTCCATCTTTAAATTCTTTAAATTTTATATCCCCACCGTCTCTAGCAACAGCAGGTCTTATTTTTTCTTCTAAAATTTTTACAATTTTTGATTCGATTTCACTCAAATCTAAATCTTCTTCTTTTATGTTTTCATCAATTACAAACTCTTTACCATCTGCGTAAAAATCATTTATTAAAGAAATTACAATATGTTTTATTTCGTCCCACTTAATTTTTTCGTTCTTATTTACTGAAATAAAATCTTGACCTAAAAAAATACCCTCAACACCATTTATTGACAGAATATTTCTCACTAATTCATTTTGTATGTCCTCTTTATTTGTAATTTCATAAGGACCACTGTTTGAAACTTTCTTCCCAGGAAGAAATTTCAAAGAGTTTGGATTTGGTGTTACTTCTGTTTGAACGAACATAAATTATATATAATGAATATTTTAAAAATTAAAACTTGATAATAAATTTTTATTAAAAACCTACTATTTCTTTAATTCTTTTAATCTTTTTGGATGCAATAAAATTAGCTTTTTCAACTCCATCTAGAAGAATTTTATCTAAATAACTTTTATCTCCTAAAAGTTTTTTTATCTCATTAGAAATAGGTTCAATTTTATTCACAAGTTTTTCGGCTAATTGTTCTTTAAATTCAGAAAAATTTTTACCTGCAAAATTTTTTACTGAGTTTTCTAATGTTGAGTTTGTCAAGCTTGAATAAATTCCTAAAAGATTGTTTGCCTCTAATCTTTCATCAAGCTCCTTTATATCTTGTGGCATAGGCAAAGGATCTGTTTTTGCTTTTTTGATTTTGTTTATTATTTGATCTTTATCATCTGTTAAATTTATTCTACTCAAATCTGATAACTCTGATTTACTCATTTTTTTTGAACCATCTTTTAAACTCATTATTCTTGAAAATTCTTTTTGAATTAAAGGTTCAGGAACTTGAAGAAAATTTTCTACTTCAAAATCATTATTAAATTTTTGAGCTATATCTCTACATAACTCCAAATGTTGCTTTTGATCATCACCTACTGGAACATGAGTAGCATCATATAAGAGAATATCAGCTGCCATTAAAACTGGATAAGAGTACAGTCCTACGCTGGCTTTCTCTTTATCTTTGCCAGCTTTCTCCTTAAATTGTGTCATTCTATTCAACCAGCCCATTCTAGCAACACAGCTTAATATCCATGCTCCTTCTGCATGTGCAGCCACACTAGATTGATTAAAAATTATACTTTTTTTTGGATCTATTCCGCTTGCTACAAAAGTTGCAACAGTTTCCCGTATATTATTTTTTAATTCTTTAGGATCTTGCTTTACTGTAATGGCATGCAGATCAACTACGCAAAAAATACATTTATTATCTTTATCGTTATTTAAGTCTACAAAGTTTTTTATGGCACCTAAATAATTTCCAAGATGAAGATTACCTGTAGGCTGAACGCCAGAAAATATTTTTTTACCCATAAAATTAATACTTTAATTTAATATCATTCATTTGAAAAGCTTTGATGAAATAAGACACAATTAAATAAAACAATAACCCTAATATAACAGATAAAACTAAATAAAAAGATTTAATTGATTGATTAAATGCTAATTCATTCTGGAAATAATTTAACATAAAGTTAAAAAATAAACCCATCATAATTGATGCAAAAATTATTTTAATAAATTTAACAAAAAATATTTGATTAAAATAAAATAATTGTCGATTTTTTAAAAATAAAAATAGCAATATTGAATTAAACCAAGATGAAATAGATGTAGCTATTGGAATTATTATAAAACCAATTTCACTAAAAAAATACAAACTAATAAAAATATTAACCAATACTGAGATCAAAGAAATATAAAATGGAGTTTTGGTATCATGGTTTGCAAAGAAAAAACTTGAAAAAACTTTTATTAATGCAAAAGCAGGCAGACCTAATGCAAAATAATATAAAGCTAAGCTTGAATTGCTCACCGAATTTTCATTGAAAGACCCATAGCCAAATAAAGCTGAAATAATTTGTTCTGATCCTATGATTAAAGCGATAGTTGCTGGAAGACTTAAGAATAAACTTAATTCAAGAGCTTTATTTTGTATAAGCAAAATCTTATTTTTTTTTCTAGATTGAATATGTTTTGACAGCTGAGGAAGTATTACAACGCCAATCGCGATACCAGCTATAGCTAGGTTAATTTGATAAATTCTATCAGCATAATATAAGTAAGAAACTGCACTTGCTTGAAATGATGCAATTATTGTACCAATTAAAATATTAATTTGAGTGACACCTGATGAAAAAATACTTGGTAAAAGTTTTTTTAAAAAAAATTTAACTTTGTTACTTACTTTTAATTCAAAACTAAATTTAAGTGAGTAATATTTTGATACGTATTTATATAAAAATATTAATTGTAAAAAACCAGCTAAAGAAACACCATAGGACAAATAATAAACTAATTGATCACCTAAAGATTTAGAAAAAAACAATACTAAAATTAAAACAATATTTAATATTATTGGCGCTGCAGCAGCAGCTGCAAATTTATTGTGTGAATTTAAGATTGCAGAAAAAAATGAGGCTAAACAAATAAAAAATAAAAAAGGAAAAGTAATTCTTGTTAAATTAATTGCTAACTCCATTTTTTCTAAATCACCCACAAATCCTGGTGCAATAATAGAAACAAATGCTGGCATGAAAATTTCAATTATTATTGTTAAAATCAACAACCCTAAAAAAAGGAGATTAAAAATATCGTTAGCAAATTTGTTTGATTGTTTTTTTCCCTTAGTAATTTCTGATGAATAACTTGGAACGAATGCTGCATTAAAAGTGCCTTCAGCAAACAATCTTCTAAAAGTATTTGGAATTCTAAATGCTACAAAAAAAGCATCAGCCAACATCCCTGTTCCTAGAAAAATTGCTATTAAAATATCTCTTAAATAACCCAGCAATCTGCTAATGATAGTATAAAAACCAAATGTGCCTGTTGACTTAAGTAAGTTCATAAATCATATTAGTCTTAATTTTACCCCAATTGTACACTTATTGTTATCAGAAATGAAAAAAACAAAAATTGATCATTATACAGATAAAGAAGCTTTAGATTTTCATAAAGACAAAAAACCTGGCAAGATTGAGATTAACTCTTCAAAAAATATGACAACTAAGCGAGATCTCGCTTTAGCTTATTCTCCAGGAGTTGCTGCTCCTGTAAAAAAGATAAGTGAAAATCCAGAAGCAGCTTATGATTACACGAGTAAAGGAAACCTTGTTGCTGTAATAAGTAATGGTTCGGCAATATTAGGAATGGGAAATTTAGGTGCTCTTGCATCAAAGCCTGTGATGGAAGGAAAGGCCGTATTATTTAAAAGATTTGCGGATATCGACTCAATAGATTTAGAGATTGATTGCGCAGATTCAGACGAAATCATAAATTCAATTAAAAATTTTGCACCTAGTTTTGGTGGAATAAATTTAGAAGACATAGCAGCCCCAGATTGTTTTATAATAGAACAAAAATTAAAAGAAATTTTGGATATTCCTGTTTTTCATGATGATCAACATGGAACAGCAATTATAACAACTGCAGCATTAATTAATGCTTTAGATATTTGTGGTAAATCAATTAAAAAAATTAAAGTTGTAGTAAATGGTGCAGGAGCTTCAGCACAAGCTTGTACTGAGTTATTTAAAAATTCAGGAGTAAAATCTGAAAATATAATAATGCTAGATAGAAAGGGCGTTATTTACGAAGGAAGAACTGAGGGAATTGATCAATGGAAATCCAGATATGCAGTTAAAACTAAACATAGAACTTTAAAGGATGCTGTTAAAGGTGCAGATGTTTTTTTAGGATTATCTGCAAAAGGTGTTCTAAAAAAAGAAATGGTTAAATCTATGGCAAAAAAACCAATTATATTTGCTTGTGCTAATCCTGATCCAGAAATTACCCCAGAGGAAATTAATGAGGTTAGAAATGATGCAATTGTTGCAACAGGGAGATCAGACTACCCTAATCAAGTAAATAATTTAATTGGATTTCCTTATATCTTTAGAGGAGCTTTAGATGTGAGATCTAAAACGATAAATGAAGAAATGAAGGTTGCTGCAGCTAATGCAATAGCAAAGCTTGCAAGAGAAGATGTTCCTGATGAAGTTGTTGCAGCTATGGGTGGAGAAAGACCTCATTATGGAAAAGATTATATTATTCCATCTACATTTGATCCAAGATTAATTAGTGTAATACCAGCGGCTGTAGCAAAAGCAGCCATAGATAGTGGATCAGCTAGAAAAAATATAGATGATTTTGAAGTTTATAAAGATCAACTAAAACAAAGACTAGACCCAACCGTTACCATCATGCAGGGTATTAATTCATTTATTAAGAAAAATCAGAAAAGAATAGTTTTTGCAGATGGTGAAGATGAAAATACTTTAAAAGCAGCTATAGCATTCAAAAATTCAAAATTAGGTATTCCAATCTTGGTTGGTAAAGAAAGTAAAATTAAAGAACAGATTAAAAATATTGGTTACAGTGAAAATTTTGACATTGAGATTGTTAATTCAAAAGATGAAGAAAAAAGAAAAAGATACGTAAAACATTTATTTGAAAAATTGCAAAGAGAACAAGGTTTATTAGAACGAGATTGTGACAGAATGATTAGAAATGATAGGGTTGTCTGGGCTACTAGTATGGTTGCCTGCGGTGATGCTGATGGTGCTGTAACAGGCAATACAAGACGATTTGGTGCTTCATTTGAAAAAATTAAGCAAGTTGTTGATGTAAGAAAAGGTGAGATTATGTTTGGTTTAAACATGATCGTTCATAAAGGGAGAACTATTTTTGTTGGTGATACAAGTGTCCATGAATATCCAACTTCTGAACAAATGGCTGAAATGGCGATATCTACAGCAAGAGTAGTTAGACTTTTTGGATTTGATCCTAAAGTTGCTTTTGTATCCCACTCTACATTTGGACAACCTCTTACTAGTAGAACAAAACATATTCGAAACGCGGTTGAGATATTAAAAGAAAGAAAAGTAGACTTTGAATTTGATGGAGATATGCAGCCTGATGTTGCTCTTAATCCAGAGTATGAGGAACTTTATCCTTTTGCAAAGATAGTTGGTAAAGCAAATATTTTAATAATGCCTGGACAACATAGTGCAGCAATTTCTTACAAATTGATGAAAACTATAGGTGAAACAAAAGTGATTGGACCATTATTAATTGGACTTGGGCTTCCGATAGAAATTGCACCTTTAAGATCATCAACTTCTGAAATACTTAATTTAGCATCGATTGCTGCTTATTCTTCTCAAGTGATTGATTACAAAAAATAATTATTCTCTTTGAATTCTTAAATCTTCAACAAGAATAATACTGGCAATTACATCTTCGACATCAAGTATTTCTTTTGCTTCACTTATAACTAAATCCTTTTCTTCTGAAGTTAAAGCAATTCCATAAATATAGATTTTCTTTTTATAGGTATCTATTTGATAGTTAGTTGCCTTAATATTTTTATTAACAATTATAGCTGTTCTAAGTTGAGAGGTAATTAAAACGTCTTTTGCGGACTGTTTAAAATTAAATTCTTCTTTAATTTTGATATCATTTCTTACAGATCTAGCACCTTTCGTTTCCCAGGCTAGTTTTGTTATTAATAATTTTTCTTCTGGGCTATCTACTTTTCCAGTTATAAAAATTCGACCATCTAAAACTTTTGTTTTAACTGAAATAAGATATTTTTTATCTTTAGCTAATATTTTAGCACTAATAGTTTTTTGCATTATAGAATCATCTATTTGAGTGCCCACTGTTCTAGGATCTAATGCAACAGAAACACCAGTTCCAAAAAGACCTTTAGAACCTACCCCAACACATCCAGTTAAAATAAAACTTATTAAAACAAAAATTAATATTTTATTTTTCATTTTTTTAGTTCTAAACAATAATTGTATATTTCTTTTTTAGATACATTAGTGCTTTGACTTAAAATATCTGTAATTTCTTTTGTAGACAATTTATGAATCATTTTTTTAATCATATTCATATCTGATTCAGTTAATTTTTCAGATAAATTTTTATTTAGTTTTTTTTCAGAAATAACAACTGTAAGCTCACCTTTTGGTTCTTTTTCAAATAGTTCCAATTCATCTACATTTTTTCTAATATATTCTTCGTACATTTTTGTTATTTCCCTACAAAAAACTATCTTTCTTCCTGTAAAATTCTTTTTTATTTCTGGTATAATTTTATTAATTTTTTTTGGGGAAATAAAAAAAACTAAGGAATTTTCAAATTCTGAGAATTTTTTTAATTCATTAGATAATTGCTGTTTTTTATCTGGCAAAAAACCACAAAACAAAAATTTATCTGAAAAACCACTAATTGAAACAGCTGCGGCAACAGCCGAAGGTCCAGGAATGGGAAATATTTTAATCTCGTTATTAATACACTCATTAACTAAAATTGAACCAGGATCAGAAATACTAGGCGTACCAGCATCTGATATCAAAGAAACTATTTTTTCAGATTTAAGATACTCTATGATTTTTACTACATTTTTTTTTTCATTAAATTTATGATTTGAAATTAATTTTGATTTTATTTGATATTTATCTAAAAGGGTTTTTGAAACACGAATGTCTTCACATAAAATATAATGAGACCGCTGCAAAATTTCAATTGCTCTTAAAGTTATATCTTTTAGATTTCCTAAAGGAGTTGACACTAAATAAAGACCATTTTCGTATTCTTTTAATTTAAATTGTGGTTTTATGATCATAATTTAGCTTAAAAAATATTATACTAGCATCAAAATGATCAAATTAATTAAAATTATTTATTTTATTATATTAAGTTTTTACTTTCTATTTTTTCCAAATGTTAATGCTAAAGAAAAAATCAAAATAGGATTATTGGTGCCTATGACAGGAGAAAATAAGGAGATTGGAGAATCAATCATTAAAGCAGTTGGATTAGCAGTCAAAGATATTGATAATGATCTGATAGAAATTTATCCAAAAGATACAGCAACTAAAGCTAACCAAACTTTAAAATCAGCATTTGAATTAAGTGAAATGGGGATAAAAATTGTTGTAGGCCCTGTGTTCTATGAAAGTTTAACTTATTTAGATGAAATGAAGGATTTAACTTTTTTATCATTAACAAATAAAACTTTAGATCTTCCAAAAAATGTAATCTCCGCTGGAATTAATTCTACATCACAATTTAATACAATAAAAAAATTTTTAGAAACTAATCAAATACAAAGAACTATTTTTTTAACACCAATCCAAGATTATGAATTTGAAGTTAAAAGAGGAATGAAAAATTCAAAAATTAAAATTTATAAAGATTACGAATATAATATAGAGCCTACAAAACTAACAAAACAAATAGAAGAAATTACTAACTACAGAATAAGAAAGCAAAATTTAGAGGACGAAATAAAAAGAATAAAAAATTCAAATGATCCAAATAAAGATAAAAAAATAAAAAGACTTGAAAAAAGATACAGTTTAGGTGGTTTAAATTTTGACGCTGTTGTAATTGCAGATTTTGATGAAAGTCTAAAAAGTGTATCTACATCACTTTTATATACTGACGTCCTTCCAAAAAATAAATATTTTATAACTTTAAATCAATGGTTTGATGAAAGTTTGTTAAATGAAACTGATATCCAACCTTTATATTATCCATCAATAAATAAAGAAAATTTTGATAGCTACAAAATAAAGTACTATAACGCATTTAACGAAGATCCAACTCATTTGTCTTTATTAAGTTATGACCTTATTGGCTTAGTTTATTATTTATCAATGAATTCAAAAATAGAAAACTTAAATAAAATTTTTAAGAAAAAAAATTCATTCAAAGGAAAAATAGGAATTTTTGATATTAAAAATAATAAAATTAATCATAGACTTAATTTTTATAAAATTGAGGATCAAAAACTTATAGAAATTTTCTAATTTTTTTAAAAGCTTGATATCTATGATCCATTTTATACTTTTGAGATGGCTTCATTTGTCCAAAGGTTTTTCTTTTTCTTAAAGGAATAAAAATTGGATCATAACCAAATCCATTTTTTCCTTTTGCTTCATGTGAAATATGACCTTCAACTTTACCTATGACACAAGCAATTTTTTTATTTAAGTATGAAATAGAAAGTGCACAAATAAATCTTGCTTTTATTTTTTTGTTTTTCCAATTTTTGTCTTTTTTATTTAATTCTCTATAAACTCTTTTTATGGCTTTACTAAAGTCCCCATACTTTCCTCCCCACCTTGCAGAATAAATTCCAGGACTTTTATTTAAAAAATCTATTTCCAAACCAGAGTCGTCAGCTAAACACAACAATCCTGTCTTTTTTGAAAAATATTTAGATTTGATCAGTGAGTTTTCTCTAAAAGTCTTACCATTTTCAACAGGGCTTCTAAGATTGAATGTAGATGTAGAATAAATTTTAATTTTTTTGGGCAATAAACTCTTGATTTCACGTAATTTACCCTTGTTATTAGTGCCTATTAATAATTTATTAATTTTTTGTTTATACATCTAGAAATTAAGAAAATGCTTACCATATAAGAGACTATGGAAAAAGAGGAAATCCAAAATAACACTTCTGCAGATCAAAACGAAGATACTGTAAAAGAAAATGAGAAACCTGAAGAAAATCTAGCAGAAGAAAATAAACAAGAAATAAAGCAAGAAGCTGAGGAAGAAGTTAAAGAGCTAACTCCAGAAGAAAAAATTGCTGAACTAGAAGATAAAGTGGCAAGAACTTTTGCTGAAATGGAAAATCAAAGAAGAAGATTTGAAAAAGAAAAAGAAGATGCTTTTGAATATGGTGGTTATAGTTTTGCAAAAGAAGCATTAAATTTGATTGATAACTTAGATCGATCCAAACATGTTCTTGAAAGCGACGATAAATTAAAAGAAACTGAAGCATTAAAAAAAACGCTAGAGCATTTAGATATTATTAAAAAAGATTTAATCTCAATATTTGAAAAAAATAACATTAAACCAATTGATAGCCTTAACAAAAAACTAGATCCAAACTTTCATCAAGCAATGATGGAAATTGAGGACGATACGAAAGAACCTGGAACAATAATTCAGGAAATTCAAAAAGGCTTTACTATAAAAGACAGATTACTTAGACCCTCATTAGTAGGAGTGTCAAAAAAAGTTACAATTAAAGAGGAAAAAACTGAGGAAAATCAGGAAAATCCAGAAAATAAATAATTATGAGATCAACTTGTAGTTTCACATTTAAACCCTATATGACGAGAGAGAGATATTAATATTATGAGTAAAATTATTGGAATAGACTTAGGAACTACAAATTCATGTGTTGCTATAATGGAAGGGACACAGGCTAAAGTTTTAGAAAATGCTGAGGGAGCAAGAACTACTCCATCAGTTGTAGCATTTACAGATGAAAACGAAAAATTAATTGGACAACCAGCAAAAAGACAAGCTGTTACAAATCCAGAAAATACTATCTTTGCGGTAAAAAGATTAATTGGAAGAAACTTTAACGACCCAACAGTAAAAAAAGATATAGAAGCTGCACCTTTTAAAATAGTCAATTCTGAAAAAGGTGATGCTTGGATTGAAGCTAAAGGGGAAAAATATTCACCTTCTCAAATATCTGCATTCATTTTACAAAAAATGAAAGAAACAGCAGAAAAATATTTAGGTCAAGCTGTAACAAAAGCTGTAATAACTGTACCAGCGTACTTTAATGATGCACAAAGACAGGCTACAAAAGATGCAGGAAAAATTGCTGGATTAGAAGTTTTAAGAATTATCAATGAACCAACAGCTGCGTCTCTAGCTTATGGCTTAGATAAAAAACAAAATAAAAAAATTGCTGTATATGATTTAGGCGGAGGAACATTTGATGTGTCTATCTTAGAATTGGGAGATGGCGTATTTGAAGTTAAATCAACTAATGGTGATACTTTCTTAGGTGGTGAAGATTTTGATAATGCTGTTGTTGATTACTTAATTTCCGAATTTAAGAAAGATAATGGAATTGATCTTAAATCAGATAAACTTGCTTTACAAAGATTAAAAGAAGCTGCTGAAAAAGCAAAAATAGAATTATCATCTGCTGAACAAACGGATATTAATTTACCATTCATAACTGCAGATAAAACAGGTCCAAAACATATTAATTTAAAAATGACTAGAGCAAAACTTGAGGCTTTAGTTGAGGACTTAATTGCGAGAACTATGCCTCCATGTAAAACTGCATTAAAAGATGCAGGAATCACTGCTAGTGAAGTTGATGAAGTAGTTATGGTAGGTGGTATGACTAGAATGCCAAAAGTATTAGAGGAAGTTAAAAACTTTTTTGGAAAAGATCCTAACAAAAGTGTAAACCCTGATGAAGTAGTTGCAATGGGTGCTGCTATTCAGGCTGGTGTATTACAAGGTGATGTTAAAGATGTACTTCTATTAGATGTAACTCCACTATCACTTGGTATCGAAACACTTGGGGGAGTATCTACAAAACTGATTGATAAAAACACAACAATACCAACTAAGAAAAGTCAGGTGTTTTCAACTGCAGAAGATAATCAGCCAGCTGTATCTATTAGAGTTCTACAAGGTGAAAGAGAAATGGCTGCTGATAACAAAGCTTTAGGAAATTTTGAATTAGTAGGTATTGCACCAGCACCAAGAGGGGTACCTCAAATTGAAGTTACATTTGATATTGATGCAAATGGTATTGTTAATGTTTCTGCAAAAGATAAAGGAACTGGTAAAGAACAAAAAATTCAAATTCAAGCCTCAGGTGGATTGAGTGATGAAGAAATTGAAAAAATGGTTAAAGATGCTGAGGCTAATAAAGAAGCTGATAAAAAGAAAAGAGAGTCTGTTGATGTTAGAAACCAAGCAGATACTTTAATTCACTCCACTGAAAAGAATTTAAAAGAGCATGGATCAAAAATTTCTGATGCAGAGAAAAAAGCAATTGAAGATGCGTCATCTGCCGTAAAGGAAGCTTTAAAAGGTGAGGATATTGAAGATATCAAGAAAAAAACAGAAACTTTAGTTCAAGCTTCAATGAAACTTGGAGAGGCGATCTATAAATCACAACAAAGTGCAAAACCAGAGTCCGGTAAAGATGATGGTGGAGATGATGCAGGTAAAAAAGACGAAAATGTTGTTGATGCTGATTTCGAAGAAGTCAAGGACGAAAATAAAGAAAAAAGCGCTTAAACTGACATTTAATTGTCTGGGGTAATTTGATGGCTAAAAGAGACTATTACGATGTCCTAGGCGTAAACAAAAGCGCAAGCCCCGAAGAATTAAAATCCGCATACAGAAAGTTAGCAGTTAAATATCATCCAGATAAAAATCCAGGAGACACGAAGGCTGAAGAAAAATTTAAAGAAGCCAGTGAAGCCTACGGGATACTTTCAGACAAAGAGAAAAAACAAAACTATGATAACTTTGGTCATGCAGCGTTTGAAAATGGTGGTGGAAGACCAGGTGGAGGTTTTGGTGGTTTTAGTGGAGCAGACTTTTCAGATATTTTTGAGGATTTCTTTGGAGATTTTGGTGGAGGAGGTAGATCAAGAAGTAGACGATCAAATAATAGAGGTTCTGACTTAAGATATGATTTATCAATTTCTCTAGAAGAAGCTTATAGTGGAAAAAAACAAGATATAAAATTTTCAACGACAGAGCAATGTGGGACATGTAAAGGAAATGGTTCTAAACCAGGTTATTCTCCTGATAGGTGCTCGTATTGTGGTGGTAATGGAAGAATAAGATCTAACCAAGGTTTCTTTACTGTTCAACAAACATGTCCTCAATGTAACGGAAATGGTGAAGAAATTACCAATCCTTGCAACGATTGTAATGGGCAAGGTAAAAAACAAGCATCCAAGAAAATATCTGTAACAATACCTAAGGGTGTTGATGATGGAACAAGAATTAGGCTAGCTGGAAAAGGTGAGGCGGGATCAAGAGGTGGGGCAACAGGTGATTTATATTTGTTTATTAATGTTCACTCACATGATTTATTTAAAAGATCAGATGAAAATTTATTTTTTGAATTCCCTCTTTCTTTAGCTGATGCAGCCTTAGGAACTACCATAGAAATTCCAACAATCGATGGAGGTAAAGCTAAAATTAAAATTCCTGATGGAACTCAAAATGGCAAACAATTTAGATTAAAAGGTAAAGGAATGCCGTTTATGAGAAGAGGTGATTTTGGTGATTTGTATGTTCAAGTAAAGACGGAAGTGCCAGTTTATTTAAATAAAAAACAAAAAGAATTATTAGAACAATTTAGAGAAATTGAAAATGATAAGTCAAATCCAAGTATTAAAAAGTTTTTTCAAAAAGCAAAAGATTTCTGGAAAAATTAATGTATTATGAAATAAAATCATAAACTAAATTTATTACACTTAATGATTATATGGCTGGCATCTTATCCTAAAAGTGGAAATACTTGGGTAAGAGCTTTTCTTGCATCTATTTTATACAGTGAGAAGGGCATAAACGATTTTTCTACACTACATAAAATTCAACAATTTCCTCGTAAAGAGCAATTTGAAGGTTTAGTTGATGATATTCAAAATCCAAAAAAAATTCTTGAAAATTGGAAAAATGCACAAGACAGAATTAACCTTAATAATGAGATTAAATTATTAAAAACTCATCATGTACTTTGTAAAATGGATAATTTTGAATTCACGGATAATTCAAATTCACTAGGTGCAATTTATATAGTTAGAGATCCAAGAACAGTCTTGTTATCAATTAAACATCACTTTGGAATGAAAGATTTTAATGAAGCAAGAAATTTTATTACAAATGAAAATATTTGGCTTGGAATAAATAAATCGGACAAATATAAAAATAGAGCGAATAAAGTGCCTACTTTGATAAGTTCATGGCGCGTTAATTACCTCTCATGGAAAAACAAAATTCAAAATTATTTAATTGTAAAATATGAAGATTTACTTGAAAACCCTCAAAGAGAATTTTTCAAAATTACAAAATTTATGGAAAAATTGACAAATTGTAAATTTGAGGACGAAAAAATAAATAATGCAATAAACTCAACTTCTTTTCAAGCACTACAAAAACTTGAAGAAAAAGGTTTATTTACAGAACAAGGACAAGGAACAAAATTTTTTAATTCTGGTCCTAATTCAGATTGGAAGTCTCAATTAGATAAAAATATTGTTGATGAAATAAATTTAAAATTTAAAAATGAAATGGTAGAATTAGGATATCTTTAAAATGAAAAAAATAAATTTAGGAATATCTGGTTGCATGGGAAGAATGGGTCAACAACTTATTAGATCATCAAAAAATAATAAAAATTTTAAATTAACAGTTTTAACTGAAAATAGATTAATAAAAAAAAAAATTAATGGAATTAGACCAGAACTTAATTCAGAAAATGCTTTTAAAAAAGCAGATATAATAATAGATTTTACAGTTCCAAAATGTACCCTTGAAATACTAAAAATTGCATCAAAACTTAAAAAAAAAGTTGTTATTGGCACAACTGGTTTTAATAGAAGTCAGGAAAATCTAATTAAAAAATATTCAAAAAAGATACCTATTTTAAAGGCTGGTAATATGAGCTTGGGTGTAAATTTATTAATGTATCTAACTGAAATCGCATCTAAATCATTAAATGATCAATACCTAAGTAAAATATTTGAAATACACCATAAACACAAAAAAGACTATCCATCAGGTACAGCCTTGATGCTTGGAAAAGGAATAGCAGATGGAAAAAATAAAAACTTATATAATTTGATTGGTAAAAAATATTTAAATAAAAAATCTTTTCCATATGGAAAAAAAATAAATTTTAATTCAATCAGAAAAGGTGAAATTATAGGAGAACATGAAGTAAAATTCTCAAGTGGAAAAGAAATAATTACTTTAAACCACGAAGCTTTTGATAGAGCATTATACTCTGATGGAGCTTTGACAGCTTCTAAATGGTTAATGAAAAAAAGACCAGGTTTATATTCTATGAGAGATTTGCTTAATTTTTCATAATGAATGAAAAACAAAAAGCAAAAATTATAATTAAAACTTTAAATAGAATTTATCCTAAAGCACCGGTTCCTTTAAAAAGTAAAAATACCTTTACATTATTAATTTCTGTACTTCTTTCGGCTCAATGTACTGACGTAAATGTTAATAATGTAACTAAAGATATATATCCAAAATACTTTAAGCCAGAACATTTTGTAAAATTAGGAAGAAAAAGAATTGAAAAATTAATTCAAAAAATTGGTATTTTTAGAATTAAAGCAAAAAGTATTTTTTTTATGTCAAAACAACTTTTAGAAAAGCATAATGGAAAAGTGCCTAAAAACTTTGAGGATCTTGAAAACCTACCTGGTGTAGGCCATAAGACTGCTAGTGTAGTAATGTCCCAGGGTTTTGGATATCCAGCTTTTGCTGTTGATACTCACATTCATAGATTAGCGCAAAGATGGGGTTTAACAAATGGAAAAAGTGTAATTGAGACAGAAAAAGATTTGAAAAGGATTTTTCCAAAAAAATTCTGGTCAAAACTCCATCTTCAAATAATTTTTTATGGTAGAGAATATTGCAAAGCAAGAAGTTGCTATGGTTTAACTTGTGAAATATGCACTACTTGCTACCCAAATAGAAAAAAACCTGTTATTACCAAAAAGGCTTAATATGAAAATTTTAGGAATAGGAAACGCAATAGTAGATGTAATATGCAAAGTTGATGATAATTTTATTAATAAAAATAATCTCACAAAAAGCACTATGAAATTATTTTTTGATGAAAAAGAATTTAAAAATTTATTAACTAGTCTTAAAATTGAAAAAACAGTTTCTGGTGGGTCTATTGCAAACTCTATCGTTGGATTATCTCAACTTGGAAATAAAGTGGGTTTTATAGGTAAAGTTTCTGATGATGAGTTTGGCAGCAGATATGAAGAAGGTTTAAAAAAAGAAAATGTAGATTATTTTTATTCCAAAAAGAGAGAAGATTTACCAACTGGAACATGTTTAATATTAGTTACCCCTGACTCAGAGAGGACAATGTGTACATTCTTAGGAACAGCTGGAAAGATTAATGATAAAGACATTGATTCTGATGTGATTAAATCAAGTGATATAATATTTTTAGAGGGATATTTGTGGGATGAAGGGGAGCCCAAAAAAGCATTTGATAAAGCTATAAATAACGCAAACAAAGTTGCTATGTCACTATCTGATTTATTTTGTGTAGATAGACACAAACCTCATTTTTTAAACTTAGTTAAAAGCAAGCTCGACATAACTTTTGCTAATGAACAAGAAATTAGTTCATTAATTGAAGCAAAAAATTTTGATGAGGTTATAAATTTTTCAAAACAGCTTAATAAATTAATAATTATAACTAGAGGAGAAAAAGGTGCAGTTGTGGTAAATGGTGATGAGGTAGTGGAAAGTGGTATACAAAAAAATTTAAAAGTTATTGATCTTACAGGTGCAGGTGATCTCTTTGCTGCAGGATTTTTACATGGGTACATCAACAAATTTTCTACTAAAGGGTGCCTTGAAAAAGGTACTGAAATGTCATCCAAAGTTATTCAACAAATTGGTGCAAGACTTTAAATTCAACTTTTCTTTCTTTTAAAACTTCCCTTGCCTTTTTTTGGCTTAACTATTTTTGGCTTATATTTTTTAGTAAATAAATCTTTGGCCATTGGATTTTTCCTATTTGATTTGGTAACCATCTTTTTTACTAATTATAAATTGATTATCACTAAATTTACCTAGAATTTTTTTTCTCAATCTATAGACATGGGTCTCAACAGTATGAGTTTCCATATCAGACTGATAACTCCAAACCTTTTCTTGTAATTCATTAATGCTAACCGGTTTGTTTGACTTTGATACATAAATAATTGTGTTGATTTCTTTTTCTGTTAATTTAAGTTTTAAATCATTCAACATCAATTCTCTTGAATTTAGATTTATTGTATATTGATTTATTTTAAATTCAGATTGGCTATTGAATTGTTGTTTTAAAAATTCAATATTTATTTTTTCAATCAATTTGAATATATTAATCGGAAGATTGTCTAATAAAAATTGGTTTCTAATATCTGAATATTTTTTATTAGATAATACTAAATAATAATCAAGATTTTTTATCTTATCATTTAAAGAATTTTCATTATCCTCAGAGTTTATATTAAAGTTTAAATCTGAACCAATTTCTTTAAGGATATGATATAATGGATTAAACTTATAAATTATTAAATTCTTTACGCTCACAAATGTAGAATATGACAATTTTAGTAAAAAATAAACACACTCTTCAAGTTGATGAGTTTAGGTTTAGGTGTTCTATTGGAAAAAATGGTTCAAGAGTTAAAAAAAAAGAGGGAGATAAAAAAACACCAAAAGGAACCTTTGGAATTGAAAATCTTTATTACAGAAAAGATCGAAAAAAAAAACCATCCACTTTGCTAAAATGTATTGAAATTAAAAAAAATATGGCTTGGTGTGACGACAGTAGTTTTCCTAAAAAATATAATAAACTTTGCAAAATTAAAAAAAATATAAGAAGTGAGAAATTAACAAGAAGAGACACTAAATATGATTTACTAATTCCAATTAAGTATAACTTTAAAAGACCTATACCTGGGCGAGGTAGTTGTATTTTCATTCATTTAACTAAAGATTATAAACCAACAGCTGGATGCGTTGCTTTGAGAGAAAAAGATTTTTTAATTATGCTTAAATTAATTAGAAAAAATTCAAAAATAAAAATTATTTAAGATCTTTGACCAAAAATACTTGAACCAACTCTCACAAAAGTTGATAAATATTTTGCAGCTATAAGAAAATCTGAAGACATTCCCATACTTAAATCAGAAAAACCAAGAGATTCATTTAAGATGCTCATTTCTTTAAAATAATTTTCTGGATCAACGTTAATTGGAGGAATACACATTAAACCAATCAAATCCAATCCAATTTCTTTACAATAAGAAACCAGATGTCTCACATCATTTTTATTAATACCTGATTTTTGGTTTTCTTCACCAATATTAACTTGTAAAAATATTTTTATTTTTTTGTTTAATTTATTTTGTTCTTCAGCAATTTTCTTTGCAAGTTTTTCACTATCAACAGAGTGAATATAATCAAATAACTTAACAGCAAATTTAACTTTATTAGTTTGTAACTTACCAATCATATGTAATTTAATTGATGAGTTGTTTTTTTTAATTTCTGACCATTTCTCAATTGCTTCTTGGACTTTATTTTCACCAAAATCCATATGACCATGGTCTATAAGAGGTAAAATTTTATCAATTTTAAAAGTTTTTGAAACTGCTATAATTTTTGGAATTTTATTAATTTTAAGTTCATCTAAATGAATTTTAATATTGCTTTCAATGTCTAATAGATTTTTTACAGTACTGTGCATACAAATATGAATAGAAAATATTACTTTATTAATAAATTTGATACAAATAATATCGACAAGCTAAATAAACAGACTGCTGTTATTTATAGAAATTATAATTTAGAAACACTAAATAAAGAGTTTATTTTAAAATTAAAAAAATATTGTCAAAAAAAGGGAATAAAATTTTATTTATCCAATAATATAAAACTTGCAATGAAATTAGATTTGGATGGTGCTTATCTCCCCTCTTTCAACAAATCCACAAAACATCTATCATTTTCATTTAAAAAAAAATTTAACGTAATTGGTTCAGCTCATAATATTAAAGAAATAAAGATTAAAGAAAAACAGAGAGTAAGTAAAATTTTTATATCCTCTGTTTTTAAAAAAAATAAAAATTATTTGGGAATAAATAAATTTAAATTAATATCTAATTTAACAAAAAAAAAAGTTGTAGCTTTAGGCGGTATATCTAAAGAAAACATTAACAAACTTAAACTTTTAAACAGTTCAGAATTTGCTGGAATTTCTTATTTTGAGTAAAAAAAAGGCCCCTAAAAAGGGGCCCTTTTTAAATATTTGATCTAAATTAAATTAGAACGCAAATGATGCACCTAAAGACCAGTATTCGAAGTCTTCGTTAGACGCAGTAGTGTGATTTACGTTTTCTGCTTCTTTCATTGAAGCTGATAAAGTCATACCACCAGCTGTGTAAGAAGCTGAAATTACACTGTACTCAGCATCTGTTGGGTCACCACCTTTTTCAATTGTATCTTCACCATAAGTAACTGATAGTTCATCAGATATTGTGTATGAGATAGCAAATGAAGATAGCTCTTGGTCGCTTGAAGCAGTTCCTACATCGTATTCACTGTTTGTAGCTGTTGCAGTTACAGGACCATATACATATGATAAATGCCATGCAGTGTGGTCACCAGATGTACCTGATACACCAGTTTCGATATCAGTTGAAGAATATTTAGCCGTTAAGCCGTCAATTCCTGTGTAGCTAACACCATAACCAGTTGCAGACTCAGCACTTGAACCTTGTGGTTTGTATGACAGATCAATACCTAGTCCATCAACCATTGAAGGTAATGTATATAGGAACGAATTGTTTCCTGGTCCAGAGTCTGATTGTGCAACCGCAGTTACGATTGTACCTCTTGCGCCATCAAACGTATCCCATATGTTACCAGCTGCAGACGCGTCCATAGCTGTTGTAGCAGAACTTCCACCTTCACCAGAGAATACTAATGTACCCATTTCGTCAGATGAAACAGTTACTGAGTGACTGTCAAATGGACCTGATGCGATAGCAGTGTCATCACCTTGGTCTAATACGAAAGATATTGAAACGTTCATTCCGTTATCTAACTCACCAGAACCTGTGAATGTTAATTGGTTTCCCATAGAGAAAGTTGTACCAGCGTTTAAGTTTTCACCGCTGTAACCTTCTGCATTAATTGAAGCTCCACCAGCAACTGAAACTGCACCAGCGTGAGCTGATACTGAAACAAGTGATGCTGCTAAAGCAGTCAATCCTACTTTTTTAATGTTCATATTAATTACTCCTTTGTAATTTGTTATTATTAATAATAAACAGAGCATATATATCGAAATAAAGCTTTATTTTTCTCACATTTTTAAAATTTTATTAAATATTTATAAAAGTGTTGCATTTTTGCATCAGTTGGTCTTTTTTTCATATATTTTGATAAAATTGAGGTTATGTTATACAAATCGCTCATAAATATATCATGATTCAGCCTCTTAAAACTATCAAAATAGTGTGTTTTTTAGCCTTAATTTCAATTTTTTTAAATGCATGTAACGGGAAATTGCCTGGAGGCGATGCGAGAAAATTTCCAGCTGATCCAAAAAAAAGAGTTGAGCAAAACCTTAAAGAAGGTCGAGGTTTTAGATTAAATGACTCCATAAAAACAGGAATAGGCGGTGGTACTTTTGATTTTGCAAGTTCAAATGAATTATGGAGAGCTTCTTTGGATGTAATTGATTTTATGCCTTTATCTTCCGTTAATTACAGCGGAGGAATTATTATAACTGATTGGTACTCAGAAAATAGTTCTCCAAACGAAAGTTTGAAAATTTCAATTAGATTTCTTACAAATGAAATAAGATCTGATGCTTTAGATATAAAAATATTTAATAGACAATGCACTAATAATTTTATGAACTGTAATATTTCTAAAGTCAGTGGTAATTTAGTAACAGAGTTAAAAAAAGAAATTCTAGGTAGAGCAACAATATATAAAAATGATAAATCTATCGACTATAAATATCCAGATCTAAAAGATTTAACTAAAGATTAAATAATATTAATAATTTAGACTAATTGGCTGTGGAAAGATACAATTTTAAAGAGATAGAAGAAAAGTGGCAAAAAATTTGGGAAAATGAAAAAACATTTTCCACAAAAGTTAATCAAAATAAAAAGAAATTTTATTGCCTAGAGATGTTTCCCTATCCTTCTGGAAAAATTCACATGGGTCATGTAAGAAATTATACAATAGGTGATGTTCTTGCGCGATATAAAGATTTACAAGGTTATAATGTACTTCATCCAATGGGATGGGACTCTTTTGGGATGCCAGCAGAAAATGCTGCAAGGCAAAATAATTTAGACCCTAAAACTTGGACTGAGTCAAATATTTCAAAAATGAAAGCTCAGCTTAAAAAGCTTGGACTTTCTATTGACTGGGACAGAGAAATCTCAACGTGCTCTGAAGATTACTATAAACATCAACAGATGTTTTTTTTAGAATTACTTGAAAAAAAGTTGGTTTATAGAAAAGAAAATTATGTAAATTGGGATCCAGTTGACCAAACTGTATTAGCGAATGAACAAGTAATTGATGGAAAAGGATGGCGTTCAGGAGCTGTCGTTGAAAGAAAAAAATTAAATCAATGGTTTCTAGACATTTCAAAATTTTCTCAAGATTTATTAGACGGCTTAGAAACATTAGATTCTTGGCCCAATAAAGTTAAGACAATGCAAAAAAATTGGATTGGAAAATCCTTTGGATGTGAAATAAGCTTTAAAATAGAGGGTAATTTACCTATAAAAGATGTTAAAGTTTTTACCACAAGACCAGATACTTTATTTGGATTTTCATTTTTAGCATTATCCGTTGATCATGAAATTTCTAAACACTTTGAAAAAGATCAAGATTTTTTAAAATTTAAAGACGAGTGCTCTAAAACAGGGACAACCGAAGAGGCAATTGCTGTTGGAGAAAAAATTGGTTTTAAAACTAATCTTATGGCGGTAAATCCATTGAATCAAAATGAAAAAATGCCAGTTTATTTTGCGAACTTTGTATTAATGGATTATGGATTTGGGGCAGTATTCGGATGTCCAGCACATGATCAGAGAGATTTTGATTTTGCAAAAAAATATAAACTTAAAATTAAAACTGTAGTTAAGCCTAAGGATGAAAATGATGATTTTAATGTAAGTAATGAAGCTTATGCGGGACCTGGGATATTAATTAACTCTGATTTTCTTAATGGACTAAAGGTACCAAACGATTCTATTAATGAAACTATAAAAATTTTAGAAGAAAAAAAATTAGGAAAAAAGAAAACTAATTATAGACTTAAAGATTGGGGTGTTTCAAGACAGAGGTATTGGGGTTGTCCAATTCCTATTATCTATGATGAAAATTCTAATGCACATCCGGTTCCTAAATCGATGTTACCAGTGAAGTTACCTGAAAATATTGATCTTAATGTAAAAGGAAATCCATTAGATAATCAAAAAGATTGGAAAGAAATTACTATTGACGGAAAAAAATATACAAGAGAAACCGATACATTGGACACCTTTGTATGTTCATCTTGGTATTATTTAAGATTTTGTTCTCCTCATAATGAAAATTATGGTTTTGATAAGACTGAAACCGATTATTGGATGCCTGTAGATCAGTATATTGGAGGTGTTGAACATGCAATTTTGCATTTACTGTATTCAAGATTTTTTATGAGAGCAATTTCTTATAACAATAAGAATTTTGATATTAGTGAGCCATTTAACGGTCTTTTTACACAAGGAATGGTTTGTCACGAAACTTATAAAGATCCAGATAATAATTGGGTCAGTCCCGAGGAAATCATTACGATTGAAGGTAAAAAATATCTTGCAAAAGATAAATCAAAAGCAATTAAAATTGGTCCTTCAGAATCAATGTCAAAATCAAAAAAAAATACAATTGATCCAGAAAATATAATTTCAAACTATGGAGCAGATGCAGCTAGATTATTTATCTTATCTGACAGTCCACCAGAAAAAGATGTTCAGTGGTCCGAGGAAGGAATTGCTTCTTCATTTAAATTTATTCAAAAATTATGGAACTTAAATTCTAAAATTTTGGATGAAATAAAAAAAAATAATGAAAGTGATTTTGATGATGAAATTACAAAATATACTAACAAATTTTTAAAAAAAATAACTGATAACCTGGAGAGTTTTAGTTATAATAAAATTATTGCTAACTTGCATGAAATGCATACTTTTTTTTCAAAACAATTAAATAAAAATTATAAAAAAGATACTTTGGTTGAAAATTATAAAAAAATTCTAATAGCATCAATGCCTGTTACTCCTCATTTATCTAATGAATGTCTGAAATTATTAAATATAAATAAAATAAGTTGGCCTTCATTTGACGAAACTATGCTGATTGAAAATTTTGTAAATATTGTTATTCAAATTAATGGAAAAAAAAGGGGTATAGTTCAAACAAAGCCAGAAATTGAAGAGGAAAATTTACTAAAACTAATTAAAAGTGATCAAAAAATATTTAAATACTTAGATAATAAACCAATAAAGAAAAAAATATATATCAAGAATAAACTATTGAATATAATAATTTAATTTAATGAAAAAGACTGCAATATTTATTTTACTAATTTTTATATATGGTTGTGGCTACACAGCAGTATATAAAAATACAAAAACACAAGATTTAAAAATAAATGTCGTTTCTGTAGAAGGTAATTTGGAAATGAATAATCTGCTTAAAAATCAAATTAAATTATTTTCCAATGATAATTCAGGGAATGTTTTTAATGTTGACATAAAAACTGATTACAAAAAAATGGTATTAACAAAAGATGCAAAAGGGATTGCAACAAATTATAAACTCGATGGAATATTTAATTTTAAAATTAATTTTAAAGACAAGGAATATTCTATAAATATAAATGAGAGTTTTAATATTCAAAAAAATTCAAATTCATACGAACAAAGAAATTATGAAAAGAAAATTAGAGAAAATTTCGTAAGATCAGCTATAGATAAATTAATTAAAAAATTGATGACTATTAATGATAATTAAATCATTTGAATTGAATAAAATCAAAATAAACACAGCTAACATAATATTATTTTATGGAAAAAATGACGGTGAGAAAAACCAATATTTTAAAAGTTTAAAAAAACATAATAAAGAAATTTATAATTATGAGGAAAAGGAAATTTTAGAAAATTCAGATAATTTTTTTGATAAAGTACTTACAAAATCTCTTTTTGAAAATGAGAGAGTGGTAATTATTAAAAGAACTTCAGAAAAAATATTGAAAATTATTGAAAATTTTACTTTAAAACGGCTGGAAGATACAATTATTATTTTAAATGCAGATATTCTAGATAAAAAATCTAAACTAAGATCCTTTTTTGAGAAGAGTAAAGAATTCATCTGTGTACCATTTTATCAAGATAACGAGCAAACACTGTCTAAGATAGCATCAAATTTTTTAAGAGAAAAAAAAATAAGTATTTCCCGGTCAGACATTAATTTAATTATTAGTAGATCAAACGGTGATAGAGCAACACTATTCAATGAATTAGAAAAAATTGAGTTGTACTGCAAAGGTGGAAAAAAAATATCTACAGAGTATTTATCAAAATTAACTAATTTAATAGAAAATCATAGTATATCTGAGTTGGTAGATAATTGTTTAGCTAAAGAGCCAAAAAAAATATCTAACATATTAAACGAAAATAATTTCAGTAATGAGGACTGTATTTTAATAATTAGAACTTTTTTAAATAAAAGTAAAAAAATTTTAATTTTATCAAATGATTTCAGTAAAAATAAAAATATTGAAAAAACAATATCAGCTGCAAAACCACCAATATTTTGGAAAGATAAAGAAATTACTAGAAAACAAATTATGCTTTGGAAACCTGAAAATTTAAAAAAATTAATTTACAAGTTAAATGATATAGAGCTTCAGATTAAAAAAAATTTGAGCAATTCACTTCAGGTTGTTATTGATTTCATTCTAGAAATACCTTTGACTGATACTAATAATAAGATTTAATTATATCAATAATTTTATTTAATTGATCTAAGTCTTTATATTCGAATGAGATTTTACCTTTGTTTCTTTTATTATTCTGTATATCTACGTTCAAACCAATTTTGTTTGATATAGATAATTCTAATGCAATAATGTTTGTATCCTTGGATGATCGTAATGTATTTTTTTTATTTTTAAAAATTTTTACAAAATTTTCTGCTTGTCTTACAGAAAGTTTTTTTTCAATAATTTTTGATGCTACAAAACTAGCATTACTTAAACCTACCAAAATTTTAGCATGACCAGCAGTTAATTTTTGAGTTTCAATTAATTTTATAACATCATCAGGTAGCGTTAAAAGCCTTAAAGAATTAGTTATATGACTTCTGCTTTTACCAATAAATTTTGAGACTTTTTCTTGATCATATGAAAATTCATCAATTAATCTTTTATATCCTTGAGCTTCCTCTAGAGGATTTAAATCATGTCTTTGAACATTTTCGACAATTGCAAACTCCAGAGATTTTAAATCATCTGCTTCTGTGATTACTACTGGAACTACATGCAGACCGGCTCTTTGCGCCGCCAACCATCTTCTTTCACCAGCAATTATTTCAAACTTTGATCTGTTATCATTTGAATTTCTAACAATTATAGGCTGTATCATTCCTCTTTCTTTAATCGAATTGGTTAGATCTTCTAAACTAGCTTCGTCAAATATTTTCCTTGGTTGATATTTATTTGGCACTAAATCACTAATTGATACTTGATTTTTTTGAGACTCTACTTTTGTTTCTCCTATCAATGAAGATAATCCTCTTCCTAACCCTTTCTTAACTTTATCCATTAAGCTGCACTTCCTAATGTTGATTCTTGATTTATAAATTCATCAGTAAAACTAAAATATGATTTACTTCCTGGACAAGTTTTATCATAAATCAAAACTGGCATTCCATGAGATGGGGCTTCAGATAATCTTACATTTCTTGGTATCACTGTTGAATAAACTTTTTCATTAAAATAATCCCGTGCTTCTTTCTCAACTTGTGATGAAAGCTTATTTCTTTTGTCGTACATAGTTAAAAGTATACCCCTGATTTTCAAATCTGGATTTAAACTTACTTTTATCCTTTCGATTGTTTTCATTAGCTGTGTTAACCCTTCCAATGCAAAAAATTCAGTCTGAAGTGGTACCAATAAAGAGTTTGAACTTACAAGTGCCATTACTGTCAACAAGCTTAACGAAGGTGGGCAATCGATCAAGACATAATCATATAATCTTCTAGAATCGTTTAAATACGCGGTTAATTTAGTCTTTAGTATAAATGCCCTATTGCTGTCATCAGCTGTCTCTACTTCTAAGCCCGATAAATCCACATTAGATGTTATAATATCTAAATTTTCAAACTGTGTTTTTTTAATCACGTCACTAATTTCTCTAGTTCCATTCAAAACCCCATAAATTGTATCACTCGAGTTATCCATATTCGATAATCCTAGACCTGTGGTAGCATTACCTTGTGGATCTAGGTCAATTACTAAAATTTTTTTATCTATTTGAGATAAACCTGCTGCAAGATTTATCACTGTAGTAGTTTTTCCAACCCCACCCTTTTGATTTATTACTGAAATAATTTGCATTTAATTTTTTTTTTTAATTTTTTTAATATTTATTAAAAATGAATCTTCACTTGTTAAACTTTTCTTTTCTCTATACTCCAGCTCCCAATTTTTTTTGGAATTTTCAAAAATTTTTTTTCCACTCTTCCCCATAAAAAAAATTAAATTTTTATATTTTGAAAAATTTTCATATACTAATTCTAAAACTACTGGCATTGGTTTAAATGCTCTGGACATTATCGTTCCTGTTTCTATATTTTTAATTTCAAAAATATTTTTTTGAAAAACTTTTGTGTTTAAATTTAATTTTTTTGAAACTTCCTTTAAAAAATGGCTTTTATGATAACTTTTTTCATACAGGTGCACATTCATATTATTTTTCATATTTTTTAGTATAATTGCCACGATTATACCTGGCATGCCCCCTCCTGAACCTATATCTGTGGTTGTATTGCTATTTAAGTCAACGAAATCAATTATTTGTGCAGAATCTATAATATGACGGTCAATTATGGCTTTTTTTGATGCAGTATTTTGGCTAATTATGTTGATTTTTTTATTTTTTTCAAGAACCATAGATATATAGTTTTCAAAGTCCAAAAATGTTTCACGTGGAACATTTAAGTGATTGATTCTTGAATAAGAATTTAAAATTTCCTGATCCATTAAGCTATATGCTTAATAGACTTTCTTTTGACATGTGACAACAAAATATATACAGCGGCAGGGGTTATTCCGTCAATTCTTAGAGCTTGACCCATTGTTTTGGGCTTTATTTCTTTAAATTTTGCTTTTACCTCATTAGATAAACCTGATAGCCCGTCATAATTGATTTTATCTGGAATAATAAGGTTTTCGTCCCTCTTAAATGCTAAAATATCTGCTTTTTGCTTCTTTAAATACCCCCTATAATGAGAATTTATTTCTACCTGTTCATCAATTTCTTTGCTAAAGAAGGGTATATCGGACCATATTTCCCTAATTTTACTCATATTTACCCCTTTTTGAGTTAAAACTTCGCTAGATGATCTCAATATTCCATCTTTTGCTATTTTTATTCCAAATTTCTCTGCTTTAGATGGTGATATTTTAGATTCATTCATTTTTAGATTTATTTGTCTAATTTGATCAAATTTACTCAAATATACATCTTTTCTTTCATCACCTATTAAACCAATGTCAATTCCCTTCGCAGTTAATCTTTGATCAGCATTATCAGATCTCAAACTTAATCGATATTCTGCTCTTGATGTAAACATTCGATATGGCTCAGCTACTCCTTTTGTCACTAAATCATCTATCATTACTCCAATATAGGCGTCAGATCTATCAAGTATAAATGGTTCTAATTTTTTAACAGATAAGGCAGCATTTACTCCTGCTATAAGGCCTTGAGCAGCAGCTTCCTCATATCCTGTTGTACCGTTAATTTGGCCAGCAAGATAAAGATTGCTTATCTTCTTGGTTTCAAGGGTTAGGAATAGTTCACGTGGATCTATATAATCATATTCTATTGCATATCCTGGTCTCAATATAGTAACATTCTCTAAACCATTGATATTATTACATATTTCTTGTTGCACATTGGCTGGGAGTGATGTGGAGATGCCATTTGGGTAAATTGTGTGATCATTTAGACCTTCTGGTTCTAAAAATATTTGGTGACGAACTTTATCTGCAAATTTTACTATCTTATCTTCTATAGATGGACAATATCTTGGTCCCACTCCTTTTATACTACCTGAGTACATAGCACTCTTAGATAAATTCTTTTCTATAATTTTATGAACCTTCACATTTGTGTATGTCATTCGGCAGGACACTTGTTTGTTCAAATTTTTTTTAGTTAAGAATGAAAAAAAATAAGGATCATCATCTGCAAATTGTTCCTCTAAGTTTTCAAAATTGATTGTTCTTGCATCTAGTCTTGGTGGAGTTCCAGTTTTTAATCTTCCAATTTTAAAATTATATTTTGCTAATTGTTCACTCAAACCTGTAGAAGGTTTTTCGTCGTATCTACCTGCTGGAGTTCTTTCATCACCTATATGTATCAAACCATTCAAAAAAGTCCCTGTTGTAAGTATTATCTTATTCGATAGCACTTTCTTTCCTTCTTTAGTTTCAAATCCACTTATTGAATTTTTATTAAAAATAAACTTTATAACTGGATCAGAAAAAATGCTTAAATTACAATAGTTTAGCAATTTTTCTTGCATATATTTACGATAAAGCGATCTATCTGATTGGGTTCTTGGTCCTCTGACTGCAGGCCCTCTACTTCTATTTAATAATCTAAATTGTATACCTGATTTGTCTGCTACATCTCCCATAACACCATCAAGGGCATCTATTTCTCTAACCAAATGACCTTTACCCAAGCCTCCTATTGCCGGGTTACATGACATCTCACCGATAGTTTCTATTTTATGAGTAAATAGGGCAGTGTTCACTCCAAGACGTGCAGAAGCTGCTGCAGCTTCACATCCAGCATGGCCTCCTCCAATTACAACTACATCAAATGACAAATCATTTTTCATAATCCAAATCTATATGTGATTATATAATTTACAAGATAGGCTTAATTTTTTGTAAATAAGCATTATTTATCAACGTTTTTTGATAAAAAAAGTGCAAAAAACCAGCAAAATAGGGTATTACTTGCCGATACAAAAATCGTTGAAAATACTACCTAATATCTCCTCTACATCAACTTTTCCAACTATCATACCTAAATGTCTAGTAGCTAATCTTAAATCTTCTGCAGCTTTATCAAAATCTTCGATTTCTTTTTTTTGATTAAAGTTATTTAGATGATCCAAACACTGTTGCAAATGTTGTCTGTGTCTCTCTCTTGTAATTAAAATATCATCACTTGTAAGAAATTTATTTTTTAAATTATTTTTTATTTTTAATATTAATTCTTCAATGTTTTTATTTTCTTTAATAGAAATTAAAACATGATTTGTTTTTTTAATTTCTGGATCAATATCTTTTTCTAAAAGATCAGATTTATTTATAACTAAAATTGCATGCTCATCTAATAATCCCTTCAAAACATCAGAAAAATCAAGGCTTTTTGCATCAACCACAACAAGCTTTAAATCTGCTTCCTCAGCTCTATTTAGAGATAATTTAATTCCTTTTTTTTCTATCTCATCTTGAGAATCTCTTATTCCGGCTGTATCAGAGATTATAACTGGATAACCGTCTATATTTAAATGGGTTTCAATCACGTCTCTAGTTGTGCCTGCAATTTCAGAAACGATTGCGACATCACGATTAGATAAATGATTCATCAAGCTAGATTTTCCAGCATTAGTTGGTCCTAAGATAGCAATTTTAAAACCTTCTCTAATTCTTTCTCCAACTTTTTGGTCGTTTAATATTTTTTTAATTTTATTTATTACTTCATCTGAATTGTTTTTGATTTCATCTAAAATATTATTAGGCAGATCTTCCTCTGGAAAATCAATTTTTGCCTCAACATGTGATAAAATTTTTAAAAGTTTTTCTCTAAGAAAATTAAATTGATCAGATGATTTTCCATTCATGATTTTTATTGCTTGTTGTCTTTGAATTTCTGTTTCTGAAGAAATCAAATCAGCAATACTTTCTGCTTTAAGTAAATTTATTTTACCATTTTGAAATGCTAGTTTTGTAAATTCACCTGGCTCAGCTAATCTACAATTTTCTATATCTGAAAGAGCGGAGTGCAGCGCATCCACAACAGCTTTGCTGCCATGAACTTGTATTTCAGCCATATCTTCGCCTGTGTAGCTCTCAGGGCCTGGAAACCAAAGGATTAGTCCCTCATCAATTAGCTCAGAAGTGTTGATTTTATTGATTTTTCTTAATGTTGCTACTCTCGGCTTTGGTGGCTCCTTACCAGTTAAAAGTTGAATTACTTTTGAAGTGTCTTGTCCTGAAAGTCTTATTACAGCTACACCTGATATACCAGGACCACTCGATAAAGCATAAATTGTCATTTAAAGATTATATCTTCAAATTTATGTCTCTGTAAAACTTAAAATTGTAATGAAAAATTCTTTTAAGCTGGTTTATTCATCGAGTTAAAAAACTCAGCATTATTTTTTGTATCTTTTAATTTTGAGTTAATAAACTCTATGGCGTCCATGGTTCCCATTGGAGCAATTATTCTTCTAAGCACATTCATTTTTTGTAAATCATTTTTGTCAAATAATAATTCTTCTCTTCTTGTGCCTGATTTTGTTATGTCAATTGCTGGATAAATTCTTTTATCTGCAATTTTTCTATCTAGTATTGTTTCACTATTACCTGTCCCTTTGAATTCTTCAAATATTACTTCATCCATTCTACTACCAGTATCAATTAAAGCTGTAGAAATAATCGTTAATGAACCTCCTTCTTCAATATTTCTTGCTGCACCAAAAAACCTTTTAGGTCTCTGAAGTGCATTTGCATCAACACCTCCTGTTAAAACTTTACCTGAACTTGGTATTACAGCGTTATAAGCTCGTCCTAATCGTGTTATAGAATCTAGCAAAATAATAACATCTTTTTTATGTTCAGTTAGTCTTTTAGCTTTTTCAATGACCATTTCAGCCACTGCTACGTGCCTCTGAGCTGGTTCGTCAAAAGTAGAGCTAATTACTTCACCTTTTACAGTTCTTTGCATGTCAGTTACTTCTTCTGGACGCTCATCAATCAGCAATACCATCAAGTAACACTCTGGATAATTTTTAGCTATTGAGTTTGCAATACTTTGCAAAATCATTGTCTTACCAGCTTTAGGTGGAGAAATAATTATAGATCTTTGTCCCTTTCCGATTGGGCTGACCAGATCAATAAGTCTTGGCGTTAAATCTTGTTTTTTTTCAACTTTTGTAGTTTCAACTTCCATCACTAATTGTTTATCTGGATATAGTGGCGTCAAATTATCAAATGCAATTTTGTGTCTAGCTTTTTCTGGTTCCTCAAAATTTATTTTACTAACCTGTAATAATGCAAAATATCTTTCTCCTTCTTTAGGAGCTCTTACTGGTCCTTCAACTGTATCTCCAGTTCTTAAACCAAATTTTCTAATTTGACTTGGACTCACATAAATATCATCTGGTCCCGGTAAATAATTTGATTCCATTGCTCTAAGAAAACCAAAACCGTCTTGTAATAATTGTAAAACACCTACGCCAGTAATTTCCTCTTTTTCAGCAACTTTCTTAAGAATAGCAAAAAGTATCTCTTGCTTTCTTAATGTACTGGCATTTTCTATACCAAGCTCTTCTGCTTGAGTAATGAGCTGTTCAGATGATTTTAGTTTTAGTTCTTGAATATTCATGATTGTTTTTTTGATAAGGGCTTATCAGATGAGTATAATATATATGCTGGTTATGTTATTTCAACCCCAGATTGGCTTAAAAATAGCTAAAAATACAACGATAATTAAGATAACCGTAGGTATTTCATTAATTATCCTAAAAAATTTTGCAGATCTTGTATTTGTAGAATTTTTTAGACCAACAAGACATTTTCCTAAATAATCATTATATGCTGATAATAATATTACTAAGACAATCTTTATTTGAAACCATAATTGAGAGAATATTTCTATTCCGTTTAGATAGATTAATACTAATCCGAAAACCCAAGTAAAGATCATTGCAGGACGCATAATATAAAAAAATAATCTCTTTTCCATCACCTCAAAAATATCGGTTGCTTCTTTTTTTTCTTTATTTTCAACATGGTAAACAAAAATTCTAGGAAGATATAAAAGGCCTGCCATCCAAGAAACAACAGCGATTAAATGTAAAGATTTAAATAATAAATACGAATTCATATATTAGATATTTCTTTCAATTAAGGATTTTAATAAAATTATATGATCACTATTATCATTTAAACAGGGAACCATATCAAAATTTTCTCCTCCTGAATTTAAAAAACTTTCTTTAGCTTGAATTTGTATTTCCTCTAAAGTTTCTACACAATCAGATGCAAACCCTGGACAAATTGTAAGGACATTTTTAACACCTTCTTTAGGCAAATTTTCTAAAGTCTTGTCAGTGTATGGTTGAAGCCATTCTTGTGGACCAAATCTTGACTGAAATGTAGTTTTAATTTTAACTAAACTAAATTTTTCCGAAATTAGTCTTGTCGTTTTATGACAATAACAATGATAAGGATCACCTTTATCAAAATATTTTTTTGGTATCCCATGATAAGAAGCTATGATTAGATCTGGTTTCCAGCTGATTTCATTAATTTTTTTATTAATCGAATTTACAAGCGCATCAATATAAAGAGGATCAGATTCGTAATGAGGAATTATTTTTAAGGACGGTTGCCACCTCATTTTCATTAAAGTTCTGTATACCTCATCACAAACTGTTGCTGTTGTAGCTGCTGCATATTGGGGGTAGAGAGGAAGTATCACCAAATTTTCGCAGCCCATTTTATGCAATTTATGAATTTTGCTCTTAATGCTCGGATTTCCATACCTCATAGCAAAATCTATGACAATATTTTCTTTTGAAAGTGAATTTGAAATTTTCTTACTTTGCTTTTTTGTATAATAAAGAAGTGGAGATATATTTTCATCCTTCATCCAAATTTCTTTATATGCCTTAGAAGTTTTAGAGGGTCTAAAATTTAAAATAAACAAATTCAGAATTATCTGCCAAATTAAAGGATTTACTTCGATGACCCTTCTATCAGAAAGAAATTCTTTTAAATATTTTCTTATATCAAACCAATTAGTAGAATCAGGTGTGCCTAAATTAACTATAAGAACTCCTGTGTTGCCGTATTTTATAGGTGGGTGATTTTTTTCAATCATTTAAAATCTTTTACAATTTTAATTAAATTTTCAACCATTTCTGGATTTGTTTCAGGCAAAATACCATGGCCGAGATTAAATATATACGGGTGATCTCGAAAAATTTCTAAATAATTAAAGGCTTCTTTTTTTAATGTTTCTTTATCTGTTAACAAAATTTTTGGGTCTAAGCCTCCTTGTATAGGTATCCTTATATCTC
Source organism: Candidatus Pelagibacter sp. (assembly GCF_052049995.1). Lineage (GTDB taxonomy): Bacteria > Pseudomonadota > Alphaproteobacteria > Pelagibacterales > Pelagibacteraceae > Pelagibacter. The sequence continues at coordinate 16,123 of NZ_JBNGYX010000011.1, read as the reverse complement.
TAAGTATTTTTTTTGGATCAACATTATAGTCAATACTAACAGCATCGGGTTTAACAATATCGCAAAACTCTTTATAATTTTTAATTTCTCTGGGAAAACATATAACTGGCACATTTAAAGATTTTACATAATTTACTAAATTTAGAGTCGGAGAATAAACATAATTAGGTAAATCTTTTTCCTCTAATAAACCTGCCCAACTATCAAAAATTTGAATTACATTCGCACCGTTGTCGACTTGATTTTTAATATGAACCTTTAAAAATTTTTCAATAATTAATAAAATTCTGTTTATTAAAAAATCATCTTTAAAAAAATCTTTTTTCAAATTTTTTTTAGGAGACTGTTGATTAATCATATAAACTAATAAAGTCCATGGGGCTCCAACAAATCCAATGGTGTTTTTGTCATTTAAAATAGAGTCTGAGCTAACTTTTTTTAATGCTCTATAAACACGGTGTATTTTCTCTACAAAGTCAATTTCATCAGTCCTAGCAATTTCACTTAGATTTAGTTCCCCTAATTTTGGCCCAAAGTTTTTTTCAAATTCTACTTTTTGACCTAATCCATAAGGAAGCATTAAAATATCTGAAAATATTATTGCAGCGTCTAAATCAAATCTTTTTAAGGGTTGTAACGTTATTTCTGAAGACAAATTTTCATTTAAACATAAATTAATAAAATCAGGATTTTCTTTTCTAATTTCTCTAAATTCAGGTAGATATCTTCCAGCTTGTCTCATAATCCATATAGGATTAAAGGAAGTGTCCTTGTTGATTATTATTTTGTTTAAAGGTTTCATAAATAAATATTATTAATTATTGTAGTTGTAATATATCTTGTGAATAAAGGTGATTAATTTTTATAAACATTATATTCACATTTTACTAACATCTTATGTGATTAAAATTGTTTAAAATGAAGCTTTTTTTATCATGTTAATTTTTGTGGATTGTTTTGCTCTATTTATTATTAATGTTAATAAATAACAGTTTTTACAAGGTTAATTTAAATAATTTTAAATTGTGTAATTTAATTAAAATAATACAAATTTATTAACAATTTTTTCATGAACAATACATACCAAATATATTTAATTTCTGATTCAACTGGCGAAACTTTAGATAGAATTTTTTTAGCTCTTAAGGCTCAATTTTTAAATATAGAATATAAAGTTCACCCTTATTCTTTTACAAGAACAGAAAACCAAATTTTAAGAATCTTGGAAGATGCAGAAAAAAATAAAAATGCAATAATTTTATATACTATTGTAGATAATAATTTGGCCAAATATTTGGCCAATGTAAGCGAAGATAAAAAAATCCCTTGCTTTGGTGTCCTTGGAAACTTAATTTTAAATTTTTCAAAAATTCTTAATCAAAAAGCAACCCATGAACCAAGCGGTCAGCATATATTAAATGAAGAATATTACGATAGAATAGAAGCAATTCAGTTTACAATGAATCATGACGACGGGAATTTAATAAATGAAGTACATAAATCCGATATTGTTCTTGTTGGTGTAAGCAGGACTAGCAAAACACCCACATCTATTTATTTAGCTAACAAAGGATTTAAAACATCAAACATTCCTTTAGTAAACGAAAATTCATTACCCGAAACTTTAAAAAAAAATCCCAAAGTGGCTTGTGTGGTAGGATTAAGCACGGAACCAGAAAGGCTGGCTGACTTGAGAAAAAATAGGATGAATTCATTAAGAGAAACAGAAAATATACAATACACAGATTTAGAAAATATCAAAAAAGAGGTGCTTGAAGCCAAAAAAACGTTTCAAAAATATAAATGGCCACTTATAGATGTAACAAGAAAATCTGTTGAAGAAACTGCTGCTTCAATAATTAAAATTCATGAAATATATTTAAATAATGCAAAATAAAATCATTCTTGCATCTAAAAGCAATGTTAGAAAAGATATTTTAGACAAAAACGATATAGAATGTGTTGTTGAGCCATCAAATGTAGACGAAGATCCTATTAAAGAAAGCCTGTTAAAAGAACAAGCAAGCTCAGAAATAATTTCAAAAAACCTGGCCGAATTGAAAGCAAACACTGTTAGTATGAAAAAAACTGATGAAATAGTTTTAGGAGCAGATAGCGTGATAGATTTGGAGGGGGAACTAATATCCAAGCCAGAAAACAGAGAAGAGGCAATGCAAATATTAAGAAAACTTAATGGTAAATCACATTTGTTAATCAGTTCTGTTTGCATATCAAAAAATGGATCAATGATTTGGAACTATACTGATAAGGCAAAATTAACTATGAAAAATTTTACTGAAGATGAGTTAAAGAATTATTTAACCAAAATATCCGACGAAGCACTATATGCTTATAATGTTTATCAAATTGAAGGTGAGGGCAGACATTTGTTCTCAAAAATTGAAGGAAACGAGAATACAATTATGGGCCTTCCTATTGACAAAATTAAAGATTATTTAAAAAATTATGAATAAATATTTGGTAATTGGGAATCCAATAGCACATTCTTTATCTCCATTGTTGCACAATTATTGGTTTAAAAAATATAGATTTCTTGACTCAATTTATGAAAAAAAAAAAGTAGAGAAAAAGGATTTAAAAAAAATTGTTGAACAAATTAAGAATGATGAAGTTAAAGGAGTTAATGTGACCGTTCCTTTTAAAAGGGAAATCTTTAATTTTATAGATACAGCCCCATATGAAGTTCAATTTACTAAATCCGTAAATACATTAGTAAAAGAAAATGACAAGGTCGTTGGATATAATACAGATCAACAGGGCTTTGAAATAAGCTTGGAAGAAAATGACTGGGATTGTAAAGATAAAAAAATTTTAATTATCGGAGCAGGAGGTGTCGCGCCTTCAATTTTATCTACTTTAATAAAAGTGGATGGAGCAGAAAAGATTTATTTGTCTAACAGAACACGGAGTAAGGCGGAAGAGTTAAAAAAATTCTGGGATAAAGCCCTTGGCATTTATCAAATGAAAAAAGATACAATCGAAATTATAGATTGGGAAAAAAAAAGTGAATTATGTGATTTAATAATAAATACAACAAGTGTGGGTCTGACAAAAGATGAAAAATTAAATTTTGATTTTAGTGATTATAATAACAAAAAAGATGTCTTGTTTTATGATTTAATTTACAATCCTAAAGAAACAAATTTTCTTAAAGATGCTAGAATGAGAGGAAACAGGACAATGAATGGCAAAATGATGTTTTTATGGCAAGCTCATTTAGCTTTTAAAATGTGGACAGGCGTCAGTCCAATTATTGATGAAGAAGTAATTAAATTATTAGATTGATGATAAGAATTGGAATTTTAGGAGATATAGGTTCGGGAAAAAGTTATGTAGCAAAGAATTTTGGATATCCAGTATTTAATGCAGATAGTGAAGTATCAAAAATTTATAAAAAAAATAAAAAAATTTTTAATAAATTAAAAAAAAAATTACCAAGATATATATCTAAATTTCCAATAGATAAAAACGAAGTAAGCGTAGCAATATTAAGTAACAAAAATAATTTAAAAAAAATTATTAATATTGTTCACTTAGAGGTTCGGAATCAAATGAAATTATTTTTAAATAAAAATAAAAATAAAAAATTTGTAGTGCTAGACATTCCTCTGCTCTTAGAAAACAAACTTAATAAAAAAGGGGATATCTTAATATTTATAGACTCTAAAAAATCAGATATCTTAAAAAAATTAAAGAAAAGAAGAAATTTTAATAAAAAGTTATTTAATAAATTTCAAAAAATTCAATTTTCATCACAATACAAAATAAGGAAGTCTGATTTTATTATTAAAAATGATTTTACCAAAAAAACAATTAATATTAGTATTAGAGATATTCAAAAAAAATTAAACTAATGAAAGAAGTAGTTTTAGATACCGAGACAACAGGAATATCTGTAAAAGATGGTCATAGAATAGTTGAAATAGGATGTATAGAACTTGATGATTTAATACCAACAAAAAATAGGTTTCATTGTTATTTAAATCCAGAAAGGAAAGTATCCGAAGAAGCTTTTAAGGTCCATGGATATGGGGATAATTTTTTGTCTAAACAAAAGAAATTTAATGAAGTAGCAGAAAAATTTTTAGAATTTATTTATAATAAAAGACTTATAATTCATAATTCTGAGTTTGATCTATCACACTTAAATAATGAACTTAAATTATTAGGAAAACCAAAAATTGATAATGAAGTTGTAGACACTCTGGCCTTAGCTAGAGAAAAATTTCCAGGATCACAAATTAATTTGGATGCTTTGTGTAAGAGATTTAGAATAGATAATTCTAGAAGAGTTACTCACACGGCCCTAATAGATTGTGATTTACTTTCAAAAGTTTATATTAATTTGATTGATCAAAAAGAACCAACTTTAAATTTCCAAGAGAATAGTCAGCTACATCAAAAAAAAGATGATAAAAAGTTGTTTTATTACAAAAGAGTTGTGAAACCCACAGAAGTTGAGTTAAATAAACACGAACAATATTTAAAGAAAGATCTAAAGAAAAATTTTTTTAATTAAACCTTTTTTGATATAAACTTTCAAAATCTACTTTTTTACTAAACTTAATATTTTGATAACCTGAGTTATGTAAAACATCTAAAAGAGATTTTTCCAAATCTAGATAAATATCATTCTGAACATCAACTAAAATTATTTTTTGCAGCTCTTCCTTATCTTTTATTTGGTTGTCTATTTTTACAATTGTTGAATAAACTATTTCAAAATATGATTTTTTTTTACTTTTTTCCTGATCTTCAAATTTTATTTTTGTATTCACTTCAATCATTTTGTTTTTTAGAGCCTTACTAGAAATATCTATACCCAGCTTATAATTAGAAATATATTCTTTTACATACAAATAAGTTTCGATGTCAGGAGTTTCACTTGAAAGATCTTTAATATATTTAGCCAAGATTTTATATTTTTCTGTCATCGTCTTCTTCTATATCTTCAAACTCTCCATCAATAAAATTGTTTTTTTTATTTTCTTGGTTCACTTGTTTTTTTAAAAATAGATTAAAAATAAATTTTCTACTTTTTGGAAAAATAATTAAAAAACCAAGTAGATCTGTTGCAAATCCAGGAATTATTAATAATAGTGCTCCAAATGCAATTGCTGCTCCTGAGATCATTTCATAAGTTGGCGTCACATTTCTTCTCAATTGTTCAAAGCCAGACTTAAGAGTATTTAGTCCTTCATATTTTGCGTAATAAACACCTATTATTGCTGTTGTAAAAATTAATATAATTGTAATTAATGCGCCTATTTGACCGCCAATTTTAATTAATAGATAAATCTCAATAATTGGGATTAAAATTATAACAAGAAATATTGAGTTCATTTGTCCTTAATCTAAATTGCTGGTTGAAATTAATCAACATAGTAATTAGTATAGGATCATGAATTACAGCTTCGAATACATAGATATAATTTTGTTAGCTATGATAGCTGGATTTATTTTTTTGAGATTAAGGGGAATTTTGGGTAAGAGAACCGGCTTTGAGGGTAAATCAGCCCCTCAGTTTAAGGAGGTTATAAAAAATATAAATAAGATTAATGAACCCAAAAAGACAGCGGAAGTTTTTGATGATGAAGCTCAAAAAGAATTCTTAAAGGGTGCAAAAATTGCTTACGAAACAGTAATTACAGACTTTAGTGATAATGATAATAAAATTACAACTAGTAGATCGCTTTTAAATAATGAAATATATAATCAGTTTAACAAGGCTTTGAATGAGAGAAGTTCTAGAGGTCATTTTGCAGAAATCACTTTCATAGGCGTAAATTCAGCAACAATAAAAGAGCACAAAAAGATTGGCAGAATATTGAATGTTACTGTAGATTTTATAGCCGAAGTTATTACTTGCATAAGAGATAAAGATAAAAAAATTGTTTCTGGTGACCCTGAAAAAATAAAGAAAATTTATGACACATGGGTATTTTCTAGAGATACCACATCTGCAAATCCTAATTGGCAGCTTGTAAACATACTTACATAATTGAGTAACGATATTTCAGATAAAGATAAAGAGGACTGGAAAAATTTTATATTAGGTAAAGAAAAACTACCAAATAAGGACAATAACACTAAACTAAAATCACATTTTGAAACTAGGTTAATAGATCTACATGGATATACATTAGAACAAGCAAATAAGAGAATCGAAGAATTTATTAAAAAATCCTACATTGAAAATGTCAGAAAATTAACTGTAGTCACCGGTAAAGGATTGCATTCTCAAAATGAAAAAAATCCATATGTTTCAAAAGATTTAAGCATATTAAAATATTCTGTTCCAGAATTTATATTAAATAACAAAAGTCTAAAAAAAATGATTTTGCAAATTGAAGAAGCTAAAATAGAGGATGGTGGATCAGGAGCTTTTTATATATATTTAAAAAAAGTAAAATAATATCTCAAGATATAAATTATGTTTATTTGGCTTGCATCTTATCCTAAATCTGGAAATACTTTAGTTAGGGCTTTACTTTCATCATATTTTTTTTCGAATGACGGTATTTTTAATTTTGAAATAATTAAAAATATTAAACAATTTCCTAATTCTGAATTATTTGAAAATATAGGAGTAGACCTATCAAATGATAATGATGTGATAAAAAATTATATAAAAGCTCAAGCAAGTATTAATAAGAAGAGTTCTATTCAATTTTTAAAAACTCATAGTTATCTTTTTAATATAAACAAGAATCCATTTACTGATTTAAATAATACTTTAGGGGCAATATATATTGTAAGAGATCCTAGAAACGTTGTAACCTCTTATGCACATCATGACACAATTACAATTGACGAATCTTTAAAAAGAATGATTAATAACATTCAAATTGGAGGAAATCTTAATAGCAATAATACATCTGATAGAACCAAAGTTTATTTAGGATCTTGGGGCAGTAATTTTAAAAGCTGGAAATCTTTTGAAAAAATTGGAAAGTATTTATTAATAAAGTATGAAGATTTAATTAATAATAAAGAAGAAACATTTAAAAAAATTTTAATATTTATTCATGACTTGAAAAAAATTAAATTTGAAATTAATCAAAGTAAATTTGAGAACGTTTTAAAAACTACAAGTTTTAATAATATGAAAAATTTAGAGAAAGAGGAGGGCTTCATAGAAAGCAAAACAAATAAAAATACTGGTGAAAAAATCCCCTTTTTTAACTTGGGTGCAGAAAATAATTGGGAGAGAAAATTAGACCCCAAAATTGTAAATAAAATTGAAAAATTTTATGAAACCGAAATGAAAGAATTGGGGTATTTATAATAGTTAAAGGATAAATTTTGAAAGGTCAGTGTCTTTAACTAAATTATCTAAATTTTTATTAATATATTCTTTGTTGATAACTATTTTTTCCCCAGCACGATCTGTTGCAGTAAAGCTAATTTCATCTAAGATTTTCTCAATGATGGTATGTAATCTTCTGGCTCCAATATTTTCTACTGTAGCATTTACTTCTGATGCGATATTGGCGATAGCGTCTATACCATCATCTGAAAATTCAAGATCAACATTTTCCGTTTTTAAAAGAGCCACATACTGTTTGATTAAACTAAAATCAGGTTCTCTTAATATTCTTTTAAAATCCTCACTAGTTAAAGCTTCAAGTTCAACCCTAATCGGCAATCTCCCTTGTAATTCAGGAAGCAGATCAGAGGGTTTTGCAAGTTGGAAAGCACCTGATGCAATAAATAAAATATGATCTGTTTTAATTGGGCCGTGTTTAGTATTAACAGTTGTTCCTTCAATCAAAGGCAATAAATCTCTTTGCACACCTTCTCTAGAAACATCTCCACCTACCCTGTCAGTTCTTGCTGAAATTTTATCAATTTCATCAAGAAAAACTATTCCATTGTTTTCAGTTGATAGCTTTGCGGCTTTAATAATCTTATCCTGTTCTATTAATTTATCAGATTCATCATTAATTAAAATTTCATGGGATTCTTTGACTGTCATTTTTTTCTTTTTCTCTTTATTGCCCATTGATTTTCCAATCATTTCACCGATGTTAATCATGCCAACATTTGCACCTGGCATGCCTGGGATTTCAAAAGATGCACCACCTGAACCAGTATCACTAACTGCTATTTCAATCTCGTTATCATCCAAATCACCATTTCTAAGTCTTTTTCTGAAACTTTCCCTTGTTGCTAAACTTGCTTTTTTTCCTACCAAAGCATCTAAAACTTTTTCCTCTGCAGCTTTTTGAGCTTTTGCAAAAACTTCTTTTCTTTTTTTTACTTTTTCCATTGAGATTGCTATTTCAATTAAATCTCTTACGATTTGTTCCACATCTCTTCCGACGTAACCAACTTCTGTAAATCTAGTGGCTTCCACTTTAACAAAGGGAGCTTCTGCAAGTTTTGATAGTCTTCTTGAAATTTCAGTTTTACCAACTCCAGTTGGTCCAATCATTAAAATATTTTTGGGAAGAACTTCATTCTTCATTTCACCTTTAAGAGCTTGTCTTCTCCATCTATTTCTTAAAGCAACCGCAACGGCCTTTTTTGCTTTGTTTTGTCCAACAACAAACCTATCTAGTTCTGAAACTATTTCCCGAGGAGACAAAGAGCTTACTAAAGATGCTTCTTCTTTTTGATTTTTATCCTTTGGGTGTAGCTGTGTTACGTTTGAATTATCCATTAAATTTTTTCTATTTTTACATTCTCGTTTGTGAATACACATATATCGGCTGCAACTTTGATTGCTTTTTTAGCAACTTCTTCTGCAGACATATTGCCTTCCATTAAAACTTTCCCAGCTGCTAAGGCGTAATTTCCACCTGAACCAATTCCAATTACATCTCCTTCAGGCTCTAGCACGTCTCCTGTTCCAGAAATAATATAGCTATTGTCTTTATCTCCAACAGCCATCAATGCTTCTAATCTTCTTAAATATTTATCAGTTCTCCAATCCTTTGCTAATTCAACGGCAGCTCTTGACAAGTTACCAGCATGTTTTTCTAATTTCCCTTCTAGTCTTTCAAATAGTGTTAAAGCATCAGCAGTTGATCCTGCAAATCCTGCCACTACATCTCTTTTTTCAATTTTTCTAACTTTTGAAGCAGTACTCTTAACAACAGTATTTCCCATACTTACTTGTCCATCACCAGCAACTACTACTTCATTATTTTTTCTAACTAGTACAATTGTTGTCATACCTAATAAATGGTAACTATTTTTGATACTTCAAGTGTTCAGACTGATATTGATATAGTGGGATTATGTATGTATACCATTAAAAATATATGGCTAGAAAAGGAAAAGTATCTCGAAAAACAAAAGAAACTAGCATCAATGTTGAAGTTAATATTGATGGTAAAGGTAAATACCAAATTGACACTGGTATAGGTTTCTTAGATCACATGCTTGAGCAGCTATCAAAGCATTCGTTGATTGATTTAAAAGTTAAAGCAAAAGGGGATACTCATATTGATCTTCACCACACTACTGAAGACACAGGTATTGCAATAGGTGAGGCTTTAAAAAAAGCTGCTAAAAAATTTGTAGGAATAAAAAGATATGCGCACGCAGTTATTCCAATGGATGAAACATTAACAAGAGTTGCTATTGATGTTTCAAATAGACCTTATTTGATTTGGAAAGTAAAATTAAAAGTCGAGAAACTTGGCGAGATGGACACAGAATTATTTAAAGAATGGTTTCAAGCGTTTTCTCAATCAGCTGGAATTACAATGCACGTTGAAAATATTTATGGTGATAATAGTCACCACATAATTGAGTCTTGTTATAAAGCATTAGCAAGATCATTAAGAGCTGCATTAGAGATGGATCCAAGAAACAAAAAAACTATTCCATCAACTAAAGGCTCATTATAAGTTTAATGAACGTCACAATTGTTGATTATAATTCGGGCAATATAAGCTCGGTAATAAACTCTTTTAAAGAGGTTGCTAAAAATAAGGTAAATATTGAAGTAACTTCAGATTTAAGTAAGATTAAATCTTCTGATAAAGTAGTTTTACCAGGACAGGGTTCGTTTAAAAGTTGTGTTGATGCACTTAATAACATAAGTGGTCTGGTAGAGACTTTAAACAAGTTTACCAATATCAATAAAAAACCACTTCTTGGAATTTGCGTTGGACTTCAAATGTTTGCAGATATCGGATATGAAGAAACAGAAACTAATGGTTTAGGCTGGATATCAGGCAAGGTATCAAAAATTGATAATCAAAATGGAAAGTACAAACTTCCCCATATTGGCTGGAACGAAATTAGTATGACGAAAGATAGTAAGATTTTTAAAGGTATTGAAAATAAATCTCACATGTATTTTGTTCATAGTTATGAATTCGTACCAGAAGATAAAAGTGTAATTTCAGCAACTACAGAGTATTCATCAAATATTGTTTGTTCAGTTGAGAAAGAAAACATCTTTGGAACTCAATTTCATCCAGAAAAAAGTGACAAGATTGGTCTTAAAATAATTGATAATTTTATAAATTTATAAAAATAAATGAAAATATTCCCAGCAATAGATATTAAAGATAAAAAGTGTGTGAGGTTAGTTAAAGGAGATTTTGATAACAAAACTGAATACGAAATATCTCCAGTTGAACAAGCGGGTAAATATAAGGATCATGGTTTTCAAAACTTACATATAGTTGATTTAGATGGAGCTTTAACTGGTGAAACAGTTAATTTGGATATTATTCACGAAATAGTTGCTAAATTTGATCTTAAAATTGAAATTGGTGGAGGAGTAAGGAACTTCGAAAGTATTAAGAAATATACTGATGCTGGTGTTGAAAAAGTTATTTTAGGGAGCGCTGCTATAAAAGATAAAAATTTTTTAAAAGAAGCTTGTGAAAAATTTCCAAATAAAATTGCATTAGGTTTGGATGCTAAAAATGGATATCTTTCAGTCTTTGGTTGGAAAGAAAATTCAAACAAATTAGCTCTAGATTATTTAAAAGAGGTAAATGATTTTGGTGCAAGTAGATTGATTTATACGGATATTAATAGAGATGGAATGAAGCAAAGTCCCAATTTCGAAGAGACAGCAAAGGTTGCAGATACTTCTAATTGCCCAGTAATTATATCTGGCGGAGTTTCTTCAATTAATGACATTAAAAAGGCCAAAGAATTAAATAATAATAACATAGAAGGTATTATAGTTGGAAAAGCTATCTATGATGGTGATATTAAATTAGACGAATTAGTGAAGGAATTAGATGCTTAAAAACAGAATTATACCATGTTTAGACGTGAAAAATGGACGTGTTGTAAAAGGAATTAACTTTGTTGATCTTCAGGATGCAGGTGATCCCGTCGAACAAGCAAAAATTTATTCAGATGGTGGTGCAGATGAAATTTGCTTTTTAGATATTACTGCTTCAAATGAAAATAGAGATACTATTTATGATGTAGTTGAAAGAACCTCTAAGAACTGTTTTGTGCCTTTAACAGTAGGAGGTGGTGTCAGAAGTGTTGATGATATAAACAAACTTTTAAATTGTGGAGCAGACAAAGTATCAATCAATACCGCCGCAGTTCAAAATTCGGAGGTAGTATTAGAAAGCTCTAAAAAATTTGGCTCACAATGTATTGTGGTAGCAATAGACGCTAAAAAAAATGGGGACAAATGGGAAATATTTACTCATGGTGGAAGAAACAATACCAGAATTGATGCCATAGAATTTGCAAATAAAATGGAAGATAGTGGTGCAGGCGAGCTTCTAGTTACTTCTATGGATCGGGATGGCACCCAAGTTGGTTATGATATAGAACTTATGTCTAAGATATCTTCTATAGTAAATATTCCAGTTATCGCTTCAGGCGGAGTAGGAAATCTAGATCATTTAGTAGATGGAATCAAATTAGGAAATGCAAGCGCAGTTTTAGCAGCATCAATATTTCACTATGGCAAACATTCTGTAAAAGAAGCTAAGGAGTATTTGGATTCAAAAGGAATTCCTGTTAGAATTTAATATGCTTAACACATTAGAAAACTTAATCAACCTTGCACGAGAGAGAAAATCTTCACCTGTTGAAGGTTCGTACACTAATAAGCTGCTTACTGACAAATCACTAAGCAAGGAAAAAGTTTTAGAGGAAGTTAATGAATTGATCGAGGCTGTCGATGAAAATTCTAATAAAATTCACGAAGCTGCAGATGTTTTTTATCACTTACTAATGTATCTTGAAGCAAATGATATAAAAATTGAAGATATAATGTCAGAGTTAGAAAAAAGAAAAAAATGAGTTATGACAATAATAATATTTTTGCAAAAATTTTACGTGGTGAGATTCCTTGTAATAAAATTTATGAAGATGATTTTGTTTTGTCATTTCATGACATTAATCCACAAAAAAAAATTCATGCTTTAGTTATTCCTAAAGGGAAATATATTGACTTAGATGATTTTAGTCTTAATGCTTCTCCAGAAGAGATGGTTGGATTATTAAAAGGCATTAATATAGTTGCAAAAAAGCTTGGTATTTCAACAGAAGCAGGTAAGGGTTACAGAGCTTTAGCAAATATCAGTGATCATGGCGGACAGGAAGTACCTCATTTACACTTTCATCTATTTGGAGGTGAACGAGTAGGAAAAATGGTTGAGTGACTAAGGAAGTTAAAAGAAATTATTTAGAAATAAACTCACTTCAAGATCTTAAAGAAGGTTATAAGCCCTCAGAAGATTATTCTTTAAGTTTAATTGATCCAGATAATTTTCAATTAAATAAATTTTTTTATAAAACAATTGGAAAAAAACACAAATGGAAAGACAGATTGTCTTGGTCAGAAGAAAAATGGATTAGTTATGTTTCATCTGAAAAAGTTAAAACATATGTGTTTAAATTTAAGGATGATCTTGTAGGCTTTTTTGAATTAATTTTTCATTTAGAAAAAAAAGAAACTGAAATTGCTTATTTTGGAATATTAGAAGAATATCAAAACAAAAAATTAGGCTCTTATTTATTGTCAGAGGCCGTAAAAAAATCTTTTCAAAATAATATAAATCGTGTTTGGGTTCATACTTGTTCATTAGATCATAAAAATGCTTTGAATAATTACATTTCAAGAGGGATGAAAATATTTAAAACAGAAATTTTAAATATTTAGTTTTGAGATGGAATTTTGAATAAATTTTTTGAGAGGACTCTATTTTTTCTAATCGACGATATAAAAGTAATGTTAAAATTTTGATAGATATCTGTATTTTGCCAACCAACCAAATCATAGCTTTGAGCATCAAAAAAAATTTTAAGTTCAGTGTCTTTATCTAGAATCGTGTAATTTATAAGTTTTTTATCAATAATTCTTTCCTCAAGATCGTTGATTTTTTTTATTAAAAAATTTTTATCAAGAATAAAATTTAGGGGAGTTTTTTCAAGTGGATATCTATAATAACTTGTTCTTGTCTTTACTACTAAAGACTTTCCATTTGATACTAAAATTTTGTTGTTGCTTCTTGCATATTCACAAAATATTTTCTTTGGATATTCAATTGTACAATTTCCATTTTCAATTTTTCCATTTATATTTTGTTCAAATTTAAAATCTAGATTATTTGTAATTTTTAAATTTTTGATTATTTTATTTTTAAATTCAGCTTTAGAGTTAGAATTAAAAATAAATATAAAAAAAATTAAGAAATATCGTAGCATTAAAGTACATCTCTTTTACCAACATGATTTGCTTTACTTACAATTCCATCTGCTTCCATCATATCGATAATTCTTGCTGCTCTATTATATCCGATTTGAAGTTTTCTTTGTAAAAATGAAGTAGATGCTTTACCTTCAGATCTTATAATATCTAAAGCTTGCTCGTATAGTTCATCTTTTTCACCCTGACTTTGATTATCTCCAATTTCTCTTTCATCTGCAAAATTTAGTATTTCATCCACATAATCAGGCTCTGCTTGTGATCTCAAAAAATTGTTAATTTTTTCAATTTCATTATCCGAAACAAATGGTGCGTGAATTCTTACTATCCTATTGGCAGAAGACATATATAGCATATCTCCTTTACCTAACAATTGTTCTGCACCCTGTTCACCAAGAATAGTTCTGCTATCTATTTTGGATGTAACTTGGAAAGAAATTCTTGTTGGAAAATTTGCTTTAATTGTTCCAGTAATTACATCTACACTTGGTCTTTGAGTTGCCATTATTATATGAATACCTGCTGCCCTCGCCATTTGAGATAACTTTTGAATGTAATTTTCAATTTCTTTACCTGCTACAAGCATCAAATCTGACATTTCATCAACGACTACAACAATATAAGGCATAGGAAGCTTATGTTTTGTGTTGTAACCGTCAATATTTCTAACACCCTCTTTGGTCATCAATCTGTATCTACTTTCCATTTCTTTAACTACCCATCCCAAAACTGACGCTGCTTTTTTTGCCTCTGTAATTACAGGGCATAGTAAATGTGGAATTCCTTCGTAAGTAGATAATTCTAACATTTTTGGATCAATTAAAATAAATTTACATTTGTCTGGCGTATGTCGATAAAGAAGTGAAAGAATAATTGTATTTATACACACAGATTTTCCAGAACCAGTTGTTCCAGCAATCAGTAGGTGTGGCATTGAAGATAAGTCTCCAATAATAGGGTTGCCAGAGATACTTTTCCCTAATGCTATTGGTAACTTAACTTCTCTTTTTTTAAAATCAGAATGATTTAGAATTTCACTTAAAAAAACATTTTCTCTAGAGTTATTTGGTAGCTCAATGCCAATTGTATTGCTACCTGGTATAGTTGCAATTCTTGCTGACTCAGAACTAGTATTTCTTGCTATATCATCTGATAAATTAATTATTTTTGAAACTTTTACACCTGCCGCAGGTTCAAATTCATTTAGTGTTACAACAGGTCCATGGCTAACTTTTTTAATATTACCATCAACGCCAAAGTCTAATAAAATTTTTTCTAAAAATTCAGGATCCTGAGTTTCATTTTTATCTTTCTTAGTTTTATCTTTTTTGTCAGGAGTTGTTAGTAATTCAAAACTGGGTAATTTAAATTTAATTTTATTATCATTTTTATTTTCAGCTTTTATAAAAGGTAAATCTTCCTGAATGAGATTTTTAATTTGCTCTTGAGGTATGTATTCTTTAATTATTTCATTTTTATTTGTGTAATTTTTTTTATTTATTGTCACGAATAAACCAGATGCTTTTTTGATCGTTTTATAAAATCTCAAGGGATGAAAATTTATACTAATCAAAAATAAAATTAAATTTAAGATTATTAATACATAATAAAATATTATTTCATTAATCTGTACTATTGAAGTTAAAAAGGATCGTTCTAAATAAGAACCAACAAATCCTCCATTACCATTTATATAAAGTGTGAATGAATTTGAGTAAAAATATTCTAAAAAAAAAGATCCAAATAATGAGTAAATTATTGTAAAAAAAATATTTTCTATAACTAAAAAAAAATCCTTTGATCTTAATATATTGATACCAGTGATTATTAAAGTTAATGAAAATAAGTAGGAGACAAGGCCAATAGATTGAAAAAATAAATCTGAAACAATAGCACCCTGAAAACCAAGAATATTATTTATTTTTGTATTATCAGAAAAAACAAAATTAGGATCGTCAGGGGAATAACTTATTAAAGATATTGCCAAAAATATCCCAGCTGTAAAGATTATTATACCAAAAATTTCTATAATACGTTTTATGGTAAAATTAATAAATAAATTAGCTGTTTTTTTAATATCCATATGTGAATCAATTTAATCACTTTGTATCATCTAATTTTTATTGTTAAAATTAAATTATGAGAGTTTGTATATTGGGCGCAGGTTTATCAAGCTTAACTTTAGCAAAAGCTTTAGTTAATGAAAATATTTTTGTGGATTTGTTTACACAACAAAAAATAAACCAAGTCCATAAATCAAGGACCCTTGGTATTTCAGAAAGTAATGCAGATTATTTTAATAACAATATTGTTGATATTAAAAAAATTCTTTGGAAAATAAAAAAAATTGAAGTTTCTACAGATAATCTAAAAAATGAAAATATTTTAAATTTTCAAAACAAAAATAATGAAATTTTTTCAATCATTAAAAATTATGAACTTTATGAT
>NZ_JBNGYX010000010.1:0-19301 GCF_052049995.1 Candidatus Pelagibacter sp. | reverse complement strand
GATCTAATTTATATAAGTGAACTATACATTGTAAAATATCTATGGTAGATAATTCTTGTGTTTTTTTAACTGTAATTGTATTTGCCTTTAAATTACTTAATAAAAAATCTGACTTTGAAAAACTAAAATTTGTTATTTTGTTATTTTTATTTGATATTGTTTCTCCGTCAAAGAGTATTAATAATGGATTAGAGTTTACTTCTCTGAAAATACCTTTTTTTGCATAGGTAATTTCAAAGTTTTCTGTACTAATGTCTTTTTTGATAAATAGGTTATAAAGATAACCATTTTCATCTTTTCTTTCACTGTATATAGTTACATCCTTTATAGTATCATTAAATCTTTTTGGTTTAATAAAGTTTCCTAAAAAATTAACATTTGACTCTCTTAAAAAAGATCTAGCAATATCTTGAGATTTAGGTACCACAAAACTTGTAAATATAATTTGAATAAAAAATAAAAAGAGGGAAATTTTAAGAATAAAATTTATAAACTGTAATTTATCAACTCCAAAGTTCCAAAATATAATTAATT
This sequence comes from Candidatus Pelagibacter sp., assembly GCF_052049995.1. GTDB lineage: Bacteria > Pseudomonadota > Alphaproteobacteria > Pelagibacterales > Pelagibacteraceae > Pelagibacter. The sequence continues at coordinate 18,767 of NZ_JBNGYX010000010.1, read as the reverse complement.
CATTATTGAGTTCATATTTAGACAATACATAAAATAAACTAAAAAATAACACAAAAGGGTATAATTTACTTAATATTTTTGGAAAATTTAACAGTGAATAACTTATGTAAACCATATAGTCCCTACCGTCTTCAATCATTATATCTAGAAAATTCACTGCCTGAAAAACCCATATAATTGTACTTGAGCTTATTAGAGCAATTAAAAAAAAGCTCATATAGTCCAATAGTAATTTTCTATATAATATTTTTTTCATTGAAAAATCTTAATTTTGACAATATATACCACTCTACTCTTATAGAGTGTACTTTAAATTTATGCCAATCGTAATTAACTATAAAAGCAGTTCATTAAAAAAAAACTCCTCTAATTTAGTATTATTTGTTGATGAAAAATTTAATATCCTAACTCTAAAAAAACATCTTTCGAAACCAGAATTTTCTTATATTCAAGATCTTATAAAAACTAAAGATCTTAAGAAAAAAATATTAATTTTTGATATTAACTCAAAAAGAAAAATAATTTTAATTTCATTGAAAAAACTTATCACAAGTTCAGATTTAGAGAACTTGGGTGCAAAATTTTATGACTTGTTTAAAGAAAATAATCGAAATGAATTTATATTAAATTCAGACACAATATCTAATAGATCAGAAAATTCTATTGGATACTTTTTACATGGTATGAGATTGAAATCCTATAAGTTTGAAAAATATAAATCCAAAAAAAGTAAAAACTATTTCTCAGTAAATGTTATTGGTAAAAAGAAAACTTCTACTAGGGATCAAGTTAAATTCAATTCTATAGAAGAAGGCACTTTTTTCACCAGAGACTTGGTGTCTGAGCCTGGAAATGTTTTGCATCCTGATGAATATGCCCGAAGATTAAAATCTCTTAGAAAATTTGGCTTAAAGATAGTCATTTATGACGAAAAAAAATTAAAAAAACTAGGAATGAATACATTGTTAGGTGTAGGTCAAGGGAGTATTAGAGGATCTTATTTAGTAACTATAGAATGGAATGGTTTAAAAGACAGATCTAAACCTTTGGCTTTTGTTGGAAAAGGAGTTTGTTTTGATACAGGAGGTATTTCTTTAAAACCCGCTAAGTTTATGGAGGATATGACATATGATATGGCGGGATCTGCTGTTGTTGTTGGTTTAATGAAAAGTTTAGCCTTACGAAAAGCAAAAGTGAATGCAGTAGGTGTTGTTGGTTTAGTTGAAAATATGCCAGGAGGAAACGCACAAAGACCAGGAGATATTGTAAAGTCTTATAGCGGAAAAACTGTTGAAATATTAAATACAGATGCAGAAGGAAGATTGGTGTTAGCAGATGCATTAACTTATACAGAAGAAAGATTTAATCCAAAATTTATAGTAGATCTCGCAACTTTAACCGGAGCAATCATTGTTTCTCTTGGTTCTGAATACGCAGGTTTATTTTCAAATGATGATAAATTAAGCAAACAATTAATTGATGCAGGAGAGAGTGTAGAAGAAAAAGTTTGGAGAATGCCATTAAATAAAAATTTTGATAAATTAATTGACTCCAAAAATGCAGATATGCAAAATATAAATTATGTTGGAGGAGCAGGGTCAACAACCGCTGCTCAATTTTTGCAAAGATTTATTTTAAACAAAACACCTTGGGCACATTTGGATATAGCTGGAATGGCTTTTTCAAAATACGGTGGAGCATTAAATTCTGGTGGTGCAACAGGTTATGGAGTGAGATTATTAAATAAACTAATAGAGGATCATTATGAGTAATTTAGAACAAACATTATCAATTATTAAACCAGATGCAGTTGAGAGAAATATAGAAAATGAAATCAAAGAAATGTTTAAAAGTAATGGTTTTAGAATTTTAAAAGAAAAAAAAATCCAAATTGAAAAATCAGAAGCTGAAAAATTTTATAAAGTGCATGAAACTAAGCCATTTTATAATGATTTATGTGCCTATTTATCATCAGGCCCAATTGTTGTGATGGTTCTTGAAAAAGATAATGCAGTTTTAGGAAATAGAGAACTAATGGGTGCTACAAATCCAAAAGATGCAGAAGAAGGTACTATTAGAAAAAAATATGGAATTTCGATAGATAAAAATTCTGTGCATGGATCAGACAGTATTGAAAATGCTAAAATTGAAATAGATTTTTTCTTTAATAATTAAAAATTTTTAATATAGCCTTTGGGTACAATTTATGTTCTTGAACTAAAATTTTTTTAGCAAGAGATGTTTCAGTTTCTTTTTTTGAAATTTTGACTTTTTTTTGTAAAATAATTTTTCCAGAATCTAATTTAGAATTTACAAAATGAACAGTACATCCTGAGTATTTTTCCTTGTTATTTAATACTCTTTTGTGAGTATTTAACCCTTTGTATTTTGGAAGTAAAGAGGGGTGTATATTTAAAATTTTTCCTTTAAATTTTTTGATAAAATTTAATGATAAAATTTTCATGAAACCAGCAAGACATATCATATCAATATTGTTGATTTTTAAAATGGAAAGTAACTTTTTTTCACTTAAATTTTTATTTTTAAAATTTAAAACTTTTTTTTTTATTTTAAATTTTTTAGCGTAATTTAAACCCCCTGCTTTGGAATTGTTTGAAATAACAAAATCAATGGATATAGGAGATTTAATGGTTTTTGAAAATTTAATGAGAGATTTTAAATTACTTCCTGTACCTGAGATTAATACAGCAGTTCTAGTTTTATTGTAACCAGTTGATCGAACCATTTAGCATGACTTTGTTTTTATCTTCTGAAATATTTCCAATGACATATGGCTTGTATTCTTTTGAAAAAAATTTACCTATTTTTTTCAAATTTTTCTGCTCTATAACTATACAAAAACCTACGCCACAATTAAATGTTTTGAGCATTTCTTTATCTGAAATTCCATTATTTTTAAGCCAATTAAATATTTTAGAAGTTTTAATTTGATTTAAATTAATATTAGCAGAAAGTTTATCTGGTATAATTCTTTTTATATTATCAGATAATCCTCCACCAGTTATATTCGCACAACCATTAATTAAGTTTTTGTTTATTAAATTCATTATTTCTTTCACATATATTTTAGTAGGTTTTAAAAGCTCAGACTTTAAAAATTTATTTTTTTTAATATTTATTTTTTTTTGTTTTAATAAATATCTTACAAGTGAATATCCATTAGAGTGTAAACCATTAGAAGGGATCGCTATTATAAGATTATTTTTTTTTATTTTATTTTTATTTAAAATTTTATTTTTTCCAACAACTCCCACAGCAAAACCTGCAATATCAAATTTCCCTTTTTCGTAGGTATCAGGCATTTCAGCAGTTTCTCCACCGACGAGTTCACATTCCGATTGATCACAACCTTTTTTAATCCCTTTTATAATTGCTTTAAGTTTTTTTAAATCAATTTTATTTATAGATATATAATCTAAGAAAAGTAACGGCTTAGCACCTTGAACGATTAAATCATTTACACTCATAGCAACTAGGTCAATCCCAATAGTATCAAATTTATTTAAGTTATTAGCAATTTCAATTTTAGTTCCCACACCGTCGGTACAGGCTACGATTTTAGGTTTTTTTATATTATATGGTATGTTTGTAATGGAACCAAAGCCCCCTATATTAGAAAACTTTTTTTTGCCTCTTTTTTTTGTTGAAAATGTAGAAATAAAATTAACAAATTTGTCAGCAGCTTTTATGTTAACTCCACTTTTTTTATAGGTAAATTTTTTTTTATTCATTAATATGTTTTATGAAATTTATTTCTCAACTTTATAAATTAAAGCTTTTATATAATTTTTTTTTATTACTTGCTTTAATAAATATTTTCTTTTCCACAGGATTTAGTCATGCAAAGACATTTTCTGTAAATGATATTGAAATATCAACACCTTTTGAGATAAATTTTAATAAAAATGAAATTATCGACAAAGGATTTGTAAAGGCATTTAATGAACTAATTTTTTCAATTGTTCAAAGCAAAGATCAAATAAAATTAAAAAATATAACAATTAATCAAATAAAAGGAATGATCGAAACTTTCTCTATTAAAGAAGAAAAATTTATTGATGAAATTTATTATCTTTCCCTAAATGTTTCATTTAATAAAAAAAATATATTTGATTTATTAGAAACGAAAAATATATTTCCATCTTTACCTTTAAAAAAAGATTTCTTATTCATTCCGGTTTTTGTTGATCAGAATAAAAATCAAGTTTCAATATTCTCTGAAAATAAGTTATTTTCCAGCTGGAATTCAAATAATAAAAAATACAGTCTTTTAAATTATATCTTACCCACACAAGATCTTGATGATTTTAGCATGATTAAAAGAAATATTAATAATTTGGAAACTTATAACTTTGAAGAAATTATAAATAAATACAACCTCAATGATCACATAATTATGATTGTGTTTAAAGATAATAATAAAATAAGAGTATTTAGCAAAATCTTTTTCAATCAGAAAAACAATTTAAAAAATTTAAATTATACTGAAGTTAATTTTGATGATGATGAAGAGATATTTAAATTTATTGATAATTTAAAATTAATATATGAAGATTTTTGGAAATCGCAAAATCAAATTAATACTTCAGTAAAGTTATCTTTAAATATTTCTATAAACAATTCCAATAATATAAAAATAAATAATTTTGAAAAAATTTTATCCAATATGGATTTAATATATAATTTTTACATTTATAAATTTGATAATCAAAATAATTTTTATAAAGTTATTTTTAACGGAACACCTGATAAATTTTTAGAGGTTATGAGTTATCAAAATTATGATTTTGAAATTAAAAATAAAGTTTGGGTTTTAAATGACAAATCTTAATCAGCAAATACTTAAATTCGATTATGAGCAAAATTTTAAAGATCAGGATTTTTATGTTTCAAAAAGCAACGAATATTCTTTTAGCCTTTTAAATAGTTGGCCAAAATGGGATAAAAATTTCATAAATTTAATAGGTGAAAAGTTTTCAGGAAAAAGTCATTTAATAAATATATTTTTGGAAAAGTATGGTGGAATTAAAATTAAGGCAGAAGATATTAATAATGATTTAATTAAAAAATCTAAAATATATGAAAATATTGTTGTTGAGGATTTAACTGAAAAAATAAATGAAAATTTATTATTTACACTTATTAATATAATAGATCAGGATAATAAGTATTTAATAGTAACTTCAAAAGTACCAATAGTTGACTTTAAATTTAATCTAAATGATCTTAATTCAAGATCTACTAGTTTTATTTTATCTCAAATTGAAAAACCTAGTGACGATTTAATCTATGCATTATTACTAAAAAATTTTTCTGATCGTCAGATATCAATAGACCAAAAACTTATCGAATTTATAATTAAGAGAATAGATAGAACTTATGGCAAAATTTCTGATTTCATATATAAAATCGACGAGATTAGTTTAAAAAGAAAGAAACCAATCGATTTTAAAATTATTAGAGAAGCATTAGAGGTTTAATTGAATAAATACAGAACACATAACTGTAATGAATTAAGAAAAGAGGATTTAGATAAAAAAATTTCTCTTGCAGGCTGGATAAATAAAAAAAGGGATCATGGGAACTTATTATTTATTGATTTAAGAGATAATTACGGAATTACCCAATGTATAATTGATAAAGATAATAAATATTTTTCTGATTTAGAAAAAATGCAATTAGAAACAGTAATTAAAGTTGAGGGGAGAGTTGTTAACAGATCTAAAGAAACAATTAATTCTGAAATTGACACAGGTGAAATAGAGGTTGTTATTGAGAAGCATGAAGTTCTAGGTACTTGTAAAGAGCTACCTATGCCGATCTTTAGTGATCAAGAATATGCAGAAGAAATAAGATTGAAATATAGATTCTTAGATTTAAGAAGAAAAAAAATTCACGAAAATATTATTTTAAGATCTAAAGTAATTTCATACATCAGAAAGGAAATGACTAAATTAGGTTTTTTAGAATTTCAAACTCCAATTTTAACCTCATCTAGTCCAGAGGGTGCTAGAGATTTTTTAGTACCTAGTCGTTTAAATCCTGGAAAATTTTATGCGTTACCACAAGCTCCTCAGCAATTTAAACAATTAATTATGGTTTCAGGCTTTGATAGATACTTTCAAATCGCACCTTGTTTCAGAGATGAAGATGCAAGAGCAGACAGAAGTCCTGGGGAGTTTTATCAATTAGATTTAGAAATGTCATTTGTTGAACAAGAGGATGTATTTAATGTTGTTGAAAAGTTAATGGTTAATACATTTAAAAATTTTTCTACCAAAAAACTGATGTTTGATAAATTTCCAAAGATTTCATATAAGGAAGCAATGCTTAAATTTGGTACTGATAAACCAGATTTGAGAAACCCACTAATTGTAAATGATATAACTGAAATTTTTATAAGAGAAGATGTTTCATTTGAAATATTTAAAAAATTAGTTAAATCTGGATCTAAAGTAAGATGTATCGTTACCAAAAATACGAAAGATAAGCCTAGAAGTTTTTTTGATAATATTGATAAATGGGCAAAAGAAGAAGGCGCTTCTGGTTTAGCTTATTTCACTTTTGAAAAAGATAATGATATTTCAGCAAAAGGCCCTGTAGGAAAATTCTTTTCTCAAGATGCATTGGTTGAAATCATGAAAAAAACAAACTGTGAAATAGGGGATAGTATTTTCATGGCTTGTGGAAAACAAGACGAATTAGAAAAAATTACTGCACTAGCAAGAGATAAAATTGCAAAAGATCTAGATTTAATTGATGAAAATGTTTTCGCATTTTGCTGGATTGTAGATTATCCAATGTTTGAAAAAGATGAGTCAACAAACAAAATTGAATTTAGTCACAATCCATTTTCAATGCCTCAAGGTGATTTAAGTGAAAAAGATTTTGAAAACCCTTTAGATATACTTGCTTATCAATACGATATAGTTTGTAATGGCATAGAATTATCCTCTGGAGCAATTAGAAATCATAAACCAGAACTTATGTATAAACTTTTCTCGATTGCAGGATATGATAAAAATCAAGTAGATGAAAAATTTAGTGGTATGATTAATGCACTTAGTTATGGCGCACCACCGCACGGAGGAATAGCACCTGGTATTGATAGAATTGTAATGTTACTAGCTAATGAAAAAAATATTAGGGAAGTTACTATGTTTCCAATGAACCAAAACGCACAAGATTTGATGATGAATGCACCATCTGAGGTAAATCCAGATCAATTGAAAGAATTAAATTTAAATTTAAAAACTAAAAAATAAATTATTTTTTACCTTTTAAATTTATTTTTACATCTGAAAGATCAACTAAATTTTTTTTATAATTGTTTCTAACGAAACCTTTGCTAGTAATATCTTTTACAATTTTCAATAATTGATTTTGATCCTCAGAGTTCTGATTTTCTGGATTGATTGCATCATTTCCTCCAATAGCCGGAGTATGGGCCAGATCCTCTCGATTTTGATATGAAATAGCTAATTCTCTAAAAATATAATCTAAAATTGATGTAGCGCTTAGAATTCTATCATTACCATGGACTTTGCCTGATGGTTCAAATTTTGTACCTACAAATGCACTTATAAACTCATCTAACGGAACACCATATTGAAGTCCTAGAGAAACAGCAATTGCAAAATTATTCATTAAAGCTTTTACAAGCTCACCTTCTTTACTAGTATCAATAAATATTTCTCCAATTTTTCCATCTTCATATTCTCCTGTATGAAGGTAAACTTTGTGGTCACCAATAGTAGCTTTTTGAATATATCCTTTTCTTCTGTCAGGCATGCTAAATCTTTTGCCTGACTTATCGTTAGCAGTGTTTATAGTTGTTATTATACTCTCTTTATTTATTGGGCTTTTTTTATCTATTTCAGTAACTACTTCTACTTTGTTGTTTTCAAGGACTTTATTATTTTTAGGGTCTAAACTTTTTGTTTTTCTGTTATCAAGTTTTACGTCTAAAACTTCAAATTTACCATCATCTCTTTTTTCTAAATTTTTTAGCTCTGCCTCGTTAATATCATCTAAATAATGATTTACTTTAAATGTACAGGTATAAAAAGTTTCAACTAAATACTTTGCCATTTTACCTCAACTTAAATTTTAATTTGAATAATGAATCAATTAATTTATATACATATTCATATTTTAGTCTAATTTAAATTTTACAATTTTTAATTGAATAAATAAAAAAATATTATGTTGACACTCTTAAAAAAAATTTTCACATGGTGGAATCAAGATACTTTTGGAACAAGACTTAAAACTATTTTTTTTGGAAAACTAGTAGGTACTGATGAGCTAGGTAACAAATATTATGAGAGTAAAAACGGAAAAAGATGGGTTATCTATTCAAACACAATTGACGCATCAAAAATTCCAGTAGAATGGTATTCTTGGATTCATTTTACACCTAATAAAATTGAAAAAAAACACACATTAGAAAAATACGATTGGCAAAAACCGCATCAAGAAAATTTAACTGGAACTGACGCAGCATATTATCCAAATAAAAATAAAGATGGTGTTAAAAAGAAATACTCAAGTTGGAAAGAATAATTTTAAATTAATTTATTTAGTTTTTTTATTTTATTTTTGTTTAGTTTTAAGTTCAAATTCAAAGAGTAATTTGGAGGGAAATTTTACTGATATAAAAATTTTGGACAAAATAAGTTCTAAAAATATTTTGATTAAACTCAAAAATGGAGAATTAAAAAAATTTAAAGATTTATCTATTAAAAGCCTCAAATGCAAAAATTCAGAATTTGATGATAATCCAGAAATAACTGCGTATATTCAGGTTAGGGATTTAACAAATAAAAGTAATGATGAGGTTTATGTATTTAATGGTTGGATGTTTTCATCAAGCCCATCAATCGCACCTTTTGATCATCCTGTTTACGATGTTTGGCTTGTGAAATGTTATTAAACAATTGAATCTTTATCTATCCAACTAACATTAAAATCTGAATTGATAAATTTTTTATGATTTAGTAATTTTTTATGTAGAGGTATTGTTGTAGTTATTCCTTCAATGACAAATTCATCTAAAGATCTATTCATTCTCTGAATTGCTTCCATTCTATTTCTTCCATGACAAATTAACTTACAAACCATACTATCGTAATATGGTGTTACCTTATATCCTTGAAATATTGCGCCATCTACTCGTGTTCTAAAACCAGATGGTTGATGACACATAGTAATAACTCCAGGCGAAGGCTGAAAGTTTTTACTAGCATCCTCAGCATTTATTCTACATTCAATTGCATGTCCTCTAGGATTTATATCGCTTTGTTTCAAAGCAGTTTCTCCTGAAAAAGCAATCCAAATTTGCTCTTTAATTATATCAATGCCTGTAACCATCTCAGTTACAGGATGTTCAACTTGAACTCTTGTATTCATTTCAAGGAAATAAAATTTTCCATCTTCATATATAAACTCAACAGTGCCAGCCCCCATATAACCTATTTTAGCTACCATTTTTACTGTTCTCTCAAATAAATCTTTTCTTATTTCATTATTTAAAACTGGACTTGGTGTTTCCTCTATTAATTTTTGATGTCTTCTTTGAACTGAACAATCTCTCTCATGAAGGTGAACAGCTCTATTTTTTCCAGCTAATATTTGAACCTCAATATGTCTTGGATTTTGGAAAAATTTTTCAATGTAAACTTCGTCATTACCAAAGTATTTCTTTGCTTCAGATTTAGCGGTTGAAAACAACGTTTCAAATTCTTCTTCTTTATCAACTATTTTCATACCTTTACCTCCTCCTCCACCTGAGGCTTTAATTAAGACAGGAAAACCAATTTTTTTACAAAGTTCTTTTGCTTCAGAAACATCTTTTACACCGCCTTCAGAACCTTCAATAACAGGTAATCCATTTTCTTTAGCTATTCTTTTTGCTTGGATTTTATCACCCATCATTTCAATATGTTTTGATGAGGCTCCTATAAAAGTAATCTTATTCTCCTCTAAAATTTTTGCGAAGTTTGCATTTTCAGAAAGAAAGCCATAGCCGGGATGTACTGCGTCAGCATTAGTAAGTTCTATAGCTGACATTAAAGCAGGAATATTTAAATAACTATTTGCAGGTTGATGTGAACCAATACAGACACTTTCATCTGCCATCCTTACGTGCATACTTTCTCTATCTACATCAGAATGAACAGCTACAGTAGGAATTCCCCATTCTTTACAAGCTCTAATAATTCTAACCGCAATTTCCCCACGGTTTGCAATTAAGATTTTTTTAAACATTATTTATTCTATGATAATAAGGGTTTGACCAAATTCAACAGGTTGACCGTCTTCAACACAAATTTCTTTTACTACACCATCTGCTGTTGAAGGAACATGATTCATGGTTTTCATTGCCTCAACAATCATTATTGTATCACCTTTTTTAATTTTTTTTCCAATCTCAACAAATTTTTTTGCACCTGGTTCTGGAGCATGATAGGCAGTTCCAATTATAGGTGAAGTAATTTCAGTTCCTGATTTAATATTTTGAGTTTGAGAAGGTGCTGAACTTGATGCAGGAGATGAGGACGAAGTAACTTGAGGTTGATTACTTATTGAAACATTATTTTTTGATACTTTAATTTTTGTATCCTTTTCAGTTATCTCTATTTCAGTAAGATTAAATTCTTTTAAATAATCACTTAACTCTTTAATTATTTTTTTATCTATTTTCATTATGCAAAGTCTTTTGTAATGAAATTATGGCCAAAATATATCCTTCAGCACCTAATCCAAAAATTCCTCCAGTTACCACATCACTTATAAGTGATTTATGTCTAAATTCTTCTCTTTTATAAATATTAGATAGATGTAGCTCGATTATTGGTTTTTTAAATAAATCTAGAGCATCTCTTATTGCCACAGATGTATGAGTAAATGCAGCAGCATTTATTATCATACCATCAAATTTTTTCCTAGCATCTTGAATTATATTAACAAGCTCTCCTTCAATATTAGATTGAGCAAATTCAATATCAATACCAATTTCTTGTCCTTTTTTAGAACAATTTTCTTTAAGTTGTTCAAACGTAGTTGATCCATATTGTGATTGTTCTCTTTCCCCTAATAGATTAAGATTTGGACCATTAATAATAATTATTTTATTATTCATTCAGCACTTATATACGATGAAAAAAATAAAAAAAATAAAAATTAAAATAAATGGTAAAATCAAATCTATAAATCAAGATTCTGCCCTTTCTGTAGTATTAAAAAATCTAAAAATTCCATTAAATAAAGTAGCTATTGAGCTTAACGAAGAAATAATAGATAAAAAAAAAATTAATAAAATAAAATTAAATAAAAATGATAAAATTGAAATAGTTCATTTTATTGGAGGTGGTTAACGTGAAAAAAGATAGTCTAATTATTGCGAATAAAAAATTTAATTCCAGATTAATCGTTGGAACAGGAAAATATAAAAGTTTATCTGAGTGCGCAAAAGCAATTAAACTCTCAGGAGCAGAAATCGTAACAGTTGCTGTAAGAAGGGTAAATATTTCAGATAAAAATAAGCCTTTGCTTATGGATTATATTGATCCAAAAAAAATTACATATTTACCCAATACTGCTGGATGTTTTAATTCAAAAGAGGCTTTGAGAACTTTGAGATTAGCAAGAGAAATAGGTGGTTGGAAGTTAGTTAAATTAGAAGTTTTAGGAGATAAAAAGAATTTATTTCCAGACATGATTGAAACTTTAAAATCCACAGAAGTTCTCGCTAAAGAAGGTTTTAAAGTTATGGTTTATTGTAATGATGATCCGTTAATGGCTAGGCGTTTAGAGGATTCAGGTGCTCACGCAATTATGCCCCTAGCTGCACCAATTGGATCAGGACTAGGCATACAAAACAAAATTAATATTCAAATAATTAGAAAACAAACCAAACTTCCATTAATTATTGATGCTGGTTTGGGTCAAGCTTCAGATGCTACAATTGCAATGGAATTAGGATGTGACGGAGTGCTTGTTAATACTGCTATTGCAAAAGCAAAAAAACCATTTGAAATGGCTTTAGCTTTTAAAAATGCTGTTATTGCAGGAAGACAATCTTATAAATCTGGAAGAATAGATAAAATTTTAATGGGCAATCCATCCTCACCATCAAAAGGAATTATTTAGTTTTTTTATAATAATTTTTTTTATTATATTGTTTTTTATTAATCTTTTTATTTTCTTTTTTTTCTGAAAATTTATTATCTTTATTTTGAGTTTCTAAATTTTTTAATTTTTCATAATATTCTATAAGCTCTATCGTCTTTTTTGATTTATTTTTTATGTCTATAATGTACTCAGGTATAATTAAAGAATTATCGCTAATAATATCTATTTTCATTTTATTCTTTTTCTCAAAATAAGTTAAGTCATTAACAAAATTTTCTTTAAGGAAATCTGAAATTTTTTCACAAACTTTTAATTCAACAAATTTAGCTTTATTAATTACAGCTTTTAACTCAACAATTTTTAAAAGTTTTTGAGCAAAAGACTCGTCTGTTAATGTAATTTTCCATTTTATTGCGCTTTCCCTCAGTCTTTGTCTTGACATCTCCAGAAGACCAAAATTACTTATTCTTCCGATTTGAATTCTAGCTCTATCTGACCTGCATTTTTCTTTAAGTTTTCTTTCTACTAATCTCCTATTTCCATAACTTAGCATATCAATAAAATCTATAATGATTAAACCAGACAAATCTCTTATCTTTATTTGTCTTGCAATTTCTTCTGCAGCTTCAATATTCGTATCTAGAGCAGTGCTTTCAACATTTTTTCCTTTTATTGAACTTCCAGAATTTATATCGATAGAAACCAAAGCCTCTGTCGGGTTAATAACTAAATATCCTCCTGACTTTAGTTTAATTTCAGAGTCAAAAATTTGATTTAACTTTTGTTCGATATTTTCTTGAATAAATAGTGGAATTTTCCCTCTATATTTTTTTACTTTTTTGACATTTGATGGCATCATTGTTTTCATGAATAATTGAGCTTTTTTATAACCCTCGTTACCTTCCACAACTATATTTTGGGTATTTTCGTCAAACATATCTCTTAATGTTCTTTTTATTATTTCACTTTCTTGATGTATTAAAGAAGGAGCAATAGAGTTTATTGCATTTTCTTTTATTTGACTCCAAGAATTAATCAAAGTTTCTAAATCACTGTTTATTTCATTTTTTGTTTTATTGCTTCCAGCAGTTCTGACAATTAATCCCATCTCTTTAGGTATTTCAATTTCATTTAGAATTGATCTTATTTTTTTCCTATCAGCAGGATTAAATATTTTTCTTGATATACCTCCTCCTTTAGGAGTGTTTGGCATTAATACTATATACTTGCCAGCAATAGAAATGAAAGTGCTTAAAGCTGCACCTTTTTGACCTCGCTCGTCTTTAATAACTTGTACAAGAATTACCTGATTAGGTTTAATTACTTCCTGAATTTTATATCTTTTAAATTTAAATCTATGCTTTTTCTTTTTTACTTTTTCATCATCTGAATTTTCTTTTTCTGTAATATTTTCTTTATTATTTGAGTCTTCTTCTAATTGTTCTTCTGATATCTTTTCTATAGGATCATCAATTTCTAATTTTCCTTCAGCTATATTTTCCTCTTCTTTAGCCTCGACTTCTCTTGAAAGTTCTTCTCTAGCTTTTTCTTCCTCCTCTTTAATTCTTTCTAAATCTGCTTTTGGTATTTGATAATAATCTGATTGAATATCATTAAAAGACAAAAACCCATGCCTCTCTCTTCCAAAATCAATAAAGGCTGCTTGCAAAGAGGGTTCAATTCTACTTACTTTGCCTAAATAAATATTATTTTTAATTAAGTTGTTTTTTAAACCTTCGTACTCGTAATCTTCAATATTTTCACCTGATTTAAGAACAACTCTAGTTTCGTTAGGATGCGAAGCATCGATATATAAATTTTTTTCCATAATTTTGTGAATTTTAATTTCATTAGTAATTTAATTTTTTAAAATTTTGTTTAATTTTCTTGCCATATCTTTAACAAATTCCAAGATATAATGAAATTAAAATGAATAAATTTTTTAGAAATATCTTTATTTTAATTACTTCTTTTATTCTATTATCAGCAATTTCGATAATAAGCGTTTTATGGACTTATTCTAATGATTTACCAGATTATAAATTTCTTAAAAGTTACAAACCTCCTGTTTCCAGTAAAGTTTACTCTGGTAATGGTGATTTGGTGGCAGATTTTTCACAGGAAAAAAGGGTATTTGTTCCATTTAATTCAATTCCAAAAAATGTAATTAACGCATTTTTATCTGCCGAAGATAAAAATTTTTTCAAACATCCAGGCGTTGATGCTAAAGGTGTTATTAGAGCAGTAATAAATAATATTTCAAATATTTTGTCATCTAAAAGGTTAGAGGGAGCATCTACAATTACTCAACAGGTAGCAAAAAACTTTTTACTAACAAATGAAGTAAGTTTAAACAGGAAAATTAAGGAAGCAATTCTAGCTTTTAGAATAGAGAGAGCTTTATCTAAAGAAAGAATTCTAGAACTTTATCTAAACCAAATTTATCTTGGAAGTGGAGCATATGGAGTAGCTGCAGCAAGCTTAGAATATTTTGATAAATCTATTAAAGATTTAAATTACTCAGAAGCTGCTTTATTAGCAGCATTGCCAAAAGCACCTAGTAGATATAATCCTTATAGAGATCCAGATATAGCAAAATTTAGAAGAAATTTAGTTTTAAAAAATTTGTTAGATAATAATTATTTAACCTCAGAATGGTTTGAAAAACTTACAAAAGAGGAAATAATTTTAAAAAAAAATAAAAAAATTTATTTAGAAGACGCTCAATATTTTATTGAAGATGTGAGAAAAAGCGTAATTGAAACATTGAGCTATGATAAAGTCTACAAACAAGGTTTTAATATCAATACTCCAATAGATTTAAATTTACAAACAATTGCAACAAAATCACTTAGAGATGGATTAATTGCATATGATAAAAGAAAGGGATGGAGAGGACCACTTACTAAAAAGATTTATAATTCAGAATGGAAAAAAGATTTAGAAAAGTACAAATTAGAAAATTCAATTAATTGGAAATTAGCAATAGTTAAAAAGATAAATAAATTTTCAGCAGAAATAGAAACAGAAGATAATATTGAAGGTGTTATTGAATATCAGAGTATTTCTTGGACAAAAAAAGAATTTAACAAATTATTAAAACCTGGTGATATTATTTATGTTAAAAATCTAAGACAAAATATTTTTAACTTACAACAATTACCAAAGGTAAACGGTGGAATTGTTGTGATGGATCCATTTACGGGAAGAGTTTTAGCATTAAGTGGTGGTTTTAGTTTTAAACAAAGTGAATTTAACAGAGCAACTCAAGCTAAAAGACAGCCTGGATCAGCTTTTAAACCATTTGTTTATGCATTAGCTTTAGAGAACAATTTTACACCAACATCATTAGTTCTAGACGCACCACTGGTTTTAGACCAAGGAGATGATTTAAAAATGTGGAAACCAGAAAATTATGGAAAAAAATTTTATGGGCCTTCGACTTTAAGAGTTGGTTTGGAGAAATCTAGAAATTTAATGACAGTAAGAATAGCCCAAAATCTTGGTGTAGAGAAAATAGT
Source organism: Candidatus Pelagibacter sp. (assembly GCF_052049995.1). GTDB lineage: Bacteria > Pseudomonadota > Alphaproteobacteria > Pelagibacterales > Pelagibacteraceae > Pelagibacter. Next base: position 3,090 of record NZ_JBNGYX010000010.1, on the reverse strand, counting down.
TGATTTTTCAAAAGCATTAAAAATTTATGATAATCCAGAAGAACTTTTATCAATATCTTTGGGATCCGCGGAAACAACTTTATTAAAACTTACATCTGCTTATTCAGTTTTTGTTAATGGAGGAAAACTTGTTGAACCAATATTGATAGATAGAATTCAGGATAGTGAGGGAAATACTATTTTTAATAATGATAAAAGAAAATGTATTAACTGTGATCAAATTTCTTATTTAACCAACGATTATCCAGAGATTAAAAATGACTATACTCAAATTTTTTCTCCAGAAACAGCTTTTCAAATGACATCAATTTTAGAAGGAGTTGTTCAAAGAGGTACTGCTAAAAAACTAAAAGACTTAAATTTAAATATTGCAGGTAAAACTGGAACAACAAATAAAAATACAGATACTTGGTTTATAGGTTTTACCTCAAATGTACTAGTTGGTGTTTATGTTGGTTCAGATAACCCAGTTCCATTAGGAAAATATGAAACAGGATCTAAAACGGCTTTGCCAATATTTAAAAATTTTATAAGTGATTCTATAAGCAAAAATGATGCAAGACCATTTAAGGCTGCTAAAGGCACGGTGATGATGGTTGTTGACCCTTTAACAGGTCAAAAAGCAAAATTTAACTCAAAGAATACTATTATTGAGGTTTTTAAAAAAGAAAATGTAATTGATGGAAAAGTACTTTATACAAATTCAGATAGATTAGATTCAAATAATATATTAAAGTTTTACTAATGGATAATAATTATCAAATTTTAAAAGAAGAGATTGAAAAGATAAATCAAAAAATACAGGAGTATCTTTGAAAAAAACAATATCCATTCAAAACTGCAATCTTTAAATTCACAAATGCTAAGTGCCAATTTTTGGCAAGATAAAAATAATTCTCAAAGAGTAATCAAAGAAAAGAAATTTTATGAAGATTTAACTAATTCTTTAAATAAAAATTTTGAAAAACTAAAAGATTTAGATGATTTGAATCAACTGGCGTTTGAAGAGGAGAATTTGCAAGTTCAAAAAGAAGTTCTCCAAAATATTAAAGACTTAAGAAGTGAAGTTAAAAAAAATGAAATTAAATGTTTTTTATCTAATGAAGCAGACCCTTTAAATTGTTATATAGAAATACATGCTGGTGCTGGAGGCACAGAAAGTCAAGATTGGGCTGATATGCTAAGAAGAATGTATTTAAAATGGTCAGATAAAAAAAATTTTAAATCAAGTTTAATTAGTGAACATAGAGGTGACGAGGCCGGAATAAAGTCTGCAACAATTAAAATAGATGGTGACTATGTTTTTGGATGGTTAAAAAAAGAGTCGGGTATACATAGATTAGTTAGGATATCTCCATTTGATTCCGGAGCGAGAAGGCACACAAGTTTTGCAAGTGTTTGGATTTATCCAGTGGTAGATGAAAATATAAATATAGAAATTTTAGAAAAAGATTTAAGAATAGATACCTATCGTTCCAGTGGAGCAGGTGGCCAGCATGTTAATACTACTGATAGCGCAGTTAGAATAACACACATTCCTTCAAAAATTGTTGTTCAATGTCAAAATGAAAGATCTCAACATAAAAATAAAGAAACATGCATGAACATGTTGAAAGCAAGATTATATGATTATGAAATTAAAAAAAGAGAGGAAGAAAATCAAAATGTTGAAAGTGCTAAATCTGAAATAGGGTGGGGGCATCAAATTAGATCTTATGTTCTTCAACCTTACAGACTTGTAAAAGATAATAGAACTAGTTTTGAAAGCACTAGTCCTGATAAAGTATTAGATGGTGATATTGACGAGTTTTTGGAACAATCGCTTTATAAATTAAATGAGAAATAATATTTTAAAATATTTTATTCTGCTTCTAACATTTTTTGTTATTTTGACAATTTACCTTAGCACCATAGGTATAGAGACGGATAAATTTAACGATCAAATTAAAAAAAGAATTTTACTAATAAATAAAAAGATAGATATAGATTTAAAAAAAATTAAATTAACTCTAGATCCTTTTAAACTAAAAATTTATGCAAAAACAATTGGTACCACAGTATATTTTGCAAAAAGACCTTTAGCATTAGAAAGCATTAAAACGCAAGTTTCGCTCAGTTCTTTAATTAAAAATAAGATCTCATCATCAAATATAGAGCTAAAAACTAAGTCTATATTATTAAATGATTTAATTAAATTTATTCGTACAACAACCAACAAACCTGAATTATTTATATTAGAAAAAATTGTAAAAAAAGGTCATGTAATTATAGATCTGAGTTTGAACATCGATGAAAATGGCAAACTTAAAAATGATTATATCATTAAAGGCTTGATAAAAGATGGAAGTATTAATTTTTTAGATAAGGCTAATTTTAAAAATATAAATCTTAATTTCAATTTTCAAAAAGATAATTATCATTTTGATGAAATAAATTTTAAAACAGAAGAAGTAAATTTTATTTCAAAAAAACTTTACTTAAAAAAGAAAAAAAATAGCTTTTTAATTGATGCTATTGTTGAAAATGACCAATCAAATTTAAATTCAAATATATTAAATTTATTAAATTTAAGTTTTGAAAATATAATTGTTGATGATGCCAAATTTAAAACAAATAATAAATTTTCTTTGGAAATAGATGAAAAATTCAAAGTTAAAAATATTATTTTGAATTCTGATATAAATATTACTCAGCTAAAATATAAAAATTCAAAAATAATTAATAAATATTTTCAAGAAGTTGATGATCTAATTTTACTAGATAATCATAAATTAAATTTAAATTATAAGGACAAAAATTTATCAATTAACGGTAAGGGACAAATTCAGTTAAATACTGGAGAAATAGATGAAATTAAATATTTTATAAATAAAAAAGATAAGGATTTAAGCATAGATTCAGAATTATTTTTAAAAAATATAGTTTTGGAGAGGCAAGATTTTGTAAAAATTTTCTTCCCTCAAGCTAATGAAAATATAAATTTTAATAATCAAAAATTAAAAATTAATTTTAACAATAATAATCTAACTTTTTCAGGTTCTGGAAAATTTAAAATTGATAAAGATTTTGAAGAAATTGATTATTTTATTG
>NZ_JBNGYX010000009.1:0-20685 GCF_052049995.1 Candidatus Pelagibacter sp. | reverse complement strand
TTAAAAAAAGTAATGAATTTATAAATATTATTGATGGTATAATGAAGTAATAAAAATTTTCTCTTGATAAACAAGCAAGACATAGAAGAAAACTACTTAAAAATATTTTATTTAAATTCTTTTCATCAAATATATAAATACTTAAAGTCAGAAAAAAAAAAGCAGTATAATTTGGCCAAGGATATTCGGGTATTGGATGGTTAAAAAGAATAAGCAATGTTGTTAATAAATAACCTGTATAATTGCTTAATTTTTTTGATTTCAAGGATAGAAAAAAAATACCTAAACAATAAAAACTGGTTGTAGCTATATAAATTCCTATAATGTCATAATTAAATATTCTTAAAAATACAGAATTTATGATTGGATTTAAAAGACCGTATTGAATAAAAATTTCTTCATACGGAATCCTACCATTTAAAATATCCAAAGCATTTAATAAAATAGATCCATGATGACCGCTATCGAATATATGTGTTAAAGTTTCGAGAGAAAAATAAAAAGAAATGAATAAAAAAAAAATTGGAATAAGTAAAATTAAATAATCATAATTATTAATTTTTTTCACAAATTATTTATTTTCAGCTTCTTTTTTAGCTTCTTCTATTAAAGGTAACCATTTGCTATAAATAGAAACTAATATCTTTTTATAAAATTCTCTTTTTTCAGGAGTGAAATCTTCAGTTAAATTTAACAGTTCTTTATTTAATTTTTTCGAAATTTTTTTGTCTGCAAATACATTTGAAAGTTGCTTCTCAATAATTGGTTCTAATGATTTAACTGTAACAATTATACCTAAAATTATTAATATAAAGATAAATGCAGCTTTTTTGTAGAAGTCCATTATAATTTATAACACTATTAAAAATATTTACCAATAAAATGAAATTTTTTAATTCCAATAAAAATTTTCTTTTGAATTTATGTCGAAGGTTTTGTTAATCATATATTTGGCAACAACTGTTGAGTTAAAATATTTTAAATATTTTAATTTACCGTTTCTGGCTATTAATTTTCTAGTTTTATCATCTTTTTTAAATTTGTGTATTTTTTCAATTAAGTCATATTGATTCTTATATGTTACTATTTCTTTATTTGTAAAAAAATCTGAGTAATTTGTTTTTTCATCTATAAATGTTAACAGGCCATTTCCCATTAGTTGAGCTATCCTATCACTGCTATAATATTTTACAGGTTTGCCTCTACTTAAATTTAAACCCATTTTACATTTTGAAATTTCATTTAAAAAGTCTTGACCCCATATAGGCTGCACATTGTTTATACCAAAGAAATTAAATTTTATTTTATTATCGTTAATAAGTTTTTTTAAAAAAATTTCTCTATTGTCGATTTTACCTTTCTTTAGTGTCCCTCTATGAACACCATGGCTCATTGCGAAAAATAAGTCATAATCACATTTATTTTTATAGTTATGTAAAATTTCAAATGATACATCAGCAGGATTAGGGATAAAATAACTATTACTCAATTTAAAATCTATCGTCTCTGGACTTGTTGTAACAAAACTTGCATCAATTAAGTTAGATTTATTTAATAATCTTTTTTTGTTATTGCTATAATCAGGACCCTTTCTTGTAATTGGATCTAAAAACCATTGTAAAATTTTAATATTTTTATTTTTTGCTTTTAAATAATCTATTGTTTCGCTTGATACACTATCAGCATGTCCAAGAACTACTAAATCAGGAAAAAAATTATTATAATTATTAATTATTTTATCTCTTAAGACTTTAGAGGATTTAGGGTCAAATAAAGAACGATTTGAAGAAATAATATCTCTATCACTTATATTCAATACATTGTGACCTAATCTTACAAAACCATTATTAAATCGTTTACCAGTATTATAATGTAATCTTCCATCAAATCGCTCGTTAAAGTTTGTGATGTGCATTATTTTTAAATTTGTAAAATTTTTTTTTATTAAATTAAAATTTGTTGGGAATAAATTTTTTCTAGCAAAATCTATTTTTTTTGATGTATTTTCGTTTGTTAATCTAAAATCTTTATAAGAACTTCTTTGCATTTCAGTTCTTAATTTTTTATTATTGATCAACAATTCTAACTTATTATATAATTCTAAAACTGTTAATTTTTTAAGAATTAGAGCATGTTTTGAGGTTTCACCTAGGCCTCCTGTATCAGATCTAATTATAGCACATCCCCGACTTGAAGCTTCAAGACTTGCTCTTCCAAATGGCTCGTTCCATTTTGATGGAATAACCGAAATACTTACTTCTTTTAATTTTTTTAAAATATAATCATTATCTTTATAACCAAGGTTTAAAAATCTATCATGTTTAAAAAATAATTTTTGTCTAGGTTCATCACCTATAACTATAGCTTTCCAATCTTTATAGCGATTTAATATTTTAAGAACAGCTTTACCAAATATATCATAGCCTTTTGACTCATTTAATTTTCCAATAAATGAAATAAATTTTTTTTTTGATTTAAAATTAATATCTGTTTTAGATGTTGACTGAGCTATGACAGAAAGTTTGTTCGAATCATAACTCTTTGGTAGACCGTCTAAAAATTGACCCTTAGTCCATTCACTGTTAAAAACTATAAGATCACATTTCTTAAAAAGATTAATTCTTTCACCTTCAGAGGATGAACCTTGCATATTTAGTGGGTCGTTATGAAAATATAATATTTTTTTAAAATTATGTTTTGCATTTAATAAATCAACATAATGTGGTCTGTTATGTATTTCGAGAATATCTATTTTTTTTTTTTCTATTTCCTTAAGAAAAAAGTTTAGATAATTTTTAGATGAACTCTGAAAAATTTTTTTTTTAAAGTTTAAATTTTTATAATTTTCAGAAAGTGGTTTGCTATCTGTTGATCCATATATATAAATATCCTTTTTATATCTACTTAATCTGTAAGTACTATTAACAAATATTGATACAGCTCCAGCATATTTTTTTGAAAAATTTTCCTTATATGGAAGTAATATTGCAATCTTCATTAAAATTTAATTTTAATTTATTTAAAAAATTATTTTTAATTAATTATCTTTTTTTTTTATCATTTTTAAGTTTATACTCATTTTTTAAAGCTAATGATTTAGTTTTAAAATTTTTTTTATATATTAAGGTCCATTTTTTTCCCTTAGTAAATTTAGCACCTTTTGAGGTATTATGAAGCAATAGTCTTTTTTTAATATTATTTGTATAACCTACGTATGTTAATGGTGTTTTTGCTTGTTTTGATAATAGAACATATACACAATAACTCATATTTGGCGGTCCCTAGGGGAATCGAACCCCTCTTTCGAGGATGAAAACCACGTGTCCTAACCGATAGACGAAGGGACCGAATTGCTGCTTTTTATTGTAAAATCAATCATTAATCAAGCATATCATTGCAATTTTTGTTTTAGTTTTATTACTTTTTTAAAACCTGATGATTTATGAGTCACTAATGTCTCTGAAACGAAATCATTACCCTGTATTTCAATACCCTTTACCAAATCGCCAGAAGTAATTCCTGTCGCACAAAAAATAGAATCACCTTTGACAATTTCATTTAATTGATATTTTTTTGTTAAATCGTTTATTCCCATTTTTTTTGCTCTTGCTTTGTCATCATCAGTTTCAAATATAAATCTTCCTTGAAAATTACAATCAAAAGCGTCCAAAGCAGCTGCGGCAAGAACACCTTCGGGACCACCCCCAATACCTAAAAAAATATCAACATTATATTTTTCTTCAGTAATCAGTAAAGCTCCAGATACATCACCATCTGAAATTAATTTTAGATTAACTTTTAATTTTTTTAACTCATCTATAATTTCTTTATGTCTTGGTCTGTCCAAAATACATGCAGTTAAATTTTCTGGCTTTTTATTTAAATAATCGCTTAAATTAAAAATATTTTGCTTTACTGTAAAATCTAAATCAATAACGTTTTTTTCATTAACTTTGGCAGAAATTTTTTCCATATAAGTTTCAGGAGCTTTAAATAAATTATTTTTGTTAGTAATTGCAATTACAGATAATGCACCCGGTAAATTGTTAGCAGCGAAATTTGTACCTTCTAAAGGGTCTACAGCTATATCAAATTCTGGTCCTTTATTTGTTCCTAGTTTTTCTCCAATATACAACATAGGTGCCTCATCTAACTCACCCTCACCTATTACTATCTCTCCTTTTATTTCTAAATTATTTAAATTAGATCGCATAGAGTCTACAGCTGCTTTATCTGCTGAAATTTTATCTTTTTTTCCAACCAAGTATGAAGATTCTAAGGCTGCTTGAGATGTAATATTAACAAACTTATCAATAAATTTTTTATCAATAGACATTAAGCTTTTTCATCTATTAAGTCTTCTTGCTCAATTTTAGACTCGAATTCCCTTAAACGTTTATATACGCTTGCGAGTTCTATAATTGTTGGCCATGCTTTCAGTATATATTGCATTGACCCTTCAACTCTTCCAAAAGCTCTTATAATTTGCTGCATTACTCCAAGTGTTACTGCACCAGCCACTATAGCAGGAGCTAAAAAAACATATGCTGATAACACGTTTGCCTGCAGGTAGGCTATTCTTCCAATATTAAAATATAAATATCTAATATAACTTAAAAAATGAATACTTCTTACTCCTTCAAATAATTCTTCTATAGTTTTAGGTCTTACAGTTCCGTCATCTTCTGCAATTACAAGTATTTTTCTATATGCAGCCTCTTTTTTTTGTAGATCATATTCCACACCAACAAGCCTTAGAATTAAACCAAGTAAAATTAAAAATACTGTTCCTCCAACTGACCAAATTAAAGCACCTACAATTAATCCATAATCCCAATCACCAAAAAAAAATATTGGTATACCGATACCTAGTCCAAATAAAATAGGCATAAACTCAACAAGTATCATTAAAGCTTCTATTAAGCTTGTACCAAGAGACTCCATTATTCTTGAGAATTTAATAGTATCTTCTTGTACTCTTTGTGCAGCCCCTTCTATTTTTCGTGCTTTATCATAAACACTATGATACCACTCTACCATAGCTGTTCTCCATCTAAATAAATAATGTGAAGTAAAAAAACTAACAACAACTGCCACTCCAACATACATTGCAGCCAGTGTTATAAACGATAATAAACTAGACCAGTATTCTTCTATAGTAATTGAATTTGGTGCTCCAAGAGCTTTTTGGATCATATCATAAAATTCACCAAACCATTCGTTTATTTTCACATCTATTTTAACTTGAATCCAAAGTGATGAAAGAATTATAGCCGAACCAAACCAAGACCAGAGGTACCAATTTTTTTGGGTGAAAAATCTAAACATTAGCTATTTTAAAAAATTATCTGCGTAGGATTTTTTTACAGTTTTTCTTTTTCTTGGTTCAATTAGCTCAAAATCAATCTTCTTTTTTTTTGCATAATTAACTGCTAGTTCTTTGGAAGAAAATTCTAATTTTAACTCAGTATAAGTATCTGATGAACTTTCCCAACCCATTAGAGGATTTTTTGTTGGATCTTTAGTTTTAAATTCTAAAATCCATTTATCATTTTTTGCTAATCCAGATTGCATTGGATTTTTATTTGGAATGTAAATAATAGCTTTTTTCATAAATGATGGTCGGAGTGGCAGGATTCGAACCTGCGACCCTCTGGTCCCAAACCAGATGCGCTACCAGGCTGCGCTACACTCCGATCCGAGTACTAATACAGCAGTTATTGATAATTTCAATGTATAAAGAAGCCAAAATTAAAAGAAATTTAGATAAAATCTGATATATAACGAAGCATGATAATTACTTGTCCAAATTGTAACAAGAAATTCATGATTGACAATTCCATGATACCTGATGAAGGAAGAGATTTGCAATGTGGGTCATGTAATCATCTTTGGTTTTATAAAATCGAACAAAAGAATAATCAAATATTAGAGTTAAAACAAGAAATCATCAATGAAAGCATTAAAACAAAAGTTGAAAATAAAGAGAAGCAAATAGAAGAGAGAAAACAACCAGAAGAAATAATTAAAAATGAAATAAATAATAAAAAGAGAGAAAAAAATGTAGAAAAACAAAAAAATAAAACGACATTTAAAAAAACAGAAGTTAAGGGGAGTAAGTTTTTTTCTTATTTAATAGTATTTATTATATCTTTTGTAGCATTAATTATCTTGCTCGATACTCTAAAAACCCCTCTAATTCATGTGTTTCCTGGAATAGAAATTATATTATTTAACCTTTTTGAAACATTGCAAGATATAAAACTATTCATTATAGACCTGACTTAATTTTTTTATGATTAATTATATATCTAAACCTTTTAAATGGTTCTTTAAGTTAGAAGCTGCGAGTGGTCTTGTACTATTGTTTGCTGCAATAATTGCATTATTTATCAGTAATTCTGGTCTGGCAGATTTATATTTTGCTACTCTAAATAAATATTTATTCATAGGAATTAATAATTTTGGGTTAAAGTTATCAGTATTACATTGGATCAATGATGCTTTAATGGCAATTTTCTTTTTCTTTGTCACTTTAGAAATTAAAAGAGAATTTTTACAAGGTGAGCTTTCCAATATTAAACAAGCTTTATTACCTATAATTGGTGCTGTGGGAGGAATGTTGGTACCTGCATTATTTTATGTTTTTATAAATTTTGGTGATAGCGAAACTTTAAATGGATGGGCAATACCCTCCGCGACCGATATTGCTTTTTCTTTAGGAGTTTTATCTTTGTTGGGTAAAAGAGTTCCTTTGTCATTAAAAGTATTTTTAACAGCATTGGCTATAATTGATGATTTAGGAGCAATAGTAATCATCGCCCTATTCTACTCTGGAGATTTAAGCATTAAGTATTTAACTTTAATGTTATTAGCTTTCATATTTTTGTTATTAATTAACAAATTTAACATTAAAAAGTTTCTACCTTATTTGATTGTAGGACTGTTCCTCTGGGATTTTACGCATAACTCAGGAATACACGCTACTATTGCTGGTGTATTGCTAGCTATGACAATTCCTCACAGAAAAAAAGAAAAAGATTTTTCTTTATTAATAAAAATTGAACATGCGATTAGTCCATATGTTGCATTCGGAATAATGCCTTTATTTGCGTTCGCAAATGCCGGTGTATCTTTAGAAGGTTTATCTTTTGCTTCGTTACTTGATAAAGTTCCCCTTGGTATAGTATTAGGATTATTCCTTGGTAAACAACTTGGTGTTTTTGTATTCTCTTATGTATCTATAAAATTGAAAATAGCTCAAATGCCAAACGATACAAGTTGGTACAATTTTTATGGTGTAGGAGTTCTTACTGGAATTGGTTTCACAATGAGTTTATTTGTTGGAAATTTAGCTTTTGTTGAAAACATGCAATACATGGATGGTGTAAAAATCGGGGTATTAACTGGATCCTTGTTATCAACTTTATTTGGTTATTTTTTAATATTACTTACACCAAATAAACCTAATAAATGAGAAAAGTAATATTTCTATTTTCTATAATTATGTTTTTTTTTAAAACGTCAGCAACAGCAAACTATGAAAAAAAAATTTATGATTTTAGTATAGAGAGTATAACTGGTGAAACAATTAATTTAGAAGATTACAAAAACAAAGTTATTTTAATTGTAAATACAGCTAGCTACTGTGGATTTACAAAACAATATGATGAATTACAAGAATTGTGGGATTTATATAAAGAGAAAGGTTTGATTGTTCTTGGTGTTCCATCTAATTCTTTTAATCAAGAAAAAAATAACAATGAAGATATTAAAGAATTTTGTGAAGTAAATTTTAATATTAACTTTCCTATGACAACATTAACGGAAGTTAAAGGTAAAAATGCTCATGAACTTTTCAAATGGGCAAAAGAAAATCACGGTAAATCGGCAGAACCAAAATGGAACTTTCATAAAATCTTGATTAATAAAGAAGGTAAAGTTCAAGACACTTTTGCATCATTTGCAAAACCAATGTCCAATAAAATAATTAAAGCTATAGAAAATATCTTATAAGTTTATTGTTAATCCATCATGTGCAGGAGTAACATTTTTAGGAATCATTTTTTTTAGCACTTTATAATCTAAAACAGGTGATAAATTAGTAAGAACGGCTTTTTTGGCTTTGAATTTTTTAATTACGGCAAGTGAAGTTTCTAAATTAAAATGTGATGGATGATAATTGTACCATAAGCAATCAATAATTAAATATTCAAGATTTTTAAAATATTTATGATCTTTGTTATAAATTTTACTTACATCACTTATATAAGCTAATTTTTTATTAATTATAAAGCAATTTGATTTTACTTTACCATGCTCAACCATTATTGATTGAATACCAATTTTTTTATTATTATTTTTTGTAAATATTTTTTTTGGTAGTTTATTAAGTTTTAGTGTTGCAGGATATTCTTTTGAATAGCTTTTAAATATATAAGAAAATGTAGAATTTAGATATTTAGAAGTATGTTTATCTGCGTAAACATCAAGCTGTTTTTTGCTATTTATATAAAAAGATCTCAAATCATTTATTCCATGAGTTTGATCACCATGCATATGAGAATATAATACTTTATTAATTTTATTTATTTTATGTCTTAAAAGTTGTTGTCGTAGGTCGGGAGATGTATCTATAAGAATATTTTCATCCGTGGTTTTTATTAAAGCTGAACATCTTGTTCTATAATTTTTTTTATTATTAGGATCACAATTTCCAAAGAAACCATCTGGTCTTGGTACACCCATTGAACTACCACAGCCTAAAATAATAAATTTCATTAATTTCAATTAAAAAATAGTTTATTAAAGTTTTCTGTAGTTTTTTTTATAAGATCTTCTTTGGATATATTTTTAATTTCAGCTAATTTTGCAGCAGTAAAATCAATAAATGACGGTTCATTTTTTTTTCCTCTTTTAGGAACGGGTGCTAAAAAAGGACTATCAGTCTCAATTAAGATATTATCCATTGGAATAGATCTGAATGTATCTTGTAAATCTAATGAGTTTTTAAAAGTAATGATACCGCTTGCTGAAAAGAATGAATTTAAAGTCATTAGTTTTTCTGAGAATTCTTTAGACCCAGTAAAACAATGCATCAAAATTTTAAGGTTTTCATTTTTATATTGATTTAAAATCTCAAAAGTTTCTTTTTCTGCGTCTCTTGAATGAACAATTAATGGAATATTAGTTTTTATGGATGCATCTATATGCTCTTCAAAACTTGCTATCTGCTTGTTTTTTTCACTATTATTATAATAAAAATCTAACCCAGTTTCTCCAATTCCAATAATTTTTGAGTTTTCTTTGAGACTATCAATGATCTGTTTTGAAGTGATAATATCTGTGGAGCTTTCATGAGGATGAATTCCAATAGTACCATAGATCATCTCATCCTTATTAATTAATTCTTTTACTCTAGAAAAACTTTCAAACGAAGTTGAGATAGTAAGTAATTTTTCTATACCAACTTCTTTTGATCTTTGTATTACATTGGCTAAATCACTTAATAATGGTTCATGATCTAGATGACAGTGTGAATCAATCATTGATTTTCTCTATTTTTTTAAAAAGTATGTCTATTTTATTAATATTATTACCTTTTGTTAAATACTCATTATTAGAAACTGAATCTAATTTTATATTTTTTTCTTCAATGTTAAAAATCTTCAATGCCTTTAATGAAGATTCGGGAATAATTGGATACAGTAAAAAACTTATTTTTCTTACAATCTCTAAAGTAGTGTAAACGATGGTATTTAATCTAATTATATCGTCTTTCTTTTTCCATGGTTCTTGATCATTAAAATATTTGTTAGCTTCAAAAAGTGAATTTACAATATAATCAATGTAAAAATTAATATTTTGATTGTCAATTTGTAACCTAATATTATCTAAATTATCTTTATACTTATTTAGTATTAATAAATCCTCATCATGAAATTTAACTTCTATTGGAATTTTTCCATCGCAATTTTTTATTGCAAAAGCAGTTACACGCTGACACAAATTTCCATAGTTGTTAGCTAGATCACTATTAATACAATCTTCTAGTCTTTCTTGAGATATATTTCCATCATTCCCAAAAGAGACTTCTTTAATTAAGTAGTATCGTAAAGGATCTAGACCGTACTCTTTAATTATTTCAAGCGGATCTAGAATATTTCCTTTAGATTTAGACATTTTTTCTTCCCCAGATAATATCCATCCATGACCATAAACTCTCTTTGGTAAATCAATTTTTGCTGCTAATAAAAAAGCAGGCCAATATATAGCATGAAATCTAAGTATATCTTTCCCAATTAGGTGTATTGAGGCTGGCCAAAATTTTTTAAATAAATCATCAGTTGTATCAGGATAATTTAATGAACTTAAATAATTCGTTAGTGCATCGAGCCAAACATATATCACGTGGTTTTTATTATTTGGAACAGGTATGCCCCATGAAAAACTTTTTCTACTTACAGAAAGATCTTTAAGACCATTTTTAACAAAACTAATAACTTCGTTTTTTCTAGATTCTGGATATATAAAATCAGGATTAGCTTCATAATAATCTAATAAAGGTTTTTCCCACTTTGAAAGTCTAAAAAAGTAGGATTCTTCTTCAATCCATTCAACGGGAGATTTTGATGATATAGCAATTTTTTTTCCATCTACTTCCTCAATTTCTTCATTGTTATAAAAAGCTTCATCTGATACAGAATACCATCCAGAATAATTTGATAAGTATATATCATCGTTTTTCTCAAGTTCATTCCAAAGATGTTGAACTGTTTTTTTATGTCTAGCCTCAGTGGTTCTAATAAAATCAGTATTAGATAAATTCAAAGTATCTGAAAGTTCTCTAAAGGTTTGACTAATTTGATCACAAAAAATTTGAGGCTCCTTCCCTACTTTTTCTGCAGATCTTTGAATTTTTAAACCATGTTCGTCTGTACCTGTAAGAAAATGAACTTGATAATCATCAATTATTTTAAATCGCGCAAAAAAATCTGCAATAATACTTGAATATGCATGACCCATATGAGGCTTAGCTGATGGGTAGTAAATAGGTGTGGTAATATAAAAAGTTTTATCCATTTAGTATTTTATCCTCAAATTCCATAAATAACGGTTCCTCATCTAAATTATAAATTTTAGTGTTATTAATTTTTTCTAAAAAATAATGGTATGACTTAAGTAAACTAATATTTTCACTAGATATATTATTTCTAAAATAAAGTTCAATAAAAGAATAGATAATTTCAATAATTGATTTATCTTTTTTATAATACTTATTTTTAATTACAGTTGTTAGTGTTGTCGTTAAATCAAAATTCACAAGGTCTAAGTCATATTCTTCAGATAACTTAATTAATTTAAATAATTTTCCAGGAGTTGAATAATAATCAAATAACTTATTATTGATAATAGTATTTATGTCATCGTTTAGTAATTGATTAACAATTCTAATGGACTGATCATTAGTTAAAAAAACTTTGAAATTTAAACATCTGGATTTTAGAGTTGGTATCACTCTTTTATTATTATTAATTAAAATAAAATTTATATTTTCATTAGGTTCTTCCAAAATTTTTAAAAAGGCGTTAATAGAGTTTAAGTTTAACAATTCAATATTATCAATTAAAACAAATCTTTTTTTTTTATTAAATGAAGATTTGTTTAGTTTTATTATCAATTCCCTAATTTGATTTATATCAATATTTTTCTTGTCTTCCAGGACATCAATTAGATGGAAGTTTGGGTTAGATTTATTTTGTATAAGCTTAAATGATTTATTATCAGAATTAATTATATTATTTTCATAGTCATAAGGGTGCTCTTCATTTTCTGACAATACAAAATTAATTAAATGATATGCTAATGTTGATTTTCCAATACCTTTTTCACCAGATAAAAGAATTTTATTTGGCAAATTATCATTTTTATATAATTTATATAATTGATTGAAAATTTCTTTGTGCTCAAATAAATTTATTTGAGTTGAAGGATTTAAATTCATTTAATTAATTTTTTTATTTGATTTAAAATTAAATCTTCATTTTTTTTGATATCCAAATTTGAATCAATTATTTTGTACAATTTTTTGTTAGATTTAGCTAATTTTAAAAAACCTTTTTGAACTTTATTATAAAAATTTATATCAAATTGGTCATATCGATTTAGAGATTTTCTTTTTTTTAATCTTTGAAAAAGATTTTTTTTGTTTACTATATTGAGAAAAGTGAAGCTTATTTTTATTTTTTTTAATAAAAATCTATTTATAATATTTATAATTTTTAAATCAACACCCATACCATAGTGCTGATATGCGATAGTTGAGTCCGTGAATCTATCAATTAAAATAATTTTTTTTTTATAAGATTTTTTTATAAGATTTATATTTTCACTACGTGCTGCTAAATACAAAAGTAAATCAGTATGAATATTAAAATTAGATTTTTTATTTAAAATTAATCTTCTTATTTTTTCTGAGTTAAGACTGCCGCCGGGTTCTCTTATCTTAATATAATTAATTTTCTTTTTATCTAAGTATTTAGATACTTTATTTATATGATGACTTTTGCCACTACCCTCTATACCCTCAAAAACAATAATGGGTTTTTTAGACATCACCCCAAATTAAAAAATTTATTGATTTTATTAATCTTGTAAAAAAATTAACTTTTTTAATTTCTTTTGATGAAAGTAAATCATACTCACCAACAAGTTCTTGATCGTAAACAACTCTTAAAGTAGCTATTTTTTGATCTTTTTTAATTGGTGCTTCGACTGGTCCATCATACTTAACAGCAACTTTTAAAAGTTTTTTTTTCGCTTTTTTGATTGTTTTATAAATATCTTCCTTCGTGTATGCTTTCACACTATTCTCTTTCCCTAACCAAACATCAATTTTATGTAATGGTTTATGAGCTTTAGCTATTTCAACTAGATCATAGTTGGTAAGACCAAATGTAAGTAATTTTGTACTTTCTCTAGATCTAGCATTTTTTGAATTAAAACCACTTCCTACAGCAATCAATCTTCTGCCATTTCTATCTATTGATGATGCTAAAGAATATTTTTCAACAGCTAAATAACCAGTTTTTATTCCATCTGCTCCAAGATTTTTATAAAGCAAAGGATTTCTATTTCCTTGTGTTATTGGATCACCCCCTGTTCTGTCCCACGTAAATTCTTTTTCAGCAAACATTTTGTAAAATTCAGGGTGTTCTTTAATTAAATATCTAGACATTTTTAAAATATCTCTAACTGTTGAGTAATTGTCGGGGTCATTTATTCCTGATGAATTAGAAAAGTTTGTATTATCCATGCCTAATTCTTTTGCTTTAGCTGTCATTAAAATAGCAAATTCCTCTTCTGTTCCTGCTATACCTTCCGCTAATGCAATACATGCATCATTTCCAGAAGCAACTATAATGCCTCTTAATAAATCTTCTACAGATACCTGATCACCCACCATTATAAACATCGATGAATATCCAGATGTAGATAATCTCCAAGCTCTTTCTGATATTATAAACTTTTCATCTAAACTAAGATCGCCTGATTTTATAAGATCAAAAGCAATAATTGCTGTCATTATTTTTGTCATAGAAGCTGGATAAATTGAAATATCTGGCTCTTTTTCATAGAGAATCTCTCCTGAATGATAATCTTGTAATATTGCTGTTCTTGCTTTTACGTCAAAATTAGCTTTTGAAGCATTTGCTAACGAAAAACTAAATAAAATTACAATTAATAATTTCCTAAACATCTTTTAATATCTCTATATTTTCAAAATTTAATACTTTTATTTCATTAAATGATTTTTCTAGTTTTTTTATATCATTAAATGGACCCAATAATACCCTATATTTAGTTTTAGATAATTTCTTAATTACTGATTTTTTAATATTTGTCTCGTCTTTTATTCTTTCAACCATATTTTCAGCCGAGTCTCTATAATAAAAGTCTGCAATTTTTATTGAATATAAAAATTTTTGTTTTTTTATTTTGACTTTTTTATCTTTTTCTTTACCCAGATCATCTATGGTAATTCCATCAACAGGAGCTTTTTCAGCTACACTTTTCTCCTCATCAAAAGTCTTTGCTTTTTTAGCTATAAATGTTGAATTTTTTGAAATTAAAACAAGATCAATATAAGGTTCTTTCGGATCAAGTGATAGTTCCTCAGCAATTCGTTGCGTAATCACAGAGTTGTAAAAAGAGGAAAATTTAACATTATTAGAGATTACTTCGGCTATAATTGACTTATCATTAACAGGATTAGTAATTTTAACAAATGATTTTTTTTTAATTTTATTATGGAAAATTAAAAGAGATCTATTATCTATTTTTTTTGATATTTTTTTTTCTTTTTTTAATTCATCATCATAAATTAAAGCAAATCCAGTATTACTATATTTTTGATCACTAATATAGACCAAGTTTTTATTATTTTGATCAAATTGATTACATGCAGATAAAAAAAGAATAGAAATAATTAATATTAGTTTTTTAAAGTTCATTTTTAAATTTATCTTTTAAAGTACAAACGGCTAAAGCAAATCGCAATGACCTATTCCATTTTAATATTATCTCATAGTTATCAAACACTATATAAGCTGGATTTAAAGTTTCGGCATCAGGTATGATATCTTTATCTGGAGTTATAATGGCTACCTTTAAAGCATTGTACTTGATATCTATTTGGTCATTATTTTTGATATATTTTCGAAAGTATTTTAACTTTTTTTTATCATGAAGTTTTTTTGCAGAAATATTTAAATACCTACTTGGTACGTTTTCTGATAAATCAATTCTATAAAAACAAGGGTTCTCACTTTTCCAGCCTATTTGATTTAAATAGTTTGATGCTGACGCATAAGCATCATTATTATTTTTTAAATCTATATAACCGTTTCCATCATGGTCAATTGCATAGTTTTTCATTGTTGATGGCATAAATTGAAAAAAACCAAAAGCACCTGCCCAAGATCCATATAAGGTTTTATAATCTATTTGTTCATTTTCTATTAATCGCAAAAGTATTAATAATTCATTTGTAAAAAATTCTGATCTTCTTTTATCAAAACTTAAAGTTGCCAAAGATGATAGAATATCCATTTTACCGACATACGTTCCAAAATTAGTTTCTATTCCCATTAAGGCTAAAAGTAACTCTCTCTCTATATTAAATTCGTTTTCAACAGTATTAATTAATGTTAAATTTTTTTTATAGAATTTTTTACCTAACGAGACTTTTTTTGAAGATGTTCTTTTTGAAATATAAGTTATAGTATCCTCATAAAATTCAGGTTGATACCTGTCATATTTTATTACATCTGATAAAAATTTAGTATCAGTCATAACCCTATCAAACGTTTTTTCTGAAATGTTATTTTCTAAAGCTATTTTTTTAAAATTTAATTTCCAATTTTCAAATTCTTTGTTGATATCAGCAAATGAGAGATTAATAGAAATAAAAATGAAAAATAAAAAAAAATTAATTAGTTTCATGTAAATCCTTCAAATATATAATTACAGCAATCCAAATAAAAATAAAACTAACTAATTTTGTTATTGAAAAAGGCTCATTGTAATAAAAATACCCTAATAAAAACTGTAAAGTAGGCGTTATATAAAAAATCATCCCAGTCGGTCCTAAGCCGCAAAGCTCAACTCCTCTAACATATAAAAATAAAGGTATGACTGTCATAGGTCCAGCAAGGTAAATAAATAACATCATCGGTGGATTAGATAATTGAAAATCATTGTATCCTTTACTTGCTATCAAATAAAAAGCAAACATTGCGAATGGTAATATAAATAAACTCTCTATAAGAAGGCCTACATCAGTATCAACATTAATTTTTTTTCTAAATAGATTGTAAAACCCCCAACTTAAAGCAACTATTAAACCAACCCAAGGTAATGATTTAATACTTACTATTATAAGGAAAAAAATTGATAGAATAACTAACAGTATTGAAAATACTCTTTTTTTATTAAGTTTCTCCTTAAAAAAGATGTAACCAAGCATTACACTTAAAATAGGCATTATAAAATAACCAAAACTTGCATCTATAATTCTATTTGTTGCTATGGCATATATCCAAACACCCCAATTTATAAAAATTAAAAAACCTGAGATAAATAAATAAAATAAATTTGACTTATTTTTTATAATTTTAAAAAAAACACTCCATTTAGAGAAAAAAAAAGTAGTCAGAATTAAAGTAAACGCTGTCCATAAACATCTATGTACTACTAATTCTATATGCCCAATATAAGCAATATATTTAAAATAAATTACACCAAAAAATCCCCACCAAAAAGATCCAAACCCAGCAAGTAATAAGCCTTTGTTAAATTCTTTATTCATAGGAACTCATGATGCTTGTAATTAATAAGTTTATTAGACTATTTTATGGTTGAATTAAATAATTATAATTATAAAACCTTGCTCACGGAGAGATGGCTGAGTGGTTGAAAGCACCGGTCTTGAAAACCGGCAAAGGGGCAACTCTTTCCTGGGTTCGAATCCCAGTCTCTCCGCCATCATTTTTGTGCATAGTTAAAATTTTTATATAAATAATTGATATTATTATTTTCAAATTCAAAATCAGTTTTAAAACCATTGTAAAAATTATACAAATTAGTGTCATCAATATTTAGCAGTTTTTCTAAATCAAGAAGATCTTTTTCATTTAAATTATTTATATATTTTTTTGTAAATGCGCCCAAAAGATTATCCATTTCTTTTGTGCCTCTATAATTAGATCGGTAAATAATTTTTTTTTTTAATTCATCTATATTGATCATAATAATTAGAATATATTAGTTGTTAATGAATAATAATACAAATTATGAATATTTATTGTCAGATCTAAGTTCTTTAAAAGGTGTAGGAACTAAGACAAAAAATTTATTAAAGAAAAAAAATATTAATAATTTATTTGATTTGCTATGGAAACTTCCAAAATCTTATACAGATAGAAGCATATCATCAAAAATAAAAGATTTAAAAATTGGTGAAATACAAACAGTAACTATAATTCCACAAAAGTATAACTTCCCACGAGTAAGAAAATTACCTAATAGAGTTTTATGTACAGATGAGACAGGCGAAATAGATTGTATTTTTTTTAATAGTTATGAAGGATATATAAAAAAAATCCTTCCATTAGGAAAAGAAATTACTGTTAGTGGTAAAATAAGTCATTTTAGGAATAAGTACCAAATTACAAATCCAAAATATGTTTCTGAGGACTCTTCTCTAATTAAGCAAACTCATAATAAATACTCGTTAACTGAAGGTATTTCTGAAAAAATATATAATAAAATTTTAAATCAAATAATCAATAATTTGCCAGTTTTTAATGAATGGCACTCTAAAAATATTTTATCTAAATTTAATAATATAAGTTGGAATAGCTCTATTAAAGAACTGCACAAACCAGAAAATATTGGAAATTATAAATCAAATTTCTATCAAAGACTTGCTTTTGATGAAATATTTTCAACATTTCTTGTTAATTCTGAAATAAGAAAAAAAATAAGAAAAATAAAAAAAAAAAATAAAGTTATTAATTTAAATAAACAAAATTGTATAATTGATAAATTAGATTTTTCTCTTACCGATGATCAACAAAAATCACTTAACGAAATAAACAAAGACTTAAGTTCACCAAATAAAATGTTCAGACTTTTGCAAGGAGACGTTGGTAGTGGAAAAACAATAGTGTCTCTTTTAGCAGCAATAAATAGTATAAATTCTGGTTTCCAGGTAGCTTTTATGGCGCCTACGGAAATTCTAGCAAGACAACATTTTAATCTAGCAAAAAAATTATTTCCTAAAAATATAAATATAGCTCTTATTTCTGGAAAATCAGAATACAAGGTAAAAAAGGAAATACTTCAAAGATTAGAAAATAATAAAATTGATATTATTTTTGGTACACACGCTATTTTTCAAAAAAAAGTAATTTTCAAAAAATTAGGATTAATAATTATAGATGAGCAACATAAGTTTGGAGTGAATCAAAGAAAAAAATTGTCAGATAAAGGTGGATCAAATTGCGATGTATTATTAATGACAGCAACTCCTATACCTAGAACTCTAACAATGACAATTTATGGTGATATGGATATTTCAATAATTAGAGAAAAACCTAAAAACAGAAAACCAATTAAAACATATAGTAAATTAGAGGTTAAAATTGAAGATGTTTTAAAATTTATAAAAAAAGAAATTAAATTTGGAAATCAAATTTTTTGGGTTTGTCCATTAATTGAAGAATCAAAAAAATTGGATCACACATCAGCTGTAAAAAAGTATGAATATTTAGAAAGCAAGTTTCCAAATCAAGTTTGTTTGCTTCATGGAAAAACTGATGTAGATGAAAAAAATGAAATACTAAACAATTTTTTAAATAACAAGTTTAAGATTTTGGTTTCTACAACAATTATTGAAGTTGGGATAGATTTTCCAAATGCAAATACGATTATAATTGAAAATGCTAACAAATTTGGTTTATCTCAACTTCATCAATTAAGAGGTAGAGTTGGTCGTGGAGATAAAGATTCTACATGTATATTAATGTTTAAATCAAACCTAAGCGAAAACGCAAAAAAAAGAATAAAAATTTTAAAAGATACTAATGATGGTTTCTTAATATCTGAAGAAGATATGAAATTACGAGGGTTTGGGGATATTTTGGGATTTAAACAAAGTGGTATAAAAAATTTTAAGTTAGCAGATCCCATTCATAATAGTGATCTTTTCTTATTAGCTGAAAAGGAAATGAGAAGAATAGAAAAATCAAAAGAAGATATAAGTAAATTCAAACCTTTGATAAAATTGTACGATAGAGCTGATATAATTAATGATATTGCCTAAGATTTTTTAGTTGAAGTGCCTGCTGATACTATAAATTTAGAAGCCTCTTCGAAAGACATATTTAAATATATAACATCCTCAACTGGGAACATTAATAAAAAACCACTGGTTGGATTTGGTGTTGTTGGAACAAAAACATTAATTAAATTTTTTCCCGTTTTTTCTGCCATCTCTCCTTTATTTTCTTTAGTAGCGAATCCAACAGCCCAAACACCTTTTCTGGGATATTCAATTAATACAACACTCTTTTTACCATCATCTTTTTTTGAAAAAGTTTCCGTCATTTGAACAATTGCTGAATAAACTGTCCTTAAAAAAGGAATTCTTTTAAATAGATCATCAATTAATTTAAGGATTCTTCTACCAAAGAAAGAGAGTGATAAACCTCCAACAATTGTGATTAGCAAAATTGAAATTACAATTTCAACGCCTGGAATATTAAAAGGTAAGTAACTATTTGGATTAATATTTTTAGGTATTAAATTTGACGAAATACCTATTAAAACTTTGGTCAAATATAATGTAAAACCAATTGGTATTAAAACAACTACGCCTGTAATAAAATAGTTTCTTAAGGTTAATGAAAATGATTTTTTTCTACTTTTTTTGGTCATAAAATTAACTGTAACTTGCGTATATTACAAACAAGATCATAATAATAAATAGTACTATTAATATTTTATTATTAAGATTCATGATAAAGTATTAATATCAAATTTTATAATTATGAATAGAAGAAAATTTTTATCTTATGTTGGCTGTAGTTGTAGCTCACTTTTACTTACCTCATGCACAACAGCACCGATAACTGAAAGAAAACAATTGAAAATTGTTTCTGAAGCAAAGCTTAATGCTAGAGCTGCTGAAATTTATGAAAAAATCAAAGAAAAAGAAAAGTTAAGTGATGATGAAAAAACACTTAATGAAATTAAAGAGATTGGTAAAAGAATGGAAAATTCAATTTCAGAATATTTTTATAGAGCCGGATTAGAAGATCCTACACTTAATTTTGAATGGGAATACATTTTAATTGATAGAAAAAAAATTAGAAATGCCTGGTGTATGCCAGGAGGTAAAATTGCTGTTTATACAGGAATTTTGGAGGCAACACAAAATACAGATGGTTTAGCAGCTGTTATGGGTCATGAGATAGCTCATGCCGTTGCTAAACATTCAGTTGAAAGAGCAAGCAGAGCCGCTCTTGTTAATACCGGAACTCAATTAATAGATATTTTTAGTGGAGGAAAATTATCACAAGTAAATCGTACAACTGGAATGAACACAGTAGGTCTAATTACTCAATTAGGTATTTTCAATCCTTTTAATAGAAAACAAGAGAGCGAAGCTGATTATTTGGGGATGATATTTTCATCATTATCAGGATATGATATAAGAGAAACTATAAAAATTTGGGAGAGAATGAAAAATCTTAATAAAGGAAAAGAGCCACCAGAATTCTTAAGTACACATCCATCTTCATCGAACAGAATTAAGGTTATCAATGATAAAATTAATGATATTGTTCTTAAATATCCTCCAATAAAACAAGCTTAAATCATTTCAATTTAATATAACAAATACTTGCATATTGTTGATTAAATTCTGAATATAAGGATTTATTAACCTTTAATTCTTTTAAGTTACTTATAGGTTTTTTAACTTTATAATCATCTTTTTTAACGTTCTCTCCAAATACTTTAATTAATTTTTTAAATCTATTTTTTAAATTAAATTTTATCAAAGGTGGAAACTCAAAATATATTTCTGTTTTATTAATAAACTTTTTAAAAAGTTTATTT
>NZ_JBNGYX010000008.1:0-37603 GCF_052049995.1 Candidatus Pelagibacter sp. | reverse complement strand
TTAACTTTTAGTTTGTTCTATTTATTTTTAATAAAAAAAATTGAGCTCTATAAAAATAAAAAAATATTTTTTCTTTATGGTTGGTTATTTGGATTCGGTTATTTTGTAAGTAATCTATATTGGATCTCAATATCATTAACGTTTGATCAAAATTTTAAGTTTTTAATACCTTTTACAATATTTTTAATACCTGCTTTCTTGGCCTTGTTTTATGGTTTAGTTGCTTATTTATTTGTAGTTTTAAAACCAAATAAAAATTTGAGCTCATTTTTTCTTTTTTCTTTGATATTTGGAATAGTAGAATTCATACGAGGATCAATACTAACCGGTTTTCCTTGGAATTTAATCGCTTATAGTTTCTCTAATCAAATCGAAATTTTAAATATTACTTCAATCATAGGTACCTACAGCTTTAATCTTTTTTGTATTTCATTATTTACAAGTCCATCAATATTTATCTTAAGAGAAAATAAAAAAGATATTAGCGTCTGTGTTGCGTTTCTTATTACAACAATGTCATTTTATGTTTTTGGTTCACAAAATTTAGAAAAATTTAACAATCAAGATGTAAAAAATCTTGACTATAAAATAAGAATTTTGAGTTCAAATATAAGTATAGATAGATTTTACAACAATATTGTTCCTATAACTGCAATAGAAGAACTAATTGAAATAAGCTCACCTAAAAAAAGTGAAAAAATAATTTTTATTTGGCCAGAAGGTATTATTCCAGGTATTTCACAAGACCAACTAAAAGAATACAAATGGTTATTTGAAAATAAATTCAACGAAAATCATTTATTAGCAATTGGAATTAATAGCAAAGAAGATAAAAACAAGACTGTAAAATATTTTAATTCATTATCTATTTTTGAACATGACCTCAATGTAATAAATTCATATAAAAAAATTAATCTTGTCCCTTTTGGAGAATTTTTACCTTTTGAAAAATTATTAAAAAGTATTGGCTTAAAAACAATTACTAATGACTACCAATCATATTCAAAGGGTGAAGAAAGAAACATAATTGATCTTACATATAATAATTTATCGGTGAAGATATTGCCCCTTATTTGTTACGAGATAATTTATTCAGGTAAAATTTTTACAGATAATAATTTTGACTATATTGTAAATATTTCTGAAGATGGTTGGTTTGGTAATTCAATTGGTCCAGAGCAACATTTTACTCATAGTATTTTTAGAGCCATAGAGAGTGGGAAATATGTTTTACGATCTGCAAATAATGGGACAACAGCAATTATCAACCCAATGGGAGTTGTTGAGCAAAAAGTTGATATAAATAAATCTGGTTATATAGATTTAAGTGAGTCTAGGAAAATAGAGATGACTCTATTTGCAAAATTTGGAAATAAAATTTTTGGATTTATAATTTTGTTGTATATTTTTTTAATATTTTCATTTAAGAAACTTAAAAATGAGTAATTTAAAAAATTATCTTTTCACAAGTGAGTCTGTTTCTGAAGGTCATCCAGATAAAGTATCTGACAGGATTTCAGATATGGTCGTTGATAGTTTTATTTCTGGAGATCCATACTCTAGAGTTGCTTGCGAAACACTAACCACAACAAATAAAGTTGTTTTAGCTGGAGAAGTAAGAGGGCCTGAAATAAAAAAAGACGAATTAATTGAAAAAGTAAGAAATTGTATAAAAGACATTGGTTATGACCAAGAAGGATTTACTTGGAAAGAAGCTACAAAAATTGAAAGTCATTTACATTCCCAATCAGCTGATATTGCTATGGGAGTGGACTCATCAGGAAATAAAGATGAAGGAGCTGGAGATCAAGGTATTATGTTTGGATACGCATGTAACGAAACAGATGTTTTAATGCCAGCACCAATTCATTATTCTCATAAAATTTTAAGATTGATGGCGGAGGATAGAAAGTCAGGAAAGTTAAAAAATATTGAACCAGACTCAAAAAGCCAAGTAACATTTGAATATGTTGATGGAAAACCTTCAAAAGTCAAATCAGTTGTAATATCTTCACAACATTCAGCTGACGTCAATCAAGCACAAGTAAGAGATTTATTAAGACCTTACATGTTAAAATCTATTCCTGAGAATTTTCTTAATGGTTTCAATGAAGATGAGTTTTATGTAAATCCTACAGGTAATTTCGTGATTGGTGGTCCCGATGGAGATTGTGGTCTTACGGGTAGAAAAATTATTGTCGATACATATGGTGGTGCTGCTCCTCATGGTGGTGGTGCTTTTTCAGGAAAAGATCCAACTAAAGTCGATAGATCGGCAGCTTACGCAGCAAGGTATATTGCTAAAAATGTTGTAGGTTCAAAAATTGCTGAAAAATGTTTAATTCAATTAGCTTATGCAATTGGTGTATCAAAACCACTATCTATTTACGTTGATTTATTTGATAAAGACTTAGATAAAAATAAATTTGTTGTAGAAAAAATTAAAGAAAATTTTGATTTAAGCCCTAGAGGCATAAGAGAGATGTTAAATTTAAATAAACCAATATATGAAAAAACAGCTGCTTATGGTCATTTTGGTAGAGCACCTGAGGAAAATGGTTCATTTTCTTGGGAAAAAACTGATAAAACCAACGTTTTTTCTAAATAGTTTCTGTTGAATTAAAAAAAAACTTTACTATATTGCCATTACATTATTGAACTTTACAAAATGGGCTTTAGCCCATTTTTTTTTGGAGCAAACAAAATTATGCTAAATAAAAGAGCTGATAAACTTGAATTATTAAGGATTGCTGAAGCCGTAGCTTTAGAAAAATCAATTGATAAAGAACTTATTATAAGTTCCATGGAAACAGGAATTGCCAAGGCTGCAAAATCGAAATTTGGACAAGAAAATGAAATTATGGTTTCTATAAATAGAGACAATGGAGATATCGAGCTTTTTAGAAAATTAGTAATCGCTGAAAATCCTGAAAATGCAAATACAGAGATAAAATTAGAAGATGCAATTAATTTAAATGAATTAAACAAAGATAAGGCTGTTGGTGACGAAGTATTACAACCACTTCCTTCATTTGATTTTGGAAGAATAGCCGCACAAACTGCAAAGCAAGTAATTAGTTTTAATGTTAGAGAAGCTGAAAGAGAAAGACAATTTAATGATTTTATTGATAAAAAAGATTCTATTTTAAGTGGGATTGTTAAAAGATTAGAATTTGGAAACGTAATTGTTGATTTAGGAAGAACTGAAGCAATAATTCAAAAAAACGAAATGATTCCTCGTGAAAATATTAAAGCAGGTGATCGTATAAAAGCATATTGTTATGATGTTAGAAGAGAACCAAGAGGACAACAAATATTTTTATCTAGAGCTCATCCTAAATTCATGGAAAAGCTCTTTGTTCAAGAGGTTCCAGAAATTTATGATGGACTAATAGAAATTAAATCTTCCTCAAGAGATCCTGGTAGTAGAGCTAAAATATGTGTGAAAGCAGTAGACACATCTTTAGATCCAGTTGGTGCTTGCGTGGGTATGAGAGGTTCAAGAGTTCAAGCTGTTGTAAATGAACTTCAAGGAGAGAAAATTGACATAGTTAATTGGTCAGAGGATCCTGCTATTTTGGTTTCAAATGCATTATCCCCTGCCGAAGTACAAAGAGTTAATGTTGATAGTGAAAGAAAAAAACTTGATGTAATTCTAACCGAAGAAAATTTAAGTAAAGCAATTGGAAGAAGAGGTCAAAATGTCAGATTAGCAACTAAACTATTGAATTATGAGATTAATATAATGACAGATGCAGAAGACTCTGAAAGAAGACAATTAGAATTTAAAGAAAAAACAGAGAATTTTGTAAAAAATTTAGAGTTAGATGAAACATTGGGTCAGTTACTAGTTGCTGAAGGATTTTCAACTATAGATGATATAAAAGATAGCTCGGCTGAAAATTTAATGAAGATTGAAGGAATAGAGGAAGATACTGCTAAAGCATTGATAGAAAGAGCTAAAGAGTTTTACGAAAAAGACCAGGAGGATATTTCTCATAGGATTAAAGAACTAGGTCTTGAAGATGCCTTGATTAATTTAAAGGGATTAACTCCAGGTATGTTAGTCACACTTGGTGAACAAAAAATTCTAAGTTTAGAGGATTTTGCAGATTTGGCATCTGATGAATTAACTGGTGGTTATGATGTGGTTAAAGGTGAGAGAGTGAAAATTCAAGGTTATCTTGAAGATTTCGCTCTATCAAAAGAGGAAGCGGATGAACTAATTATGTCTGCACGATCCATTGTTTATAAAGATTGAGTGATGAGGTATGGAGAAAAAAACAAAATTAACAATTTCAGGCTCAGCCAAAAAATCAATCAAAAACATTGAGATTGCTAAAAGCCAAGGAAAAAATTCTGTAGTAATTGAAAAACAAACTGGAAAATTCTCGAGTAGAGGTGGATCATTTAGATCTAGTACGAATAAGCCAAGAACAAGCGCAATGTTCAACAGAGGAGTTCCACTAAAACCTTCATTTAATCCTAAATCACCCTCTGTTACAAACGATTTTGAAAAGAGGAAACTAGCAGAGCAAAGAGCTACTAAAAGACTTAAAGGGGATAGCGAAAATAAAGATAAAAAGACTTTAAAAGTAGGAGCAAAGAAAAGAGAATTAAAATTAACAGTTTCAAGAGCGTTAAGTGATGAGATTGACGCAAAACAAAGAAGTTTAGCATCAGTTAAGAGAGCAAGACAAAAAGAAATTAAAAACGCTACAAAAGATATTTCTCAAGAAAATTTAAAACCAATTAAAAGAGAGGTTAATATCCCTGAAGCAATCACAGTGCGAGAATTGGCAAACAGGATGGCCGAACAATCAAGTAATGTAATTAAGCATTTATTTGGTATGGGTGTTACGGTGACTATCAATCAAACATTAGCTGCAGATACTGCAGAATATTTAGTTAAAGAATTTGGTCATAACCCAATAAGAGAAGAGAAAGCAGAAGAAATTATTCAAAAAATAAAAGCTTCAAGAACAGAAAATTTAAAAAATCGACCCCCAATAGTTACTGTCATGGGGCATGTGGATCATGGTAAAACATCAGTACTAGATGTGCTTAGAAGTGCAAATGTAGTTTCAGGAGAATTTGGTGGAATAACTCAACACATTGGAGCCTATCAAATTGAAAGCCAGGATAACAAATTAACATTTATTGACACACCAGGTCATGCTGCCTTTACAGAAATGAGAGCAAGAGGATCAAAATTAACCGATGTTGTTGTATTAGTAGTTGCAGCTGATGATGGAGTTAAACCTCAAACAGTTGAGTCCATTAAACACGCTAAAGCTGCAAAGGTTCCAATTGTTGTAGCTATAAATAAATGTGATCTACCAGAGGCAGATGCTCAGAAGATAAAAAATCAATTATTAGAACACGAATTAATCGCTGAAGATTTATCTGGTGATACTTTAATGGTTGAAATTTCAACTAAAACAAAACAAAACTTAGATAAATTAGTAGAGTCTATAATACTTCAAGCAGAGATTTTAGATCTTAAAACAGATTATGAGTCTAAAGCTACAGGTGTAGTCTTAGAGTCTAAAATTGATATTGGTAGAGGTCCGGTAGCAAATATAATTGTAACAACAGGAACTCTTAAGAAAGGTGATTTTTTTGTAAGCGGTTTAAAATGGGGAAAAGTTAGAGCCATAATTAATGATAAGGGGCAAAATATTAATGAAGCCTTACCTTCCACTCCTGTTGAGATTTTAGGAATAAATGGTGCAGCAAAAGCTGGTGATGATTTTATTGTTCTTGAAACAGAAAAAGAAGCAAAGACGTTAAGTGAAAATAGAGCACAAGAAAGTAAGGATGGAAAAAATCCACTAACTTTTGCAACTCAAGATTCTGCTTTCTCAGATAAATCCACAGAAGAATTAAATTTAATTATCAAATCTGATGTTCATGGATCATCTGAGGCAATTAAAAATGCGATTAGTCAAATCAAACATGATGAAGTTAAACCTAAAATAATTTTAGCAGACATTGGAATGGTAACAGAGACAGACGTCACATTAGCGAAAGCATCTAATGCAGTACTAATAGCTTTCAATGTTAAACCAAGTAAAGAGGCAAAAAAACTTGCTGAAAATGAGAAGATAAATATATCATCATATAATATTATTTATGAAGTTTTAGATTATATTAAACAAAGAATGTCGGGATTATTGGCGCCTGATGTTCAAGAAAAAATTACTGGCACAGCACAAATTTTAGAAATATTTAAAGTTTCAGGTGCTGGAAAAGTTGCTGGCTCAAAAATAATTGAAGGAGAAATTACTAGCACCTCAGATGTTAGAATTATTAGGGATGGTGCAATTATTTATACAGGAAAAGTTTCAACAATATTTAGAGAAAAAAACCAAGTAAAACAGGTAAGTGGTGGGCAAGAATGTGGGATTACAGTTAAAGATTATATGGATTTCCAAAAAAATGACACAATAGAGGCATTTAGTGTTACATCTACAGAGAGGTCAATTTAATGGCAGATAGAATAGGAAAACCAATATCACAAAGACAGCTTAGAGTAGGAGAAATGATTAAGCAGTCTTTAAGCATGATTTTTATAAGAAATGAGGCTAAGGTGCCGAATTTAGAAACAAAAACCATTACGGTTACTGAGGTTAGAATGAGTCCTGATTTAAAAATTGCTAAAGCATATGTTCTTCCATTGGGTGGAAAAGATGCGGAGGAAACAATTAATGTTTTAAAGGAATATTCGTTTTTAATTAGAAAAATTTTATCACAAAAAGTGGTTATGAAATTTTTACCAAAATTACTTTTTAGAAAAGACGAGTCTTTTGAGTATGCGGAAAAAATAGAAAATTTAATAAAACAAACAAATAAATAGAAAGAAAGAGGCATGAACAAAAAGGCACAAGAATTAGCAATGCATGATAAAGATACTGGATCTTCAGAGATACAGATCGCTTTGCTAACAGAGAAAATTGAAACTCTCTCTAAACATATTAAGCAATTCAAAAAAGATAAACATTCATCTGTTGGATTGTTGAGAGCGGTAAATAGAAGAAAGAAATTGTTAGAATACCTTAAGAAAAATAAAATGGATTCTTACAAAAATGTACTGTCGAAATTGAATTTAAGAAAGTAGAAATCAAAATAGATAGAACGGAATGGAACGAAACGAACGAAACGAAATGGAAATGAAATGTTTAAAGTATACAAGAAGGAAATTGAAATAGCAGGAAAGAAGATAAGTTTAGAAACAGGCAAAGTAGCAAGACAAGCAGACGGTGCAATAATCGCAACATGTGGAGAGACAGTCGTACTAGCAACAGTAGTGGGAGCAAAAAAAGTAAATCCTGATATGGATTACTTTCCATTATCTGTAAATTACCAAGAAAAATATTATGCAGCCGGGAAAATTCCAGGTGGATATTTTAAAAGAGAAGCAAGACCAACCGAGAGCGAAACATTAATCTCTAGATTAATTGATAGACCAATCAGACCTCTGTTTCCTGACGAATTTAAAAATGAAGTTCAGCTATTACCAACTGTAATTTCATATGATAAAGAAAATGAACCAGATATTTTATCAATCACAGCGTCATCAGCTGCATTAGCTATATCAGGAATGCCATTTATGGGTCCTGTAGGAGCTTCAAGAGTTGGTTTTATTGATGGTAGATATGTTCTAAATCCATCTAAAGCAGATTTAGAAAAATCAAAATTGGATTTAGTAGTAGCAGGTACAAAAGATGCTGTTCTTATGGTTGAGTCTGAAGCTAATGGTTTAACAGAGGAAGAAATGTTAAATGCAGTTAAATTTGGTCATGAAGGCTTTGTTCCAGTGATTGAAATGATTGAGGAACTTGCAAAAGAATGTAGAAAACCTGAGTGGACAGTTGAGAAAAAAGATTTATCTGAAGTTAAGAAAAAACTTGAGGAAACTTTTACGGAAGATCTTAAGAAAGCTTTTGCAACAAGAGATAAACAGGATAGATCAAATCAAATTTCAGAAATTACTGATAAAGCTAAAAAACTTTATGAGGAAAATGAAAATTATACTGATTTAGATGTTAACAGTCAGTTAAAAAATCTTGAAAAATCTATTGTTAGAACTGACATTCTGAAAAACAAAAATAGAATTGATGGTCGAGGTTTATCAGATGTGAGGCCGATTTCATGTGAAGTTGGTGTCTTACCTAGAGCTCATGGTTCTGCATTATTTACCAGAGGAGAAACTCAAGCGATTGTTGTTGCAACACTCGGTACTTCAGACGATGAACAAAGAATTGAAAGTTTAGATGGATTACAAAGAGAACGATTTATGCTTCACTATAATTTTCCTCCTTTTTCAGTTGGAGAAACTGGAAGAATTGGAACAGGTAGAAGAGAAATTGGTCATGGTAAATTAGCTTGGAGAGCAATAAACTCTTCATTACCTACAAAAGAGGCGTTTCCATATACTTTTAGAGTAGTTTCAGAGATTACAGAATCTAATGGTTCTTCTTCAATGGCTACTGTTTGTGGAACATCTTTAGCATTAATGGATGCAGGGGTTCCAATTAAAGAGCCAGTTGCTGGTATTGCAATGGGATTAATTAAAGAAGGCGATGATTTCAGCGTCCTTTCAGATATTTTAGGTGATGAAGATCACTTGGGTGACATGGACTTTAAAGTTGCTGGAACTAAAGATGGAATTACTTCTCTTCAAATGGATATCAAAATTACAGGTATTACATTTGAAATTATGGAGCAAGCATTGAGCCAAGCTAAAGACGGAAGAGTTCATATCTTAGGAGAAATGAATAAGGCATTATCAGCCTCAAGATCTGATGTTGGAAAACATACCCCAAAAATGGAACAAGTTAATGTTGATAAAAAAGATATTGCTGCTGTAATTGGAAAAGGTGGTGCTACGATCAGAGAGATAGTTGAAAAATCAGGTGCAAAAGTAGATGTAAATGATGAAGGTGTTGTAACAGTGGCTGCTCCAGATGAAGAGTCTAGAAACATTGCAATGCAAATGATCAAAGATATTACTGCAAAAGCTGAATTAAATAAAATTTATTCAGGTAAAGTAATGAAAATTATGGAATTTGGTGCATTTGTTAATTTCTTAGGAAAACAAGACGGACTTGTTCATATTTCGGAACTTGCAGATAAAAGAGTAGCTAAAGTCACTGACGTAGTAAAAGAGGGCGATGAAGTAAAAGTAAAAGTAATTGGTTTTGATAGGGGTAAAGTTAAACTTTCAATTAAACAAGCTATATCGTAAAAAATTCAATATACCTTGAATAATTTGAGAAAGTTTTGCTATTAAATACTTACTAAAGATTGATATTCTTGAACTATGAAAATAATTATATTAGGTGGTTTTGGTTTTGTTGGATCAAGGATAGCTTTCTATCTAAAAAAAAAACATAAAATTATTCAGGCATCCAGGAGAAATGGGTATAATATTTTTAATAAAAATAAAATAAAATCTTTAATAGAAAGATTTAAGCCAGATGCTATTATTAATTGTGCTTCATTTCATGGAGGATTAAATTATATTAATTCTACTCCAGCAACAATCTTTAAAGAGAATTCAAAAATTTATTATGATATTTATGAAGTTGTTGCAAAAACAAAATTAAAACCATTAATAATTAATTTAATTTCTAATTGTGCTTATAATCATGAATTAGCTGTTCAAAATGAAGAGAAGTGGCTTACAGGAGAAGCTCATGACAGTGTCCAGCCTTTTGCAATGGCAAAAAGAATTGCATATTATCTATCTATATTTTATTTTAAAGAATTTGGAGTAAAATCAAAAAATTTTATATTACCGAATGCCTATGGTCCTGGAGATTATTTAGATCCTAAAAGAACCCATGCGTTAAATGGAATAATAATTAGATTTATACAAAGTATTAAACAAAAACAAAAAACATTTGAAATTTGGGGAACAGGTAAGCCAAAAAGAGAATGGATTTATGTAGATGATATTGCAAAATTAATTTTATTTGAGTTTTCTAGGAATAAATTGCCATTACTTACTCCGGTAAATTTTGCTCAAAATAAGTCATATTCAATATTGAAAATAACAAAATTAGTAAAAGAAAATTTAAAATCTAAAATAGATTTAAAAACAGATATAACTAAAGTAGATGGAGCGCCCTTAAAACAATTAGGTAACAAAAAATTTAAAAAATATTTTGGTAATTTTAAATTTATGACAATAGAAAAAGGCATTGGAGAAACAATTGCTTATTATCAAAAAAAAATAAATTAATTTGAGCAAAAATGAAAATTGATTTTTTTTCAACAACACTTAATAGCTCTATATCAAAAAAACTAAGTAAATTATTCAAAAAAAAATTTATAAGCTCAGGTAGTGCATCAGATCAGTTTGAGAAAAATTTTTCAAAACTATTTAGTTTAAAATATTGTACAGCAGTAAATAGTGGGACATCAGCTCTACATTTATCTTTAAGATGTGGAAAAATAGGTTTTGGTGACGAAGTTATAATTCCAGCCCAAACATTTATAGCCACTGGATTAGCTGTTAAGTATGTTGGAGCAAAACCAGTTTTTGCAGATATTCAAAAAAATACAGGTAATATATGTCCAAAATCAATTTTAAAAAAAATTTCAAAAAAAACTAAAGCAATTATTGTAGTGCATTGGGGAGGATATCCATGTGACATGTTTGAAATAAAAAAAATTGCAAAAAAACATAATCTTATTTTAATTGAAGATGCAGCTCATGCTCTTGGTGCTAACTATAATAAACTTTCAATAGGAAATATATCTGATTTTACATGTTTTTCTTTTCAGGCAAAAAAACAACTCACTACAGGTGATGGTGGAATGTTAATTTGTAAAAGGAAAAAAGATCATATTTATGCTCAAAAATTAAAGTGGTTTGACATAAATCGAAAAAGTAAACTAGGTTTTCAAGGGGAAAGATTATATGAGATTTCAGAAATTGGATACAAATATCATTTGAATGATATTGCTTCAACTATTGGTATAGAAAATTTAAAAATTATTAAAAAGAAACTTAAGTATATAAATAATATTGCTAAGGTTTATGATAAGAATTTTTGTAATTTGAAGCATGTAAAAATTCTAGAAAAAAAAAAGGACAGAGAGTCAACTAACTGGCTTTATACAATTTTAGTAAAAAATAGAATTGCTTTTTATAATTACATGAAAAAAAATAAAATTCCCGTTTCACTAGTTCACAGAAGGATAGATAAATATAAAGTGTTTGGTGGTAAAACTAAAAATTTAAAAAATCAAGAATATTTTGATAAATATCATATTTGTTTACCAATCCACGAACAATTATCAAAAGTTCAAATTTCATGGATTGTTAAAAAAGTCAGAGAGTTTCAAGCTTAAATATTTGAATAAGTATTTTTTTTTGTTAAAAAATTGAATGATTTAATTAATTCATCAAGCCCATTCTCAATATTTATATTTGTTTTAAATCCTTTTTTGTTAATTTTATCATATGAAACAATATAATTTCTTTGATCCATATCCTTATCAAATTCAGCATAATGGATATATAGTTTTGATAGTTTCGATTTTATGAGGTTACATATATCTTCTTTTGAATAATTCATAGACCCATCACCAACATTATAGATATCGTTTTTAACTTTTGAAAAATTTTCAATTCCAAATACCAAAGATTTAGCTATATCCTCAACATGAATAAATGATCTTTGATGGTTTTTCTCATATACAACCAAATAACCTTCCGTCATAGCCTTATAGGCAAAATCGTTTACCAGGAGGTCAAGTCTCATTCTTGGAGAAGATCCAAAAGCAGTTGCAAATCTATAGATTAAAAAATTATCTGCATTTTGTATATTTTTTTCATTTATTACTTTTGTTTCAGCATATAAACTTAAAGGATTAAGTTTACTATTTTCATCAACTATTTCTGATTGATGTCCATAATTTGACCCTGTTGAAGCATAAATTAGGTTTTGAGATTTATTAGTTAATTCTAAAATATTTTTTGTGCCATCTATATTTGTGCTAGTAGCCAATTCTGGATTTAATCTACAGGCTGGATATCCAACTATAGAAGCTAAATGAATTACAAAATCATTTTTCTGTATGTTAGCCTCTTTTAGTGATTTTTTATCTCTTATATCCCCTTTAATAAAATTAAAATTTTTATTACTATTAAAGTGCAAAAGATGGTCTCCACCAAAAAGAAGTTTATCAAAAATTGTTACTTTATAATTTTTTTCTAGAAGAATTTTTGTTAACTTAGACCCTATGTATCCTGCTCCACCAGTAATAAAGATATTCATTGTTGCCTTATAGATAATTTGTTAAAAAAGTCAAATTTAATCAATAAAAACTTAAAATTTTTAAATGAATAAAGTAATTTTGTTAAATTATTATTCTGATCAAAATGTTAAAAGAAAAAAAGAATTAATATTTTGTGTAAACAAAAATTTAAATTTAAATTTTGTTAATAAGGTCTATATTTTTGTTGAAAAAAAAGAAGAGACAGAAGATTTAAAAAGACTAAAAAATTCAAAAAAAATAAAATTTATTATAACAAATAAAAGAAGGATTTTAACCAAAGATTTGTTTGATTATATTCGGATCAATATAAAAAAATCATCAATTGTAATTATGATGAGCTGTGATATTTTTTTAAAAGATTCTAAAAACTGGGCAAATATTGAAAAAAAATTTTTTCTAAAAGGTTATAAAGATAAAATTCTTTTAGGTATAAGAAAAAATCTCCATGAAAACCGTCTGTCAAAAAGACAGAAAGTCTGGGAAAAAAAATCATCTATACTTGGTGAATATTTTGATGTTATTGCATTTAAAACTCCATTAAAAAAAGGAGTTTTTAAGGAAAATTTTAATTTTATATGGGGTATTGCTGGAGGAGATTCTTTAATGATTGGGTTATTAAATAAATATTACCACATATTTTCTCTAGGTAAGAAGTATATAACATATCATTTTGATGTAGTAAGGAAACAAAATGAAAATCCAAAATTTACTTTTAATTACATTGAAGTAAATAAAAATTTTGAGATTGGAGCCTTGTTAAGAATTGATGAGTCAGCAAGAATTCCAACTCAGCAAAATTGGGACCATTTATTTAAAAACAAACTAAAACCAAAAGTTGTTTATTTAAAAGAAAATGAGATTTTTTTTGAAAAATATTTAAGGAAAATACTCTACTATGTTAAACTAAATATTTTAATTTTTAGAAGTAAAATTAATCTGTAAAAAATATTTACTTAAATTGTTTATTTAAATTTTTTATTTTTTTTTGCATATTCTTGTAGTCTCTCGATTTTAATGTTTTATTGACATTATTTGTGTTAAGAAAATTTCCTTTTTTCACTTTATCATAGACAATGCAATGTGCTGCTACACTTGAAAAATCTTCGAGTTTACATCCAGGCAAAATTACCGAAAAAGAGCCAACAAGAACTGATTTACCTATTTTAATACTTTTTGAAATTATATTGCTAAATTTTCTTTGATTTTTTTTATTTAAAGTAGCTGATGGAATAGAGTTTGATGTATAGTGATCAGTTGATGTAAATACCTGAACGAAATTTGATAATGCTGCAAAATCATCAAGAATAATTCCTTTTTCACCACCTGAGAGTGTACATCCCCTTGCAATGTGTATGTTATTTCCTAATTGAATTTTTCCTTTGAAAACAACATCATCATCTATTCTGCACCTATCACCAATTATTATATCTTTTGATATAAAACGGCTTAATTTTGAAATTTTACAATCCCTACCAATTTTTTTTAATCCTAACTTTTTTTGTTCAGTTTTAGAGTAAAATCCACTCATATATTTAATTCAAATAATTTATTTAATATTCTTCGGGTCAGGCATTCCAACTTTATTATATCCAGCGTCTACATAATGAATCTCACCAGTAACTCCGTTAGCAAGATCGCTTAACAAATACAATGCAGAATTACCAACATCATGAATATCCACATTTCTTTTCAAAAATGAGTGATCTTCATTCC
The DNA here is from genome assembly GCF_052049995.1 of Candidatus Pelagibacter sp. Classification (GTDB taxonomy): domain Bacteria; phylum Pseudomonadota; class Alphaproteobacteria; order Pelagibacterales; family Pelagibacteraceae; genus Pelagibacter. The sequence continues at coordinate 23,596 of NZ_JBNGYX010000008.1, read as the reverse complement.
ATTTATATAAGAATTTTGCGTCACCTATTGCAGAAGCAGCTAATGTTTTGATAGGTCCTGCACTTATAGCATTTACTCTCATACCTTTAGCACCCAAATCTCTAGCTAGATATTTAACACTAGCTTCTAAAGCTGACTTGCAAACACCCATCACATTATAATTTGGGATTGCTTTAGTAGACTCGTAAGTCAAAGTTAATAAACTCCCACCTTGTTTCATTACCTTTGAAGCTTCTTTTGCTACCTCAGTAAATGAAAAACATGAGATTAACATACTTCTTAAAAAGTTTTCTCTAGTAGTATTTAAATATTCACCTGATAATTCTGATTTATCAGAGAAAGCAACTGCATGAACTACAAAATCAATTTCACCCCATTGAGATTTGATATCTTCAAATAATTTTACAACCTCTTCTTTTTTTTCAACATCACAACTAAATGTAATGTTAGAATTTAATTTTTCTGCTAAAGGAACTACTCTTTTTTTTAAAGCGTCACCTAAATAAGTAAATGCTAGTTCAGCTCCTGACTCAGCAAGTTTTTGAGATATACCCCAGGCAATTGATCTTTCATTGGCCACACCCATGATTAATCCTTTTTTACCTTTCATTAAACTCATAAATTACACCTTTTCAAAAATTAAAGCTGCATTAGTTCCACCAAAACCAAAGCTATTTGACATTACTGTATTTAAATTTACTCCTGTTTCAGTTTTTGAAACTATAGGATATTTTTTAGCGTCATCATCCATATCAGTAATATTTGCAGAACCTGTAATGAAATTATTCTTCATCATTATCAAACAATAAATTGCTTCATGAACTGAAGCAGCACCTAATGGATGACCTGATAAAGATTTAGTTGAACTTATTTTTGGAATGTCATTTCCAAATGTTTCCTTAATAGCATTAAGTTCTGTGATATCTCCAACAGGTGTTGATGTTCCGTGAGTATTAATATAATCAATTTTATTTTTTGTAGTTGCCATCGCCATTTTCATACATCTGACAGCGCCTTCTCCTGATGGAGCTACCATATCATATCCATCCGAAGTTGCTCCATAACCAGTTAATTCTGCGTATATTTTAGCACCCCTTGCTTTAGCGTGTTCGTACTCCTCAAGTACTAATACACCTGCACCACCTGCAATTACAAATCCATCTCTAGTTTTATCATAAGCTCTAGACGCAGATTGAGGAGTATCATTATATTTTGATGATAAAGCTGTCATAGCATCAAACATTGCTGTCATTGCCCAATGAATTTCTTCACTTCCACCTGCAAAAACAACATCCTGTTTACCCATCTGAATTAATTCCATAGAATTTCCTATGCAGTGTCCACTAGTTGCACATGCAGAACTCATTGTGTAGTTAGTTCCTTTAATTTTAAATGGTACAGCAAGTGTTGCTGAGGCAGTACTGGCCATTGTTCTTGGAACAATAAAGGGCCCCATTAGTTTTGGAGTTTTAGCTCTTGTTTTGTCTGCTGCAAGTATTACATTTTCAATTGATGGTCCACCGGAACCCATTACAATCCCAGTTTTAAAATTACTTACTTCACTTTCTTCTAATCCAGAATCCTCAATTGCCTCTTTCATTGCAATATAATTATAAGCTGATCCTGATCCCATAAATCTTATTGTTTTTCTATCAATATGATCCTCTAGTTTAATATTTGGTTTACCGTGAACATGGCTTTTTAAATTATGCTCTTTGTATTCTTCTGCAAAAGAAATTCCTGATTTTGAATTTAATAAAGATTGATGAACCTCTTCTTGATTATTGCCTAAGCAAGAAACTACTCCTAAACCGGTGATAACTACTCTTCTCATTATTTAAATAAACCTACCTTTAAACTTTCTGCTGAATATATTTTTTTATTATCTGCAAGAACTATTCCATTTGCAAGCCCAACAGTTGTTCCTCCAGGAGACATAATTTTCTTCATATCTATTTCATATCTTACATTTTTTACATTCTGTAAAACTTCACCTGTAAATTTTACAGTACCCACACCTAAAGCTCTTCCTTTTCCAGGATTTCCTAGCCAACCTAGAAAAAACCCTACCAGTTGCCACATAGCATCTAAACCTAAGCATCCTGGCATAACTGGATCTTTTTTAAAATGACAATCAAAAAACCAAAGATCATCTTTTATATCTAATTCAGCTCTTAAACTGCCTTTATTAAATGCTCCATTATTTTCATTGATTTCGGTTATTCTGTCAAACATAAGCATTGGTGGGAGAGGTAATTTTGCATTACCAGGACCAAAAAGATCACCGTTCGCACAAGTTATTAGATCATCATAGGAGTATGAGTTTTTTTTCATATTCGAGCACCCTTAATACTTGATTTAATCGTAATATAATATAATAAAACAGTAAATTTTTATTCACACTTTAGAATAATTATAAAAAACAATGCCAAAAAACTGCAATTTTATTCAAAAATTAAGAGAAGTTGGGCTTAGACCAACTAAGCAAAGAGTAAAAATATGTGAAGTTTTGTATAATAGAGAAAAAACTTTCCATTTCACAATTAATGATCTTGTTAAAATGATATCTCAAAAAATGAATGAAAAGATATCTCTAGCCACAGTTTACAACACAGTTCATGCATTTGAAAAAAAAGGATATTTAAAAGAAATTTCAATCGATAGTCAAAAAAGTTATTTTGATACAAATACATCAGTACACCATCATTTTTTTGATGAAGACACGAATGAGCTAATTGATTGTGATGAGAATGATATAGACAAAATAAATATTAGAAAAAATATCACAGGAAAAAAAATAAATTCTGTTGAAGTGTTGGTTAGAGTTGCGAGTGATAATCAAACTCAAAAATAATTTAATTAAATCATACACTTAAAATCTACATTATAATAATTCTAAACTATTGACATACTGTCAATATTCATTATATGGTCAGTTAATCATTAAAAAGGAGAAAAAATGTCTTTGAAAGGAAGTAAAACAGAGGAAAATTTAAAAGAAGCGTTTGCTGGTGAAAGTCAAGCAAACAGAAGATATCTTTATTTTGCACAAAAAGCTGACATAGAAGGTTACAATGATGTAGCTGCAGTTTTTAGATCAACAGCCGAAGGTGAAACTGGTCACGCACATGGTCATTTGGAGTATCTAGAGGAAGTTGGTGATCCAGGAACTGGTATGCCAATTGGCGAAACAAAAGCAAACTTAGCTTCTGCAGTACAAGGCGAAACTCATGAGTATACTGATATGTACCCTGGTATGGCTAAAACAGCTAGAGAAGAAGGCTTTGAAGAAATTGCTGACTGGTTTGAAACTTTAGCTAAAGCTGAAAAATCACACGCTGGTAAATTTCAAAAAACTTTAGAGTCTATTAGCTAATCAAATTTCTTAGTGGGCGTTAGTCGCCCACTAAAAACAATTCGAAATTCAAATAACTAAATTATATGAGTAAAGAAGGAAGTTTAAGTGCACCTATAAGACATCCTATAAATTTTGAGCATCCTGATTTTTTAAATCCTGAAAAGTTAGACGCTGAAATGAGAAGAGTGTTTGATATTTGTCATGGATGTAGAAGATGTTTTAATCTCTGTGATTCATTTCCTAAGCTATTTGACATGATTGATGAATCTAAAAATGAAGATGTTGAAAGCTTATCTAGCGATCAATTTGCTCCTGTTGTTGATGCATGTACTTTGTGTGATATGTGTTTTATGACTAAATGTCCATATGTTCCACCTCATGATTTTGATTTGGATTTTCCACATTTAATGCTGCGATATAGAACAGCTCAAAAAAAACTGGGTAAATTACCAAGTGTGCCAACACAATTAGCTCAAATAGACCGAAACGCCAGAATTGGCGTGTTGTTCTCAAAAATTATCAATTGGGCATCAAATATTCAAAATAAATTAATTAGAAAAATCTTAGAACTTATTGCTGGAATAGATAAAAGAGTTCAGCTGCCAAAATATAACTCTGAAACTTTTTCAAATTTTTTCAAAAAAAATAGAGATAAAATAAATTATCAAACACTTTCTAAAGATAGAAAAGTTGTAATCTATTCAACTTGTTTTGTAAATTTTAATAAAAAAAATACTGGTGTTGCTGCTTTAAAAGTTTTAAAAAAAAATGGTGTAGAGGTCCAGGAGGCTTATCCTGGTTGTTGTGGAATGCCATTTTTAGAGCAGGCAGATCTTCCAAAAGTTGTTGAACAAGCAAAGAAAGTTTCTAAGGATTTAATCGAGTGGATTGATAAAGGTTATAAAGTAGTAACTCTAACAGCGAGTTGTGGATTAATGTTAAAATTTGAATGGCCTTTGTTATTACCAAACGATGAAAAAATAAAAAAATTATCTACAAATGTTATGGATATTGATGAGTATGTGGTTGACATAGCAAACAATGAGGGATTAGTAGAAGGATTAAATGAGATTGATGGAGGAGTAACTGTGCATCACGCTTGTCATGCGAGAGCACAGAACATGGGTATCAAAGCAAGAGATATGTTAAAATTAATACCAAAAGTTAAAATTGATGTTGTTGAAAGATGTGCGGGTCATGGAGGAACTTTTGGAGTAATGAAACAAACGCATGATTTAGCAAATAAAGTAGGAAAACCAACAGCTAGACAAATTAAAACTAAAAATAATAAATATATGGCCTCTGACTGTCCTTTAGCTGGAAAACATTTAAAACAGTTAGAAGTTGATACAAATATATCTAATGATGAGGCACTACACCCTATCGAACTAATGGCAAAAAGTTATAACTTGTGATCATGCCGAGAGTAAAAAGAGAAATTCAAAAAGAAGACATCATGCCTTTAGATGTTTATATAGAAAAGAGACGTGAATTAAGAAAAAGTATTGTTGATTATAAAAAAAATAGAAGAGTTGCTTTAGGTCCATATGCAACTTTTTATTTTGAAAGTTATGAAACAATGTTAGCTCAAGTACAAGAAATGTTATACATTGAAAAAGGTGGTGATGAGCAACTTCAGGATGAGTTATCTGCATACAATCCTTTAATACCTAACGGCAAAGAACTAACAGCAACTTTAATGTTTGAAATAGATAATCCTATCTCAAGGGCTACGTTTCTTGGAAAAGTTGGTGGAATAGAAGAAACAGTCTTTATGAAAATAAATGGTGAGAAAATTAAAGCGGTTCCAGAGGAAGATGTTGATAGAACTTCTACGGAAGGAAAAGCTTCTTCAGTGCAGTTTATTCACTTTAATTTTACTGATGATCAAATAGAAAAATTTCAATCTAATAGCTCAGAAATTGAGATTGGTATAGATCATAAAGAATATTCTCATAGCACAAAATTATCTAAAGAAAATTTAGCCTCTTTATCAGCTGATTTTAGTTAATTTAGTCCCCAAATATTTTCTGTTTTAATCCAACCTTCAAATTCTTCTGATGTAATTTTACACCAATTTTGTTCACATTTTTCAACAATTAATAATCTTCCTTCTTTTATTTGAGCAATTGGCTTAGCAAAAGATGTGGGTTTCCTAAATAAAACTTTATTTTTCGTAGCTATTACCGAATTACTTTTTTTTAACTGTGAAATATGAATCCATCCACTATTATTTTTTAAGTCTATAATCCGCCTGAAATTTTCTTTTTTATCAATTTGCTTTAATGGAAGATTTATTTTTTTATAAACGTATTTAATATCAGATTCAAAACTTGGCCCGTAACGAACATTTACTTTATTTTTTTTAAGAGAGACAAAAATTTCATTAGCAAAAGAAATGTGAGTAAAAAATAACAAAAAAAATACTATATAAATTTTTTTTATTATTCGTTGCATAAGCATTTATTTCTTTTATTTATTTTTACTTTTCTGAAATTTAAATTTAATAGATCTAGAATTAGAATGTATCCATTTAAATTTTGTCCAATATTTAATATTTTTTTTAACACTTCATTGGCTTGTAATGTACCTATTATTCCTGCAACGGTTCCTAAAATTCCCTCATATTCACAATTTAAAATTTCATCAGATATTGTTTCTTCTTGATAAAAACATCTCAAGCAAGGATCTTTTTTGTTGGTAAAATTAAAAGTAAAAATGTGTCCATCAAACTTACTTATAGCACCAGTGACAAGAAATTTTTTATATTTTAAACTTAAATCATTTATTAAAAATTTACTTTCAAAGTTATCAGTACCATCAACAATATAGTCATAATTTTTAATAATTTTTTCAAATGTAGTTTTATTTAATTTTAAATTAAAAATATTTATTTTAATCTTTGAATTAATTTTACTTAATTTTTTTTTTGCAATCTTTACTTTTGATTGATTTATATCTTTTTCATTATACAGGCTTTGTCTGTGGATATTAGAGAGACTTACAATATCATGATCTGCAATCCCAAGTGTACCAATACCTGATCTAGTTAAAAATTCTGCTACTGGACAACCTAGACCACCCATACCAACTATCAAGACTTTTGAAGATAAAATTTTTTTTTGACCAGCTGCCCCAATATTTTTAAGAATTATTTGCCTTGAGAATTTCTCTATTTCTTTTTTACTTAAATTTTTGCTCATTTTCCAGTAGAGCCAAAACCACCCTCTCCTCTAATTGTTTCTGGTAGATCATCAGTTTCTTCAAGATCCATTTTAATTACAGGAGTTAAAATCATTTGCGCTATTCTATCTTTATTATTTATTAAAAAATCAGTTTTTCCATGATTAAAAAGGATTACTTTTATTTCTCCCCTGTAATCACTATCAATAGTTCCAGGTGTATTTAAAACACTAATGTTGTTTTTTGCAGCTAAACCGGATCTTGGTCTTATTTGGATTTCGAAATCACTTGAAAACGCAATAGCAAGCCCTGTTGGTATTAAGCATGATGAGTTTGGTTTAAGATTAATAGGTTCTTTTACTAATGCCATCAAATCCATACCTGATGCACCTTCTGTTTTGTAAGCGGGTAATTCTACCCCAGGGTCTAACTTTTTGATAAGAACTTTTGCCATTAATTTAATTGATCAATTATTCTATCAACTATTTCATCAGAAATTCCAGATTTTTTTTTGTACGAAAGTTTTTCTTTTTTAACATCTTTGTTTTTATAATGAATTGTTACTTCATTATAATCAGAATTAAATCCTATATCTTTATTTGATACATCATTAGAAATAATCCAGTCACAACTTTTCTTATTTAATTTTTCCTTTGCATTTTTATCAATCTCATTAGTTTCTGCTGCAAATCCAATGACAAGTTCAGGTCTCATAGAGTTATGGTTAGACACATAATGAAGTATATCTACATTCTTTTCTAAATTTAAGTTTAAGTTCCCTTGTTTTTTAATTTTATTTTCATACTTTTTGTTAATTTTAAAATCAGCTACCGCAGCAGAAAAAATTGCTACATCAACAGGTAAATTTTCTTGAGTAGCAACTAACATTTCATCTGCTGTTTCAACTTTTATAAGATTAATATCTTTAGTTATTTCAAGATTAGTTGGACCTGATATTAATGTTGTATCAAAACCTTTTTTGGATAATGATTTTGCTAATTCATATCCTTGTTTACCACTTGATTTATTTGTAATAAAACGAACTGGATCTATGTACTCATTAGTTGGACCTGCTGTAACTAATGCTTTAAATTTTTTGTTATTTTTTTGAGTTAAGAAATATTTATCAACTTCTTTAGCAATTACTGATGGGTCTGACATTTTACCCTCTCCATATTCACCACATGCCATATCACCAACCTCTGGACCTATTAGTTTATATCCAAACCCTTTTAATTTTTTTATATTTGTTTTAGTAGTTGGATGTTCCCACATTCTTACATTCATTGCCGGTGCTAAAATAATGTCTTTATCTGATGCCAAAACAACAGTGGATGCTAAATCATCAGTTGTTCCTTGAGCCAGTTTTGAAATTGTATTTGCCGTTGCAGGTGCAATTACAATTATATCTGCCCATCTTGAAAGTGAAATATGATCCATTTCAGCCTCATTTTCTACACTAAATAAATCGCTATAAACTTTGCCTTGAGAAAGTGATGTTATTGAAAGTGGAGTTACAAACTTTTTTGCACTTGTTGTAAGAATTGTCTTTATTTCTGTACCTTTCTTTTTAAAAAGCCTAATTGTTTCAAGACTTTTATAAGCAGATATACCTCCACAGATAATAAATAGTATTTTTTTATTTAACAAATTTTTCATCTGCAGAATTAAAATACTATAAGGCCAAAAATTACAAGAAGTAATAAACCAATAATAGATTGATTTCTAAATGCTATCATTTCTGATTTCTTATCATTCAGAGTGGTGTAAGAATTTGAATTTTGTGGAATTTGACCGCTAGCTAAAAACGTTAATGCTTGATTTGCTTTATCCATAATCTCAGGAAATTCTGGTAAACGTTTAATCACTTCAGATGTATTTTTTAAAGTTTCATTTAAATTATTAAACGGATCTTTGGTCTCTTTAAGCCAATTTTCTAGTACAGGCTTTGAAGTTGTCCAAATATTTGTGTTTGGATTTAACTTTCTTGCTACACCTTCAACAACAACCATAGTTTTTTGCAACATTAATAATTGAGGTTGAGTTTGCATGTTAAACTTTTCTGTTACATCAAACAATTGTTTGAGTAATTTACCTCCCGAAATATCTTTTACTTCTTGACCAAATATAGGCTCACCAATTGATCTCAAAGCTTGAGCTAGATCATCGATTGGTACTTCTTTTGGAACTAATCCAGCCACTAAGTGAACTTCAGCTACTTTACGATAATCTCTTTGAATAAATCCAAATAAAATTTCTGCTAAAAACCTTTTACTAAGTTTGTCTAACCTGCCCATAATCCCAAAATCTATAGGTACAATTTGGCCACTATTATCAACAAAAATATTTCCTTGATGCATATCTGCATGAAAAAAACCATCTCTTACAGCATGTCTTAAAAAATGTTGGATAATATTTTCAGCTATTTTATTAGTATCTAAATTTCTTTTCTTTAGCTCCTCAGCTTCTCTTATTGAAATTCCATCTATCCAATCCAAAGTCATTACATTTTCACTAGTAAAATTCCAATAAATTTCAGGAACTTTAAATCCAGCATCATTTTTAGTGTTTTCAGCATATTCATTAGCCGCAGCAGCTTCGAATCTTAAATCCATTTCAAGATTAGTTATTTCTTTAAGTAAAAAAACAACTTCAACAAGTTTTAATCTTTTTGTTTTTTTTACAAATGACTCAATAATAAATGCAAATAACATCATTGCATCTATTTCTTCATTGAATATTTTTTTTATATTTGGTCTTAAAATTTTTATTGCTACATCTTTAATTGTTCCATTATCATTTATTTTTGCTTTATGAACTTGTGCAATTGATGCAGCAGCAACTGGTTCACTTAAATCAATTATAGAATTAAATGCATCAACTCCAAGATCTTCTTTAATAATTTCTTTTGCTTCATGAATTGAAAAAGGGGGTAATCGATCTTGAAGATTTTCTAGCTTTAAAGATAATTCTTCTCCGATTATATCTGGTCTTGTAGCAAGAAATTGACCAAGTTTGATGAAAGTTGTACCCATAGATTCTAATGACCTAGATAGTCTTTCACCATCATCCTCAATTAAATTACTTTGTTTCTTTTTTTCAAATGAAATAGATAAAATTTGGAATAATATTGTTACAGCTAAAGGAGGTTTTTTAAATTTTGATGCAATTTTTAAAATATCTGATTTTGCAATTTTTCTTCCTAATTTAAATAAAGTAATAAGTTTTTTAATCATTAAATTTTCCAACCACTATGAATTGAAACAATACCACCAGAAAGATTTCTATAAGAACATTTTTGAAAATTATTTTTTTCCATCAATTCTATTAATTCATCTTGATTAATAAATTGTTCAATACTTTTGATTAAATATTCGTAAGGTTCTTTTTCTCCAACTACAAACTGACCAATAATAGGAATAAGTTTTGAATAATTTTTATATACAAAATCAAGATTTGAATTTTGAATCTTAGAAAATTCCAGACATAGATAGCGTCCACCAGGCTTTAAAACTCTATAGGCTTCTGAAAGTGCTTTATTTAAATTTTTTGTATTTCTTAGCCCAAAGCTAATAGTGTAATAATCAAATGAATTGTCTTTTATTGGTAATTTTTCTGCTGGAGAAATAATCCATTTTACATTTTTGTAATTAGATAATTTTTGCTTTCCTTGACTAATCATTCCTTCATTTGGGTCTACACAAGTAATTTCAACCTCTTTATTTGTTCTATCTAAAAATAACTTTCCAACATCCCCCGTTCCACACGCAACATCTATTAATTTTCTATTAATTCTGGGATTCATCATATTGATTAAACTATTTTTCCAATATCTATGTACGCCCATTGACATAAAGTCATTCATCAAGTCATATTTGTTGTAGACCTGATTAAACACATTTTCTACAAGTCCTTTTTTATTTTGAAGATTTTGTTGCATAAAAAAATATATATTGAATATAGTATCAAATGCCAGAATTACCAGAAGTAGAAATTGTTAGACAATCCCTTAATAAAAAGATCAAAAAAAAAAGCATAAAAAAAGTAATAATCAGAAACAGGAATTTAAGGTTTAAAATACCAAGTGATTTTGAAAGTTTTCTTAAAAATAAAAAAATAATTGAAGTTAGTAGATTTTCTAAATATTTGATTATTCATTTTCAAAATGAAGATTATTGTTTAATCCATTTAGGAATGTCAGGAACAATTCATATTATTGATAAGAAAAAGCCTCTAAAATTTACGAATACTAGTTTTTATCATTCACCTTTTTTACCTAAAAAACACAATCATGCAGAGTTTGTATTTGATAGTTTGAAAGTAATTTATAATGATCCAAGACGTTTTGGATTTTTTGAAATAATTAAAAATTATCAAGATTTACAGAAAAGGTTTAAATCAATGGGGCCTGAACCATTTAGTGATAAATTTAACCTAAATTATTTAGTTAATTATTTTAAGAAAAAAAATAAGGATATAAAAAGTTTCTTACTTGATCAGAGATTTGTCTCTGGAATAGGTAATATTTATGCAAGTGAAATTCTTTTCGCTAGTAAAATAAATCCATTTAAAAAGGCAAAAAGACTTAATAAAAATGAATGTTTAAATATTATTTTAAATTCTAAGAAAATACTTCAACAGGCAATTAATAAGGGAGGTTCAAGTATAAGAGATTTTAAAGATATTTCAGGTAATAAAGGTTCCTTCCAAAAGGAGTTTAAAGTCTATCAGCAAGATGGTACTGGTTGTAAGCGCATGAAGTGCAAAGGCATTATAAAAAAAAAGATAACATCAAATAGGTCGACTTTTTTTTGTGTTTCTTGTCAAAAATAGTTAAATATTTAGTTGACCACTATAAATTCTCAAGCTATACCCCTGCGCAGATGGCAAATACAAAATCAGCAATTAAGAGAATTAGAAGAATTTCTAAACAAACGGCAGTAAATAAAGCTAGAAAGAGCAGGTTTAGAAACGCTCTTAAGAAAATGAACCTTCTAATTGATGATAAAAAGAAAGATGAAGCTCTTAAATTTCTACCAAAGTTAAACTCTGAGTTGATGAAAATTGCAAAAACAGGAATAATAAAAAAACAGAATGCTTCTAGAAATGTTTCTAGAATAACAAAAAAAATTGCTGCAATTTAAACGTTAGTTTAAATTTTCAAACAACCCCTGATATCCACATGATATATTTAAGTTTTGTATTAAGTTACTATATTTAGATTTAGTAAATATTTGGATTATCGTCATTCAATCTATATTTGATTTAATTTTAATTCAATTAATTAATTGATTCAATCTATATTCGATTCAATTTATAATTTTAAATTTAAGTTTAATTTAGAATTAATTTTTTAAAATATAAATCACAATCATAGATTTTATTTTTTTTTAAATTCCTTTATTAACTTGTTGCAAATTTTTTTAAATAGTTCTAACTGAGATTTCCCCTTAAGTTATGAATAAATTAACAAATACAAAAAATATTAATAATTTTTCTTCTGAAAGCTTCGAATGGAAGCAAGTACAGAATGAAATGAAAAATAAACTAGGCTTAGAAGTTTATGAGAGTTGGTTAAAAAAGATTTCTTTTATAGAAGAATTTAATAATTACTTATTATTATCAGTTCCAACAAGATTTATTAGAGATTGGATTACATCAAGGTATTTAGACCAAATATTACAGGTAATTAAGGTATTTAAAAAAGACATTATTAGAATTGAGTTTAAAATTGTTGAAAAAGCTAAAGATACCACTTTTAAGGAAAATAATATTAATGAGAATAATACTAAAGAAAAGGTTTCGTTTATAAAAGACTCTTACTTTCAATATAATAGAATTGATCCAAATAAAAGATTTGATAATTTTATTACAGGTTCAAGTAACAAATTAGCTTACGAAGCTTCTTTAAAAGTTTCTGAAAATATATCTCATTATAATCCACTTTATATTTACGGTGGTGTTGGAATGGGAAAAACTCATTTATTAAATTCAATAGGTTTAGAGCTTAAAACAAATAATAAAGTAATGTTTATTTCTGCAGAACGTTTCATGTATCAGTTTGTGAAATCAATTAAATCAAACGACATGGTTAAGTTTAAAGAATATTTTAGAAATACAGATATTTTATTAATCGATGATATCCAGTTTATAAGCGGAAAAGAGGCTATGCAGGAGGAGTTTTTTCATACATTTAATGCATTACTTGATAAGGGATCTCAAATAATTGTATCAGCTGATCGAGCACCAAACAAATTATCAAGGATACAAGAAAGAATTAAATCAAGATTTTCTGGCGGATTAGTTGTTGATATTCAAAAGCCAGACCTTGAGCTAAGAAAAAAAATAGTTCAAAAAAAAACTGAAGAATTGAATGCTTTGTATTCCGAACAATTACAAGTTTCTAGAGAAATTCAAGATTTTATAAGTAATGAAATAACTGGAAGTGTAAGAGAATTAGTTGGTGCAATAAACAGAGTTGTTTCATTTTCAAGAATCTACAACAAAGCCCCAAATCTTGCTGAAACTAAAGTTGTTTTAAAGGATTTATTAAATTTAGCAGAAAATAAAGTTACAATAGATCTAATTCAGACAATTGTTTGTAAGTTTTTCAAAATCAGTAAAAATGAAATGCTATCATCTAGAAGATCAAGATATTTAGTAAGACCTAGGCAAACAGCAATTTATTTAACTAAAATTTTGACTTCTAAATCATTACCTGAAATTGGAAGAGAATTTTCTAATCGAGACCATACAACAATAATTCATTCAGTAAAAACTATTGAAAAGATAAAAGAAAAAGATCCTGAGATGGTTGATAATATAAATAAATTAAAAAATCAGATTTTATATAATAATAAAGAAAATGAAATTTAACGTTAATCAACAGGATCTTCAGCAAGCATTAAATTATTGTCAAGGCGTTATTGAAAAAAGAAGCACATTACCAATACTTTCTAATATTTTGTTAGATGCAAGTAATTCAAAACTTACTATCACTGCGACTGATCTAGATTTAATATTTATACACCAATTAAATAATGTAGAAATTCTAGAGGAGGGCAAAACAACCACAACTTCCTCAATCATGTATGATATTATAAGAAAGTTTAACTCAGGAAAAAAAATAAATCTTTCCCTAACAGATGTAAGTAAATTACAAGTAGAGTCTGAAAAATCTATTTTTAATTTGAATTGTATAAGTGCAACAGAGTTTCCACTGACAGATGAAAATTTTAATCAAAATGAATTTATAATTAAATCAAAACAATTGTTGAAATTATTAAATAAGTGTAAATTTTCAGTTTCTAATGACGAAACAAGGCATTACCTAAGTGGAATTTATCTTCATCAAACAGAATTTGAGGATAAAAATTATTTAACAGCAGTTGCAACTGATAGTCATAGAATGTCTATTTCAAAAATTAGATTAGAGGAAACAATTGATTTTGATCCAATAATTCTACCTAAAAAAACAATTTTTCAACTTTGCTCTTTATTAGATAGCTATGATGGAGATGTAAAAGTTTCAAATGTGAAATCAAAAATAAAATTTGAATTAAATAATAGTATTTTAATTTCGAAACTTATCGATGGAAAATTTCCTAATTACATTCAAGTTATACCTAAAAATAATCAAAAAAAATTAGAAATAGACTTAAAATTATTTTTAAATTCAGTTGATAGAGTTGCATCTGTTTCAGTAGATAAAAAAGATGGTGTGAAATTCAATTTATCTAAAGACACTTTAGATCTGTCAGTAAATAATACTAACAGTGGTGATGGTAAAGAAACTTTAATTGTTAAGTTTGATCATGATTTAGAGATAAGTTTTAACTCTAGATATTTGATAGATGTTGCTTCACAATTAGACGGAGATAAAGTTGAAATTTTCTTTAATGATACTGGTTCACCAGCACTGATAAAAGATCCGGGTGATTTCGATAGTATTTTTGTTGTTATGCCTATGAAGGGCTAATTAATTAAATTTAACTCTGAATAAATATTTTTTTCAAGAATTTGAATAAAATTTTCCTTTGTTAACCCAGAAGGAATTGGTTTTAGAATAGAGATTGTAATTGTTTTATTAGATTTTTTTTTACCTTTTTTAGGCCAGACATATCCAGAGTTAATTGCAACTGGCTGACAAGCAACATTTAGCTGTTCATAAATTCTCGAAGCACCTTTTTTAAAAGTTGGTCTTTCATCTGGAAGAACTCTAGTCCCTTGAGGAAAAATAATTAAAGGTCTATTAGAAGCAGCCATCATTTTTGAAATATCATCGAAAAAACTCAAGTTATCTTTTGTAACTTTGTTTCTTTTTATTGAAATTGATCCTATTTTTTTTAAGTACCAACCAAATATTGGAATTAACAATAATTCTTTTTTTAGAATAAATACAGGCGAGTTAAAGATAGTTTGTAAATAAAAAGTTTCAAACATTGATTGATGAGATGCTGCTATAAAAAATTTTTCATTATTAATAATATTTTCTTTTCCTTTGATTGAAATTTTTACTGACAGAACAAACTTTAAACAAAAACTGGCCCAATGGCCCATTAATTTACCTCCCATCAAAACTACCTGTTTAGGCAAAAAAAATGATGGTAAAAAAATTATCGAAATAAAAATGATTCCAGTGAAAAACAATATTGAAAATAAAAAGTTTCTTATCATTTTTGTCAAAAGCTAAATTATATCTTTATGCTTTTGTCTTTTTCTTATTACTTTAATTTTTGATCCTTTTATTAATAATTCTATTGATTTAGGTCTTAAATTATAATTTGAGCTAAGTGACATTCCATAAGCTCCCACATCACATATTGCTATTAAATCTTTTTCATTCAACACTTGAAATTTTTTTAATGTAACAAATTTATCTGTACTTTCACAAATAGGACCTACAAATTCATATGGTTTTTTAGATGTTTTGTTAGATTTTGTAACAGGTAAAGTTTTATGAAATGCACCATACAAAGCAGGTCTCATTAAATCATTCATTGCGGCATCTAAAATTATAAATTTTTTACTTCCGCTATCTTTTATATAGATTATTTTTGATACTAATGTACCGGTATTGCCAATAATTGATCTACCTGGCTCAAATATAATTTTAACTTTATGTTTTTTTAAAAATTTGAGAATAGCTGTGTTGTATTTTTTATAATTAAGTTTTTTATTTTTATCATTGTAAGTAATGCCCATACCTCCACCTAAATCTATAAATTTAAATTTATGATTTGTTTTATTTAGAATTTGACTGACCGCTTTAAGCATTTTTTCATAAGGTCTATGGTCTAAAATTTGACTGCCTATATGAACACTTAGACATTTTAAATCAATATTTTTTGAATTTTTGCAATAATTTATAATTTCATAGAATGTATTTTTATTTACACCAAATTTATTTTCTTTTTTCCCAGTGGATATTTGACTTAATGTTTTTGCATCTGTGTTGGGGTTTAGTCTCACACCAATTTTTATTCTTTTATTTTTAGATTTTGCTATTCGATTTATTTCTTTTATTTCACTTAAAGATTCAGCGTTAATAAGCAAAATTTTTTTATCAATAGCAAAGCTGATTTCATTAGTTGTTTTACCAACACCAGAAAATACTATTTTGCTTGGATTAATTCCTGCTTTTAGTGCCATCATCAGTTCTCCTACTGAAACAACATCAGCACCTAATCCAAATTTTTTAATTTCTCTAATTAAATTAATATTCGTGTTGGATTTAACCGCAAAGCAGATAAGTGGTGAAAAAGATCTGAAGTTTTTTTTAAAATTATTAATATTTTCTTTTAATTTAGAATAGGAGTAAGAATAAAATGGAGTTCCAAATTTATTTGCAATTTTTTGGAGATTAATTTTTTCTATTGTAAGTGTTTTATTTATGTATTTCATTAAGCTAAGTTAACTGAAACTTTTTTTATTTCTGCTTTTTTATCTGGGTCTACGTATTTAGGATCACCTTTTTTTCCACATGAAATAACGGCACAAAATAACAATATAATTATTGTAAATTTTTTAATCATTTTTCTTTTTTATATTTCATTATCATTTTTTTAATATTATCAAAAGAAGTTCCACCATAAGATTTTTTCGAATTAATTGAATTTTTTAAATTAAATACTTTTAATACATCTTCTTTAAGTTTGGGTTCAATTTTCTTTAACTCATCTAAAGTTAATTCATTTAACTTCTTTTTTCTTTTTTCAGCCAAATTAACTACAGCAGCAGTTTTTTGGTATGCTTTTCTAAAAGACATTGAGTGATTTTTCACAAGATAGTCAGCTAAATCGGTGGCTGTAATATATCCAGAATTAGCAAGTTCTAACATTTTACTCTTATTTGGACTACAATTTTTTAGTATTTCATCAAAAATTTTTAAACAATTATTTAGATTGTCATTTGATTTAAAAACAATTTCCTTATCGTCTTGAAGATCTTTAAAATAAGACAGTGGCAAGCCTTTTAAAATTGTAAGCATCGAAAATAAATTTCCATAAGCGCTTCCCGATTTTCCACGCAAGTACTCTAAAAGATCAGGATTCTTTTTTTGTGGCATTATAGAAGATCCAGTAACAACTTTATCAGATAAATTGATTAAGTTAAAAGCATCTGAATTCCAAATAATCAACTCTTCAGCAATTCTTGAAATATGCATAGCACACACAGATGAAGCGTATAAAAAATCTAAAACAAAATCTCTATCTGAAACTGTATCAATAGAGTTATTTGTAGGTATTTTAAAACCAAGTTTTTTGGTTGTATAATTTCTATCTATATCAAATGATGTTCCTGCTAAAGCCGCAACACCTAAAGGATTTTCATTTAAACTGTCTAAATTATTAGCAAATCTCTTTTTGTCTCTATTAAACATTTCTACATAAGACATTAAATAATGTGCAAAAGAGATAGCTTGAGCATTTTTAAGATGTGTAAATCCAGGCATAATAGTCTCAACATTTTTTTCAGCTAACTTAATTGTACTCTTAATAACTTTATTAATGTTATTATTTATTTCGTTGGTTGATTTTTTCATCCAAATTTTAAAATCAGTAATTACTTGATCATTTCTTGATCTTGCAGTGTGAACGTAGCCAGCTTCTTCACCTATAATTTGAAAAAGTCTCTTTTCGATATTGATATGAATATCTTCATATTTTTTATTAAACTCAAATTTATTATTTGTTATTTCCTTATTAATTTTTGTTAGTCCATAAATAATTTTATTTTTTATTTTGAATGAAATTATTTTTTGTTTAAAAAGCATCTCAACATGAGCAATTGATCCCTGGATGTCTTCTTTATAAAGTCTTTTATCAATATCTATTGAATTACCGACTTTTTGAAATAAGCTTGACGTATTTTTTTTAATCCGCGTGGTCCAGATTGCTTGGTTGTTTTTATTTTTTGCCATGATATTTAATTATACCTATTTAACATGAGATTTTTAATAATATTTATTTTTTTGATAACAAATGTTGTAGCTGACGAACTACCTGGTATTAAAAATATTGTAATCCATAAAATACCAAAAACACATGATAATGTTATTTTTTTAGACAAAAATGATCAAAAAATTAATATCAATGAATATACTGGGAACTTATTGATATTAAATTTTTGGGCGACTTGGTGTGAACCTTGTAAAGAAGAAATGCCATCTTTAGATAAACTCCAAGCTAACCCGGAATTGGATAAAATAAAAATTTTTCCAATTAATATTGGAAAAGAAACTTTAACAAAAGTTAATAAATTTTTTATAGATCTTAACATTAAAAATTTTGAACCTTATTTTGACCCACCTACTACATTAGCAAAAATGTTTACTTTAAGAGGTGTCCCTACAACAATTCTAATTAATAAAGAGGGTCAAGAATTTGCTAGAATAATGGGTTCAATTGATTTTCAAGATAAAAATTTTATTAATTGGATAAAAAAATATAACTAATTTTTAAAAAAGTAAGCAAAGCCAACTAAAGCAATAATAGCAATAAACTGTAAAATAACTCTTAACTGCATTAATTTATTTGAATATTTTTTACTTGTCTCTCCTCCCTTAAAAAGAGTCCCTATACCTAAGATTAAGACTATCCCTACGGCTATCAAAAGAGCTATTGATAAAACTTTTACTAATATTCCTGAAATCATTTTTTTATTTTAGATTGTGTTTTGACATAAAAAACATAATTTATCTACTATGACATTTTGCCTAGATTCCATAATTATTAAACCAGAAAATGGTGTTGAAATTAAAAATGCTATTATTTTGCTTCATGGTTATGGAGGTGATGGAAAGGATATTAGCATGTTATCTTTAAACTGGAAGAGACATATGCCTAATACAGTCTTTATTTGTCCAAATGGTCATGAGCCATGTGCTATAAATCCATCTGGTTATCAATGGTTTGATTTAACAAAAGAGGACTCTAATTACATTTTAGAGCAATCAATTAAAGCTGAAGAAGTCTTAAAAAAATTTATTAATGAAATAAAAAAAGAGTTCAAGTTATTAAATAATCAAATATGTTTATCAGGTTTTAGCCAAGGATGCATGATGTCTATAAATGTTGGTCTTACATTTGGAGAAAATTTTTTATGTATAGTCGGTTTCTCTGGAAAGATAATAAATCAAAATGATTTAAAAAATAGAATCAAAAATAAAACTGAAACATTACTCATACATGGTGAAGCTGATCAAATTGTCCCATCTACCCATTTACTGGAAGCAAAAGATTTTTTAATTAGAAATAATGTTAAAGTTGATACACTACTAATAAAAAATTGTGATCATCATATTCCTATTGAAGCTTCAAGTACAGCTTTAAATTTTATTTTAAAAAAAATTTAACATCTCTTATTATTGATAAAATTGTCCAACTAAGTTAAAATTAAATTAATGAATAACTTTATTGAACAAAATGTTTCATTAGAAAAGTGCCCTGCATTAGTCCTCAATGCAGATTATAGACCTCTGAGTTACTACCCTTTATCTTTGTGGTCATGGCAGGATACAGTTAAATCTGTTTTTTTGGATCGAGTTATTATTGTTAGTAATTATGATAGAACTATAAGAAGTCCATCATTTAATATGAAATTACCAAGTGTTATAGCATTAAAGGATTATATTGTTCCTCAAAGCAAACCAAGTTTTACTAGATTTAATGTATTTTTAAGAGATAAATTTTCCTGTCAATATTGTGGAAGCAATGAGGAGTTAACTTTTGATCATTTATTACCTAGATCAAAAGGGGGTGAAACTAATTGGGATAATGTTGTAACAGCTTGTTCTGCATGCAATGTAAAAAAGGGCGGAAAACTATTAAAACACTCAGGTATGAAATTACATCAGCACCCTTATCGACCATCAACAGAGGATCTACATAAAAATGGCAAACATTTTCCACCAAATTTTTTACACAAAAGCTGGATGGATTATTTATATTGGGATGTAGAACTAGAGTCTTAAATTTTCTCAGAAATATTTATTGCAATTTTTGATCCAGTTTTAATAATTTTATCTAAAATAGAGTAAAGACCTTTTTTTGTTGCACCCTTTTCATAAGCAATATCTTTATGACTTAATTCATCTTCTCTAAATTTAGTTATTTTTTTTTTAAGTTTTAATTCACTATTATCAAGTTGTTTTATTTGGTTTAAATAATGCTCATCTATCACTTCTTCAACAGAAGCGGTACAAAGCATAGCCGCTTTCTTACCAAGTATAGTTGAACCAAAACCTAATCCTACACCTAATAAATCCCATAAAGGTAAAAATTTTGTCGGTTTAATATTTCTTTTTTTAATTTCTTTTTCAAAAAAATCAGAATGCTCTTTTTCATGAACTTTCATTTCTTCAATTGTTTTTTTTAAAGCTTCATCTGTAACCAATGTATTTAGAGCGAGCAACTGTCCTTCATAAATTTTAACAGCACCACGCTCCCCTGCATGATCAACTCTAATAAATTCTTCTATTTTCTTTTTATTTAATGTTGTCATAAATTAAATAAACTCTTGTTGTAAAATATACTATTAATATTGATATTATAATATTGTAACTTGTAAGCGATAATCCTAAAATTTTAAATGTAACATCTTTGCAGCTAACATTTTTTTCTTGTAACTGCCTTAAGATGTCTTCTTTTGATAGTAAATTGGAGCTATTTTTTAAATCACAAACCAATGATTCTTCAATAAAACCTTGTTCAATACCCAAATGATATAAAGATAAAATAGTAGCTGCTAAAAAAATTAAAATAAGAGAAAGAATGAAATATTTTTCAAGATTAATAAATTTATAATTTAAAATAATAATTATTAATGATAATAAGTATGGAATTCTTTCCAGCACACATAAGTTACAAGGTTGATGACCTAAAACATATTCAATGAAAAATGCTGAAGATAAAGCAATAATGCTAATTAAAAAAATTAACTTTAATGTAATTGTTTTGTTAATCTCAACCATTAAATTTTAAAAATAAATAAATAATAATAAATATTATAACTATAATAATTCCAATTATGGTAAACCATTTTGATCCATGTTTTTCCATGTACTCTGTAAATAATTCTCCAAATTTATAAGACAAATAGGCAACAATAAAAAATCTTAGACCTCTTGAAATTAAACTAACAATTATAAAAACAGTAAGATTAAAAGCAATTAAACCGCTTGAGATTGTAAAGGCTTTATAAGGTAATGGAGTAAAGCCAGCTAAAAAAAGAATACTCAGCCATGCCAGGAATCCACTCCCTTGAGACATGCTTAATTTTAAATTTTCGACTTTATCTTGATAACCATAAAATTCGATTAAATACATTGCTAAATCAAAAAATAAATAACCTATCAAATATCCGAATATTCCTCCAAGCACCGAAAATATTGATGCTATTAAAAATATTTTCAAATATTCCTTTTTTTTAGCAATAACCATTGGGATTATCATTGCATCTGGAGGTATAGGAAAAAAAGAACTTTCTATAAAAGATACAAGTCCTAAATAAAAATTAGAACTTTTATGTGCAGCTAATTGTAAACATTTTTTGTAAAGTGTTCTAAGCATTTTTTGGTTTTAATATAAATTTAGTTCTTATACTATTAAATATAATTTAATTGAATACCAGGGGCGAATGGCGGAACTGGTAGACGCGCACGACTCAAAATCGTGTTTCGCAAGAAGTGAGAGTTCGATTCTCTCTTCGCCCACCAAGTAACTATGAATTTAGATAATTTAAATAATTTGATAGAATTATTTGCTAATCAAGTAAATAAACAAAATAAAAGAGATATTTTTTTAGAATGGCTAAACCCAAGCAATAAAAAAACTTACACTTGGGAACAAACTGAAAAGAATATTTTAAAATTATCAAAAGTTATTAAAGAAAACATAAAAGAAGGCGATAGATGTCTTTTAGTTTCGGAGAATAGACCTGAGTGGTTTGTTTCTGATTTAGCTATAATGTTAGCTGGTGGAATTACAGTTCCAGCATATACAACTTATATTGAGGATAATTATAAGTATTTAATAGAAGATTGTAAACCTAGCTTAGTTATTGTTTCAAATCATGAAATGCTACAAAAATTAAACAATATAATTAATGAAAAAGACTTTATTAAAAAAGTTATAACTTTAGATGAAATAACTAAGGTAACAAATAATTTAAATTTAAATAACAAAGAAAAATATTTAGATTATAATTCTATTTTAAACAATAATTTATTAGAGGAAGATAAAATCGAAAATAATAAATTAAATAGAAAGTCTCCAGCATGTATAATTTATACTTCAGGAACTGGAGGAAATCCCAAAGGTGTAATTTTAAGTCACGGTGGAATTTTAAGTAATGTTGTTGGATCATGTGAAATTACAAAACCATTATTTAATTCAAGACCAGTGTTTTTAACTTGGCTTCCCCTTTCTCATTCTTATGAACACTGTCTTCAATTTGTACAGATAGCAGTAGGAGCTAAAGTATTCTATGCTGAAAAAATTGAAAAACTTCTAGAAAATATATCTGAAGCAAAGCCTACAATTATGGCAGCTGTCCCTAGGTTTTACCAAAACCTTTATAACAAAATAAACTTGAATTTAAAAAAACAAACGGGTTTTAAAGCAAAATTAATTGAAGCAACTCTTCGTCTAGGAAGAAAAAAACTATTAAATCAAAAAATGACTTTTTATGAAAAATTGCTCAATTTTATAGTTGATAAATTAGTTAGAAATAAAATAAAAAAACAGTTTGGTGGAAATTTAAAAGCTTTTGTTTCAGGTGGTGGTGCTTTAGATAAAGAAATAGGTGAATTTTTAAATGCTATAGGATTACCGACACTTCAGGGATACGGCTTAACAGAAACATCACCAGTAGTAAGTTGCAATCCGATACATAAAATTAAAGTGGAAACTGTAGGACCTCCATTCCAAGGGAATGAGGTAAAAATTGCTGAAGATGGAGAAATTTTAGTTAAAGGAGAAAATGTAATGCTAGGATATTGGAACAAAAAAGAAGAAACTGATAAAGTAATTATAAATGGATGGCTACATACAGGTGATATTGGAGAGATAGATCCAAATGATGGTTATTTAAAAATTACTGATAGAAAAAAAGATATCATAGTAAGCGCTGGTGGAGATAACATTTCACCTGCTAAAATTGAAAACATGATTACAAATGAGCCTGAGATAGATCAATGTATGGTTTATGGTGATAAAAAAAATTATTTAGTTGCTTTAATTGTTCCAAACAAAGATTTTTTAAATGAAAAAGAAAAAATAAATAAAGTAATTGAAAAAATAAATAAAAAATTAACTTTACTAGAAAAGATAAAAAAAATTCAATTAATAGATGAAAATTTTTCTATTGAAAATGGTTTAATGACACCAACAATGAAAGTAAAAAGAAAAAAAGTTACAGAAAAATATAAAAATCAATTAGAAAATCTTTATTAAAATATTTAATTAAAATAGTTTATTAACCGCATAAACATAAACCTCTCTCTTAAACACATCTCCGAGCCCACGAGACAAGAGGCAATATCGTATGACGTAT
>NZ_JBNGYX010000007.1:0-46386 GCF_052049995.1 Candidatus Pelagibacter sp. | reverse complement strand
TAAATATTATTTATTCATACTATTTTAATTTATATCTAAATCTAAACACATATTATTTTAGTTTAGTTATTTCTGCAGTTATTGGAATAATTTTTTATAAAATTAAAACTGATTCCAAAAAACCCTCAATATTTGAAAAAATACTAACCGTTTTATTAGGATACGTTTTAATGCCGTTGATTTTATCAATTCCTTTTTATTTAAGTATTTATAATTTATCTTTTTTAAATTCTTTATTCGAGGCAGTTTCAGGATTTACTTCAACAGGTTTTACTGTTTTTGAAAATATTAAACATATCGATCAAGGCTTAATTTTATGGAGATCATCAATACAATGGATAGGTGGATTGTATTTTTTATATTCAATTATTTTTTTAATTGATATTTATGACGAAAGTTTAAAAAAATCTTTAACTAATTTTTTATCTTTTAATTCTACTGAGATTTTAAAACAATCAATTAAAATTCTTTTGTTATACTCAGGATTAACTATATCAATTTTTATTATTCTAAATATTCTTGGAATAAGATCATTTAATTCACTAAATCTAGCGATGACAATAATTTCTTCAGGGGGATTTCTTCCTGTAAATGAACTTTCATCAATTTTAATAAATGATTTTCAAATAATTATATTTTCTTTTTTAATGCTGATTTCTTTTTTTAGTATTTTTTTTACATACAATTTAATTTTTTTAAGAAATAAAAATTTAAATTTCTTTTATGAAGATATACATTTATTTTTATATTTTATTGTAGTTGTGAGTATATTTTTTGTTTTCTTTAGTTATGATGCAAATTTCATATTCAGTTTTTTATCTTTAGTAAGTAGCATTTCTAATATTGGTATTTCTCTTGAAGTTGATCAAGCTAACCTACATTTTATATATATCTTACTTGTAATTATTGGCGGATCTTTTTTTTCCACAAGCTCAGGTTTAAGGTTTTTAAAAGTATATTCTTTAACTAAATATTCTATTAATCAAATTCTTTCTTTTAGTAGGCCAAAAAATGTATTTATGAATAAATTAGTTTTTTCTAAAATTAATTTTGATAATAAAGACATAAATAAATATTTTCTAACAATATTAATTTTTGTTATTTCTCTTTTTTCTTTAACTATCTTACTATCATTGTCCAACATTCAATTTGAATACTCATTTAAATTAGCTGTATTGACATTGATGAATACAGTTAATTCATCTGCTTATGGTATATCGGACTTTGATTTTCAAAATTTGCACTTTTTAACCAAATATTTTCTCATATTTTTTATGATTATCGGAAGGGTTGAACTGTTATCTTTATTGTTGATTGCTAAAAAATTCCTTTTTAAAAATTAATTTAGTATTATATATACAATAAATTTTGCGCCCTTAGCTCAGCTGGATAGAGCATCGGTTTTCTAAACCGAGGGTCGTAGGTTCGAATCCTTCAGGGCGCGCCATTTCTTAGTTTTTAACGCATTAATCATATATAATTTTGCTTGACGAGAATTTGGATTAAATCTGATTACTATATTATTTTTTCTTGAACACTATTTTCTAACATGCTTAAATTAAGAATATTCAAAAGTAATTTTGAATTATTTGTTAACAAATAAAAATAACATAAAGGAAGAATAATGTTTAAATACTTAAAACAATTAACTTCTTTAGTTGCTATGGTTGCAGTGTTGTTTACTTTTACAACAGAAACTATGGCTGCTAAAAAATCTAAAACACTTAAAAACACTCAAAAGAAAGGTTTTGTAAGATGTGGAGTATCTCAAGGTCTTCCAGGATTTTCTAATGCTGATGCAGCAGGAAATTGGACTGGTATTGACGTTGATGTATGTAGAGCGGTAGCTGCTGCAGTGCTAGGTGATGCAAACAAAGTTAAGTTTACACCATTAAGTGCTAAAGAAAGATTTACAGCTTTAACTTCTGGTGAGATTGATATCTTATCAAGAAACACAACTTGGACTCTTTCTAGAGATGCTGATATCGGACTTACTTTCGTTGGAGTAAACTTCTACGATGGTCAAGGTTTCATGGTCAGAAAAAGTTCTGGTATTACTTCAACAAGCCAATTCAAAGATGGTATCTCAGCTTGTACAAACATTGGTACAACAACTGAGTTAAATATGAGAGACTTCTTTAACTCTAAAGGAATTTCTTATGAGCCAGTTGCTTTCGAAAAAGCTGATGAAGTTGTAGCTGCTTATGATGCTGGTAGATGTGATACATACACTACTGATAAATCAGGTCTAGCTGCACAAAGAACTAAAATGTCTAACCCAGATGAACACATTGTATTACCTGAAACTGTTTCTAAAGAGCCTTTAGGACCAGTTGTAAGACAAGGTGACTCAGTATGGGAAGATATCGTTAGATGGTCTTTAAATGCTATGATCGAAGCAGAAGAGTATGGAATCACATCTGCAAACGCAGACTCAATGAAAACTTCAGATAACCCAGCCGTTAAAAGACTAGTTGGTGCTGAAGGTGAATTAGGTGCTGCTTTTGGTCTAGACAATGAGTGGAGCTTAAGAATTATTAAGCAAGTTGGTAACTATGGTGAAAGCTACAAAAGAAATATAGCTGACACTGGAATTTTACCTGATAGAGGTCCAAATGAATTATGGACTAAAGGTGGAATTCTTTATGTACCACCTGCAAGATAATTGCACATTTAACTAATTAAAAAGGGCTAGATTTTTCTAGCCCTTTTTTTTATAAGCGTTCAAATGGACCTGAAATTACAAAAAATCATTCCCCAATTAATTACCGTTTTAGTTGTAATATTAGTTTTTGGATTTTTTACATATAACGCCCAAATCAATATGGAGAATAGAGGTATTGATTTTGGATATGGGTTTCTTTCTCAAGAGTCATCTTTTGATGTTCAGTTTTCTCTTATTGAATATGATGGGTCACATTCATATTTTAGAGCTTATTTAGTTGGTTTACTTAATACTATTTTAGTTTCTGTAATTGGAATTATTATTGCAACAATTTTAGGTGTTATTGTTGGTGTTGCAAGACTCTCGCCTAACTATTTAATAAATCAGTTTGCTGCTTTTTACGTAGAATTCTTTAGAAACATCCCATTACTTTTACAAATATTTTTTTGGTATTTTGCTGCTTTAAGAGCTCTACCATTGCCTCAGGATGCGGATGCGATATTAGGTGTTTTTTTCTTAACGATTAAAGGTTTATATGTTCCAGCATTTGTTTGGGAAAATCTTAATGTATTTTTATATTCAATAATTGCAGCAATAATTGCAATAGTTGTAATTAAAATTCATGCAAGAAAAGTTCAAGAAACGCAAGGTAAACAATTACCAGTATTTTGGATATCAGTAGGTTTAATTTTTATATTACCTTTGCTAAGTTTTTTAATAGGTGGTGTAAGTTTATCATTTGAAATTCCTAAATTAAAGCAATTAGCTGCTACATCATTTAAATATGAAGGTGGTATAAGTTTACCCCCTGAATTAATAGCTTTAACTTTATCGCTGGCATTATATACAGCAACTTTTATTGCTGAGTGTGTAAGAGCTGGAATTCAAGGTGTAGGTAAAGGTCAAAAAGAAGCAGCTGCATCAATTGGATTGAATCCTAACCAAGTTTTAAAATTAGTTGTTATGCCACAAGCATTAAGAATTATTATTCCACCAACAACAAACCAATATTTAAATTTAACTAAGAATTCTTCATTAGCTGCTGCAATTGCTTATCCTGATCTAGTACTAGTTTTTGCAGGAACTGCATTAATGCAAACTGGTAAAGCGATTGAAATAGTTTCAATAACGATGTTTACCTACCTAAGCCTAAGTATTTCAATTTCAATTCTTATGAATTGGTACAATAAAAAAATTGCTATTAAGGAAAAATAAATGTCAAAAATTAATTTTTTAAAACCAAATAAAGATAATTTGACTACCTATTTATACATGGGTTCATTTTTATTTGTTATTAGTGTTATTGATGTTTTTCTTAATTCATTCTTTAGTTTAAACATCACTGGATTTTTACCTCAATCATTAAGCTTTATAATTCCAATTATATTAGGTTTTATAGGACTGTATTTTATTAGAATTGAACACAGTGGTAATAAATTTCTAGATCAAGTAAATAAAAATATTAATACAAGTAATTTTAATGCAATCTTATCCCTATTAATTATATTTGTAATTATTAAATCAATACCACCAGTTTTAAGTTGGTTCGTGGTTGATGCAAGTTTTGCTGGTGATAGTAAAGATGTTTGCTCAGGCACTGGTGCTTGTTGGACTTACATAAAAGTCTGGTTTAGAAGATTTATGTATGGAATGTATCCAAATGCAGAACAGTGGAGAATAAATTTATCTTTTATTGCCTTAGCTCTTTTAGGTTCTGTAGGATATTTTGCTACAGAAAAATTTAAAAAATATTTAACTTTATATTATGTTGTAATTTATCCATTTATTGCATTCCTATTTATTTTCTTCTTTATATCAGGTGGTCCTGTATTTTTTGACTTTTCTTACGGAATAATCGCAGCGGTAATTTCAATAATTATTGGTTTCTTTATTCCAAGTAAATTTAAATTTTATTATTTTATATTTGTGCCAATTACTCTTTATATCGCTTTAAAATATTTCATCTTTTACGAGGAATTAATTGAATTAGGTAAACTTGATGGATTAAATTGGGTCGAAACTGGAGCTTGGGGAGGATTATCACTTACATTTATAATTTCATTTTTCTGTTTAATTTTCTGTTTTCCTATAGGAATGGCATTTGCTCTTGGTAGAAGATCAGATTTTCCATTAATAAGATATATATCAATTGGTTTTATTGAATTTTGGAGAGGCGTTCCGTTAATTACAGTTTTATTTATGTCTGCTGTGATGTTTCCAATGTTTTTACCTGCAGATTTTTTTATAGATAAATTGGTGAGATGTATAATAGCTATTTCTTTGTTTGAAGCGGCTTATGTTGCTGAAGTTATTAGAGGAGGTTTACAAGCATTACCACGTGGTCAATACGAAGCTGCAAAATCATTAGGTATGGGATATTGGAGAATGCATATATTTGTAATTCTTCCTCAAGCTTTAAAATTAGTAATTCCAGGTATTGCTAATACTTTTTTAGCTTTAGTTAAAGATACTCCTCTAATATTTGTAGTTGGTTTACTTGAAATAGTAGGAATGTTAAATTTAGCCAAAACTAATCCAGAGTGGTTAGGTTTTGCTATGGAAGGCTATGTTTTTGCTGCAATAATTTTCTGGATTATTTGTTATGCAATGAGTAAGTATAGCTATAATCTAGAACAGAAATATAAAACAGAGCGATAAATTATGTCTGAAAGTATTATTCAAATAAAAAATGTAAATAAATGGTTTGGTGATTTTCAAGTTTTAAAAGATATTAATCTAGAGGTTAAGCCAAAAGAAAAAATTGTTGTTTGTGGCCCATCAGGATCAGGTAAATCTACATTAATTAGATGTATCAATAGATTAGAAGAACATCAGCAAGGTGATATTATTGTTGATGGAAACACTTTAACTGAAGATACAAAAAATATTGAACAAATTAGAGCAGAAGTTGGAATGGTATTCCAACAGTTTAATTTATTCCCTCATTTATCAATTGTAGATAATTGTACTCTTGCACCAATTTGGGTAAAAAAAATGCCAAAAAAAGAAGCTGAAGAATTGGCTTTAAAACATTTAGAAAGAGTTCAAATTCTTGATCAAGCACACAAGTTTCCTGGTCAATTATCAGGTGGTCAACAACAAAGAGTTGCCATTGCTAGAGCACTTTGTATGGAACCAAAAATAATGTTGTTTGATGAGCCTACATCAGCTCTTGATCCAGAAATGATTAAAGAAGTTTTAGACGTAATGGTTGATTTAGCAAACCAAGGTATGACAATGATAGTTGTTACTCATGAGATGGGATTTGCTAAAGAGGTAGCTGATGAGGTTATTTTTATGGATGAAGGAATGATTGTTGAAAGAGCTGAAACAAAAGAGTTTTTTGCTAACCCTAAGAGTGATAGGACCAAGCTGTTTTTAAGTCAAATACTGTAAAAAATATATTAATTTAAGGCAATAAATTTAGATTAAAGCAATCTAAATATGTTTATTTTCCATTCAACTAATGCTTGACAGTATTTTGATTATTTCAAATTTCTTACAAAAAAAAATAAATTTTTCTATTGCAGTAACATTAATAAATAGGTTGAATGAGCTTTATAAAATTTAATTAAGAGGGGTCTTAATGGAAGATAATTTCAATAAACACTTAGGCAACAAGCTTAAGCTAAGAAGATTAGCTTTAGGTTTAACTCAAACTAAAGTAGCAAAAGCAATTAATGTAACATTTCAACAAATCCAAAAGTATGAGAAAGGGACAAACGGTGTAAGTTCGATAAGATTACTTCAACTTGCAAATTATTTAAAAGTTCCAATTAATTATTTCTTTGAAGATTTTTCAGAATATTTAGTTAATTTAGAAAAATCACAGGAAGGTCACATGAATGTTAATTATAATTTTTTAGTAAAATTATATTCAGAACTTAATGCTGATCAAAAATTAAAATTTAATAAATCTTTACAAATTTCAGGTTCAGGAATTTCAAAAGCAGTTTAATTAAAATTTAATTAAGACCCTAGTAGAGTTTAATACAAAGTTTATTTTAACATTTTATTTCTGGCTCCTCGGGCAGGACTCGAACCTGCGACCAATTGATTAACAGTCAACTGCTCTACCAACTGAGCTACCGAGGAATGTAAAAAGCCAACTTACTTTTTTTTATAACTAAAACAAGAATTTTTTTGGAGGCAACGCCCGGAATCGAACCGGGATACAAGGATTTGCAATCCTCTGCGTAACCATTCCGCCACGTTGCCATCTTATTTTTAACTAATAGCTACAGATGCCTTTTTATAATAAATTTTTTCTATTAGTCTATTAAATAACGATCCAAATTGATTATTGTTAATTTAGATTATTAAATTATAAACTTTAAAATCAATGAGTAGCGAGAAATATATACATTCTGATGTAGAAAATAGAATTTATTCTTATTGGGAAAAAAATGGTCTTTTTAAACCTAGAGAAAATTCAAAAAAATTCTCAATTGTAATTCCTCCACCAAATGTGACAGGTAGTTTACATATGGGACATGCACTTAATAATTCTATTCAAGATTTGTTAGTTCGTTATCATAGGATGAATAATTTTGAAACTTTATGGCAACCAGGTACAGACCATGCTGGAATTGCTACACAAGCATTAGTAGAGAAAAAATTGACCTCTGAAAAAATTGATAAAAATGAAATTGGTAGAGAAAAATTTATTGAAAAAGTTTGGGAATGGAAAGAGCAATATGGAGACATCATTATTAACCAATTAAAAAAACTTGGTTGTTCTTGTGATTGGTCGAGAAATGCCTTCACAATGGATGAGAATTTATCTAAGTCAGTAATTAAGGTTTTTGTAGATCTTTACAACAAAGGTCTAATCTATAAAGATAAGAAATTAGTTAATTGGGATACAGTTTTAAAAACAGCTATTTCAGACCTAGAAGTAGATCAAAGAGAGGTAAATTCTAAAATTTATTTCATCAGATATCCAATAGACGGTACTGAAGAATTTATTACAATTGCAACAACAAGACCCGAAACTATGCTTGGTGATACAGCTATAGCTGTAAATTCAAAAGATGAACGATTTAAATCCTTTGTTGGAAAAACGGTTACCATTCCAATTGTTGGAAGAAAAATAAAAATTATTGAGGATGACTATGCAGATCCTGAACAAGGAACTGGAGCATTAAAAATAACTCCTGCTCATGATTTTAATGACTATGAAGTTGGTCAAAGAAACAATCTTGAAATTATAAATATTTTCACTGAAGCAGGTAAAATAAATAAAAATGCCCCACAAACTTACGTAGGTCTGGATAGGTCTGAAGCAAGAAAAAAAATTTTGCAAGAACTTAAAGAAAAAGAATTTTTTGTAAAAGAGGAGAATATAAAAAATAAAGTTCCTTATGGGGATAGATCTAATTCAATAATTGAACCTTTCTTAACAGAACAATGGTTTGCTGATGCAGGTAAATTATCTATTAAAGCTAAAGAAGTTGTTAATTCAAAAAAGACAAATTTCTTTCCTGAGAATTGGTCAAAAACTTATTTTCAATGGATGAATAATATTGAGCCATGGTGTATTTCAAGACAACTTTGGTGGGGACATCAAATTCCTGCCTGGTATGGTCCAGATAAAAAAATTTTTGTTGCAGAAAATGAAAATGATGCAAAACAACAAGCAAAAAAACATTACGGTAAAGATGTTAAATTAAATCGTGATCCAGATGTTTTAGACACTTGGTTCTCATCTGGCTTATGGCCTTTTGCTACACTTGGTTGGCCAGATGATAATAACTATGTAGATAAATTTTATCCAACATCAGTATTAGTTACAGGCTTTGATATTATATTTTTTTGGGTAGCTAGGATGATTATGTTTGGAACTGAATTTTTAAACAAAGAACCTTTTAAGGATATTTATGTTCATGCGTTAGTTAGGGATGAAAAAGGGCAGAAAATGTCTAAATCGAAAGGAAATGTAATTGATCCTTTAGATTTAATTGAGAAATATAGTGCAGATGCACTTAGATTTACTTTACTGTCAATGGCTTCACCAGGAACTGATGTTAAGCTTTCTGAGGATAGAGTAAAAGGTTATAGAAATTTTTTAAATAAATTATGGAATGCAAATAATTTTTTAATCACTAATGAATGTGATTTTAAAGATATAGAAAAAGTTCCAAGTTTAAATTTAAATATTAACAAATGGATTTATTCAGAACTTGTTGAAACTAAAAACAAAATACAAAAAAACCTTGAAGATTATAGATTTGATGAAGCTGCTAAAAATGCCTATCAATTTGCATGGCATTCGTATTGTGATTGGTATTTAGAACTATCTAAAACTATACTCTTTTCAGATGATGAAAAAGCTAAAGCAGAGGTAAAAAAAGTATCATCTTTTGTATTTAAACAAATTTTAATTTTACTACATCCTTTTATTCCTTTTGTAACTGAAGAAATCTGGCTCAAAAATAAATTTGATAATGACGGTAGTGATTATTTGATGCTTAAAAATTGGTTATCTGGAGAAATAAACAAGGATAGTAGCACCGAACAAGTTGAAAATATCATCAACATTATTTCAGAGATTAGATCATTCAAAAATGAGTTAAATGTAAGTCCAGGTTCATTTATTGATGTCTCAATAAGCAATATTAATAAAAATCAAAAAGACTTTATTAATACAAATGAAATTATTCTAAAAAAACTAGGAAGAATAAACAGCATATTAGATAAGGATTTAGATAAACCAGCTGCGACAATGGTTGTTTCTGGTGATTTGTTTAAGATTTATTTTGATAAAGATGTTGATTTAAAATTAATAAAAGAAAATTTAACAAATAAACAAAGTAGATTAGAGCAAGAGATGAATAAAATATCTCAGAGATTGGAGAATAAGAGTTTTGTTGATCGAGCTCCAAAAGAGATTGTTGAACAAGAAAAAAATAATTATAATAATTTAAAGAATGATATTGAGAAAATATCAGTAACAATAAAGGGTATATAATGGCTAAATTCAATAAAAAGAAACTTCCAAGCAGACATACATCATTAGGAGCAGACAGGGCTCCACATAGATCGTTTTACTATGCTATGGGAGAAACTGAGAAAGATGTAGCAAAACCTTTTGTTGGCGTCGTTTCCACATGGAATGAGGCAGCTCCTTGTAATATTGCTCTAATGAGACAGGCTCAATCAGTTAAAAAAGGAGTTAGAGCTAATGGTGGAACCCCAAGAGAATTTTGCACAATTACTGTAACTGATGGTATTGCAATGGGTCATGAAGGAATGAAGTCATCATTAATATCCAGAGAAGTAATAGCAGATTCTGCTGAACTTACGGTAAGAGGCCATTGTTATGATGCTTTAGTTGGTATTGCAGGATGTGATAAATCCTTACCAGGTCTAATGATGTCTATGGTTAGACTGAATGTACCAAGTGTATTTATATATGGTGGATCAATCCTTCCAGGCAAATATAAAGGAAAAGATGTAACAGTTGTGGATGTATTTGAGGCGGTTGGAAAACATTCAACAGGTCAAATGTCTGCTGCAGAACTTAGAAAATTAGAATTAGTTGCTTGTCCTAGTGCAGGTGCTTGTGGTGGACAATTTACTGCAAATACAATGGCATGTGTGTCTGAAGCAATTGGATTAGCATTACCTTATTCAGCAGGAACACCAGCTCCATATGAAGAAAGAGATAAATACGCAAAAGCTAGCGGTAAAACAGTTATGAACCTTTTGAAAAAAGGAATTAAACCAAGAGATATTGTTACAAGAAAAGCTCTAGAAAACGCTGCAACAGTTGTTGCTGCAACTGGTGGATCAACAAATGCAGGATTACATTTACCTGCTATTGCGAACGAAGCAGGTATTAAATTTGACTTAATGGATGTTGCTAAAATTTTCAAAAGAACACCTTATCTTGCAGATTTAAAACCAGGTGGAAAATATGTTGCAAAAGATATGTGGTTAGCAGGTGGTGTTCCAATGTTATTAAAAACTTTATATGAAGGCGGATATATTCATGGTAACTGCATGACTGTTACTGGAAAAACTATGAAGGAAAATTTAAAAGAAATTAAATTTAATCCAAAACAAAAAGTAATGAGATCTTATAAAAATCCATTATCAACAACAGGAGGTGTTGTTGGATTGAAAGGAAATTTAGCTCCAGAGGGTGCAATTGTTAAAGTTGCAGGACTTAAAAAATTACAATTTACTGGAAAAGCAAGATGCTTTGAAAATGAGGAAAGTGCAATGAAAGCTGTTCAAAGCAAAAAGTATAATGATGGTGATGTAATTATAATTAGATACGAAGGACCTGTCGGAGGCCCTGGTATGAGAGAAATGTTATCGACAACAAGTGCAATTTATGGACAGGGAAAAGGGGAGAAAGTAGCCCTTATTACTGACGGTAGGTTCTCTGGAGCCACTAGAGGCTTTTGTGTGGGTCACGTAGGCCCTGAGGCCGCTCTAGGGGGTCCTATAGGCCTTTTACGTACAGGTGACATCATTGATATCGATGCTAAAAAAGGAACAATCAACGTAAGACTTTCTAAAAAAGAATTAGCTACAAGAAAAAGAAAATGGAAGGCTAGAAAATCAGATTTTGGATCTGGTACTTTATGGAAATATGCACAAACAGTTGGACCTGCGTATTTAGGTGCACCAACTCATCCAGGTAAGAAAAAAGAAGTTAAGGATTATTCAGAAATTTAATGAAAATTCGTCCAGTTATTTTATGTGGAGGTGCTGGAACTCGACTTTGGCCAAATTCTAAAAATCATCAAGCAAAGCAGTTTATTGATTTTGGTAATTGGACTTTACTTGGAAAAACACTTGAGAGAACTAAAGCATCAATTTACGACCCTCCAATTATTAGCACTAATAAGAAATACTTAAGCAAAGTAAAACAGCATTTAAGAAAAAACAAAATAAATAAATATAAAATTGTTGTAGAACCAGCTAAAAGGAACACTGCACCAGCTATTTTAAGCACTGCTTTAATTAAAGATATTCCAGACCATCAGCCTTTAATATTTTTTACAGCAGATCATCTGATTGAAAAAATGAGTATTTTTAATAAGGCAATAAACAAAAATAAATTAAATCTAAATAAAGAAAATATATTTGTTTTTGGAATTAAACCTAAATCTCCAACTAGTGATTATGGTTATTTTTTAACTAAAAAAATTAAAGGAAATATTAATAAAGTAACAAGATTTATTGAAAAACCAAAAGAAGCTAAAGCAAAACAAATTATAAAGAATAAAGGTTATTGGAATTCAGGGATGTTTTATCTCCGAAAAGACTCCATTATTAATAACTTTAAAAAATATCAACCTAAAACTTATAAAAATTGTGTAAATGCAGTTAATAAAGCAAAATATAAAGCTAATACTTATCGCTTAAATAAAGCTTCATTTATAAAAGCAACCGCCAAATCATTTGATTATGCAATTCTTGAAAAAACCAAACAAATTAACGCTATCAAATTAGATATACCTTGGTCAGATCTTGGTAGTTGGAAAGAAATTCTGAAGATGTATGACAAAAATAAAAACAAATATATAAAGAAAAAAAATGTGTATTACCGTCCATGGGGCAGATACACCAATTTATTTGAAGGAAAAGAATTTTTAATAAAAGAACTATATGTAAAACCAAAAGGAATCTTAAGTTTACAAAAACACCATCACCGAGCTGAACATTGGTTAGTCACCCAAGGTAATGCCAAAATAACGCTTAATAAAGATATTATAATTAAAAAACCTGGTGAACATATATTCATTCCGTTAGAGGCAATCCATAGAGTTCAAAACTCAGGAAAAAAACCTGTAAAAATTGTTGAAGCTCAAGTTGGTTCAATTTTGAAGGAAAGTGATATTGTTAGATATCAAGATGTATATGGTAGAGTGAAGTAATGGAGTTATTAACAATAATTTTATTAGTAATAATTGTTCTTCTTACTTATCTATTATTAAAAAAAGAAAAAGTATTAGGTATTAAAACTGAAACTAAAGATAATAATGATCAAATTAAAGTTGTAGAAAATAAAGACTATAGAAAAAATATTTATGATTTATTAAATTATATTCCTGAAGGAATAATAATTTTAGATAAAGGTAAAAAAATTCTTTTTAGCAACAACTCTGCTAATAAATTATTTCAGATAAAACTAGATGAGAATATAAGTGGCTTTTTAAGAAACCCTGATCTTTTAAGTTCAATTGATAAATCATTTGAGGGTAACAATATTTCAGATCTTGAAATTGAAATTAGAAATCAAGCTGTTCAAAGATTAAATATAACAATTTACCTTGACCAGAATAATCTATTTTTTGATGAAGTATGTTGTGTCTTATTCATAAGGGATTTAACTGAATTCCATAAATTCCAACAATTAAAATCTGATTTTGTAGCTAACGTATCACATGAGCTTAGAACACCTCTACAATCCATTAAAATGGGACTTGAAACATTTGAAAATAATTCAGATTTAAAAAAGAATTCGGAAGTAACTAATTTATTACCAGTAATGAGCTCTCAATCTGAGAGAATGGAAAATTTAATCAGAGATTTATTGTCATTATCTAAAATTGAATTACAGGAACATATACGACCAACACATGAAATAGATCTTATAGAATTGATTGATTATGTTATTAAAACTTATGAAAAAATAATTAGTAAAAACAATATTAGTATTAAATTTAACAAAACTGATAATTTTAAAATAATTGGTGATAGGGATAAATTAATAGAAATTTTTACTAATCTTATCGATAATTCAATTAAATACAGTGATAAAAATAAAGAAATTACAATCACTGCTAAAAAAGATGGTGGGTTTAATACTGTTTCAGTAGCAGATCAGGGAATAGGTATTCCAAAAGAATCTATACATAGAATCACTGAGAGATTTTTTACTGTTGATCCGAGTAAAAGTCGAAGTGTAGGTGGTACGGGTCTTGGATTAGCGATTGTAAAACATTTAGTCTCACAACATAGAGCTGAGATGGACATTAATAGTGTTGAAAATAAAGGAACTACAATAGATATCAAATTTAATCCTTTGTAATTCAACTAAAAAGTTAGTCGTTGTAACAAAAGTTTAACCTTCCTTTAATAAAGTATTTAAGAATCAGAATTATTTAGTTTTGCATTATGAATTTAACAAGGAGAAATATGAATAAATTAACAAGTATATTTATAGGCTTTCTTTTAGTAATTGGTTTTACGACATCAAGTTACTCAAGAGATCAAATCAAAATAGTGGGGTCATCAACTGTTTACCCTTATGCAACAGTAGTTGCAGAAAAGTTTGGTAAAAGTGGAAAATTCAAAACACCAGTTATTGAAAGTACAGGAACAGGTGGTGGAATGAAATTATTCTGTGCTGGAGTTGGTGCTAATCATCCAGATATTACTAATGCTTCAAGAGCAATTAAACCTAAGGAAAAAACTTTATGTGAAAAAAATGGAGTTTCCGAAATTATTGAAATTGTAGTAGGCAATGATGGAATTTCATTTGCACATGCTGTTAGTGCTCCAGATGCAGATTTTACAAAAGAGCAATTGTGGAGAGCTTTAGCTGCTAAAGTTGATGTTGATGGTAAACTTGTTGAAAATCCATACAAAAAATGGAGTGATATAGATGCAAGTCTTCCTAATAAAAAAATTGAA
The DNA here is from genome assembly GCF_052049995.1 of Candidatus Pelagibacter sp. Taxonomy (GTDB): domain Bacteria; phylum Pseudomonadota; class Alphaproteobacteria; order Pelagibacterales; family Pelagibacteraceae; genus Pelagibacter. Next base: position 32,066 of record NZ_JBNGYX010000007.1, on the reverse strand, counting down.
ATTTTAGTTGCTCCTCCAACTTCTGGTACTAGAGACGCATGGAATTCTCTTGTAATGGTTAAAGGATGTACAAAAACTGCTAAATCTTTATTTGGTGATAAAGCTAAAAAAGAATGTGCTAAAATTAGAGAAGATGGTTACGCTGTAGAAGCAGGTGAAAATGATACTTTAATTGTACAAAAACTTACATCTAACCCTGATGCTTTTGGTTTTTTTGGTTATAGTTATCTAGTTGCTAATAAAGATAAGGTTAAAGCATCCTCTGTTGAAGGAGTTCAACCATCTTTAGAAGGTATTCAAGATTACTCTTATCCGATAGCAAGACCCTTGTTTTTTTATGTTAAAAAAGCTCACATAGGTGTAATTCCTGGCATTCAGGAATTTTTAAAAGAGTTCACTTCTAAAAAAGCTATGAGTAACAGAGGTTACTTAGCGAAAATAGGATTAGTCCCTTTAGCATCTAAAGAATACCAAATAACAAGAACAGCTGCTTTGGATTTAAACACAATAAGTATCAAATAAATTTAAACTTATCCCCAATAAAAGGCCAGTAAATACTGGCCTTTTATTTAATTTCAATTTCAGAGTTAGTTTGTAACAAAAATGTAACATTTAAAAGTTATAGAAACCTCGAATGAACTTCGTTCTAATATTTTTAATAACAATATTTTCTCTATCATTATTTTTTTATGGAAGATCAAAAACTAAAAGTATTGCAATCGAAAAAAATATTAAATTAAATGCATTACCTAAATTTTATGGATATTACCTTGTTTTATGGTGTTCAATTCCTTCTCTAGTTTTTTTATTAATATGGTCATTATTTGAGCCTGTAATAATTAAATCAATAATAATTGAAACTGCAGCAAATCAAGGGGCTATTTTTAATGACAAAAATGAAGCTAATTTAATTTATGAAAAAATCAAAGCTATTCATTTAGGAACTTATTTTGGTGATATTGACAGTATTTTAAGAGAAAGTGCACTTGCTTATGCAAAATTTATTAATCTTTTTACAAATTCAAAAGTTGTACTAATTTTTGCTATAGTAATAGTATCGGTAATTTATTCCTTAAAAAAAATTAACAAAAATAATAAAGCAAGAGATGATGTAGAAATTATATTAAAAGGCTTATTGTTTGTATCATCTCTTATTGCAATTTTAACAACACTAGGAATAATTTTTTCATTATTATTTGAAAGTATTAAATTTTTTTCTGTAATTAATATTTTTGATTATTTATTTGGAACAAATTGGAGCCCACAAAGAGCTTTTGTAAGAGATGCCTCTTCAATTACTGCAGCAGAATTTGAAGAATTAAAGGATGCTTTCGGTTTTATTCCTTTAATTGCTGGAACAACTTTTATTGCATTCATAGCAATGTTAGTTGCAGTTCCAATTGGACTTTTTTCAGGAATTTATATGGCAGAATACGCCTCATTAAAAATTAGAAGGATTTCAAAACCAATAATCGAAATTTTAGCAGGTATTCCAACTGTTGTTTATGGTTTTTTTGCAGCTTTAACAGTTGGACCTTTTTTTAGACAAATTGGAGAAAATTTTGGTTTAACAGTTTCATCAGAAAGTGCTTTGGCAGCAGGATTGATAATGGGTATAATGATCATACCGTATGTCTCATCCTTATCAGATGATGTAATTAATTCTGTCCCTCAATCACTTAGAGATGGTTCATATGCAATTGGTGCTACAAAATCTGAAACAATTAAAAAAGTAGTTATACCTGCGGCTTTACCGGGAATAATAGGTTCTATTCTTTTAGCAGTCTCAAGAGCAATAGGTGAAACTATGATCGTTGTGATGGCTGCGGGTCTAGCTGCAAACCTTACTATAAATCCTCTTGAATCAACCACAACAATCACAACTCAAATAGTTATGATTTTAGTTGGTGACCAAGAGTTTGATAGCCCTAAAACACAATCTGCATTTGCTCTAGGGTTAACATTATTTATTGCAACCTTAATTTTGAATTACATTGCTCAAAGAGCTGTTAAAAAATATCGAGAAAAGTATGACTAAAGAACAAAGACTTAAGAAAAGACATAATGCAGAAAAAAGATTTAGGTTTTATGGTCTAGCATCAATTTTTTTCGCTTTGTTATTTGTTTTGATTTTAGTGCATAACATTTTTTCTAAAGGTAGTTCTGCATTTATGAAAACAGCAATAAATGTTGAGGTTTTCTATGATAAAGACCTTCTTGAATTGGAACCTGGGGCATCCGAAGAAGAAATATTAGAGGCTGACTTTTTTGATATTACGATAGAAAGTTTGCTAAAGGTATATCCAGCAAAAAACATGGATGAAGAAGATGCGCTTATAGAACTTTTTACAACTGATGCTGAAATTGAAATAAAAAAAGCTTTTTTAAATAATAAAAATTTAATCGGTAAAAAAATTAATTTAGAAATCACGGCCTCAGATGATATTGATCAATTACATAAGGGGAATTATCCAAGAGATTTACCTGAAGACAGGAGAAGAATTTCCAATTTCCAGTTAGAAATTTATGATGTCTTAGTAGAAAATAAAACAATCACTAAAAATTTTAATAATTACTTTTTTAAAAATGGAGACTCAAGAGATCCAGAAATAGCTGGTATAGGTGGTGCTCTTGTAGGTTCTTTTTATAGTATTTTAATTTGTTTATTATTGGCATTCCCAGTAGCAGTATTAGCTTCGATCTACCTGGAGGAATTTGCACCTAAAAATAAAATCACTGATTTCATAGAAATAAATATTAATAACTTGGCCGCTGTACCTTCAATTGTTTATGGTTTATTGGCTCTTCAAATACTTCTAGCTACAATTCAATTACCAAGATCTACTCCTCTGGTAGCTGGTATCACTTTGGCGCTTATGACCTTACCTAGAATAATAATTCCTTGTAGGGCTTCTTTGAAGGCGGTACCGCCATCAATAAGAGAAGGTGCGTTAGCAGTAGGTGCATCAAAATTTCAATCTGTATTTCATCATGTAGTTCCTTTAGCTTTACCTGGTACTTTGTCAGGAACTATTATTGGATTAGCACAAGCATTAGGAGAAACAGCTCCATTAATTTTGATAGGAATGGTAGCTTTTGTTGTTGATATTCCATCAACACCAATTGATCCTTCTTCATCTTTACCCGTACAAGTCTATTTATGGTCAGAATCTGCTGAGAGAGGGTTTGTTGAAAAAACATCAGCCACTATTATGATGTTATTAAGTTTTTTGATTGTAATGAATTTTTTAGCAGTATACTTAAGACAAAAATTTGAGAAAAGATGGAACTAATGAATAATGTAAAAATAAAATCTAAAAATCTAAATGTCTATTATGGAGAAAAACAAGCTTTGTTTGATGTGAATTTAGATTTAAACGAAAAAGAAGTTACTGCTTTAATTGGGCCATCAGGATGTGGAAAATCTACCTTTATTAGATGTATTAACCGCATGAACGATGTAATCGATATTTGTAAAGTATCTGGAAAAATTGAAATAGATGGTGTTGAAATCAACGATAAAAATTTAGATGTAGTATCTTTAAGAGAAAGAGTAGGAATGGTTTTTCAAAAACCAAACCCATTTCCAAAAAGCATATATGATAATATTTCTTATGGTCCAAAAATTCATGGAAAAGGTGAAACTAAAAGTGAATTAGATGAAATCGTGGAAAATAGTTTAAAGAAAGCTGCATTGTGGGAAGAAGTTAAAGATAGACTCGATGAACCTGGAACTGGTCTTTCTGGTGGTCAACAACAACGTCTTTGTATTGCTAGAGCAATTTCTGTTAATCCTGAAGTTATATTAATGGACGAACCTTGTTCTGCTCTAGACCCTATTGCAACGGCAAAAATTGAAGAATTAATTGATGAACTAAAAAAAACTTACACTATTGTAATTGTGACGCATTCAATGGCACAGGCAGTTAGAGTTTCGCAGAAAACAGGGTTTTTTCACCTTGGTAAATTAATCGAAGTAGGCAAAACAGAGAAAATTTTTAAAAATCCTGACAATAAAATGACACAAGACTATATTACAGGTAGATTTGGATAAATTATGAGCAATGAACACACAGTAAAATCTTATGAAGAAGAATTAAGGCACTTAATAGACTCTGTTATAAAAATGGGAAGTCTAACCGAATCTCAATTAGTTGATTCAATGGATGCGGTAATTAAAGTTGATAAAGATTCAATTGATAAAATTATTAAAAGTGATGATGAAATAAATAAATTCAGATCTAAAATTGATACTCAAATAATGACATTGTTGGTAAAGAGAGCGCCAATGGCAATTGATTTAAGAGAAACAATTAGCTCATTAAAAATATCTCAAGATTTAGAAAGAATTGGAGATTTGTCTAAAAGTAATGCAAAGAAAGTTAAACCTCTTCCATTAGATTTACCTGAGGAACTTTTAGGTAATTTAAAAAGACTAGGTGATTTAGTTATAAAGCAGTTAAATGATGTACTCGATAGTTATGTTAACAAAAATTATGATAAAGCAAAAGAAGTGTGGGAAAAAGACGAACAAGTCGATGACCTTACTTATATTGCTATGGAAAGTGTAATTGATTTTCTCTCTAAAGATAAAAAGAATTTAGACTTTTCAACACATTTAATTTTTGCAACAAAAAATCTTGAAAGAGCAGGTGATCATATAACAAATATTGCCGAGTCAATATGTTTTTTAATTAAAGGTGAATATTTAAAAGGAAGCAGACCTAAAGGAAAAGTTATTCAGCAATAAAATGAATGGCAAAATATTTATTATTGAGGACGAACCTTCAATAATTCAATTAGTTCAACATAATCTAGAAAAAAATGGTTTTATAGTTTCATCATCAGTAAATGGCAATGATGGCTTAAAAGAATTAAAAAAATTTCAGCCGGATTTACTTTTATTAGATTGGATGCTGCCTGATCTCTCCGGTATTGAAATTTGTAAAAATATTAGAAAAGACAATAGTATCAAAAATTTACCTGTAATTATGTTAACCGCTAAAGGCGAAGAGGAAGATAAAATAAAAGGTTTAGATAGCGGTGTTGATGATTATTTAACTAAACCATTTAGTTTTAATGAGCTTATGGCTAGAATTAAAGCTGTTTTAAGAAGATCTAACCCTAACACTGTATCTGATAATTTAGAGTTTGAAGATTTAGTTTTAGATAGGATTGAAAAAAGAGTTTACAGAGATAAAAAAGAAATACAACTTGGACCTACGGAATTTAGGTTACTAGAATTTTTTTTGGTAAATCCAAAGAGAGTTTATTCAAGAGATCAGATTTTAGAAAATGTTTGGCCCAACAATATAAATGTTGAAAGCAGAACTATTGATGTTCATATCAGAAGATTAAGAAAATCAATTAATATCCAAAATAAAAAAGAACTTATAAGGACTGTAAGATCCTCTGGTTATTCTCTAATTTAAAATTTAATCTAATTTTTTTGAAGTTCGTAGATAGAAACATAATGTTTCTTCTTAGGCAGTGGGATTATGGTTGGAACTTTAGTCAATCTTGGTTTTATTGATTTATTTCCTACAATGATATTTTTATCATAATTTTCTAAATCAACTTCAGGATGAGGGTTTCCATCATTGATTAATGGCCACGCATCACAAGCTCTATAACCAAATAAAATTAAGGGTCTTGAGTTATTCATTTGATTGTGCCCAGACCCATGAACTGATCTACAATGAAAAAATACTACTGTTCCAGCCGTTCCAGTTATGGAAACACTATCCTTAGTTCCTATTTTATTTTTCTTAGTGTCTATTTTTCCAACAAAATAATTTTCTTTGCTGTGGTGGCTGTACAATTTCTTTTTGTGTGAATTCTTTATTATTTTAAGTGGCCCATTTTTTTCGTAGCAATCATCTAAATATATGCCAACTGTAATTAAATCATCGTTTGTATGTGGGTAAAAAGCCCAATCTTGATGCCATCCAATTTCACTACCTTTTTTCTTATTAGGAAGCTTAAAATTTAATTTACCTAGATGAAATCTAACTGTTCCACCTAACAATTTTTTAGCTATAGATATAATTCTTTTATCTCTAGATAATTCATAGAAAACTTTATGTCTGTTCTGAGGATTATTTAGTCTTAAAATTTCTTTATTTTTTGAAGAACCTGAATTGTATACAAAATGGTAATTATTATAGGATTGAGTTCCATTTGCACCATTAGTTTTTTTTCTTTTTTTTTCTTTTGAAATTACTTCATTAACAATTTTATTAATTTTATTTATCTTTGCTTGAGAAATTAGATTTTCTTTAACAAGAAAGCCATTTTTTTTATATAAATTTAAATCATTCATATAGTCAGATTATGAAAGAAAATAAATCTTCTTTAAAATAAATACAATGTTTTTTGTGAGATTAAATAACAGTAATAATTATTTGTTAATCCGAGAATTTAAAAAAATTCCCGGATTAAACCTAATTTTAAATTAACAACCTTTGAAAGATGCAGACATATTTCTAATTAAATTGAAATATAAGTCTTTTCCTGGGTCTAATGTTGCTCCTAATGGGTCAACTACTCCAGTTTTAATATTCATATCTTTTGCGACAGCTTTAATAATATCAGGGTTAAATTGAGGCTCTGAGAACACACAAGCAACTTTATCGTGTTCAATTATCTCTCTGATTTCTGCTAGTTGTTCTGCTCCAGGCATTACATCTGTATTAACAGTAAAAGCACCTAATATATTTACATTAAATCTTTTCTCAAAATACTGATAAGCATCATGGAATACAATTGAAGCAACACTGCTACTTAAATCAGTCATTACATCAATTGTAAGTTTATCGATTTCTTGTAAAGCTTTAGCTAAATTACTTTTATATTTAGCTTCATTTTTAGGATCATTTTCAATTAAATGTTCTGCCATTTCATTTAACATAGCTTTTGCATTAATTGGGTCCAACCAAATGTGTGGATCAAATTCACCATGCGCATGTCCATCATGATCGTCATGTCCGTGGTCGTCATGATCATCCTCTTTTTTACCATGATCGTCATGGTCGTGATCATCTTCCTTTTTACCATGATCGTCATGGTCGTGATCATCTTCTTTTTTACCATGGTCATCATGTCCATGATCGTCGTGATCATCTTCTTTTTTACCATGGTCATCATGTCCATGATCGTCATGATCATCTTCTTTTTTACCATGGTCATCATGTCCATGATCGTCATGATCATGTTCGTCAAAAATATTTCTCTCTCTAAATTTTAATACCTGTAATCCTTTAGTTTCCATTAATTCAATTTTTTCTGCTTTCTTAGCAATTGAACTCAATGGTTTTTCCAAAAAACTTTCTAGATCTTCACCAACCCAAAATATTAAGTCAGCATTTTGAAGCATTTTTGCGTGTGAAGGTTTCATTGCAAATCCGTGTGGAGAAGCATATCCATCCACTATTAAATCAGGTTTAGCAATACCATCCATTAAGTAACTAGCTAATGAATGAATTGGTTTAATAGAAGCAACTACTTTTATTTCAGCATTTGCTGGTGTAAAGAATGTTAGAATTGATAATATTGAGAATATAAGTGGTATTTTTTTAATATTTTTCATAATAAGTAATTTAATTGGTTGTTATAATATAACGTTATGTAATAATATAACATTTATAAGTCAAGCAATATATGAGCTCAGAAAATAGTACATTAGTAAAATTAAATAACGCTGGTTTTAAACAAAATGATAAATGGCTAGTGGAAGGTGTTTCATTAACTGTTGAAAAAGGGAAAATCGTTACACTTATTGGACCTAATGGCTCTGGAAAAAGTACTACCGCAAAAATTGCATTGGGAATTTACAAAAACATAGAAGGAAGTGTTGAGAAATACACAAATAAAGTTGGATATGTTCCTCAAAAAATATCTATTGATTGGACCTTACCCTTAAGAGTTTATGATTTTATGCGTCTAACTGAAAATATTAAAGATGAGACAATAGATGAAGCACTTACATTAACAGGTGTTATCCATCTTAAGAATAAAAATTTAGGAAATTTGTCAGGTGGTGAATTTCAAAGAGTTTTAATTGCAAGAGCTATTTCAAAAAAACCTGAATTATTAGTTCTTGATGAACCTGTTCAAGGAGTTGATTACACTGGTGAGATTGCTTTGTATGAATTAATAAAAAGAATTTCTGATACACTAAATTGTGGAATTCTATTAATCTCACATGATCTACATACAGTCATGACCGCAACTGATCATGTTGTTTGTTTAAATGGTCATGTATGTTGCTCTGGATCACCAATGGATGTTGCTAAAAACAATGAATATAAATCCTTATTTGGCGAACAAGCATCTCAAATTCTTTCTGTATATGAACATAAACATGACCACGTTCATTCTGATGAGGGAGAAATAAAGAAAAATTAATATGTTTGATGATTTTTTTATAAGAGCATTATTTGCAGGAATAGGAATTGCATTTGTTACAGGACCATTAGGTTGTTTTGTAGTATGGAGAAGATTATCTTATTTTGGTGATACATTAGCTCATTCAGCACTTCTTGGTGTGACAATGGCATATACTTTAGATTTAAATATAGCTATTTCAGTGTTTTTAATTTCTTCAGTAATTGCATTAATTCTAATTCAACTACAGAAAAAAACTAATTTACCTGGAGATGCTTTGCTTGGTCTTTTAGCTCATTCTTCATTAGCTGTTGGATTAGTAGTAATAGGTTTTTTAACATTTATTCGTTTTGATATTATGGGTCTATTATTTGGTGATATATTAGCTGTAACAACTGATGATTTATTGATTATTTGGACTGGAGGAGCTTTAATTTTATTAGTTCTTAAATTGATTTGGAAACCGTTGTTTGCATCTACAGTTAATTATGAATTAGCAGAAGCAGAAGGGTTAAACCCTGATAGAGCAAAAGCTATTTTTACAATTCTTATGGCTGCTGTAATAGCCATATCAATAAAAATGGTAGGGTTATTATTGATCACAGGTATGCTAATTATACCAGCTGCGATGGCTAGAAATATTTCTGATAGCCCTCAAAAGATGGTGTTATTTTCAATTATTGGTGGATTACTGTCTGTTGTATTAGGTTTATATTCTTCCTTAGAATTTAATACATCTTCAGGACCATCTATAATAGCTGCCTCGTTGGTATTATTTATACTGTCTTTATTTAAAATAAAACAATCGATTAAATTGAAAAACTGATAACATATTGATAAGAATTTAAAGATGCAAAAAGAACATAACCTTTCCAAAAATCAAAAAATAATTTTTGACTTAATTGATAAATCTGGTGGACCAATGAAAGCTTATTCAATCCTTTTTAATGTTCAAAAAAAAGGAATTAAAGCGCCACTACAAGTTTACAGAGCATTAGATAAATTAGTTGAAATAGGAAAAATCCATAAGATTGAAAGCAGAAATGCTTTTATAGCTTGTCAAAATTCAAGCTGTCAGATTTCAAAAGCAACAGCTTTTTCAATTTGTGAAAGTTGTGAAAATGTATCTGAAATAAGTAATTCAAAACTATCAAAATATTTATCTAATTTTTCAGATGATTCCGGAATGAAATATAGCAAATACAATTTAGAATTTTTTGGTTTATGTAAAAAATGTAAATCAAAATAATGAGCACAGTTTCATTAACTTTAGACGAAATATTTGAATTAGCTAAAAAAACTCTTTTGGCAAATGGTTGTAATGATGAAACAGCATCAATTTTATCAGACTTGATAAGAAATGCTGAGAGAGATGGTTCTGTATCCCATGGTTTATTCAGGTTACCAGCTTATGTAATAGGCCTTAAAGGTGGAAAGATAAATGGTAAAGGGAAACCCGAAGTAAAAAAAATATCTCCATCTGTAATAAAAGTTGAAGGTAATAATTGTTTAGCACCCGTTGTTTTAAATAAAGGATTGCCTGAATTAGCAAAAGCAGCAAAAGAAAATGGTGTAGCTGTTTTAGCAATAAATAATTCTCATCATATGGCTGCTATGTGGCCTGAAACAGAAAAATTAGCAGAAGATGGTTTAGTTGCCTATGCTTGTACATCTTACAAGCCTGCTGTAGCACCTGCCGGTGCTATAAAGCCATTATTTGGAACAAATCCAATTTCATTTGCTTGGCCACGTCCAGGTAAAACACCAGTTGTTTATGATATGGCAACAGCTTCAATGGCAATGGGTGAAGTTCAAGTTGCTAAAAGAGAAGGGCACAAAGTTCCACTTGGAACTGGATTAACTAAAGATGGTAAAGAAACAACGGATCCAGGCGAAATTGCTGATGGTGGAGTTTTATTACCATTTGGTGGTTATAAGGGATCTGCTATTGCAATGATGGTAGAATTAATGGCAGGTGCATTAGTTGGAGATAATTTTAGTTTTGAAACTGCTGCCAAAGATAATAATGATGGTGGTCCTCCAAGTGGCGGTGAATTCATACTAGCCATTAACCCAGATAAAACTTCAGGTACTAATTGGCAAAAACATGCTGACGAATTTTTTGAAAAAATGAAATCAATGGGTGAAGTAAGATTACCTGGAGAAAGACGTCACAAGAATAGAATGGATACTGGTCCAAGAAATATTAACGAAGAATTAGTAAATAAAATTAAATCTTTAAGCTAAATTAATCTCAATTGGAGTGTGATCAGAAGGTTTTTCTCTTCCACGTGGATCTTTATTAATATTAATATCTTTAATTTGATCAATTATAGAATTTGAAACTAAAAAATGATCAATCCTCATCCCATTATTTTTTTGCCATGCACCTCTCATATAATCCCAAAATGTATATCCTTCTTTATCCTCATGAAAATGTCTGTAGACGTCATTAAAACCAAGATTAATCATTTCTCTAAATTTTTTTCTTATTTCAAGTCGGTATAATGCGTCATCTTCAAAACTTTTAACATTGTAAACATCTTCAGCTGAAGGGATTATATTGAAATCGCCTGCTAGAATAATATTTGAATTTTTTTTAGATAAAGTTTTTAATTGTTTTATTAATTGATCAAGCCAATCTTTTTTATAATCATATTTTTCAGTATCCACAGGATTACCATTAGGGGTATAAATATTTATTAATTGTATATTTTTTTTCTTATGTTCAAATTCTGCTGAAATTATTCTTGATTGTTTTAACTTATCCTTAATTAAATCTGTTTTGACATTTTTTAATTTATTTTTTGAGATGATCGCTACACCATTATAGCTTTTTTGACCAAATACATGACTTTCATAGTCCATTGATGAAAAATCATCATATGGAAAATTAACATCTTCAGTTTTGATTTCCTGCATCATTAAAATATCAGGTTTATATTTTAATAAATAGCTTTTGATATTTTCAATTCTTGCTCTTACCGAGTTTACATTCCAAGATGAAATGAGCATTAAAGTGAGAAAGACACTCCACAACCACATGAAGATTTGGTTTGTGGATTAGATATTTTGAATTGCTCACCTATAAGTTCAGAAACATAATCAACCTCAGATCCTTTAAGCAAATCAGCTGAGGTTTTATCAATTAAAATATTTTGATAATTTAAATCATCATCTTGTTTTGATTTATCAAATGTAAATTCATATTGAAAACCAGAACAACCTCCACCTTTGATAGCGATTCTGAAGAATGATCCTTTGTCTTTTTTTGATAACAAATTATCTATTTGTTTTAACGCTTTATCCGTAAATTTAATTTCTTTAATCATGTCTGAACACTGATATTACTAATATAATACTTAATTATTTAAATTAAAGGATGAAAAAAGACACTTTGTTAGGCGTATTTAAAAGTAAAGGCAGACTTAATAAAGAAGCTAATTCAAAATACAGATCTCCTTTTCAACGCGACAGAGATCGTATAATTCACAGCGCGTCATTTAGAAGATTAAAGCATAAAACCCAAGTATTTGTTAACACAGAAGGGGATCATTTTAGAACCAGGATTACTCATTCAATTGAGGTTGCTCAAATAGCAAGATCAATTGCAAAATATCTAAAATTAAACGAAGATTTAGCTGAAACCTTAAGTCTTGCTCATGATTTAGGTCATACTCCATTTGGCCATGCAGGAGAGGATTCTTTAGATGAATGTATGCAAAATTATGGAGGTTTCGATCACAATCTTCAGACACTAAGAATAGTAATGTTTTTAGAGAATAAATATTTTAAATTTGCTGGATTAAATTTAACTCTTGAAACTTTAGAGGGACTTTTAAAACATAATGGACCAGTAGATGATTTAAGCATGATCAACAAACTAATTGGATCAAAAGTTTTCAAAAATAAGATTAACTTTAATACGTATCCATCATTAGAAGCTCAAATATCAGCAATATCAGATGATATTGCCTATAATAACCATGATATTCAGGATGGAATCAAAGCTAATTTATTTAAGCTTGAAGAATTAGTAGAATTAGATTTTTTCAAAAATATTTACCAAAGATATAAAAACAAAATAAATAAAAAAAATTATAAAATTGCTATTTACCAAATCATAAGAGACTCAATAGATATTATGATAAGAGATTTACTAAGTAATACAGAAAAAAATATTAAAAAATTTAAAATTAAGTCATTAAAAGACGTATCAAAATCAAATCAACTAATAGTTTCTTTTTCAGGTAAAATAGTAAATTCAGAACAAGAAATTAAATCATTTTTAAGACATAGAATGTATGACAATAAATCGGTGCTTAATAAGAATCAAAGAGGCAAAATGATAATTAAGAAATTATTTAAAATAATTAAATCAAATCCTAGAAAATTTCTTACTAAAGAGCAATTGACTAAAGACAAATATAGAGCTATTTCAGATTTTATATCTGGTATGACAGACAGATACGCAATTAACCTTTATAACGATAATAAATGAATATTTTTGAATTATATTTAGATAAAATTAAATCTATTATTGTTGAACTTAGTAAAAAAAATCAACTTATCGTTCCAGAAAGTTTCAATGGTATTAATGCGGAAATACCGCCTCCAAAATTTGATTGTGATATTTCAACTAATGTTGCAATGGTTTTATTTAAACTAAATAAAACCTCTCCAATACAATTAGCAGAAAAACTAGCACATGAAATAAAAAATAGTGATGAACTAATTGAAAACATATCAGTTGCCAAACCTGGTTTTATAAATATTAAATTTAAGCCATCTTTTTGGTCAAACTTTATTAAAGAAATAATTGATAACTCTGAAAAATTTGGAATTAATGAAAAAGAGAAAAAAAATAATTATTTAGTTGAATTTGTATCAGCTAATCCTACAGGACCTTTGCATGTTGGTCATTGTAGAGGAGCTATTTTAGGTGATGTCATATCTAATGTGTTAATATTTAATAAACACAAGGTTACAAAAGAGTATTATGTAAATGATTATGGTAACCAGATTATAAATTTTACAAAATCTGTATACTTTAGAATTAGGGAAGTAAAATTTAACGAAACATTTCCTCAAGATAATCCTGATTTGTATCCAGGAGATTACCTTGTTGATTTTGCAAAAAATATAGTTTCGGATAATTCAGATTTAAATTTTAATGATTATGAGCAAATAAGCGATAAGTTAACAGCTTTATCTATAGAACAGGCGCTACTTTTAATTAAAAATAACCTTAAGAGTTTAGGAATTAACCACGATAATTTTGTTAGTGAAAAAAGTATTGTTTCGAACAACGAAGTAGAGAGTGTAATAAAATTTTTAGAAAAGAATAAATTTGTATACAAAGGAAAAATTAAAGCTCCAGCTGGTGAAGATGATAAAAACTGGGTAGAAAGAGAACAGTTACTTTTTAAATCTACTGATTTTGGCGATGATAAAGATAGAGCATTACAAAAGTCAGATGGAACATGGACTTATTTTGCAAGTGATGTTGCTTATCATAAAAATAAAATAGATCGTAAATTTGATTATTTAATAAATATTCTTGGTGCAGATCATGCTGGTTACATCAAAAGAATTTCATCCTCAGTTGAAGCTCTATCAGGAAAAAAAGATAAATTGATTTGTAAAATTAGTCAGCTTGTAAAATTAATTAAAGATAACAAACCATTTAAGATGTCTAAAAGAAAAGGTGACTACATTACGGTTGATGATTTAATTGAAGAAGTTGGAAAAGATGCAACTAGATTCATCATGCTTAACAGAAGTAGTGATGTGGAATTAGATTTTGATTTTGATGCTGTAAAAGAAAAATCTAAAGATAATCCTTTATATTATGTTCAATATTGTTATGCTAGAATTTCATCTGTCTTTAGACATATTGATAAAGATTTAAATTCAAAAATTGAATTAGATGATTTTAGTTTTGAATACTCAAATGATGAGATCAAAATTTTAAAAAAGATTTCAGAATGGCCAAAATGTATCGATGCAGCTAGTTCAAAATTAGAACCACATAGAGTACCTGTTTATTTATATGATCTTGCTTCAGAATTCCATTCGTATTGGAACCTTGGTAAACAAAACCCAGAAAAAAGATTTATTAATGATCAAAAAACAGTTTCACCAGATAAATTAATTTTTTTAAAAGCAATATCTAACGTTGTAAAATCTGGAATGGACATAGTTGGTGTTGATACACCTGATAAAATGTAATGCTAAAAGAAATTAAGTATTTAATCTTTATTGTTGTAATTGCTTTATTTATTTTTTTGACTGGTAGATATTATTTTTCAGATGAAAATAAAAAAAAATCATACAGATCTTATAAAAACAATGATGAAAAAATTAAAATATATTCAAAAAATTTACCTGTTTTGGAAAATGATACACAAAATGTAATAGAATACGTTAAGCAAACAAATAAAAAAAAGAAAAAAAAGTTTAATTTTTGGAAACTTTTAGAAAATGATTAAGAATAGAAGAGCTTTTATTGTTGGTTTAAAATCATCAATATTATCAAAGAAAGAGATTGCTTTTTTAAGGAAATATAAACCATGGGGAGTTATTTTATTTTCAAGAAACATAAATTCAATTGAACAAACTAAAAAATTAACTGATAAAATAAAAAAGATATTTAAAGACAAAAAATACCCAATATTAATTGATCAAGAAGGTGGACGAGTAAATCGACTAGGTAAAATTATTTCATTTGATAATTTGTCTTCTGAATATTTTGGTAATTTATTCACAAAAGATAAGAAAAAATTTAATATTATTTATAAATTATTTATCGATAAAACTTCGTATTTGCTTAAATCAATTGGTGTTAATATAAATACTGTTCCTGTTTTAGATCTTCGAGTTAAAGGCGCCAGCAACATTATTGGTGATAGGTCTTTTTCAAAAAATAAAAAAAATATCTCTAAAATTGGAGATATTTGCATTGATTATTTTCATGAAAATTCGATTGGAACTGTGATGAAACACATACCAGGGCATGGATTAGCTAAGGTAGATAGTCATAAATTTACTCCTACAGTTACTAAAAACTTAAATTATTTGAATAAAAATGATTTTTTTCCATTCAAGAAAAAACTAAGCTATTTTGCAATGACAGCACATGTAATATATCGAAGCATTGATAGATTAAATACAGCTACACACTCTAAAGAAATTATAAATTTAATTAGAAAAAAAATTGGTTTTAAAAACATTTTAATTTCAGATGATTTATCAATGAAAAGTTTAAAAGACGATTTAAAAACTAATACTATTAAAACGTTTAGTGCAGGTTGTAATCTTGCTCTTCATTGTAATGGTAAATTGTCTGAAATGAAGGTAGTTGGTGATAATTCACCAATGGTAAGTAATTTCATTATAAAAAAAACATCGTTATTTTATAAAATTTTAAGTTAATATCAAAGCATGACTAATTCTGATTCTGCATTATTTAATGTTGATATCAATAACTATAATGGTCCTCTAGATGTACTTTTAGATTTAGCAAAAGCTCAAAAAGTAGATCTTGAAGAGATATCAATTACAAAGCTAGCAGATCAATTTCATGATTATATTACAAAAGAAAAAGATTTAAATTTAGAAATTGCTTCAGAATATTTATTGATGGCAACTTGGTTAGCATATTTGAAATCTAAACTATTACTTCCGGGAACTCCAGAAGAAGAATTTAAAGTTCAAGAAGTTGCTGAAAAATTAAAATTACAATTAAAAAAATTAGAACTAATAAGATTACTTTCTGAACAAATGCTAAAAAGAAAAAGACTGGGTAGAGAAATTCGATCAAGAGGAATGAAAGGAAATATAAGATCTATTTATAGCACAGAGTATAATCTAAGTTTATTTGAACTACTTAAGTCATATTCAACAATTATTATGACCAAAGACTTTCAAAAAATGAATATTCCAAAATTACCAGTCTTTACTGCAGAGGATGGAATTAAAACTATAAGAGAGTTTTTTGGTAAATTAATTGATTGGAAAAAATTAGATGATTTAATTCCCAAAAATTTTAAAAGCGGCTCAAAATTTAAACGTACTGGGAAAGCAGGAATTTTTGCTGGTTCATTAGAATTAGTTAAAGAAGGAAACCTGACAATGAAACAAGATAAATTATTTGATGATATTTATGTGAAGGAAAATAATGATTAAAAAAGAAAAAATTTCAAAAGATAATATCGTTAAATTTCCATCTAAGTTATCTGATTTGGAAAAAGAAATTGAAGCAGTAATTTTTGCTGCTGCTGAACCATTAGATGTTGATACAATCGAAAGCAAAGTTACTAAAAAAGGTAGCGTATCTAAATCATTAGAAAAGTTGCAGCAAGAATACTCTAAACGTGGAATTAATCTAGTTTGCATAAAAGAAAAGTGGTCTTTCAGAACTTCTCCTAACTTGTCAAATATTATGTCACAAGAAAGGACGGTTGAAAAAAAACTTTCTAGAGCTGCAGTTGAGACTTTAGCTATAATTGTTTATCACCAGCCAGTTACTAGAGCGGAGATTGAGGAGATAAGAGGTGTTGCATTTGGAACCAATACTCTTGAAATATTGATGGAGCTTAATTGGGTAAAGCCAGGTGGCCGTAAAGATGTGCCTGGTAGACCAATACAATATGTTACAACTGATGAATTTTTAAGTCATTTTAATCTTCAAAAATTATCTGATTTACCAACGATTGATGAATTAGGTGCTGCTGGATTAATAGACAATTCTAGTGTTGATAATGCAATTTTTGGAACTGGAAAATTCTTCAAAGAAAAACAAGAAGAAAAAAAAGAGGATATTTATTCTAATATTGACGAGATGTTAAACAGCACTCTTGAGACAGAAGAGAAAGATTAACAAAAAAGTAACTTTTAAATTTACCATAAAAAGGTTATAAGTTTTTCATGAGCATAGGAATTTGGCAAATAGCAATCGTAGTTATATTAGTAGTCTTATTATTTGGACGAGGTAAAATCTCTAGTCTGATGGGTGATGTAGCTAAGGGAATTAAAAGTTTCAAAAAAGGAATGGCGTCAGATGTTACTGACGATACAGAGCCAAAAAATATATCCGACGAAAATAAAGACTCAGAAAACAAAGATTAAATCACATGCCTACTATTGGTTGGTTTGAGATATTAATTGTTGTTGGTATCGCAATTGTTGTTCTCGGTCCTAAAGATTTTCCAATCATGTTAAAGAAAGCAGGATCTTGGATAGGGACTGCAAAAAGATATGTGAGCAACATTCAAAATGAAGTTTCTAATTTAGAAATTGATGATGAAAAAATTGATAATGAAATAAAAAAAGAAACAAAAAAAGATGAGCAATGAAGAAAATGAAGGTGGATTTGTTAGCCATCTAACAGAACTAAGAAAAAGATTAATACATAGTTTTATATTTCTAATAATCTTTTTTGTTATTTGTTACGTATTTGCAGAACACATATACGGTTTTTTAGTTGATCCATTTGCTCAAGCTGTAAAAGATGATGGATCTGATAGAAGGCTTATTTTTACCGCCTTACAGGAAACTTTTTTAACTTATATTAAGGTATCTTTTTTCACAGCTTTTTTTGTGACCTGTCCATTTATTCTAATGCAAATATGGAAATTTATTGCACCAGGATTATATAAACATGAAAAAGTTGCCATACTTCCATATCTTGTATTAACACCAATCCTTTTCTTTTTAGGAGGTATGCTTGTTTACTATTTGATAATGCCTCTTGCAATTAAATTCTTTTTGTCATTTGAAAGTACAGGGATGTCTACAAGTCTACCAATTCAATTAGAAGCTAAAGTAAATGAATACTTGTCACTTGTTATGAAGTTAATTTTTGCATTTGGAATAAGTTTCCAACTACCCATAGTCTTAAGTTTATTAGCAAGAATAGGAGTTGTCGACAGTCAATTTTTAAAAGAAAGAAGAAAGTATGTGGTAGTAATTATATTTACTGCTGCTGCATTACTTACACCACCAGATCCAATTACTCAAATAGGTTTAGCAATTCCATTATTAATTTTATATGAATTATCAATATTTTCAGTAAAATTTATAGAAAACAAAAATTTAGAAAAAACTGATGCATAATTTAAAAGAAATTAGAAAGGATTTTTCAAAATTTGAAAAAGATCTTGAAAAACGTTCAGTTAAAATTGATTTTAATAATTTAAAAAAGCTTGATGAGTTAAATAGAGATTTAATTCAAAAGAAAGAAAATTTAGAAAAAGAAAAAAAAGATATTTCAAAATCTAAAGATGAAAGTTTATTCAAAAAATCTAAAGAAATATCTACAGAATTAGAAAAGATTACCGAGCAGCAAAAAAATACTAAAACTGAATTAGATAATATTTTATCAAGTATACCAAATATACCTCATCAAGATGTTCCAAATGGGAAAGATGAAAATGATAATGCAGAAGTTTTAAAAGCTGGAAAAGTTCCTGAGTTTGAATTTAAACCAAAATCTCATTACGAACTTGGTGAAAAATTAGGTATGCTTGATTTTGATCTTGCAACAAAAACCACTGGATCAAGATTTGTATTTGTAAAAAAAGAGTTAGCATTACTAGAACGAGCTTTATCTAACTTTATGTTAGATACTCATATTGTTCAAAATGGTTATCAAGAGATCTCACCTCCATTGATTGCCTCTGATAATACAATGTATGGAACAGGCCAATTACCAAAATTTGAAAACGATCAATTTGAAATAAAATTTGATGAAGGATCAGATAGAAAATTTTTAATTCCAACTGCTGAAGTAATCTTAACAAACATTGTTAAAGATAAAATTGTTGACCAAAAAGATTTACCAATGAGATTTGTTGCTTCAACCCCATGTTTTAGAAAAGAAGCAGGTAGTTATGGAAAAGATACCAAAGGAATGATTAGACAACACCAATTTTATAAAGTTGAGATGGTCAGTATTGTTGAAAAAGAAAATTGTCTTGAAGAATTAGAGCGAATGACAAACTGTGCAACAGATATACTGAATAAGTTAGAATTACCATATAGAAAAGTAATTTTATGTTCGGGTGATATGGGTTTCAGTGCTGAAAAAACCTATGATATTGAAGTGTGGTTACCATCAGAAAACAAGTATCGCGAAATATCATCATGCTCTTCTTGCTCAACATTTCAGGCCCAAAGAATGAAATCAAGATATAAAAATAAAAACAAGGAAACTGTTTTTGTTGGAACATTAAATGGAAGTGGTTTAGCTGTGGGCAGAACTTTAATTGCTGTACTAGAAAACTATCAACAAAAAGATGGTTCGATTATTGTTCCTAAGGTATTGCGACCGTATATGAATAATTTGGAATTGATTTCAGCTAAATAAAGTTGTTTTAATTACATAGATAGTATAAGTATTCACATAATTTATAAGGAGATTTATGGAAGGCTCAGGAATAGGACAATTTATACCGTTAATTTTAATTTTTGTTATTTTTTATTTTTTCTTAATCAGACCACAGCAAAAAAAAGTTAAAGAGCATAAGGCAATGGTTGAAAGTCTAAAAAGAGGTGACAAGGTTATTACTTCTGGTGGAATTACAGGTACAGTGGAGAGACTAATTGATAATGATAAAGTTGAAGTAGAAATTGCTGAAAATGTAAAGGTTGAGATAGTTAAATCAACTGGTATTCAAAGTCTTGTTAATACAAATACTCAAGAAGTTAAAAAATAATTATTTTTAGTTAAGTGCTTTATTTCTCTAAGTTAAGAATTTTATTTATAACTCTTTTTTCAGTTTTATTTATTTTAATAGCTTCATCAAATCTTTTTAAATTTGATGATAATTTTTTTGATAAAAAAATTAATCTAGGATTAGACCTTCAGGGTGGATCATATCTATTACTTGAAATTGATAATGAACCTGTAATTGAACAAAAACTACAAAACTTAACAACAACTATTAGAAATTACTTCAAAGAAAAAAATATTAAAATCAACAACATAAAGATAGAAAATCAAAATATTTTTTTTAATGTAATAGAAAATGATAAGCAATCAATCTTAGATGTTTTTCAGGATGAAAATAGTGATCTTAACCCTTATTACCCAAGATTTAAATCACATCAGTTAGAAATTGAGGATACAGGTTTAAATTTTAAAGTTAATTTTTCAAAACAGGGTTTAATTAAACTTAAAACTTCTTCTCAAGATCAAGCTATAGAAATAGTTAGAAGAAGGGTAGATGAAGTTGGAACTAATGAACCCAATATACTTAAAAGAGGAAATAACCGAATTTTAGTAGAGCTACCTGGATTAGACGATCCGATGAGAATAAAATCATTGCTTGGTAAAACTGCCAACCTTACTTTTCGATTTGTAACGAATGACAAAAATGATCGTTTTGGTGTTGAAAAGTTAAAATTTGAAAATGGTCTAGAAGAGGCCACAGTTAGTAAAAGAATTATAATAAGTGGTGAAAATTTACTTGATGCTCAACCAAAAATGGACACACAAGCTAACCAAACAATTGTTTCATTTACTTTAGATAGAGTAGGCGCAAAAAGGTTTGGTAAGGCAACCTCAACTGGTATTGGAAAACAATTGGCAATTGTTTTAGATGGTAAAATTATTAGCGCACCTGTAGTTAGAGATACGATTGCCAGTGGGTCTGGTCAGATAAGTGGTGGATTTACTTTTCAAACAGCAACTGATCTAGCTTTATTATTAAGATCAGGAGCATTACCAGCTCCATTAGAAATTATTGAAGAAAGAACGGTTGGACCTGATCTTGGACAAGATTCAATTAATGCAGGAATGATTGCCTTAGCAATAGGTTTTATGTTGGTAATAATTTTTATGTTTGTAAAATATAAAATTTTTGGATTAATTACCAATGTAACATTGATAGTTAATTTGTTTATTCTTTTGGGTGTTTTAACTTTATTTGAAGCAACTTTAACATTGCCTGGTATAGCAGGAATTATTCTAACTGTAGGTATGGCAGTTGATGCAAACGTTTTAATTTTTGAGAGGATTAAAGAAGAACTAAAAGACGAGACCAATAACATTTTGGCTTTTGATGGTGGTTATACCAAATCGAGAACAGCAATTTTAGATGCTAATATTACTACATTGTTAGCAGCAATTATTTTGTTTTTCATGGGTTCAGGTCCAGTTAAAGGTTTTGCTGTAACCTTAGGAGTCGGAATATTTACAACACTATTTTCAGTCTATTTTATAGCAAGATTATTCACTAGTATTTATGTATCAAGAAATAAAGATAAGGAAAAATTAATCTAATGATTGCTTTTAATAAATATTATAATCACTTTAATTTACTTTCATCAATTTTAATTGTTGTTTCATTGTTACTGTTAATATTTAAAGGGCTTAATTTTGGTATAGACTTTAAAGGTGGTACATTAATTGAATTAAGAGCTTCAGATTCAAAAATAAATGTTAGTTCATTAAGAGATAGATTTAATCAAATGGACTTAGGAGATGTTTCAGTTAAGAAATTTGGTAATGATACTGATTTTTTAGTGAAATTCGAAAATAAAGATAATAAAAAGAACATTATTGAAGAAATTAAAGCAAACTTAGACAAATCTTTTGGAAACAACTACGATTTTAGAAGAGTTGAAAATGTTGGACCAAAAGTTAGTGCCGAATTATTAAAATCAGGGGTGATAGCAATATCTTTGTCATTAGCATTAATGCTAATTTACATTTGGATTAGATTTGAATGGCAATTTAGTCTAGGGGCAATTCTAGCTTTATTCCATGATGTAATTGTAACACTGGGATTTTTTTCACTATTTAGTTTAGAAATAAACTTATCAATTATAGCAGCTGTTTTAACAATAGTTGGATATTCTATGAATGATACTGTGGTTATATTTGACCGTGTGCGTGAAAATTTAAGAAAATATTCTGATATAAAAATTTTTGAATTAACAAATATTTCTATCAATGAAACTTTATCTAGAACTATAATAACCTCAGCAACTACTTTACTTGCTTTATTAGCAATTTATTTTTTCGGAGGAGAAATATTAAAAGGATTTTCGTTAGCAATGATACTAGGAGTTGTTTTTGGAACTTATTCTTCTATTTATATAGCCAACACTGTATTGGTTAGACTACGAGTTTCTCAAAAAACTGTCCTTAGAGAAGACGATAAAAAATAATTTAATATAAATTTTGAGCTATTACCATCGTAAGTAACATTGGTAATGATAACAAAGTATTTGTTCTTGAGAATAGCATTGCAGTTTTAGCTGACTTGGCTTTTGTTTCAGGATCTGTCTCAATTATTCCTAAAGCTCTTTTTTGATTTGGCCAAATTACAAACCATACATTAAATGCCATTATTATTCCTAACCACATTCCAATTCCAATTGCGGTATGTTTTGGTACACCTGAACCAATGCTTAAAGTCATTGCATCATGAAGATATCCATTAAGAAGAGCAAGAATTAATCCCGAAAGAACAGTTAATGCTGCAGCCCATCTAAAATAAAATAATGCTGCTGGAGCTATTACTTTGCCAATAGCTGGTTTTTGTTCATCTGGAATTTTACCCATATTTGGAATTTGAACAAAATTGAAATACCAAAGTAATCCAATCCACATAATTGCAACAATTACATGTATATATCTAAACAACCAGCTCCAGAATAATGTATCAATAGCTATTCCATCGTTTAAATAAAATAATCCTAAAAACAATATTATTGCTAACGCAAGTGATGTGTGAATTGTTTTTGATAATGATGACAATAAATTACTCATGATTCTGTATAATTATACACTAATTTTTTGATATTTTTAAGTTGTTAAATTTAAGCTAATAGAGGTTTTAAAAATTGACCGGTATAACTTTCCTTAACTTTGCTTACTTCTTCAGGTTTTCCTTCGGCGACAATATTTCCACCTTTCACGCCACCCTCAGGCCCCATATCCACAATGTAGTCTGCTGTTTTAATTACATCTAAATTATGTTCAATAACAACTACTGTGTTCCCAAGTTTTACAAATGTATGAAGTATTTCTAAAAGTTTTTTAATATCATGTTGATGCAAACCTGTGGTTGGTTCATCTAAAATATACATAGTTCTTCCTGTTGATCTTTTTGAAAGTTCTTTTGCAAGCTTAATTCGTTGTGCTTCACCTCCAGATAGCGTAGTTGCTTGCTGACCAATTTTTATATAACCTAATCCAACTTTTTTAAGAGTTAATAATTTTGTTTTTATATTAGATATATTTTCAAAATAATCACACCCTTCATCAACTGACATATCTAAAACATCTGCGATACTTTTGCCTTTGAATTTAATTTCTAAAGTTTCTCTATTGTATCTTGTACCCTTACATTCATCACACTGTATATAAACATCAGGTAAAAAATGCATTTCATAAGTGATTACACCATCACCCTCACATGCTTCACATCTGCCTCCTTTAACATTAAAAGAAAATCTTCCTGGTTTATATCCTCTTGTTTTGGACTCTGGTAGGCTTGTAAACCAATCTCTAATAGGCCCAAAGGCTCCAGTATATGTTGCAGGATTTGATCTAGGTGTTCTCCCAATTGGAGACTGGTCAATATCAATTATTTTATCAATCAATTCTACACCTTTATATCCTTTAAATGATTTAGGTGCTTTTCTTGCTTTATTATTTAAAGTTAAATTTAAAGCATGAAATAGAGTTTGCAATATTAGAGTAGATTTACCACTTCCTGAAACACCAGTAACACAGGTAAAAGTTCCAGTTGGAATTTTAAGATTTACATTATTTAGATTATTTCCACTTGCGCCATTGATTTCTACAAACCTTCCATTTTTAGCTAAACGTCGAGTTTTAGGAATTTCAATTGTTTTTTTATTAGCAAGATACTGCCCAGTAATACTATTTTTATCTTTTTTAATTTCATCATATGATCCTTGAGCTGTTATCTCGCCGCCATTACTTCCAGCTTCAGGGCCGAGATCAATAATATGATCCGCATTTTCCATTGTTTCGGTATCATGCTCTACAACAATAACAGTATTACCAAGATCTCGTAATCTTTTTAGTGCATTAATCAGTTTAACATTATCTTTTTGGTGTAATCCAATTGAAGGTTCATCCAAAACATATAAAACACCTGTTAAACCAGATCCAATTTGTGAAGCTAATCTTATTCTTTGAGCTTCACCACCTGACAAAGTTCCAGACTCTCTAGACAATGTTAAATAATCTAGACCAACATTTAATAGAAAGTTTAATCTTTCGTTTATTTCTTTTAAAACATGTTCAGCAATTTTAAATTGTCTTTTATCAAGATTATTTTCTAAATTTTTAAACCATTCTGCCGCATCTAAAATAGATTTTTTTGTTACTTCACTAATATTAAGATCATTTATTTTTACACATAAGGCTTCTTCTTTTAATCTATCACCATTACAGGCTTCACAAGCTGTGTCTGATTGATATTCAGCTATTGCCTCTCTTTTCCATTCACTATCAGACTCTAGAAATCTTCGTTCAAGATTATTAATTACACCTTCAAAAGTTTTTTTATAAGAATATTTCTCGTAACCATCGTCATAATTAAATTTAATCTCATCTTCATCAGAACCATAAAGAATAATATCTTTAATTTTTTTTGGTAATTTTTTCCATTTTTCATCTAAAGAAAAACCATAATGTTTAGCTAAAGATGCTAAAGTTTGTGCATAATATAGTGTGGTTGATTTTGACCAAGGTTCAATAGCTCCATCTGCTAAACTTTTTCTTTCATCAGGGACGACTAAGTTTGGATCAACATTTAATTTCATTCCAATCCCCTCACACTCTTCACACGCTCCATAGGGACTATTAAACGAAAAAAGTCTCGGCTCAATTTCCTCAATTGTAAAACCACTCTCAGGACATGCAAACTTTGTAGAGTAAATTAATTTTTCAATTTTTCTAAATTTTTGAGGAAGTGTTTCATCTTCATATTCTACAAAAACTAAACCGTTAGCTAAATTTATAGCTGTTTCAATGCTTTCAGCTAACCTGTTACCAAGTTTTGAATTTAAAACTATTCTATCGACTAAGACTGAAATATCATGTTTAAGTTTTTTATCTAAATTGGGGGATTTTTCTATATCATATAAAACATTATCAATTTTAATTTTTCTAAATCCTCTTCTCTTGTAACTTAAAATATCTTTTTTATATTCACCTTTACGTCCTCTTACCACTGGAGCATAAATATATATTGTTGATTTTTTTGGTAATTTTTTAATTAAATCTACTATTTGAGTAATTGTTTGTGAGGTTATTGGTTTACCTGTAAATGGTGAGTAGGGTATACCTGCCCTAGCATATAAGACCCTCATGTAATCATATATTTCTGTTACAGTTGCAACAGTAGATCTTGGGTTTTTTGAGGTATTTTTTTGCTCGATTGCAATAGCTGGACTTAATCCTTCTATTAAATCAACATTTGGTTTCTTCATTTTATCTAAAAATTGACGTGCATAGGCAGATAAACTTTCCACATATCTTCTTTGACCCTCTGCGTAGATAGTATCAAAAGCTAAAGATGATTTTCCTGACCCTGATAGACCTGTTATGACCACAAATTTGTCTTTTGGAATCTCTACAGTAACATTCTTCAAATTATGTTCTTTAGCGCCCTTAATAACTATCTTTTTCATCATAATTTTAGTTGCTTTGAGTTAATAAAATTAATATTCAGAAGAATTGTGATATAATTCTAATTAACTAATTTAACAAATATTAAATATTATGGCTGGAAGTTTAAATAAAGTATTATTAATTGGTCGTTTGGGCGCAGATCCTGAAATTAAACAAATGGCAAATGGCAAAAGTGTAGCCAGATTAAGTCTTGCAACAAGTCAATCCTGGAAAGATAAAAACACTGGCGAAAGGAAAGAAAAAACTGAGTGGCACCGTGTAGTTGTATTTAATGAAGGTCTAGTAAATGTAGTTCAGCAATATTTAAAAAAAGGTGCTCAAGTATATGTTGAGGGACAACTTACAACAAGAAAATGGAAAGATGAACAATCTGGACAAGATAAATACTCAACTGAAATAGTTATACAAGGATATAACTCTTCACTTACAATGTTAGGTGGAAGTAATTCTAGTGGTGGAATTCAAAACGACACATCTCAACAAAACAACATTGAGGATTCTTCACAGGTGTCAGATATGGATGATGAAATTCCATTTTAATATCTATGAAAAATACAGAAGAGTTTAAAGATAAAAATATAAAATTAATCTCAATGCATGATGAGATGAGCTCATCATATCTTTCATATGCAATGAGTGTAATTGTGAGTCGTGCACTTCCTGATGTAAGGGATGGATTAAAACCTGTTCATAGAAGAATTTTATATGCAATGTATAAAGGTGGATATGATTGGTCAAAACAATTTAGAAAATCTGCAAGAATAGTTGGAGACGTTATTGGTAAATATCACCCTCATGGTGATCAATCTGTTTATGATGCTTTAGTTAGAATGGTTCAAGATTTCTCTATGAGCTTACCACTAATTCAAGGTCAAGGAAATTTTGGCTCTATAGATGGTGATCCTGCTGCTGCAATGAGGTATACCGAAACTCGTTTGTCAAAAGTTTCTCAATATTTGATTGATGATATTGAGAAAAATACAATTACTTTCAAAAGTAATTACGATGAAACCGAAAAAGAACCTAGTGTTTTACCAGCACAGTTTCCAAATTTATTAGTAAATGGAGCTGGTGGCATTGCTGTTGGTATGGCAACCAGTATACCTCCTCATAACTTAGGTGAAATTATAGATGGTGCCTTGGCCTTAATTGAGAACAAAGATATTAAGATTAGAGAGTTAATGAAACATATACCTGGTCCAGATTTTCCAACCGGTGGTGTAATTATAGGTAAAGATATAATTAAACAAGGATATAATAATGGAAGAGGCTCCTTTAAGATTCGAGGCGAAATCTCAATTGAACAACAAAAAAATGGACGTGAAAGATTGGTAATAACTTCTATACCTTATCAAGTTAATAAATCTGTTTTAAATGAAAGAATTGCTCAATTAGTAAGAGAGAAAAAAATTGAAGGAATAAGAGATATTAGAGACGAGTCAAACAGAGAAGGTATAAGAGTTGCTATAGATTTAAGAAATGGTG
Source organism: Candidatus Pelagibacter sp. (assembly GCF_052049995.1). Classification (GTDB taxonomy): domain Bacteria; phylum Pseudomonadota; class Alphaproteobacteria; order Pelagibacterales; family Pelagibacteraceae; genus Pelagibacter. The sequence goes on along the minus strand of NZ_JBNGYX010000007.1, from coordinate 4,516 downwards.
TTGAGCCTGAAACAATAAAGAGACAATTATATAAAAATACTCAAATAGAAAGTTCTTTTGGTTTTAATACTTTAGCTATTGTTGATGGAAAACCACAAACTTGCACACTAAAAGATTTTTTATCTAATTTTTTAACTTTTAGAGAAGATGTTGTAATTAAAAAAACTAAATATGATCTTCAAAAAGCTGAGGAACGTGCTCATATATTAATAGGATTATCTGTTTCAGTTGAAAATTTAGATAAAATAATAAAAATTATTCGATCATCCAAAACACCTGATGATGCTAAAATATCAATTCTAAAAACCAAATGGAAAATAAATAAATCTCAAAAATTAATCTCTTTAGTAGAGGGAAAAAAAGGTAGAAACCTTTATTCTTTATCAGAACCACAAGTTATAGCTATTTTAGAATTAAGACTTCAAAAATTAACTGCATTAGGAATAAATGAAATCGAAGTTGAAATAAAAAAACTAGCTGAACTAATCGCTAAATATAAAAAGATAATTTCATCAAAAAAAGAACTTTTAAAAGTAATTAGCGAAGAATTAAAAAATATTAAAGAGAAATTTGCTATTCCAAGAAGAACTAAAATTATAGATGCAGTTTTAAATTATGATATTGAAGAAACCATTCAAAAACAATCAGTAATAATTACAGTTACATTACAAGGATACATAAAAAGAGGTTCCTTAGATGGAGTGAAAAAACAAAAAAGAGGTGGTAAGGGAAAATCAGGCATAACAACTAGAGATCAAGACTCCGTTGTTCAAACATTATCTGTAAATACTCATACTTCGGTACTTTTCTTTTCTACCGAGGGTTTAGTTTACAAGATCAAAGCATGGAAAATACCAGAGGGATCATCTTCATCAAAAGGAAAATCTTTATTTAATATTTTACCTTTGAAAAGTCATCAAGCAATAAGCTCAATTATGCCAATGCCTGAGGAAGAAACTGATTTAAAAAATTATCAAATTATTTTTGCTACAGCACAAGGTAAAGTAAGAAAAAATAGTTTAGAAGATTTTTCATCAATTAATGCATCGGGAAAAATTGCAATGAAATTGGATAGTAATGATAAAATTGTAGGTGTTAAAATTTGTAAAGATAATCAAGATATAATTTTAAGTACAAAATTTGGAAAATGCATTAGATTTGAGGCAAAGAAGTTAAGAGTTTTTAAGGGTAGATCATCTAAAGGAATTAAAGGAATAGAGTTAGCACCAAATGATCAGATAGTATCTTTGTCAGTTATTGATAATGATAAAATTAATAAAAATGGCAAAAAATCAAAAGAAGAAAAATCTGAATTAAAAGCTAAAGAAAAATTTGTTTTATCAATAAGTGAAAACGGTTATGGTAAAAAGACTTCTCATGTAGATTACAGAGTTACTAATAGAGGTGGTAAAGGAATTATAGGAATAGTAAATTCACCAAGAAATGGAAATATTACTTCATCCTTTCCTGTTTTTGAGGGTGATGAAATTTTAATCTCTACTAACAAAGGTAGGGTTATAAGGGTTGCTGTTAAAGAAATTAGAACCGCAGGCAGAAATACTCAAGGAGTTAGAATAATTAAGTTATCAGGAGAAGAAAAAGTTGTTTCAGCTATTAAAATTGATGATAATTTAATTTAATGAGTAAAATTGCAATTTATCCTGGAACATTTGATCCAATTACTTTTGGACACATAGATGTAATAAAAAAATCATTAAAATTATTTGATAAAATTGTAGTAGGTGTTTCTGACGAAAGTAATAAAAATTATCTATTCAGCTCTGGTGAAAGAATAGAAATAGTTAATAAAGCTTTATTTAAAGATTTAAGATTAAATAGAAAAAAAATAAAAGTAGTTTCTTTTGGCTCATTAACCACTGATTTATGTAAAAAATATAAATCAAACATTATTTTAAGAGGATTAAGAGCTGTATCTGATTTTGAATATGAATTTCAATTAGCTGGAATGAATAGAAAATTGAACCAAAATATTGAAACAATTTTTTTAATGTCTGATGTAGAAAATCAAATTATTTCATCTAAATTTGTGAAAGAGATTGTTAAATTAAAAGGAGATATTAAAAAATTTACTACCAAAAGTACAATCAAGTCTTTAAAAGAGAAATATGAATAAAATTTTTATTAAAATAATTATTTTGTTTTTATTTATTACCAATCAATTAATAGCTGAGGAGAATATAATGATATTAAAATTAAAAGATGGCGACGTTAAAATTGAATTATTTGAAGATGTTGCACCAAATCATGTAAAAAGAATTAAGGAATTAGCAAATAGCGGTAAATACGATAATGTTGTTTTTCACAGAGTTATTGATGGATTTATGGCCCAAACAGGAGATGTAAAATTTGGAAATTCAGAATCAAAAGATTTTGATCTAAGAAGAGCTGGTATGGGTGGTTCAGATTTCCCAGATTTAGAACAAGAATTTAATAGTCTACCACATGATAGAGGAACTTTATCAATGGCAAGAGCTCAGGATCCAAATAGCGCAAATAGTCAATTTTTTATTTGTTTTCAGTCAGCTCCTTTTTTAGATCGACAATATACAGTTTTTGGAAAAGTTATAGAGGGAATGGAATTTGTTGATAAAATAAAAAGAGGTGATCAAAATAATAACGGTGCCGTAAACGATCCAGATAAAATTATTAGTTTTAAATCTCAATAATTTTTTTAATGGCATTAAAAAAGTTTGCCTTTAGTGTTCTAAAAAAAGATAAATTTGCTAGGTGTGGTTTAATCGAAACACATCGTGGTAATATACAAACTCCAGCTTTTATGCCTGTAGGAACACAGGCAACTGTAAAAGCTTGCACTATAGATGATATTAAAAAAACAGGTTCTGAAATAATCCTCTCAAATACTTATCATTTAATGATACGCCCTGGTGTTGAAAGAATTGAATCTGCTGGTGGACTTCATAATTTTATGAATTGTGATTTACCTATACTAACTGACTCTGGTGGTTTTCAAGTAATGTCTCTATCAAAATTAAATAAAATTGATAGGGAGAAGGGGGCTATTTTTAACTCACACGTTGACGGTAAAAAATTTTATTTAAGTCCAGAGGAGAGTATAAGAATACAATTAGGTTTAAATTCAGATATCGTCATGATTATGGATGAATGCCCCAAGAAAACTAATGATTATAATCTAATCAAAAAATCAATGGATTTATCACTTTACTGGGCTGAAAGATCTAAACTAGCTTTTGGGAGCAATCCTCATAAAGCTTTATTTGGAATTGTTCAAGGAGGTCTATTTAAAGATTTAAGACTCAAATCACTTGAGGAATTAGTTAAAATTGGTTTCGATGGTTATGCTATTGGAGGATTAGCAGTTGGTGAGACACAAATTGAAATGTTTAATGTTTTAGATGACATCAAAGAATATTTACCTATCGACAAACCTCACTATTTAATGGGTGTTGGAACACCATCAGATATCTTAGGTGCAGTCAAAAGAGGTATAGATATGTTTGATTGTGTGTTACCTACCAGATCTGGAAGGACAGGTTTAGCTTTTACATGGAATGGAAGGGTAAATATTAAAAATAATAAGTATCAAAATGATAATACGCCACTTGATCCAAATTGTGAAAATCTTAATTTAAATAAATATTCAAAAAATTATCTAAATCATTTATTTAATACTAATGAAATATTAGCTTCAATGCTATTGACGCTTCATAATATTAATTTTTATCAAGAATTAATGTCACAAATTAGAAAAAATATTTATTCTGGGACTTTTGATGATTTTCATAATAAATACATAGATAAGTTGTAGTTAGAGTAACTGTGCCATTTTGTATGAATAATCATGTCAAATTCCTTAATTTAACAACCTTAATTAATCAAAACTTTTAAATTCAACGAATTGAAAAAAAAAAAATTATCTGTATATACACAATATTCGTTTAAAAAAAATGAATCAATTTTGTGGGCCGTTAGCTCAGTTGGTAGAGCAATTCCCTTTTAAGGAATGGGTCGATGGTTCGAGTCCATCACGGCTCACCATAATCGTATGTTTAATAACGATAATCTAAAACTTAAATTTAAATCATTTTTAAAAATTTATAATTCACGTCCAATTAAGGATAATACTAGTGGAATGAGAATTGATCATTGTTTTGCGGTTTATTGTTTACTAAAAAAAATTAAACCAACAAATGTAATTGAATCTGGTGTTTGGAGAGGTCAAACTACATGGTTGATAAGAAATACATTAAAGAAAACTAATATTTTTTCAATTGACATTGATTTGTCCAATAGAAAAATAATTTATGATGATGTTAGTTACTATGATAAAGATATTTCAAAAATAAATTGGCATAAGTTAAATAAAAGTAAAACATTAATTATTTTTGATGACCATGTATGTTTTTCAAAAAGAATTGGTTTTTTATTAAAAAATAATTTTAAACATATAATTTTTGATGATAATCTACCTAATGGTCTTTCACCTTATTATACACAAGGTGAAAGACCATTAGGT
>NZ_JBNGYX010000006.1:0-98523 GCF_052049995.1 Candidatus Pelagibacter sp. | reverse complement strand
ATATCATCTTTATAAATATCTTTTTTAATTATTTTATAATTATTGATTGACTTTAAGTTGGATAGATTTTTTTCTAAAATTGGTAAAACTTCTATATAATTTTCTATAAAAAACACTTCTTTTACTCCTCTTGATAAGCATTCTAGACCAAAAGACCCAACTCCAGAAAATAAATCTAAAATAATAGAATTATTAAAATCAATTTTAAATTTATTTGAGTGGTTAATGATATTAAAAATAGATTCTTTTGCTAAATCCTTTAGAGGTCGTGTCTTTTTATCTTTTGGTTCTGAAATTTTTTTTCCTTTAAAAGAGCCAGATATTATTCTCATTATTCAATAACTTTATAACCTATATCTTTCCTAAAAAAACCACCATTCCAGTTTAATTTTTCTAAATTTTCCTCTACATTTTTTTTAGCTATTTTGAAATCATTTGAAAGACTAACAAAATTTAAAACCCTTCCTCCAACTGCTAAAATTTTTTCATTTTTTTTTATAGTACCCGCATGAAACATATAGTTATCTAAATTAAGTTTAATATTATTTAAGTTATTAATTTGAATATTTTTTTTAAATTCATCGGGATAACCATTCGAGCACAAAACAACACATAAACTTTTTGCATTTTTCCATTCAATATTAATTTCTTTAAGCTCTTTTTCACAACAGGCTAAAAATATATCAATAAGATCTGTTTTTAATCTTGGAATTATAGTTTGACATTCAGGATCACCCATTCTCACATTATACTCAATTAAATAAGGTTCATTATCTACAATCATTAATCCTGTGTATAAAAAACCCTTATACTCAAATCCCATTTCTGATAAACCTTTTAGGGTAGGATTAATTATTTTATTTATAATTTTTTTCTCTAGTTCATTATTAATTAACCTTGAGGGAGAGTAGGCGCCCATACCTCCAGTATTCTTCCCTTTATCGCCTTCTAAAACTCTTTTATGATCTTGTGCAGTTTCAAATGTTTTAAATGAGACACCATCATGAATAGTAAAAAAACTCATTTCCTCACCTTGTAGAAACTCTTCTATTAAAATATTTTTAGCTATACCAAACTTTCCATTAAAAATTTCATCTATTGCTGTTTCTGCTTCTTCTTTACTATGACAAATATAAACACCTTTTCCAGAAGCTAGATTATCTGCTTTAACAACTATCGGAAAATTGGAATTATTAACAAAATTTTTTGCTTTGCTACTATCTTCAAAAATTCCAAACTTAGCAGTTGGAATTTTATATTTTTTACAAAGTTCTTTAGTAAAAATTTTTGATCCTTCAAGTTGAGAGGAAAATTTATTTGGTCCAAAGACTTTTATTTGAAATTTTTCTAAATAATCCACCAAACCATCAACTAACGGTTTCTCTGGACCTACAATTATTAATTCAATTTTATTTTCAAAAATAAAGTTTTTTAAATTTTCAAATTTCTCAAGATCAATTTTAACGTTTTCTGCAATTTGCTGAGTTCCAGCATTTCCTGGGAAACAGAATATTTTATTAATTTTATTGGAATTCTTTAAACTTTGACATATTGCATGCTCTCTTCCACCACTTCCTATTATTCCAACTTTCATATAAAACTGTATAAACTAAAAATGAAAAAAAAATTAGCAAAAATAAAATATTTACCAAATAATTTTCAAATTATTGAACAAGGGGATTATGTTGAATGTGCTGTCTCTGGAAAGAGAATTGATCTAGAAAATTTAACCTATTGGAATGTAGAATTACAAGAACCATATTTCTCATATAGGGAAGCGGATAAAAAAAGAGCAGACTCAAACAAAAAATAAACCTATTTCCATCTATTGTGCGACCATATCCAATTCTCTGGCTTACTTAAAATAAACTTTTCAAGAATTTGATTTAAATTGTCAGTTATTTGTTGTTGGGTTAAGTTTTGGGGAAAGGAAAGAGGTTGATTTATAGTAATTTTAAATTTTAACCCATTAATCCTTTCAATATAAACAGGGACTATTGGTATATTGAATTTTTTAACTAACTGAGCTGGTATAGTGGTGGTAAGGGCTTTTTCATTAAATAAAGGCGACAAGATACCTTCTGATACTCTCTGATCAATCATTAGGGCAGTAGAATAATTTTTTTTTTTTAATTTAATTAATTTTTTTAATCCAGCTAAACCTTTTTTAATTTGATTTTTACAAATATATTTTTTTCTAATACTTTCCATTATTCCATTTAAAAATATATTATTTAAAGGGCGATAAATAGCAGATAAGTTTATACCTGATTTTTCTATAAACATTGCCATAAGTTCAAAATTACTCAAATGACCAGAAATAAAAATTACTTGTTTGTTGTTTTCTTTAATATCATTTAAAATTTCTTTACCTTCAATTTGTACTTCAGAAGCTAATTTTCCGTATCTAAAATCTTTGAGAAAAATATACTCTGCAAAAATTCTTCCATAATTATTCCACATCGAGTTTTCAATATTCTTTAAATTATTTTCATCAATTTCGGGCAAAGCTCTTTTTATATTATTACGAATTACTTTTTTTGATCTAAAAAAAGGACCAATTATTTCGAATATTTTTCCACTCACGTCAGAAGATTTTTTAGGTCCAATAATTTTAAAAAAAATAAAGAAAAAAATTGAGAATAAAAATTCAAAAAAATATTTAATATATTTCATAATTAATTAATAAATTTAATTAGTTTCTCCTCATCAATTATTTTTAATTCTGATTTTATAAATTTTATTTTACTATCATTTTTTTCATTTAATCTTAAAAAATCCTTTTCAGTTGTAATTATTTTGCAATTTAATAATTCTGCTTCTGAAATGATTTTATTTAAATCATTTCGATTGTATTGATAATGGTCAGAAAATTCTAAATCTTTTTTTATTTTAAATCCATGTTCTTTAAGCATCGCAACAAAAGTTGAATGATTGCCAATTCCAGAAAATACCAAATAATCGTTTTCTTTTTTGAATTCATTTAGATTTGTAATCTCATATTTTCCTAAATGAATGTTTATTTTAGAATTAATTTTAAGTATTTGTGTTTTTATTTCATCCAAATTTTCTAAATTGCCATTTAAAAATACGTGATCATAATTTTTCAAATTTCCTATATCTTCTCTCAATGGTCCAGCGGGAATTGTCATTCCATTTCCGATCCAGTTAATATTATTAAAACATATAAAACTTAAATCATATGTAATTGATTTGTCTTGAATTCCATCATCAAGAATTGCTACTTCATAATTTTCATCAATGGCACTTTGTATTGCTTCCCTTCTAGTCAATGATAGAAACAGCTTGCCATTATTCTCTAAAAGTTTTTGCTCGTCTGCCTGATTTTTATAAAACTTTTTTATAAAACAAGATTTGATTTTTTTTTTTTTTAAGATTTTGTTTATTTTAATACACAATGAAGTTTTACCTGTCCCACCAATATAAAAATTTCCTATACAAATAGTTTTGATATTCATTTTTTTATTATCTGGTTTTTTTTTAAAATAGCTAAAAATTTTGATTATTAATGCTATTGGAAGTAATAAATATGCAAATAAATTTGGTGTTTTTTGATCCCAAAAATTAGGTTTTTTTATATTCATTATTAATTAGATTATCTAATTCGTTTATAGTTTTCTTTAAGATTTTTTTTCCAATTTGTTTTATTTTTTTACCTGAATTTTTATTTTTCTTAAAAATAATTGATGATGCAAGTTGTAATGGTGTGTTTATTTTCTTAGAAATATTTAATAACTTTAAATGTTTATATACATCTTTAAAATTATCAGTATTTGGACCATGTAAGATTTTAGCCCCAAATCTTGTAGCTTCTAAAGGATTTTGACCACCTCTCTTTATTATTGAACCACCCAAAAAAACAGTATTTCCAATTTGATGGAATTTTTTTGTTTCTCCAAATGTATCAACTAAATAAATATCTACATTTTTTAAGTTTTTTGGTTTTGAGCTATGCAAAGCAATTTTTAAGTTTAAATTTTTAATTTGATTTGTTATTTCATTTGCTCGATGAATATGTCTTGGAATTATTATTGTTAATAAATTAGTAATTTTCTTTTTTAGTTTCAAATGTGCTTTTGCACAAAAAATTTCTTCAGTTTTATGTGTACTTGATGCAACCCATATTTTTTTTTTATCTAACTCAGATTTTAGCTTTTTACTTATATTGTTTAAGTTTTCATCAGAATTTTCTGAAAATTTTAAATTTCCAATTGTAATAATATTTCTTACATCAAGTTCTTTTAGATATAAGTTTGTTTCTTTGTTTTGAGGATAAGCTACAGTTATCTTATTAAAAACTGATTTTGCAAAAGATTTAATTTTTATCCATCTGCTAAAAGTCTTTTTTGTTAGTCTCGCGTTTAATAGTATAATTGGAATATTTTTATATTTTAATTTTTGAAACATCATAGGCCAAATTTCAGAGTCTACAAATATACCTAAACTTGGTTTCCAATAATTAATAAATTTATTATTAAAAATAAAATGGTCAATAGGGTAAAATTGATGAACTGTTTTTTTAAAATTAAATTTTTTAATTACTTTTAATGAACTAAGTGTACTAGATGTAACAAGTATTTGTTTAATTGATTTGTCTTTTTCGTAGTGTTTAATTATAGGAATAATACTTAAAACTTCTCCAACACTAGCTCCATGAAACCATATTAATTTTCCATTAACTCTTCTTTTGGAGTTAAAACTAAATTTTTCTTTAAGACTTTTTATATTTTCTTTTTTTCTTAATATTCTAATTAAAAGAATGATTGGTGAAGTTAATAAAAGTACTGAAATAATTAATTGATATATAAATAACATACTTATTTTTGTATCTGTTTTTCATAAAATTTCTTATATAATGCAGATTTTGCTATTAGTTGGTCATGTTGACCACTATCAACTACATTACCAGAATCAATTACATAAATATTATTTGAATTTAAAATTGTAGACAGACGATGTGCAATAACAATCGTAGTTTTGTCTTTTGTTAAAATTTTCAAAGCTTCTTGAATTTTAGATTCTGTTTCAGAATCTAATGATGAAGTTGCCTCATCTAATAAAATTATAGAACTTTTTTTTAACATTGCTCTAGCTATTGACAATCTTTGCTTTTCACCACCTGATAATCTCACTCCATTTTCTCCAATTAATGTCTCAAATTTATTTGGAAGTTTATTAATAAACTCTTCACAAAAAGATAGTTTTGCTACTTTATAAACTTCTTCATCGTCAGCATCTTCTCTGGCATATTTAATATTATTTTTAATGGTATCATCAAAGAGAGTAGTTTCTTGGCTTACCATAGAAATTTCTTTTCTAATTGATCTTATAGTACTTTTGTAAATAGATTGATCATCAATCATTATTACACCTGATTGAATGTCATAAAATCTCGGTATTAAATTTAGAATAGTAGATTTTCCTGATCCGCTATGACCAACTAGTGATGTCATTTTTCCACCTTTGAACTCAAGATTCACAGAGTTTAATGTAGAGCCTTCTTTTACTTCATAGGAAAAATTTACATCTTTAAAAGTAATTTCAGAATTTTTAATTTTTAATGGTTTGGCTTCTTGATTGTCTTTAATTTCATTTTCTTGATCAATAATTGGTAGGATCCGCGAAGCTGCTGACAAACCTTGTTTTAATATCATGTTAAGGGTCGATAATGCTCGAACAGGCTGGTAGGCCAACATCATTGCTGCTAAAAATGAAAAAAAATTGTTTATATTTAATTCGCCTTTAGCCATTAATTTTCCAGAATAAAAAATCAAGACAGCTATCATTATACCAGTTAATGTCTCCATTATTGGAGACATTCGAACAAAAACAGTTTGAATTTTTTGATTTTTTTCTTTTAATTGCTTAAGATATTTATCAGCTTTACTTTTTTCAAAATCTTCTTTTTGAAAAATTTTAATTAATTTGTGATTTTTAAATAATTCAACTAAATAAGTAGTTAAATATCCAGATTTTTCTTGAGCCTCAGTTGTGACTTTACTTATTCTTTTTCCAAGAGTTTTTGAAGCAATACTTGCTAAAGGAATCATGATAATTGAAATAAGAGCAAGCCTCCAATTTTGTAAAAACATCACTGCTAGTAAACCTATGAGAGTAAGAGAATCTTTAAATAGTGTTAAAATTGCATTACTTAATAAATTTGTAATATGTGTTACGTCATAAGTGAGGTTTGATATAAATTTCCCAGAATGTTTTTTGTCAATTATTTGGGTATCTGTTGATATTAAAGTATTTACCATGTCATACTGCAGTTTTTTTTTTACAGACTCTCCCACAGCAATCATTGTTGCTTTGGCTAAGTATAAAGATATTCCTTTTACTGAAAATGCCAAAATAATCATCAATGGAATAAAAATTATTAATGTCTGATCTTTTTCAATAAAAAGTTTTTTGATTGCTGGATCTAGTAGCCATGCAATTGCAGAGGTACTTGCTGCAACCAATATAGAAAAAAGGGCAGATAAAAAAATTTTATTCAAGTATTGTTTTGAATAATCTTTATACAACCTTTTATAAATTTCAGATTTATTCATCATAAATTTTTAACAATTAAAATGTTCATCAAAATAATTAAGCCAAATAAATTGTTACTTTTAAATGCGATCAAACAACTTGAAGGACTCTTTAAATCAAAAATTTTTACTTGATAAAAAAATAAATGAAATATTGGAATTATTAACAAAACAAAGTAACTATAATGAAAATTCATATAGTATCCTCCAGCTATAAACAGAATTGTTAAAATAGAGTAACATGTAAACAGAAATTTTTTTGCAGTACCTTTAAATTTAATCGAGGTTGATTTTAATCCAATTATTTCATCATCTTTAATATCTTGATATCCATAAATTGTGTCATAGCCCAGTGTCCAAAATATGGCTCCAACATAGAAAATTATAGGTATCACATCAATTTGACCCTTTATTGCGGACCATCCTAGAATTAATCCATAGTTAAAAGTAATTCCCAAAAATAGTTGAGGCCAATATGTAAATCTTTTCATCAGCGGGTATGTAAATGCCAAGGGCATCGAGCCCAATGCAAGAATAATTGTAAATAAATTAAAATTTATAAGAACTAAAAAAGCTAATAAGCATAAAACCAATGCATAAAACATTCCTAGTTTTATTGATACTTTTCCTGACGCAATTGGACGATTTTTAGTTCGAAATACTTTTGCATCAAATTCTTTATCCAAAATATCATTAACAATGCATCCAGCTGATCGCATTAAAACAGATCCTAAAAAGAATAAAATTAAATAAAAAAAATAATTATTTAGATCTGAGGAAAAATCATAAGCTAATGTTAAACCCCAAGCACATGGCCAAAATAAAAGCATGAAACCAATTGGTTTTTTTAATCTCGTAAGTTCTATAAATAACTTTATTTGGTTCATAATTTACTTGTAAATAACAAAGGGTAGATTCATAATCAAATTGATTCGTATGAATATAGATTACACAGTCACAGCATTAATGTTTCCTGCAATTCCTTTAATGATGGCTGTTTATAGTAATAGATTTCATTCCTTAAGTATTTTAATCAGGCAGCTACATGATGAGCATGTTTATGAAAAGCATATTCCACCAGAATGGAAAAAACAGTTTATCAATCTTAGTGGAAGAATAACTCTTTTAAGATGGACAATTCTTTTTGCTTCGTTTGGATTTCTTTTTAATATGTTAACTGTATTTGCTTTATATTTAGATGAAGTTTTTCTCGCTAGGGCAATTTTTGGATCTTGCTGTTTATCAATGATAATATCAATATTATTTTTTATTAGAGAAATTCAAATTTCAACTAATGCTCTTAAACTTCATATGTCAGATATGGATGTTGATGTTAATTAGGAACTAATACAGCGGGGCCTAAAATTTTTCTTCCTTCAAGATCTTGGTGAGCTTGTATAACGTCTTCTAACTTATATTTTTTGAAAATTTTAATTTTTACTTTGCCAGAGCTAATTTTTTCAAACATTATTTTTGAAGCCTCATCTAATTCTTCTCTAGTTGAAAGGTATTGTTGCATTGATGGTCTTACAAGATAAAGACCTTTAGGTTGAATAACTTTTGGCACATTAATATCTGATAAGGGTCCAGATGCATTTCCAAAAGAAACCATCATTCCTCTAATAGCTAAACATTCAATAGATCCATCTAGTGTATCCTTACCCACACCATCATAAACAACTGGGACACCCTTACCGCCAGTAATCTCTAAAACTTTTTTTGCAAAATTTTCTTTATTATAATTTATAACATGATCATAACCATTTTTTTTTGCTATATTTACTTTTTCATCCGATCCAACTGTGCCTATAAGAGTACATCCTAAACTTTTTGCCCATTGTCCAAAAATTTGACCAACACCACCAGCAGCTGCGTGAAATAAAATTGTTTCACCTGATTTAACTGGATAAGTTTTATGCAAAAGATAAAAAGTTGTTAAACCTTTTGTCATTAATGTTGCAGCTATTTCTAGATCAATACCATCTGGTACTTTAACTAAATTCTTAGTTGGATAGTTTCTGTGTGAACTATACGAACCTAAAGGAATACCTGCATAAGAAATTTTGTCACCAACTTTGAAATCTTTAACGTTCTCTCCAACATCAGTAATAATGCCAGCACCTTCTAAACCTAAACCAATCGGCAGTTTTAAAGGGTATAAACCTGATCTATGGTAAGTATCAATGTAGTTAAGACCAATTGCTTTTTGTTCAATGGTTACTTGATCAAGACCCGGTTTGTCTAAAGATATATCTTTAACTTCTAAAACTTCAGGTCCTCCAGTTTTATTAATTTCTACAGCTTTCATAACTTATTTTACAAACGTACCATTATGATAATCTTGCACTGCTTGCAAGATCTCAGCTTTAGTATTCATCACAAATGGCCCACCTCTTGCTATTTCTTCATTAATTGGCTTACCTGATATTACTAAAAATTTAGCATTTGTTTTTGCTTTCACTTTAAGCCCTTCAGCTTTTGACAGTAATATCAAAGTACTATCCTTAACATCATCATGTTTCTTACTACCAATTTCTATTTCACCATTAATCAAATAAACAAAAGTATTGTGAGTAGATGGTAATTTAAAATTGAACTCTTTATCTTTATTTAGTTCAACATCAAAATAAATTGGCTCAACGTTATGACCTTTTACTGGTCCTTCGGCTTTTTCAAATTTTCCAGCAATTACTTTTACCTGCTTATCATCATCTTTATGAATACTCATTTTATCTGCATCAATATAAATATACTCAGGCTTACTCATCTTTAATTTAGCCGGCATATTAATCCATAATTGAAAACCATGAAGTTTACCTTCTTTCATTGCAGGCATTTCAGAATGAATAATCCCACTTCCTGTTTTCATCCATTGAACATCTCCTGCAGTCATTCTACCTTCACCACCAGTACTATCTTTGTGTTCAAAATCTCCAGCTAACATGTAAGTCACTGTTTCAATTCCTCGATGAGGGTGGGGTGGAAAACCTGCGATATAGTCCTCACTATTTTCCGATCCAAATTCATCAAGCATTAAAAAAGGATCAAAATAATTTGGCTCAACACCAATACTTCTTTTTAATTTAACTCCAGCACCATCAGAAGCTTGAATAGGGTCTATAATTTTAATTACTTCAATATTTTTCATATTTCGTACATAAGATTTTTTTATATTATATCAAGTAACTTACTAAGGTCCTTGATTTGATGCTTTGGTACATAATCTAGATTGTCAAAAGTATTACTATTTCTGTTTACCCAAATAGAATTGAAGCCATAATTTCCACCACCTGATACATCCCAAGTGTTAGCGCTTAAAAAAGCAACTTCATTTTTTTTAATATTATATTTTTTAATTGGTATATCGTAAACTTTAGAGTCTGGTTTATAAACTTCTACCTCCTCAATTGAAAAAATATCATCAAATATATACTCTAAATTATTGCTCTTAACCAATTCATCAAGAAGAGAAGGAGTACCATTTGAAAGAATAGCAAGTTTAAAATCTTTTTCTTTTAATGATTTTAAAACTTTAGGAACCTCTTTAAATGGTGAAAGAATTTTATAAAGATCTAATAACTCATTTTTCATTGAATTGTCTATCTCATAAATTTTCAATGATTTATCTAGACTATCCTCTGTCACTTGCCAAAAATCTTTATGACGTTTCATTATACTTCTTAGCCAAGTATATTCTAATTGTGTTGTTCTCCAATAATTAGCAAAACCTTCCCACTTATCACCGATTTTATCTTTGCATTTTTCAGCAGCTGAGTTGACATCAAATAAGGTGCCATAAGCATCAAAAATTATTGCTTTAATATTTTTCATAAACTAACTTATCAATATGAGTAACATTAGATTATTTTATTCAAAAAGTTTATCTCTTAATTTGACCGACAAACTTGATAAATCTCAATCACATTATGTTTCAAAAGTTATGAGACTTAAAGAAAAAGAAGTTTTCTCTCTCTTTAATAGTAGTGGCGAATGGGAAGCAAAAATCTTAAATATTACAAAAAGCATAATTGAATTTAATGTTACGAAACAATTAAGACAGAAAGAAAATACCAAGGATCTTTGGCTGGCTTTCTCTCCTATTAAATCAAATTATTTTAATTTCATGATCCAAAAAGCAACGGAGCTTGGGGTAACTAAGTTTTTACCAGTAATCTTTGAAAGAACGATTGTTAGAAAGATAAATAAAGAGAGATTGGAAAAAGTAATCATTGAAGCAGCTGAACAGTCAAATAGAATAACAGTTCCATCAATTGAGGATCCTCAAAAATTAAAAAGCTTTTTAAAAAATGATATGGATTTAATATTTACTGATCTCAACACTACTAATACAAAAATTGATATTAAAAAGTTAACTACAAAGACTACTTGCGTAATTATAGGGCCGGAGGGAGATTTTTCTGAGGAGGAGAGGGAAGAGATTCTTGAATTTAAAGGTGTTCAGTCTATTAAAATCAATGAAAACATCTTGAGATCTGAAACGGCTGTAATTTCTGCTCTATCGATCATAAATTACGCCATTAATTGATATTTTGTCGCTAAAAGTAAAAGTGTATTTTTTTAAAAGACACTCTATATAGGTTAAAAAAATGAAAAAATTTTTATATATATTTGTAACATTCTTTATCACTTCAAGCGCATTCGCTAATCAACCAGTCGATTGGCAACTAGGTTTTCAAAAGGCTGCTTCCGAGACAATGAGAGATATAGTTAATTTTCATGATAAATTGTTGTTACCAATTATAATAGCAATCAGTGTTTTTGTTCTATTTTTGATGGTTTATGCTTGTATAAGATTTAGAGCTTCAGCAAATCCAGTTCCATCAAAAAGAACTCATAATGTTGCTGTTGAAGTTTTATGGACTTTAATTCCATGTTTAATTTTGATCGTGATGGCGGTTCCATCATTTAAAATTTTATATAAACAAGATGCAATTCCAAAAGCAGACATAACTGTTAAAGCTATAGGATATCAATGGTACTGGGGATATGAGTATCCAGATGAAAATATTTTCTTCGACTCTTACATGATTGAAACTAAAGACTTAAAAGAAAACGAGCCAAGACTTTTAGCTGTAGACAATGAATTAGTTGTGCCAGTAAATAAAGTTGTAAAGGTAATGATCACTGCTAATGATGTTCTACATGCGTGGGCACTCCCTTCATTTGGAGTAAAACGAGACGCTGTGCCTGGAAGAATAAATGAAACTTGGTTTAAAGCAGAAAAAGTTGGAACCTATTATGGTCAATGTTCTGAACTGTGTGGAATTAAACATGCGTTTATGCCAATTGAAGTTAGAGTTGTTACTGAAGAAGAATATCAAGAGTGGTTGTTAGACGCTAAAGTCAAATTTGCAAAAGAAGTTAATGAAGAAGATCAATTTAAAAAACTAGCGAGTAAATAATATGTATACACAAACTGCATCACACGACGATCATCATACACCAACTGGATGGAAACGTTGGGCTTATTCAACTAACCATAAAGATATTGGAACAATGTATCTGATATTTGCAATTATTGCAGGTGTAATTGGTACTGCATTCTCAGTTTTAATGAGAATGGAATTGATGCATCCAGGTGATGGAATTTTAGGTGGAAACTATCATTTATATAACGTCTTAGTTACTGGTCATGGTTTAATAATGATTTTCTTTATGGTTATGCCAGCAATGATAGGTGGCTTCGGTAATTGGTTTGTTCCAATAATGATTGGTGCACCTGATATGGCTTTTCCTAGAATGAATAATATTTCATTCTGGTTGCTGCCTACATCATTCATATTATTAATAATGTCAATTTTCATGGATGGCCCTCCAGGTCAAACAGGAGTAGGGGGAGGATGGACAATATATCCTCCATTATCATCTACAGCAGGTCAACCAGGTCCAGCAATGGATTTTGCAATTTTAAGTCTACATTTAGCTGGAGCTTCTTCAATTTTAGGTGCGGTAAACTTTATTACTACAATTTTAAACATGAGAACGCCTGGCATGACACTTCATAAAATGCCATTATTTGCTTGGTCAATACTAGTAACTGCTTTCTTATTATTGTTATCACTACCAGTTTTAGCAGGAGCAATAACAATGCTTCTAACAGATAGAAACTTTGGAACAGCTTTCTTTGATGCTCAAACTGGTGGAGACCCAGTTTTATTCCAACATTTATTTTGGTTCTTTGGTCACCCGGAAGTTTATATTTTAATTTTACCTGGTTTTGGAATGATCAGTCATATTGTTTCAACATTTTCCAGAAAACCAGTTTTTGGATACTTAGGAATGGCTTATGCAATGGTTGCAATTGGAATAGTTGGCTTCGTTGTTTGGGCTCACCACATGTATACAGTTGGTTTAAGCACAGATACTAAAGCATACTTTTTAGCTGCAACGATGATCATTGCGGTTCCAACTGGTATAAAAATATTTTCATGGATTGCAACTATGTGGGGTGGTTCGATTTCATTTAAAACTCCGATGGTTTGGGCTTTAGGATTTATATTTTTATTTACTGTTGGTGGAGTCACCGGTGTAGTTCTTGCGAATGCTGGAGTTGATACTGCAATGCACGATACTTACTACGTTGTTGCTCATTTTCATTACGTACTATCCTTAGGAGCTGTATTTGCAATCTTTGCAGGATTTTATTATTGGTTTGGAAAAATGACTGGTTATGAGTATTCAGAGTGGATGGGTCAATTACATTTCTGGTTAACTTTTATCGGAGTGAACTTGGTTTTCTTCCCACAACACTTTTTAGGCCTTGCGGGAATGCCCAGAAGATATGCTGACTATCCAGATGCTTTTGCTGGATGGAATTACATTTCTTCAATTGGTTCTTATATTTCTGTAATTGGATTGGTAGTGTTTTTTATAAACCTCGCCTATGCGTTTTATAAGAAAAAGGCTGCAGCACAAAACCCATGGGGAGAAGGTGCTACAACTTTAGAATGGACTGTACCATCTCCACCTAATTTTCATACTTTTGAAGAATTACCAAAGTTTGAAGATGAAGAGGGTGTTGAAAAATCTACTAGCTAATATAGCAAATAAGATTTTTTAACTTTAAATTAATGATTAAGTCTAAAATAAAAAATAGGAACTTATCTCAAGAAGACGCCTTTAATTTATCTGAATTATTTAAATTAATGAAACCAAGAGTAATGTCTTTGGTTATATTTACATGCGCAGTTGGATTGTTAATGGCTCCAAATATAATTCCAACAAAAGATGCAATTATTGGAATAATTTTAGTTTCAATAGGAGCAGGAGCAGCTGGGGCTTTAAATATGTGGTACGAGTCTGATTTAGATGCTCTTATGACAAGAACTTGTTTGAGACCAATTCCAACAGGTAAGGTAAATAGAAATCAAGCACTAGTATTTGGAATTGCTCTTTCTATTTTTTCTGTAATTGCGCTTGATTATTATTCAAACAGAATATCAGCTACTTTATTACTTTTTACTATTTTGTTTTATGTGTTTGTTTATACAATTTGGTTAAAAAGAAAAACTCCACAAAATATAGTAATAGGAGGAGCCGCAGGAGCATTACCCCCAGTGATTGGTTGGACTATAGCTACTAATTCTTTAACTTTTGAGCCAATTACGTTCTTTTTGATTATATTTTTTTGGACGCCTTCGCATTTTTGGGCTTTAAGTTTGTATAAATCAGATGATTATAAAAAAGCGAACATACCAATGCTTCCACTAACAAATGGCGTTGAGAGTACAAAATTAAATATATTTGTCTATTCTTTAACAATGTTACCGGTAATTGTTTTACCTTATGTTATTGGCTTTGTGGGTATTACTTTTTTAATCCCTTCATTAATTTTGACAATTTATTATAATTATTTATGTTTCGAACTTTATAAATTTAAAAAAAACAAATTTGATGCAAAAAAAGCAAAATCTATTTTTGGATATTCAATTTTGTATTTATTTTTAATTTTTGTTCTTTTTTTAATTGATAAAATTTTATGATAACACCTGACAAAAAAACAAAGAAAAAAAATATTATCACTGCTATAGCAATTTTAGCATTTATGGTATTTTTATTTATTTTTACTTTATACAACGTTGGAGTATTTGATAGACAGATATGATTAAAGGCAAAACATTAACTCCTTTACTTTTAGCTGGGATTTTTATCCTTATGTTAGGATTGTCTTTTGCAGCAGTGCCTTTGTATGATTTATTCTGTAGAGTTACTGGTTTTGGAGGAACAACCCAAGTTTCAAAAGAAGCTCCAAAAATAGTGTTAGATAAGGTTGTAAGTGTCAGGTTTGATACAAATGTGAATAATCTTGATTGGAATTTCAAAGCAAAATCAAACGTTATTGATGTGAAAGTTGGCCAGGTCAACAGAATTGAATTTGAAGTTGAGAATTTAGGAAACGAAACGACTCATGGTGTAGCTAGTTTTAATGTTTCACCAGCAAGTTTTGGCAAATATTACAGTAAATTAGGATGTTTTTGTTTTGAAAAACAAGAGTTGAAGGCAGGAGAGAAGGCAACTTACGTAATGACTTTCTATTTAGACCCTGACCTTGTGAACGATCCAACAACAAAAAATCTACAAGATGTAACTATGTCGTACACTTTTTTCTCGACAGATTACTATAAACAATCATAATCACGAAAAATGTCAGCAGAAAAAAAACACGATTACCACTTAGTTGATCCAAGCCCTTGGCCAATCTATACATCTTTTGCATGCTTAGTATTAGCAATAGGTGCAATTTTTTATATGCATAACGGTATTTCATGGGGCATGTATCTTGGTTTAGCTTTATTAATTTATGGTGCATATATGTGGTTTAGAGATGTAGTAATCGAAGCTGAACATCAAGGTCATCATACTCCTGTTGTTCAAATTCATCACAGATATGGAATGACTTTATTTATTGCTTCAGAGGTAATGTTCTTTGTTGCATGGTTCTGGGCTTACTTTGACATAAGCTTGTTTCCAAATGAATTTGTTGGAAATGTATGGCCACCAAAAGATATTGAAACATTTGATCCTTGGGACATTCCATTAATAAATACTCTAGTTTTATTATTATCAGGAACAACTGTTACTTGGGCTCATCACGCTTTATTAGAAGATGATAGAAAAGGATTTATACAGGGATTAACACTAACTGTTATTCTTGGTTTCTTTTTTACTTTATTGCAAGCATACGAATACCATCACGCTACATTTACTTATTCAGGCCATATCTATGGAGCTGTATTTTATATGGCAACAGGTTTTCATGGTTTTCACGTCATAATTGGAACGATATTTTTAGCAGTATGTTTGTGGAGAGGAAGACTTGGTCATTTTACTAAAGATCATCACTTCGGATTTGAAGCAGCTGCATGGTACTGGCATTTCGTTGACGTAGTGTGGTTATTCTTATTTGCTGCAATTTATATTTGGGGAAGTTAATATTTATCCTTGAAGAATAAATTACTATTTTCAGTTTTCGTTTATTTTATTATTTTAACTCTTCTCTCCCTAGGGTTTTGGCAAATTTATAGATTAAATTGGAAATTAGAGCTAATTGAGCAAATAGAAAATTCTTTGAAAAACGACCCAGTGGAATTATCCAACATTGAAAAAAAAAACTATCTTAGAATTAAAACAAGTGGAGATATTGATTTTGATAAACAAATTTACTTGTACAATTTAAATGATGCAGGGAAACCTGGATTTGAGGTAATTAATCCAATAAAAATTGGTGAAGAAAATTACTTAATGAATAGGGGATGGATACCTTTTGAAAAAAAAGACCTACCTGAAATAAATTTAGTTGATCAAAATCAAATAGTCGGCACTCTTATGCTGCAAACTAAACCAAGCACATTCAAGCCAGAAAATGATATTGAGAAAAATTATTGGTTTACTTTGAATAGAGAAGATGTTTCAAAATTTACTGGAAGAAATTTTTCAGAGTATGTCATTTATTTAAACGGTAATTATAAAATTCCAAAACCAAGAGTGATTACTGCTAAAATTTCAAATAATCATAAGAAGTACGCAATTACTTGGTTTTCTATGGCGATTTCAATCCTTTTAATATATTTATATTTTAGGAAAAAAAATTATTAAATGAGATACGTAAGTACAAGAGACACATCAAAAACCTTTGAATTTAAAGACATTTTTATCAAAGGTCTTGCCGAAGATGGAGGTTTATTTATTCCAGAAACATTAGTGAAATATGGAGAAAATGAAATTAGAGATTTAAAAACACTTAGTTATTCAGAGTTAGCAAAAAAAATTGTTTATCCATTCATTGGTAATTTTATGTCTGAAGCTGAATTGGGTAAAATTATTGATAAATCTTACTCCACATTTAGAAAGGATAATGTTGTAGATTTCATAAAGCTTGGAGACAAAACAATATTAGAATTATTTCATGGTCCGACTTTAGCTTTTAAAGACGTTGCCATGCAACTTTTAGGTAACTTTTACGAATATTACCTAAACAATGAAAATCAAAAAATTAATATTGTTGTTGCCACATCTGGAGATACTGGTGCTGCAGCAATTGATGCAATTAAAGGTAAAAAAAATGTTAATATTTTTGTGCTTCACCCAGATAATCGTGTTTCACCAGTGCAAAGAAAATTGATGACAACAGGTAAATATGAAAATGTATTTAACATAGCTATAAAGGGAAATTTTGATGATTGCCAAAACCTAGTTAAATCTATGTTTGCAGATAAGCAGTTTTCAAATGATATCAAAATGTCAGGGGTGAACTCTATTAATTGGGCAAGGATTATCGCTCAAAGTGTTTATTATTTTTATAGTTATTCATTGGTTGAAAATACAGGTGAACCAACAAATTTTTCAGTACCAACAGGAAATTTTGGAGATGTCTATGCTGGATATTTAGCCAAAAAAATGGGCTTGCCTATAAATAAATTGATTGTTGCAACTAATCAAAACGACATTTTACATAGAGCAATATCAAAAGGTAGTTATGAAGCAGAAAAGGTTTCAGAAACCATTTCTCCTAGTATGGATATTCAAATAGCTAGTAATTTCGAGAGACTTATATTCGATCTTAATAATGAGAATGATAAACAGACTATATTAGATATGAAAAATATTAGAGAAAATGGAAAATATTTAATTGGTGATGATAAATTAAATAAAATTAGAGAAAATTTTTTATCAGCTAGTCTGAGTGAAAATGAGACTTTGGAGGTTATTAAAAAGGTGTATGAAAAATTTTCTGTAGTTTTAGATCCACACACAGCAATTGGATATGGTGCTTACGACAAACATAACTTAAAAGGAAATAATATTGTACTAGCAACTGCACATCCATGTAAATTTCCTGATGCTGTTACCAAAGCTATTAATTTAAAATCTGATTTACCAAAAGAACTTGAGTTTATTTTGAATGAAAAAGAAGAATATGATATAGTTGAAAATAATTTAGAAAAAATTAAAAACTACATCAAAGGTAAAACAAAATGAAAATTAAAGAGGGGGAACGGCTTCCAAATTCAGAATTTTATTATTTAGACTCAAGTGGAGCAGCAAAAAAAATAACTACAGCAGAAGTTTTTAAAAATCATAAAACAATTGTGATTGGTGTTCCTGGAGCATTTACAAAAGTTTGTTCCGCAAAACATCTTCCAGGGTATGTTAATAATTACGAGGAAGCAAAGAATAAAGGGGTTACAAAAATTATTTGTGTTTCAGTTAATGATCCAAATGTGATGAAAGCATGGGGTGATAGTCAAAAAGTTGAAGATAAAATATTTATGGCCGCAGACCCATATTGTGAATTTACCAAATCAATTGGAGCAGAAATAGATAGACACGATCGGGGTCAGGGAATGAGGTCAGCAAGATATACAATGTTAATTGACGACAATGTTGTAAAGAAAATACAAGCAGAAGAAGATACTGCCGCTTGTGAAATTTCAGCAGCTCAAAATTTTTTAAAATTAATCTAAATCTGCTGCTTTTTTAGCTAGATAGTCCACCTCTTCATTTAAAGGGTTTCCATCATGAGCCTTAACCCAATTCCATTGAATATTAAGCGATTTATTTAAATTATATAGATCAATCCATAAATCTTTATTTTTAACATCTTCTTTTTTTGAGGTTTTCCAATTATTAGCTAACCAAGTATTAATCCATTCAGTTATTCCATTTTTTACATATTGAGAGTCCGTATATATTTTTATTTCAATACCAGGCTTCATATCTTTCAATGCATTAATTGGGGCTAACAACTCCATTCTATTATTTGTTGTATTTTTTTCGTTACCACTAATTTTTTTTATTTCATTTCCATCATTTATAATTGCAGCCCATCCACCATTACCTGGATTTGTTAAACAAGAACCGTCTGTATAAATTGTAATCATTAATTTAAATAATCTTTAAATGAACTTAAATTATTGTGAGAAAGTAATTTTTGATAATATTCATTAGGGTCTTTAATTTTAATCAATGCTGTTTTTGGTGTATTTGAGTAGTCATACAATCTTGTTAATAAATATCTTAATGCTGCACCTCTACACAAAATATTTATAGATTTTTTTTCTTTCATTGAAATTTTTTTAACACTTTCATACCCTTTGATTAAATTTTTAATTTTTTTCTTATTTAAATGGAATTTTTTCTTTTTATAATCAAAACAAAGAGCATTGATGCATATAGCAATTTCATACATAAAATAATCATTAGCAGCAAAGTAGAAATCAATAATTCCAGAAAGTTTATTTTTTTTGAAGAAGATATTATCTATAAATAAGTCACCATGGATAATACCTTTGGGCAATTTTTTAGGCCAATATCTATTAATATGTTTTAGGTTATTGTTTAAGAATACTTTTAAATTTGAAAACTTTTTTGACTTAAATTTAATACTTTCCAACAAAGGTTTTAAATTCTTAATACTCATCGAATTTTTTCTATTAAGCTTCATTGTATTTGTGGCCACATGCATTCGAGCAATTGTTTTACCAACTGTATAACAATCATTTATATTTAATATTTTTTTATCTTTACCTTCTAAGAATGATACAATACATGCAGTTTTATTTTTTAATTTAATAAGATACTTATTATTTTTAGTTTTCAGAGGCTTAGGACAATTTATTTTTGAATTATTTAAATTATCCATCAATTTCATAAAAAAAGGTATTTCTTTTTGTAAAACTCTTTTTTCAAATATAGTTAAAATGTATTTTTTCTTTTTTGATTTAAGAAGATAGTTTGTGTTCTCTATTCCTTGTTTGATACCTTTAAAACTTATTACTTTATCAATATTAAAATTTTTATTTATAATATTAATTTCTTTTTGATTTATTTTTGTATAGACCGCCATTTTAATTTAATTTTTTGGGAGCTTTAAATACTACATCTTCTTTAATTATTTCAACTTCATCAATACTTATAGAAAATTTATTTTTTAAATCATTAATAAAATTTTTAACCAATATTTCTGGCGCAGATGCTCCTGAAGATATACCTATAGTATTGCAATTTTCTATTTGATCAAATGGTATTGAGCTTTCTGAATGAATAAGTTGTGAATTTTCACACCCTGATTTTTTTGCCACTTCAACTAGTCTAACAGAATTTGAAGAGTTTCTACTTCCAATAACAAAAAACATATCACAATTTTTTGCAATATTTTTTACTGCCATTTGACGGTTAGTAGTTGCATAACAAATATCTTCTTTCATTGGTTCTTTTAAATTAGGAAAATTGGTTTTTAAAATTTTGATTATTTCTTTTGTATCATCAACTGACAAAGTAGTCTGAGTGATATATGCCAATTTTTTGTTTAGTTTATTTTGATAGTTTGTAGCATCTTCCTCATTTTGGATTAGATCTATAGAACCTTTATTTAATTGACCCATAGTTCCAATTACTTCTGGATGATTTTCATGACCAATTAAAATTATATGGTACCCAGCTTTATTAAGATTTTCTGCTTCTCTATGAACCTTAGAAACAAGTGGACATGTGGCATCCACATAAGTCATTTTATAATTTTTTGCATCTTCAGGTATTTTTTTTGGAACACCATGTGCTGAAAAAATTACTGGTCTTGATTTATCTTTTATCTCCTCCAGCTCTTCGACAAATATTGCACCTTTATTTTTTAAATCATCTACAACATACTTGTTATGGACTATTTCATGACGCACATAAACTGGAGCTCCAAATTTTTGTATAGATTTTTCAACTATTTCAATTGCTCTTTCTACCCCGGCACAAAATCCACGTGGCGCAGATAATAATATTTTTAATTCTTTATTTTTCATTTTTTTCTAGAAAATATTCCAGCAATATATGTGGAAAGGTTAAAGACGCCAAACCTATAAATATTATTTTTAAAATTGCACTATCCAAATTGTATGAATTTTCTAGCAGATATAGAGCAATAAAAGAAAAAATAGCTGTCAAAATTGTTAATGGTAAAGCTTTTTTAACAAACAATCTAAATCCATTAACTAAACTATTTGGATCAAGATCAATAGCTAGTGAAATTGAATGTCTAATCGAGTGTAAAAAACAGAAATAAACAGTAAAAGCTATTAATGGAGATAAATAGTAATTTAAAATTAAAATAGAAAAATAATCTAAAAAAACTACAAATTTTTTGATTTCAAAATTCTTTAGGAAAAGAAAAATACTAGACAGGGTGCTACAGAATATTCCTATTTGAATTACATTATTTGTCTCAATAAAATTTAAACTTGAATAAAATGCCTCATTATCAATTAATAATAATTTAAAAATCGCTATTGTTTCCTGAAAATGAAAATACAAAGGAGCAAGTATAATTAAAAATCCCTTAAAAAAATAAAGTATTTGAGTGAAATAAGATCTATCATTAATCAAAAATTGTGTATCCTCTTTTCCAAAGTGATAAGAGGCAATCATTAAAAAAACAATTAAAGTTATTGATGGCAATATTATCCAAGTTAGTATTACTATTACTGCAATTAAAATATACGTGATATAGAATATATAGGTTGATTTTATATTAAATAATCTTAGCAGTTTTTTTCCTTTTATATGATCTAAAGACCCATGGGAAACACCTATAATTAAAATTAAAAGTAAACACAAAATTGAAGAAATATTTAAATTATTAAACTTAAATAGCAAAATACAAAAAAGGTTTACAACAAAGAAAAAAATAAATGAATGATTTAGATTTATTTTTTTTATTTTATTGATCATCTTAAATTAATTCTTTTAAAAATTTCCACTTTGGCATTTTTAGAATTACTTCTAAATCTTCAAAAAAACTGCTTTTATTTGATAAAAAATTGATAGCTGTTTTAGGCTTTGAATTAAAAACTTTGAAAAATATATTTCCCATTTCATTGGAATTGTTTTTAAGAACCCTCAACAAGATTTTATCTAAAAAATCATATTTTGAATTAATTTTAAATAGATTTACATTTTTTATATTTTCTATGTTTTCTCTTATATATCTGCTTTGTTCTTGAATATTTAGGAAAGTATAACCTGTACTTAATCTAGTCATTCCTCCAGCTGAGCCTATATAAATTTCATTTAATTTATTTACATTTTTTTGTCTAAAAAGTGGGATTGCTCCAGTTTCTTTGAAATTGATTTTACAGTTTCTGATATTTAGGTGGTTGCTTAAATAATTATCAATTTGTTCATCATAATCTTTTAGTTTTTCATTATTTAGTTCAGATATCCAAGTAGTTTCAATTAAGGCGTTTCTTTTTGTAAATGGTAGCGTATAAAAAAAATGAACTTTATTTCTTTGATCACAAGCAAAGTCCATCAAATTGAAAATTTCTTCATCAAAGAAGTCTTTATCTGTTTCTATTTCAACTCCGCAAAAATGTTGCCATAACTCACTCTGTTTATTCTCAAAATTAGGTACACTATTAAATACAATTGAATTTGATTTATCTAATTGATCAATATTTTTAAAAAATTGAATATTTTTATTTAATTTAAGTTTTGAAAGTATTTTTTCGTAGAACATGCCACTATCTATCGTTTGATATGGTGTAGGCTCGCAATCTACATATTTTGTATTATTGGGTGTATTTATTGTAAAATTATTCCAACTCTTTTTGACACAGTCATCGAAGTTATGTGAAAAAACCTTCCAAAATGACCAAGTTTTATCTCTTTTATAATCTTCTCTTGGCTCAATAATTGCTAAAGTTTTATCTTTTAATTTATCATAAACTTCTAGCTCATATGCTAATGAAAGACCTGCGCAACCTCCACCTATAATTATGTAATCAAATTCTTTCATTTAAATTTATTTCTTCATTAATTAAATTATGATCATGATTAATATTATCATCGTTTTTGTTTATAAGTGATAACTTAATTAAGTCAAAAATAGATAAAAAAGTTTCAATAATTTTTTCAATATTTGAAACATAAATTTTTCCTGACTTTTTATAATTTTCTATGTTCTGTTTATTTAAAATTTTATATCCTATTTTTCTATAAACTCTTCTTGCAACTAAAATAGAAAATCTAAAACTTAATGGTATTTCTTTTATTGAGTAAAATGAGTTTTCATAAAACTTTTCTGAAAGCTCGATTGTAGTCTTTATATCCTCAAAACTTTCATTTATATAAAATCTATTATTTTTTTTATCTTCAATAACATCCCTGGAAATATTTGTTAATTGCATAGCAATCCCAAGATCAATTGCTGATTTTAGAGATTGTTGTTTGTGAACATTCAATATTTTAGCCATCATCAATCCAACTGTTCCAGCCACCCTATAGGAATAAATTAATAATTCTTTTTTTGAATTAAGTTTAACATTTTCTTTTATATCAGAATTAATACCCTCAAATAAATCGTCTACAATTTTAGTTGAAATACTAAATTCATTAATAAGATCCCACATGTTTTTAATAACTGGATCATCATGATTTTTATTAACAAAATTATTCCTAAATTTGATAAAATTATCTCTTTTTATTTCAATCTTATTTGCATCGTCAGCAATATTATCTGCTTCTCTACAAAAATCATAAAGTGCAGAGCATTTTTCATAGGTTTTTTTTGGTAAAAAAAAACCTGCCCAATTAAAAGATTTTGCGTAAATAGCTAAATAATTCTTTGTTAACATTAAAATAATTTATCTAAAACCTTCGCTGAAGAGAGAACACCTGGAACACCGGCCCCTGGATGTGTGCCCGCACCAACAAAGTATAAACCATCATATATTTCTGATTTATTATGAAATCTAAAGTATGCGGATTGTGTAAATTTAGGTTGAATCGAAAACCCAGATCCAAATTTTGTATTTAATTCCTTTTCAAAGTAATCAGGTGTTAGATAAAAATCCTCAACTATATTGTTCTTAAGATCTGGCATTAAGTCTTTTTCCATTTTTTCAATTACAAGATTTTTCATTATCTCACCTTCAGTTTCCCAATTTATTTTTGACTGATTGTTAGGAACAGGCACTAAAACATAAAAACAATCATTTCCTTCTGGGGCCATAGTTTTATCAGTCGCTGTAGGTCTGTGAAGATAATAGCTAATGTCGTTATTTAATTTTTTCTTATCAAATATGTCATCAAGATGTTCTTTATACTTGTTTCCAAACTTTATTGTGTGATGTTCAACATTATCATAAATTTTTTTTGTTCCAAAATAGTAAACAAATAAACCCATAGAATATTCCATTCGATTTTTTTTCCAATTAAACAACATGGAACTCTCGTTGCTTTTGCTTAACATTTTTTCATAAAATGCAGGTGGATCTGCATTACAAACAACATTATCTGCACCAACTTCATTTCCATTATTTAATTTTACACCACTTATTTTATTATTTTTTGTTATAATTTCGGTTACTTCACTGTTTTTTATTATTTCAATACCAACCTCATTCATTAACTTTTCAAAACCTTTAATTATATTTCCTGTTCCTCCAACTGAATAATGTATTCCCCATTTTTTTTCTAAATAAAGAATTAATCCATAAATAGAGGTGGTAGTAAATGGATTTCCCCCAACTAGCAAAGGATGCATGCTAAGCATTCTTCTTAATTTCTCATTTTTAATATAAGATGAAACAAGTGAGTAAACTGATTTATAACTTTTAAGTTTTAATAGAGCAGGCAATTGTTGCATCATTACGAAAGGTTTATCAAATGGTACATCTGCAAGTTCTAAAAAACCTTTATCAAATATTTTTTTTGTAAAATTAACTAATTTTTCATATCCATTTACATCTTCTTTGCTAAGCTTCTCGATTTGGTCTTTCATCTCTATTTCGTCGCCTGAATAGTTAAATTTAGTTTTGTCCTCAAAAATAAACTGGTACCAAATTTTAAGTGGAGTAAGTTCTATATAATTTTTTGGATCTTTATTGAATAACTCGAACAATTCATTAATTAAGTAGGGTGCAGTAATTACTGTTGGTCCAGCATCATATATAAATCCATTTCTTTTAAAGACCCTAGCTCTACCACCTAGGTCTGGGTGTTTTTCTATTAATTTTACTTTATGTCCTTTTGCCTTAAGTCTTAGTGCTGCTGCGATTCCACCAAATCCTGATCCAATAACTATAGAGTTCATTTTAATAATTTATAGCTTTTTTAAAAAATTGTAAGTGTATTATGAGTTAATTTTTTTTAACTCTGCTTTAGTTTCATCTAAATTTTTTTGAAACACTGCATCTAATTTTGACTTGTCTACAGATGTAGTTATTATTTTTTTAACTGAGTCTACGGCAATCTTTATTGATGCGTCCTTAATTTCTTTTAAAGCCGCTTCTTTCATCTGACTTATTTTATTTTCAGCTAAATTTTTTTTAATTTCTGATGATTTATGAAACTTATCATTCATCTCAATTATTAATTTATCTGCATCTTTTTTGGCGTTCTCAAGAATTTCGTTACTAACAGATTGAGCTGTATCTAATTTTTTTTGTGAGTTATCTAATAGAGTTTTTGCCTCAGTTCTTAATTTTTCACTTTCATCAATTTCATTTTTAATGTCAGATATCATTTTATCTAACATTTCAGAAATTTTTTGAGGAATTTTAAGGTAAATTAATACTCCAAAAAAAATAATAAATGATACGGCTACCCAAAATGTTGCATCAATTGCCATAGTATTTATCTCCATTTCTTTTAGATAGATCGTCAACAATTGCAGATATACTACTATTATTTACTTCAGCTCCAATTAGTTTTTGCAATAACTCAGATGAAGTCTCAATAGCAATTTTATTTATTTTATCTGGTGCATTTTTTCTTAATGCATCTATTTCTTTTTCAGCCTCAGCAATTTCATTATCAATTTGCTTATCAAGCACTTCTCTTTTTGCACCAATGTCTTTTAATGCTTTTTCTCTTGCTTGATTGAAAATACTATTAGCCTCAAGTTTGCTTTTAGATATAATTTCATCGTATTCTTTTAGTTTTGCATCACTATCTTCTCTTTGTTTCTCAGCAGCCTCAATATTTTCTAATATTTGAGATTTTCTCGTTTCTAAGTTGTTACTAATTTTTGGTAGTATTAGTTTAGATAAAACTAAATACATAATGCCAAAAGTAAGTATTAGCCAAAAAATTTGAGAAACCCAAAACTCTGGATTTAATTGAGGCATACCTCCGCTTTCAGCTGCAAAAGCTTCTTTAATAAAAAAGAAGCTAAAAAATATTGACTGAAAATATATTTTTTTAACCATCAATTTAAAACGCAAAAAGAATGATTAACGCAACTACCAATCCAAATAATCCTGTAGCTTCTGCAAGTGCGAAACCTAAAAGCAAGTTAGGAAATTGCTTTTGTGCTGCAGATGGATTTCTCATTGCACCAGACAAATAATTTCCAAAAATTATTCCAATCCCAACACCGGCTCCAGCTAAAGCAATTGCTGCTAAACCTGCTCCGATCATTTTTGCTGCTTCTAATTCCATTATATCCTCCTCTGTTATTAATGGTGTAAATTTAATGCATCATTTAAATAGATGCAGGTTAAGATTGCAAAAACATAAGCTTGAAGAAAAGCAACTAAGATCTCCAAACCAGTTAACGCAACCGAAAAACTTAGTGGAAGCCACCCACCAACTATTCCAAGACTAATTACAAAGCCTCCGAAAACTTTCATCATTGTATGACCAGCCATCATATTGGCAAATAATCTAACCGATAAACTTATAGGCCTACTCAAATAAGAAATAATTTCTATAACAACAATTAAAGGAAGTAATACTGCAGGCACTCCACTTGGAACAAATAATTTTAAATACCCAAACCCATGTTTAATAAACCCAATTACAGTCACTCCAATAAATATAAATGCTGCGAGCACAAATGTTACAATGATATGACTGGTTACAGTAAAAGTATAAGGTATCATTCCAAACATGTTACAAAATAAAACAAACATGAATAGAGAAAATATAAATGCGAAATATGGTTTAGCTTTTGATCCAGCTGTATCGCTAATCATTTTAGATACAAAGGTATAGCTAAGTTCAGCTAACAATTGAATTTTGTTTGGTAGTATTGAATTTTTTTTTGATCCTAAATTAAAGATTAACAAAATAGATACAGTACTTAAAATCATAAACAAACTTGCGTTAGTAAATGATATGTCAAATGCTCCAACTTTAATTTCAGGTCCAATTCTATAAACGTCGAATTGGGACATAGGATTTGCTGCCATAATACTTATTTATTTTTGCATTTTTTTTGCAGATCTAATCACATTGGTTATTCCAGCAACTACACCAACAAAAAAAAATATTAATATAAACCAAGGTTTAGTACCAAAGGTCTTGTCAAAAATAAACCCAATAATTGTCCCCACAGCCACTGCAGAAACAAGTTCTGTGCTTAATTTGAATGCAGTTCCTATAGGTGAGGGGTCATTCTTCTTATTGTAAAGATTTTTCTTTGAAATCTTGCTTTTTGCAATCTCTAAGCGAGTTTTGAAAGGGTCTTTTGGCATTTATATAGTTTAAGCAACCATACTCTCTGCTTTTTGTAAATCAACAGCCACAAGCTGACTAATTCCTTTTTGAGGCATAGTTACCCCATATAGTCTGTTCATTTTTGACATAGTTAATGCATGATGAGTTACAATTATGAATTTGGTGTTGGTGATTTTAATTAGTTCCTCAAGTAAACTACAAAATCTTGTTACGTTAGCATCGTCAAGCGGCGCATCAACCTCATCCAATACACATATAGGTGAAGGGTTTGTTAAAAATACTGCAAAGATTAATGAGAGGGCAGTCAACGCTTGTTCACCTCCAGATAACAAAGTTATAGATTGAAGTCTTTTTCCTGGAGGACTAACCAACATTTCTAAACCTGCTTCAAGTGGATCATCAGAGTCCACCAATTCTAGTTTGGCATTTCCACCGTTGAAAAGTTTTGTATAAACTTCATTAAATTTTCTATTAACTTTTTCAAAAGCTTCAATTAATCTTTCTCTCCCTTTTTGATTAAGTTCGTTAATGCTATCTTTCAGTTTCACGATAGCAGTAACAAGGTCGGCACGATCCTGTTCCATTTTTTTTATTTCTTCTTCATATTTACTTGTTTCTTCATCTGCTTTTAAATTTACAGATCCTAATTTTTCTCTTTCTTGTTTTTTCTTGTCTAAAGCATCTTCTTGATCAACTGGGTTTGGAAGCTCTTCTACTCCATTTAAATTTGAATTTTCCAAAATATTATCTTCATTCAAATTTAACTCAGAGCTAATTCTATCAAGGAGATCACTTTTTCTTTTTTGCAAGCCTTCAATTGTAGCCCCTGAACTTGCTTTTCTTTCTCTGATTTGAATCGATTGTTCTTGAATTTCATTTAATTGTGTTCTTAACATTTCAATTTTTTGGTCTGTTTCATCTATAATCGCTTCATTATCAATTTTTTCTTTATCTGAAATTCTTAAATTTTCTGAAATTTGACCTTTTCTTTCAGCCTGTACTCTAGGTTGATTTTCTAAATCACTTAATTGATTAGATAATTTTTCTTTTCTTTGTGTTAGTTCATTAACCATTTTTTCTGAGTTAGTTAGTAAATTTTTCCAACTTTCAATTTCTGTTTCAATGGTTTTAATTCTCTCATTTCTCTTTAGAGACTCATTTTTAATTGATTGATTTTTACTATATGCATCAGCATATTTTTCTTGAAGTAATTTTATATTTTTTGATTTTTCACTAACTCCTAATAATTCATTTCTAGATCTCTCATTTTTTAAATCATTTAAAAAACTATCTAGCTCCATATTACATCTATCTAGAAGTATTACTACTTGATTTATTTCGTTACTGTCTATTAATTCTTTTACCCTTGATATTGTATTTTTTATATTTTTTATTGGACCAACACTTATATTTACAGTTTCTTCAGCTAAATTATTTACAACTTCATCAACAGCTTTTTGTTCATCTTTAAGTTTATTTTTTGCACTTTCTAACTCTTCATTAGATAATTTTTCTGTTTCAAAATATTTTGAGTCTGTCTCAATTAATTCAGTTTTCTCTTCTTTCAATCTTTTTTCATTTGAGTTAGCGTCTATAATTATCCCTTTTTCTCTTGTGATATCATCATCAAGTGTTTGAATTGATTTTTTGATGCTTTCTATCTCGTCTTGAATTCTAGTATTTTCCTCATCTAAACTTTGAAGTTCTAAATTAAGTCTTTGAATCCTTGATAAATTTTCAATATTTTTCTCTCTCAATGGATTTACTTTATCTGTAAAAGTTTTAATTGAGTTTTCTAATTCAGATATTTTGTTATTAAATCCTTCTACTTCTCCTTCTGCCTCAGTATTAATTTCATTTTCTATTCTAATTTCTTTATCTATTTCTAATAATTTTAAATAATATAAACCTGCTTCAATTTTTTTAATTTGATCTGAAATTAGTTTGTATTTTGTTGCCTCTTCAGCTTGTTTTTGAAGATTTGCTAATTGTTTTTCTTGCTGTCTTCTTAGTTCATCCGCTCTTTTTAAATTATTCTCAGCCGCACCTAATCTTAATTCAGCCTCATGTCTTCTAACGTGTAAACCAGATATTCCTGCAGCTTCTTCTAAAATAGCCCTTCTATCCGTTGGTTTCGCTGTTACCAATGCACCTATTCTTCCTTGACTAATCATAGATGGAGAGTGCGCACCAGTCGAAAGATCTGCAAAAAACATTTGAGCATCTCTTGCTCTTACTTCTTTATCATTAATATAAAATTTAGATCCTTTATCTTTTTCTATTTTTCTTTTAACTTGTATTTGCTCTAATTCACGGTATTGGATAGGGCCTTCTTTATCTTTGTTTTCAACTTCGATTGATACTTCTGCAATATTTTTTGATGCTTTGTTAGATGTCCCTGAAAATATAACATCTTCCATACCAGATCCACGCATACTTTTTGCCGAGGTCTCTCCCATTACCCATCTTAAAGATTCTACAATGTTAGATTTTCCGCAGCCGTTAGGACCCACTATACCCGTAAGACCATCCTCAATTAAGAAGTTGGTTTTTTCAGCAAAAGATTTAAATCCGTTTAATTGGATTTTTTTAAACTCCATGCACTAACTTATATCAGTTTTTCTAGCGCTTTTTTTAAATTTTTATAATTTAGAGTTTTTTCAAATTTTTCGTTGTTAATAATAATCGTAGGAGTTGCGTTCACTTTGAAGTTCTTTGCTCCATCGATTCGATCGTTTAATACAAAATCTTCAATTTCCTTATTATTTATACAAGTATCAAAATCAATACTAAATCCTTCACCTTTTAAAAATTTTTGTAAATTCTTATTTGCCTCCTGTATCGAACTTCCCTTTACCCATTTTTGTTGATTAGCATATAAACTTTGAAGGATATCGGAATTTCCATCATTCTTACACTGAGAAACTTTAGATGCATTAAAGGCTGCTATGTCTAATGGAAAATGTCTAAATTCTATTTTAGCGAGTCCAGTATCAAGATATTCTTCCTTTAATTGAGGATAAACATTTTTATGAAAATTAGCACAATGACTACATGTTAATGATTCAAAAGCTATAATAGTTATTTTTGCATCTTTGTTACCAACAGTTATCCTTTTAATTTCCTCACCTTGTACATTTAAGACTGTAGTAAAAAATATTAATATTAAGAATATAATTTTTTTCATTTCTCTCTAAATACCCTGGTTAACTCTGTTAATGATTTTTTAATTTTCTCGTTTTTAACACCTTTAATCTTATCTTGGTATTTACTAAATGCCACATTTTTAACTTTTGTTTCACCCGAGCCTGTCATTTCATGTTCATCATCAAAACTTATAAATTTAAGCTTTTCAACAACAGAATATCCAAAAAAATTATTTATTTTATCTAAAATATCTTTTTTCGAATATTCTACGTCAACTTCATGTCCTCGCTTGACCATAACCATTAAGGTACTAACACCAAATTTATTTGAATTTTTAAATGTTTTTGGATAGCAAATTTTAAATAATTCGCTTCCTACTAAATATTTCCAATTGTTCAGCGTTTCTGAATATACATGACCTTTTTTATTTATTATTTTTTTGACATTTTTTGGCAAAGTGTCTTTGAAAGATCTTAATCCTTGAATGCTAGCGTTTCTCTGCTTAGTATTATTTTTAGATTGCATATGAAAGATCCAATAATAACAAATAATATTCTTAATTGGTATGATTTAAATAAAAGATCTTTACCCTGGAGAAAGAATGTTTCTCAAACAAAAAAGCAATACTACACTTTAATAAGTGAATTTATGTTGCAGCAAACCCAGGTAGCAACGGTAATACCTTACTTTAACAGATTTATAAAAAATATTCCCACAATAGAAAAATTATCTAAATATGATGATAGAAAATTAATTAAACTTTGGGAGGGTCTTGGATACTATTCAAGGGTAAGAAATTTAAAAAAAACAGCTCAAATAGTTGTTAAAAATTTTAATAAAAAAATACCTAGAAATTTTATAGATTTAAAGTCACTCCCAGGAATTGGAGATTATACAGCAAGTGCAATTTCTGCAATTGCATTTAATGAACCAATAATTCCTCTAGATGGTAATATTGAAAGAGTATTAAAGAGATACTTATTTTTAAAAAAACAAGATCAAATAAAAAAAGAAAATTTACACGAGAAGAAAAAAATTTTTGGAACATCTATCAAAAGGTCTAGTGATTATGCTCAAGCTTTAATGGAATTAGGAGCACTAATTTGTAAACCTGTTAGTCCCAATTGTAAGAATTGTCCATTAGTAAAAAAATGTAAATCATTTAAAAATAAAAATTTTGATTTAGTAAAATTTAAAAAAAAAGATAAGGAAACTTTTTACAAGCTAAATGTTTATAAAAAAAATAATCATTATTTATTAATCAAAAATAATAAATTTAATTTTTTGAAAAATTTTAATATCTTTCCGATGGAGGAAGTAAATAATCCTAAAAATTTTGATAAAGATTTGAATTTTAAAATGTCTAATATGAACATGAATATTA
The DNA here is from genome assembly GCF_052049995.1 of Candidatus Pelagibacter sp. Taxonomy (GTDB): domain Bacteria; phylum Pseudomonadota; class Alphaproteobacteria; order Pelagibacterales; family Pelagibacteraceae; genus Pelagibacter. The sequence goes on along the minus strand of NZ_JBNGYX010000006.1, from coordinate 66,468 downwards.
AAATTGAATTTAAAAATAAATATAATTTAAATAAAAATAATTATTGGATTGATCCAACAAAGCTTCAAAATTATACACTGCCAACATTTACAAAAAAGATAGTTAAATTTTTAGAAAGTCATAAATGAAAAAAATTGCAATAATTGGTGCTGGAATTTCGGGTTTGTATATTGCCAATTTATTCAAAGATCATAAGGATTATCAGGTCACGATTTATGAAAAAAGGAATTCAATAGAAATGGAAGAGGGTTATGGAATTCAGTTGTCGGTAAATAGTGTAAAGCTTTTAAATAAAATAGGCTTCACTTCTTTCACTGAGGAAGAAAAATTTAATCCAAAAAAAATTGATTTTTATGAAATTAAAAATTCAAAAAAAATTTGTGACTTAGACATTTCAAAATTTAATTCCGAAGATTGCAAATACACAACATTGAATAGATCAAAATTACTCCAATTTTTAAAAAAACAAATAAACGAAGATATAATTAAATATAACCACAATATTGAACAGATTGTTTACGATAAAGATTCAATAAAATTAATATTTGATAAAAATAATATAACTTGTGATTACTTAATTATTTCAGACGGTGTGTTTTCTAAAGGGAAGTTATTAATTTCAACCAATAAATCAAAACCAATTTACAATGACACGATTGCTATTAGGGGCACTATATCGAGAGAAAATTTTCAAAATATAAATGAAGAAAATATTTCTTTGTTCTTAGGACCAAATTTTCATTATGTTGTTTATCCAATTAATAATGATAAAAATTTAAATTTTATTGGTATTTTAAAACATAAATTAAATTCAAATGAGCAAGAGAACTATAATCTTTTTACCGAAAGTTATTTTATAAAAAATATTAAATTTAAATTATCTCAAAAAGTTTCTCAAAGTTTTTTGGAAAGTCTTCAAAATATTAAATTATTTCCAATATTTGTAAGTAAAAACTTATATAATCCTCCAAAAAATATATTCCTTATAGGAGATGCATTTTTTGCTTTTTCACCTTCATTTGCGCAGGGAGCTTCCCAATCAATTGAGGGTGCTAATGAATTATATGAATGCTTAATAAATAATAATAATTTTTATGATATCAGATTAAAGAGAGTAAAAATGATTAACAGTAGATCTAATTTCAATCAATTTGCCTTCCATTTATCAAATCCAATTATGATCATATTTAGAAATATTTTTTTAAAACTTTTAACTAAAAATAGAAAATTTTTAGAAAGTTATTTGGGTAAAATTTATAAAAGTTAATTTTTAGAAATTAATCTTTGTCTTAGATAATCAATAGGATAAGTTCGTCCATTTATATCACAGTGCCAAAAAGTCCATCCGTTGCAACTTTCAGCTCCTAAAATAGTAGCCGCAACTTTGTGTATAGAACCTTCTGCTTGATTATGTTTAATACTACCATCAGCCATAATTCTGGCTGTTATTTTTTTCTTATTATCAAAAATATTAGTTCCAGGTTTAATTATTCCAAGCTCAACTAATGAACCAAAAGGAATTCTTGGTTTTGATCTATTATTTTTAAGCGTATCTAACAAATCATCTTCAATAGGCTTTGTAGCTTTTATGCGTTTCTCAGCAGCTTTAAAATAATTTTTTTCTTTTTCTATTCCAAAATAATTTCTTCCTAGTTTTTTTGCTACTGTAGCTGTTGTTCCTGATCCTAAAAAAGGGTCAAGTATAAGGTCATTTTTATTAGATGTAGCTAGTAAAATTCTATGTAATAGTGCTTCTGGTTTTTGTGTAGAGTGAATCTTTTTTCCATCTTTTTTAAGTCTTTCAGAACCATTGCATATTGGAAGATCCCAATTAGATCTCATTTGCAAATCATCATTTAAGCATTTTAAAGATTGATAATTGAATGTGTATTTTGATTTTTCACTTTTAGAAGCCCATATCAAAGTTTCATGAGCGTTAGTAAAACGTGTTCCTCTAAAGTTTGGCATTGGATTGTTTTTGTTCCAAATGACATCGTTTAAAATCCAGAAACCTAAATTTTGGATTGCCGTGCCAACTCTAAAAATATTATGGTAGCTTCCTATAACCCAAATTGCTCCATCTTTTTTTAAAATTCTTTTACATTCACTAAGCCATTCATAAGTGAAATCATCATATTTTTTAAAATTTTCAAATTGATCCCACTTATCATTTACCGCACTAACCTTTGATCTATCGGGTCTGGTTAATTCACTTTTTAATTGTAAGTTGTAAGGAGGATCAGCAAAAATTAAATCAAAAGTTTCACGTGGAATTGTTTTTAATTCTTCGAGGATATCTCCATTAATTATTTTATTTTTGAAATCAGTTTTCATTTGTAAAAATTAATTAGACTCCAAAAGGATTCTATGGTCAACCTGAGATTGAAAAATTTGGATTCGATTAGTGTTTCTAAATTAGAAGGTAACTAGATGTAGTGTTAATTTATTTTAGAAATTGGTGAAAAAGTTTTTCTATGATGTTTAGTAATACCTAATTTTTTCAAAGCTTTTAAGTGCTGTTTTGTTCCATACCCAAAGTTTTTATCCCAATCATAGCCTTTATTTTTTTTTGATAAGTTAGTTATAAATTTATCCCTTGATACTTTTGCAATTATAGAGGCTGCCGAAATAGAGGGGATTTTTTTATCTCCTTTAATAACTGATTTTAAATTATAATTTTCTAACTCTGGAGTTTTATTTCCATCTATCAGAATGTGTGTTGGTTTTTTCTTAAGTTTTTTTATAGCTCTTTTCATAGCCAGCAAACTTGCTTGTAGTATATTTAGTTTTTCTATTTCTTTGACAGAAGCTTTGCCTATGGACCAAGTAGAATTTTTTTTTATATATGTGCATAGATACTCTCTATCTTTTTTACTTAATGATTTTGAATCTTTTAATAACTTTTGATTAATTGATTTTTTTAAAATAACTGCTGAAGCATAAACAGGCCCAATTAAACTACCTCTACCAACCTCATCAACTCCAGCAATTATCTTCATCAAATTTTTAACTTAAGATCTTTGATTTTATCTCTAATTTTCTTTAAATCTTCCCATGAGTGTTTTTTATTTTCTGGAAAACGGATTAAGTAAGATGGATTAAAAGTTATCATTAAAGGGAATGTTTTGTTTTTTAAAATCACTTCCTTCCAAAGTCCTCTTTCAGTAGTTATTTTTTCACTTATTCCTGTTACAGCCTCCATTGCTGAACTACCCATCAAAACAATAATCTTTGGGTTTATAATCGATATATGCTCCTTCAAAAATACTGAGTATCTTTTAATTTCAGTTGAGGTTGGCTTTCTGTCATCAGGTGGTCTAAAATTGATTGCATAACTAGTGTAAATATTTTGTCTATTAATATTGATGGCTATAAGCATTTTGTTAAGAAGTTCGCCAACTTCTCCTCTAAATGGGACACCCAATTTTTCCTCTTCAACCCCAGGAGACTCTCCAATTAACATTAAAGGGCTATTTATATTTCCCTCACCTAAAATAATTTTGTTCGAATTTTCTTTCAATTTACAATTTTCAATTGAATTTATTTGATCTTTTAAATTTTTAAGTAATTCTTCTTTATTAATTTGCAGGGTGCCATTGCTCGTTTCTAAAATATTAAATCTATTTATTGGCTTATCTGCGAATATAAATTTTGGCTCAATAGTATTAATTAGTTCTTGGTTTAATTTGGTATTTTGATTTATAACTTTTTTAGTCATAGTATGGTTACATGTTCCTAAAATTTCTAAAATTAGTACTATTAATATTCATATCTTATCAGACACCTTTGTATTCTAAAAGTGCTACTTTTAATGATTTTAACTCAAGAGATTTATCAAATTATTTTTCTGGAATTGTAGCATTTGAAAATCGAGATAATTCTGAAGCTTTAAAATTTTTTAACTTAACCAAAGTATTAATTAACAAACATGACAGTTATTTAAAAAGATATGTTAACTCTTTAGTTTTAGATAACAAAGTACCTCAAGCAATTAATGTATTAAATAACAATACAAACAAATCTAATTCAAATTTTTATGATGCTTATATAATTTTAATAATTGACAGTTTAAAAAAAAATAACTTCAAAAAGGCTGACGAATATTTAACACAAAGTTTAAAATTTCAAGATGAAGATAGGATAAACCTAGTTATATTTGAAACTCTAAAACAGTACATTTATACATTTAAAAATAAAAAAATATTAGATAACAAAAAAAATTTTGGGAATCTGTCTCTTATAGCGGAGACATTCCAAAGATGTTATGTTGATGACAAAAGAACCTCATCATTTTTTCTTAATTTAATAAATAATCAACAAGGTGATTATTCAAGATACATTTTCTTTTATCTTAATCATTTAATTGACAACAACAAATTAAATGAAGCAAGATTAGTTGTTGAGCAAATTGATTATATAAATTCAACACTTTTACTTTCACAAAGCAAAAGTTGGGTAGATAAAGAGAAATTTGAGGATTTTGGAAAAATTTTTTCATGCAAAGATCATAATGATCTTGTAAGTGAGTTTTTATTTTTGATCTCTAATCTTTATTCTTCTCAGGATAATTTTGAAAAATCAAATTTTTATTTAAATTTGTCAAACTATTTAAATCCTAAGTTTGAATTTAATTTGTCATTGGTTGTAGAAAATTTTTATTATAATGATGAATTTGACAAAGTAAAAAAGATTTTAAAAAACTTTAAAAAAAAAGATGAATTTTATTATTGGTTTAGATTAAAAAAAGAAGCTAAAATAATAATTCAAGAGCAGGATTATGAAAACGGAATTAAATATATAGATTTAAAATTTAATAAAATTCAAAATCCAAATATAAAAATGATTTTTGATTTAGCCAATTTTTATAAAAATTCTAAAAATTATGAAAAGGCAATAGATCGTTATACAGAAATTATTTTAACACTAGATGACAATTCACTTATTAAATCAGATGTATTGTATCGAAGAGGTGGTAGTTATGAAAGAATGGGCAATTATGAAAAGTCAGATGAAGATTTACTGCATGCGCTTAAAATTGATCCTAGTGACGCATATATTTTAAATTACCTTGCTTACTCATGGTTAGAGCGTGATTATAAAATTAATGAAGCAATGGATATGTTGAAAACAGCATATGATTTAAAAAGCAATGATCCATATATTATTGATTCAATTGGATGGGCTTATTTTTTAATAGAGGATTATGTAGAAGCAGAAAAGTATTTAAAAAGAGCTGTAGAATTAATGCCAGATGACCCAATCGTGAATGATCATTATGGAGATATTTTATGGAAATTAAATCGAAAAATTCAAGCAAGATATTTTTGGAACAACGTTTTAACTTTCGATGACACCGAGGACGATATGAGAGAAAAAATCAATATTAAAGTAATTGAAGGTCTTAAAAATTCCTAAATGAAAATTAATAAAATTAAATCTAATGCAAAGTTAAATTTAGCACTAAATATCACTGGAAAAAAAAAGGTTTTACATAAAATTGAAAGTATAATTGGTTTCATAGATTTACATGATGTTATTTCGATAAATCAGCATAATGGAAAAAAACATCATATTTCTTTTTATGGAAAGTTTTCTAAAAATATTGGAAAAAAAAATACTGTTCAAAAATTATTTCAAATATTAGATAAAGAAAATTTATTAAAAAATAAAAAATTCAAAGTTAAAATTAAAAAATTAATCCCTCAAGAAGCTGGGTTAGGTGGGGGATCGATGAATGCAGCTAGTGTGTTTAATTATCTGGTTAAAAAAAAAATTATTAATCCTAATCATCAAAAAACTCGAAGTATCTGTAACTTAGTTGGTTCTGATGTAATTTTAGGCACCATTTCATCCAGCTGTGTGTTGTCATCAGGTGGTAGAATAAAAAAGATTTATAATACTCCAAATTATTACTCTACTTTAGTAAAGCCTGATTTTGGGTGCTCAACTAAAAAAATATACTCAGCTGTTCGAAAGTATACAAAATCAAAATATAACAAACCTAAAAAAAACATGTTTGGAGTAAAATATTTGATTGATCAACAAAATGCCCTTGAAACAATAGCACTCAAAAAATATCCAAAACTTAAAAAAATAAAGTTGTTCTTAGAAAGTATAAATAATCCATTATTTGTAAGAATGACTGGTTCAGGATCAACAATTGTTGCCTATTACAATTCATTAAAGAGTTGTAAATTGGCAAAAGCTAAATTTAAAAGAAAATATAAAAATTATTGGTGTGTTACAGCAAAAACTATATGAATTTTATATTTTTATGTTATAGGAAACTAGTATTGGGGCGTAGCCAAGCGGTAAGGCACGGGTTTTTGGTACCTGCATCCTAGGTTCGAATCCTAGCGCCCCAGCCATTTATGAAAAATTTTTTAGATAAATTTTTTTCCCGATCAAAAAATCTTGATTATATCAGTCAAAATTTAAAACAAATTACTTTGACAACTCCCACAAATAAGATTTTTGAAGCAATTAATAATTTTTCTGAGAAAAGTGAAATCAGATATGTAGGCGGGTGTGTAAGAAAAGTGATAAAAAAAGAAAATGTTGATGATATTGATCTAGCAACAAATTTAACTCCCCCGGAAGTATGTGAGGCTCTTAAAAAAAAACAAATAAGTTATTATGAAACAGGAATTGAACACGGAACTATAACCGCAATAATTGACAAATATAAATATGAAATTACTTCTTTAAGAAAAGACGTCTCAACTGATGGAAGACATGCTGAAGTAGAATTCTCTTTAGATTGGAAGGAAGATGCCTCTAGAAGGGATTTTACTATCAATTCAATTTATGCAGATGGCGATGGTAATTTATTTGATCCATTCAACGGTAAAAAAGATTTGGAGGAGGGTTATATTAATTTTATTGGCAATGCGGAAAAAAGAATTCAAGAGGATTATTTACGTATTTTGAGGTATTTAAGATTTTATTTAAATTACTCAAATCATAACCATCAGCCAGAAATAATAAAAAATATAAAAAAAAATATTGATGGAATTTCAAATATATCATCTGAAAGATTAATCGATGAACTAAAAAAAATAACTAGTTCAAATGGATTTTTTAAACTCTTAAAAGATAAAGAAAGTTTAGAACTAGTAGAAATAATTTTCCCTCAATTAAAGAATATTAAAAATTTTAAAAAACAAAATTCTTATGCTGCAAAGAATTTTTTAAAAATAGACTTTATATTCTTAATTGCGCTTTTAGTGATTGATGGGACTGATAATGCTGATTATTTTCTTTATAAATTTAAAATATCTAACAAAGATAAGAAAAGATTAAAATTGATAGATCTATTTTATAGAGAAAAAGTAACTTTAAACAAATTTACAGAGAAAAATTTGAATAAATTTTTTTATTTTAATGGGAAACAGGCTGTAATAGATATAATTAACTTTAAAATTTTCACCTCAAACAAAGTAGAAAAGAAACTAATCAAACTATTAGATACTTTTAAAGATAAAGTAATTCCAACTTTACCAATAGGGGCTGATCTACTAATGTCTAAATTTCAAATTCCTGAGGGTAAAACTTTAGGTAATAAATTAAAAAAAATTGAGGAAATTTGGGTTCAAAACGGATTTCAAATTTCAGATAAGCAAGTACAGCAAATAGTTAAAGGTTAAATATATTTAACGTCTTTAATTTCAAAATTTTTTACACCAGAGGGTGTATTTATTTCAACTAAATCATTTTTATTTTTTCCAATCAAACCTTTGCCAATTGGTGATTGAAAGAAAATAAGCTTTTGTTTTAAATCTGCTTCATCTCTTCCAACAATTTTATAATTAATTTTTTCACCAGTATCTAAATCTTCTAAATAAACTGTTGATCCAAAAATTACTTTTCCTTCATTGTTTAGTTTTGTAACATCAATAACATTTGCTCTTGCAATAATATCATTAATTTCGGTTATTCTTCCTTCGTTATGAGACTGTTCTTCTTTAGCTGCATGATATTCAGCGTTTTCTTTAAGATCTCCATGAGATCTTGCTTCAGCAATTGCAGCTACTATTTCAGGTCTTTTTTTTTCTTTTAAAAAAACTAATTCATCCTTTAGTTTATTTAATCCGTTTAATGTTATTGGCTCTTTATCCATTTTTTATTCCCATTTTGCAATCGGAGGTAATGACATTAAAATTCCTTCAACATTACCACCAGTTTGTAGTCCAAATTTTGTCCCTCTATCATAAAGTAAATTAAATTCTGCGTATCGACCTCTTTTAATATACTGAAACTCTTTATCTTTTAAAGTCCATTTTCTTTTCATTTTTTTTTTAATTATTTCATTAAATAGCATTTGAAATGTAACTCCAACATCTCTGACAAATTTAAAGTCATTTTCAAAATTATCATTTTTATAATCAAAAAAGATTCCACCTATACCTCTTGCCTCTTTTCTATGAGGTAGATAAAAATATTCATCACACCACTTTTTATATTTTTTATAATAATTTTTATTATGTCTATCGCACATTGCTTTTAATATTTTATGAAAGTTTTTCCTTTCTTTTTCATCTTTTATTGCTGGGGTTACATCCATTCCTCCACCAAACCAATTCTTTGTTGTACAAATAAATCTGGTATTAAAATGCATTGCAGGAATATGGGGATTTTGCATATGCATAACGATTGATATTCCTGATGCCCAAAATTTAGGATCTTTGCTTGCGCCTGGTATATTCTTTTGAAATTGCTTAGGAAATTTTCCATAAACTTTTGAAAAATTTACTCCTACTTTTTCAAAAATTTTTCCACTTTTAAGAATTCTATATTCACCACCACCCTCATCTTTTTTATTGCTTCTTTTCCAAGAAGTTGATTCAAAATTTATTTTATTTTTTTCAATTTTTAAAATGTCGTCGCATATTGCATTTTGTAATAGCTTAAACCAGTTACTCGCTAAGTCTTTTTTGATTGAAATATCCATTTTATATTAATTCTATTTGACGCAAACTTTCTGCCAAAACAATGGCAACAGACGAAGCAATATTAAGAGATCTTACTTGGCTATTCATTGGTATTTTTAAACGATTTTTAATAATTTTATGGACCTCTTTGGGTACCCCAGCACTTTCTCTTCCAAACAAAATAGTATCATCAGGCTTAAATTTAAATTTAGTATAATTTATTGAACCCTTAGTTGTCATCAATACGATTCTTTGTTTCTTCTTTGCCTCAAAAAATTTTTCAGAACTTTGATAAAATTCTATTTGACTATAGTTCATATAGTCCATAACCACTCTTTTAAATCGTTTATCTGATAATAGAAAGCCACATGGTTCAATTATTTCTAGTTTAGCACCCAAACAAGCACAAGTTCTTATGATTGCAGCAGTATTCTGAGGTATATCAGGCTCATACAAAGCTATTTTGGGTCCTAAAATTGTTGAATTCTGTGTCATTCTTTCAGTAGTAAAATAATTATTTTATATTATATGAATTCGTATATTAACTATTTTAAATCAAAAAGAGATAATAATAAAAGCTATTAAAAGTGTCTGAAAAAAAAACAAAAAGAAGAGATTTTTTATTTACAGCTACCACAGCTGTAGGAGCTGTTGGTGCAGCTGCAGTAGTGTGGCCAATGATAGATCAAATGAATCCCGACGCTTCTGTTAAAGCATTAGCTAGTACAGAGGTTGATGTGAGTTCATTAACACCTGGAAATACATTGACTGTTTTATGGAGAGGTAAACCAGTATTTATAAGAAGAAGAACTCAAGAAGAAATTGATGAGGCAAGAAATGTTAAGATGGAAGATTTAATTCATCCAGAAAAAGATGAAGATAGAGCAAAAAACCCTGAGTGGCTTGTTATGTTAGGTGTATGTACACACCTTGGATGTGTACCTCTTAATGATAAAGGTGATTATAATGGGTGGTTCTGTCCATGTCATGGATCTCATTATGATACTTCTGGAAGAATTAGAAAAGGACCAGCACCTTGGAATATGGAAGTGCCCAAATATGAATTTGTTGATGCAAACACAATTAAAATTGGATAAAGAAAATGAGTGACCACGATTACAGACCAAAATCTAAGGTAGGACAATGGTTTAATGATCGATTGCCACTATTAACTCTTGCTAATCATTTAACAGATTATCCGACTCCTAAAAATTTAAATTATTGGTGGACATTTGGTGGAATTTTAACTTTTTGCTTAATCACTCAAATTGTCACCGGATTAACTCTTGCAATGCATTACATTGCTCACGCAGATATGGCTTTTGAAAGTGTCGAGCACATCATGCGTGATGTTAACTATGGTTGGTTAATTAGATACATTCATGCAAATGGTGCATCTATGTTTTTCTTAGCAGTATACATTCATATCTTCAGGTCATTATTTTATGGTTCTTACAAAGCACCAAGAGAAATAATTTGGATAATTGGAATAATTATTTATTTGCTAATGATGGCGGCTGCATTTATGGGCTATGTATTGCCTTGGGGACAAATGAGCTTTTGGGGAGCAACTGTAATCACAAATTTATTTAGTGCTATTCCATTAGTTGGAGAGGGTATTGTCACTTGGTTGTGGGGAGGTTATTCAGTCGACAACCCTACGTTAACTAGATTTTTTACTTTGCATTATTTAATTCCATTTTTAATTTTAGGATTAGTTGTTTTACATATATGGGCTTTACATGTTCCTGGTAACAATAATCCAGTTGGAATAGATATAAAAAAACCATCTAAAGACACTGTGCCTTTCCATCCTTACATCGTAATTAAAGATGGTTTTGCCTTATTAATGTTCATGATTGTGTTTGCTTTCTTTGTATTTTATGCACCAAATATTTTAGGACATGCAGATAATTATATAGAGGCTAACCCAATGGTAACACCTGCACACATTGTTCCTGAATGGTATCTGTTACCGTTTTATGCAATATTAAGATCAGTTCCTGATAAATTGTTAGGAGTAGTGGCTATGTTATCTGCAATATTAATCTTGGCAGTTTTACCTTGGTTAGATACTTCAAAAATAAGATCAGCAGTATTTAGACCTTTATATAAACAATTTTACTGGATATTAGTTGCAGATGTTTTGATACTAGGCTATGTGGGCGCGATGCCAGCTGAAGGACTTTACTTGTTGATAGCACGAGTTGCAACAGCGTATTACTTTTTACATTTTTTAGTTATTCTTCCTGTTTTAGGGTTTAAAGAAAAAACTTTACCAGTGCCTTTAAGTATTACTGAGCCTGTTCTTGGTGGTTCACCAAATCTAGCTGCCGCCAGAAATAAAGAAAGTAAAATAGAATAAGGTGAAAAATTTATTTAAATTATTTTCTATAATAATATTTATTATTACTTCAAATTCAAATTCTTTTGCTGCTGAAAAAGTAGAATATCTAAAAACTGACTGGAGTTTTAGGGGTCTATTTGGAAAATTTGATAGAGCTTCTCTTCAAAGAGGTTATCAAGTTTATATTGAAGTATGTGCCTCATGTCATTCGATGAAGTACTTAAGTTATAGAAATTTAGCAGAGCCAGGAGGGCCAGAATTCTCTGAAGCTCAAGCGAAAGCTATAGCAGCTTCATTTGAAGTAACTGATGGTCCAAATTCTGATGGGGAGATGTTTACAAGACCAGGTAAATTATCTGATAAATTTGTAATGCCATATGATAATGTAAAAGCAGCTCAAGCTGCAAATGGAGGTGCATACCCTCCTGATATGTCTGTTTTGGTTAAAGCTAGAGGAGGTGGAGTTGACTATATCTATTCCTTATTACAAGGATATGAAGAAGCTCCTAGCAACGTATCTTTAGATGACGGAGTTTACTACAACAAATATATGTATGGTAATAAAATTAGAATGGCTGCTCCATTATCAGATGGATTAGTAGAGTATGGTGACGGAACAAATGCTACAGTAGAACAGATGTCAAAAGATGTAACGACCTTCTTAATGTGGTCAGCTGAACCTCATTTAGAATCTCGACATCAGATGGGCTTTAAAGCGATTGTTTATTTAATTATTTTAACTGTTTTAGTTTATTTTAGTATGAAAAGAATCTGGTCACGTGTTGAATCTGAAGTTTAATATATCTCCATCTTTAACAATATAGTCTTTACCCTCTAATCTCATTTTTCCGTTAGCCTTAGAATTTACCCATCCATCATTTGCTACAAAATCCTCATAAGATATAGTTTCAGCTCTAATGAAACCTTTTTCAAAATCTGTATGAATCTCTCCTGCAGCTTTAGGAGCAGTACAATTTTTTTGTATTGTCCACGCTCTTGTTTCTTCAGGTCCAGAGGTAAAATATGTATCAAGTTCTAATATTCTATAGCCCTTTTGAATTAACATACTTAAACCTGTATCTTTTAAACCAATCATATCCATGTAATTTTTTTTTTCATCTTCTGCTAGTTCATTTATTTGGTTTTCTATGTCTGCGGAAACAACCAGGGTGTTATCTTTTCCAAATTTTTCTATGAAGTTTTTAGTATATTTATTTCCATCCTCTACGCTTTGCTCATCTACATTACAAACAAAGATCTTTGGTTTTATTGATAAAAGACCACTTTGATTAAGTTGTTTTGAGTCAAATTGAGAATTTAATATTGATATATCTTTATCATTATTAATGCAGTCTAATGCAATCTCTAAAATCTTAAGCTGGTCTTCGTCAACATTTTTTTTATTATTTTTTTCAAGTCTTTTTTGAATAGATTCTAGGTCAGCTAGCATCATCTCAGTTTCAATGATCTCAAGATCTCTTATAGGGTCTACGTCAGGATTAACATTTTGAATATCGTCTGAGTCAAAGCATCTAATCATATGAATAACTGCATCAACTTCTCTTATGTGGGACAAAAATTTATTGCCTAATCCCTCACCTTTAGATGCCCCTTTTACAAGACCAGCTATATCTACAAATGAAATAGTTGTATTTATTGTTTTTTTTGATTTTGAAACTTCTGATAATTTATTCAATCTTTCATCTGGAACAGGGACTACTCCCACATTGGGATCTATCGTACAAAATGGAAAATTTGCAGCTTGAGCTTTGCTTGAGTTTGTTAGAGCATTGAAGAGTGTAGATTTACCCACATTAGGCAAACCAACAATTCCACATTTAAAACTCATTATTTATTATTTACTGTACTAGAGAATAAATCTAATTTTTTATCAATAAGTATTGAAATAAAATCTGTGATGTTATTTGTAATTTTTTCCAATCCAAGCATTTCATCCTCATCAAAATTTTGAAGAACAAAATCACTTACTTCCATTTTATCTTTTGGTTTACCAATACCTATTCGCACCCTAGAATAATCTTTACCAATAAATTTATCTATTGATGCAATTCCGTTATGTCCTGCATCAGATCCACCAAATTTTGCTTTTATTTTCCCAAATTCTACATCTAGATCGTCATGAAATACGATAACATTTTCAGCATCTATTTTGAAATATTCAATCAACTCTCTGATACAAATTCCAGAATTGTTCATAAAAGTTAAAGGTTTAATAGCGTAAACTTTTTGGTCTCCTATATTACCAGTTGTAAGAAGTCCTTTGAATTTTGGTTTTTGTTTTGAAAGTCCAAATTTTTTATTTATTGCATCTATAATCTTGAAACCAATATTGTGTCTATTGTTCTCACTGTCTGGGGTTGGATTACCTAATCCTACAAGTAGAAGCATAAAATATTAATATTGGAGGATAAAATTCAATTTTAATTAACTTATTTTTTTTCTTCAGCAGGTTTTTTGTCTTCACCTTCTTTTTTATCACCTTCTGCTGCTGGTTTATCTCCACCTTCAGCTGCCGCCGCCTCTGCTCCTTCAGCAACTTCACCCTCAGCCGCTTCAGCTTCTGCAGGTTTTTCAGGTTCTTTCATAACAGTAGGAGCTGCTAGAGTTGCAATTACGAAATCTCTTCCTTGAATCGTGGGACTAACGTCACTGTCAAGATTTATAGATGAAATCTTAAAACTCTCTCCAATATCAACTCCATCAAGATCTATTACAAGATTTTCAGGAATTTTTTCGCTTGGACATTTTAGCTCAACTTTTCTTCTTACAATGTTTAAAACCCCACCTCTTTTCAAACCAGGAGATTTTTCATGATTCAAAAATTTTACAGGGACTTCAATTCTAACTTTTATTCCTGCAACTATTCTTAGAAAGTCTACATGAATTGGTTCATCTGAAATAATGTCATATTTTATTTCTCTTGGAAGAGCTTTTTGAGGTTTGCCATCAACATTTAAAGTAATGATACTTGATAAAAAATTTTCTTTTTCAATAAGTGATTTAAGTACCTTTTTAGATATAGAAATCTTTTCATTTTGAGCTTCACCGCCATAAATTATCGCGGGTACATTACCGTTATCCCTAAGTGAATTAAGCTCACCTTTAGTTTTTGTAGTTCTGATGTTAGCGTCTAATGAATTCATAAAAACAAAGGTTTTTAGCTCAAGTTCCTTAATAACTCAAGGTATTTATTTAAATAAATCTGATACTGAAGTTGAATTAGATATTCTTTTAATTGCTTCACCCATAAGACCTGAAATTGACAGAACTTCAATGTTTTTAGCACCTTTAACTCTGTTCATGTTATCAATTGTATCAGTTATTACTAAATTTTTAATTACTGATTTTTTAATTTTATTTACAGCTTCTCCACTAAGTACGCCGTGAGTAATGTAAACATAAACTTCTTTGGCACCTCGATTTTTAAGAGCCTTAGCTGCGTTTACAATTGTACCACCTGAATCGATTATATCGTCAACAAGAATACAAGTTTTTCCTTTAACATCTCCAATAATATTCATTACTTGAGATTGACCTGGCTTTGGTCTTCTTTTATCTACAATTGCTAGACCAACATTTAAAATCTTTCCTAGTGCTCTAGCTCTCTCAGTACCACCAACATCTGGTGCAACACAAATTAGATTTTTACTTTTTATCTTTTTTTTTACATGTCTTGCAAAAATAGGTGTTGCGAACAAGTTATCTACTGGAATATCAAAAAATCCTTGAATTTGTCCTGCATGTAAATCAACAGTAACAACTCTATCAGCTCCTGCTTTAGTAATTAGATTTGATACAAGTTTTGCTGAAATTGAGGTTCTTGGTGCAACTTTTCTATCTTGTCTAGCATATCCAAAGTACGGAATAACAGCAGTAATATTTTTTGCTGACGATCTCTTAAGTGCATCAATACATAGTAGTAATTCCATTAGGTTATCATTTGCAGGAGATGAAACAGATTGAATTAAAAAAATACTATTACCTCTAATATTTTCATTTATTTCCACATAAATTTCTCCATCAGAAAAATTTCTAATACTAGAGTTTACTAATTTAGATTTTAGATATTTGGCAATATTCTTGCTTAATGGTTTGTTGCTATTTCCGGATAATAATTTCATTAAAAAAACCTAATAAAGCATAATTATTGAAATATTTCTACCATAATCATCATGATTTAGTTTTAAAGCTCTTCTTGCACTAAAAAAATTATTATTAATATCAAATGTATCAATATTCATAGACTCAATATTTTTTATTTTATTCTTTAAAAGACATGATTTTACATATTTAGGTAAATCAAAATAAAGCTTTTTGTACTTAACTTTAAAAAATTTATTATTTTTTTTATCCTTTTTTATAAATTTTCTTTTAAAATCTGCTTTTACTTCATAATTTTTAGCCGAGATAGCAGGTCCGATAGCTGCAGTAATATTTTTAGGATTAGATCCTTTTTTGATCATAAATTGGATTACTTTGCTAATTATATCTTTGTATGCACCTTTCCACCCCGCATGAATTGCTGCAACTAATTTTGTTCTTTCATCACAGATTAAAATTGGCACACAATCAGCAGTTAAAACACCAATTGGCATGTTTTTTTGATTTGTAATTACTGCGTCTGCTTTTGGTTTTGATTTAAATGTGTTTTTTTCATCAATATAAACAAATTTATTACTATGTATTTGATGAAGTAAAAAAATACTTTTAGCGGTGCTTTTTATTTTTTTTATAACTATTTTTAAATTTTTTTTAACATTTGACGGATTGTCTTTAGAACCAGGACCACAGTTTAAACTTTTATAAATTTTTTTAGATTTACCGCCAGTTTTATTAAAAAAACCATGTTTAATAGTTTTAATTTTTGAGAGTTTTTTTGATTTTATCAATTTTGAAAACCTGTTCTAAAATTATTTTTCTTATTTTTTATAAGCATGACTTTGAATAATTCACCCATCTGCTTGTCATCTATCAAACGTCTTACCCTATAAAATAAATCTGCTTTTTTAGAAAATGTTATATTTTTGCTGATTATTTCTGCTCTTTGAAGAATACCCATACTTGTTAAAAATTTTTTTTGATTTGTAAAAATTGAATTAATTTCTTTAAACTGACTTATAAATTTCTCAAAAGAATGAAAGTTTATATTGTAAGTAATATCAGAGTCTCCAATATTTTCTAAAATGTTAGAATATTTATGGTTATTTACCGCCTGAAGGGTTTCATGCATTTTGCTGTCTGCATAACCATAATCAATTATTAACATTCCTCCATCATTTTTTTGCACTAGGTCGCAAATTGTTCTTAAATATTTAAAAGCGTCTGGTGAATATTCTATCATGTTCTGATTTTTTGATATTTCAAAATTTAGATATTTTTCAATTTTTTCTATATCTATTTTTTCTTCTTTAAATTCAGCTTTTTTTGCATCATTCATAAACACGTATCTTTCAAACCAACCATCTTTTTTTTTAAAAAATTGTTTGATTGGTACAGCATCAAAGAATTCATTAGCTAAAAAAATTGTTGGGTTAGAGTTTATTTTTTCAATATCTTTTAACCATAAAAATTTTTTAGAATTTAAATTTTTTTTTTGTTCATTTATTAAAAAATCACTTTTTTCATGAATTACAAAACTGCAGGCATTGTAACATTCGGGAAAATTTATAAGTGTCTCATCAATGACTTTCATCATTTCGCCATTTCCAGCTCCCAGTTCTAGCAAATTAAATTTTTTTGGAGATCCTAAACTTTTCCAAAAAGTAATTGTCCAAATTGCAATAATCTCTGAAAATAATCTTGTGATATTGGGAGCAGTAATAAAATCTCCATCTTTACCAAAAGGATTCTTTTTCATATAAAAACCTTTATCCTGATCGTAAAGAGCAAAATTTATAAATTGATCTAATGGTAAATTATTTGTTTTAGCGAGTTTCATATTTTAAATAAAATAAGATTACCCCTGATAATATAAATATTAAACTTACTACTTGCCCCATCGTTATGTTTAAAAATATATAACCTAGCTGTTCGTCTGGTACTCTATAAAATTCTACAATAAATCTGAAGATTGAATAAATTATTAAAAATAATCCTGAAATTACACCAGGTTTATTTGAAAATTTGTTTTTAAAATAAATTAATAATAAAAATAAAAATAAACCCTCTAATAGTGCTTCATATAATTGTGAGGGATGCCTAGGAAGATTATCTACCTGAACAAAAATTACTGCCCAGGGTACATTAGTTATAGTTCCATACAACTCTGAATTTATAAAGTTTGCTATTCGTCCAAAAAATATTCCGACTGGAGCTACTAAAGCGACAATATCTAAATATAAGAATGGGTTTTGATTATTTTTTTTAGCGAAAAATATAGATGCGAAAATAATTCCAATTAAACCACCATGGAAGGACATTCCTCCTTGCCAAATTTTAAATATATCTAATGGATTATTAATATAAAAACTAAAATTATAGATAATAATATAACCAAGTCTTCCTCCTAAAATTATACCTATAATTAAATAAGTTAAATAATCATCAAATTTATTTTTAACTTCTATGTCTTGGATAAATAATTTTTTTGCAAGAATCCAACCTAATATAATTCCAAATATATAAGCTAAAGAATACCATCTGATTTCTAAAGAAAATATTTCTAAGGCTACTGGGTCAAAATTATTAATGAACATTTTTAATAATACTTATAATGTATATCTTAAATATGAAAAATTCTAAATTTATAATTGATAAATTTGCTAAATTAATAGAGCAGGGACTAGTATCTTCGAAAGACTTAACCACTGAATTATTTAATATCTTCAAATCTAAAAGAGATGAGTTTGTTTTTAAAATGAAACTTACAAGCAAAGATGAGTTTGAAGTTCTCTCAAAACGTGTCGAGAATCTCGAAAATAAAATAAATAAACTTGAGAAAAAAAAAAATAAAAAAGTTAAACAGGTAAGAAAACCTTAACTCTCAAACCATCCATTTTTGATTTTTCTAAAATTATATTTCCTCCATGAGATTTGATAATGTCAGATGAAATTGATAAGCCAAGACCAACACTTGACTTAGAGTCTGCTCGACCCTTATCTATTTTATAGAAAGGTTTAAATACATTTTCATACTCATCTTTTGGTATTCCAGGACCATCATCATCAATAATAATGAATAAGTTTGTGTTTTTTTTACTTAAACTAATTTCAACTTTATTTGCATATTTCAGTGAATTATCAATTAGATTATTTAGACATCTATTAATTAAATTTTTCCTACCATTAAAGTAAATTCTTGGTGTTAAGTTTTGTGAAATATTTTCATTATTATATTTTTCAATAACGACTGAAATTAATTCAGATAAATTAAACATTTCATCTTTTTCAACATATGATGAGCTGGTAAATTGCAAATATTCATTTAGCATTTTCTCCATTTCATTG
The DNA here is from genome assembly GCF_052049995.1 of Candidatus Pelagibacter sp. GTDB lineage: Bacteria > Pseudomonadota > Alphaproteobacteria > Pelagibacterales > Pelagibacteraceae > Pelagibacter. Next base: position 47,724 of record NZ_JBNGYX010000006.1, on the reverse strand, counting down.
ATGTCTTCAGTCAATTTATTGACAGTTTCTTTATCTTTTATAAAAGCTAATTGTAGTTTCATCCTTGTCAAAGGTGTCCTTAAATCATGACTTATTCCAGATAACATTTCTGTTCTTTGATTTAAGTGTCTTTCAATTCTCTTTCTCATTTTATCAAATTCATGTCCTGCTTGTCTTATTTCAAGGGCTCCAGAAGGTTTGAACTCTTCAATATTTTCTCCTTTACCAAACCTTTCAGCCGCACGAGCTAGGTTAGTTATTGGTCTAGTTTGATTTTTTAAAAATATTAGAGAAATGATCACCATTATAATTGCAGGTACTGTGATCCAAAGTGCAAATATTCTTGCTGAAGAACTTGCAACTCTATCTTTAGGAACTAAAAATTTAAAATATCCATCTTCGTATTTAATTCTTAAATCAATTAATTCTTTATAACTTGTTGTATCAAACCAGTATTCATCTAATCCAAATTTAGATTTTAGTTCTCTTCTTAAAGTTCTATCTATAGGACTAAACCATCTTTCAGTATCTGTATTTTGTAATTTTTCGTTATTCGTGAACTCAATATTTAAATCTAAAAATATGGAAAAAAGATCTAGCAATTCTTGTTTTTTTTCTTGCTCATTTTCATAGGCTTCAATAAATGTACTAATTTCATTTACCAAGGTTCTTGTCATACCTTTGTTTGTTTTAATCCAAAGGCTATCAAAAAAAACAATTGTAATTACTAGTTGCAAAACCAAAACTGGAATAGCAACTATAAGAAGTGCTCTATAAAATAATCTTTTTGGTAATATTTTTTTTAAGTAATTACTCAATCCAGAGAACATATCCTGCACCTCTTATTGTTTGCAAAAACTTTGGATTTTTTGGATCAATTTCAATTTTTTTTCTAAGCCGAGTAATAATAACATCTATTGATCTCTCTTTATCTAAATTGATTAATTGACCAATATCTTCTCTAGAAAATGTTTTGCCTGGGTTATTAATCATTTTTTCTAAAATCGTTTTTTCTGTTGCATTAATCTTAAATTCTTTATCACTTTTAAATATTAAAAGTTTATTCAAATCAATTTTCACATTTGCAAAATCAATAACCCTTTTCTGATCTAACTTAATAGTTTTATGTAATATGTTCTGTATTCTTAGAATTAATTCTTTTGGTTCAAATGGTTTCGGTAAGTAATCATCAGCACCAATCTCTAACCCTTCAACCCTTTCACTTGCCTCACCTTTGGCAGTGAGAAGTATAACTGGTGTATCTAATTTTTTTTTATTTTCTTTTAAAAATTCAAGTCCACTTTTACCAGGCATCATGATATCCAAAACTATCAAATCAAACTTAATTATTTTTATTTTCTCTGATGCATTTTCTGCATTTTCAGAAGTAGTGACTAAAAATTTATTTTCATTTAAATACTTTTTTACAAGAGATCTAATTCCATCATCATCATCAACCACTAGTATATGTGCAATAAACTTATCCATTAATTATTTTACTTAGTACATTATCAAAATTTATAACTTCTTCAGAACTTGAATTTAATAAAGCGTTATAAATTCTCTTTTTTTGTAAATTGAAAATTTCATTAAAAATTTTTTTACCTTTATCATTAAGAAAAACATGCTTTACTCTAGTATCTTGGTCATCTTTTTTAAAAATGACGATTTCAAGTTTAATCAAATCTTTGAGAACACGATTTAAGCTTTGTTTTGTGACTTTTAATCTTTTAAGCAGCTCAGAAATTGAGATCCCCTCATACATTGACAGTAAATGAATTACTTTATGGTGTGCTAAACCAATTGAATATCTATCTAATATTTTTTTAGAGTCAGAAAAGGTTTCTCTATAGCTTACGAATAGTTTTTCTATTAGATCTTTAAGCTGGTCATCTTTTAAATATAAAAGTTCTTTCATAATAGGTAAGTTATATTGACATATTAAAGATACAAAGATATTTTTCATTTATAAATTAAAAAAATTTTCACACATGATACCTTACGACAAGCGATCTGGAAAAATATGGTACAACAACGAATTAGTTGATTGGGCAGACGTTAAACTACATGTTTTAAGCCATGGTATGCACTACGCTAGTTGTGTATTTGAAGGTGAGAGAGTTTATGACGGTTCAATTTTCAAATTAGAAGAGCACACAGCTAGATTTTTTCATTCTGCAAGAAGAATGGGTTTTGAAATTCCATATACAGAAGAAGAAATAAATAATGCATCCAATAAAATTATAGCAACTCAAAAAGTAGAAAATGGTTATGTAAGACCTGTTGCTTGGAGGGGTAGTGAGATGATGGCTATTTCTGCGCAACAAACAAAAATACATGTTGCGATTGCAACATGGGAATGGGGATCATATTTTGATCCTAAACTTAAAGTAGAAGGAATAAGATTAAATATTTCAAATTGGAGAAGACCAGCACCAAATACAATACCGTGGGATACGAAGGCATCAGGTCTTTACATGATTTGTACACTCTCAAAACATGAGGCAGAAAAGCAAGGATATACAGATTCTTTAATGCTTGATCACGAAGGGAATATTGCTGAAGCAACTGGAGCTAATATTTTTTTCAAAGATAAAAATGGGGAAATTCACACTCCAATACCAGATTCTTTTTTAGATGGTATTACTAGAAGAACTGTAATTGGAATTGCAAAGTCAAAAAATATAAAAGTACATGAAAGAAAAATTAGTCCAACTGAATTACCTAATTTTGTTGGATGTTTTTTAACTGGAACAGCAGCAGAAGTAACACCTGTATCTTGTATTGCTGAAAATCAATTTAAAGTTTGTGATACTATTATTGATTTAAATGAAAGTTATCAGGTATTAGTTAGGAAGAAAAAAGCAGCCTAGTCTTTACTATCTTCAGACATAGCATGATCAATACCTTTTCGCATATAATCATATGCAGTAAAAAGTGTTAAAGCAGCAGATAACCACAAAAGAATTATACCTATGGTTTGTGCGTTATAATCTTGAAAATTAATTATTTTATTTCCGGTATCTCCAGATAATAAAAGAGCAATTGATACCATTTGTAATACTGTTTTAAGTTTAGCAAGGTTTGAAACAGGAAGTTTTATTTTTCCCTTTGCTAAAAATTCTCTTAAACCTGAAATTAAAATTTCTCTTGTAAGAATTATTATTGCTGCAATTACCTCGTAATTTCTGATTGTTCCATCCATAACCAGAAGTATTAATGCTGTGGCAACAATTATTTTATCAGCTATTGGATCTAATAATTCACCCAGTTTTGACTCTACTCCAAACATTCTAGCCAACATACCATCTAAGAAGTCTGTAAATGATGCAATAATAAATAATATTAAAGCAGTAAGATCACCATAAAATCCTGGAAGATAAAAAGCCAAAACAAAAAAAGGAACAATTATTATACGCCCTATCGTTAATATGTTTGGAATTTTTTTTAACATAATTATTCGTGAAAAAAGTTATATATCTTTTTTGCTACTTTTTCTTCAACACCTTCTACAGATTTGATTTCATCTAAGCTTGCAGACTCTACAGATCTTGCCGATCCAAAATGGTTTAATAAGGCCCTTTTTCTTATGGCTCCAATTCCCTCTATTTGGTCTAATAAAGATTTACTAATACCTTTTTTTCTCTTTGCTCTGTGAGCGCTTATAGCAAATCTATGTGATTCATCTCTTATTCTTTGAAGAAAAAATAGGGTCGGGTCATTTCTAGTGAATTTATATTCTTTCCCATTGTGAAAAAAAGTTTCATTTCCACTATTTCTAAATTTACCTTTTGCTATTGCAATAATTGGAATGTCGTGAAGTCCTAATTCATTAAGGCTCTCTCTAGCTACTGAATATTGACCTTTCCCCCCATCTACCAGAACCAAGTCAGGAAAAGCAAGGTAATTATCTTTTTCTTGAACAGCTCTTTTGAACCTTCTATTTAATACCTCTTTCATCATTCCATAGTCGTCTTGCTCATTTTTTTTGTGTTTAATATTAAATTTTCTATATCTTTTTTTAATAAATCCTTCATCACCGTAGGCTATTAAAGCACCAACGCTATTAGTACCTTGAATATGACTATTATCGTAAACTTCAATTAAATTTATATTAGTTTCTAAATTAAATTTTTTAGCTACCGCATCGAATAATTCCTTATTATTTTGACTCTCATAAAGTTTTCTATTTAGACTATCCTTTGCATTTTTAATTGCTTGATTAATCACTTTTAGTTTTGATCCTTTTTTTGCAATTGAAATATTTATTTGTTTACCTTCTTTTTGTGTCAGTGTTTTTTCAATTAGTGCTTTTTCCTTTATTTCTTCTGAAAGAATAACTGACGAAGGAACACTTTTATTTTCATAAAATTGAGAAACAAATGAATTAAGGATTTCACTAAACTTTTCATCTGGATCGTGTTTTGGGAAAAAAGCTTGATTACCCCAATTTTGTTTTGATCTATAAAAAAATACTTGAATGCAAGTTTTTCCAGATTCTTTGTATCCAGCAATAACATCTGCCTCAACTAAGTTTGCTTCATTAATTCTCTGTGACGATTGAATTATGTTTAATGATTTAATTCTATCTCTTAAAATTACAGCTTTTTCAAAATCAAGATCCTGACTTGCCTTTTCCATTTGGTTAGAAAGATTTTTTTGAATTTTCCTAGATTTTCCTGAAACAAATTCAATAGCATCTTCTACTGTTTGACTGTATTCCTCTTTTTTTACATATCCTACACAAGGTCCAGAACATCTTTTTATTTGATATAAAATACAAGGTCTTTCTCTGTTTTTGAACACGGTGTCATCACAAACTCTTAAATGAAAAATTTTTTGGATCATTTTGATTGTCCAATTAGCTGAACCAGCAGAGGCAAAGGGTCCAAAGTAAAAACCTTCTTTTGTTTTTTTTCCTCTATGTCTTTTTATTTGAGGCCACTTGTCTTTATTACCTATAAATATAAATGGAAATGACTTATCATCACGTAAAAGGATATTAAACTTTGGTTTATGCTTTTTAATTAAATTTGCTTCTAGAAGTAATGCTTCACTTTCATTAGATGTTGTTGTTATCTCTAATTTTCTTGTCTGAGATAACATTCTTTCAGTTCTAATTATATGATTTTTTTCTGCAACATAACTCTTTAATCTATTTGGTAAATTTTTGGCTTTACCTACATAAAGAATTTCATTCTTTTCATTAAGCATCCTATATACGCCTGGAAGTTTTGGTACTAGAGGAAGCTCTTTTTTAATTACTTCTTTTCCTATTTCAGAGCTTATCATGGCTTCTCTTTTTGGTAATTTGAATACCAACAGATGAACATTGTTTTAAAATTTCTAATTTTTCAATTTTCAACATTATTTTAGCGATTCTTTTGTCTTTAAATAGTTCGTCAAAAACAGCTTCTGCTAAAGTTTCTAGGAAATTATAATGTTTCTTTTTTACAAGTTTAGTAATTAATTTTACTATAGTTCCATAATTTACAATAGATTTTATATCTTTATCGCTCGAAGGTTTTTTATCTTCATAGTCTATTTCAAGACTAAATTTTACTTTTTGTGATTTTTTTTTTTCAGAGTCGTAATAACCAAGTTTTAAATCTAAAATTAACTCATTAATTAGTATTTTTTTCTCATAATTAAATAGGCTTTTATTCTTGTCTATCTTTACAATTTTCAAATTATTTTTTTTCATTCTTTGCTCATTACATCTGGTGTTTGCCAGTTTAAATTCTGCCCGCTATCTATTGCTAAAACTTGTCCTGTAATAGATATATTTTTTATAAAAAAGTCAACGGCATTACATATTTGTTCTACATCAACTTGTCTTTTTAAAGGGGTTGCTAAGTATTGTTTTCTAAAATGTTTTTCAGATTGTCTTTGATTTTTAATAGTTGGACCAGGTGCTATACCGTTTACTCTAATCTTTGGAGCTAAACTCATAGCACTAGTTTTAGTTAAAGTATAAAGTCCAGTTTTACTAATTGTGTAAGAAAAAAAGTATGGAGTTAGTTTAAATACTCTTTGATCAATAATATTAATTATATTGTTATTTTTTCCTTTAACATTTTTCGCAAATTCTTTTGATAATAATGCAGGTGTTCTTAAATTTGTTCTTAAATGTTGCCCCCAACTATCTGTTGTAAAGTTTTCTAATTTATCATTTTCAAATAAAGAAGCATTATTAATTAAACAATCAAAATATTTAAGTTTAGATTTTGCATATTTTATAATTTTATTTACATCATTTTCTTTACTCAAATCACCTTTAACTAAGTAAACTTTAGTACCATCATTTGATAATTCTTTTTTTAACTTCTCAGCTTTTAATTTTGACTTATTAAAATGAATGAGAATTTCTTTATTAGGGCCAGATAATTTTTTTGCAATCGCAGCACCAATTCTGGTTGCCCCACCGGTAATAATTATTTTCCGTGCTTCCATTTTTTATCTCTTTTTTTTGTGACTTTAGTACCTGGCATACCCATAGTTGATCTGCCTTTTGGATAAAGCTTATTTTTTACATCATACTGCCTTATTTTTGGATTTAACGTAATTTCTAATTCGGTACTTTCTAACTTTCTAATTTCATCCCGTATTTTAGCAGCTTCCTCAAATTCTAAATTTGATGCTGCCTCTTTCATTTTTTTATCCAAACCTTTGAGATGTTTTTTAAGATTTCCACCAATATTTGAGCCTTCGCTTATTTTGACGTAGTCTTTCTCATAAACACTTTCTAAAATATCGCTGATATCTTTTTTTACTGATTTTGCATCTATTTTGTGTTTCTTGTTATAAGCTAGTTGAATTTTTCTTCTTCTATCAGTTTCAGCAATTGCTTTTTTTATACTCTTTGTTTCTTTGTCGGCATACAAAATAACTTTGCCGTCAACGTTTCTTGCTGCTCTTCCTATTGTTTGAATTAAAGATGTTTCAGATCTAAGAAATCCTTCTTTATCAGCATCTAAAATTCCAACTAAAGCACATTCTGGAATATCTAATCCTTCCCTTAATAGGTTAATTCCAACTAAAACATCAAATACGCCCATTCTTAAATCTCTCATGATTTCAATTCTTTCTAACGTATCAATATCTGAGTGTAGGTATCTTACTTTTATACCGTTCTCGTGAAGATATTCAGTTAAATCTTCAGCCATTTTTTTAGTTAGTGTTGTTACTAATACTCTATGATTATTTTCTATTACTCGCTTACATTCATGCATTAAATCATCCACTTGATTTTTTGCAGGTCTTATTTCTACAGGGGGATCAATTAACCCTGTTGGTCTAATTACCTGATCTATAAAATTACCCTTTGTTTGTTCTAATTCCCATGGACCTGGAGTTGCTGAAACAAAAACAGTCTGGGTTCTCATTAAATCCCATTCTTCAAATTTCAATGGTCTATTATCCATACACGATGGAAGTCTAAATCCATATTCTGCTAAAGTACTTTTTCTTGACCTATCTCCTTTATACATTCCATTGAGCTGAGGAACTGTAACGTGACACTCATCAACAAATATCAAAGTATTATCAGGAAAATATTCAAATAAAGTAGGTGGAGGCTCTCCTGGTTTTCTTCCAGATAAAAATCTTGAGTAATTTTCAATGCCTGCACAAGATCCAGTTGCCTCAATCATTTCTAAATCAAATTTAGTTCTTTCTTCTAATCTTTGTGCTTCTAATAATTTATTTTCAGCACGGTGTTTTTTCAAAGTAATCTCTAATTCTTTTTTTATATTTATTACTGCTTGTTCAATTGTTGGTTTTGGAGTGATGTAGTGACTATTTGCATAAACTTTTACTAAACTCAGTTCTCTCACTTTATCACCTGTTAAAGGATCAAATTCTTCTATCTGTTCGAGTTTATCTCCAAACAAACACAATCTCCACGCCCTGTCTTCTAAGTGCGATGGAAAAATTTCCAGGTATTCTCCTCTCGCTCTAAATGTTCCTCTATAAAAATTTTGATCATTACGTTTATATTGAAGTGCAACTAAAGACTTAATTATCTCTTCTCTGTTATACTCGTAATTTTTCTGAAGTGTTAAAGTCATTTTACTATATGCTTCAACTGACCCAAGACCATAAATACAAGAAACACTCGCAACAATTAACACATCATCTCTTTCCAAAAGAGATCTTGTTGCTGAGTGCCTCATCCGATCAATCTGTTCATTTATAGAGGCTTCTTTTTCTATATATGTATCTGATCTTGGTACATAAGCCTCAGGAGTGTAATAGTCATAGTAAGAAACAAAATACTCAACTGCATTATCTGGAAAAAAAGTTTTCATTTCCCCATAAAGTTGAGCAGCAAGTGTTTTGTTTGGAGCCAATATTAAAGCAGGTCTGTTAGTAGCTTCAATAACTTTAGCCATAGTAAACGTTTTTCCTGATCCTGTAACACCAAGTAAAACTTGGTTAAATTGTTCTTTGTTTGCGCCATTAACTAATTTTTTTATTGCTTCAGGCTGATCACCTGCAGGTTTAAAATCAGACTTAATTTTGAATCTTTTTCCACCCTCAAGTTTCCCACTTATTTTTGGATTTTTACTCTGGATATCTGTAATTAAATCTTGATAAGTATTTTCCATATATTAAACAACGTAGTAGAATTTATTTTTATTTCAATGAGCATAATATCAGACAGTTTAAAAAAGATTAAACCATCACCCACTATTGCTGTAACTCAAAAAGCAAGAGAATTAAAAGCTGCTGGAAAAGATGTTATCGGTCTTGGTGCAGGGGAACCGGATTTTGATACTCCAGATAATATTAAAGAAGCTGCAATCAAAGCCATCAATGAAGGTGACACCAAATACACAGCAGTTGATGGAACACCAGCATTAAAAAAAGCAATTGTAGAAAAATTTAAAAAAGAAAATAATTTGGATTATACCACTGATCAAATTACTGTTGGAGCAGGAGGAAAGCACGTTATTTATAATGCTATGATGGCAACACTTAACGATGGGGACGAGGTAATAATTCCAGCTCCTTATTGGGTGTCTTATCCTGATATAGTTTTATTGGCTGGTGGAAAACCAGTTATAATGGAATGTGGCGAAAAACAAGGCTTTAAAATAAATCCTTCAGATTTAGAAAAATTTATAACACCAAAAACGAAATGGATTATTTTAAATTCACCATCTAATCCAACCGGAGCCTGTTATTCTGAAAAAGATATAAAAGCAATTGCTGCTGTTTTAGAAAAATATAATCACATTTATATTTTAAGTGATGATATTTATGAACACGTGATCTACGAAGGGTTTAAATTTTTTACTATTGCTCAAATAGAAAGTTTAAAAGACCGAGTTCTTACAATGAATGGTGTAAGTAAAGCTTATTCAATGACAGGTTGGAGGATAGGGTACGCAGCTGGCCCAAAAGAAATTGTTAAAGCTATTGCTAAAATTCAATCACAATCAACAACTAATCCTTCATCAATTAGTCAAGCAGCATCAGTTGAAGCACTGAGTGGAACCCAAGATTTTATAAAAAAAAGGGCTGATTCTTTTCAAGAAAGAAGAGATTTTGTAGTAAAAGCATTAAATGATATTAATGGCATCAATTGTTTAAATCCTGATGGTGCATTTTATGTTTTCCCTAGTTGTAAAGAGTTAATGGGAAAAAAAGATTCTAGTGGAAAAGAAATTAAATCAGACACTGATTTTGTTCAATCTCTTTTAGAGAATAGTGGTGTTGCTGTTGTTCAGGGTTCCGCATTTGGTTTAGAGGGATTTTTCAGAATTTCATATGCAACTTCAATGGAAAATCTAAAAAAAGCTTTAGAAAAAATTTCCTCTTTTTGTAAAAGTTTAAATTAATGAAAACAGCCATAGTATTTGGTTCCACTGGATTAATTGGTGGCCATTTAGTTAATCAATTAATTCAAGATAATTATTACACTAAAATTAAGATTTTCGTTCGCTCTCAAACTTCAATTAATAATGAAAAAGTTGAGATTATAAATATTGATTTTAATAATTTAGCAAATCATAAAACTGAAATTACAGGGGATGATTGTTTTTTTTGTATTGGTACCACAAAGCAAAATTCTCCTGATAAAAATGATTACCAAAAAGTAGAGTTAGATATTCCAAAGGAAATTGCACAAATTGCAAAAGCTAATTCAGTTAAGTCATTTATTTTTATTTCTTCAATATATGCTAATCCAAATAGTTCCGGGAATTATGTGAAATTTAAAGGTTTAGTCGAAGAGGAATTAAAAAGATTAAACTTCTCTAAATTAGGAATATTAAGACCTTCTTTTTTAATGGGGAAAAGAAAAGAGAACAGAGTAGGTGAAAAAATAGGTATTTTTGCTTTTACCGCATTGTCGCCTTTGTTATTTGGGCCATTTAAAAAAATGAGACCAATCAGTTCAGAAAATGTTGCAAAGGCAATGATCAAAATTGCTAAAGAAAATTTGCAAAAAATCACTTTTGAGTCTGATGAAATTTTAAAATTATAATTAAACTAAACCTAGTCTAACAACAGATTTTGCATTCTCTGCCATACAATCTTTTGCAGCTTTAAATTTAAAACCTAATAACTCTTCAGCATAAGAGGGGTCGGTTTGCATTAAAATTCCAAGATCAGGTATCATCATTTTAGCGCTTGAGTCTAAATAACTTATCAACTTCACCATGAAATTTGGAAGCTCTTTTTTTGGAAGCTTTTTTGCATAAGCAGGCATTGCTTCAGCCATCAATTGGGATAATTCGACTAATTTTTTTACTTCTTTTCCAACAATTAATCTTCTACCTCCAACTTTATCATTTCCTATACAAGCAACATGTGCTTTTGCAATATCTTTTACATCAGAAATTAGAACAGCAAATTTAGGTGCTCCAGGGAATTTACCAGCCATGAATTGTCTAACATACTCAATTGAAGTACCTCCTTTTTTATCTAGAGCATCACCAAAGACTCCACCAGGACAAATTGTTGTTAATTTATTTTTTAATCCTTTGCTTTCCATCAATTCCCAAGCAACTCTCTCAGCTTTAGTTTTTGATAAAAAATAATCATTTACCCCCTCTACCCAATTTTCATCAGTCCAGTCTTGTTCTCCAAATGTATAAGGATTAGTTCTGTTAGGTTTTCTAAACATAGCAACAATAGAAGAAGTTTTAACGATTTGATCTACCCCAGCATTTATCCCTGCATTTATTACCCTTAAAGTACCATCTACTGCAGGAGGTAATAAGCTTTCTCTATTATTTGAAACTTTTATTGGAAAAGGAGATGCAATATGAAATATATACTTACATCCTTTAGCTGCATCATTCCATCCATCATCTTTAACAAGATCTAATTTAATAAAAGATAATTTATCTATAGGAGCGTATTTACTAATAGTATCTTTGGTTTGCTCAATTAAACTTTCATTTCTTACAGTTCCTAGGACCTCGTAACCATAATTTAATAATTCTATTGCTGTATGTTTTGCTATCCAACCACTAATTCCAGTTAGCAATACTTTTTCTGACATTTAATTGTGAGATAGATGTTTTTCTGCTTCAAGAGCTGCCATGCATCCCATACCTGCAGCTGTAACTGCTTGTCTAAAAATTTTGTCTTTTACATCTCCAGCTGCAAAAACACCAGGCACATTAGTTTCAGTAGAGTCTGCCTTTGTGATTAAGTATCCTTCTTTATCCATTTCCAGTTGATCTTTAAATAGATGGGTTGCTGGATCATGACCAATAGCAATAAATACACCATCAAGCTTTAATTCTTGTGTTTGATTTGTTTTGACATTTTTTATTTTAATTCCCTTAACATTTTTAGGATCTTTGTCACCCAACACATCTTCAACTACAGAGTCCCAAATAATTTCAATTTTTTTATTTTCCATTAATTTTTTTTGAAGCATTTTTTCAGCCCTTAAACTATCTCGTCTGTGAATTAATTTTACTTTGGATGCAAATTTTGTAAGAAACATTGCTTCTTCAACAGCTGCATTGCCACCTCCAACTACTGCAACTTCTTTATTTTTAAAAAAGAAACCGTCACATGTTGCGCAAGCAGAGACGCCAAATCCTCTAAACTCTTGTTCTGAGTCTAAATTTAACCATCTTGCCTGAGCACCTGTAGAAATTATTACACTGTCAGCAGTATATTTTTGACCACTATCTCCAGTTGCCTCAAATGGAGAAGTTTTTAAATTAACATTGCTAATGTGATCCTCTATCATTTCTGTACCAACAGCTTTAGCTTGTTCTTTCATTTGATCCATTAACCATGGGCCCTGGATAACCTCTGCAAATCCAGGAAAGTTTTCAACATCAGTTGTCGTTGTTAATTGACCACCTGGCTCAGATCCATGAACTAGAATTGGATTTAACATAGCTCGAGCAGCATAAACTGCAGCTGTGTATCCGGCAGGACCGGATCCAATTATTAACACTTTTGTGTGTTTAGTTGGATTTTGACTCATATGAAAGCTATATAGTGATTAATGACTAAATTAAAAGGTATTTTATTAACTCAAGGCATGCATGGAATGATTAGTCAAGTTGAGGGATTGGCTAAAGCTCTAGAAATTGAATTCACACACCATAAGGTTGAACTAAATAATTTTTGGAATTTGCTCCCACCAAAATTTACTCCTGTTTCACAAAATGTTTATAAAAAATTAAATCATTTAGATTTTGATATAATTATATCTTGTGGAAGAAAAAGTGTAATTCCATCAATTCATTTAAAAAGTATTTCAAATAAAAAAGTATTTAATATTCACATACAAGATCCAAAAGTAGATTTAAATCATTTTGATTTTGTAATAGCTCCTGAACACGATGGAATAAAAGGCTCAAATGTAATTTCCACTAAAGGCGCCATACATTATCTTACCAAAAATGAAATCGAGGAAAATAAGAATTATTTAAACTCGTTTATAAAAAGAGATGATAGAAAAATTTGGTCTTTAATTTTGGGTGGGCCTACGAAATATTATGATTACTCAACAAAAAACATGAAACATATCTTTTCAATATTTTATAAATTGTTAAAAAAACATAATTTTCAACTTGTTGTAATTCCATCAATGAGAACACCATTGAATACGATCCACTATGCTAAAGAATTTTTTGGAGAAAATCACACTATTATAATGAATGTTGATAAAAAAGCTTATTTATCAGCACTTGGTTTATCTGAAAATATTGTAGTTACATGTGACTCTAGCTCAATGATATCTGAAGCAGCTTTGACTGGCAAACCCATTTATGTAGCAAATATTTTACCAAAAAGAAATGATAAGAGATTCCAAAATTTTAGAAATTTATTTAGAGAATTAAATATTATTAGAAATTTAGGAGAAGAAATAGAAAATTGGAACTATGAAAAACTTGATGAAACTAATAGAGTTGCAAAAATATTAAAAAGCAAAATTCAAAGTTAATGTCATTTTTAAATTCAATTAAAAATAATTCGAAACAATACAGTTTCCCTTTTAATCATTGGGAATATAGCAATGCTTTATCAGAGGAAGCAATTGATGAAATAGTGAAAGCAGATATTCCTGATGTGAGTAAACACAATCTTAATTACGATGGCACTAGAGCAATAGATGGTGGAGCTGCAGAATTTAGAGAAGGAATAGCATCAGGTGGAAAAGCAATAAAATTTAGATGTTTTATAAATAAAGAGAACTCCACTCAATTTCCAAATTTAGTAAAATTTATAAACGAACTTCAGTCTAAAGAAACATATGAAACAATTTCTAAAATGATTGATAAAGATTTATCAAATTCTTATGTAAGAGTTGAAATTATATGTGATCGAGAAGGTTTTTGGCTTAAACCTCATTGCGATATAAAAGAAAAACTTATGTCAGGGTTGATATTTGTTAATAAAACAAATGAGTCTGAGGACTTAGGAACAGATTTTTATAATGAAAAATTAGAGAAGGTTAAAACACTTCCTTATAAACATAACTATGGTTATCTGTTTACCAGTGGACCAAATACTTGGCATGGAATGGAAAAGAAAAAAATAGTTAAAGAAAGACGATGTATTCAAGTAAACTATGTTACTTTTCAGACTGATTGGAAAGTTAAATAATTTTATTTTTCCCAATCAAATCTGGGAAATGAGTCGAAAACTTTAAATATTCCCTCTGACCACTGGTTACAAACTCGGGAATAAGTTTCGTCAGAAAGATTTAAACATTCAAGTGAAGCTAATCTTTCAGCATCTTTTTTGTGTACAGCAAAATCTATTGGTGGGCCTACTGTTAAATCACTTTTTAAGGTTGAGTCCATCGAAATTAATGCGCAACGTGATGCGTCCCCAATAGATACGTTTGGTTTGATTACCCTATCTAATATTGGCTTACCATACTTTACTTCTCCAATTACAAGATAAGGTTTGCTGTCTGCAGGTCTTATATAATTACCTTGAGGATATATTAAATATAATTCGTGTTGCTGACCTTTGATTTGTCCTCCAACTATAAATGTTGAACCAAGTAAGACATTATCTGTATTAATTCCTTGAGGTGAGGAGTGCTCAATATTAAGTGAACCAATATAGGAAGCTATTTGTTCGAAATCAGAGCATGTGTTTAAGTTCATTATCCCTGTTGAGCTTTTTAAATCTTTCTCAATTGATTTATAAACTGCTTGTGAAGTTCCTAAATTTCCTGAAGTTACTATTACAATAGTTCTGTCACCAACATCATGGGTCATCATTTTTGAATATATATTTACATTATCTAGACCTGCATTTGTTCTTGAGTCTGACGCAAAAACAAGACCTTCATTAGTTTTAATACCTATACAATATGTCATAGATGTAATTGATATTTAAAAATAATCATTTTTACAAACTATTTTTAGCATAACTGTCATTCATTCTTCGCATTTGTCTATTTTGTATATTTATTAAAATATTAAATATTATGGTTACTCAATTCTGGAAAAATTACGACTCAAAGTCCTCTTATGACGGTTATATATCTGATGATAGTAAAATAAGAAAACATGCTAAAATTATTTCTGGAATTTTAGAGAGGAATGGAAAGAAAAAATTACAAGAAATTGAAAAAAATTGCCAAAGCACAATTAGCGCAAGAGGAATTAATTTTAGAGTCTATGCAGCTAACAATAGAGCAGAAGAAAAAAAATGGCCTTTAGATATTATTCCCAGAATAATTCCTAAACGTGTATGGAACAAAATTTCAAAAGGGTTGGCACAAAGAGTAAAAGCACTTAATTTATTTATCGATGATGTTTACAATAAAAAAAAAATTTTTAAGGATAATGTAGTTCCTAAGGAATTAGTTTTTAATTCGCCATATTATATCAAAGAATGTGATGGTTTTTCTCCAAAGTATAAAGCTTGGTCAAACATTTCTGGAATTGATCTTATTAGAAATATAAATGGTGAATACTTGGTTTTGGAAGATAATTTGAGAGTTCCATCAGGTGTATCTTATATGCTTGAAAATCGGATGGTTATGAGGGATGTTTTTCCAGAGTTATTTACGAGATATAAAGTTTCCTCAATACACCAATACGCAAATAAATTGTACCACTGTATGGAGGAATGCATACCGAAAAGAACTGAAAATCCTCACATGGTAGTACTTACTCCTGGCATTTATAATTCAGCTTATTTTGAACATTCTTTTTTAGCTGAACAAATGGGAATAGCTCTCGTTGAAGGCAAAGATTTGTTCGTGGAAAATGATATTGTATACATGAAAACTGTTAAAGGTAAACTTAAAGTAGATTGTATATATAGAAGATTGGATGACAACTTTTTAGATCCCAAAGTATTCTACAAAGAATCACTTATTGGAGTTCCTGGACTTTTTAAGTGTTGGAAAAAAGGAAACGTAGGAATAGTAAACGGAATTGGAACAGGTATAGCAGATGACAAAGCTATTTACTCTTATGTAAATAAAATGATTGTTTATTATCTAGGCGAGCAACCTAAAATAAATCAAGTTGAAACTTTTCTGTGTCATGAGAAAAAAGATAGAGATTATGTTATTGAAAACATTTCAAAATTAGTTGTTAAACCAGCTAATGCGTCTGGAGGGTATGGTATTTTAATTGGTGCAAGAGCATCAAAAAAAGAAAAAGATGAAATGATTCAGAAAATAAAAAGTAAACCAAGAGAATTTATTGCTCAGCCTTTAGAAATTTTATCAACTCTTCCTACGATTACTGAAAGCAATATAGAGCCAAGACATGTTGATTTAAGACCTTTTGTGTTAAGTGGAAAATCTATTTACGTAACATCTGGTGGTTTAACAAGAGTTGCATTAAGGAAAGGGAGTACAATTGTAAATAGTTCACAAGGTGGAGGATCTAAAGATACAATGATAGTTGATGTTTAGAATTTACTAAATATCTTGTAGTGAATTAACCTCCAATCTTTTTGTCTTAAGAGATTTAATTGCCTCCAAACAGGCTTGAGCAGTAGACATATTAGTACAGTATGGGACTTTATTCTTTAATGTTGCTCTTCTTAAAGCTATTGCATCACTCAGTCGGTGTTCACTATTCCCACCCCCAGTGTTTATTACTAGCGCAATTTTTTTTGAGTCTAAAACATCGACTATATGAGGAGTTCCACTACTAACTTTATTTATAATTTTACATTTCATTCCATGTTTTCGAATATATTCAGCAGTTCCTTTAGTTGCACATAATGTAAATTTAAGTTTTAAAAGATCTTTTGCTAAATCCAATCCTTCGTCTTTATGTGAGTCTTTAAGAGATATGAAAGCTAATCCTTCTTTTGGTAACGAGTTGGCTGCCGCTATTTGACTTTTGGCAAAAGCCATTCCAAAATTTTTATCAAATCCCATCACTTCCCCTGTCGATTTCATTTCAGGTCCTAACAATAAGTCACTGTTTGGAAATTTATTAAATGGGAACACAGCCTCTTTAACTGCGTACATACCTTTAGATTTATCTTTTAAATTAAACTTAGATAACTTTTCACCAGCCATTACTCTTGATGCAATTTTAGCTAAAGGAAGACCTTTTGCTTTTGATACAAAAGGAACTGTTCGACTAGCTCTTGGATTAACTTCAATGACATAAATTTCATCTTTTTTTATTGCAAACTGTATGTTCATGAAACCTTTTACGTTCAAAGCTATCGCTAATTTTTTTGTTTGATTTTCAATTTCTTTAAGAAGATATGGTTTAATCGATACAGGGGGTAGGCTACATGCAGAATCTCCTGAATGAATTCCTGCCTCTTCGATATGTTGCATAATACCTGCTACGTGAACCTGTTTTCCATCTGATATAGCATCCACATCCACTTCCATTGCATGATCGATAAATTTATCAATTAAAATTGGATTATCTTCTGCAGCTTTAAAAGCCTCCTCAACAAATTTTTTAAGCTGATTTTTTTCATGAACAATTTCCATTGCTCTTCCACCCAAAACATATGAAGGTCTTACCATTAATGGCAACCCTATTTTATCTGCTATTTTAATTGCCTGATTAAATGTCTTTGCAATTCCACTATCTGCCTGTTTTAGTTTTAATTTATTTAATAAATTTCTAAATCGGTCTCTATCTTCTGCTAAATCGATCGATGTATATTGCGTTCCTAAAATCGGAAGTTTGTTGTCATATAAAAATTTAGCAAGCTTAATCGGAGTTTGGCCACCAAACTGAGCAATTACACCTATTAGGTTTCCTTTTTCTTGTTCTTTTTTAATTATGTTAAAAACGTATTCTTCCTTTAAAGGTTCAAAGTATAATCGATCACTCGTATCATAGTCTGTTGATACTGTTTCAGGGTTACAATTGACCATTATCGTCTCAAATCCTGCGTCTTTTAATGAAAAACTAGCCTGACAACAGCAATAATCAAACTCAATTCCTTGTCCAATTCTATTTGGCCCCCCTCCAAGAATAATTATTTTTTTCTTATTGGATGGATCAGCCTCACATTCAGAATTAATTGAAAAATTTCTTTGATACGTTGAATACATATAAGGAGTAAACGATTTAAATTCAGCTGCACAAGTATCTACTTTTTTATAAACTGGAACTATTTTAAGCGCTGATCTTTTTCTTCTAACAACGTCTTCAGAAGTTTTAGTTAATTCCGAAAGTTTTTTATCTGAAAATCCTATTGATTTTATTCTATTAAATTCTGAAAATTCTTTAGGAAGTCCCTTGCTTTTGATCTGTGTTTCACAATCAACTATTTCTTTAATTTGTTCTAAAAACCAAGGGTCAATTTTAGATAAATTGTGTATTTTCTTTAGGTCTATTTTTTTTCTAATTCCTTCAGCAACTAGTAATATCTTATTCGGAATTGTTTCTTTTAGTTTCTTTTCAATTTGTTTTTTATTTAAATCAAAAATTCTGTCTAAACCTGAAAAACCAGTTTCGAGAGACACCAAAGCCTTTTGTAGAGATTCTTTAAAGTTTCTTCCAATAGCCATTGCTTCACCTACTGATTTCATTGATGTCCCTAAAGTTGCAGGAGAAGTTGAAAATTTTTCAAATGTAAATCTTGGAATTTTTGTCACCACATAATCTATACTTGGTTCAAATGATGCAGGAGTAACTTTAGTTATTTCATTTTTTAATTCATCAAGAGTATAGCCAACTGCTAATTTTGCAGCTACTTTTGCAATAGGAAATCCAGTTGCTTTTGATGCAAGTGCTGATGATCTTGATACACGTGGATTCATTTCAATGACAACCATTCGACCATTTTTAGGATTGATAGCAAATTGAACATTTGATCCTCCAGTTTCAACTCCAATTTTTCTCAAACATGCAATAGATGCATTTCTCATTACTTGGTATTCTTTATCTGTAAGTGTAAGAGCTGGTGCAATTGTTACTGAGTCACCCGTATGAATTCCCATTGGATCTATATTTTCAATCGAGCAAATGATGATACAGTTGTCTTTCTTATCTCTTACAACCTCCATCTCAAATTCTTTCCAGCCCTCTAAACATTCCTCTACAAGAACTTGGCTTACGGGAGATTCATGCAATCCATTTTTAACAATTTTAAAATAATCTTTTCTATTTTTGGCTATTCCCCCACCAAGCCCACCAAGTGTAAAAGCAGGCCTTATAATTGCAGGTAAACCAATTTTTTTTAATACTTTCGATGCTTGATTATTATTATTTACGATTTCTGATTTTGGTAAATCTAAACCAATATCTATCATATTTTTTCTAAATTTCTTTCTATCCTCGGCATTAGAAATCGCTTTAGAATTTGCTCCTATCAACTCAATTTTGTATTTTTTGAGAATTCCTTTTTTCTCTGCTTCCATTGCAAGATTAAGCGCAGTTTGCCCTCCCATTGTTGGAAGAATTGCATCGGGTTTTTCTTTCTTTAGAATTTTTTCTAATACATCAAGTGTAATTGGTTCAATATAAGTTTTATCCGCAACATCTGGATCAGTCATAATTGTTGCAGGATTTGAGTTTATTAAGACTACTTTATAACCCTCATCTTTAAGAGCTTTACATGCTTGTGTCCCTGAATAATCAAATTCACATGCTTGTCCTATAATTATTGGACCAGCTCCTACAACTAATATTTTTTTAATATCTTTTCTTTTTGGCATTTTTTTTCATGTTGTTAATAAATTCTTGAAACAAATAAACACTATCTTGAGGTCCTGGATTAGACTCTGGATGATATTGAACTGAAAAGACTGGTTTATTTTTTAGTTTGATACCTTCAATACTATTATCAAATAAAGATTTATGGGTGACCTCAATATTTTTAGGTAACGTTTCTTTAACTACTTCAAATCCATGGTTTTGACTCGTTATCTCAACATTATCATGAATTAAATTTTTAACAGGATGATTTGCTCCTCTATGACCAAGTTTCATTTTCTTTGTTTTACCACCTAATGCCAATGCTAAAATTTGATGACCCAAACAGATACCAAATATTGGTAAATTTTTTTTAATTAGATCTTTAATAATTTCTATAGCATATTTCCCTGTTGCAGCTGGATCACCAGGACCATTTGATAAAAATATTCCATTTGGTTTTAAAGCTAAAATTCTTTGGGCACTAGTTTTGCAGGAGACAACTGTAACTTTACAGTCGAAGTCAGAGAAATATCTTAAAATGTTTTTTTTAATTCCATAATCAATTGCAACAACATGAAATGAGTTCTTATTATTTTTTTTATATCCAAGTTCTTTTTTCCATGTTTTAAGACCTTTCCAAATATAATTTTTCTGGGTTGAAACTACTTCCGCGAGATCAAGATTTTTTAATCCACTCCATTTTATTGTAGAGTTGGTCAATTTATTAATATTAAATTTTCCTTTTTTTGAATAACTAATAGTACCTTTGGGGGCGCCTTTGTCTCTTATAAAACTTGTTAGGCTTCTGGTGTCTAAGCCAGTAATTCCAACAATTTTTTTTTTCTTTAGCCAAGAGTCTAAATGTAGAAAAGATCTATAGTTTGAGGGAGATGTTATTTCTGAGTTAATTATTACTCCTTTTGCCCATATTTTATCAGACTCATGATCCTCTTTATTGGTCCCAACATTTCCTATATGAGGAAAGGTAAAGTTGATAATTTGACCCGCATATGAAGGATCAGAAATGATTTCTTGATAGCCTGTTAAGGATGTATTAAAGCAAACTTCACCTGTGGCTTCTCCCTGATATCCAATTCCAATTCCTTTAAATACTTTTTTATTTTCAAGAACTAAAACGCCTGTATTGATTTGTGATTTTGTTTTTGAGTTAGTTTTTTTTGCTTTTTTCTTCAATTACAACTCATGAGTTAAAGGTTAATACAATAATTGCTTTATTATCGCAACAGAGATGTAATATAAAATTGTAAAAAAACAATTTTTCTTTTGAAGAATTTTTTCTTTAAAGTAGATTAAAAAATTATGTCATTAAAACAGACCATCGAAAACGAATATAAAAATGCTTTAAAATCTAAAGATAAAAATAAAATATCAACCTATAGGTTAATATTATCTTCGATTAAGGATTTGGATATTGTTAACAGATCAGGCCCTAACAAAAAAGAAACTGATGATGAGGACATAAAGAAACTTTTAAAAAAAATGGTTAAACAACGAGCCGAATCGATCGATATTTATAAAAAAAATAATAGAACAGATCTTTTAGAGGTTGAGCAAAATGAGTATGATATTTTAACAAGTTTTCTACCAAAGCAGCTTAGTGAAGACGAGACTAAGAAAATTTGTGCAGATGTTATTTCGAAAATTGGAGCAAATTCATTAAAAGATATGGGAAAAGTTATGGGCGAACTTAAAAAAACTCATGCAGATGAAATTGATTTTTCTAAAGCAGGATCAATGATCAAAGAATTGTTGAACAAATAATGAAATACCCAAAAGAGTATCTTGATGAAATTAAAAATAGGTTGAAAGTTTCAACGGTAGTATCAAAGAGTGTTTCATTAAAAAAAAGAGGTAAAGAATTTGTAGGTTTATCACCTTTCAAAAATGAAAAAACACCCTCATTTACTGTAAATGATGAAAAAGAATTTTATCATTGTTTTGCAACTTCAGAGCACGGTAATATTTTTGATTTTGTGATGAAAACTCAAAATTTAAAGTTTGGAGAGGCAGTTAAATACTTAGCTCAATTAGCAGGAATGCAACCTTATATGTTTTCAAAACAAGATGAAGAAAGAGAAAAAAAGTGGAATGAGTATAAAACCATTTTTAGTCAATATGTTGACTTTTATCATAATGAACTTTTAAAAAATGAAAATTATTCGATTGCTAGAGATTATTTAAAAAATAGATCACTAGGTAAAAATGAAGTAAAAAAATTTAAAATAGGTTACATAGAAAAAAATCCAAGTTTTTTCGAAACATTAAAACAAGATTATAGTGAGCAAACTTTAATAGAGACTGGTTTATTCTACTTAGATGAGAAAAAAAAAATTTATGTCGAAAGATTTAGAGGTCGATTAATATTTCCAATCAATAATATTTCTGGTCAACCAATAGCTTTAGGTGGAAGAATAATTGAAAATGTAGATTATCTAGCCAAATATATAAATTCACCAGAGACAAATTTTTTTAAAAAAGGATCAAATTTATATAATTTAGATCTAGCAAGAAAACTTTCTAATAAAATTGATCATATTTATCTGGTTGAAGGATACATGGATGTTGTAGGTCTCAGCAAAAATGGAATTGATAATGTGGTAGCAAATCTTGGTACGTCTTTAACTGAAAAGCAAATTTTAACTTTAAACCAATTTTTTGATGATATCATAATTTGTTTTGATGGTGATGAAAGTGGATATAAAGCTGGTGTTAGAGCAGCTGAAAATTCAATAAAGGAACTGAAACCTGAAAAACAAATTTCATTTTTGTTTCTACCAGATAAAGAAGATCCAGATAGCTATGTAAATAAAAATGGTAAGGCTAATTTTGTAGACTTTACAAAGCAGAGAAAATTATCAATTCATCAATTTATTTTTAGTCATTATAAAAAACAAACGAAAAATAATCCTTCATCTATGGCTGTTTTTGAAAAAAAATTGAGAGAAATTGCAAATACAATAAAAGATGATTTTATAAAAAAATATGTTTTGGAATATTTTTTGGAAAAAATTGATGAGTTAACACCTCATTCTAAGCAAAATAATAAAAGAATTTATTTAAAGAAAACAAAATCTTTAGAAAGTACAAAAAGATATTTTCAAGAGAGTCAGTCTTTGACTGGCATTGAGTTAAAAGAGTTTTCTTTATTATATCTGGTTATAAATAAATTGGATTTGTTGCAAGAAAATATTCATTTAATTGAAAATATTAAATTATTTACTGAGTTTAATAAAAAAATATTTTCAATGATTATTGAAAAATTGAAATCTGGTTCACTAATTACAATTCAAGATCTTAATTTAGATATTCAATTAATAGAAAAAATAAATAAATTTGCTCCAATCAAATATATTTTAAATAATCAACCTGATGATGATCAAAAAATAATAGAATTAATAGAGGATATCTCTAGAGATTTGATGAATTATGATCTTGAATTCAGAATCCAGGAATTAGAATCGAAGTTTTCTGTGGATATGAGCGAGTCTACATTTAATGAGTTAAAAGAGCTCAAAAAAAAGCAGAATCTCAATTAAACTGACCAAATTAGTAATAGATTTTTATATAATTGACATTATATAAGACTTCTAAATTCAGATTATCGTGGAAAGAATTATTACAAAATCATTTGCAAGACTTATGGGCCGAGGAACCCATAGAGGTTTTATTACTTATGAAGAATTAAGCAAATCCTTGGGAAAAAGAAATTTATCTGATGAAAATTTATCTCAAGCATTCATTCATATTTTAGATGAAAATATTTCTTTAGTAGAAAAAAAATCAGACTTTAAAGTTTTAAGAAAAAAAGAAAATTCCAATAAAGAAGAAGGCAAAACAATAGAGAAAAGTGACGATCCCATTCGAATGTATCTACGTGAAATGGGTGGAGTTGAATTACTTTCTAGAGAAGGTGAAATTGCTATAGCAAAAAGAATAGAGGCTGGAAAAGATGTAATGTTAATTGCACTCTCTCAAAGTCCCATTACTGCACAACAATTTTTTGAATGGAATGAGCAATTACAAAAAGATGAAATTTTAGTTAGAGAGATTATTGATATAGATACAAACTATATGGAGGATGAGACTACAGGTCCTAGTGCTAAGCAAAAGAATGCAGGAGAAACAGATAAAGAAGTTGGTTCATCAGATGATGATGATGATTTTAATCCAACTCTTGCTGCAATGGAAACTGAAATTAAACCAAAAGTTTTGAAAACAGTTAACATGCTTACAAAAGAATATTCAAAGTTGATAAAATATCAAAAAGAAAAATTAGATTGTCTGCTCAAATCAGAAAATTTTTCACCAGCTAAAGAAAAAGGTTATGATAAAATAGTTAACGATATATTAGAAAATATTAAATCATTACAATTATCACCTTCAGTTTTAGAAGAGTTAGTTCAAAAACATTATTTAGAGAATAAAAAAATAATTTCTTTAGAAGGTAATTTATTGAGACTTGCTATGGATCAAAAAATTCCAAGAAATGAATTTATAAAATTTTATATAGGAAATGAAATAAATCCAAATCTTAAAAAATTTTTAGATACAAATCTCATTTGGAAACAGTTTTTTAGTAAAAATAAAGAGGAATTTAAAAATATTAGAGAAAGATTAATTGAAATTAGTCATAAACTTGGAATTTCTGTAACTGACTTTAAAAAATTAGTTAGTAGAGTTCAAAAAGGTGAAAAAGAATCAAGAATTGCTAAAAAAGAAATGGTGGAAGCAAATTTGAGATTGGTTATTTCTATTGCTAAGAAATATACTAACAGAGGTCTACAATTTTTAGATCTTATTCAAGAGGGAAATATAGGATTGATGAAAGCCGTAGATAAATTTGAATACAGAAGAGGATATAAATTCTCAACTTATGCCACATGGTGGATTAGACAAGCAATAACAAGATCAATTGCTGATCAAGCTAGAACAATTCGTATTCCTGTTCATATGATTGAAACGATTAATAAAATTGTAAGAACACAAAGGTTAATTTTAAGTGAGTTTGGAAGAGAAGCTACACCAGAAGAGTTAGCACAAAAATTAAGAATGCCGTTAGATAAGGTAAGAAAAGTATTAAAAATTTCTAAAGAACCAGTCTCTTTAGAAAAGCCAGTTGGTGATGAAGAAGATAGTAGTTTGGGGGATTTCATCGAGGATACAAAAGCTTTAGCTCCTTTAGAACAAGCAATTAAATCTAACCTTGGAGAGGCAACAACAAAAATTCTTTCAACTCTAACACCCAGGGAAGAAAGAGTTCTTAGAATGAGATTTGGGGTAGGTATGAATACTGATCATACATTGGAGGAAGTAGGATTGCAATTTTCTGTAACCAGGGAAAGAATTAGACAAATTGAGGCAAAGGCTTTAAGAAAACTTAAACATCCAAGTAGATCAAAGCAATTAAAAAGTTTCTTAGAAAGTTAATTTAGGGCCGTTAGCTCAATAGTAGAGTACTGCATTGACATTGCAGGGGTAGTTGGAGCGTAACCAACACGGCCCACCATTATTGAAGATTTATTATGTTTTTTAAAAATTTTAAATTACATTTTAAAATATTTTTATTTTTTATTTTTTTTTTGTTAATTGAAGGTTTTTTTTATTATTATTCCTACAAACTCGCATATTTTTTTGATTTTTTTGACCCAGAATTAAGTGGTTTTAATCCAATTATATGGAATGAAAATGGGATTGTAGAAAATATTCAAGTCTTATTTTTATTATTTACAATTATTATTTATTATAAAACTATTAAATTACCGAATTTTAAAAATCTTCCAAAACTTTTTAGATTTGTAATTTATATGTATTTACTTTGTATTTGTTATTATTTTTTTGAAGAAATATCTTGGGGACAGCATATATTTAAATGGGAGACTGGGAATTTTTTCATTCTTTACAACAATCAGCAAGAAACAAATTTTCACAATATTTCGAATTTACTTAATCAACTGCCAAGGGGCT
This sequence comes from Candidatus Pelagibacter sp., assembly GCF_052049995.1. Lineage (GTDB taxonomy): Bacteria > Pseudomonadota > Alphaproteobacteria > Pelagibacterales > Pelagibacteraceae > Pelagibacter. Next base: position 22,153 of record NZ_JBNGYX010000006.1, on the reverse strand, counting down.
TATTAACAATATGGTGCTGCCTTTCATTTTTGATATTCAGATATTTAAAAAATACCTCAATTAATTCAAATTATCTTAATTTAATATTTCCAAAAAAGGACTTAATTTATATATCAATTATTATAATTCTGTTTTTTTTTCCAGATTTTATAATAGATAAACTAAGTTTACATCCTGGATATAGAAACCATTCAGTAAATATAAATATTAGCGAAGTACTAGATTTTGTGACTTTTAGATATATTAAACTTTCAGAATTACATGAATTTTTATTTTGTATATACCTATTTTATCATTCATTATTTTTTAAGAAAATATATTCCTCTTAAATCTTGAATGAGATATAAAAAAGAAGTAAAAACAGTTGTTTTATTTAGGGCCTGTAGCTCAGTTGGTTAGAGCAGTACACTCATAATGTATTGGTCCCAGGTTCGAGTCCTGGCGGGCCCACCAAAAAAATATATTTTAGTTATTAGAAAATTCTTTTAAAGTTTTAAATAAAACATTAATGTCTCCATCATTTGAATTTAAAATTGATGAAAACTCTTCTTTTTGAGTCCTTGCAAGACTTAAGCCCTCAATTATCAAATCTCTTATTAATGGATTGTCAGAATTTTTAGTATATATCCTCCAATCAATTTTTACTTCAGGCCTATCAGATGTTCCAATTAACAAGCTATTTACAATAGTATAATTTTTATTAAGCACTTCTTTACCTAGAACTTCAATTTCTGGATTAGTATACTCAGCCAGTCTACTTGAAAAACTTTTTAAAAAGTAAGACTCAAATAATTCTGAATATTTAATTTTTTGATTTTGATCTAAATTTTTTCTAGCAGATCCAAGAGAATAAAAACCAACACCTCTTATGTCTACTGTTTCTTTAGCTATTACCTTTAATTCATTTATTTTTTGTTCTTTAGATATGTCTTTAGATAGAACATTAGACGCTCTATTTACTGTAGATTGAACAAATACATCTGGCTCTATTGAATATGAATTTGTATAAGCAAATGTATAAAAAAATATTAATAAAAAAAATTTTTTAATTTTCATTATTTTAGTTAAAATTACTGAGTTTCGATTTCTTCCCAATCACTATCATCTTGGGTTTCAATAATTTTATTAGTATTAAGTATTTTTTGCTGCCTATCTTGTAAATACAGACTTTTTACTGAAGCATAAAAATCAATTGAATTTTTTTCTAAATTTTCAATTGCATCATAATTTTTGGCTCTAAAATCTATACCAGAGGTTACTCTTGATGCGTAATAGTCAAAATCACTAAAGTGTTGAGTGTCGTTTGTAACAGTAACATTATACCAGGCATCTCCTCCAATTAAGTTTGCAACAGACGCTGTAGCATCTCTAACTGTGCTTGGTCCTAAAACAGGTAATACTAGATAACAACCAGGTCCAACCCCCATTGTTGCTAAAGATTGACCGTAATCCTCTTTCTCGTATTCAGGAAATCCTAAATGCTGGGCTACATCTATGAAACCTAAAATACCAACTGTTGTATTAATAATAAATCTCCCCGAGTTTACACCAGCTTTTTTTAATTCACCTTGTAAAATATTATTCGGAATAGTTACTAAAGTAGATAAATTTTCTAGAGAATTACTTACACCAGTTTTTAATGGAGAAGGCAAAATTCTATAAGCACTTGCAACTGGTTGAAATAATACTCCATCTAAAGCTTGGTTAAAAGAAAAAGTAGCTCTATTTAAAGACTCAAAGCAGTCTTTAACTTCAGCAGGTTGATTTTTTTTTAAAATTAATTCACCATCTGATCCAGCATTTGCATTTAATGCTGAAACAAAAATTAGGGTTATTATTAAAACTAATTTTCTAAACATTACAACCTGTATAATATATAAATATTAAATGTAAATTAAGTTTTATTTTATAAAAATGACAATAAAATGTCTACAAAGTAGCTAATTTTATCATTCAAAATGAGTATAAATACAACCCAGAATTACTCTCCAAATTTTGATCAAAAAAAAAGAAAAATTAAACAAATTAAATTTATCATTTTTCACTACACTGGAATGAAAAATGAAGAAGATGCGATTAAGCGACTTACTGATAGTAAATCTAAAGTTAGCAGTCATTATTTTATAAAAAATAACGGATCAGTAATAACTCTAGTACCGGAACTTTATGTAAGTTGGCATGCTGGAATATCATCATGGAAAAATTATAAATCAATTAATAAATATTCCATTGGTATAGAAATAAGCAATCCAGGTCATGGAAAGAAATATAAAAAATTTTCAAAAAAACAAATTCGTTCTATATTAAAATTAAGTAAATATTTAATAAAAAAATATAAAATAAAAAATAAATTTATTTTGGGACATTCTGATGTCGCTCCTTATAGAAAAAAAGATCCAGGAGAAAAGTTTCCTTGGAGATATTTATCAAAAAATAGAGTTGGATTATGGCATGATTTAAATGAAAAAAAACTTTTTAAAATAAGAGAAACAAAAGTAGATAAAAATGATGAAAATAAATTTTTAAAAAATTTATATAAAATTGGTTATTTAAGACTTTTACCCAAAGATATGCATAAAAATAAGAAATTACTTATAAAAGCTTTTCAGAGAAGATTTAGACAAGAGTTAATTAATGGAATAATTGATAAGGAGTGTTTATTAATAAGTGAAAATCTTACAAAATCCTAAAATAATTTTCCTTGAAAATTTAATGTTAAGTAATAAATTACAAATGCCAGATAAATGACTTATCGCTTTAAATTAATTTAAAGAGGAAAGTCCGGGCTCTACAAGGACACAGTGCCAGGTAATACCTGGCGGGGGAAACCTTAGGGACAGTGCCACAGAAAATAAACCGCCATAACATGGCAAGGGTGAAAAGGTGTGGTAAGAGCACACCGGTTCTATTGGTAACAATGAACGCTGGAAAACCCCACTGAGAGCAAGACTAAGTAGAGATGACATTGTTGAAAAACTAAAAGCCGTCCTTGGCTAGTCATCAGGGTTAGTTGCTTGAGCTTAAGAGTGATCTTAAGCCTAGACAAATGATAAGTTTAAATGACAGAACCCGGCTTATAGTTTATCTGGCAAACTTATTCTCAGCATAATATTTTTCATTACATAAATGTTCTTGTTTTGATTCAATATTGAATCATTTATGTTCTTTTTTTTCACTTATATATCTAAAATCAATAATCATTAAAAAAATACTCTTCTAATAAACGCTGGTATAAAAAAGACCAATATGTATAAGGAAAATTAGTCCAGATTCAGGGTTTGACTATCATTTTAAATGCCCATATATTCCCATATATTCCCAAATATGGAATTTAAAAATTTAAAAATATATGTTTTTATCAACTTACGAAAACAAGTTAGACAAAAAAGGGAGAGTGTCTGTGCCTGCTAGTTTTAGGTCACATTTATCCAACCTAGGTTACAATGGTGTTATTTGTTATCCATCATTTAGTAATTCTTCAATAGAAGCATGTTCTCAAGATAGAATTGAAAAAATTTCTTCAGCAATTGATTCTTTAAATCCTTTTGAGGAAAAAAGAGATTATTTTACGACTTCAATATTATCAGAAAGTATAAATTTACAGTTCGATAGTGAAGGTAGAATTTCACTTACAACAAAATTATTAAAACATGCAAAAATAAAAAATAGCATGTTGTTTGTTGGTCAAGGTCAAACATTTCAAATATGGGAACCAACAGCATTTGAAAAATTTAAGGTAATTGCGAGAAAAAAAGCAAATATAAATCGAGCAAGTCTTAAATGGGAAAAACACTTAAACAACAACGAGGGGAAATAAGATGACAATAAACTTTAAAGCACCAGAAATTAAAGAGTTGCAACCACGACTACTAGTATTGGGAGTTGGTGGGGCAGGCGGAAATGCAATCAATGAAATGATAGAAAATAATCTACAAGGAGTAGAATTTATTGCAGTAAATACAGATGCTCAAGATTTAAAGCTAAGTAAAGCAAAAACAAGAATTCAAATTGGTTTAAATTTAACAAAAGGTTTAGGAGCAGGTGCAAAGCTTGATATCGGTCAAGCAGCTGCTGATGAATCTTTAAATGAAATTGTAAATACACTTCAAGGTGCAAATATGGTTTTTATTGCAGCTGGTATGGGTGGTGGAACGGGCACTGGTGCTGCTCACGTCATCGCAAGAGCTGCTAAAGAATTAAATATTTTAACTGTAGGTGTTGTGACTCTTCCATTTTTATATGAAGGCCCCTCTAGAATGAGAAGAGCACAACAAGGTTTGGAAGAACTGAGAAAACACGTAGATACAATAATTGTTATTCCAAATCAAAACTTATTTAAAATAGCTAACGAACAGACAACTTTTGAAGAGTCATTTAACCTTTCAAACAATGTTTTGATGCATGGTGTTCAAAGTATAACTGATTTGATGGTTAGACCTGGTTTGATCAACTTAGATTTTGCTGATGTTGAAACTGTCATGGCAGCAATGGGTAAAGCTATGATGGGAACTGGAGAAGCTGAAGGAGAAGGTAGAGCTCTAAAAGCTGCAGAGATGGCAATCAGCAATCCATTAATAGATGATTATACTTTAAAAGGTGCAAAAGGTTTATTAGTAAATATTACTGGTGGTAAAGATCTTAAACTTTTTGAAGTTGATGAAGCTGTAAATAAAGTAAGAGCTGAAGTTGATCCTGAAGCAGAGTTAATTATTGGTGCAATCACTGACACTGAGCTAGATGGAAAAATGAGAGTTTCAATTGTTGCAACATCATTAGATGGACAACAACCTGAGTCAAAATCAGTAGTTAATATGGTTCATAGAATTCAAAACCGTAATCCTGGTTATTCTGATTTTTCAAATATTGGATCATCTCAATCTTTTAATTTTTCCAACACAACAGCATCAAACCCCATTACACATGGTGCCAATGCTTTGAAACTTGAAAATGAGATTATCCAAGAACAACAAACCGAAAGTTCTCATAATCAAATGATGAATGAAGAAGTTGTTCAAAATACTAACATGGAAAGTGAAAGTATAGTTGAAGATAATTCAGTTAATGAAATGGAAAAATCTTTTGCACAAGAGGCTTTGGAAACCAATCATGAAGAAACACAAGTGAATAATGCTGAAGAAGAGGTTTCTAATGATCTTAAAGAATTTGGAGTTGATTCTGATGCGCCAGATTTATTCAGTTCAGAAACAGAAACCTCAAGTTCAGATGAACTTTTATCTCCTGAGCATGAGGAAGAAGAAGATGATCTTGAGATACCAGCATTCTTAAGAAGACAAAAAAATTAATGGTCTTCCAAGAAATAAATGGACGCCACCATAGTACCGAAAATGCTAAAGCATTATCCGGTACTGCTAAAAGAAATTATTAGCGTTATTTCCCCTCAACATGGTGGCACATTTATTGATTGTACATTTGGTCAAGGCGGGTATTCCAAAAAGATTCTAGATTTTGAAAATACAAATGTAATTGCTCTCGATAGAGATAAAGAGAGTGAAAAAATTGCTAATCAATTAAAAGAAAATTTTGAGGATAGATTTATATTTAAAAATATTAAATTTAGTCAATTAAGTAATTTAAAACTTAAAAACGAAAACATAAGAGGAGTAATTTTTGATCTTGGTTATTCCTACACTCAAATAAAAGACCCAAAAAAAGGATTATCATTCGATAATACTGGTAAATTAAATATGCAGCTAGGATTAAATAGTTATTCTGCAGAAGATGTGGTCAATAAACTTGACGAAAAGGAATTAGAAAAAATTTTTAAATTTTTTGGAGATGAAAAAGAGGCAAAATTTATTGCACAAAATATCATAAAAGAAAGATCTAAAAATCAAATTGATACTAAATCTTTAGTTGAAATTATTGATAAATCAAAAAAAAGAAAAAATTTTAAAGTTCATAATGCGACCAAAGTTTTTCAGGCACTTAGAATATTTGTAAATAAAGAAATAAGTGAATTAATTTATGGTCTTATAAATGCCACTAAAGTTTTAAAAAAAGGAGGTGTTTTAGGCGTAGTTACATTTCATTCTTTAGAGGATAAAATAGTAAAATATTTTTTTAAAAGTCTCTCTGAAAACAAAAGTATTTCACGATATAGCCCTGTTGTAAAACAAGCAGATACATTATTTAATTTAATTCAAAAAAAACCAATAACTCCCTCAGAAGAAGAAGTAAGCGAAAACCCACCATCTAGATCTGCTAAATTTAGATATGCAATAAAAAAAACTGATTTTTATAATTTTGATACCGATATAGAGAAGCAATTCAGAAATTATATTGAAATTGAAAATTACGGAGACAAACTGTGAAAAAGTTTGTTTTAGCTCTAGTGATTTTTTTTTTAGTTCTATCAACTGCAATAATAAAAAATACAACTAAACAAATTGAAGATGAAATATTTGTAGTAAAAGAGAATATTAGAGTTTTAAATTCTGAATTTGGGAATGTATCCTTAGAGTATGATTATTTAAGTTCCTCAGAAAGATTACTTGAATTTCAGTCTCAGTATTTTGAGGATGAATTAATTCAAAAAAATATAAACGACATAAGAGTTTACAATACTTCAAATGATGGAAATAAAATCAAAAATTTTAAAATTATTAAAGAATAATGGCTGATAATAAATCAAAATTAACTATAGAGGACTACAAAAGTGATTTTACATTTAAGAAAAAAGAGAATGGATTAAATATTCAATTTAATCGTGTAGCTTTTATTTTCTTTGTTTTTTTTATTATATATTTAATTTACACAATACACCTAGTTCACTTAGGTTCACAAAAAAGTAAATTAGAAAACATCAATAATCTTACTGTATCTAAAAATCAGCTTTATCGAGCAGACATCATAGATATTAATGGAAATTATTTAGCTAAGACAGTTAAATCGATTGATATTGGTTTAAAAACTTCAGATATAATCAATGAAAAAAAATTACTTCTAAGTTTAAATATTATTTTTCCTGACAAAAATTTTGATCAAATTAAAAAAAAAATACAAACTAAGAAATTTTTTTATTTAGAGAAGAAAATTTCAGAAGAAAATTATGAAAAAATAATGAAATTAGGGGACAAATCTTTAGTTCCAGAAGAAAGAGTTTTAAGAATGTATCCACAAAAAAATCTTTTTAGTCATGTTTTAGGTCAGATAGATGATGATAATAATGGTATTTCCGGATTAGAAAAATCTTTAAATGATGAACTTAGAAAATCAAAAGAGTCAATTAAACTTACCTTAGATAAAGATATTCAATTTTTAATTAGAAAAGAATTAATTAAATATCAGGAAATTTTTAAAAGCAAAGGTAGTGCAGCCATTTTAATGAATGTTAATAATGGCAATATTTTATCATTAGTTTCTTTGCCAGATTTTAATCCAAATGAAAGACAAAATATTACAGATGTGAATTATATTAATAGGGTAACTAAAGGAACATATGAACTTGGGTCTGTATTTAAAGCATTTACTTTTGCTAGCGCTTTAAATGAAAAGGTAATTAAACCAGAGACTGAATTTTTAGATTTACCCAAATCAATTAAATGTGACAAATACAGAATCGGTGAGTACGACAATGAAATACCATCAGATTTAACTGCAGAACAAATTTTAGTTAGATCTGGAAATATTGGATCAGTAAAAATTGCCCAAAAGGTCGGCTCAGAAAAATTTAAATTATTTTTAGAAAAAGTTGGCGTGTTAAGTGATATTGATTTTGATATTGAAGAAGTTGCTCCTCAAAAAAATTATGATTTTGGAAAATGCAGGTTAGCTACAGCTTCTTTTGGACATGGAATAGCTACTACAATTCTTCAATTAGCAAAAGGTTATTCTGTTTTATCTAATGGTGGGTATGAAATTAAGCCAACATTAATTTATAAAGAAAATAATTTTAATAAAAAAAATAAAAGAATATTAAACAAAGGTATTTCAGAACAAGTTGTTAGCGCTTTAAGAAAAATTGTAAATACTGAGGAAGGGACAGCTAAATTTGCAGATGTTCAGAATTATGAAATTGGTGGAAAAACAGGAACCGCTGATCAACCTGAAGGAGGAGCATATTCTGAGGCAAAAATAAATACTTTTGCCTCCATTTTTCCCACATCAAATCCACAATTTGTTTTTGTTGTGATGCTAGATACTCCAAAAAAATCTAAAGATTATTATTATAAGTATAGACACCGAAAAGGAGGGTGGAAGGGTACACTTTATAATACAGCTGGCTGGACTTCAGTAGAGGTAGTAGGAAAAGTCATAGATAAAATTGGGCCTATTTTAGCCACAAAATATATAGAGGTTAATTAATTATGCTTCTAGGAAACTACTTTCATAAAATAAATAAAAACTATAAAAATTTTTCTTTTTCAGGAATTTCATTTAACACAAAGAGTATTAAAAAAAATAATATTTTTTTTGCTATCAAAGGAAATAGTATTGATGGTAATAAATTTATACCTAAAGCAATTAAAAAAGGATCTAAAATTATTGTAAGCGAAACAAAAACAAATCTATTCCAAAATGGAATTTTGTATATCCATACAAATAATGTAAGAAAATTATTAGCTGAAACAGCTTTTAAAATTTATAATAAAAAACCAAAAAATTTAATTGCAGTTACCGGCACAAATGGAAAATCATCAGTTGCAGATTTTTATTATCAAATATTAAAATTAAATAATAAAAAAGGTGCTTCAATCGGCACATTAGGTGTTAAATCAAAAAGTATTAATTTGAATTTATCTAATACCACAATAGATCCAATCAAATTAGCTAAAATATTAAGTAAGTTAAAAGAACAAAAAATAGAAAATGTAATTATGGAAGCCTCGAGTCATGGTTTAAAACAAAATAGATTAGATGGTTTAAAGTTTAATTCAGGTATATTTACTAATCTATCCCAGGATCATCTTGACTACCATAAAAATTTAAAAAACTATTTAAATGCAAAACTTTATTTATTTGAAAACCTAATCTCAAGAAAAGGAAATGTAATTACAGATAAATTAATACCTGAGTTTAAAAACATAAAAAAAATCGCAATTAATAAGAAATTAAAATTGCATACACTTGATGATGAGAAAAATAATCTAAAACTTTTATCTCATAATTTTAAAGGAGAGGGTCAATTTCTTAGATTTACATTAAATAGCTCAATAATGGATATAAATTTAAATTTAATTGGAAAAATACAATTAAAAAATGTTTTAATGGCAATAATTGCAGCAAAACATAGCGGTATTAGTTTAGATAAAATTTTAAATACAATTCCAAAATTAAAACCAGTTGAAGGAAGGTTCGAAAAAATTGGTAAAATAAAAAATCAATCAAAAGTAATTCTTGATTATGCTCATACACCTGATGCTCTAAAAACCTGTCTTCTAAATCTTAGAGAACAATTTCCTAATAAAGCAATCACAGTTCTATTTGGTTGTGGGGGAAATAGGGATCAAAATAAAAGATCAAAAATGGGGAAAATAGCTAGTGATTTTGCAGATAGTATCATTCTTACAAATGATAATCCTAGATTTGAAAATCCTCAAAAAATAAGAAGAGATATAAAAAAAGGAATCAAAAAAAAAAGAATTACAGAAATTTCTAATAGAGCAATAGCAATAAAAAAAGCTATTCATAATTTGAATTCAGGTGATATTTTGTTAGTCGCTGGAAAAGGCCATGAGAAAACACAAGATATTGGAAATAAGAAAATTTTCTTTTCAGATAGAAAAGTAATTTTAAATACTATTAAGAATAAAAATAATAATTTATCAAATAATTTAAAATTAAATGTAATTAAAGATACAGCTAAAATTAAAAAATTGTCCACCTCCACATCTTTAAAAACAGCAAGAATTAATTCTCAAGAAGTTACCAGAAATGATATTTTTTTTGCTATTAAAGGAAAAAAAAATGATGGTAATAAATTTGTTACACAATCATTCAATAGAAAAGCATCGTTGGCTGTAGTAAACAGATTTCAAAATAACTTAAATAAAAGTCGTCAGATTAAAGTAAAAAATACTTTAAAATTCTTAACAGATATTTCAAAAACTTTTAGAAAAAGTATTGATACAAATATTATAGCTATCACAGGCAGTTGTGGCAAAACTACACTTAAAGAATTGCTGGGCAATGTATTAAGTAAAATTACCAAAGTAAGTATTTCTCCAAAATCTTATAACAATAAATTTGGGGTTCCTTTGAGTCTTTTTAATTTAAAACAAAATGATGAGTTTGGAATTTTAGAAGTTGGAATGGATAAAAAAGGTGAAATTGATTATTTATCAAAAATTATAGAACCAGATGTTGGAGTGATAACAAACATAAATTATGCACATGCTAAAAATTTTAAAAATATTAAGCAAATTGCTTTAGCAAAATCTGAAATTATTAACAACATAAAAACTTATGGTTATGTTGTATTAAATGCAGATGATGGTCATTTTCGATTGCATAAAAAAATTGCCAAAGAAAAGAAAATTAATATAGTTTCTTTTGGTATTAAAAATCAGAGAGCAGATATTAAATTAATTAATACAAAAACTTTTGGAAAAAAATTTAAAATTAATATTGATTTAAATAATAAAAAGAAGGGTTTTATATTATCAAACGATTTTCAAAACAATATATATAATACACTTGCTGCTTTAGCAGTTATTAGTATTTATAAAAATATATTTAAACTAAATGAAAATATTTTTCTCAATTTCAAAATTCCTGGGGGAAGAGGGGATCATTCTGTAATAAAATTTAATAATAAAAAAATTAATTTAATTGATCAAAGCTATAATTCAAATCCTCTATCATTAAAATCAGCAATAAAAAATTTTGATAAAATAAAATCCAAAAAATCAAATAAATATTTATTAATTGGTGACATGTTAGAGCTTGGTAGTCATTCTAAAAAACTTCATAAATCTATTGCTCCAATAATTAATCAAACCAAGATAGATAAGGTATTTGTCAAAGGTAAAATGGCATCTATAATATTTGCAGGTATCTCAAAAGCCAAAAAAGGTAGGATTTTATTAAACAAATCTCAAATTATTGAATTGATAAGAAAAGATTTAAATAATAATGATTATTTAATGATTAAGGCCTCACTTGCGACAGGATTCAACGACATAGTAAAAGATCTGAAAGGATTGCATTAAATGCTTTATCAATTTTTATTAAATTTCGTTGATACTTTTAGTTTTTTAAATGTATTTAAATATTTAACTTTTAGAACAGGTTTATCTTTTTTCACTTCATTAGTTATTGTACTGATTGTTGGAGGTCCTTTTATTAAATTTTTTTCAAAACAAAAAATTTTGAGTCCAATCCGGGACGATGGCCCTGAAGATCATATAGTTAAAAAAATTGGCACACCAACAATGGGCGGTTTAATAATTTTATTTGGCTTGTTGGTGTCAGTGATATTTTGGGCAGATTTATCAAATATTAATATTTTATTTTGTGTCTACATAGCAATAACGTTTGGTTTGTTAGGAGCATATGATGACTTTAAGAAGATTAAATTTAGCAACTCATCAGGAATTTCATCAAAGTTTAAAATAACTTCACAAATAATATTAGCAATTATAGGAGTAAGTTTATTTGTTTATTTTAATGATTATCAAAATTTAAATAATTTATATTTTCCATTCTTTAAAAATTTAATCATAAATCTTGGATGGTTTTTTATACCATTTGCAATATTTGTAATTATAGGTTCATCAAATGCTGTTAATCTTACAGATGGATTAGATGGTCTAGCAACAGTGCCTGTCATATTAGTTGCAGCATGTTTTGCATTTATAAGTTATGTTACTGGAAATATCGTATTCTCAAATTATTTACAAATTCCCTACATCGAAGGAACAGGTGAAGTAGCAATTTTTTGTGGGGCAATTATTGGCTCTTGTCTAGGTTTCTTGTGGTTCAATGCTCCACCTGCTAAAATTTTTATGGGTGATACAGGTTCATTATCTCTTGGAGGATCTTTAGGTGCAGTAGGAATTATCACAAAGCATGAAATAGTTTTAGCTATTACTGGTGGACTTTTTGTACTAGAGGCAGTTTCAGTAATGGTTCAGGTGATTTCATTTAAACTTACTGGAAAAAGAATTTTTAGAATGGCGCCTATTCATCATCATTTTGAGAAAAAGGGGTGGCCAGAGTCTACAGTTGTAATTAGGTTTTGGATTATCTCCATCATCCTAGCAATGATTGGTTTAGCTACCTTAAAATTAAGATAATGAAAATATTTAATAATATTTTTTTAAGAAAAAAAATATTAATTTATGGTTTAGGAAAGAGTGGCATTTCATCTTATAAGTTTTTAAAAAACAAGTCTGATGTATATTTGTTTGATGACAATCAAAAAATTAAATTAAAACTTAAAAAAAAAATTATTAAACTAAAGCAAATTCAAAAAATAAATTTTGATAGAATTATCATTAGTCCTGGAATTGATGTCTCAAATTGTAAATTATCAAAATTTTTAAAGAAAAATTTTAAAAAAATTCATACCGACCTTGATGTTTTGTTTTCATTTTATAACAATGAAAGCATTACTATTACCGGAACTAACGGTAAATCTACAACTGCTAAAATTTTACATGATGCTTTAATCGATCAAAAAAGAGACTCAAGACTTATTGGGAATATTGGTAATCCAGCATTATCAGAAAAAAAAATTACAAAAAAAACAATCTTTGTAATAGAGGCTTCTTCTTATCAACTAGATTACAGTAGCGTATTTAGATCAAAATATGCGGTAATTTTAAACATAACTGCAGACCACATTGAAAGACATAAAAGTTTAAAAAATTATGTAGATGCAAAATTTAAATTATTAAAATCTCAAACAAGAGGATCTTTTGCATACGTAAAAAAAGAGGATGAACTAATAAATAAAAAATTAAATAAAAATAAATATAATTCAGAAATCTACAGAGTACAGACTTCAAGTATAGATAAAAAGTTTAATAAAATTACTAATAAATATTTCCTATCTGATGGTAATAAAGAAAATTTATCATTTATATTAAAAATTGCTCCAAGATTAAAACTTAATTACAAAAAATTAATTAAAACTATTAATAAATTTAAAGGTCTAGATTTCAGACAACAAATTATATTTGATAAAAAAAATCTCACAATAATTAACGACTCTAAATCTACAAGTTTTGCTTCCTCAGAAAATATATTAAAAAATTTAAATCATGTATATTGGATCTTAGGAGGAATTCCTAAAAAAGGAGATAAATTTAAACTATCAAAAATAAATTGTGAAAATATCAAAGCTTATATTTTTGGATCACATCATAGAAAATTTATAAAAATTTTAAAAAATAGATTAAAAATTAAAAATTTTAAAAATTTAAAAGAAACTCTTAAAGTTATTTTTTCAGAAATTAATATTCAGCAATCTAAAAAAAATATTATTTTTTTCAGTCCAGCTGGAGCTTCATTCGATAGTTTCAAAAATTTTGAAGATAGAGGGTATTATTTCAATCAGATAATTAAAAAATATATAAATGCAAAGCGATAGTATTGTTTACAAATTTTATTATCAGTGGTGGAAAAACATAGATAAATCTATTTTTTTACTAGTAAGTTTATTATTTATTATTGGATTATTTTTTTCTTTAGTTTCAACTTCTCTAATAGCTTCTGATAAGTTAGATACCAACAGTTATTTCTTCTTTTTTAAACATTTGATTTATGTGTTAATTGGAATATCTCTTATTTTTATATTTTCATCATTAAATCCAGATCAATTATATAAATACTCTATTATTCTTTTTTTTGTTTCACTTATTTCTTTATTTTTAGTTCCATTCATTGGTGTTGAAGTTAAAGGTTCTAAAAGATGGATAGATTTATTTTTTTTACCAAGATTTCAGCCCATAGAAGTTCTAAAACCATTTTTGATAATAATTTTAGCAACTATTCTATGTGATATAAAATCAAATATTTTATTTAAGTATTTGATATCTATTTTTTTGATATCTTTCATTTCTTTATTGTTAATAGCTCAACCAGATATCGGCCAAACTTTATTAGTTATATTTTGTTGGGCAGCTCTAATCTTCACATCAGGAATTAATATATATATTCTTTTAGCAATATTTATTGCTGGTGCATCTTTGCTTGCTTATCTTATTATTTTTGTTCCTAGGTTTGATTATATCCAGGGACGTATTTTTTCATTTTTTAATAGAGAAACAGGGACTCATAATTTTCAATCTGATAAAGCAATAGAGTCAATTACAAGTGGAGGTTTTTTTGGAAAAGGCATAGGTGAAGGAGTTCTTAAAAATAGGGTTCCTGAAGCTCATACTGATTATATTATTTCAGTAATTTCTGAAGAGTTTGGTGTTGTTGCCATAATGTTAATATTATTATTGTTTTTGATCTTAATCTATATGGTTTTTAAAAAAATAAGTTTTGAGAGAAATGATAAAGTTAAACTAATTTTAATTGGATCTATTAGTTTAATATTAATGCAGGCAACTATTCATGTCGGGGTTAATATAAGATTATTTCCAACTACTGGAATGACATTACCTTTTTTAAGTTATGGTGGTTCATCGATAATAAGTACATCAATACTAGCTGGGATAATTTTAAATTTAACAAAAAGAAAAATAAATTAATAAATGACAAAAAAAGTTTTAATTTCTACAGGTGGATCTGGTGGTCATGTGTTGCCAGCTATTACAATTTATAATCATTTAAAGAATACTCATGAAACCTTTATTTCTTCTGATATGAGAGGCCTTGCATATCTTGACAAGAATTACAAAGTATTTGTAATCGATACCCCAAAATTAAATAATTATTTTCTACTGCCTTACTCATTTTTAAAAATGTTTTTTCTAACCGTTAAATCTTTTTTACTTTTAAAAAAAAATAATATTTCAATTTTAATTTCTACAGGTGGTTATATGTCTTTGCCAATATGTTTAGCGGCAAAAATATTGGGAATAAACATTTTTTTAATTGAACCAAATATGGTTCTTGGAAGAGCAAATAAATTTTTTTTAAATTTTTCAAGAAAATTAATATGTTATTCAGAGAATTTAATTAATTTACCATCTGGAATTAATCACAAATTAATTACTATTAAACCTTTGATACGAAAAGAATATTATGAAACCATTACGTATCAAAAACACGATAATTTATTCACAATTATAATAATAGGAGGTAGTCAGGGTGCAAAAATTTTTGATAAGCTTTTAAATAAATCTTTTGTGAGTATAGCAAAAAAGGTTTCTATAAAAATTATTCATCAAACAAGTGAGAAAAATATTAATTTTTTAAAAAATTTTTATTCTCAAAATAATATTGAAAGTAGAGTTTTCAGTTTTGATCACAATCTTAATGAAGTTTTAAAACAGGGAGATTTATGCATAACGAGAGCAGGTGCTTCAAGTTTAGCTGAACTATCTTTTTTAAATATTCCATTTATAGCAATACCACTTCCATCATCAAAAGATAATCATCAGTATGAAAACGCAAAATATTATGAGGAACAGGATTGTTGTTGGATAATTGATCAAAAAAATTTCGACGACGAAAAATTTGAGAAATTTTTATTCGAATTGACAAATAAAAGTCAGGATTACATGACAAAAAAAAATAATTTACAGAAATTAAATTATCAAAATACATGGGATAATGTTAATCAAAAAATATTAAAAATTATTAATGAAAATTAAATTAGCAAAAACAGAACTTATACATTTTGTAGGAATAGGTGGAATAGGCATGAGTGGCTTAGCACTTATAATGAAAGGTAAAGGTTTTAAAGTTCAAGGCAGCGATATTGCAAATAATAAAAATATTGAAAGATTAAGAAAAGAAAAAATAAAAGTTTTCATTGGACACAAGAAAAAAAATATAGAAAAGGGGACTATCCTAGTTGTGTCTTCAGCTATTAAAAAAAATAATCCAGAGCTTCTTGCGGCCAAAAAAAAACAATTACCTATATATAAAAGAGGAGAAATGTTAGCCAACATTGTCTCTTTAACAAAAAATATTGTAGTTGTTGGTTCGCACGGTAAAACCACAACAACATCATTGATAGCTTCTATATTTCAAGAGACAAAAATTGATCCCACAATCATCAATGGTGGAGTAATAAATTCGATTAATAATTCAGCAAAGCTTGGGAAAAGTGATTGGTCTATATTAGAGGCGGACGAGTCAGATGGAAGTTTTATTTTTATACCCCCAACATATTCAATCATTACCAATATAGATCGAGAGCATATGGATTATTATGGCACTATGGATAAATTAAATAAATATTTTGAAAATTTTGTAAATAAAGTTCCTTCATTCGGAAAATCATTTATTTGTTTAGATGATCAAAATAATAAAAATTTAATTAAAAAAATAAAAAACAAAAATTTTTTTACATATGGCCTGGATGTAAAATCAAATTTTTGTATTAAGAATATAAAACAATTAAAAGAATTCTCTGAGTTTGACCTTATGATAAAATTACCAAATAAAAACAATCAATTAATTAAAAAATTTAAAATTCCTTTGTTAGGTATTCACAATATTAAAAATTCTACTGCTGCAGCAGCACTAGCATTAACAGTAGGTTTACCAATTAATAATATAAAAAAAGGACTTAAAAATTTTAAAGGTGTTCAAAGAAGATTTAATAAAATATTTCATTTTAACAATGTGAATTTTTATGATGATTATGCCCACCATCCTACAGAAATTAAAGAAGTACTGGATGGAGTAAAAAATGTTTATAAAGATTATGAAAAGATATGTATTTTTCAACCACATAGAATATCAAGATTAAAAGATTTAAAAAAAGAATTTACTTTTGCTTTCCAAAATGCAGATAAAGTTATTTTATTTCCAATTTATACTGCTGGAGAAAAACTTAAACTTGGATTTAGCTATATAAATTTTGCTAAAGAAATAATTAAAAATTCTAAAGTTCAATTATTTTTAGTTGATGATAAGTTCCAATTAGCAAAATTTATAAAGGCTAATATTTATGGAAAAAAAATAGTTATTGGTATGGGCGCCGGAACTATTTCAACTTGGATGCGTGAATTGCCTGACCTATTAAAATGAGTAAAGTATTAAGAGAATTATTATCTGAATTTAATAATAATATAAAGTTAGATTATGATCTTAAAAAAAAAAATTGGTTTAATATTGGTGGTAAAGCAAAAATATATTTTAAAGCTGACAACCTAAAAACTTTAATTAAATTTCTTAAAAAAATTGATAATAAAGAAAAAATTTTTATTTTGGGGGGCGGCTCTAATACTCTAATAACTGATAAAACATTTAATGGAGTAGTAATTAAACTTACAAATAATTTTAATAATATTTCCTTGCACTCAAAAGAAATTATTATAGCTGGTAGTGCAGTTTCAGATAAATTGCTATCTGAATTTGCTATGGAAAATAGTTTAGGAGGTTTTGAATTCCTTTCATGTATACCTGGAACAGTTGGCGGAGGTATAAAAATGAATGCAGGTTGTTTTCAAAGAGAATTTAAAGATATACTGATTTCTGTTCAGGCAATAAACAAAACTGGACAAGTTATTACAATACCTTCAAAAGATATTAATTTTAAATATAGAGATAGTGGATTATCTGACGATCTTATTTTTTTGAGCGCTTCATTTAAAGGATTTAAGAAGAACAGGGATCTAATTAATAAAGAAATCACATACCTTAAAAAAAAAAAAGAACAATCTCAACCAACAAGAATGAAAACAAGTGGTAGCACATTTAAAAACCCTGTGGATCAGTCAGATAAAAAAGTTTGGCAACTAATTAAAGAGTCAGTACCACTTAAAAAATCTTTTGGAGAAGCATCAATTTCTGAAAAACACTGTAATTTTTTTGTAAATAAAGGTAATGCTAAGTTTGAAGACATGAAAAAATTAATAAATTTTGTATCAGAAAGTGTCTTTAAAAAAACAGGGGTTAAATTAGAGACAGAAATAAAAATCTTAGAATAAATTGAAAAAAAAAGTACTTATTTTATCAGGTGGAATTTCTAAAGAGAGATTAATTAGTCTTGATACAGGTTATCAAGTGGCTAAAGAATTGAAAAAAAACGGTTATAAAATTAAAATTTCTGAGCCAGATGATAATTTGGAAAAAAATATTAAAATATTTAAACCAAGTGTAATTTTTAATGCGTTACATGGTCAGTTTGGTGAAGATGGGTATATTCAAACTATATTAGAGAGATTTAAAATTCCATATACTCATTCGGGAGTAATTGCATCTTCTATTGCAATGGATAAAGAAATTTCTAAAAAAATATTTATAAAAAATAAAATAAAAACTCCAAAATATTTTACATATTCCTACGACTTACCGACGTTTGATTTAATAAAAAAAATAAAAAAAAAGTTAAAATTCCCAGTAATTGTCAAACCTTTAAATGAGGGCTCTAGTGTAAATGTATATATTTGTAATAAAAAAAATATAACTAAAACTCTAATTTCAATTAAAAATTATAAAAAAGTTATGATTGAAGAGTTTATTGGGGGTAGAGAAATTCAAGTTGCCATAATGGGAAATAAGAAATTAGGCGCTATAGAGTTAAGACCAAAAAGAAAATTTTATGATTATAAAGCAAAATATAATAGTAGTGCAAAAACAGAACATATAATTCCAGTAAATTTAACTTCAAACAAAATGAAACAGTTATTAGATATAGCTTTAAAAGCTCATAAAATTATTGGGTGTAAAGGAGTTACAAGATCAGATTTTAAATTTTACAATGGAAAATTTTATTTATTAGAAATTAATACTCAGCCAGGAATGACAAAATTATCTCTAGTACCTGAAATAGCTGCTTATAAAGGAATAAGTTTTTTAAAATTAATTGAATGGATTTTAATTGATGCAAATAAAAAAAAGTAGAAGAGTTTTAATTTATTTTTTTTTACTAATTTTATTAGGTTCTATAAACAATATTAGCTTTAATAAAATTAATTTCAAACAAGCTAAAAAAATTAAAATAATAGGTCTTGATGTTTCGGAGAGTAAAATTCTATCAAAAAAAATTCAAAATTTAAATTTAGAAAATTTTTTTTTACTTAACAGTGATAAAATAAATCAAATAATTAATTCAAATAATTTGGTTGAAAACTATAAAATTATAAAAATATACCCGTCAACACTAGCCGTTTATATAAAAAAAACTGATTTAATTGCAAAGATTAATCTGGAAGGAGAATTATATTATATTGGTTCTAATGGAAAACTTTTAAACAGTAATTTTTCAAATAAAGAATTACCTCACATTTTTGGTAAACCAAATGTTCAAGACTTTTTAAATTTTTTAAAATTTTTAGATAACTCAAAATTTTCTTATGAAGAAATAAATTCCTTTTATTATTTTCAGTCAAAACGATGGGATATAAAGCTTAAAAATAATGTTGTAATCAAGCTATCCAATAAAAATATAAAAAAATCTTTAGATAGAGCCTATAGATTTTTAAATGATAGTAGTTTTGAAAATTTAAAAATAATAGATGCTAGAATAAATGATAAAATTATAATTAATGGCTGAAGAACAAGATTTAGAAACATTTGTAAGTATTTCACCAAAAGAATTTGGAGTATATCTTTTTGATATAAAGAATCGAAAAAATTTATATTCAAAAGAGTTGAAATTAAATAATGATACTCATTCCATAGATTTTAAAAGTTTAGATTTATTTCTTGCTGAAAACATATTTAAATTAGAAAAATTCAGAGGTGAATTTATAAAAAATATTACTTTAATAATAGAGCACATAAAAATATCTAATATTAACTTTGCTATAAAAAGAAAAAATTATGAGAAAATAATAAATAGAAAATATTTTGAAAATACTCTTATTGATGCCAAAGATTTATTTAAAGAAAATTTTCAAAGTGAAAAAATCATGCATATAATAATTAATAAGTATCTTGTTAATGGAAAAAATTATCCCACTTATCAAGAAAGTTTGCATGGAGACTCTTTTTGTGTCGAACTTAAATTTATTTCTATTCCTATAAATTTGACTGCTCAAATTGAAAGTATGTTCCAAAAGTATCATATTAATATTAATGAATACTTGGATGGTAAATATATCAAAACTTTATCTCAAAATAATTTCACTATTATTTCAGATTTAGCCTACAAAGTTAAAAGTGGATATATTGAAAATGAAGTAAAATTAATTCCAAAAAACTACAAAAAAAACGGAATATTTGAGAAGTTTTTTCAACTATTCAGTTAATACTGTCTTTTCTTGTAACATTAGTTGTTTTTAAATTTGTAACATTTCAAATTAAATTATCTTGTGTCCTACCTAACTCAAAAAACTATAAAAAAAGATACTACATTTACTGGAATTGCACTTCATAGTGGTCTTGATGCAACAGTCACTATTAAACCAGCGGACCCTAATTTTGGAATTGTATTTAAAAGAGTTGATTTAAAAAATAATAATTTAGTTTATCCAAATTTTATGAATGTTACCAATACATCATTAAACACGACTATAGAAAATGAATATGGAGTTAAGGTTTCTACAATAGAACATTTGATGGGAGCTTTATTTTGTTTAGGAATTGATAATGCATTAATAGAAATTAACAATGAAGAAGTTCCAATTCTAGATGGATCAGCCAAAGTATTTATTGAAAAACTTATTGCAGCTGAAATTAATTCTAGCGATCATCCAATAAAAATAATCAAGATAAATAAAGAGGTAAAATTTTCAGATGGCGAAAGATTTATTTTAATTAAACCTTCTACATTAAGTTTAAATATTGATTTTGAACTTAAATATAAAAATAAACTTATTGGTAATCAAAGAAACAAAGTCAAAGTATACGAAGATGATTTATCAGACGTTTACAATTCAAGAACTTATTGTCTTTATGAAGATATCGAATTAATTAAAAAAAAGGGTTTAGCAAAAGGTGGGAGTTTAGATAATGCTATTGTGGTCAAGGATGAAAAATTATTAAATAATGATGGCCTAAGAAATCAAAAGGAATTTGTTAATCATAAAATTTTAGATTGTATAGGAGATTTGTATACATCTGGATATAGAATTGTAGCAAGTATTATTTGTTCTCAAGGGGGCCACTATTTAACAAACCAATTATTAAGAAAAGTATTTCAAAATAAAGAAAATTTTTCAATATTAGAAATAAAAGAAAAAAATCTTCCACATACATTAATTAATAAAAATTTACTTAGATCTATAGCATAAGAAAAAAGCTAGCTTTAAAAAGTTTCTCTGTGTAAGTATAATCTATCAAGATGATAAAAATATTTGGTTTGTTATTTTTTTTTGTATTAAGCATCTCATGCTCAAAAGATGCAGTAAAAACATCTACGATTACTGAAAAAAGTTTAGATCTTCAAGTCAAGGAAGCTTACTTAGATGGAATGGAAGCTTTAGAGGAAGGAGATATATTTTTTGCAGCAAAAAAATTTAATGAAGTTGAAATACTTTTTCCACAGTCAGAACTAGCACCAAAATCATCCTTAATGGCAGCATACGCTTATTATTCTCAAGATTATTATATTGATTGTATTTCAGAATTAGAGAGATTTTTGAGGATTTATAAATTTCATAAAAATTTAGATTATGCTTATTATTTATTAGCAATATCTTACTACGAGCAAATCGCCGATGAAAAAAAAGATACTAGATCAATATTAAAATCAAAAGAGTATTTTGATTATCTTGTAAATAATTTTCCTAACACAGAATATGCTATTGATGCTAGGTTTAAAATTGATTTAATCAATGATATTTTAGCAGCTAAAGAGATGTATGTAGGTAGATATTATATTGAGAGAAAAAAATGGATACCTGCAATAAATAGATTTAAAGTAGTTATTAATGATTATAATACTACAATTTATGTTGAGGAAGCCTTACATAGACTTGTTGAAATTCATTATATTCTAGGTTTAAAAGAAGAGTCTAAAAAGTATGCTAATTTATTAGGTTATAATTATCAATCTTCAAAATGGTATGAAGAATCTTATATTATCTTTAATAAAAACTATAAAAAAAATAAATTAGATGGAGATAAAAAAGAAAGAAAAAGTAAAATCTTAAATAAATTTAAGTCTCTTATAAAT
>NZ_JBNGYX010000005.1:2500-105697 GCF_052049995.1 Candidatus Pelagibacter sp. | reverse complement strand
AAAAATAAAATTTAAAAAATAATTTTTTATAAAATTCAACTTCTAATTAAAGAATTGACATAACTTATAGAAAAAAATAAAAATATGTTAACAGCGAATCAATTTGATTCGTTTAACTAAAAAAGGGAGCTAAAGATGCCTAAGAAAAGAAAAAAAGCGGCAAAGAAAACTAAGAAAAAAGCTAAGAAAAAAGCTAAGAAAAAAGCAAAAAAAAGAAGAAGAAAATAGTAACTTAGTATTCTTTACAAAAAACGCTTCTCATGACAGTTTGTGTGAGAGGCGTTTTTTTTTACTCGTCAATCGGTTCTTCGTTATCAGAAATTGGCTCGTCTACAGGTAATTCACTAGTTGGAGTTTTTGCAGGTACCACTGGTTGAGACTGCCCACCTAAATTTCTTTTTAGTGCTTTATCCAATTTTTTTTGAGTATCTTCTAATGATACATTCAAAACAATTTGAAATTCAGACAGAATTCTTTCATAAGCTTTTTCAAATAATTGTCTTTCACTATAAGACTGGTCAACCATAAGGTCATCACCCTTGTTTAAATCTCTGACAACTTCAGCTAATTCATATATTTTTCCAGAAGATATTTTTGCTTCATACTCTTGCGCTCTTCGACTCCACATTGACCTTTTAATTTTTGGTTTACTTTTTAAAATTGAAATACACTTGTTTATTTGATTAATAGTTGCTAACGGTCTTAAGTGAGACTGCTTGTTTACAGGGACCATTCCATTAGCTTTGTCTTTTTCAAATTTAATAACATACGTTTCAACATCAATTCCACCAATGTTGATTTTTTTAAATTCAGTAATTTGGCCCACCCCATGCTTTGGATAAACAACGTGATCTTTAATTTTGTATTCTCTTTTTTCAGTTTCTTGTTTTTTAACTTTTTTTATTTCAGGCTTAACTTCATTTGTTTTTGAAATCCTTAAGTTATCTACTTTCGGTTCAACTGTCGTTTCTGTAATTTTAACAGTTTTTTTTGTTTTAGTTAATTTAGGTGAAACTTTTTTAATAACTTTTTTATTTTTTTTGGAAACTATTTTTTTTGTTTTTTTGGCTTTTACTTTTTTTTTAACGTGTGCGGCCTTTTTTTTGGAAACTTTTTTTTTCACTTTTTTATCTTTTTTACCTTTAAAGATTTTCTTTAAAATATTTTTCGTACTTATTTTGCTCATTTTTAAATTTTTCATGATCCGCTGGTGGATCTTTCTTTTCACTTATGTTAGGCCAGATTTCAGAGTATTTTTTATTGATCTCTAACCATTTTTCACTTCCAGGTTCAGTGTCTGCTTTTATGGCATCGACAGGACATTCTGGCTCGCAAACGCCACAATCTATACACTCATCGGGTTTAATTACAAGCATATTTTTACCTTCGTAAAAGCAATCAACCGGGCAGACATCAACGCAGTCTGTTAGTTTGCACTTAATACAATTGTCGTTAACGATATATGTCATTTTGAATTTTGTTTAATTCTTTCTTTAATATCGCCCATTGTTTTATTGTCAATGTAAAGTAAACCCGCAAGTCGTCTCATTAAATTAGTTTCATAAATATCAGCATCTTTGTTTGAATAGATTATAGACCACAAAGCCTCAATAATTTTAATTTTATCTTGCTCGGGTAACCCCTTTATTTCTCGGGTAAAATCTAAAATTTGATTTGAGTTTTCTTCAATTTTTTTTGCTTCTTCAATTGTTTTAGAAATATTTTCATCTTCTACACCAAGCTCTTTAAGTGTTTTTTTAATAATTTCTTGCTCTTTATCAGTATAGTTCTCATCTATTTTTGCGGCATGAATTAATAAAGCACAAACTTTTGTGAGAAAATTATTATTTTTTGTTTCTTCTTTTTTAAAAAACATTTTAATTTAAATTTAAATTCTTTAATATTTTAAATGGATTTTCGTTTGAGATCTTCTTTGTTGTAATTTTTTTAAATTTTTTAGTAGGACTATATTTAAAAAAAGTTTCATTTTCTTTTTCAAATATTTTATAATTCATTTTTTGAAGTAATTTTTTGAAATTATCTTTACTACATCCTAAAAGATTTAACATTTCTGGAACTAATTTTGTTTCAGAATTTTCCTTTGAACTAGAATTTATTATTAATACAAATAATCTTTCCAAAATATCAATTCTTACAAAAAAATTATCAAATTTTTCAAATCCACACAAAAGCATAAAGTTCTTATTTTTTATTTCTTTATCATCTAAAAAATTCAAACCAAAGGTAGGTGGTTTTAAATTATAAAATTTTTGATAAAAATTTTTCCATAATAATGTTCTCAAAGATACTGCTTCTGGTTTAATTAATTGATATAGGAAAACGTGATATCTCCCAAATTTTACCCCTAAATCTCTTAGAATTTTTCTCTCATTTTGCTCTAGGTTTTTTAAGTATTCAGAAACTTGGTCTCGTTTTAATACCCCATTATTTTCATAAAGCTGGTATGCCAGTGCTTTAATTGATGAATTATTTTCTTTTATATTTTTCAAATCAATTAAACTTTTAAGAACGTTATTTATTTTCGAATGTATCCATTTGTTAATATAGTCGTTTAATTTTTGTTTAGTGTTTTGTTCAATAATATCATCAACAATTAAATCAAAATTAGGATTTAAATAATCACTACCAGTTATTAATTTAGCAATTGGAAAATCATTCCAGTAAATTTTAAAATTTTCATTCAAACTAATTAATCCTGTATCAACTATTAATTGCACTCGTCTTTCTAATTCTGGACCAATAGTTTGTCTGGCAGCTTTTTTTAAAGATTTAATGTCAGTTTCTAAAGCACCTTTTTTTAGATCTAGTTCTAATTTTAGTCCTTTAATCTTTCCTATAAATTGATCGTCAATTTTAACGTCGTTGTTTTGTAAAATTTCAGTTTTGAATTCCATATCTTGTTTTAAACCTCTAGCGAGTACACTTGCTCTTTTGTCAATAAAAGTTTTAGTAAGTTCTTCATGTAATCTGTCTGAAAGTCTATCTTCTAAGTGTTTAGTTTTTTCTATCCAATAACTTTGATTTTCTACCCAATTATTTTTATTTGAAACATATGACCAAGTTCTGACATTTGCAATTCTATTTGATAAAGAATCTACATTTCCATCTAATTTATCAAGTTTCATTAGCTGTAATCTCATATAATCTTCAGAAATCAGTCCTTTTTTGCTAGTTAAAAATTTAAATACATTTCCAATAACCTCAAAATGATTTCCATAAGTTTTTTTAACAAAATCAGGTATTTGGCAACATTCCCATAAGAGCATTAAAGTTTTTTTATCACATCCTCTATTTAAAATTTTTTGATCTTTTAAAAAATATTTAAGTGCTTTTTCATCCTCACATTCATGAATTTTTCTTAGCCATTCCACCTGAGGTTTTTCCTCTAAGCTTTTAATTAAACTAATTGGATTATTGAAATTAAGATTTGAATTTCTCCAAAACAAAGTTCTAATTTCATCAAATTTATGATTTTCTAATAATTCTACCTCTTCTGGAGATATTTCTTTACAATCACCAGTGATACCAAAACCTCCATCGTTAAGGTATCGACCAGCTCTACCGGCTATTTGACCTATTTCAGATAGATTTAATCTTCTTAATTTTTTTCCATCAAATTTCTTAACATTTGAAAAATAAACAAAATCTAAATCCATGTTTATTCCCATCCCAATTGCATCTGTTGCAACTAGGAAATCAACATCACCAGATTGATATAATTCAACTTGAGCATTTCTTGTTTTTGGACTTAGTGATCCCATTACAATAGCAGCACCACCTTTTTGTCTTCTTATTAACTCTGCAATGGCATAAACCTCCTCTGCTGAAAATGCAATGATTGCTGTTTTTCTGTCAATTCTTGATATTTTTTTATGACCAGCATAGGTAAGTTTAGATAGTCGTTCTCTATTTATAAATTCAATATCTGCATCTAATTTTGAAATAATATTTTTAATCGTACTTGAACCCATTAACATTGTAAGTTTTTCTCCCCTCATGTTTAAAAGTCTTTCAGTAAAAATATGACCTCTTTCATGATCAGAGCACATTTGAATTTCGTCTACACCAACAAACTCTAGATGTTTGTCAATTGGCATAGACTCAACTGTGCATAAAAAATATTTAGCGTTAGATGGGATTATTTTTTCCTCTCCAGTTATAAGTGCAACTTTATCTAAACTTATTTTCTTGATTACTTTGTCATATACCTCTCTTGCAAGTAATCTAAGTGGAAATCCAATCATACCGCTTTCAAAAGAGAGCATGGTTTCAATAGCAAGATGGGTTTTGCCTGTATTAGTAGGACCGAGAACAGCTGTTATTTTGTTTTTAGTCATTTCTATCTTTTGTGCTTCTTTTTTTTTACCTACCAGATATTGTTACTGCTAAAGAACAAAAATAGACTAAAACATGACCGAATCGGAGGATAAAAAGTTCTCATTTTCTTTTAAATGTAAGTGAGATTATCATAAATAAGATTAATTCTATAACAGTAATTTAATTTAATAAAATGATTAAAAAACTTTGGCAACCCCCTCTTATTGAAAAAAAAAATTCAAATTTATTTGCTTTTGAAAATTACATTTCAAAAAAATTAAATATAAAATTTAATAGAAATTATAAAAAATTATTAAATTGGAGTATTAAAAATTCACCAGAGTTTTGGAGTAGATTTTGGGATTTTAGCAAAATTAAGGGAATTAAAAGTAATAAAAATTTTAGAAAATCGAAGACTTTTTATAAAAATTTATTTTTACCAGGTAGCAGACTAAATTTTGGTGAAAATTTATTATCTAAAAACAACAATGAAAAAGCAATTACCTTTATTAGTGAAAATGGATTTAGAGAAGAAAGATCATGGAGACAATTAAATTTAAATACTAACAAAATTTCAAAGTTTCTAAAAAAAATAAATATTAAAAAAGGAGATAGAGTAGCTGCATATATGCCAAATACTATTGAAACTGTTGAAGCATTCATTGCCACAACTTCTTTGGGAGGTATTTGGTCTTCTTGTAGTCCTGATTTTGGTTCTAAAGGTGTTATAGAAAGATTTTCTCAAATTAATCCAAAAGTTTTATTCATTACTGATCAGTATTTTTATAATGGAAAAAAAATAGACATTTTAAATAGACTTTCAGAGATTTTAAAATTAATCCCATCAATTAAAAGTGTTGTAATTAGTAACTATCCTGGAAAAAAGTTTATTAAAAATAAACATAAATTTAAAAAAATTAACATATTTAAATGGAATGAATTAATGCAAACTAATACTGAAAAAAATGATTTCAAAAGATTTGATTTTGAAACAGAGTTAGCAATATTATATTCAAGTGGAACTACCGGAAAACCTAAATGCATTTGTCATCGATCTGGTGGTGTTTTAATCCAGCATATGAAGGAACATCAGTTACATTGTAATATTAAAGAAAATGATAACGTTTTTTATTTTACCACATGTGGATGGATGATGTGGAATTGGTTAGTTAGTTCATTAGCTTCGAAGGCATCTGTTGTTCTTTTTGATGGATCTCCTATGTTTAAATCATCTGATTTACTTTTGAAAATCGCACAAAGAGAAAAAATAACTTTATTTGGAATAAGTGCAAAGTATTTAGATGCTTTAAGAAAGTTTAAACCAAAATTAAAATATAAATTTAAATTAAACAAATTAAGAACAATTTGTTCAACTGGATCACCTCTTTCAGAAGAAAGTTTTAAATATGTTTATAAGCACATTAAAAAAAATGTGCATTTGTCATCTATTTCTGGTGGTACTGACATTGTTTCATGCTTCGTATTAGGAAATTTATATCAGCCAGTTAATATAGGAGAAATACAAAACAATGGTTTGGCTTTAGATGTAGATGTTCTTAGTGATAAAGGGAAGTCTTTAAAAAATAGTAAAGGAGAACTTGTTTGTAAAAATCCTTTTCCATCAATGCCATTAAAGTTTTGGAATGATAAAAATGATATTAAATTTAAGAGTGCTTATTTTAATAGATTTAAAAATATATGGCACCATGGTGATTACGCAGAGATAAAAAACAGTGGTGGGTATATAATTCATGGAAGATCAGATACCACCTTAAATCCAGGTGGTGTTCGACTTGGAACAGCAGAGATATATTCAGAAGTTGAAAAGTTTAAAGAGATAAAAGAATCTATCGTTGTAGGACAATCATGGGATAATGATGTTAGAATAGTTTTATTTATTGTAATGAGCAAAAATTATTCATTAACAGAAGAATTAATTAACAAAATAAAATCAGAAATAAAAAAAAATGCATCTCCCAGACATGTTCCGAGTAAAATTATTGTTGTAAAAGATATACCTAGAACAAAAAGTGGCAAAATAGTTGAACTAGCAGTCAAAAGCAAGATAGAAGGAAGTCAAATTAAAAACATCGAAGCCTTAGCAAATCCGGAAGCTCTTGAACAATATAGTAATTTAAAAGAATTAAATATCTAAATATAAAAAATTATCCACCAGGTCCTAAATTAGAAGGCTCTATTTTAATAATTTTCCATACTCCAGATGCAGAAGTAATTATTTTGTCATTACACTTTAGCTCACAAAATAAAAAGACAAGAGTGTTTGTTTTTTTTAAAATTTTTGTGTATCCAATAATTTCATCTCCAACTTTTGAGGCACCTATAAATTTTATATCTAAAGAGATAGTTACACATGGAGCATTTCCTGAAGCTCTATGTGCAGCTGTTCCTGCTCCTGCATCTATTAACGCAGATAAATAGCCTCCGTGAGTAATTCCTGCAGCATTTAAATGATTTTCATTAATTATAGACTTAAATTCATATTCAGTATCTGAAATAGATCTAAACAAAACACCCCCATTGTGTTTCATAAATCCAGGTTTAATACTTATTTGCTCAAATTTATTACTCATAATTTTTTATAATACAAAAGTTAAGATTAATAAAATAATTAAAATAATTATGAAAAAATAAATTACTGATTTTTGTAAAGATACTTTTAAAAACCAATCTAACATTTCTATTTCCTTTTTGGTGGACCGCCCAGAACTCGAATCTGGAATCTCCCGGTTCGTAGCCGAGCGCCTTATCCAATTTGGCCAGCGGTCCTTTAAAATAATATATTCCATATATCAAAGTTTTTGATGTAATTTAACTTATAAAATATTAAGTTAATTACTTTATGAGCAATAAACCAAACGATGTTGTAATTACGTCTGCGCTAAGAACTCCAATAGGAAGATACAAAGGTTCATTAAAAAATCTTAGTGCGTCAAAATTAGGATCAATAGTAATTAAAGAGGTAATTCATAAATCAAAATTAGATTTAGAAGAGATTGACGAAGTAATAATGGGGCATGTTTTAACTTCTGGACTTGGTCAAAATCCTGCTAGACAAGCTTCGATTGGAGCTGGAATACCAGTTTCAAAACCTGCTCATGTAGTCAATCAGGTTTGTGGATCTGGATTAAGATCTGTTGTGTCAGGATATCAATCAATCAGTTTAGGAGAAAATCAAATAATTGTTGCAGGGGGTCAAGAAAATATGTCTAGAGCTACTCATGCAATTTATTATAGAGAAGATAAAAAATTTTCTGAAAAAGAATTAGTAGATACAATGATGAAAGATGGTCTATTAGACTCATTTAATGATTATCATATGGGTGTTACAGCTGAGAACGTTGCTGAGAAATATAAAATTTCAAGAGATCAACAAGATAACTTTTCTTTAAATTCTCAGAAAAAAACAGAAAAAGCTTATAGCGAAAATAAATTTAAAGACGAGCTGATTAAATTACAAATTGAAGAAGGTAATAAAAAATTTGTTTTTGAAAAAGATGAACATCCTAGACAAAATTTAAGTATAGATGATCTAAAAAAATTAAAAACAGTATTTAAAGAAAATGGGACTGTAACACCTGGAAATTCCTCAGGTATAAATGATGGTGCTGCGGCCCTAGTTTTAATGTCTAGAGAGCAAGCAGAAAAAAAATCATTAGAGTCATTGGTTAAAATTGTATCTTGGGCTACTTGTGGGGTTGAGCCTTCATTAATGGGATTAGGACCCATACCTTCAATTCAAGACGCTTTATCCAAAGCGAATTGGAAAATAGATGAAGTAGATTTATTTGAAATTAATGAGGCTTTTGCAGCACAAAGTATTGCGGTAATTAAAGAATTAAAAATCCCTGAACAAAAAGTTAATGTTAATGGAGGAGCAATTGCTTTAGGTCATCCGATTGGAGCTTCGGGTGCAAGAATTTTGGTTACTCTTGTTCATGAAATGATTAAGCAAGATAAAAAAAAGGGTTGTGCGGCACTCTGTATTGGTGGTGGTATGGGAATAGCTATGTGTATTGAGAGAAGCTAAAAAGCTTAATATTCATTTATTTTTTTATTTTTTGTATAATAAAAATACAAGATTAACGAAAAAACCTTATTAATGTGATAAAAATAAAATCCAATAATGTTTTTTTGGGTATATAAAACATTTTAAAAAATGAGCGAAAAATTACTTGTTCCTGACATCGGTGACTTTGAAAATGTTGAGGTTATAGAGATACTTGTAAAACCTGGTGATCAAATTAAAGAAAATGATCCAATAGTTACAATTGAAAGTGATAAATCAAGTGTTGAAATTCCTTCTACAATTGCTGGAAAAGTCGATAGTTTAGAAGTTAAAGTTGGTGATAAAGTTTCTAAAGGAGATTTATTGCTTAATCTTACATCATCATCAAAAACATCATCAGAAAGCACTCTTCCAAAAGATACAGAAAATATAATTAAACAAGCTGAAGAAGCAATGGCTGTAAAAAAAGAGGAAAAAAAAATTATATCTGAACCTATAATTGAGAAAAAGCAATCTACAATTCAACTAGTTAATGGCAATGATATTGATCCGCTTGAAACCCATGATTGGTTGGAATCTTTATCTGCAGTCATTTCGAAAGATGGAAATCAAAGAGCTCATTTTTTAATTAAAGAATTAATTAACAAAGCTTATCGTGAAGGAGCAAATATTCCCTATACTCAAAATACACCTTACATTAATACAATACCTCCTGAGGCTGAAGTAAAGTCTGGTGGTGATCAAAATATTGAAAGAAGAATTAGATCGTTAATTAGATGGAATGCAGCCGCGATGGTGGTACGGGCAAATAAAAAATATCCTGAACTTGGTGGACATATTGGTACATTTGCTTCTGCTGCAACATTATATGATGTTGGGATGAATCATTTTTGGAGAGCAAAAAATAACAAATTTGGTGGAGATTTAATCTATTTTCAAGGACATAGTGCTCCAGGAATGTATGCAAGAGCATTCTTAGAGGGTAGATTAAATGAAAAACAATTAGATAGTTTTAGACAAGAGGTAAAACCTGGAGGTCTATCCTCATATCCACACCCCTGGTTAATGCCAAAATTTTGGCAGTTCCCTACAGTATCGATGGGATTAGGTCCTATGCTAGCAATATATCAAGCAAGGTATATGAAATATTTAATCAATAGAGGTTTGATTAAAGATGAAGGAAGAAAAGTATGGGCTTTTTTAGGTGATGGAGAAATGGATGAACCAGAGTCGATGGGTGCAATTGGGCTAGCTGCAAGAGAGAATTTAGATAATTTAATTTTTGTAATTAATTGTAACCTTCAGAGATTAGATGGTCCAGTTAGAGGTAATGGAAAAATTATTCAAGAACTTGAAGGAAGTTTTAGAGGAGCTGGGTGGAATGTAATAAAAGTTATTTGGGGATCATATTGGGACTCATTATTGACTAATGATAAAACTGGTCACTTGATAAAAATTATGAATGAAACCGTAGATGGTGAGTATCAAGCAATGAAAGCAAGAGATGGTGCTTATGTAAGAGAAAAGTTTTTTGGAAAATCTCCTCAAACATTAGAATTAGTCTCAAGTATGTCTGATAAAGATATATGGCGACTCAACAGAGGTGGACATGATCCTCATAAAGTTTTTGCCGCATATGATAAAGCGACTAAACATCATGGGAGCCCAACAGTGATAATTGCAAAAACTATCAAAGGTTATGGAATGGGGAAATCAGGAGAAAGTGTAAATACTACTCATCAAACTAAAAAATTAGATGTTGATGACTTGATGTATTATAGAGATCGATTTGATGTTCCCTTAACAGATGAACAGGTGAGAAATATTGAATATTTTAGGCCTGACGAAAAATCTCCAGAAATAAGATACATAAAAGAAAAAAGAATTAAATTAGGTGGATATTTACCCGAACGTTCGACTTTTGCTAAACCAATCAAAGCACCTTCAAAAGATATTTTCGATTTCATGAAAGTATCAACTGGTGAAAAAGAAATGTCTACTACTATGGCACTTGTAAGAATGTTAACAAATTTATTAAGGGATAAAAATATATCTCCTAGACTGGTTCCTATTATTCCCGACGAAGCAAGAACGTTTGGTATGGAAGGATTTTTTCAAAAAATAGGTATTTATGCGCATGAAGGACAAAAGTATGAACCTGAAGATGCAGCGCAATTAAGTTCTTATAGAGAAGATAAAAGTGGTCAAGTTTTAGAGGAAGGTATCAATGAAGCAGGTGCTATGTCTTCATGGATTGCTGCTGCTACTGCATATACTAATCATGATATCGAAATGATACCAATTTATATTTTTTATTCAATGTTTGGTTTCCAAAGAGTAGGAGATCTTGCTTGGGCAGCTGGAGATAGTCAGGCTAGAGGATTTTTAGTGGGTGCAACAGCTGGAAGAACAACACTAGCTGGAGAAGGTTTACAACATCAGGATGGGCATAGTCATTTAATTGCATCAACTATTCCAAATTGTGTAACTTATGATCCTACATTTCATTACGAATTAGCGGTAATTTTTCGAGAAGGTCTAAGAAGAATGCATGAGAAAAATGAGAATGTTTTTTATTATATTACAACAATGAATGAAAATTACTCTCACCCAGAAATGCCAAAAGATAAAAATTGTGAGGAAGGCATTTTAAAGGGCATGTATAAAATAAAAGAATTTAACAAATATAAAAAAACTAAAATCCAACTTTTAGGATCAGGAACAATCTTAAGAGAAATGATGTCAGCTGCGGAGATTTTGCAAAATGATTATAAAATTGATAGTGAGATATGGAGTGTAACAAGTTTTAATGAATTAAGAAAAGATGGAATGGAGGTAGAAAGATATAATCTTTTGAATCCTGACAAAGAACCTAAAAAATCTTATGTTGAGCAATGCCTGGGCCAAACAGAGGGCCCAATTATGGCTGCATCTGATTATATGAGAATGAATTCAGATCAAATCAGATCTTATACTAATAAAAGTTTTTATTCATTAGGAGCAGATGGTTTTGGAAGAAGTGATACAAGAAAAAATTTAAGAAAATTTTTTGAGGTGGATAAAGAACATTTGGTTGCTTACGGTTTAAGTATTTTGGCAAAAGAACAGCTTATAACATCTAAATACGCAAAAGATGCAATGAAGAAGTATAATATTGATAGTAACAAACCAATGCCAACAAAATTATAAATGTCAGAAACTGAGATTAAAGTACCTAATATAGGAGATTTTAAAGATGTTGAGATCATCGAGGTATTAGTTTCTGAAGGTCAATCAATTAAAAAAAATGATGCTTTAATAACAATTGAAAGTGATAAATCTAGCGTAGAGATACCATCAAATTTAGAAGGTAAAATTAAAAATTTAAAAATAAAAGTAGGAGACAAAGTTTCTGAGGGCGACTTAATTTTAACTGTAGAAAGTGACACTGAAATTCAAAAGGAAGAGGTAAAAGAAAAACCAGAAATTGAAAAAAAATCAAAAAATATTGAGGTAATAAAACCTGAAATTCAAGAAAAAACTTTTTCTACGAATAAAATTTCAGACATTTCATCTGCAAGTCCAAAAGCTAGAAAATTTGCTAGAGAACTTGGTGTAGATATTAATCAAGTAGTAGGTAGTCAGAAAGATGGCAGAGTTGTTGAAGACGATATTAAAAAATTTGTTTTATCAACTTCGAAAAACAACGTTGAAGTAAAAGATAGTAAATCAGATAAAATTGAAAACGAATTTGAACATTCTGATTTTGGTGAAATAGAAATTAAAGACATACCAAGAGTAAAAAAATTATCATCAAAATATCTTACAAATTCATGGAAAACAATTCCTCATGTTACAAATCACGATGAAGTTGACATAACAGAGATGGAAAGTTTTAGAAGTTCTTTAACAGACATGTATACTGGGGAAAAAATTAAAATTACACCTTTAGCCTTTATAATAAAGGCTTTGGTTGCATCTCTTAAGAAATTTCCTAGTTTTAATTCTTCTATTGACGAAATTGAAACTGGAAAAATGACTTTAAAAAAATATTACCATATTGGGATAGCAGTTGACACGCCAAATGGATTAATGGTTCCAAAAATAAGAAATGCAAATAACAAAAAAATTTCTCTCATAAGTAAAGAATTAAAAGAGGTAAGTGAACTTTGTAGAAATTTAAAAATTAATAAAAAAGAATTGTTCGGTGGCTCGATGACAATTACGAGTTTAGGTGGTATAGGAGGTTCATTTTTTACTCCTATAATTAATTATCCTGAAGTTGCCATATTAGGAGTAGGAAGATCAGAAAAAAAACAAATTTTTATGAATGGAAAATTTCAAACTAGAACTATGCTGCCAATTTCTTTATCTTATGATCACAGAATTATTGATGGTGCTGAAGCAGCTAGGTTTAATAATGATCTAAAAGAAAACTTAGGCAAAAATTTTGCCTATAAATTAGCTGTCTAATTAAAAATGAATAAATCCATATCATTATTTAGTGCCTTATTGTGCACTTTTATTTGGGGAACAACTTTTATTGCCCAAGACACGGGCATGGATAATATTGGCCCTTTTACATTTAACGCTGTGAGGTTTTTTGTTGGTTTTCTAGCCATAATTCCACTTATGATTTTATTTGAATTAAAAAATTTTAAATCAGAATTTAAATTAGATAAAAAAACTTTCATAATTTATTCATTATTAATCGGAATTTCCTTATTCTTAGGCTCAGCACTTCAACAAGTCGCTTTGCTTTATACAGATGTTGCAAATGCTGCTTTTTTTACAATTTTTTATGTGCCAATGGTACCGATTATCATTTTTATGTTTGGTAAAAAATCAATGCATTGGAGTGTATGGCCTTCTGTAGTTCTATGTTTAATTGGAGGGTATTTATTAACAAATTTTCATGATGCAACAGTAAGATTAGGAGATACTTTGGTTGTTCTCGGAGCTTTGTTTTGGAGCACTCATATCATTTTTACTGGGATCATTATAACTAAATACAATCTTCCACTTACCTTAGGAGCTGTGCAGACTTTAATTGTGGCTTTTTTTTCATTTATAATTGGAATTATTTATGAAGAATTTATTTTCAGCAACATTTTAATGGAAATTTATTCAATTTTATATGCAGGTATATTATCCGGTGGATTTGCATTTGTATTACAAATTTATGCGCAGCGTAATATTACTCCAGCACCTGCTGCTATAATTTTTTCTCTTGAAGGTGTATTTGCGACTATAGCTGCTTGGTTTATTTTAAATCAAATTTTAGAAATTAATAATTTACTTGGATGCTTTTTTATTCTATGTGGAGTTCTCTTGTCTCAATTACTTCCTTTGATAAAAAAGAAGTATATTTAATAAATTAAACTAAATAAAATTAAAGCAATTATTATTCTATAAATTACAAACGCATTCATTGAAAATTTATTTATATAAATTAAAAAGAATTTTACTGTTAGAAATGAAAAAATAAAAGAAGATATAATTGCGATAACAACTAAGTAATTAAACTGTATTGATTGTTCCAAAACATCTTTTAAGCTTAAGACACTTGCTCCAACTAATGCTGGAATTGAAAGTAAAAAAGATATCTTACTTGAGTCTACTCTATTAAATTTTAAAATTCTCGCAGCTGTTATAGTAATTCCTGCTCTGCTTACTCCGGGTACTAGAGAGAAAATTTGGAAAATACCTATAAATATTATTGACTGAAAATTTAAATTTGAAGAAATTTTTTTATCAAATCGATTTTTGTCTGAGATATATAAAATTATTGCGAATATCAAAGTAGTCCATGCTATAATTTCTATGTTTCTTAACTGATAAATTAAATTTGTACTATAAAGTATGTATCCAACAATTATTAACGGAATAGATCCAAGTATAATTAAACTTAAAAGTCTTTTATTTTCTCTAGCATCAAATAGTTCATCCCTAAAAAAATAAATTATTGCTATTAGAGAACCTAGATGGAGGCTGATATCAATAAGCAAGGAACTAGATTTAAATTCATATAAAGTAGAAACCAAAATTAAATGAGCAGAGGAACTAATCGGAAGAAATTCAGATATTCCTTGAATTGCAGAGAGAATTAAAACTTCTATAATATTTTGAAACATTATTTCTACGTAACTTATAAAGTATTTATTTAAAACAATTCGATTTAAGCATAATAGCTATGCAATAATTAAAAACTTGTGTATTAGTGGTAATAATTTAAAAATTAAGGTCAATATATATGACCTATTTTATGCTTTATATACATAAATGAGGGTATATTTTGCCGAAACTTAAATAATATTATGCCAGATAAAATGCTCAAATTTGTTAAAATAGGTCAACAAACTCCACCTAAAAGAGAAGTTGATACTAGAAAGGAGGATTTTAAGGAAATCTATGACGAGTATATCAATGAAAAAGCTAAAGAACAGTCAAGTAGGTGTTCGCAATGTGGAGTACCTTTTTGCCAAGTTCATTGTCCTTTAAGTAACAACATTCCAGATTGGCTTAAACTCACAGCTGAGGGAAGATTAAAAGAGGCGTATGAATTATCCCAAAGCACAAACAATATGCCTGAAGTGTGTGGCCGAATTTGCCCCCAAGATAGATTATGCGAGGGAAATTGTGTAATTGAACAGTCTGGTCATGGAACAGTAACTATTGGATCAGTAGAAAAATATATTACAGATAATGCTTGGGCTCAGGGTTGGGTAAAACCAATTAAGGTAACGAATGAAAAAAATCAAAGCGTAGGAATTATAGGAGCAGGTCCTGCTGGTTTAGCTGCTGCAGAACAATTAAGAAAAAATGGGTATAAAATAACTGTCTACGATAGATATGATAGAGCAGGAGGATTATTAATTTATGGAATTCCAAATTTTAAATTAGAAAAAGAAGTTGTAGAGCGAAGAACAAAACTCTTAAAAGATGGAGGAATTGAATTTGTTCAAAATTTTGAAGTTGGTAAGGATGCAAGCCTAGACCAATTGAGAAAAAAACACGATGCAATTTTAATTGCTACAGGAGTTTATAAAGCAAGAGAAGTAAATTTACCTGGAAATGATCTTGATAATATTTTTCCTGCAATGGATTTTTTAACAGCATCTAATAAAAAAGGTCTAGGAGATGATGTTGAGTTGTTTGATAAAGGAATTTTAAACGCAGAAGGTAAAGATGTTGTTGTAATCGGTGGAGGTGACACAGCAATGGATTGTGTGAGAACTTCTATAAGACAGAAGGCAAAATCTGTTAAATGTTTGTATAGAAGAGATAAAGAAAATATGCCAGGATCTGCAAGAGAAGTTGCAAATGCAGAGGAAGAAGGTGTTGAATTTGTTTGGTTATCAAGTCCTAAAGAATTTAAAGGTACAAATAAAGTAGAAAAAATAATTGTAGATCAAATTAAACTAGGTGATCCAGACGAGACAGGAAGAAGAAAGCCACAAGTACAAGAAGGTTCAAGTTACGAAACAAAAGCAGATATGGTTATCAAAGCACTAGGTTTTGATCCTGAGGATTTACCAAGTTTATTTGATAGTAGTGAATTACAAGTAACAAAGTGGGGAACTATTAAAACAGATTTTGATACTATGGAAACAAATATAAAAGGGGTGTTTGCTGCTGGTGATATAGTTAGAGGAGCTTCATTAGTTGTTTGGGCGATAAAAGATGGAAGAGATGCAGCTGCTTCAATTAAAACTTATCTAGAGAGTAAATCTAAAGTGGAAAAAAGAGTGGCTTAATGAAAAATTATAAAAAAAACCTTCACCTTTTAAAAGAAAATAATATTTATTCAGAAGACATGGAGCATGATGCTTGTGGTGTTGGTATAATTGCATCAACTGAAGGTAAAAAATCTCGTAAAATTGTAGAGTATGGTATTGAAGCGTTAAAAGCTGTTTGGCATAGAGGCGCTGTAGATGCCGATGGGAAAACTGGAGATGGAGCTGGAATTCATGTTGAAATACCAAAAGATTTCTTCATTGAAAAGATAGAAGTGACAGGACACACACATGACAATTCTGAAATATGTGTGGGTATGATATTTCTGCCTCGGAATGATTATGCGGCACAAGAAAGTTGCAAAACTATTGTTGAAAGTGAATTAACCAAAAATGATTTTAGTATTTATGGCTGGAGACAAGTTCCAGTTAATCCAAAAGTTTTAGGAGAAAAGGCATTTCAAACAATGCCTGAAATTATCCAAGTATTGTTTAAGCCTTATAACCCAGAATTAACAAATAAAGATTTAGAGAGAAAAATTTATGAAACTAGAAGAAAAATAGAAAACGAAGCTTTTAAAAAATCTTTAAACAATTTTTATATTTGTTCATTGAGTTCTAAGTCTATCATTTATAAGGGAATGTTTTTAGCTGAAGCTATCTCAGATTTCTACCTTGATTTAAAAGATGAGAGATTTGTTTCAAGGTTTGCTATTTTTCATCAAAGATTTTCAACAAACACAGCACCTAGCTGGAATTTAGCTCAACCTTTTAGAGCTATAGCGCATAATGGAGAAATTAATACTTATAGAGGAAATAAAAATTGGATGAAAGTTCATGAACAAGAGATGAACAGTCCCCTTTTTGACGATGTTGAAAACTTAAAACCTGTTATACAACAAGGAGCATCAGACTCTGCTGCATTAGACAATGTTTTTGAATTATTAAATATATCTGGTCAGCCAGCTCCTTTGGCTAAGCTCATGTTAGTTCCAGATGCATGGTCTAAAAAAAATAAAACTCTTCCAAAAGATCACCAACAATTATTTAATTTTTTAAACAGTACTATGGAGCCATGGGATGGACCGGCAGCCATTGCTGGAACTGATAATGAGTGGGTTATAGCTGCAAATGATAGAAATGGATTAAGACCTTTAAGATACGCAATTACAAAAGATAAATTACTATTTGCAGGTTCTGAAACAGGAATGATTGAATTAAATGAAAAAAGAATTTTGTCAAAGGGAAGATTAGGTCCCGGGGAAATAATTGGAGTTAGAATAGAAAAAGGTAAAGTATTTACTAACAAGCAAATAAAAGATTATTTAGCTAAAGAATATAAACATTTTAATTCACAAATTATCGACCTAGATGACAAGTTAACTATTTCAGATGAAAAAAATTCTTTTTCAGGAGATGATTTAAGAAGAAGACAATATACTTTTGGAATAAGTTTAGAAGATCTTGAGCTTATACTACATCCTATGGCAGAAGATGCTAAAGAAGCAACTGGATCTATGGGGGACGATACACCATTGGCTGTTTTGTCAGATAGGTATAGGCCATTATACCATTTTTTTAGACAGAATTTTAGCCAAGTCACAAACCCACCCATAGACTCTTTAAGAGAAAACAAGGTTATGAGTTTGAAAACAAGATTTGGAAATCTTGGAAATATTTTAAATTTTGACAATTTAACAAAGCAAAATATTTATGTTTTAAATAGTCCAATATTATCAAATTCTCAGTTTGAAAAATTTATAAATTTTTTTGGTAACAATTCATCTATAATTGATTGTACTTTTTCTGAGGATGAAACTTTATTTGATTCAATTAAAAAAATTCAAAAAGAAGCTGAAATTGCAGTAAGACAGGGAGTTACTCAATTGATTTTAAGTGACAAACAGCTTTCTAGCTTAAAACTTCCAATACCAATGCTTTTAGCAGTTGGATCAATTAATTCATTCCTTATTGAAAAAAAACTAAGAGGATATGTATCAATAAATGTTCAATCTGGAGAGGCTTTAGATACACACTCTTTTGCAACCTTAATAGGAGTTGGAGCAACTACTGTAAATCCATACTTAGCATTTGATAGTTTATTTCAGCGTCATGAAAAGAAATTATTTGGTCAATTTAGCTTTGATGAATGTGTAGAGAGATACATAAAATCAGTAAACGCAGGTTTATTAAAGATCATGTCTAAGATGGGTATTTCAGTTCTAAGTTCTTATAGAGGTGGATGTAACTTTGAAACCGTAGGTTTAAGTAGAACAATTGTTGCAGATTATTTTCCAGGAGTTGTCTCTAAAATTTCAGGCATTGGACTTACGGGTATAGAGAAAAAAATTAGAGAAATACATAAAGAGGCATTTGAAAGTTCTGAAACCATATTGCCGATAGGTGGTATATATAGATATCGTAAAAATGGTGAAACTCATCAATATCAAGGAAAATTAATTCATTTACTTCAAAGTGCAGTAGGGTCTAATTCTTATGATGCCTATAAAAGATATGCGGATGGAATATACAGCTTACCACCTATTAATCTTAGAGACTTAATTGATTTTAGAGAAAAAAAATTAAGTGGGCCAATAGATATTTCTGAGGTTGAGCCAATAGAAAATATTTTAAAAAGATTTGGAAGTGGGAGTATGTCTCATGGAGCTTTATCAAAAGAGGCCCATGAAACCTTGGCAACTGGTATGAATAGGATTAAAGGTGCTTCATGTAGTGGAGAGGGCGGTGAAGATGCGAGTAGATTTAAAGTTTTAGATAATGGTGACAGCGCAAACTCAAGAGTTAAACAAATAGCTTCTGCAAGATTCGGAGTTACAGTTAATTACCTTAATAATTGTAATGAGATAGAAATTAAAATTGCACAAGGCGCTAAGCCTGGTGAGGGAGGTCAGCTCCCAGGATTTAAAGTTACAGAGGAGATTGCTAAACTTAGGCATTCAACTCCTGGAGTTACTTTAATATCACCACCACCACATCATGATATTTATTCAATCGAAGATCTTGCACAACTAATTTATGATTTAAAACAGATAAATCCTAAAGCAAGAATTGGAGTTAAGCTTGTTGCTTCCTCTGGAGTAGGAACAATAGCAGCTGGTGTAGCTAAAGCAAAAGCAGATATAATATTAATTTCCGGACACAATGGTGGAACAGGAGCAACACCACAGACTAGTGTTAAGTATGTTGGAATACCATGGGAAATGGGTTTGACAGAAGCAAACCAAGTATTAACTTTAAATAATCTTAGACATAAAGTTACATTAAGAACAGACGGTGGAATTAAAACCGGAAGAGATGTGGTGATAGCTGCAATGATGGGTGCTGAAGAATATGGTGTTGCTACTACAGCTTTAGTTGCAATGGGTTGTATAATGGTAAGGCAGTGTCATTCAAATACATGTCCTGTGGGCGTTTGCACTCAGGATGAAAAGCTCAGAGAAAAATTTACTGGGACACCAGAAAAAGTAGTCAATTTGTTCACATTTATAGCCAGTGAAGTAAGAGAAATATTAGCAAATTTAGGTTTTAAATCATTAAATGAAGTAATTGGTAGGACAGACTTGTTAAAACAGGTTAGT
This sequence comes from Candidatus Pelagibacter sp., assembly GCF_052049995.1. Taxonomy (GTDB): domain Bacteria; phylum Pseudomonadota; class Alphaproteobacteria; order Pelagibacterales; family Pelagibacteraceae; genus Pelagibacter. Next base: position 86,018 of record NZ_JBNGYX010000005.1, on the reverse strand, counting down.
AAAGGTTCTCCAAATTTAGACGATTTAGATTTAAATCCTTTATTTGTTCAAGCTGATACTGGAAATAATCCAAGGTATTGTGAGGATCAAGAAATAAACAGTGTACCAGATACTCTTGACCAACAAATTTGGCCAGAAATTGAACAAGCTTTAGATAATTCTAAAAAAATTGAGAAAGAATATCAAATAAAAAATACTCATAGGGCAGTAGGCACTAGAATTTCTCATCATTTGTATAAAAAATATGGTTATGAAAAACTTGATGAAAACTTTTTAGTTTTAAATTTTAAAGGATCAGCAGGTCAATCATTTGGTGCATTTTCTTCCAAAGGTTTAAAACTTGTATTAAAGGGAGATGCAAATGATTACGTTGGTAAAGGTTTATCAGGAGCTACTATTTCAATAAAATTACCTGAAGAGAGCAATTTAGTTTCAAATGAGAATACAATTTTAGGAAATACTGTTCTTTACGGAGCTACTTCAGGAAAACTTTTTGCTGCTGGCCAAGCTGGTGAAAGATTTTCAGTTAGAAATTCTGGTGCAGTTACAGTAATTGAAGGATGCGATTCTAATGGATGTGAATATATGACTGGTGGAACTGTAGTAATTTTAGGAGATGTTGGTGATAATTTTGCAGCTGGTATGACAGGTGGAATGGCCTTTATATATGACAAATCTCAACAATTTGAAAAGAAAGTAAATCCAGAATCAGTAGTTTGGCAAAATGTAGAGACAGATTACTGGAGAGAATATTTAAAAAATTTAGTCAGTGAGCACTTTAAAGAAACTGAGTCTCAATTATCGAAAAAAATAATTGAAAATTTTGATGATGAGGTAAATAATTTTGTTCAGGTGTGTCCTAAAGAAATGTTAGATAAATTAAAAAATCCAATTACTTCAAAAAAAGATATAAAAAAAGTTAGCTAAATTAATAATTTAAGCTCTTTTAAAATTATATTTAACCATTTTTTATTTGATAAACTGTGATCACCTTTTTTTATAATATTTAATTTTTTCTTAGCTTTTGGAAATAATCTTAAAATTTTTCTTGAATATGAGACAGGAACTGCCTCATCTTTTTCACCATGAACCATTGTTACTTTAATTTTTGAATTAATTTTTTTATTTAAGACTTTGTTTTTTCTCCCATCTTTTATTAATTGTAGAGTAATTGGATATTCATAATTGCCATGTTTTAATTTGTAAATACCCTTACGTATTGTTTCCTCTTTCATTTTTTTTGTAAATTTTTTCCACATTAAATTTTCTAAAAATTCAGGAGCAGCCCCTATTCCTAAAAATCCTTTAATCTGTTTTTTGAAAATTTTGAATTGATTGAGCGAAATCCATGCGCCCATACTTGAACCAATTAGTACAAATTCTTTTTTTTTAACGTATTTTTTTATTAAAATTGACGTCTCTTTACTCCATTTTGAAATATTTCCATTTACAAATTTTCCAGAAGATTTCCCATGACCAGAGTATTCTAGTGCTAAAAAACTTATTTTATTTCTTTTAGCAAATTTTAAAAATGCATTTGGTTTTTTTCCTTCAAGATCTGACATAAAACCATGCAAAAAAACTATAAAAGAACTATTTTTAAAAATTTTAGAAATATGTCTAATTTTCTTTGTATTCGATATTTGATGAAATCTGAAATTTGCCATAATCGTTTATAAGTTTTGTCTATTAATATATAATCATATCAAATGTCATCTGATTTAAAAGTTTTACAAGTAATTCCAAAGTTAGGTTACGGAGGAGCCGAAACAGGTTGTTATGATATTGCGCATTATTTACCAGAAAATAATTGTAAATCATTTATTGTTACAAGTGGTGGTGAATTACTTAAATTTGTAGATAGAAAAAAAGTTAAGGTATTTAGACTTCCGGTACAGAGTAAAAATCCTTTATTAATTTTAATTAATTCATTTATCTTAATTGGAATAATTTTAGTTTATAATATTTCTCTTGTTCACGCAAGAAGCAGAGCGCCTGCTTGGTCATGTTTGTTAGCAACAAAAATCACAGGACGAAAATTTGTAACTACATTTCACGGAACATACAATTTTAAGAGTAATATAAAAAAAATTTATAATTCAGTAATGACTAGAGCAGATTTAATAATTGCAGGATCTAATTTTATTTTCTCTCATATTAAAAAAAATTATTCAAAATATTTAAATGAGAAAAAAAAATTAATGGTTATTTTTAGAGGAATTAATGTTGACTACTTTGACCCAACAACAAAAATTGAAATTGATGAAAAAAAATTATTAAAAAAATGGGACATTGAAAAAGATAAAAAAATTATACTTTTACCCGGTAGATTAACTTCCTGGAAAGGACAGGAAGTTTTTATAGAGGCAATTAATTTAGTGAATATCGAACTGGGTTATGAAGCTTTTTATGCTGTCATTCTAGGTAGTGATCAAGGTAGAGATTTATATAAGAAAAAATTAATAAGACTTGCAGAGCAATATCGACTGTCTAAACAAATAAGGTTTATAGATCATTGTAAGGATATGGCATTAGCTTATAAAGTTTCTGATATTATCATTTCGGCCTCAACCGAACCAGAGGCTTTTGGTAGAGTTGCTGTAGAAGCACAATCGATGGAAAAACCAATTATAGCAAGTAACATTGGAGGTTCTAATGAAACAATAATTGATGAAAAAACTGGTTTTTTATACGAAGCAGGAAATGCTAAATCATTAAGTAATAAAATCTTAAAAACTCTTAACATGGATGAAACTCTATTAAAATCAATTGGTAATGAGGGAAGAAAAAACATAGTTCAAAAATTTAATGTTGAAAAAATGTGCTTTTCTACTTATTCAGAGTATAAGAGATTATTAAATTAAATGCCGATAATAACATTACCTGACGGAAACAATATTGATTTTCCTAATAAAGTTACTGGACAGGAAGTAGCTGATAAAATTAGTAAATCATTAGCTAAACAAGCCATGGTCATGAGTGTTGATGGTGAGCTTAAAGATCTTGATTTTCTAATTGAAAATGATTGTTCTGTAAAAATTTTTACCTCAAAAAATCCTGAGGGCTTGGAAACTATAAGACATGACACAGCTCATATTTTAGCTATGGCTGTTCAAGAATTATTTCCTGGAACACAAGTTACAATTGGACCCGTGATTGAAAATGGATTTTATTACGACTTTGCTAGAAAAGAACCATTCACAGAGGATGATTTAGTTAAAATTGAAAATAAAATGAAAGAGATTGTTGATAGGAATGAAATAACAAAAAGAGAGGTTTGGGAAAGAAACAAAGCAATTAGCCATTTTAAAAAAAAAGGAGAAATTTATAAAGCTGAGTTGATTGAAGCAATACCTGAAAACGAAGATGTATCAATTTATTTTCATGGAGAATGGCATGATTTATGTAGAGGTCCACACCTTTCCTCTACTGGTAAAATAGGAAAATATTTTAAACTTACAAAAGTATCTGGAGCATATTGGAGAGGAGACTCTAATAATGAAATGTTGCAACGAATATATGGTACGAGTTGGGCAACTCAAAAAGATCTAGATGAATATTTGAAAAGAATAGAAGAGGCAGAAAAAAGAGATCACAGAAAATTAGGTAGAGAAATGGATTTATTTCATTTTAGAGAAGAAAGCCCTGGCTCAGTATTTTGGCATGAAAGAGGATGGGGTTTATTTCAAAAGCTCATTAACTACATGAGAAGCAGACAAGATGCAGCTGGTTATAAAGAGGTCAATACTCCAGAGGTACTAGATAGACAACTTTGGGAAAAATCTGGGCACTGGGAAAAATATGGAGAAAACATGTATACTTCTGAAACACCAGATGAGAAAGTTTTTGCAATTAAACCAATGAATTGCCCTGGTCATATCCAGGTATTTAATCAAGGCTTAAAAAGTTACAGAGATCTTCCGTTACGTTTTGCTGAATTTGGGAAAGTTCATCGTTATGAGCCTTCAGGCGCTTTACATGGTTTATTAAGAGTAAGAGCCTTTACTCAAGACGATGCCCATATTTTTTGCACTGAAGATCAAATTACTAGCGAATGTTTAATTGTTACAAATCTAATACTAGATATTTATAAGGATCTTGGTTTTGAAAATGTGATTCTAAAATATGCAGATAGGCCAGAAGTAAGAGTGGGTGATGATTCAGTTTGGGATAAAGCAGAAGCCTCTTTGCTTGAAGCCGTTAAAGCCTCTAAATTAGAATATACTATTAATAAAGGTGAAGGAGCCTTTTATGGTCCTAAAATTGAATTTGTTTTACGAGATGCTATTGGCAGAGATTGGCAATGTGGAACTTTACAAGTAGATTTAAATTTACCTGGAAGATTAGATGCTTCTTATGTTGACAAAGACGGAACTAAAAAAGTTCCTGTTATGTTGCACAGAGCATTATTTGGTTCTTTAGAGAGATTTATTGGAATTTTAATTGAAAATTATGCAGGCAAGTTTCCATTTTGGATATCTCCTTTACAGACTATGGTAATACCTATTTCAGAAGAATTTAATGATTATGCAGTTGAGGTATCAAATAAAATTAAAAATTCAGGTATAAGTTCTGCAGTAGATTTAAAAAATCATAATTTAAATTATAAAATTAGAGATCATTCCTTGGCAAAAATACCGCTTTTATTAATTTGTGGTAAAAAAGAAGTTGACTCCAATTCAGTAACGATTAGAAGATTAGACTCTAATAAACAAGAAAATATGGGTATAGATCAATTCTTAAAAACATTTTCTGCTTTAAACAAAGCATCTTCAAACTAAGTGGCAGATTTCAAACAAAATTATTTTCAAAGAAGAACCAAGGACAGAGGTCCAAGATCAAATAATAGAATTTCTTCTCCAGAGGTTCAGGTCATAGGAAGTGATGGAGAAAATCTTGGAGTGATCAATACCAATGAAGCTATTTCTATGGCAAAAAATCAAGGTTTAGATTTAATTGAAATAGCACCCAATGCAAATCCTCCTGTATGTAAAATAATGGATATGGGTAAATATAAGTATGATGCTCAGAAAAAAGCAAATCTTGCAAAGAAAAAACAAAAAATTGTTTCTTTAAAAGAAATTAAAATGAGACCTGTTACGGAAACTCATGATTATGAGTTTAAAGTCAAAAATGCTAAAAAATTTATAGCTAAAGGAGATAAGGTTAAATTCACTATAAGATTTAAAGGTAGAGAACTTCAGCATTCCCATTTAGGAAATGAACTAATGGGCAAAATTAAAGAAGATATGAAGGATATCGGTAAGGTAGAATTGCATCCCAAGTTTGATGGAAAGCAAATGATCATGGTAATTCAACCTTTATAAGCCTTAATAGAGGTTGTAAAATTATATCTTTCTTTGTATAAGTCCGCAGAATTATGCCAAAACTAAAAACAAAAAGCTCAGCAAAAAAAAGATTTAAAATATCTGCTAAGGGTAAAGTTATTTCTGCTCAAGCAGGTAAAAGACATGGCATGATCAAAAGAACGAATTCACAAATAAGAAAACTAAGAGGCACTACAACATTGTCAAAACAAGATGGAAAAATTGTTAAGTCATATATGCCTTACAGTTTAAGAGGTTAATAATGGCAAGAGTTAAAAGAGGTGTAACTAGTAAAGCTAAACATAAAAAAGTTTTAAAAGCTGTAAAAGGTCAGTGGGGTAGAAGAAAAAATACTATTAGAGTTGCAAAGCAAGCTATGGAAAAATCCATGCAATACGCTTACAGAGATAGGAGAAATAAAAAAAGAGACTTTAAATCATTATGGATACAGAGAATCAATGCTGGAGTTAGAGCTGAAGGCTTAACATATTCAAAATTTATCAATGGATTAGGTAAATGTGGTATTGTAATAGATAGAAAAATTCTTGCTGAAATTGCTTACGATAGCCCTGAAGCATTCAAAATAATTGTACAAAAAGCTCAATCGGCTTTAAATTAATCTTCGCTATTGTTTTTATTTCTTAAGGAAATAATCTACTAATATGTCAGAGATAAAAAATATTAGAGATCAGTTTGTATCAAAGCTTGAAAATGATTTAAATATTGATCAAATAAATGAAATCAAAACTGAGCTATTTGGAAAAAATGGTTTAATTTCATCAAAATTTAAAACAATAGGATCAATTCCAGAGACTGATAGAAAAAAATTTGCATCAGACTTAAATCAAGCTAAAGACGAACTTCAGAATTTGATTAGTTCTAAAATTAGTGAGATAGAAGGAAAAAAAATAAACGAAAAATTAGAAAAGGAAAAAGTTGATATAACTTTACCTGAAAGACCATTCGTTAGAGGGAAAGTTCACCCAGTGTCTCAAACTATTGATGAAATTTCATCTATTTTCTCTGAAATAGGATTTAGTGTTGAGGAAGGCCCTGATGTCGAGAATGAATATAACAACTTTACTGCTTTAAACACACCTGACAATCATCCAGCAAGAGATATGCATGATACATTTTACTTAGATGAAAACAAAGATGTTTTGTTACGAACTCATACTTCACCAGTCCAAATCAGAACTATGCTAAAAGACGAACCCCCATTTAAGATCATTGCTCCTGGTAGAACTTATAGATCTGATAGTGATCAAACACATGCACCAATGTTTCATCAAGTAGAAGGTTTGCATATTGACACAAATATTAATATGGGACATTTGAAAGGATGCCTGAATTATTTTATTAAAGAATTTTTTGAAGTCGAAAAAATTAAAATGAGATTTAGACCAAGTCATTTTCCATTCACAGAACCATCCGCTGAGGTAGATATTGGTTATGAAATGAAAGATGGCAAAATAATTATCGGAGAAGGAGATAAGTGGCTTGAAATTTTAGGGTGCGGTATGGTGCATCCTAATGTCTTAAGAAATGTAAAAGTAGATCCCTCTAAATATCAAGGATATGCCTTTGGTATAGGTATAGACCGATTAGCAATGCTTAAATATGGCATTAATGATTTAAGAGCGTTTTTTGATTGTGATTATAGATGGCTAAATCATTTTGGTTTTGATCCACTTGATGTTCCTTCAAATTATAGAGGTCTTAGCAGATGAAGATTACATATGATTGGCTAAAAGATCATTTAAAAACAAGTGCCAAAGAAGATAAACTTCTTGAGAAGCTAACAGACATAGGTCTTGAGGTTGAGAGTATAGAAAACTTATCTGAGGGATTAGATTTATTTAAGATAGCAAAAATTGTAAAAACAGAAAAACATCCTAATGCAGATAGACTTAAAGTTTGTGATGTTGATGTTGGTAATAAAGAAATCAAAAAAGTTGTTTGTGGTGCTGCAAATGCAAGAGAGGGCCTTCTTACTGTATATGCTCCACCAGGCGCAACAATTCCAAAAAATAAAACTAAACTTGTTGTTGCTAAAATAAGAGATGTTACATCTTATGGAATGCTCTGTTCTGAATCTGAATTAAATTTATCAGATGAAAGTGATGGGATTACTGAGCTATCGTCATCCAAATATGCCAAAAATATTGGAAAAAGTTATTTTTCTAAACCAAGTTCAAATCTTATCGATTTATCCATTACACCAAATAGACCAGACTGTCTTGGTGTTCGGGGGATTGCGAGAGATCTATCAGCCGCAGGTTTTGGAAATTTAAAATTTGAAAAAGATAAAAAAATAAAATCTAATAAAAAACAGACCTTAAAAGTAAAAATAACAAAAGAAAAAAATCAAGGGTGTTTATCTTTTGGTAGCTGCTTGATAACTAATGTCAAAAATACAGAAAGTCCTAAATGGTTGAAAGATAAATTAATTTCTATAGGTCAAAAACCAATATCTGCAATTGTAGATATTACTAATTATGTCATGATTGATATTAATCGTCCTTTGCACGCGTACGATGCTGACAAAATTGATAAAGGAATAATTATTAGAAATTCAAAATCAGGAGAAGAATTTACTGCCCTAGACAATAAAAATTATAAACTGGATGATGGAATGTGTGTAATAAGCGATAACAAAGGTGTCCTAGGCCTAGGAGGAATTATTGGAGGAACAAGATCTGGTACAGAGTTTGATACAAAAAATGTTTTATTAGAGTCAGCTTATTTTGATCCAAGATCAATTAGAAAAACTGCTAAGAAATTAAATATTGATACAGATGCTAAGTTTAGATTTGAAAGAGGTATTGATCAGTTGTCTATTGAAAATGGATTAAATAAAGCAGCATTTTTAATTAAGGAAATTTGTGGTGGTGAAATTAGTAAAATAGATATTCAAAAAATTGAATCTTATAAAAATAAAGTAATACAATTTGAACCAAAAACATTTGAAAAAGTTACCGGTTTTAAAATTTCAACCAAAGAAATGATAATTATTTTAGAAAAACTTGGTTTTAAATTAAAAAAAGAAAAAAAATTCTTTAAATTATCAGTTCCATCTTGGAGACCAGATATTGTTCAAGAAATTGATATAGTTGAAGAAATTGTAAGAATTAATGGCTATGAAAAAATAAAAATAGAAAATCCTGTCAAAGAAAGATCAAAAAATACTTTAAATCCAACTCAAAAGTTATTTCATTTTCTTCAAAGGGCAGTAGCATCCAAAGGTTATTTGGAAGCAATTACTTGGTCTTTTACAGATGCCAAATATAATGATCTCTTTAAAGAAGCCAATAAGGAAATAAAAATTGTAAATCCAATTAGCTCTGAGTTGGGAGTACTAAGAAACTCTATTTTTTCAAATTTAGCAATGAATATTAGTAAAAACTTAGATAGAGGAATTAAAGATTTATCAATATTTGAAATAGGGCCAATATTTTATGGTTCACAACCCGGAGAACAAAATACAGTTGTTTGTGGTTTGTCAGCTGGAAAAAAATCTAGACTTTCATGGATTGAAAAAGAGAGAAATATTGATGTTTTTGATATTAAAAAAGATGTTATACAAACTTTAGTAGAAGCTGGTTATGACTCAGAAAAATTTTATATTGATGATCAAAGCCCTAATTATTATCATCCAGGAAAATCAGGCAGGATATTTTTAAATAAGGGAAAAGATAAGGTAGCAGCTTATTTTGGTGAAATTCATCCAAATATAATCAAAACGCTAGATATTAAAACAGAGTCTTTAGTAGGTTTCGAAATATTTCTAGATAATTTAAAATTACCTAAAAAACCTCTGAAAGATCAAAAAACAAAATATACAGTATCTGACTTTCAAAAATCTGAAAGAGATTTTGCATTTATAGTTGATAGAAAAGTAAACGTACAAGATTTAGTAAATGTAATATCAAACATTGATAAAAATTTAATTTCAAACATTAAAGTATTTGATGTTTATGAGGGAGATAATATTCCTGAAAATAAAAAATCAATCGCAATAAGCGTTACTATTCAATCATTGGAAAAGACATTAACGGATAATGATTTGGAAAAAATTAATAAATTGATAATAGAAACAGTTGAAAATAAAACTGCAGCTAAAATACGTTCCTAAAATAAATAAATGAGTTCAATTGATAATATAAGAAATTTTGCAATAATTGCGCATATTGATCATGGAAAATCTACTATAGCTGATAGAATTATCCATAGTTGTGGTGGATTAACTGAAAGAGAAATGAAAGCTCAAGTTTTAGATTCTATGGATATTGAGCGTGAAAGAGGAATCACAATTAAAGCTCAAACTGTAAAATTAAATTACAAAGCTAAAAATGGAAAAAATTATATTTTAAATATTATTGATACTCCGGGCCATGTTGATTTCAGTTATGAAGTTAGTAGATCTTTATATGCATGCGAAGGTTCAATTTTGATCGTAGATAGTACACAAGGGGTAGAGGCTCAAACCTTAGCAAATGTTTATCAGGCTTTAGACACTAACCATGAGATAGTACCAGTTTTAAATAAGGTTGATTTGCCTGCATCAGATTTAGAAAGAACTAAAAAACAAATTGAAGAAGTTATAGGAATTGATACTGAAAACGCAATCCCGTGTTCAGGTAAAACTGGTGAGGGTATAGAGGATATTTTAGAACAAATAATCACAACATTACCTGCGCCAAAAGGAGAGAGCTCAGCGGATTTAAAATGTTTATTAGTTGACAGTTGGTATGACACGTATCTAGGTGTAGTTATATTAGTGAGAGTGATAGACGGCAAACTTTCAAAACATATGAAAATAAAAATGATGTCTACTAATCAAGAATATATTGTTGAAAAAGTTGGAGTTTTTACCCCAAAACCAGTAGACATAAATGAATTAAAAACAGGTGAAATAGGATTTATTACAACAGGAATTAAAGTTTTATCTGAAACAAAAGTTGGAGATACAATTTGTGATGCCTCGAAACCATTAAAAGAAGCTTTGCCAGGATTTAAACCAAGTAAACCGGTGGTGTTCTGTGGGTTATTTCCAGTAGATAGTTCTGAGTTTCAAAAACTTAAAGATGGTTTAGCTAAATTGCAGTTAAATGATGCAAGTTTTTCATTTGAACCAGAGTCATCTTCAGCTTTAGGATTGGGTTTTAGATGTGGATTTTTAGGCTTGCTTCATCTCGAAATTGTAACAGAAAGATTGGAAAGAGAATTTGATGTTAATTTATTAACAACTACACCCGGTGTTGTTTACAAAGTGCATCTTAATAATGGAAACGTAATTGATCTTCAAAATCCATCAAGTTTACCTGATCCAACTTTAATAAGATATATAGAAGAACCATGGATAAGAGCAACAATCATTACTCCTGACCAATATTTAGGTTCAATTATAAAAATGTGTCAGGATAAAAGAGGTGTTCAAACTAATCTAAGTTATTCTGGAAATAGAGCTGTTGTGAACTATGAACTGCCGTTAAACGAGGTTGTTTTTGATTTTAACGACAGGTTGAAGTCAATGACAAGTGGTTATGCTAGTTTTGATTATGAAATTATAGAGCACAGAGAAGGCGATCTTGTTAAACTTGGAATTTTAGTAAATGGAGAGCCAGTTGATGCGTTAGCAATGATGATCCACAAAGATTTTGCTCAAAAAACTGGTAGAGAGGTATGTGAAAAACTAAAAGATTTAATACCAAGACATAATTTTATGATACCAGTACAGGCTGCAATAGGAGGAAAAATTATTGCTAGAGAAACAATAAAAGGTTTCAAAAAAGATGTTTTAACTAAAATTCATGGTGGTGGAGCAACAGATAGAAAAAGAAAACTTTTAGAGAAACAGAAAAAAGGTAAAGCAAGATCAAAACAGTTTGGAAGAGTTGAAATTCCACAAGAGGCATTTATAGGAGTTCTTAAAATAAACAAAGATATTTAAATCAAAAAAAAATTATGAATTTTTGCGTATCAATGACCTCAGTACCACCAAGATTTTCATCATTAGAAAAAACTTTAAACTCCTTAGAAAATCAAAACAAAAAACCTGAAAAAATATTTTTGAATATTCCGAATATATTTAATAGATTTAAAAATACAGAATATGACTTTGATAATTTGACAAAAAAATTTTCAAATTTAATAATAAATAGATGTAATGACTCTGGTCCTGGTACAAAATTATTAGGTTCTCTAGATCAAATTTTAGAATATGATTTTGTAGTATTAGTAGATGATGATCATATTTATAAAAAACAAATGTTAGAAATATTTTTTGATTTAGCTAAAAGGAACATAGATAAATCTTATAGTTTTTGTGTTTATGATATTTTAGACTGTAAAGTTGGTCAAGGTGCAGATGGATTTACAATTAATACTAATTATTTAAATAAAATTAAAAATTTTTATAATAAATACATAAAGGATAATAAGAAATTAATACTGAATGATGATCTATGGATTTCAATTTATTTAAACAAAGTATTAAAAGTTGATATAATTTCAGCATTCCCTTTTTTAAAACAACCAATTTTATTTAAACATAAGTCGATATATAAAAAACATACTCAGCTGGGAGCTATAATAGAAACTTACAGCACTGATCGTAAAAAAGCACGAGAATTAAAGTATAAAGAAAATTGTGATGAATATTTATTATTTAAAAAAAAAACTAATAATTTTAAAAATATTTAATATTAAAATTAGGAGAGGTGGCCGAGCGGTTGAAGGCGCACGCTTGGAAAGCGTGTAAAGGAGCAATTCTTTCATGGGTTCGAATCCCATTCTCTCCGCCATTAAATAAGCTTTATTTTTCAAGGGCTATTTGAGCATTTTAAAGCTTTTTTGTTAATATTAATCAGCAATTTTTATAAAAAATGTTATAATTATTTTTTTCCAAAATTTAAAAAAATGACAAATAAAAACACATATCAGGCAGACTCCATCAAAGTTTTAAAGGGTCTTGAAGCGGTTAGAAAAAGACCAGGTATGTATATTGGAGATACAGATGATGGAACTGGTTTGCATCATATGGTCTATGAAGTGGTTGATAACTCTATTGATGAGGCATTAGCAGGATATTGTAAAAATATTAACGTAAAAATTAATTCTGACGGAACAATTACAGTAAATGATGATGGAAGAGGTATACCTGTTGATATACATAAAGGAGAAAAAAAATCAGCAGCAGAAGTAATTATGACCCAACTTCATGCTGGTGGTAAGTTTGATCATGACTCTTATAAAGTTTCAGGCGGACTACATGGTGTGGGTGTTTCAGTTGTAAATGCGCTTTCAGAAAAATTACAGTTAGAGATATGTAGAGATGGAAAAAAACACTACATAGAATTTCAAAATGGTGAAGCTAAAGCTCCTTTAAAGGTTGTGGGAAAAGCAAAAAATACTGGAACTCAGATTACTTTTTTGCCTTCTAAAGAAATTTTTTCTTTAATTAAATTTAGTGCAAATATACTAATTAAAAGAATGCGTGAATTAGCATTTCTAAATAAAGGAATAAAAATAATTTTTACAGACGCCAGCCAAAAGAAAGAAAAAACATCAGAATTTAAGTTTGATGGAGGTGTTATTGAATTTGTAGATTTTTTAGATGAAAAGAGAGAAAAGTTACAAAATAAAAATGGAAACGACTTATTTAGAAAACCAATTTATATAGAGGGTAAAAAAAATAGTATTGAACTTGAATGTTCATTAAAATGGAATGCTGGATATACAGAAGATATTTTTCCATACACAAACAATATATACCAAAAAGACGGTGGAACTCACTTATTAGGTTTCAGAAGTGCATTAACTAGAGTAGTAAACAAATATGCTAATGAGAATAATTTACTTAAAAAAAATAAATTGGCAATTTCAGGTGATGATATTAAGGAAGGTCTTACTTGTGTGCTTTCAACAAAGATTCCTGATCCAAAGTTTTCATCTCAGACAAAAGATAAACTTGTTTCATCAGAAGTAAGAATGATAGTAGAGACATTAGTAAATGAAAAATTATCTATTTGGTTTGATCAAAATCCATCTATTGCAAAAATCATTTTAGCCAAAGTTATTCAAGCAGCAATGGCCAGAGATGTTGCTAGAAAAGCAAGAGAAAATGTAAGAAGAAAAGGAGCTCTTGAATTAAGTGGTCTTCCTGGAAAATTAGCTGATTGTCAAATTGGGAAACAAGAAGGGACCGAATTGTTTATTGTTGAGGGAGATTCAGCGGGTGGTTCTGCAAAACAAGGAAGAAATAGAGCAAATCAAGCAGTTTTACCACTTAGAGGAAAAATACTTAATACTTATGTAGAGGATTTTAACATTAAGAAAAACGGTAATGGAAATGGTTCTGATCAAAGAACAAAGGCTTTGTCTAAAATGATTTCTTCAAATGAGATCGTTACCTTGATTAATGCTCTAGGTTTGGACCCAAAAGCGCAAGAAATTGATTTAAAGGATTTAAGATATGGAAAAATAATAATTATGACGGATGCTGATGTAGATGGTTCTCATATAAGAGCTCTTCTTTTAACTTTTTTTAATAATAAGCCGTTTAATAAGCTAATTGAAAATGGTCACGTTTATTTAGCACAACCTCCTTTATTTAAAATTAATAAAGGCACTAAAGGTGTTTATATTAAGGATGAGAAGGAGTTAGAAGATTATATAACAAAAAATAATAAGGATTTAAAAAAAATTAAAAAAGGATCTAAAGATTACTCAAAAAAAATGGAAGAGGAAAAATCAAAAATGAATATTCAAAGATTCAAAGGTCTTGGAGAAATGAACCCTGAGGAGTTGTGGAGTACAACATTAGATCCAGAAACAAGAAATTTACTTCAAGTACAATACTCAAAAGATTTGAAAAAGGATCAAAGTTTAATTCATACTTTGATGGGTAACGATGTGGCATTAAGAAAAGATTTTATAGTTTCAAATGCTATAAATGTTAGAAATCTCGATATTTAAAAATGAAGTTCTTTGAAACTTCAAAATATCATTCTTTTAAAAAATCAACTTATATAACACTTAGATGGATTGGAATTGTTGGACAATTAATTGCAGTAAATTTTGTATATTTATTTCTAAATCCTAGTTTTGATCATATTACGTCAAACCTAGTTATATTTTTAGGAGTATTAAGTAATTTATATTTAATTTTTATTTATAAAAAAACACAATTATCAGATAGGTCTGCTTTTATCTTTCTACTTATAGATATTTTACAATTAGGTGTTCTTCTTTATTTGTCAGGTGGAATAACTAATCCTTTTGTAATTTTTATATTAATTCCAAGTGTTTTTTCTTCATCAAATTTAAGCTTAAGAACTAATACTTTGTTAGTAATTTTAACAATAATTATAATTGTATTTTTAACTTTTAATTATCAAGACTTGCCAATTAATTTAAATAGTGATTTTCATAACAATCATTATTTTTATTATTCTATACCGATATCATTAGTTATTGCCTTGGTATTTTTAAATTACTTTGCAATGACGTTTGGTACACAATCCAGATTAAGAAAAGAGGCATTAGGAAAAATGGAAGAGGTAATGGCTAAAGAACATGAGCTTTTATCTTTGGGTGGTCAAGCTGCTGCAGCTGCACATTCTTTAGGTACACCACTTTCCACAATAACAATAATTGCACATGATTTAATGAAACAATTAAAGGGGCAAAAAGATTTAGAAAAAGATATAGAGTTATTGAATAGCCAAGTCGAGCGATGTAATGAAATTTTAAAGAGATTAACATTAAATCCTGTGGAGGAAGATGAATTTATTGACAAAGATATTAATATTCGAGATTACTTGAATGAAATTATTTCCTCATTTAGAGAAATAAGCAAAAAGGAGTTTATCTTCAATTTTGATCAAGACTCAAACCCAAAAAAAATAAGTAAATCTATTGAAATAGTTTATGGATTAAGAAATTTTATAGGAAATGCAAATAAATTTGCCAAAAATTCTATTTTTATTAATTTAAAAAGTGATAGTGAATTTACAGAGCTTACAATAGAAGATGATGGTAATGGTTATCCACGAGATATTATATCGAAAATTGGAGAACCATATTTAAAATCAAATTATTCTAACGACAAGTCGAAACAAGGTCTTGGTCTTGGTTTGTTTATTGGAAAAACCTTATTAGAAAAAAATTTTGCATCAGTCAATTGTAGAAATTCAAAAACACGTAATGGTGCTGAAGTTATTATTAGATGGAAGAACAAAGAACTATTTAATATTTAGTGATATTTTTTTTTTGTTTCAAATAAAGAACTTAATTGAGATATCATAACATCTCCTAATTCATTAACGTCAGTAATTTTAATAGCTTTATTATAATACCTTGAAACATCATGACCAATTCCTATAGCCAAAACTTCAATATCAGATTTATTTTCAATAAACTTTACAATCTTTTTTAAATGTTTTTCTAAAAAATCTCCTGAATTTACTGAAAGAGTTGAGTCATCCACAGGTGCTCCATCAGAAATTACCATTAAGATTTTCCTTTCCTCTTTTCTTTTTTTTATTCTATTGTAAGCCCATGATATTGCTTCTCCATCAATATTTTCTTTAAGCAAACCTTCTTTAAGCATCAGTCCCAAATTATTTTTTGCTTGTCTCCAATGAGTATCTGCACCTTTGTATATAATATGCCTTAAATCATTTAATCTACCTGGTGTTTTAGGTTTTGAATTTTTTGTCCAAAGCTCTCTACTTTGTCCACCTTTCCAGTTTTTTGTTGTGAAACCTAAAATTTCAACTTTAACTGAGCATCTTTCTAGAGTTCTAGATAAAATATCCGCACATATTGCTGCAATAGTAATTGGTCTTCCTCTCATAGATCCAGAATTATCGATCAATAAAGTTACTACTGTGTCTTTAAAATCTAAGTCCTTTTCTTTTTTAAAAGATAAAGAATTATAAGGGTCCATTATAA
Organism: Candidatus Pelagibacter sp.; assembly: GCF_052049995.1. Classification (GTDB taxonomy): domain Bacteria; phylum Pseudomonadota; class Alphaproteobacteria; order Pelagibacterales; family Pelagibacteraceae; genus Pelagibacter. Next base: position 69,732 of record NZ_JBNGYX010000005.1, on the reverse strand, counting down.
TTCTTGGAAGTTTAGAGCTATCTAATAATCCTTCTTCTAAATCAAATTCCCAAGCTCTATTTTGTTTTGCAAGCAATTGTCTTTGAAGTTTATTTGCTAATTTTGTTATAACATCTTGGAAACCAATTAGCTGTTGATCTAAACTTTTTCTTAGTTTAGTTGCTTCATCAGCATTTTCTAAATTCTCAGCTTTTACTATTTCATCATACTGTGTAGTAAAAATTCTATAATCAAGATTTATATTATCTATATTTTTTTTTACTATTTGTTCTGGACTTTGTTCATCAGATTCAACTTCGTTGAGCTGTTCATCTAAGTTAAATTCATCAATGCTATAGTCAGCGTCTAGAGAGGCTTGAGTTTCCTGGTCATTGTTTTCATCTTTGTTATCATCTTTATCACTGTTTTGATCATCATTTGAAGGATTGTCTTGCCCCTGATCCTGATTTTCTTCCTCTTTTTCGTTATCTTCATCACTTTGAAAAATATCCATTTCTTCCAATATTTGAGAAAATTTTGAAGAGTAAGTATTTTGATCCTCTAGATTATTCATCAAAAATTCCTTGTGTTTTTCAATAGAATTTTCAAAATCTTTTTCCCAAAAATTTAACATTCTAGAAGTTAGAGCATTTAACTTTATTTTATGAAAGTTTTTTAGCATATATAATTCAAAAGCCTCTGCCACAGGTACATCCTCTTTTGTTTTTAATTGATCTTTCCTTTTACGATTAATTATTTGTGAATAGTTTTCATGTAAGTTTTTTTCTATACCTTTAAGCATTTGACCACCCAAGACCTCATATCTAATTTTTTCAGCAATATTATAAAGTGATCTAGATGAATTGTTGCTAGGTAAGTTTTTTTTATAAATTAACTCACTAGAAAATTTTTTTTTAAGGGCACTTGAGTCAGTCTCTGCACGTAGTCTTATAAAGTCGCTTGGATTAGTAAGATTATCGATTTCTAATGAAATAATATCTTTAGCTTTTTTTTCTTCAAAGTTTTTTTTATTTAAATCAAAATCATCAGAAATTACTTTTGCTGTTGAATTTAAAGCAATTCTGAATTTTTCTTTTAAGTTTGATTGTTTAGAGCTCATTTAAATTTGAATATTAACCAAGGACTCTGGCAATTCTTCTCCAAAACATCTTTGATAATATTCTGCGATAGTATTTTTCTCTATATCGTCGCATTTATTTAGAAAAGTTACTCTAAAAGCGTAACCAGTGTCTTTAAAAATTTCAGAATTTTCAGCCCAATGCAACACAGTTCTAGGACTCATTACCGTTGAAATATCCCCTGCTATAAATCCTTTACGTGTTAGGGATGCAACTTTTATCATATTGGCAACTTTTTCTTTACCTTTTGCATTATTTAGATTTTTATTTTTGGACAACACAATATCCATTTCTCTATCTAGGCTAAGATAATTTAATGTTGTAACAATATTCCATCTATCCATCTGACCTTGGTTAATTTGCTGTGTACCATGATAAAGACCTGTCGTATCACCCAGTCCCACAGTATTTGAAGTAGCAAATAATCTAAAAAATTTATTTTGTTTAATTACTTTGTTTTTATCTAGTAATGTAAAATTACCCTCAGCCTCTAAAACTCTTTGAATTACAAACATTACATCAGGTCTACCTGCATCATATTCATCAAAAACAAGTGCAACTGGATTTTGTATAGACCATGGTAAAATACCCTCGTTAAATTGAGTTACTTGTTTGCCATCTTTAAGAACGATCGCATCTTTTCCAATCAAATCAATTCTACTTACATGACTATCTAAATTTACACGGATACAGGGCCAATTTAATCTTGCAGCTATTTGCTCAATGTGAGTAGATTTTCCAGTGCCATGATATCCTTGAACTAAAACTCTCTTATTAAACGCAAATCCTGAAATAATGGCTAAAGTAGTATCTCTATCGAACTTGTAGTTTTTATCAATTTCAGGAACGTATTCATTTTTTTTTGAAAATGCGTCAACTTCCATTTCTGAGTCAATCCCAAAAGTTTGTTTTAATGAAACTTTAATATCTGGTTCTGTGTTAAGATTTGGTGTCAATTTTTTCTCTATAGGTATTTTTTAATTGGGTGTAAGCCAGTGTTATAAGTTTAAGTTTTTCCTCGTATTTTTTATTTCCAGAATTCATATCAGGGTGAAATTTTTTCACAAGTAATTTGAATTTATCTTGTATTTTCTTCCAATTTAAACCCACAGAAACCCCTAATATACCAAAAGCTTTTATATCTTTATGATCAAATTTAAATTGACGCATATGATTATATTCTCCATTTATTTTTTCTTTATCTAACTCATCTCTCAAAGTTGTATTCCATAATACTTTGAAAAAATTATCTGAAGAGCTAAAGCTTTGTGTAGGTTTGTGCCAAGTCATGTCAGATTTTAAAAAATCCATTACTTGATCATCATTCATTCCTGAAAAATAGTTCCAATTTTTATTAAATTCTTTTACATGCTCAAGGCAAAGCATTCTAAATTTTCTGCTATTATCTTTTTCGACTGGCGCCTTATATTCACCTATTTCATTACAATTATTCCAGTCACAAATATTTTTCATGATATATAATAACATATATGGATATAAATGAGTTAATTACAATTGTAAAAAATAAATTATTAAATCAAATTAATATTGAAAGTATAAATATTGAGGATAAATCTTTTATTCATAAAAATCACAAAGGAAATCAAGAGGGAAAATATCATTTAAAATTAATTATTGTTTCTGAAGAACTAAAAAAAATGAATAAAATTGAAAGTAATAAAAAAATTTACAAGATTTTGGATCAAGAATTAAAAGACTTTATTCACTCAATCCAAATTTTAATTAGTTAAAAAATTTTTTAGAAATAAATTTAACTTTTTTTTTGAGTATTGTTTGTTAAAAATTGGCTTACCAATTTTTTTTAACAAAACTAAGTTAATTTTTTTAGAATTATTTTTTTTATCTTTGATCATAAAAGATAAAATCTTATTTAAATCTTTTATAGAAAAATATTTTTTTATAGAAGAAGGTAGACCAGAATTATCAATATGATTTACAATTAAATTATATTCACTTTTATTTAGCAGGTTTTCCTTAAAACTAAAACTCAGTGCTGTTTTCATTCCAAGTATCACAGCTTCACCATGATTTAGTTTATGGCTGTACCCTAAGCCTGCTTCATAAGCATGGGCAAATGTATGGCCAAAATTTAATACTTTTCTTAATGCTGTTTCTTTTTCATCTTTTTCGACTATCTTTTTTTTAATTTTACAACTTTCATAGATAGCTTTTTCAATAAATGGAGATGAAAGACTTAAAATCTTTTGAAGATTTTTATTTAAGAAAATAAAAAATTTTTTATTCTCAATTAATGAATGCTTCAATATTTCTCCATATCCACAAATTAACTCTCTTTTTGATAAAGATTTAAGAAATTGAATATCTGAGAGAACCAATGATGGTTGATAAAAACTTCCTACTAGGTTTTTACCATACTTAGAATTAACTCCAGTTTTTCCACCTATTGATGAATCAACTTGAGCTAAAAGAGTTGTTGGAATGTTTGCAAACTTTAGGCCCCTTTTAAAAAGACTAGCCGCAAAACCACTTACATCGCCTGTAATTCCTCCTCCTAAAGAAATTAAAACATCATTTCTTGAAAAGTTTTTATTTAATAAAACTTCTAGAATTTTATTAACGCTATTAATATTTTTATTTTTTTCACTAGCATTAAAAAAAAACACAAAAATACTTTTATTTTTCAAAGACTTTTTAATATTCGAGATAAATTTTTTTGGAACATTTTTATCAACAACGATTAAACATTTATCAAAATCAATTGAATTAGATTTAAAAATTTTTGATACACTTGAGGTCAAATTTGATCCAATAATTATTGGATATTTTTCAGTTTTAGTTACTATATTTAATCTAGTTTGTTTCATAAATTTCAACAATTTTTTTTACTATTTCAATTTTAGTAAGATTATCACATTTTATCTCATATAGAGCTTTAGAATAAATGTTAGATCGTTTCTTAATTAAATCAATTAACTCAGTATCTGTTGCATTAATCGCTAATGGCCTTTTTTTACTGTTTTTAATTCTATTTAACAATGTTTTATCATCCCAATTTAGCCAAAAAGATAAATGATTTTTTAAAATTTCTTTCCTAATATTGTTATTTGTAAAAGCTCCTCCACCAAGTGAAATCACAGTAGAGCTTAATTTAAGTTTTTTTAAAGTTGTTTGTTCTTCAATTTTTCTAAAATAATTCTCACCCTTAACTTCAAAGATTTTTTTTATTGTAATGTTTAAATTTTTTTCAATTTCTTTATCAATATCGATAAAATTAAATTTTAATTTCTTAGCTACTAAAGATCCAATAGAGCTCTTTCCAGAACCCATCATCCCCAAAAAAACTAGATTTTCTTTTGATTTCATAAGTTTCTTTATTGAAAAAACATAAATATGTCTTAATTTGAAATTATCTAAAAGTATATGCAATTCACTAAAAACACAAGTTCAGGCAAAGCAAGTATCATAGGACTTGTGATTAAATCTATAATCGGATTAGGGGTTATTTTAGGTATTATTTTTTTTCTAAGTACAATTGATTTTCCTGCACCTAAAAAAGAAATTGAAAAAATTATTCCAAATGAAAATTTTAAAATTGTTAAATAAAAAAATTCTTTCAATTACATTAGTTTGTCTTATTTTTTTTACACCTGTATTTTCAGAAGAGAAACCAATTGATATTTGGAATATAGAAAAAAAAAATAATCAGGTTATTTCAGAAACAAATATTTCGAGTGAAAATTCTAGTGGCACTACTCAGAATAGTGTTTACGAACTACAAACAAATAAACAAACTGATACTATTAAACTTGATAAAGAATTTTCCTCAAAAGAAATTAAAATTGTTGGGTTATATGATCCTAGTGAATACGGTTTGAGTATGGATATGTGGTCAAATTCTGATGGAAATAAATTAAAAAATTTATTTGAGAATATTAATAAATTTAATCTTTCTGATGATGCATCTGATATAATGCACATATCTTTATTAACTAACGCTTATTCCCCAACTCAAAATATTACAGAGCAAGAATTTATGAGCTTTAAATCTGATTGGTTAATAAAGGATGCAAACTTAGAATTAATAGAAGAGTATTTAATTAAAAATCAAATAATAAATTTGCATCCAAATTTAACAAAATATTTGGTAGATACTTATTTATCAGAATCAAACATAAAAAAATCATGTGAGATTTTTTCTAAAAATTCTGAACCCATTCAAGATGAATATCTATCAAAATTTAATTTATATTGTTTAATCAATTATGGAAAAAATGAAGAAGCACAACTAATCTTAGATTTAAAAAAAGAATTAGGTTTCGAAGACAGTTATTACGAAAATAAAATAAATTATCTATTTGGATATCTAGATGAGCCAGATAAAGAAATATCAACAAATTCAATTTTAGATTTTCATTTAGCTCATAGAACTAACTCTGAGTTTTCTTACGAACCAACAGAGGAAACACCAAAAATAATTTGGAAATATCTTTCATCTGCTAATTTACTTTTTAAAATTCAAGATATAGAAATTACTGATGTAGAAAAAATTTCTACAATAGAAAAAGCTGTTAATGATAAAAATTATTCTGAGGAGGAGTTGTTCGAATTTTATAAAAAATTCCAATTTAATATTAATCAATTTTTAAATGCAAAAGAGGCGTATAAATCTTTATCTCCGATCGAGGGACGTGCTCTTTTATATCAAAGAACTCTTTTAACAGAGGAACCAAAAATCAAATTAGAATTTATAAAGATTTTAAAGGATCTATTCATATCTGATGAAATAGGCGACGCCTTTGATTTAGAATTAAAAAAATTTTTAAGCGAAATTAATCTTGAGGATGTTCCATCAAATTTTACAACATTTTATAATAGAAATCTAAACAAGAAAGAGACAGTAGATAAAAAGATTAAATATAATAGTAAAATTTTACATCAATCAAAACTTATAAATTATTTCAATGGGGATTATGCAAAATCTAAAATTGAAGAGGATCTAGATAAATTTCTAAAGAAAATTAAAAAAGATAAAAAATATTTTTTATCGAAAAAAGATATAATTTTTTTAGAGGCGCTTAAATCTGATGGAGTTGAAATTTCAAAAAAATACGACGGTCTTTATGAGGTGAAGCAATCAGAAATGCCTGCCGATATTCAAACAATGATAGATAATAACGAGATTGGTGCCGCATTGTTGAGAATAATTGAGGTAATTGGACCTGACAAAATTGAAAATATTGATGAAGATACAGTTTATTTTATTATCAATACTTTAAATCAATTAAATGTTGATTTAATTAGAAATAAACTATTGCTAAAAGTTCTTCCTTTAAAAGTATAAAAATTATAATAAAATCAAGTTATGGCTATCAGAACTATAATAACAGAACCCAATAAATTACTTAGACAAATTTCTAAACCAGTCAATGGTGTTGGTAAAGAAGAGCGAAAATTGATGGATGATATGCTTGAGACAATGTATGACGCAAACGGAATTGGTCTCGCAGCGATACAAGTTGGTGTACCAAAAAGAATTATTGTAATGGATATTAGTAAAGATGAGAATAAAAAAGAGCCAAGATATTTCGTAAATCCAGTTATAAAAAATAAAGATCCAGAAAAAGCAACTTATGAGGAAGGATGTCTTTCTGTGCCAAATCAGTTTGCAGAAATTGATAGACCTAGTAAGTGTGAAGTAGAATATCTTGATTATGATGGAGAAAAGAAATTGTTAAAGGCAGATGGTCTTCTTGCAACATGTATTCAGCATGAAATGGACCATTTAGAGGGCATACTATTTATTGATTATCTCTCAAAATTAAAAAGGTCAATGATAATTAAAAAATTATCTAAGAAAAAATCTACAGCAGCAGTTCTTTAAACATGCTAAAGAAAATAGTTTTTATGGGTACACCCATGTTCGCTGTTCCAATTTTAAAATCACTTTATCAAAATGGATATCCTATTTCTTGCGTTTATACACAACCACCTCAAAAATCTAAAAGAGGTCAAAAAATTAACAAGTCACCAATTCAATTAATTTCAGAAACTTTAAACATAGAATTTAGAACACCAAATTCATTAAAAGAAAATTTAGAGGAGTTAGAGTATTTTAAATCTTTAGAGGCAGATTTAGTAATAGTTGTTGCTTATGGTCAAATTATACCAAAGTCATATTTAAATTTAACTAAAAAAGGATTTATTAATATACATGCATCTATTCTTCCAAAATGGAGAGGTGCTGCTCCTATTCAAAGATCAATTATGAATTTAGATAAAGAGACAGGAATTAGTATTATGAAAATAGGAGAGGAACTAGATACAGGACCTGTATGTAATATTTATAAAATTAATATAGAGAGTAATTTAAACGCTGAAGATATTAATGAAAAGCTATCAAGTTTGGCTGCAGAGAAAATTTTAGATAATATCGATGATATATATGAGGATAAAGCAAACTTTATAGAACAAGATCACTCATCAGCGACATACGCACCAAAAATTCAAAAATTAGAGGGGCAGATTAATTGGAAAGAAGATGCTAAAATTATAATTGGTAAAATAAATGGACTTTATCCAGTTCCAGGAGCTTATTTCATGTTTAACGGTGAGAGATATAAAATATTAAAAGCAGAAATTGGACAATCACAAGGAAAACCAGGTGAGGTTTTATCTGACCATTTAGAAATTTCATGTGGAGATAAAAAATCAATAAAAATTAAAGAAATACAAAGACAAGGAAAAAAACCTCAAAGTATTGGGGAATTTGTTTTAGGAACACAAATTAAAAAGGGTTCATTTTTATAATGAATAGATACCAAATACTTATCGAGTATGTAGGGACAAATTTTAGAGGTTGGCAAATTCAAAAAAAGGGTCCGACAATTCAAGGATTAATTCAAGAAAAATTATCAAAATTATTAAAAGAAAAAATTGCTTTACATGGTCAAGGAAGAACTGATGCAGGGGTTCATGCATTTGAGCAATCTGCACACTTTGATTGCAAAAATAAAATAACCGATAAAATTAAATTTTTAAAATCCATTAATCATTTTTTAAATTTAAAGGACATTGCAATTAAAAATATTAAAAAAAGAAATAATAAATTTCATGCTAGATTTTCAGCAAAACAAAGAATTTATAAATACTTTATTTTTAATCAAATAAGCCAACCAATAATTGAAAAAAATAGAGCATGGCATGTTCGTAGGCCTTTAAATTTAGACTTAATGAAAAAGGGAGCAAAAAAGTTATTAGGAACTAATGATTATTCAACTTTTAGATCTTCAAGCTGTCACGCTAAAAGTCCAATTAAAACTATTAAATCAATTAAAATTAAATCATCAAAAAATAAAATTGAATTTCAATTTAGTTCTCAATCATTTTTACAACATCAGGTTAGATCTATGGTTGGTTGTTTAAAATACTTGGGAGAAACTAAATGGGATTTGAAAACTTTTGAAAAGAGATTTAAGTTAAAAAAAAGAACACTGTGTGCTCCTCCAGCACCACCAAGTGGTTTATTTTTATTTAGAGTTCTTTATTAATTGATTTTTATTGCTCATAGCAAACTTTTTATTTATTCGCCATCTAGACTCAGCTCTTACAATATACCCACAACAGTTTTTTGATTTACATTTACAAGGAAATTGTTTGTAGTTTTCATCATAACCAAATCCATAATCACAGGTAAACTCCTCACCTTTTTTAATATCTTTGATTGCTTTGACCCAAATTTTCAATCCCTTTCCATCGTAATCACAATTATTATCACAAGAATGATTAATTAAACCTGCGGTATTCCATGGAAAATCTCCATCTAGATCGTATCTTTTATTAATTGTGAATAAATATATTGGTTTACTATTATCGTACTTATCAGAATCTTGTGTTTGTTTTTTTGTTATAAGTTTTCCGACATAGTCAATTATTTTGGTTCCCTCTTTAATGTCACGAGTTGCATAAAGTCCTCTTCCATTATTATCAATGCCAGATTTTTTTATTTTATACAACTTCATGAAATTTTTATTTAGAGTTTTCTTAAGAATTATCAATTAAATTCTAAAAGAGCATCAACGTGTCTTTTAGTACTGTCTCGAAGTGCATTTAGGTCATAACCACCCTCTAAAATTGAAACAACTTTTCCATTACAAAACTTTTTAGAAGTCTCTAATACTCTTTTAGTAATAGTAAAATAATCCTCTGTTTTTAAATTAAATTGAGCGAGAGGGTCATCTTCATGGGCGTCAAAACCAGCGCTAATCAATATAAACTCAGGTCTAAACTCTTCTAATTTTTTTAATACACGGTCAAATACGTTTAAATATTCTTGTGAACTTATGCCAGCTGGCAAAGGTATATTAAAGATATTGTTAAATTTACCTCTTTCTTGTTCTGAGCCAGTTCCTGGGTAGTAGGGATATTGGTGGGTTGATATAAAGAGAACATTTTCATTTTCATAAAAAATATCCTGTGTTCCATTTCCATGATGTACATCAAAATCTATTATTGCAACTTTCTTAAATTTATATTTTTTCAACAAATAATTTGCACCAATACTCACTGAATTTAAAATGCAAAAACCAGCAGCCTTATTTTGTGAACTATGATGTCCAGGAGGTCGAACACTACAGAAGGCATTTCTAAATTCTTTTTTTTCCACCCCATCAATTGCAGCAATTATTGATCCAACTGCATCAAAAGTTGCTTCTTTGCTTCCGGGTGAAATGATAGTATCACCATCAAGTGAAGAAAAACCTTTTTTTGGGAAAGAACTTTTTACTAAATTTAAATAATTATTTTCATGTGTGGTTAATAAAATATCATCTGAAACTTTAGATGGTTTCTTCCATATAAGATTTTTATTATTAAGTTTTTTAAAATTTTCTACTATGACAGATACTCTTGCTATTTGTTCTGGATGCCCAGGACCTGTATCATGATTTTGAGATGTATCTGATGTAATTAAGCCAGTTTTCACTTAAAATAATTATCTAAGATTTTAGTATAAATTAAAGTTAATTTTTTTAAATCAGATAAGGACACACATTCTCCTACCTTATGCATAGTTTTTCCCACTAATCCAAATTCTAAACATGGAGCTATTTTTCTTATGAATCTAGCATCAGACGTGCCACCAGTTGTAGATAATTTAGGTTTAATTCTAGTAATTTTCTTAATTGTATTTTGTATCATAAATGTAGTTTTATTAGGTTTGGTTAAAAAGGCCTCACCAGAAACACTATATTCAATTTTATATTTTGATTTATTTTTATTACAAATTTGTTTTATTATTTTATTAATTTTATTCTTTAATTTGTAAGATGTGTGCTTGTTATTAAATCTAATATTAAAGGATGCACTAGCCAATTCTGGAATTACATTGTCAGCTGCATTATCAATGTTAATTTTTGTTATTTCCAAATTTGTGGGTTGAAAATCTTTTGTACCTCTATCAAATTTAATTTCTTTTAACTTTTTGAGTATTCGAACCAAAGCTGTTGAAGGATTGTTAGCTCTATTTGGGTAAGCTACATGACCTTGAATACCAATGACAGATAATTTTCCAGTCATACTACCTCTACGACCAATTTTAATCATTTCTCCTAATTTATTTGGATTTGTAGGTTCTCCTACTAAGCAAAATTCTATTTTTTCTTTTCTTTTCCTCAAATATTCAACAACTTTTTTCGTCCCATTAATTGCAATTCCTTCTTCGTCTCCAGTAATTAGAAGGCTGATGGAGCCAACAAATTTTTTGTTTTTCATAGAAAAGTTACTAACCGCAGCAACAAATGCAGCTATTGAGCTTTTCATATCATTTGCACCTCTGCCAATTAAGTATCCTTTTTTAACAACTGGTTTAAAGGGATTAACAGTCCAATCATTTAAATTACCAGGTGGTACTACATCCAAATGACCTGCATAACAAAAATTTGGACTTGCAGTACCAAGTCTTGCGTAAAGATTTTTTACAGGATAACTATTTTTATCTTTGAACTCGAGAATTTTAGTTTTAAAGCCGATTTTTTTTAATTTTTTTTCTAAAAATTTAATAACACCAGCATCAGTTTTTGTAACTGATGGAAACCTAATTAGCTCTTTAGCTAATTGTAATTCATTTATTGTTGGCATTTTAATCTCTTAAAAGATCGTTAACTGATGTTTTAGATCTCGTTTTTTCATCAACTTGTTTAATAATTACAGCACAGCTTAAAGATGGTGCAGATGGATTATTTTTATCTGGTAAAGAACCTGGTACAACAACTGAGTATGGAGGGATTTTTCCATAAGTAATTTCGCCTGTCGCCCTATTTACTATTTTAGTACTTTGAGTAATCAGCATCCCCATACTTAATACAGAGCCTTCTCCAACTATCACACCTTCTACTACTTCTGACATTGCTCCCAAGAAAACGTTGTCTTCAATAATTGTAGGTAATGCTTGAGCAGGTTCTAATACACCTCCAACTCCAGTACCAGCTGAGATATGACAATTTTTTCCAATCTGACAACAACTTCCTGCACGACTAAATGTATCCATCATTGTTCCTTCATCAATATATGCACCAATATTTACATAACATGGCATTAAAACCGCATTCTTTCCTATAAACGATCCTTTTCTTACAGGTGAATTAGGCACCATTCTAAAACCAGCTTTTTCATGATCTTCTTTTGTCCATCCAGCTGTTTTTCCTTTAAGTAAATGAGCTTTGTCATACCAGCTACTGTATGGACCATTTAAATTTTCCATTGGGTACATTCTAAAGCTTAACATGATAGCTTTTTTTAGATGTTGATGTGTAACCCATTCACCATTGATCTTTTCAGCTACTCTTGCTTTTCCACTGTCTAAATTATCAATAATTTGATTCACAGCATCCTTTAAAGATTTATCTGAATTTTGACTTACTTGGTCTTTATTTTCCCAAGCTTCATTTATAATTTTCTCAATACTCATAGTTTTATGGGTTTTTTAATAACCTTATTTCTTTTAAAAATAAAGAAAGATTTTCAATTTTGTAATCAATATAGTCTTCATCAGACTCTTTTTTCCCCCAGTATTCATCATTGATTAACCAAACTGTTTTTGCTCCTCTTTCTTTTCCAATTGAAAGATTTTTTGCGATATCTTCAATGTAAAGTGTTTCAGTTGGATCAATTTGAAATTTTTTCACCATCAGATCAAATGCTTTTGCCTCAGGTTTTGGACTGTATTCAGCATCGACAATATCAAATACACCGTCAAATTGATCTTCAATTCCTAAGTGAGTAATAATATTTTTAACATGTTCTTTGCTACCATTTGTAAACACAAATTTGTTTAGATTAATATTTTCTAGCTCATTCCTTAAAGCAGTATCTTTTTCTAAAAAATCTAAATTAATATCGTGCACGTAGTCTAAAAACTCTCTTGGAGGTATATCGTGATGTATCATTAAACCATTAAGACTTGTGTTATATTTATGAAAATAATTTGTTTGTAATTCTTTTGCTTCTTTTAAATCTACATTTAATTTATTTGAAATATATTGAGTCATTTTTTTACTTACTTGACCAAATACTCCCTCAAGGTCACTGTAGAGTACCCCGTCACAATCAAATAATATGTTCTTAATATTTTTTAATTCCTTCATTGTCTTATTAATGTTCCTGAGCCTTTGTCAGAAAATATTTCCCATAAACATGAATGCGGTTTTGTACCATTAATTATACCCACTGCAGTCACACCATTATTAATTGCATCTAAGCAAGCATTTATTTTAGGTATCATGCCCTCAGTAATAGTTTCGTCTTTAATCTTTTCCAAAATTTCAGATGAAGAGATTTCTTCAATTAGTTTTTTATTTTTATCTAGAACACCATCTACATTCGTCATCAACAACAATCTTCTAGATTTTAAGGATTTTGCTACGGCCATTGCGGCTGTATCTCCATTAATATTATATGTTTGATTTCCTTTCCCTAAGCCTAATGGTGAAATTATAGGGATTTTATTTTGATTAATTATGTTTAATATTTGTTCATTATTAATCTCATTTGGTATTCCTACAAATCCTAGCTCTTCTGCTTCTGGTATAGTTTTTATAACATTATAATTTTTTGTGTGAATAGATATTGCCTCTGTTCCTTTGTCTTTTAAAGAATTAACAATGTCATCATTAAAATCAATCAAAACAGACTCAACAATATCAATTATATTTTTGTCAGTTACTCTTAGTCCTCTTATAAATTTTGATTGAATATTTGATTTTTCAAGCTCTCTTTTAATTCTAGGTCCGCCACCATGAACTACCACAGTTGCAAGGCCTAATTCATTTAAAATACTAAGATCAGTTATAAAATTATTAAATACATTTCTATCAATTAAAACATTTCCACCGTATTTAATTACTATTAAATCATTTTTATATTTTTCAATATATTTAGTTACCTCATTAATTGGTGGCCCATCTTTAGGTAATATCTTTTCAAGGTCCATTTATTATTTTTTAATTAGGTTACAGTTTTAACTGTTGTACGTTTCATTATTACAACCTGCTGAGCCATTGTTAAAATGTTATTAACTGTCCAATAAATTACTAGTCCACTTGGGAATGGTGCAAGAATTACCGTTAAAAATAAAGGGAAGAACATAAATATTTTTGCTTGCATTGGATCTGTTGGAGCGGGATTTAACTTTTGTTGTACCCACATTGATATCCCCATAGCAACTGGCCATGCTCCAATTACAAGGAAAGAAGGTACGTCATAAGGAAACAATCCAAATAAATTAAATATAGAAGTAGGATCCTTAGCACTTAAATCTTGGATCCAACCATAAAAAGGCATATGACGCATTTCTATCGTTACAAATAAAACTTTATACAAAGCAAAAAATACAGGTATTTGAATCAGAATTGGCAAACATCCAGACATTGGATTTACTTTTTCCTTCTTGTAAAGGGCCATCATTGCTTGTTGTAATTTCATCTTGTCATCTTTGTGTACTTCCTTAAGTCTTGTCATCTCAGGTTGAAGAGCTTTCATTTTAGCCATGCTTCTGAATGAAAAATTAGCAAGTGGAAAAAAAGCTACACGAATACAAACGGTCACAGCAATAATTGCTAATCCATAATTACCAAATATTTTAAAGAAATATTCTAAAGCAGTAAACAAAGGACGTGTTAAAAAGTATAAGAATCCCCAATCAATCGTAAGATCAAATTTATCAATTTTTAATGATTCTGCGTACCCATCAATTACATCAACTCTTTTTGCAGCTACTATTACTTGCAATTTTTCTTCTATAGAAGAGTTTCCTGTTAACTCTAATGGTTCTGTTGTAACAAAGTTTATTCTGTACTTGTTTTTGTAATCCATCGTAGTTTTAAATTCTTTTTCTCTTGGTGGAATTAGAGTTGATATGTAATATTTATCTCCAAGACCTAACCATCCTTTTTGAGCAGTTCTTGAGAATTTTTTCTCTTCAATATCGTCATAATCTTCCTCAATTAACTCTTCGTCTAATGTAGCGATAGGACCTTCATGAAGAATGTAAAAATCGGTTAAACCTTCTGGGATTTGATTTCTTATAATTTGTCCATAAGAATAGAAGTCATAGTTTTTATCAGTAGAATTTATAACTCTTTGTTTTATTGTGAATAAAAATTTATCATCTAATGCAATTTCTTTTTCAAAAGTGATGCCTTGATCATTAGTCCAACTTAGTTTTATAGGAGATTGATCAGTTAATTTATTATTTCCAGAAACTGACCAAATTGAATCTGCATTTGGAATATCGATATTTTTATCAGCAGTGATAAAACCACTTTCTATTATATACCCTTCTTTAGAGCTTCGTGGTGCAAGAAATTTTACTTTTTCATCACTTTCCAAACTAACATTATATTCTTTGAAAGTTAGATCGTCTATTGCGGCCCCCTTTAATGAAATAGATCCAACAATACTTTGGTTCTCAAATTGAACTCTTTCACTTTGTTGTAACGCTTCTTCCCGTGAAATTTCAGTTATATTTTCTTTTTGATCAAGACTAGGTGCATCTGAATTCTGTTCAGTCTTGGTTTTCTCAGTTAAATTTTCTTTCGTTACAGGAGGTGGTGCAAAAAATAGCGAATATAATATAATTACAGCAGCTGATAAACTTATGGCAGCAATTATATTTCGCGTTTCCATTATTTATTATCCTTTATTTCTTTTTTAACTGGATCAAACCCTTCACCACCCCCTAAAAATTTTATTGGATGGCAGGATAAAATTCTTTTTATACTCTTTAATAAACCTTTAAAAAAACCGTATTCTTTTAAAGCATCAATGCTGTATTCAGAACATGTTGGTAAATATCTACATGAATGACCCAATAATGGACTAATCAAATATCTATAGGCTTTGATAAATTTAATTATAATTAAAGTAAATATATTCATTATTTTATTTTTGCAAAATCCTGAAAAAGAGTTTCTTTTATAATTTTGTATTCATTATTTAGCATAGAAGACTTGGCTATAACAAGAAATGAATAATCAAAGTTTATCTCTACTTTTTTAACAGCTTCATTCATAATGTTTCTTAATCTTCTTTTAATTTTATTCCTCTTTACTGCACTACCAATTTTTTTTTTTGTCACAAAACTGATATTTAGTCTTTTTTTATCTTTATTTAATAATTTTCCAAAAAAAATACTTACGTATTTATTTGAAATCTTTTTTTGTTTAAGTAAATTTTTAAATTCTTCGTTTTTTGAAAGAGCAAGTATTTTGCTTTTCATTATTTTATACTGAAACAGTTAGTGATTTTCTTCCTCTTGCTCTTCTCCTAGCCAAGAGCTTTTTACCACCTTTAGTTTTCATTTTTGAACGAAAGCCGTGTTTTCGAGCTCTTTTTTTATTTGAGGGTTGATAAGTTCTTTTCATAATTAGATTTGATATAGTTTTTTATAATTTTGGACCTTTATATTAGTAATAATTAAAATAGCAAATAGAAGATTAAGCATTAAAATAAGAAGAATCATGGAAAATACAAAAAAAATTAAATTATTTATTGGCTTATCTTATTTATTAATTGTTTGCTTATTTTTGTATTTCTTTTTTTCAAAATTTAGCTTTGAAGAAATTACATCTTATGATTTTATAAAAAATAATCAGATTTATTTATTGGAACTTAAAGAGTCAAACTTATTCTTAATGTCTATAATTTTTTTAATTTCTACTATTCTTTGGGTTTTTCCTTTCCTAGGATTTGGCACTCCAGTTGGTTTAATTGGAGGTTTTATTTTTGGAAAATGGATAGGAATAATCTTAGTTGTTTTAGGTTTAACAATTGGGTCAACTTTTCTATATATTTTTGGTAATTATTTTTTAAAAGACTTTATTAAGAACACATTTCTTAAAAAATTTCAAAATCTTGAAAGTAAATTCAAAAAATCAGAATTTATATACTTATTATTTTATAGATTTGTAGGTGGAATTCCATGGCAAATCCAATGTCTACTACCGATACTGTTTAATGTTAAAATTAAAAACTATTTTTTTGCTACACTAATTGGAATTGTGCCAGGAATATTTATACCTGTTTCAATTGGGAGTGGATTAGAAAAAATAATAGATCAAAATGAGGTAGTGCCGAGCTTAAAGGATATTATTTTTTCTCCAGAGATATACTTACCACTATTAGCATTTTTTCTATTAGTTTTCCTAACAATCATTTTAAAAAATTTTTTTTTTAAAGATTAGTGGTGCTCCCACCCTGTACTGACCAGGGAACTAGTCATTACCAATGACTTGTTATACCATTTAACTACAGGAGCTTAGAGACAAATTGTATTTTATTGATAATAAAGCATTTTTTTCAAATTATTGCCTTAATTTTTTGATCAATATGATTTATATCTATTTTAGGAAAATGTTATGGGAATTCATTACGATTATAAATCAACCAAAGGCAATAAGCTTATGGAAAAGCAGGCTAAAAGGGAAAAAAAGCTTGCTGAAAAAAAAGCTAAACGTTTAGCTAAAGAAGGCCCAAAAAAAGAAGAAAACAAATCACCAGTATTGGATCCTAACAAACCAATTTCTTTAGATTTCCTGACTAACCCAAATAAAGAATGAGTTCAAAAGAAAAAAATGAGCGTTTAAGCTTAGCGCTTAGAAAAAATTTGAAGAAAAGAAAACTTTTCCAAAAAAAAAATAAAAAGAAGAATAAATAATGTCAATTCAACCTGATTCCTGGATTAAAAAAATGTGCAAAGAGCACAATATGATAGAGCCATTTTTGGATCATCAAGTCTCAGAAGGAAAAATTTCTTACGGATTAAGTAGTATGGGATATGATGTAAGAATCTCCGATGAATATAGAATATTTACTAATGTAAATAGTTCTTTGGTTGATCCAAAGAATTTTTCTGAAGATAACTTTATTGAACGAAAAGGACCACACTGTATTATACCACCAAATTCATTCGTTTTAGCTAAAACAGTAGAATATTTTAGAATACCAAATGATGTTTTATGTATTTGTGTTGGAAAAAGTACTTATGCAAGGACAGGAATTATTTGCAATGTTACTCCAATTGAAAATGAATTTGAAGGTAATATTGTAATTGAGCTAAGTAATACAACACCTAACCCTGCAAAAATTTATTCAAATGAGGGAATTGCACAATTTTTATTTTTCAAATCAGATACTCAGCCAGAAACAACTTATAAATCAAAGAACGGTAAATATCAGGGTCAAACTACAATTCAAGTTGCTAAGATTAAAAAGTAATTTATGGATAAATTTCTGATTAATGGCCCTTGTAAAATCAAGGGTAATGTTTCAATTTCAGGTTCGAAGAATGCATCCCTACCTATATTAGCTGCAACACTTTTATTTGATAAACCTGTAGTTATCAAAAATTTACCAAGAGTAAGAGACATTAATACAATGTTAAATTTATTAAAGTCCCTTGGTTCTAAAATAATTTTATCACGAGATAAAAAAACAGCAAAAATTATAAATAAAAAAAATATGAAAACTTTTGCTAGTTATTCTTTAGTCAAAACAATGCGTGGTTCTATTTTAGTTTTAGGTCCACTAATTTCAAAATACCATAAATCAAAAATTTCTTTACCTGGAGGTTGTTTAATTGGTGCTAGACCAGTTAATTATCATCTAACAGCATTAAAAAAACTTGGTATGAAATATGAACTAAAAGATGGATATATTTTAGCAAAATCAAAAGGAAAACTTAGTGGAACAATTATAAATTTTCCAAAGATAAGTGTTGGGGCAACTGAAAATTCTATAATAGCAGCATGTTTAGCAAAAGGAAAAACAGTTATAAAAAATTGTGCAACGGAACCTGAGATTAAAGACCTTACAAATTTTTTAAATAAAGCTGGAGCGAAAATAAAATGGACAGGAAGAGTTTGTAAAATCATAGGTGTAAATTCTTTAAATGAAACTGAATATTCTGTAATGGCCGATAGAATAGAAGCAGGCACATTTTGTGTAGCTGCAACACTTGCAAAAGGTAATTTACAAATAATTAATTTAAATCCTAAAATTATTGGTACAGAAATAAAATTACTAAAAAAAGTTGGTGCTAAAATTAAGACAAGTGAAAATAAAATTTTAATTAAAGGACCTGAAAAAATAAAATCAATAAAAAGCATCAAAACTAGAGCGTTTCCAGGAATTCCTACAGACCTTCAAGCACAATTGATGGTTTTGATGTGTAAAGCAGTTGGTAAAAGCTCAATAACTGAAAGTATTTTTGAAAATAGATTTATGCATGTTGCAGAATTACAAAGACTAGGAGCAAAAATAAATATTAAAAATAATACTGCTACGATAGAAGGAAATACTAAATTCATTGGTGCTGAATTGATGTCTAGTGATTTAAGAGCTTCTGTTGCTTTGGTTCTTGCAGCTATAGTATCTAATGGTAAATCACGTATTAACAGAA
The DNA here is from genome assembly GCF_052049995.1 of Candidatus Pelagibacter sp. Lineage (GTDB taxonomy): Bacteria > Pseudomonadota > Alphaproteobacteria > Pelagibacterales > Pelagibacteraceae > Pelagibacter. The sequence continues at coordinate 50,682 of NZ_JBNGYX010000005.1, read as the reverse complement.
TTTATCATTTAGACAGAGGTTATGAAAAAATAGAAAATAAATTAAAAAAAATAGGTGTTAAAATTAAAAGATTAAAATAGTGAATAAATATTTTGCAAAAATAATAGCAAGCGATCAAGAAGGGTTACAAATGATTTCAGCTTGTAGTTCAGGTGCTAAGGTTAAAATTGCTGATATAAAATATCTCGCATCCAATAAGGTTTTTTTATTATCAATTGAAAGAACTAAGGTTGAAAGTGATCAAGAAGATAAAAAAATTAATAGCATTTGCAGGTTTGATTTTGTTGATAAAGTAAGATCAAAGAACATTGATCAATCAAATCAAGAAAAAGTTTTAGAACTAATAGGTATAGATTATTTGAAAAATAATGATGTTTATGAAATAAATCTTATTTTTAATAACAATGCTCATATTGCTTTAACCACAGAAACTATTGAAGCAAGATTAGAGGATCAAAGTGAAATAAAATAGTTATGAAAATATTAAATAGTAAAAGTAAAAATTTTGATAAATTTTTAGACAATTTGCTTTTACAGAGAAAAAAAAAAATTCAATCAGACTCTATCTCTGTAGCAAATATAATCAAAGATGTTAAAAAAAATGGAGATAAAGCATTATTAAAATACGAGAAAAGATATAATCAAAATAACGTAATTATTCCAAGCTTAAAACAAATAAAAAAATCTATAAATTCACTTGATAAAAAAGTAAAGAAAGCAATCGATACGGCTTATAATAGAATTTATAAATTTCATTCACTTCAAAAATTTAAAAATATTTCTTATACAGATAAATTTAAAAATAAACTTGAATATAAATATGTGCCTTTAGAGTCTGTTGCAATTTATGTTCCTGGTTCTACTGCTTCATACCCATCAAGTGTATTGATGAATGCTATTCCAGCAATTGTAGCAGGTGTTAAGAGAATAGTTATGATTAATCCAGGCCATAAAGGAAAACAAAATCCAGCCGTTTTATACGCTGCAAAAAAATGTAGAATAAAAGAAATTTATTCTATCGGGGGCCCTTCTGCTATTGCAGCAGTATCTTATGGGACTAAAAAAATTAAAAAAGTTCATAAAATAGTTGGTCCAGGAAACGCATATGTTGCGGCAGCAAAAAAAGAAGTTTTTGGTGTTGTTGGAATTGAAGGTATGACTGCAGGTCCTTCAGAAGTGACTGTAGTTTGTGATAAATTCTCAAATCCTGAGTGGGTTGCAAGTGATTTAATTGGACAAGCTGAACATGATATTCTTGCACAATGTATTTTGATTTCTAAAGATAAAAATTTGCTAGATAAAGTAAAAATTGAAATTACTAAACAATTAAAAGAAATTCCAAGAGCTTCTGTTGCAAGAAGAAGTTTAGTTAACAATGGAATTCTTATGCATATCTCTTCAGACGCTAAAATAATAAGTGTTGTAAATAAAATTGCACCAGAACATTTAGAATTAAATATTAAAAATTATAAATCGTTAGTTCCAAAAATAAAAAATTCAGGATCAATATGTTTAGGAAAATATGCAGTGATGGCAATGACTGATTATAATGTTGGATCAAACCATGTGTTACCAACAAATGGTTCTGCAAAATACTCAAGCGGTATAAGTGTAAATGAATTTTATAAAAGGATTTCATATATAAACTTATCAAAAAAGGGTATTGAAAGTCTTGGACCATCAGTTATAACACTTGCAAATTACGAAGGGTTGACTGGACACGCTCAATCTGTAGTAAAACGAATTAGGAGAAAATAAATTTGTCAAAACAAGACTTACTGGAATTTAAAGGTACAGTGATAGACCTACTTCCTAACGCTATGTTTAGAGTCAAATTAGAAAATGGACATACCGTTACTGCCCATACAGCTGGTAAGTTAAGAAAAAACAGAATTAGAGTTCTCCAAGGTGATGATGTGACAGTTGAAATGACACCTTACGATCTTACTAAAGGAAGAATTATCTTTAGGGGATAAATAAGGCTGAGTAGCTCAGGAGTAGAGCAGAGCCCTGAAAAGGCTTGTGTCGGAGGTGCGAATCCTTCCTCAGCCACCACCAAAAAGTTTCATCTTGAAATAATCGTAAAAGAAATTAACTTTAAGAGATAATAAATAACAAAAGGACTAAGAAATAAGATGAGTACACTACAAGGAAAAATTAAATGGTATAATGGTAAAAAGGGATATGGCTTCATTGAAAGGGATGATAAAGAGAAAGATGCCTTTGTTCACGCTTCTGCAGTAAAAGCTGCTGGTATGAGATATCTCAATGAAGGTGATAAACTTGAATTCACATTAGAAGATGGTCCCAAAGGTCCTTCTGCAGTTAATTTAAAAAAAATAGACTAATTTAGAAATTATTTAAAAGGGCGTTTTATCTATCAAATATATAAACGTCCTTTTTTTATTTAGACCTTGAATATTAATTTTTTTTGTCTAAAAGACTGCTCATGAATATAAATATTACATACAGAAAGACTTTTAGAAGTACTCACAGAAACTGTTTCCATAGCCAGTAGGCTATTTATTTATATTATAATTTTAAATCCACATAAAATAAGATAAAAACAAAGAGGATATGCCCGGGTGGTGTAATGGTTAGCACGGAAGTTTGTGGAACTTTAAGTTTGAGTTCGACTCTCAGCCCGGGTACCAAAAAATGAATAAAGAAAAAAAATTAATTCCTGGATTACCTTCAGGATTTGAAGATCGTTGGGATAAAAAACTTCTTCTCAAAAAAAAGCTTTTAAAAGCTATTGAGAATAATTTTATTAAATTTGGAGCAGAGGCTTTGGAAACCCCTTCGTTTGAGATAAGTGAAAATATAGGATCTTTTTTGGCAGAAGATGATGCTAATCCTATGTCTGATGTATTCTCATTTCAGGATGGAGAAAAAAGCATTACTCTTAGATATGACCTTTCAAGCCCACTAGCTAGATTTGTTGCTCAAAATAATCAGAGGCTTCCATCAATCTTTAAAAGGTATGCTGTTCAAAATGTATTTAGAAATGAGAAGGCTGGCAATGGAAGGTACAGAGAATTCATGCAGGCAGATTTTGATATCGTGGGAAATGTTAATCCTGCTCAAGCAAATGCAGAGCTTTGTAATTTAATATCAAGTACTTTGTTAGATTGTGGTCTAAAAAAAGATCAATTTACAATCAACATTAGTAATAGAAAAATAGTTCAAGGATTAATTGACAATTTAAAAATATCAGAAGAAAAGCAAGCAAAAGTAATTAGGGCAATTGATAAATTAGACAAACCAGGTTTTGGTTTAAAAGGTGTTGAAGATCTACTTAAAAAAGAGAGAAAAGATATAAGTGGTGCAATAACTAAGGGTGCAGATTTAAACGATGAACAAGCATCCGAAATACTTAATTTTCTTAAAATTAAAGATTTAAAAGAATTAAAAGAAACATTAAAAAATCCATTGTCTCAGGAAGGTATAAAGGAATTAGAACAAGTATTTGAAGTATTGGGTTACAGTTCAAATTTAAATCAGGTCAAAACAAATTTTACAATTGTTAGGGGATTAGCTTATTATTCAGATTTCATTGTTGAAACAAATCTAAATTTTAAAGTTACAAATAATAAAGGTAAAGAGGTAGATATAGGTAGTATTTGTTCTGGTGGATCCTATGCAAAATTAATCTCAAGATTTAAAGGTGTAGATATTCCAGGTACTGGAATTAGTTTTGGAGTGGATCGATTGTTGTTTGCTTTGATGCAATTAGATCAAATAAAAGTAGATAGTCAAAAACCAGTTTTAGTTTGTGTAATGGATGAAAAATATCTTAAAAATTACTATGAAATTTTAGATCTATTAAGAAATAATAATATCAATTCTGAAATTTTTTTAGATACAAAGAAAAATTTAGGTAAGCAACTAACCTTAGCAAATAAACGTGAGTTAGATGTTGCAATCATATGTGGTGAAAATGAATTTAATGAAAATACAGTCACTATAAAAAATCTTAAAGGTGCCAAGGGTGAAAACAATAAAACATTTCCAAAAGAAAATTTAATCAATGAAGTCAAAAAACTTATCTGAAAATATCCTTAGATCAGTAAAATCTAAGGGTTTTAAATATATTGATTTACCTTCAGTAATTGAGGCTAATCATATCGTCCAAAGATCAGGAGAAAATTTTAGAAAATTCATCTTCTCTTTTACTGATCAAAATGGAAGCGAGTTATGTCTAAGACCAGATTTGACGATTGCATCTTGTTTAAGATATTTAGAAAATAATTTAAAGGGTAAGGAAAAAATTTTTTACAGTGGTCAAGCTTATCGAAAATCACAAAACAAAAAAGACTCAATAATCAGAAATCAAATCGGATTTGAAATTTTAGGATCTAAGGATGAGAAAAATGATGATAAAGAAATTATAAATACATCTCTTAAATCACTTCAAAATATCAAATATTTTTCAGGAACACTCACTATTGGAAATGTTGAAATATTTAATTTGTTAATATCAAAATTGGATATTCCAAAAAGATGGAAGCTACGATTATCCAGACACTTCTGGAGAGAAGAATATTTTAATGATTTATTAAAAAGATTAGAAACTAATTCAGATGTTGATCCAACAATTGTAGAAATAGATAAAAAGCGATACCTGAAAATGCTTAAAGAGGATCTATCAAATGTTGTTGCAGGACGAACAATTAACGAAATATTAAAAAGATTTGATCAGAAAATAAAAGATCCTAGAAGAGCTAGTAGAGGAAAAAATGTTTCAAAAATAATTAAAGATTTCTTAAAAATTAAATGTCCAATAAATAAAGCAGCCACAGAGTTAAATAAATTTTTTAAAAAAAACAGAATAAATTTAGCTGTAGATCAAAAATATTTTCCAATCTCTAATAACAAGGTTTCAAAATTAAATGTAGTATTTTCAGCATCCTTTGGAAGGCAATTAGAATATTACACTGGAATGGTTTTTAAAATCGATATTAAATCAAAAAACTCATTAAAAAATATTATTAATGGTGGTCGTTATGATGGTCTAATTTCAGACTTAGGATCAAAAAAACAAACTCCAGCAGTAGGTGCTGCTTTAAACTTAAATTACTAATGACAAAGAATATTTTTAATATTGGAATTCCAAGCAAAGGCAGACTTAGAAAAGATGTTTTAAATATTTTTAAAAAAAATAAATTAAACCTCATTTCTGAAAGAGGAGAAAGAGATCTTTTAGGATCCATAAAACAATTTAAAAATATTAAGATTTTATATCTTCATGCAAGAGAGATCATCGAAAGACTTGGAGACGGATCTTTGGACATAGGTTTTTCTGGCTTTGATTTATTAAAGGAAAGTGAAATTAACACTCAAAAGAAAATTAATGTTTTAAAAAGTTATGACTTTGGTAAGGCTACATTAGTAGTCGCAATTCCTGATCCATGGATAGATGTACAAACAGTTGCAGATTTAGAAGAAATTGCATTTGAATTTAAAGATAAGAAAAAGAAAAGATTAAGAGTAGCAACAAAATATCCAAACTTAACAAGGGAATTTTTGTTTTCAAAGGGCGTTACCCAATTCAAATTAATTGATAGTTTGGGTGCAACTGAAGCTTATCCTTTTACAGGCTCATCGGAAATAATTACAGATATCACTTCTACTGGAGAAACGTTAAAAGCAAATAATTTACGAATTTTAAAGGATGGGGAAATATTAAGATCAGAGGCCTGCATGATGATTTCTAAGTCATCCAATAATAAAATGGGTCTTAAAAAAATAGTAAAATTACTTTCTAAAAATTAAGTCTTTCCAATAAATTAGTATAATTTTGATTATATCTAGATTTCTAATAATTGCATAAAGTGCAATAATAACACAAATAATAAAGAATATTTTTAACACCAAAATTAGTTCCATAAAGTATTTTTAAATATTTAAATACATTAATCAAATATTTACGATAAAATAAAAAATTAGAATCATGGATAATATATTGTTAATTTTACTAGTTTTGTTATTAGGCGGCGTTTTAGCTATTCTTTATCTAAGTTTAAAAACTAAGCCAAAAGATGAAAATGAAAACAAAGAAGCTGAGGAAATAGCTAATTTAAAATCAGAAATATCAAGTTTAAAAGATACCTTAAATACTTCAATCAATAGTTCACTTGGTGCAATGTCGACTTCATTTAATAATCTATCAACTGGAGTTACTAAAGATATGACTGAAACTTTAACTAAGGTAGAGGAAAAGGTTGGTAATTTTAATCAACAAGTTCAACTATTAAATCAAAGCCAAGAGGGGATAACTAAAATTTTAGCTGGAGTTAAGAAATATGGAACTCTTGCAGAATTTAGCTTAGATGCTCTAATTAAAGATTTGCTACCAGCATCTCAATTCATGACAAATGTTAAAATGAAAGAGGACACTAGTGAAAATGTTGAATTTGCAATAAAGCTTCAAGGAGATGTTTTAGTTCCTGTTGATAGTCATTTTCCAGTAGAAAAATTCAAAGCAATTACTGATGGTCATGACGCGGAAGACAAAAGGGCTGTAGCAGATGCTAGAGCAAAATTAGCCTCAGCGTTTAAAGCAAAAGCTAAAAGTGTTAATGAAAAATATATTGTTCCACCAAAAACTACTGATTTTGCAATCGTATATGCTCCTACAGAAAGTTTATACAAAGAGTTAACTGAATACCAAGATCCAAGTACAAAAGAATTATTAACTCAAGAGTTAATGAAAAAATATAAAGTTGTAATATGTGGACCTAATACTCTTTCTGCTTACTTACAGTCTTTACATATGGGATTTCAATCATTAAAGGTACAAAAAGGTGCAACGGAAATTTATAATCATTTAAAAACAATTAGTACAAGATTTTCTAAACATTTTGACAACATTATAGTTCTTAGAAAAAAATTAGAAGATGCTATGGGAGTTGTTGATAAATTTGGAACGGATGCAAGATCAATTTCAAGAACCTTAGAAAATATTAAAGATCCCGAGCAGGTTGAGAAAGCTGTACAAACTGAAAACGTGGAAAAATTTGTTGAACGAAATAGGCAGCTTAAAAATTAATTTTTTTTTTCCTTAATAACGTCTATAAGAAATCTCATGCAGTGGAATCAAAAATATGATTATCCAAAATCATCAAGAGCAATAGTTGATGGCATTAGAAGATACTTATTAGGCGAAACAAAATTACCAAGTGTCACTTCAATTTTAGATGCAACTCGATCTGAAGAAGATAAAGCAGCATTAGCAAATTGGAGAGAAAGAACTGGGCAAAAAGAGGCTGAGGCAATTACAAAAGCAGCAAGTAGTAGAGGTTCTCAAATGCACAATTATTTAGAGTCCTATTTACTTGGAAGAGAAAATTTAAGTTTTTTTGAAGATAACGAACAATACAAATTAATGGCTAAAGAAATTATTGAAAAAGGTTTAAAAAATAGATTGGATGAAATTTGGGGTGTTGAATGTACTCTTTATTACCCAGAGAAGTATGCAGGAACTGCTGATTGTGTTGGAGTTTATGAAGGAAAAGAGACAATAATAGATTTTAAACAAAGTAATAAACCTAAAAAGGCTGAATATATAGACTCATGGCTTCTTCAAACAAGTGCATATTCATTAGCACATAACATTGTGTATAACTCCAATATCACTTCTTGTGTAATTTTGGTTTGCACAGTAGATAAATTATTCCAAGAGTTTAAAATTCAAGGGCATGATTTAATTGTTTATCAAAATTTGTTTTTGGGAAGATTAAAAAAATTTAATGAGCTATCGGATTTGACTTAGGATTTTATGGATAAAATAGTAATTTACGATACAGAAACAACAAATAGTACAATTTGGGGCTCAATAATTGAAGTAGGTGCTGTAGTTGTTGATAAAAACTTAAAAGAAATTGGTAAGTTAAATATTCGTGGCAGAATGCCCGAGGGTGAGGTTCCAAGTGCAAAGGCCTTATTAGTTAATTCAACAAGTATTGATTTACTTACTAAAGGCAATTATTCGCATTACGATTTTTTAGGCGCAGTAGAAAATTTTTTCTCTAAAGCTGGTCCTGCATTGTTTATGGGTTGGAGTAACTTAAATTTTGATAGACGAATGTTTCATTTTAATTTTTTTAAAGGGAATAGATATCCTTACATTACACATTCATCACCCAATAAAGAACATGACGGTTTACACGTTGCAAGAGTAGCACAAACCTTGAATCCTGAAACATTAAAGACTGAATTAACAGAAGCTGGAAATGAAAGTCTAGCTTTAGAAGGTTTAGCTAGACAACAAGGATTTGATACATCTCAACAACACACTGCGTATCATGATGCATTCACAAGCTTAAAAATTCTAAGAATTATAAAAGACAAACATAAAAATAATTGGGAAAATTTCTTAAGTACATCTACAAAAAATAGCGTCGAAACTATCTTAAAAAGTGAGGGGATTTATTCAATTTTCGAAAATGTTAAGGGAAAAAATATGATGTATCTTGTGTCTACATTACATCCAGATCATTGTTTTCATCCATCATATGCATCTTGGGGATATTTATTTGATTTAAGAAGAGATCCTGAACCTTTATTAAATTTATCAATAAATGATCTTAAAGTTTATTTAAAAAAGTTTAGTCCAAAAGCACTTAGAGTAATCAAAACCAACAAAGCTCCTGTAGTTTTAGATAAAAAGTTTGCATTAAAACAGAAGGCATATGCTGACTTAGATTTAGAAACAATCCAGAAAAGAGCAAAAATGGTTAGAAATAGTGAAAATTTTTGTAAAAATATTCAAATCATCAATAGAGAGGCCGCTGAAGAAAAAGCTCAAACTCAAACCCAGGAAGATCTGTTACCTGAAGAAACTTTATATGAAAAATTTGTTCCCAATAAAGACACCCAATTATTTAAAACTTGGCATAGTTCTTCTTGGGAAGATAAATTAAGAATGTTGGATAAGTTTCAAGATAAAAGGTGTAGTTGGTTTGGGCAAAAAATTATTTATCAAGAAGCACCGCATATTTTGCCACCAGATTTATATAAAAATATAAAAAGTGAAATCGCCAGAAGAATTTTAAGTAAAAATAGAGAAAAATGGCAAACTATAGGAATGGCCTACCAAGAAATTGACGCCTTAAGAGATCAAGCATCAAATCGAGATGATGAAGAGGAACTAAAAAAATTAGATGAAATAAATGAATTTATTATGTCTATAGAAAAAAAATATGAAATTGCCTAGTTGACTTTAAGGCTCTAATTAATAGAAAGGAAATATGCTTACATATTTTAAAGACGAAGATTTTGATACTAAAATTAAAAATGAAGATGTTTCAGTAATTCAGTTTTCAGCCGAATGGTGTGGACCATGTAAGGCACTAAAACCAGTAATGGATAAATTATCTGATGAATATAAAGATAAAGCTGGTTTTTATTATGCTGATGTTGAAGATGGTGGAATTAATACAGGTTCAGCCGCTGGTATTAGAGGTGTTCCAACAGTTATAATCTATAAAAAAGGTGTTGAAGTAGATAGAAAAGTTGGTGGAGTTCCTGAAAGCCATATGAAAGAATTTTTAGATAAAAATATTTAATTTAAACTTAACACTTCAGCAGCTCCATACAAAGATCCTGTAATTAATAAAAGATCACCTTCTTTTAAATCAATTGATTTAATCGCTTGCTTGATATCTGGTTGATATTGAACATTGGTCATACTTTTAAATTTTTCTTTCAAATCTTTTCCACTAATAGAGTTAGGCTGAGTTTTTAAATCTATAGTAGTTATGGAAGAAATATCTTTGAAGTAACTGATATATTTTTCATGTTCTTTGTTTGCCATCATTCCAATTATAACATGTTTATTACAATTCAAGCTTTGAAGATATTCATTTAATGCTTTAGCACCACCTTCGTTGTGGCTTCCATCTATTATAAATCTATTGTTTTTAACTAATTCTTTTAATTTACCAGATTTAATTTCCTGAAGCCTAGCTAAGCTAGATATATTTTTAATACCTTTTTTTATGTGTTCATCCCTTATCTCAAGATCTAGAGTTCTAAGAGTTGCTATTGCAGTAGATATATTTTCTAATTGATATTGACCAAGCACATTAGGCATAGGAAGTTTTAATCTGCCAAATTTATCCTCATAGTAGAAGAAATCATTTTCATTAACTGAGTAACTAAAATCATCATTAAAAAATACTTTATTAGATTTATTTTGAGAGATAGTATTTTTAATACAATCCATTGTCTCTTTAGTGCTTTGTTTTGCTACAATAATGTTTGAATTTAAAAGTGTAGATGTTTTTTCAAATACAATTTGTTCGATTGTTTGTTTATCTTTTGGAAGCCAATCTAGATGATCTTTGCTTATGGATGTAACAATACTTGCCAGATTAGTTTCTAGAATATTGACAGCATCAAAACGATGAAACAAGCCACTTTCTATTAAGTTGATGTTACCTGGATATTGTGCCGCTTTATAAAAAAAGCAAGCTGATAACATCTCAAACACTGTTATTGATTGATTATTATTAATTTTTTCAACTTCTTCCAATAAATCAGCTAACTCATCATCATTTAATTCCTTATTGCCAAAAATAAATCTTTCATTAATTTTTTGAATATGCGGACTTGTGTAAACATTGCATTTGAAATTTGCTTCTTTAAGAATCGAATAAGCAGCTTGAATTGTAGAATTTTTACCATTAGTTCCTACAATTGATATTGCTTTAATTTTGTTTTGTGGATTTCCTAGTTTTTCACAAAGTTTTTTAATTCTATCAAGTGATAGGTCTATTTCTTTAGGATGCAACTTTTGAAAGTTGCTGAGAATCTTCTGAAGTTTCATTTTGTTCAGCACTTATATCAGAATTCTTCTTTAACAATATTGATAATAAAGTTCCAATTTTAGATGCAAGCTCTTTACGTTCAACAATTAAATCAACAAAACCAGTTTTTTCAACATATTCACTTTTTTGAAAACCTGCAGGAAGTTCTTCTTTAACAGTTCCTTGTATTACTCTTGCACCTGCAAATGCAATTAAAGCCCCTGGTTCTGCAATATGAATGTCACCTAACATAGCGTATGATGCTGTAATACCTCCAGCTGTTGGATCAGTTATACAAACTAAATATGGAAGGCCATTTTTTTTTAATTCATTAATTGCAAGTGTTGTTCTTGTCATTTGAGATAAAGAAATTAAACTTTCCATCATTCTCATTCCTCCTCCAGCACTAATACATAAAAATGGTGTTTGATTTTCTATGGCATGTTGTATTCCGTATAAAAAAGCTTCTCCCTCTGCAGCAGCCATCGAAGCACCTAAAAAATCAAAATCAGAGGCAACAGCTGTAATTTTAATATTATTTATAAACCCTGAGGCAACCATCATCCCACACTCTAATCCTGTTTTTTTTCGAGCACTTTTTAATCTTTCTTTATAAGGTTTTGAATCCGTCCAATTCAAAGGGTCATCTTTAGGTATAGGAGTTTTGAAGATCTCGTAATTATTTTTTCCAAATAAAATATCAAATCTTTGGTATGGTTTTATTCTATGATGACGCTTACAATCTGGACATACCCACAAGTTTTCTTCTAAATCTTTTTTTAAAATTGGACCCTTGCAACAAGATGTCCAATCACTTTTTGCAATATCCTCTTTTGTAGCTCTTTCACGTATAGCAGTTTTTATTTTTTCACCTGCTTTTATAATTTTAGTTATCCAGTTCATTGAATTTTATTTTTTAATCTCTTAACAATATTAGTAACATTTGTGACAGCATTTTGTCTCTTTTCAATTGATTTAGAGATTTCCTTACAAATTGCACTACCAACCACCAAACCATCAGCTTTTTTAAGGGATTGGATGGTTTTTTCTGTAATCCCGAAACCAATAACAACATTTTTTGATTTATTTTGTATTTTTATTTTTTTGTAATTTTCTAATATTTTTTTTGGAGACACCTTAAGTTTTCCACCTGTGGTGGATAACATGCTTATATAATAAATCATATCGTGTGAATCTTTTACGATTTTTTTCAATCTTATACTTGAGGTAGTTGGCGAAACCAATTGAATAAAATTAATTCCTTTCTTTTTACATTTTGATGCAAAATTTTTATTTTCAGGATAAGGATAATCAACAACTATTAAACCATCTACTTTCGATTTTCTGCATTTTTCTAAAAATTTATTTTCATTATATTGATAGATCATATTGTAATAGCCCATCAGTATAATTGGTTTATTTTTCTTTATTTTTTTAAAATTTATTGCAATTGAAAATACATCTTTAATTTTAATACCGTTTTTAATTGCTCTGTAAGCACTTGTTTGTATTTGTCCACCATCAGCTATTGGAGTGTTATGTGGAAAACCTAGTTCACAAATATCTGCGTAATTAGAAATTGATTTTAATATTTCTAAGGATTTTTTTTTAGTATTATCTCCAGCAACGGTATAGGTAAGTAGTGCTGGCCTGTTTTCATTCTTCGCATTAGAGAACGCCTTGTTAATTAATGAACCCATTAATTTTTACCCAATCTCTCTTTTAAGATATCTCTATCTTTTTTAGCATCGCCACAAGAGTTAACAATTATTATGGTATCTTTTCTTAATTTTGGCGCAATTTTTATTGCTTCAGCAAATGCATGACTAGGTTCTAAACTTGGATTAAGTTTTTCAAATTTAGTTACCATCACATGTGCTTTAAGCGCTTCTTCATCAGTTGCATAAGTATATCTTGCTCGTTTTGTATCTTTAAGAAAACAATGTATTGGACTTACTCCCGGGTAATCCAATCCGGCACTAATAGACTCTGTGTCATTAATTTGACCTTCATTATTTTGACACACATAAGAAGCTGCACCATGTAGTATTCCAATTTTTGCGTTTCTACTTAGAGGAGCAGCGTGAAGTTTGGATTTTTTTGGACCACCAGCCTCTACACCAATTAATTCTATTTGTGATTTTTTAAAATCAATAAATTCGCTCCAAAAACCATATGCTGAACTTCCACCACCCACACAGTTAATTAATTTAATTTTTTTTGGAATTTTTTTAAATTCTTTTTTAATTTGTATTTGTAATTCTCTTGAAATTTGAGCTGTACTCCATCCACAAATTTTTACAAATATGTTTGGACCAACTGTACTTCCGACGCACATATGTGTAGTGTCACAATTTGATACCCAATATCTCATACACTCACTGACTGCATCTACCAAAGTTTGACTACCTGAATAAACAGGAACTATTTCAGCACCATTTTTTCTCATAGCATCACAATTTGGTTTTTGTCTTTTGATGTCTTTTGCACCCATGAAAATTTTACATTTAAGACCAAATTTCTTTGCAGCCATACTTAACATTTTACCTGCGTAACCTGCACCTGTATCACCAACTATATATCTTTTCCCCATAGCCTTACAAATTAAAGCATGGACAGTAGCATTATATATTTTATGCGCACCACCATTAGCCTCTGATACAACTTTGGCCCATATTTGAGCACCACCCAATTGATTAGTTAAATTTTCTAATTTTACAAATGATGTAGGTGATCCTATATAATTCTTAAAATAATAATCTCTCTTTTTTAGAAACTTCTTATTATTTCTTAATTTTGCAAACTCTTTTGTTAGATCTTCTACAGGTTTTTTTAAAGTTTCAGGAATAAAACTTCCACCAAATTTACCACCCCAAAAACCAAAACGGTCATGTTGATCAATTAATGGAATTTTTTTTTTAAGTTTCATTTTTTTATTTCATTTAAATTATTTAAAAAAATTTCTATTTTGGATGTATCTTTTAATCCAGAAGTTTCCAAGCCTCCAGATAAATCTATAAAATCAGTAATTTTTTCGTAATTTTTGAGATTATCATTGAATTTAATATTACCTGCTAACATCAATTTTTTATTTAGTTTGATATTTTTAATTAAATTGTGATCAAATCCCTGACTTTTTTCATAACCTTTACTATCAAATAAATAAATATCTGTTATGTCAGAAAATGATTTGTGCTTATCAACATCAGACTTATCTTTTATTGTTAAGGCTGTAATAATTTTTTTTTGATATTTTTGTTTAATACTTCTAATTTCATCTGGAGTGCAGTCATACAATTGATAATAATCAAAAGGTAAATTCTTTATTTTTTCTAAAATCTCTTGATCAGGTTTTACTAAAACTGCAACAAATTCACATTTATTTTTTTTTACATCTAATAATTTTTTTAGATTTTTTGTTTCAATATATCTTGAGCTTTTTGGATAGTTACAAATAAAACCAACAAATTTAGGTGGATAAGGATGATTGATAATAAAATTTAAAGTTTCAGTATCTGATATGCCACAAATTTTACAACCTTTGATCATTGATTCAAATGATCTATTAGTCGTTTTGTATTATTTTTTACATTTCCATTTGTTAAAGATCTACCAATGACTATGCCTGTAACTTTGTTTTTAAAAGCATCTACAGGAGTCATAATTCTCTTTTGATCGTTGGAATTGTCTCCTGGTAATCTTATTCCTGGGGTTATAATTAGTAATTTTTTGTATTTTTTTCGTATAATTAGTGCTTCTTGTGCAGAGCAAACTATACCATCGCAATTTGATAAATTTATAAGGCCAGCTTGTTTTAAAACTAATTGTTTGATCTTTTTAGTATGACCTATTTGTTTTAAAGATTTATTATTAAGACTTGTTAATACAGTAACACCCAGTATTTTTATATTCTTATTTATTTTTATTACTTCTTTTTTTACTGCTTTTAGCATTTCTAATCCACCATTGGCATGCACAGTAATATATTTACATTTTTTTAAATCTTTTAAGCTATCTATTGCAGACATAGCTGTTTGTGGAATATCGTTTATTTTTAAATCTAACCAAAAGTCACTTTTAATATTTTCTAAGAATTTTCTTCCTTGTTTAGAATAAAAAAATTGAAGACCAAATTTTGGAACAATTTTAAGCTTTTTTGTTTTTGTTTGTGTTAATATTTTTTTAATTTTACTCAAATTTGAAGTATCGCAGGCAACAAATATAGTTTTATTCTTCATTGTTTTTATTTATTTTTTTAAACAAGTCTTTTGACATTTTAAAGTGAATTGTTTTTTTTTCAGGGGTATTAACTTTCTGACCAGTTTTAGGATTTCTTGAAATTCTTGCTTTTTGTATGTTAGTTGAGAAAACACCAAAACCTCTAAGTTCTACTCTATCTCCTCTTTTCAGAGCTCTTTTTATTTCACTCAGAATGATATTTGTAAATTTTTCAAGATCTTTTTTTAAAAAATTTGGGTAATTATTAGAGAGTTGTTTTAAAAGCTTTGATTTTACAACAGCCAATTTTATCTTCTTATTTAATTTATTCTGTTTCTTCTTCTTTTTTCTTTAAATCTTCAGATAAAGATGAAAAAGGTAAATTTTTACCAGATCCCTCAGATCCATATTTTTCTAAAGCCTCTTTCTTTTCAATTTCCTCTAAAAGTTTAATACTAAGTACAACTTTTCTTTTATTCAAATCAATTTCCGCTATTGCGCAATCCAACTTTTCTCCTCCAGTCCATCTACCTGGTCTAGCATCCGCAGCATTGATTGCTATTGCTGATTTTTTTATTTGAAAGTCCATTTCACAACCTTCTGGTCTTACTAGCAAACCTTTATTGTCAGTAGATATAACTTTTACTGTTATAGTTTGATTTTTTGTTTTATCTTTAAACCAATTAAATGGATCTTCTTGAGTTTGTCTTAAACCAACTCTGATTTTTTGTTCAGTTGCTTTAATTTCTAAAACTTTAACTTTAATTTTATCTCCTTTTTTATATTTGGTAAGCTCTTCTTCTCCATTATTTAAATAAGTTAAATCATTACAATGTAAAAACGCATCAATATCCAAATCTTTTATTTTTACAAATAAAGAATATTCGTTTTTATTTACAACTTCACCTTCAACAATAGTACCAACTGGATAATTTTTCTCAAAAGTTTCAAAAGGATTTTCTTTTGTCAATCTATGTGAAATAGCTACACGTCTTTTTTCTTTATCAATTTCAGTAATCACACATTCAATTTCATCACCTACTTTAAACATTTTCTTTGCAGAAATATTTTTTTTTGTCCAACTCAATTCACTAGAATGAAGTAAAGTTGTTAATCCCGGTTCTAATTCACAAAACGCTCCAAAATCCATTAACTTGACAACCTTAACTTTGTATACTTTATTTAATTCATAATTTTCAATATGTTCAAATGGATCTGGAGATAATTGTTTAATTGAGCAACCTACTTGCAACTTTTCTTTATCTACACTTATAACTTTAAGGTCGTGTTTTTCGCCTATATTGAAAACTTCATCTGGATGATTTACTCTTGAATAAGATATCTCTTGTAAATGCACTAATACGTCAAGTTCTCCATTTACATTAAAGAAACAACCAAAAGTGCTGTAACCTTTTACTTCTGCACCCTTAATTATGTCTCCAACTTTATATTTTTCAATAATTTTTGCCTTATCCTCTTTTTTAAATGAGGATATGATCTCTCTTCTAGAAACGCAGGCATTACCTCTTACTTTATCTAGTTTAATAAGTGCAAATTTTTGTGGTTCATTCATTAAATGACTGATGTCTTTTAGAGGTTTGTCACTGATTTGAGATCCAGGGAGAAACATTAGTGAACCAGTATCAATATGCTCAACTATACATCCTCCCTTACATTTGGATGTGATCTTACCCATGATAGGTTCATTTTTTTCATATGCTTCAACCAATCTATCCCATCCTTTTATTTTTTGTGCTTTACTAGCAGATACTAAAACTTCTCCATGCTTATCTTCAATTTTTTCAAGTAAAACTGGTATTGTTTCACCGATTTTAATCTTTTCAGATAATCCCATACTTTTTAACTCATTAATATCTAATACAGGTTCTGATTTTAACCCTTCCACAAATAAAAATACAAATTTTTCTGTTATTTTGTTTATTTTACCTTCAATTATTTTTCCTTCTTCAATTTGGATTTTTGAAAGTTGACTGTTTAATAGTTTTTCGAATTCTAGGGACGCTGGGTTTGATAAATCTTTATAAATTTCCATTAATTATAAATTTTCCTGTCTATTATTTTTTTAATTTTTAAAAAACATGCCCTTTTATTAAGGTTTGTCGTATTAATCAATAGTGAATCTTTTGTTTTTTTAAGAGGTGCAATTTTTCTATTTAGGTCTCTTTTATCACGATTTTTAATGCTTTTTAGCACTTCTGAATAAGTAATTTTTTTATTAAATACCTTTAATTCTTTGAATCTTCTTTTTGCTCGAGTTTTAACGTTAGCAGTTATATAAAATTTTAAATCAGCATCTGGAACTATATTGTAAGTTATATCTCTTCCATCTAAACATGAACCTTTATATTTTTTTGGTGGATTATAAGCAAAATTAATTTGAAATTTATGAACTAAACTTCTAATAGATTTTTTTTTTGCGATAATAGAGGCTTCTGTTCCAATTTTATTTGATAATAGTTCTTTGTCATCTAGATCTTTTATTTTTAATTTTGCAATTATTTTTCTAGCAAATGATAAATTAAATTTTTTTGGATATTTTATTTTGTTAAGAGCTAAAACTCTATAAGCCTTACCAGTATCAACATATAAAAGATTGTAATGCTTTGAAATAGCTTTAGCTAATGTTCCAGCACCAGCTGCAGCAGGAGAATCAATAGCTATTTTTATAATATTTTTTCTTTTAATCATTTTCTTTTCTTTTATTTTTTTAGCTCGTTTATTAATTTTAAAAATTTTGGAAAAGAAGTTTTAATCGAGTCCTTGTCATGTATAGTCCAATTACCACCAAAAGTTAATGCAGCTATTACACTAGTCATAAAAACTCTATGATCTTTTAAAAATTCTTTAATTATTATCTTTTTATTAATTATTAGATTAGGATTACCAAAAATTTTAATACTATTTTTTTTGGTAATTGTTTTTATTCCCATTTTATTAAGAATTTTTGCGCCCCAAAATAATCTCGGACTTTCTTTCTGATTTAATTCATCTAAGTTCTTAAAGTAAGAAATACCATCAGCTTTTGCAGCAACTAAAAAAATAATCAAAAATTCATCTATAGCTCCACTGTTTAAGGTTGGTGGGCAATTAATTGCTTTGATATTATTCGAACTAATAATCTGAACATTTGCAATTTTTTCACCTTTGTATATTCTTTTATTTTTGATTTTAATTTTAACGCCCATTTTTTTTAATATTGTAATTATTCCAGTCCTTGTTGGATTAATGTTAACGTTAGTAATTGTAAGTTTTGAGTTTTTAGACAAGGCTGTCAGTACTATAAAAAAAGCAGCAGAGCTAATATCTGATGGAATATCATAATTAATTTTATCTATTTTTTTTACTTTTCTAATTTCTATTAAATCAAAATTCTTGTTTGATTTAATTTTTATTGGCAAACTTAAATGTTTACTTAAAAGCTCAGTATGATTTCTTGATTTTTTTGCTTTTATTATAGTTGTTCCATTAGTTCTCATTCCAGCAAATATCACTGAACTTTTACATTGCGCTGATCCTCTATTTTCTTTATATTTAATAGGTTTTAAATTTTGTGAACCTAAAATAGTTAAAGGTAGATTATTTTGTTTGCTTAATTTTATTTTTGCTCCAAATTTATTTAGAGGTACAGCAATTCTTTTAAAATCTCTTTTAGATAAACTCTTATCTCCAATTAGTTTTATTATTTTTGGAGTATTTATTAATAAACCTAGAATAAGTCTACCTAATGTACCTGAGTTTTTGGCGTCCAGGGTTAGTTTGTTATTATATTTATATCCATCAATACCTTTTCCATAAATTACACACTCTTTTGTATTTATTTTTGATTTAATTCCTAACTTTTTGATGGCGTTAAATGCAGCAAGAACATCTTCAGACAACAACAAGTTTTTTGCTATTGATTTGCCGTTTGCAAGAGAAGAAAATAATACCCATCTTATACTTAAGCTTTTATCACCACTTACTCTGATTTTTTTATTAAATTTATTTATCTTTTTTTTAATTTTTATCAAATTTGTCATTAAAAATTAATTAAATTTAAAACTATCACCAAAATATGCATTTTTGGCATCGATATTTCTTACTAAGTTTGAAGGAGAGTCTTGAGCTACAATTTTTCCATTACTTAAAATCATTGCTGTATCTACACATGCTAGTAAGTCTCTTGCTTGGTGATCACAGATACAAATTGTTATACGGTTTTCTTGTTGTAGATTTACAATAATTTCTTGCAACATTTTAATCGTCATAACATCAAGTGCTGCAAAACATTCATCTAATAGTAAAACTTTAGGATCTCCTAACAAAGACAATGCTATAACTAATTTTTTTTTCTGTCCTCCCGATAAAAATTTAGCTTTAATATCTTTTAAGTTATCTAATTCAAATTTTGAAATTAAATAATTTATACGTTCTGATCTTAAATTTTTTTCATCAATTACAATTTCGCTTATAGCTTTTAAGTTATCATAAAGTGAAAGATCATTAAAAAATCCTCCATATTGGGGGACATATCCAACCTTAAATTTTTTTGTTCGAAGGTAGACTGGATATTTTGTTACATCTTCGTTAATGATTTTTATTCTTCCTTTATCTGGATTCACTAGTCCAGTTATTAAATTAAAAATTGTTGATTTACCGACACCGTTTGGACCAAGCATACCAAATATTTGACCCTCATTAATTTTAAAATTTATGTTATCTAAAATTAATCTATTTCCATAAGACAAAGAAACATTATCAAACTCAACAATTGAATTAATATTTTTAAATGACTTTATCCTGAACTTTTTTATAATTGCCATATTAATTTCTACTTTGAATTTTTACTTTTTTTTCATTTTCATACATATAAATTTTAGTATCTTTCGTTTTTAAATCAATTTCAATTACATCTGCTTTAAGAATATTTTTTAAATTTGTATAAACTATATTTTTTGAAACAATCATAGAATTTCTTTTTGGTGAAAAATCTAGATATTCTCCTGTAATTTTATTATGAAGGTAATTAATTATTACATTTTTTGAAAAAATCGTATCAAAGTTATTTGAATTATACTTTCCATATGAAGAGGAAATCGTTATTACATTTGAGTTTTTCAGTATTATTGTTGCATACACATCTGTTAAAAATATTATATTACTGTCTGAAAAATCAATTTCGCCTTCAGATGCCGTAATAACATATTCGTTTCCCTTAACATCTCTAGAGGTATATTTTACATCTTTAATGATATTTGAGTTAACGGTGTTTTCTTTTTCTACAAGTGTGGTCTCAGAAACAATTTTTTTATCTTTTTTAAAAATTTTTTGGTAAGACAAAATAATTAAAATAAATGCAATAAGAATTAAAAATGAAATTCTTAAATATTTATTATTCATTTATGTAATGTTTGACTGCAAAATATTATGAATATGTAATATGCCTATAGTTTTATTCTTATTTCTCTTATTATAAACACTTAAAGAAGTAATTTTTTTACTGTTCATAAGTTCCAAGGCTTTAGCTGCCAAAGAATCTTTTTCAATACTTATTGGTTTTTTCGTCATTATTTCGCTTACTTTCATCGACTGTATATTCAATTTTTTTTGATTAAATCTTCTGATTTGACCATCAGTTATAATTCCGATTGTTTTTTTTTGTTTATTTTGAACAATTAGAACACCTAAATTTTTTGCACTTAGTATTTTTAGTGCTTCTTTCATTCTCAAATTTTGACTTACAAATGGTATTCTATTTCCGACTAACATTATATCCTCAACCGTTTTAAGCTGAGCCCCTAAATTTCCTGCAGGATGTAACTTCTTGAAATCCATTTTATCAAATTTTTTATATTTCATTATTGCAATAGCCAATGCATCACCAAGTGCCAGTTGAGCAGTAGTACTTGAGGTAGGAACAATTCCTCCGGCTTCAATAGTTTTTGGTATTAGTAATTTAATATCTGCGGCTTTATAAAGTAATGAGTCTTTTTTAGATACTATACAAATTAATAATATTTTATTTCTATTTGCATATTGAATAATATTTTTTAATTCATCTGTTTCACCAGAATTACTAATCAATATTAAAATATCTTTTTTTGAAATACTTCCTAAATCACCATGAGAGGAATCTCCTGCTGAAAGACTAAAAGATGGTGTACCTACTGAAGAAAGAGTTGCTGCAATTTTTGAAGCTATAATACCACTTTTACCTACGCCACATAAAATTACTTTAGATCGACAATTTACAATATGACTAACAGCTTGATCAAAAGAATAATTTATATTTTTTTTTAATTTCTGTAGTGCTTTAATTTCAAGATTAATTACATCTTTTGCAATATTTTGAAATTTCTTTTTATTCATTAATGTGCCCAGATATCATCTTTAAATAAAGCTAAATCAAGTTCAACTCGAGTCTGTAAAAATTTAAGACAATTTTGATAAAGCTCTGATCTATTTTCTCTTTCTAATATTTTGTTTAATTCCTCATGAATTTTATGTAAATAGATTACATCATTTGCACAATATTTTAGTTGCGAAGGGGTCAACTGACCTCCGAAATCTGAACTTTGATATTGTTTACTTATGTCAATATTTAAAAATTCTTTAATCAATGTTTTTAAGGAATGGTTGTCAGAGTATGATCTTGCTAATTTAGAGGCAATTTTAGTATCAAGAATGTTATTTGTATCAATTTTAAGGTAATATTTTATATGAGCTAAATCAGCCCTACCATAATGGAATATTTTAGTTATTTTACTATCATTAAGTATTTTAGCTAAATTTGGTGCGTTATAATTCTCTCTATCAAATTGGATTATATGAGCATCTGAGTTGCCGGTTGATATTTGAATTAAGCAAAGGGGATCACGTCTAACATTTAGCCCCATAAACTCACCGTCTACAGCTATTATATTATTGTCTAATTTTAAATCATCTGGTAGATCATTTTTGTGTAATTGAATTTTATTACTCATTTTAAACATATATATATGAAAGCAAAAAATTGTCTAATTTTTGGTGGTAGTGGTCAAATTGGTAGAAACTTAATAAGAAAGCTTACTAAGAATAATTATAAAGTTACAGTAGTTACCAGAAATTTACACCAAAAAAGCTATATTATAAAAACCCAAGCAAATGCTGGTTATATAGATATTGTAGAAGCAAATATTTTTGATGAAAATAAAA
Source organism: Candidatus Pelagibacter sp. (assembly GCF_052049995.1). Classification (GTDB taxonomy): domain Bacteria; phylum Pseudomonadota; class Alphaproteobacteria; order Pelagibacterales; family Pelagibacteraceae; genus Pelagibacter. Next base: position 28,459 of record NZ_JBNGYX010000005.1, on the reverse strand, counting down.
TAAGAGAACTTTTTAAGAAAGCAGACATTTGTATAAATTTAATTGGAATTTTATTTGAAAAGAAAAAAGGTAATACTTTTAAAAATATACATTCAATATTTCCATCAATATTAGCAAAACTTTGCAAAGAATATAATCTAAAACATTTTATACATTTATCAGCTCTTGGTATAAATGAAGCAGAGGATTCTAACTATGCAAAAAGCAAACTTGATGGTGAAAGAAATATTTTTAAAAATTTTCCCCTCGCAACTGTTTTAAGGCCCTCTATTGTTTATTCCTCAGACGATAATTTTACTACAAATTTTATGACTATACTTAATAGACTTCCTTTTTTTCCACTTTACTATGGTGGAGCAACCAAATTTTCACCAATTCATTGTTCAGACTTAACTGATGTTATTTACAACATACTTTCAAAAAATGTTGATTCAAAGATTATTGAATGTATTGGACCTGAGACGATTACTTTTAAACAAATAATAGAAAAATTGTTAAAATCAATTGGAAAAAAAAGGTTACTTATCCCTTTTCCATTAAAAATAGCTGAAGTTTCGGCAAGATTTTTTGAAATAATGCCAAATCCTATACTTACGAGAGATCAATTGAGACTTTTAAAATATAACAATATTCCCTCAGGAAAATACAAAACAAACTTTGACGTAGGTACACCAAGTTTAAGATATTTTGATGAAGAAATTAAAAAATATTCTTATATGTGGAGAGACGGTGGGCAATTTTCTACAGATAAATATATTCACAAAAATAAATTGGATACAAAGCCAAATTAATTAAGCTGATTGAATTTTTTTTTCAATAAATTCAGGCACTTCATCTTTTTCTGAAGCCTCTTCTTTTTTACCCTTAGGTTGATAAGCATACAAAAGATGCAATTTACAATAAGAAAAATCTTTTAGAGAAGATCTTCCACAAAAGTAAAATGATTTTTCATCAGGATGACCTATAGGCCATTTACAAGAGTTCTCATCAAGCTCTTCTAATTGCTTTGGATTTTCTGGTTCAAAATCTTTATCAATTATTAAAGATTTAAATTTACTCCTACGCCCTCTTTTAACTTGGGTATTTTTTTCATTTTTTGAATTTTCAAAATTTTGGCTTGAGATAGCCGTTCTTGTTTTGATTTTCGCTGATAAGTTTAGCCTATGAGCTTTACCTATAACTGCATTCCGACTAATACCTCCAATTATTTCAGCAATTTGACTTGCAGTATTGCCCTTGCCCCAAAGTTCTTTTAATTTTGCAACTTTTTCTTCAGTCCAGCTCATAATCAATATGTTGTATCTTATTTATATAAAACAACAATATACTGATATTAAATTATATTAAACAATTAAAAAATTAGACTTATCAACATTTTATTTAATTAGTAAGTATGTATATATTTTCAATCCCAACTTGTATTAATGATTAAACTTTATAAAACAAATAAAATCTATGAGTTATTTGGCAAAAAATTATAATAGAAAAAAAATTTCATTTAAATACGGTAAAGGTAGCTATCTTTATTCTACTAATAAAAAAAAATATTTAGATTTTGTTCAAGGGATAGCGGTTAATTCTTTAGGCCATGCACATCCTAAGTTAGTAAAAACTATAAAAAATCAATCAAAAAAATTATGGCATGTATCAAATGCATTTCAAATTCCAGAGGGAGAAACATTGGCTAAAAAGTTATGTAAAAAAACTTTTGCAGATTATGTAATGTTTCAAAATAGCGGGGCTGAAGCCACAGAAGCAGCAATTAAAGTTGCTAGAAGATATTTTTACTCAATAGGTAAACCGAATAAAAATAGAATTTTATGCATTAAAAACTCCTTCCACGGAAGAACTTTAGCAGCTATTTTTGCCAGTGGATCAAAGAAAATGACTGAGGGATTTGGCCCAAAAGTTTCAGGGTTCGATCATTTCAGCTTTGGTGATCATACTACTCTTAAAAAGAAAATTAATAAAAACACAGCAGCAATTATGGTTGAAACAATTATGGGTGAAGGGGGAATTAAAGTGATTCCAGATTGGTGTTTAAAAGAATTAAGAGCATTATGTAACAAAAAGAAAATATTGTTAATTCTTGATGAAGTTCAATGTGGAATAGGAAGATCTGGTGATTTCTTTGCTTTTGAAAAATCTAAAGTAAAACCTGATATTGTACCAATTGCGAAAGGAATAGGTGGAGGATTTCCTATTGGAGCAGTTTTAATGAATAAAAAAGTTGCATCAGGCATGACACCAGGTACTCATGGATCAACATTTGGAGGAAACCCTTTGGCGATGGCAGTTGGAAACACCGTAATGGATATCATATCAAATAAGAAATTTTTAAAAAATGTAAAAATTTTATCAAAATATTTTTTATTTAAACTAAATAAAATTCAAAAAAAATATCCAAATCTGATTAAACAGATAAGAGGAAAAGGTTTTTTGATTGGAATACAGTTATATAAAGATCAAACAGAATTTATTAAAAAATTGATGAATAATCAGCTATTGACTATACGAGCAGCAGAAAACGTTGTTCGTATTTTACCTCCATTAAATGTTAAAAAAAATGAAATAGATTTAGCAATAAAAATTATTGAAAAGGTCTGTTCGCAGATTAAATAATATGAAACATTTCATCAATTTAAAAGATATACCCGCAAAAGATCTTAGAAAGATTATTATTGATGCTAAAAAAAGAAAAAATTTAAGAAAAAAACTTAGTACTTTAGAGGTTGATAAGGGCGCACCCTTAAAAGGAAAGTTATTAATTCAAATGTTTGAAAAATCAAGTTTGCGAACAAGATTAAGCTTTTATTTAGCTATCAAACAATTAGGTGGTGGCACTTTGACTTTAAGATCTAATGAACTTCATTTAGGTCAAGGTGGAGAAAGTATTGCTGATACGGCTAAAATTCTTTCTACTTATGGTGATGGGTTTATGCTTAGAACCGATAGTGATAAAAAGGTTGAAAATTTTGAAAAATATTTATCAATACCCGTCATCAATGGTTTAAGTCCCTCATCTCATCCAACGCAGGTTTTATCAGATGTTTTTACTGTTGAGGAAATAACGAAGAAACCTATTTCTAAACTAAATATTTGTTGGATAGGTGACTCCAACAATGTTTTAGATAGTTTAATAGCAGCATCAGTAAAATTTTCTTTCAAGCTGAATATTGGTTGTCCAAAAAAATTTGAACCAGGAAAAGAAGTTAGAGCTTGGGTCAAGAGAAATAATAAAAAAATTTATATTTATAATGATGCTAAAAAAGCAGTTGTAGGTGCTGATGTGATTTTTTCTGACAAAGTTATTTCTTTAAATGATAAAGTTAATAAGAAGAAAAAAATACAAGCATTTAAAAATTTTAAAATCAATAAAAAATTAATGAGTTATGCAAAAAAAAGTTGCATTTTTTTACACTGTTTGCCAAGAGGCAATGAGGTAAGTGATGGTATTTTTTTAGGTAAAAAATCTCACGTATGGCAACAAGCACTCAATAGAGTTCACGTACAAAAAAGTATTTTATTATATTGTTTTGGAAAATTAAGGTAGCGGCAAAGGGCTATCTGAATTCTCATTTAGATATTTTATTACGGAGGCTCTATCTTTTTCTTTTCTAAGACCTGCATATGCCATCTTTGTTCCCTTAATCCATTTTGCAGGTTTAATTAAAAATCCATTTAGTTCTTCAAAAGTCCATTCTTTATCATACGCTGCTAATGCTTTAGAATATTTATATTCTTCAACCGCTCCAACTTTTCTTCCCACAACATTATATAGCGCTGGACCTATCGCATTCTTTCCTCCTTTAATAATTGAATGACAAGCTGCGCATTTTTTAAAAACTTTTTCACCATGAGCAATATCTCCCATTGCCATCAATGCTGATATATCAATTTTGTCTGAAGTCGTGCTTGAGCTGGTTGTGGATACAGTAGTGGCAGCTTCCACTTCAACTGAATAACCAGGCGTTTCAGGTTTCTCTACATGGAATATAACATCAGATAATTTTCCAATACCGATAACAAGCAGGGCAACCATTAAAACTGCAGCAACTATTTTATTTATTTCAAAAGAATCCATTTTTTCTAAATTTTGTAGTGAACGTATAACACGTTAAATTAAAAAAAAGCTAAAATTTAATGTATAAATTTGCCTCTATAGTTGTTTAACGAGTATAATAATTTGAAAATATAATGAAAACTTTAGTAATTATACCCTCTAGAATGTCTGCGACTAGGCTTCCAGGTAAACCGTTATTAAAAATAAATGGTTTATCAATTATATCACATGTGTCTAAAAAAGCTAGAGAAGCCAATATTGGAGACGTGATTGTAGCTACAGAGGATCAAGAAATTGTTGATGATGTTAAAAGTAATGGTTTCAATGCTATTTTAACCAGCAATAAACATAAGACAGGAACAGATAGAATTTTCGAAGCACTTAAAAAATCAAATGTTAGAGATGTTGATTTTATTATGAACTTGCAAGGTGATGAACCAGCAATCGATATTGATGATATCAAAAGTTTGAATGACAAAATGGTAAAAAATAATTCTAATTTAGGAACTCTTGCGGCAAAAATAAAAGATAATAAAAACCTTAAGAATGAAAATATTGTTAAGGTCATTACAGAAAATAGCCTAGAAAGTGATCATTTTCCAAAGGCTGTATCCTTTTCAAGAAAATCTGAGCAGGTAGAAAATATTTATCACCATATTGGAATTTATTGTTATTCAAGAGATTGTCTAGAAAAATTTGTTCACTTGGATCAATCCAAAAATGAAATAGAAAATCGACTAGAGCAGTTAAGAGCATTAGATAATAATATTGATATCAATGTTTCACTTGCTATGTCATCTCCAATAGGAGTGGATACAGAAGAAGATTATCTAGCCTTAAAAAAAATAATGGAATATAAGAATTGATGAGTAAAATTTATTTTCAGGGAACCTTTGGTGCATATTCTCATTTAGCAGCGCTTTCTATTGATCCTAAAGCTGAGATTTTGCCATGTAAAACTTTTGATGAGTGTTTTAACAAAGCATCCGAAGAGCCAGATAGCAGAATTATAATTCCAGAATCAAATAGGATTACTGGTAATATTGGAATTGAATATTTAATATTTAAACATAGGCTAAATATTTATAAAGAACATTTTCAAAAAATTGAACACAACTTGTTAGGACAAACTGGTGCAAAATTAAAAGATATCAAAGAAGTATACTCACATGCTCAAGGATTGTCTCAATGTTCAAAATTTATAAAAGAAAATAATTTAGTGGAACATATTAGAGCAGATACTGCTGGATCAGCTGAAATGATTTCTAAATCAAAAGATATCAAACAATCTGCGATAGCATCTTCCTTGAGTGCTGAAATTTATGGCTTGGAAGTAATTAAAAAAAATATAGAAAACGAAAGTGGAAATTTGACAAGGTTTTTAGTTATGGGGAAAAATATTTCACAACCAGAATTTAAAGACAAAACTTATATAACCTCTTTTTTATTTAAACTGAAAAGTAAGCCAGCTGCTCTTTATCAATCACTAGGAGGTTTTGCTATTAATGGTGTAAATTTAACAAAACTACAAAGTTATCCAGAAAAAAATAGTTTTGATTCTTATTTTTTCTTATGTGATTTAGATGGACATATTGAAGACTCAAAAGTTCAAAAATCTCTTGAAGAGCTAGGCCTACATTGTGAGGATTTTCACGTTCTAGGTGTTTTTGAAGCTGATAGTTTGAGACAAAATAAATAAGAATCTTTTCTTGTAGATTAGAAATTTTAACTGCTATAATAGATCTGGAGGCTAGAGGTGGATGCTGCTTGAACCCGACCAGATCTTAACGGAAGCAGTCGTAGAGACAGTTATTCAGGTTCTAGTCTCCTTATAGATATATGAATAATAACTCAAAAGTATTAGCATTAAAATACAGACCACAAACTTTTGATCATCTTATTGGTCAAGAAGTTGTTGCGGAAACTATTACCAATTCCATTAAAGCTGATAAAATACCTAATGCATATTTGTTCACTGGAATAAGGGGAATAGGAAAAACCACAACAGCACGAATTGTTGCAAAAGCACTTAATTGTTCAAATGGTATCGATAATTTATGTAAAGAAAACTTTTGTGAAAGCTGTAAATCTATAAGTGAGTCTAATCATATAGATGTGCTTGAAATGGATGCAGCAAGCAAAACAGGAGTGGATGATGTAAGAGATTTAATCGAGTTTTCAAGATATGGGCCGACCTCCGCTAAATACAAAATCTTCATTATTGATGAAGTTCATATGTTAAGCAAACAAGCATTTAATGCTTTATTAAAAACTTTAGAGGAACCACCAGAATATCTAAAATTTATTTTTGCAACTACAGAAATTAAAAAAATTCCAATTACAGTAGTATCTAGATGTCAAAGATTTGATCTATCTAGAATTAAATCCTCAGAATTATTGGAGTTTATTAAAAAAATTAAGGACAAGGAAAATGGAAAAATAAGTGATGATGCTTTAAAGCTTATAGTAAAAATTTCCGAGGGTTCTGTTAGAGATTCTTTATCTTTGCTCGATAGAGCACTATTAAGTTTGGATGAAGGAAAAGAATTAGACCTAAATTCAGCTCAGAAAATTTTTGGGTATTTTGATAAATCTCAATTAATCGATTTGTTTGAGTTAATTTTAAAAGGTGACGAAACAAAAGTAATAAGTATTTATAGAAAAATTTATGACCAAGGTGTTGAACCAAAGGTTTTTATTAATGATTTCTTAGAGTTACTTTACTACTTTAAAAATATTAATTCTTTAACTTTAGAAAGTACAAACTTTTCATTAAATGATGAAGAATTTTCTAAAATTAAAAATTTATCAAATCAAATAGATTCAGAGGTATTAATATTATTTTGGCAATTCGCCATCTCTTCTCTTGAGGAGATAGATATAGTTTCTAATCAACACCTTTCAATTGAGATGTTTTTAATAAGACTAATGCATTTAAGTTCTGTAAAATTTAAAAATAAAATTGAAAATGTTGAGGTTCAATTGAAGAGTGAAAATTATGTAAAGAATACAGAAACTGAATTAACTTCTAAAACAATAAACCAAATTAAGAATGTTGCACAGGAAGAAAAAATCAAACCAGAAGTTCAAACAGAAATTAAAGCAGAAAATAAAATTAATATAAATGTATTTGAGGATTTAATTGAAATTTGTTCAAAAAAAAAAGAGATCAAACTTAAATACGAGTTAGAAAAAAATGTTAACCTCGTAAAATTTGAAAAAAACAGAATTGAAATATCTTTTAATGAAAGTTTAGATAAAGATTTTGTAAAAGATTTATCATCAAAGCTTTTTGAATGGACTGGTGAAAGATGGATTATTACGTTTAGTAAATTAAAAGGGAAAATTTCAGTAAAAGATAAAGAAAAAAATGTAAAAAAAAAGTTAATGGATGAAATGAAAAATTCAGAAATATTTAAAAGTGTGATAGATAAATTTCCTGATGCCGAATTAATAGATGTTAATTCAAAAAAAGATGGAGTTGATAATGACTGATTTTAGTAAAATTTTAGATAAAGCAAAAGAACTTGAGACAAAAATGAAAGAAAGCCAACAAAAGATTAAGGAAATTAGAGTTGAAGGAGTTTCGGGTTCAAATTCTGTAAAGATAACTTTGGATGGAGAGGGAGAGATGCAAACAATAAAGTTATCTGATGAAATTATGAAAGAGGACAAAACCATAATTGAAGATTTAATTGTTGCAGCACATAATAGTGCTAAATCTCAACTTAAATCAAAAACAACTGAGGAAATTTCAAAAGCAACTGGAGGTTTTGGAATTCCTGGTTTTAAATGGCCTTTATAATAGATGCAAAACATCAGTGAGATAGAAGAATTAATTAAATTAATTTCAAAACTTCCAGGTTTAGGTCCCAAATCAGCAAAAAGAATTGTTTTAAAATTAATAAATAATCGTGACGAACTTGTAAAACCTATGGCAAATACATTGGCGCAAGTTTACAAAAATGTAGTTAGATGCAATTCATGTGGTGCATTAAAGTCAAATTCAAATGGATGCCTAAATTGTGAGAATACAAAAGAAAAATATAATAAAATCTGCGTAGTAGAGGATATTGCGGACCAATGGTCGATTGAAAATTCAAATATCTTTCAGGGCTATTTTCATATCTTAGGAGGGACAATTTCTTCAGTTGGCCAAAGAAAAGAAGATTTATTAATTAATTCATTAGTTGAAAGAGTTAATAGAGATAAAATCGAAGAGGTAATTCTTGCAACTAGTGCAACTGTTGAAGGTCAAACAACTGCATATTATATTCAAGATAGTTTAAAAAACTTGAATGTTAAGATTACAAAATTAGCACAAGGATTACCTGTTGGTGGAGAAATTGAAAGTTTAGATGATGGAACTTTATTTTCTGCTTTTAAAAATAGGTCTAATTTGGTTTCGAACTCAGATTAGATTTTTTTTTCAATCTATTTAAATGAAGTAACGGTTCAGTATAACCTGAAGGTTGCTCTTTACCTTTAAACACTAAATCACAAGCAGTTTGAAATGCTATAGAGTTTTCATAATCACTACTCATTTTAACATAAAGTGGATCATCTTTGTTCTGATCATCTACTATCTTGGCCATTTCTTTCATTATTTCAGTTACTTGTATTTTTGTTGTAATTCCATGATGAATCCAGTTGGCTATATGTTGTGAAGAAATTCTTAGTGTTGCTCTATCTTCCATCAAGCCTATATTGTTAATATCGGGCACTTTTGAACAACCTACACCCTGATCGATCCATCTTACAACATACCCTAATAAAGTTTGTGCAGAATTAGAAATTTCTTTGTTTATATCTTCTACAGACCAATTAGGTCTATCTGCTATTGGGATGGTTAAGAGATCATCAAGCTTAGCTGGTTCTCTATCTTTTAATTTTTTTTGTTCATTAAAAATATTTATTTCATGATAATGTAAAGCATGTAATGCAGCAGCTGTTGGAGAAGGTACCCATGCGCAGTTTGCTCCTGCTTTTAAGTGTCCTGTTTTTTGGTCCATCATATCTTTCATTTTGTCTGGCATTGCCCACATTCCTTTTCCAATTTGAGCTTTACCAGAAAACCCACAACTTATACCAATATCAACATTGTTGTTTTCGTAAGCAGTAATCCACTTAGATGATTTCATATCACCTTTTTTAATCATAGGACCAGCTTCCATTGATGTATGCATTTCATCACCAGTTCTATCTAAGAAGCCAGTATTAATAAAAAAAACTCTATTTTTAAGACTTCTAATACATTCTTTTAAATTTGATGATGTTCTTCGCTCTTCATCCATAATCCCAATCTTACATGTGTACTTAGGTAAATTTAGAACTTCCTCAACTTTAGAAAAAATTAAATCTGTAAATGCTGTCTCGTCTGGACCATGCATTTTAGGTTTTACAATATAAACTGAACCAGTTCTTGAATTATTTTTATTTTTAATATCATGTAGCGCGGCTGCTGTAGTTATGAATGCATCCATAATACCCTCAGGTATTTCACTTCCATCACTTAATAAAATTGAAGGGTTAGTCATTAAATGACCAACGTTTCTTACAAGCAATAGGCTTCTACCATGTAACTTTAAGCCTTTTCCATCTTTTGAGATATAACTTCTGTTAGGATTTAATTTTCTCTCAAATAATTTACCTTCTTTTTCAAATTTTGATTTAAGATCTCCTTTCATTAGACCTAGCCAATTTCGATAACAAATGATTTTATCTTCCGAGTCAACTGCTGCTACACTATCTTCATTATCACAAATTGTTGAAATTGCAGCCTCTAGTATAATATCACTTATACCTGCATGATCTTGTTGAGCAGCAAAAGCTCTTGAGTCTTTTAGAATTTCAATATGTAAATTATTATTTCTTAAAATAATAGCAGATGGATTATCGCTTTCGCCCCTGTGCCCAATAAATTTATTTTCGTCCTCCAAATCAAAAATATCAGCACCTTTTAAAACTTTTAATTTCCCACCTTTTACAGCAAAACTTGTAATTTTATTCCAACTTAGTTTTGCTAACGGAAAATACTTATCTAAAAAATCTCTTCCATATTTTATAACCATTTCACCTCTTAAAGGGTCATATCTTTCAGATACGCTATCTTCAGATTGTTCAATTACATCTGTACCATAAAGACTGTCGTATAAACTCATCCATCTCGCATTTGCAGCATTTAATGCATACCGAGCATTCATGACTGGCACTACCAACTGAGGTCCAGCAATACTCGTAATTTCTTCATCAACATTTTCAGTTTCTATTTTAAAATCAGGTCCTTCATTTTTTAAATAGCCAATTTCTAATAAAAATTTTTTGTATTCATTTAAGTTAAATTGTTTACCTTTATTTTTTAAATGCCAATCATCTATTTTCTTCTGCAATTCTTCCCTGAATTTAATTAATTCTTTATTTTTTGGTGCTAGCTCATCTAAGGTTTTCTCTAGACCTAACCAAAAATTTTTTGAAGATACATTTGTATTTTTTAATAATTCATCATTAACAAAGTTTGATAGTTTCTCAGATACTTGTAGATTATTAATTTTAATATATTTTTCTTGCATAGCACTCAAGTTCGTACCCCATCTGTATATTTGCCTGAGAGCTTTACTCCTTCGGCGGAAATCAATCTCTTTCCAGAGTGTTATGCTTTAATCGGTCCTTTTGCCTGAGAGTTTCCGGGGTGGTTGCTCCTTCGGCGCTATAAATAGTCTCTCCCGATATTGAATTTGTATCTGTAAAATGATTTAAGTCAATTAATAAGAATTACACCTTTTTAATATCATTTTATTGCCTTTTTTGTATTTTAACCATCCGCTATAAATAAAATATGAAAAATTATTTAAATTTTGAAACAGAAATTAAAGATCTTGAAAACGAGTTAGAAAAATTAAAAGACCCTTATAATCAAGAAGGATTGTCAGAAGTCGATACTAAAAAAATTTCAAGTACTCAAACAGAAATTGATGAAAAATTAAAAAATATTTATTCTAATCTAGATCCTTGGCAGACTACTATGGTTGCGCGTCATGAAGATAGACCTAAAGCAAAATTTTTTATTGATAATTTGTTTGATAATTTCATTTCACTATCTGGAGATAGATATTATGGAGAGGATAAATCAGTTTTAACTGGATTTGCAAAGTTCAACGGAAAATCAGTTTTAGTGATAGGCCAAGAAAAAGGAGAAGATTTAGATAGTAGGATTGAGAGAAATTTTGGAATGATGAGACCAGAGGGTTATAGAAAAACTATAAGATTAATGAATCTAGCAAACAAATTTAATATTCCTATAATCTCTTTTATTGATACTCCGGGAGCATATCCAGGTGTAGGGGCTGAAGAACGAGGACAGGCGGAGGCGATTGCAAAATCTATTGAGTGCTGTATGGAACTTAAAGTTCCAACAATTGCAATAATTATAGGCGAAGGTGGCTCTGGTGGAGCAATAGCATTAGCATCATCAAACAAAGTCCTGATGCTAGAAAACGCAATCTATTCAGTAATATCTCCAGAGGGATGTGCAACTATTCTGTGGAGAGATCCAAAAAAAATGCTTGATGCTGCAAAAGCAATGAAGCTTTCAGCAAAAGATTTACTTAAGTTAAAAGTTATTGATGAAATAATTGATGAACCTTTAGGTGGCGCACACAGAGATAGAGATATAATATTAAATAATGTCAGACAAACTTTAACAAAAAATTTAAATTATTTTGATGAATTATCCTCAGAAGAAATAATGAATGATAGAAAAAATAAATTTCTTAAAATTGGAAGAAACGATGGTTTTATGACAAGTACTGAAGATCTGAGTACATTAACCATTAAGAAAAATAATTTTGATAAAATTTTTAAATCAAAAAATGTGTTGTTCGCAATTGTTGGTGGATTAATTTTGTTTTCTTTAATTCTTTTATTTGATTAAATTTATAAAGCTCCATGGCAGTGCTTGAATTTTTTACCAGACCCACAGAAACACGGTTCATTTCTTCCCATTTTTTTATTCTTTGATATTTGATTAGAAATATTGTTTTGTTTATTTTTTTTATCCTGGTTTGATTCAATAACAACTTTTAAATTCATTAATATAGTTACATAATCTAACTTTAATTTTTCTAAAAGATTTGAAAATAATTCAAATGCTTCTTTTTTATATTCGACTAACGGATCTCTCTGACCGTAAGATCTTAAACCTATAACTTGTCTTAATTGTTCCAAATATTGGATATGGGATTTCCAATTTAAATCAATTGATTGAAGAAATATTCTTTTTTCTATATCTTTTGCATGCTCCTCACCCAAAAGTTTAATTCGTTCGTTTCTGGTTTCTTGAAATTTATTAGAAATCTTTTCTCTAAAATCTTTATCTTTTGCTTGAATTAAAGAATTTAATTCAGTTTCTTCAAAGCTTTTTCCAACTATTTGCTTAGTTTTATTATTAAATTCGTTACTTTTAGGATTGGATAAATTTGAAATTTTTAATTTTATTAAATCATCAGATATTTCTTTTAAAAATTCATTTGAATAATCAAAGATATTTTCACTATTCATCGCATTTTTTCTTTGTGAAAATACAACATGCCTTTGATCATTAAGAACATTATCAAATTTGATAAGTGTTTTTCTTATATCAAAATTTCTAGCTTCCACTTTTTGCTGCGCTCTTTCTAATGCTTTATTAATCCAAGGGTGATCAATACTTTCACCGTCTTTAAGCCCAAGTTTTTCAAGCATACTATTCATAGACTCTGATCCAAAAATTCTCATTAAATCATCCTCTAGACTAACGTAAAATACAGAACTACCCTCATCTCCTTGTCTTCCAGATCTTCCTCTGGCCTGGTTATCAACTCTTCTAGACTCCATTCTTTCTGTGCCAATTACAAATAAACCTCCTAAGGATTTAATTTTGTCTTTATTTATTTTAAGTTGATCTTCTGGTATAGAACCTTTCTTACCACCAAGCTGAATATCAACTCCTCTACCCGAAATACTTGTTGTAATAATTAATGAACCTTCTTTTCCTGCATTTGCAATTATTTCAGCCTCATTTTCATGATTTTTTGCATTTAACACTACGTGTTTAATATTTTTTTTGTTTAATAAATTTGAATAAACTTCAGATTTATTAATGCTTGAAGTAAATACTAATATTGGTTGACCTAATTTATTTTTTTCAATTATTTTTTCTATAATTGCATCGTTCTTTTCTTTTTCAGTTCTAAAAATTAAATCATTAAAATCCTTTCGGATCATTTCTTTATTTGTTGGAATAACAACAACAGGCAAATTGTAAATTTCAAAAAACTCTTCAGATTCTGTTGCAGCTGTACCTGTACAACCAGATATTTTTTTATATAATTTAAAATAATTTTGATAAGTTATTGAAGCTAAAGTTTGATTTTCAGCTTGAACTTGAATTTTTTCTTTTGCTTCTAATGCTTGATGCAAGCCGTCTCCAAAACGTCTCCCTTCTAAAATTCTTCCAGTAAGCTCATCAATTATTTTAAGACTTCCATCTTTAACAATATAATCTCTACCCTTTTCAAATAAATGATTTGCTCTTAAAGCTTGATTAACATGATGAACTAAATGTAGATTTTCTGGATCATAAAAATTATTATTTTTTAAAATACCAGCATTAGAAAAGAGTTTTTCAACGTTATTAATTCCGTCATTTGTCAATAAAACACTCTTTTCTTTTTCATCAATTTCAAAGTCTTTATTGTTTAAGATTCTAATTAGTTTATCAATTACTAGATATTGAGCAGTTTTATCTTCAGCTGCTCCAGAAATTATCAAAGGTGTTCTTGCTTCGTCAATCAAACATGAATCTATTTCATCCACGATTGAAAAATTATGATCTCTCTGAACCATTTGCTCCTGAGAAAATTTCATATTATCCCTTAAGTAATCAAAACCCAACTCACTATTAGTTGCATAAGTTACATCACAATTATAATTTTTTTTACGTTCATCATCATCTTGATAGTTGTTAATAAATCCCGATGAAAGACCAAGAAAATTATAAATTTGTCCCATTTCAATCGAGTCTCTTTTTGCAAGATAATCATTTACAGTTACTATATGAACACCTTTACCGCTCAATGCATTTAAATATGCAGCAAGTGTTATGGTTAAGGTTTTTCCTTCTCCAGTTCTCATCTCAGCAATTTTACCCTCATGTAAGGCCACACCTCCTATTAACTGAGCATTAAAGTGTCTTTCATTTCGTGTTCTTTTGGCAGCCTCTCTTACTAAAGCGAAAGCTTTTGGAAGTAACTCGTCTAATGTTTTTCCATCTTTTATCTGATTTTTAAATTCATTAGTTTTTTTTGGAAATTCGTCGTCCTTTAAATTTTTTAACTCTTCCTCATATAAGTTTATTTTTTCAACAATTTTACCAATCCTATCTAGCTCTTTTTGATTACTAGATTTGATAAATTTTGTTATTAAATTTAATGGGTTAAACATTACTATTTGATTTATTCTTTACTTATATTGTTTAATATATGTATTAAATAAATAATTTAAACAATATGGGAATTAATTTAACAAATTTTTTATCATCTCAATCAAAAAATACAAAAATGATTGATTTTCAAGACCTTGATCATCTAGATGGTCTTTCAATTTCAGTTGTTTCAGCAAATTTATATAAAGATATAAGAGATGATTTAACTATGTTTTATTTTAGAGAAGGTGCAAATTATGCTTCTGTTTATACGCAGTCAAAAATAGTATCTGAAAATATAAAATGGAATATCAATCAAAGACCAAAAAAAATATATTCTCTAATTGTAAACACAAGAAATGCAAATGCTTTCACTGGAAAGCAAGGGTATGAAAGTTTAAAAAAAATAGCAGATTTAACTGTGAAACAATTAAATAAAAAACAAGAAGAAGACGAAGAGAATCCAAAGAAAATTTCTTCAAAGAATATAATATTTGGTTGTACCGGTACTATTGGGGAAATTTTTCCATATGAAAAAATTTCTAACAATATTCCAAATTTAATAAAAAAAATCACTTATACTCAAAATAAATTTATTTGGATGAAGGCAGCACTTGCAATCATGACTACAGATACAAAGCCAAAATTAGCTATGGAGGAATGTTATATTGGAAGTGAAAAAATAAAAATATATGGAATTGCTAAAGGTTCAGGAATGATACATCCGAATATGGCTACAACACTTGCATATATATTTACTGATGCAACTTTATCTAATGACGTTTTAGGAAAGCTATTAAAAAAAAATATAACGAATACATTTAATGCTATTTCTTGTGATGGAGATACAAGCACCAATGATATGGTAACTATCTTTGCAACTAATGAAGCTAAAAATTCTCAAGTAAAAAGTGTGAATGAAAATAAAATTAAAAATTTTGATAAAGCATTAAATAATGTTCTTTTGAATTTAGCCAAAAGAATTGTTTCAGATGGTGAAGGAGCATCAAAATTTATAACAATAAATGTTAGCAAATGTAGAAATGAGATAGATGCAAAAAAAATTGCTTTATCTGTCGCAAATTCTCCACTAGTGAAAACTGCAATTTCTGGAGAAGATCCAAATTGGGGGCGAGTTATAATGGCAATTGGTAAAGCTGGGCCTAAAATTAATTTAAAAAAATTATCTGTTAAGTTTGGAACTATAACAATTGTAGAAGGTGGAAAATTAAATCAAAGTTATGACGAAAAACAAACAGCAAATTATATGAAATCTGAAAATATAGAAATAAATATTGAAACTTTTACAGGAAATAAAAACTTTACAGCTTATACTATGGATTTAACAAAAAAATATATTGAAATTAATGCAGACTATAGAAGTTAACTTATTGAAAACTCAAATTTTATAATTAACTAATAATTATGATTAAATATAAACTTCTTTGCAAAGAATGTAATTTAAAGTTTGATAGTTGGTTTGCATCTTCAAACGAGTATGAAAGACTAAAAAAGAAAAAACTTTTGAATTGCCATAATTGCAATTCAGAAAAAGTTGAAAAAACAATTATGGCACCTCAGCTCATAAGTAATAAATCAAAAACTGACGAAAAATTTAAATTAGAAAAATACAATAAAATAAAAAAAACTATAAAAGATTATCAAAAATTTATTAAAGATAATTTTAATTACGTTGGTGATAATTTTGCTTATGAAGCGAGATCAATTCATTATAATGGTAAAAAAAAATCAAAGGGTATTTACGGTAGTGCATCAAAGGAAGATTTGAAAGAATTAAAAGAAGAAGGTATAGATGCTCAAATGATCCCTTGGATAGATGAAAAAGAAAATTAGTTTTTAATAAACTTTGCTATATAGTTTACAGATAAATCTCTAGAAATACTCCATTCGTCCTTAATAATGTTAAAATTCATACCCTCTAATTTGTTTAGAGATAAATCATATTTCATTAAAATTTTTTTAAGATCTTCAGGTTTTACAAATTTTTCCCATTCGTGCGTTCCAATCGGAAGCCATCTCAAAACATACTCTGCTCCAACAATTGCAAAAATATAAGATTTCAAAGTTTTATTTATTGTTGCAACAAACATTAGTCCATTTTTTTTTAAAAGTTTTGAGCAAGACTTTAAAAAAAAATCTATATCCTCTACATGTTCAACAATTTCCATATTTAAAATTACATCAAATTTTTTTGTAATTTTAAGCTTTTCAGGTGATGAACATAAATAATTAATTTTTAGTTTATTTTTTTTTGAATGGAGTTTTGCAATTTTTATATTTTTATCAGATGCATCGATACCTGTAACATTTGCTCCCATTCTTGACATTGGTTCTGATAGTAACCCTCCACCACATCCAATATCTAAAATATTTATTCCTGATAAAGGTCTTAATTTATTTTTTAATTTGAAATTATTAATAATATTTTCTTTTATATATTTTATTCTTGTTGGATTAAATTTATGAAGTGGTTTGAATTTACCCTCTGGATCCCACCATTCATTGGCCATTTTAGAAAATTTATCTATTTCTTTTTTATTTACACTAGTCATTGTGATAAATAGTTGACATAATAATTTAGATGTATTTTATCCATTATTTATTAAATATTAATAATTAAAGCTAGCATGAAAACTATCGTATTAAAATTTGGTGGAACATCTGTAGGAACTATAGATAGAATTAAAAAGGTATGCAAAATTATTGCTTTTTACAAAAAGAAAAAAAATAAGGTAGTAGTTGTTTCATCGGCAATGAGTGGTGTGACAAATGAGTTAGTTAATAAATCTAAACTGATAAGTAGCAATTTTGATAGAGCAGAATATGATGCATTAGTTTCGACTGGAGAGCAAGCATCATGTGCACTTATTGCTGGTAGACTAAAACATAATGGTTTTAAATCGAGATCTTGGACATCATGGCAATTACCTATTATAACAGATGGTCCTCATTCAAGTGCAAGGATTAGTTTAGTAGGTATCAAAGAACTAAATAGATATATAAATTCAGGCGGAATACCTATAATCACAGGATTTCAGGGTATAAGTAAAGATTTAAGAATAACAACAATCGGAAGAAGCGGATCTGATGCAACTGCAATTATGCTTGCAAAATTTATTAAAGCTGATGAATGTATAATTTATACTGACGTAGATGGAGTTTATACTACTGATCCAAAGCAGTATAAAAAAGCAAAAAAAATAAAAAAAATTTTTTATGACGAAATGTTAGAAATGGCATCTCTCGGTTCAAAAGTAATGCAGCCTACATCGGTTCAGGATGCAAAGCTGAATAAGATTGATGTTAAAGTAAAATCTTCATTTGTATTAAAATCTGGTACCTTAATAACAAATTCTAAAAAAGCATTTAGTGACCAAATTATAACTGGAATTTCATCAACAAAAAATGATGCTAAAATTACAATTGTAGGAGTAAAAGATAGACCTGGTGTTGCTGCTTCTATTTTTAAACCACTATCAAAAAATCTTATCAATGTAGATATGGTGGTTCAAAATATATCTCTAGATGGAAAAGAGACAGATCTTACATTTACTATAAAAGCTGATGATTTAAAAAAAACAGAAAAATTAATCAAACAAAATAAAAAAATATCTTTTAAAAAATTATCTTTTGATAAAGGTGTTTCTAAAATTTCAATCATCGGTGTTGGTATGATAACGACTCCAGGTATAACATATAGAATGTTCCAGGCACTAGCATCAAAAAAAATTAATATTTTGGTTATTTCTACCTCAGAGATAAAAATTTCAGTTCTAGTTTCTGTTAAGCATGTTAAAACAGCAATAGCTGCTTTGCATAAAGAATTTAAATTAGATTAATTATAATGAGTTTAAGACCATTTAGAGATATTAAAAGAAGAAAAACAAAAGTAATAAATGTTGGAAATGTAAAGATTGGTGGTGATAATCCAATCTCTGTTCAATCAATGACCAATACTTTAACTACGGATGTTAAAGCAACCATAAAACAAATTAATGATATAGCTGAGGAAGGTGCTGATATTGTAAGAGTTTCTTGTCCAGATGAGGACTCTTCAAAAGCATTAAAAGAAATAATAAAACATGTATCAATACCAGTAGTTGCAGATATACATTTTCATTACAAAAGGGCTATTGAGGCAGCAGAAAATGGAGCTAGCTGTTTGAGAATTAATCCAGGAAATATTGGAGATGAAACAAAGATACACGAGGTATTGAAAGCAGCAAAGAATAATAATTGTTCAATAAGAATTGGAGTAAATGCAGGTTCTCTGGAAAAAGATATTTTGGAGGAATTTAAAGAGCCGTGTCCAGAGGCATTAGTTAAAAGCGCTTTAAGAAATATAAAAATTTTAGAAGATAAAGATTTTTTAAATTTTAAGATAAGTGTCAAATCATCAGATGTATTCCTTTCGATAGCAGCATATAGACAACTATCTAAAGTTATAGATTATCCTTTACACCTTGGAATTACAGAGGCAGGAAGTTTTGTATCTGGGAGCATAAAATCATCCATAGGGCTTGGTAGTTTATTAATGGATGGAATTGGAGATACTATTAGAATTTCTTTATCTGACAACCCAACTCAAGAGGTGAAAATTGGTAATGAGATATTAAAATCACTAAATTTGAGAAATAGAGGAGTAAAGATCATTTCTTGCCCTTCTTGTGCAAGACAAGCATTTCATGTAATCGATACTGTTAAAATATTGGAAAAGAAACTAGCCCATATAAAAACACCAATAACAGTGTCAATTATTGGTTGTGTTGTTAATGGACCAGGAGAAGCTGCAATGACAGATATAGGAATTACTGGAGGGGGAAAAGGAAATAATATGCTTTATTTATCCGGTGTTCAGAATGAAAAAGTTTTAACTGATGACATAATTAATAAGGTTGTAAGCGAAGTTGAGAAAAAAGTATCTGAACTAGAGAACTAATTATGATACCCTTAAAAACAGTTGAGGAATTAATAATAAGACATTCATCCATAGAAAAAGATTTATCCACTGGTGGATTAGACAACAAGTTATTTGCCGAAAAATCAAAAGAATACTCAGATTTAAATGAAATAGTTGGAAGTGCTAAAGATTACATTTCTTTTCAAACTGAAAAAGAAGAATTAGAGAAAATACTAAATGATAGCTCTGCTGACGGAGAGTTAAAAAAAATGGCAGATATAGAATTGATAGATTTACAAAATCGATATGAAGCTAATGAAAAAAAATTAAAATTATTTTTGTTACCTAAAGATGAAGCAGATAAAAAAAATGCTATTATTGAAATAAGAGCAGGGACAGGTGGATTAGAAGCAAGTTTATTTGCATCAGATTTATTTAAAATGTATGAAAAAGTTAGTCATAAAAAAAAATGGTCTTTAGAATTAATCTCAATATCTAGAAGTGATGCAGGAGGTTTAAAAGAAGTTATAGCTTCAATTAAAGGTACTAATATTTATTCAACACTAAAGTATGAGAGTGGAGTTCATAGAGTACAGAGAGTTCCAGATACCGAAACTCAAGGAAGAGTTCATACATCAGCAGCAACAGTAGCTGTTTTACCTGAAGCAGAAGAAGTAGATTTAAAAATAAATGATTCTGACTTAAGAATAGATGTATTTAGAGCAGGTGGACCAGGTGGACAATCTGTTAATACAACAGATAGTGCTGTAAGAATTACTCACATCCCAACTGGTTTAAGTGTATCTCAACAAGATGAAAAATCACAACATAAAAATAAAGCAAAAGGAATGAAAATTTTGAGAGCACGTTTATATGAATTGGAAAGGTCAAGAATTGACCAAGAAAGATCTCAAGACCGTAAAACAAAAATTGGCACAGGAGACAGATCAGAAAGAATAAGAACTTACAACTTTCCTCAAGGAAGAGTTACAGATCATAGAATAAATTTAACTCTTCATAAATTAAATGAATTTTTAGAAGGTGAAGCATTTGACGAAATGATTGAATCTTTGACACTACAAGCGCAAGAGGAAAGTCTTAGTAACTTAAAATAATATATGAATATTAATTTAGCTATAAATAAAGGTTCAAAAATTTTAAACAGTAAATTTATACCTAACCCACTATTAGATGCTGAAATTTTAATGACTAAAATAATTAATAAAGATAGAAATTATATTTTACTAAATTACAGCAAACCTATTAATAAAAAAGATTTAAATAATTTCTTTAAGTTGATTGAACAGAGATCTTTAGGGAACCCGGTAGCATATTTAATTAAAAAAAAGTCTTTTTGGAATTCAGAATTTATTATTTCAAATGATACATTAATTCCAAGACCAGATACAGAACTCGTTGTAGAATATGCATTAAAGTTAACAAAAATAAGAAATAAATTAAATATTTTGGATATAGGCGTTGGTTCAGGCTGTATTCTTCTTTCAATTCTTAAAGAAAGAAAAGATTTTTTTGGTACTGGGATAGATATAAGTGAAAAATGTCTTAATATAAGTAAAAAGAATGCAATTAATCTTAAAGTTAGTTCTAGAGTAAAATTATATAAATCAGATGTTGACAAATTCAATTTAGGAAAATATGATTTGATAGTTTCTAATCCTCCTTATATTAAAACAATAGATATTAAATATTTGGACAGAGATGTTGCTAATTTCGAGCCAAGACTAGCATTAGATGGTGGATTAGATGGTTTATCAGAAATCAGAAAAGTAATTAAAAAATCTTCTGAACTGATAAAAAAAAATGGTAAATTTATTTTAGAGATTGGATTTGATCAAAAAAATAAGGTAATTAACTTATTAAAAAAAGAAGGTTTTTATATAAATAGTACTCTAAAAGATTTTGCAAATAATGATCGGTGTATAGTTAGTACAAAAATATAATAATTAAATTATGGTAACATTCAGAAATAATAGCAATAACAATAGAAGAAGTAGCTTTAGAAGAAATACTAGAAGTTTTAAAACAAATGGTGACGCTCCTAAATTTAGCTCTAACTTTTCAAATAATGATAATTTTAAAAGAAAAGCTCCTGGAAGAAATAATCATAATGCACCAAAATTAATTGAAAAATACAATGATTTAGCAAGAGAGGCTCTATCAAATGGAGATAAAATTTTATCTGAGAACTATTTACAGCATGCTGATCACTTCACAAGAATACTTAACGAAAGAGAAAATATTAAAAGAGAGAAGTTTTCTGAAGGAAGATCTGAATATAATCCTGAAATTATTGAGGCAAACGTTAAAAATTTAGACCAAAATTCTGTAGATGAAGCTAGTGATAAAACCAAAATTCAAAAAATTTCAAAAACCCAAGTAGAAGTAAATTAATTTATTCCTAATATTTTTTCTGATTTAAGAACATCCAATTTAATTTTGACAGTTTCGAATAATTTTCGCTCTTCACCTTTTAATATTTTACCTGATGGAAGTTTAAGTTTTTGCGAATTTACTTTTTTTCCATTTACAATCACCTCATAATGTAAATGAGGACCAGTAGATTTTCCTGTGGAGCCAACATAACCGATAGTTTGTCCTTGTTTGACTCTTACACCAGGTTTTATACCCCGAGCAAATTTTGACATATGAGCATAAACTGTTTGATAAGTTGAATTATGTTTAATTTTTACACAGTTTCCTCCTCCTCCACACCATCCAGCCTTTTTAACAACCCCATCGCCAGACGCCATTATTGGAGTCCCCATAGGTGCAGCGAAATCAGTACCTCTATGCATTTTATTGTAACCATCTATGGGATGCTTTCTCATTCCAAATGGAGAAGAAAGTCTTGCACCATTAATTGGTGTTTTCATTAATGCTTTTTTTACACTTTTTCCATTTTTATCATAGTGACCTTCACTTTTTTTATTATCAAAATAATATAAATTGTTATCTTGTCCACTGAGTTTTAGGTTCGCAAACAGAATTTCACCTGTTTCTATGATTTCATTTTGTTCGTTCAAAAAAATTTCATACATAATTTGAAATTTATCGTTTTTTCTAATATCTCTTTGAAAATCAACTTGAAATCCATAAATTCCTGCAAAATTAATAATTATATTAGCAGGTATTTTTTCGTCTGTGGCTGCTTTATATAAACTTTGTACTATCAAGTTTTCTTTATACATAATTTTCTTATCTAACTTTATTGAAACAATTTCTTTATCAAAACTGTCTCCTTTAGAATTTCTTTTAAGATAAATTTTTTGAGTATTAGAAATTTGATATATAAATTCCTCAATTTTGTTGTTTGTTTTATCAAGACTAAATTGTATTATTTGTTTAGTATTTAACTTATTAAGATTTATTTTTTTTTTAAGAGAGGTTTTAATTTTAATTATTTCTGACTTTTCAATTGAATAGCTTTCCAAAATTTTATCAAATGTTTCTCCTGATTTAATTTTGTGTTTAACTTTTTTATATTTTGGTTCAAGATTATCGACTAGGTAACTTAATGTTTTTTTAAAATAAACATTATCAATAAAATTATTGTAAGTTTTTTCGTTTAAATTTTTTTTATAATTAAAATAATTTGTTGCAATAGCGGTTATAAAAATTAAGAAAATTAATCCAAAAATTTCAAAATTTTTTTTTAATTTAATCTTTAAATTATTAAGCATTTATTTTTGATAGTCGTTCAATTAATAGTTTAGGGGTGGATAAAAATCAAAAAAAACCCTTTAAAATATGGTATTTTTCTTAATTTTTTTGGTCTTAAATGCTTGATTTCCTTTAATTTTAGCCTATAAGCACTGAACTTTCTCAATAAAATTATTGTTTAAACAATAAATTAGTGAGGATTATTGAGCCTTTTTTGCTCAATTAGCTATTTAAAACGTTAAAATTTAAGAAGAGAAGTGTGGACGGTTAAGGTTACCAAAAATTTGTCGTACACACTTCAATCACATATAAATTTTATTCTTAGAATTTATATGGAAGCTAGTGTGCGCCGTTTTTAAACTTGAGAGTTTGATCATGGCTCAGAACGTACGCTGGCGGCACGCCTAACACATGCAAGTCGAACGAAGTAGCAATACTTAGTGGCAGACGGGTGAGTAACATGTAGGTATCTGCCCTTTGGCCTGGAATAACACGAGGAAACTTGTGCTAATACCGGATAAGTCTTTACGGAGAAAGCTTTATGCACCATTGGATGAGCCTGCACTTGATTAGTTTGTTGGTGGGGTAATGGCCTACCAAGACTGTGATCAATAGCTGATTTGAGAGGATGATCAGCCACATTGGGACTGAGACACGGCCCAAACTCCTACGGGAGGCAGCAGTGGGGAATCTTGCACAATGGAGGAAACTCTGATGCAGCGATGCCGCGTGAGTGAAGAAGGCCCTTGGGTTGTAAAGCTCTTTCGTCGGGGAAGAAAATGACTGTACCCGAATAAGAAGGTCCGGCTAACTTCGTGCCAGCAGCCGCGGTAATACGAAGGGACCTAGCGTAGTTCGGAATTACTGGGCTTAAAGAGTTCGTAGGTTGTTGAAAAAGTTGGTGGTGAAATCCCAGAGCTTAACTCTGGAACTGCCATCAAAACTTTTCAGCTAGAGTATGATAGAGGAAAGCAGAATTTCTAGTGTAGAGGTGAAATTCGTAGATATTAGAAAGAATACCAATTGCGAAGGCAGCTTTCTGGATCATTACTGACACTGAGGAACGAAAGCATGGGTAGCGAAGAGGATTAGATACCCTCGTAGTCCATGCCGTAAACGATGTGTGTTAGACGTTGGAAATTTATTTTCAGTGTCGCAGCGAAAGCGATAAACACACCGCCTGGGGAGTACGACCGCAAGGTTAAAACTCAAATGAATTGACGGGGACCCGCACAAGTAGTGGAGCATGTGGTTTAATTCGAAGATACGCGCAGAACCTTACCAACACTTGACATGTTCGTCGCGACTTTAAGAGATTAAAGTTTTCGGTTCGGCCGGACGAAACACAGGTGCTGCATGGCTGTCGTCAGCTCGTGTCGTGAGATGTTGGGTTAAGTCCCGCAACGAGCGCAACCCTCACTTTTAGTTGCCATCATTTAGTTGGGCACTCTGAAAGAACTGCCAGTGATAAGCTGGAGGAAGGTGGGGATGACGTCAAGTCCTCATGGCCCTTACGTGTTGGGCTACACACGTGCTACAATGGTATCTACAACAGGAAGCAAAACTGCGAGGTTAAGCAAATCCTTAAAAGATACCTCAGTTCGGATTGCACTCTGCAACTCGAGTGCATGAAGCTGGAATTACTAGTAATCGTGGATCAGCGTGCCACGGTGAATGCGTTCCCGGGTCTTGTACACACCGCCCGTCACACCATGGGAGTTGGTTCTACCTTAAGGCAAGGTTTCAAACCCTTGACCACGGTATAGTCAGCGACTGGGGTGAAGTCGTAACAAGGTAGCCGTAGGGGAACCTGCGGCTGGATTACCTCCTTTCTAAGGATGAATAAAAATTTTTTTTATTCTAAATAATATACATAGGTAATGTTGACCGTCCTCATTTCTCTTCTTAAAGTAGTGTTTCTCTTGCATGGGGGCCGGTAGCTCAGTTGGTTAGAGCACACCCTTGATAAGGGTGGGGTCGAAAGTTCGAGTCTTTCTCGGCCCACCAAATAGATCATGGGGGATTAGCTCAGCTGGGAGAGCGCCTGATTTGCATTCAGGAGGTCAGCGGTTCGATCCCGCTATCCTCCACCAGAACACTTAGTTATCTAAAATTGTGAATAAATAATAATTAATATCAATATCTATATCCGAACATTAGTAATGTTATTAGCTAATGTTCAAAATAAAAATTTGATTCTACACAGAATTTTTTTCTGTGCATAAATCAAGCGTTTAAGGGCGTGTAGTGGATGCCTTGGCACTGAAAGCCGATGAAGGACGTGATATACTGCGATAAGTTTCGGGGAGCTGTATGTAAGTTTTGATCCGAAAATTTCCGAATGGGGAAACCCACCACTTTATGTGGTACTTTAAACTGAATAAATAGGTTTAAAGAGACAACCTGGAGAACTGAAACATCTAAGTAACCAGAGGAAAAGAAATCAATTGAGATTCCGTTAGTAGTGGCGAGCGAACGCGGAATAGGCCAGTAGTTTTGTTGAAAAAATTTGAATAGTTTGGAAATGCTAACCATAGAGGGTGATAGTCCCGTATGAGTAATGTTTAACAAAATTCTTGAGTAAAGCGGGACACGTGAAATCCTGCTCGAATATAGGGGGACCACCCTCTAAGCCTAAATACTCTTCAGTGACCGATAGTGAACTAGTACCGTGAGGGAAAGGTGAAAAGAACCCCTATTAGGGGAGTGAAATAGAACCTGAAACCGCATGCCTACAATCAGTCGAAGCTCTTTTTAGAGTGACGGCGTACCTTTTGTATAATGGGTCAGTGACTTAATTTATTAAGCAAGCTTAAGCCATCTAGGTGTAGGCGC
>NZ_JBNGYX010000004.1:0-109491 GCF_052049995.1 Candidatus Pelagibacter sp. | reverse complement strand
ATGAAGTACTATTTATAAATAAAGCTTTAAAAATTAAATATTACTATGACCATAAAGAATTAAAAAATATTTTTTACTCAGAAAATGAAATATTTAATATCCCTTTTTCACTAAAATCTTTTTTTAGCGAAGAAAAGAACAACTTTTTCTCACAAATAAATCTTAATTTAATTAAACTTAGAATTGAAAATAAATTAACTTTTGAAAACGAAAAAAAAATAGGGAAATCACAGATTGTTTTTAATAAACTAAAAAGAAATCTTGATTATCAAATTAAAAAAAATTCTATCGATTTTTATATTTTTGATAAGATAGATCAGCCAAATATTTCCTATAAGGGAAATTTAAATTTCAAACCTTTTTATGGAAATTTAGAGGGTGATTTAAATGAAATTAATTTAAATACACTGTTTGGATCTAATGCTGTAATTGCACAACTATTAAAAACTGAAATATTTTATAATAAAAATATTGATTTTAAAATAAATATTCATGCAGATAAAGTTTATAAAAACGCTAACTTTAAAAATATTAATTTAAGCTCAAATCTACAAGAAGGTTTAATTGATACAGATAATACAAAATTTAAATGGAGAGATTTTGCAGATTTTGAATTATTGGAAAGTTTAATTTTTGTTAAAAATGGAGAATTAATTTTGGATGGTAAAATTAAGATAAATGTTAACGATTATAAAAAGATATATAAATTCCTTCTAACACCAAAAAATTATAGAAATAAAATTAAAGAAATTGATTTTAATTTTACTTATAATTTTGATCAAAAAATTGCTGAATTAAAAGATATTAAGATTGATAATAAAATTAATCAGAGTGTAAATACAATTTTAAATAATGTAATTTTTAAAAAGGAGGATTTACAAAACAAAATTTACTTCAAAAATTTGTTAAATGAAGCAATTAAGAATTATGCTGGATAGATCATCTTTTTAGGATCAACTATCTTATTGTACTCTTTCTCGTTTATTAATCCTGTTTTTAAAGTTTCATATTTTAAAGTAGAATGATTTTTGAGTGCAGTTTTTGCTATTTTTGCTGCATTATCGTAACCAATATGTGGAGCTAAAGCAGTTACTAGCATAAGTGAATTATCTAGATGTTCTCGGATTTTTTTTTTATTAGCTTTAATTCCTTTGATACAATACAGGGCAAAATTTTTTGTGCTATCACCAATCAAGTCGATTGATTGTAAGATATTATGAGCAATTAAAGGTTTAAAAACATTTAGCTCAAAATGACCATGAGATCCCGCCATAGTTATACCATTATGGTTGCCAATAACTTTTACACAAACCATAGTAACTGCTTCGCATTGTGTTGGATTAACTTTTCCAGGCATGATGGATGAACCAGGTTCATTTTCAGGAAGAATTAATTCTCCATATCCGGCTCTTGGACCAGAACCTAGAAAACGAATATCGTTAGATATTTTCATTAAAGCTACAGCACAGGTATTAAGAGCACCAGAAAAATTAACAATTGCATCATGGGCAGCAAGCTCTGCAAATTTATTTGGTGCTGGTTTGAATTTTAATTTTGTAATTTTTGCAATTTCTTTAACAATTTTTTTATCAAAATTTTTCTTCGAATTTATTCCAGTACCAACTGCAGTACCCCCTTGAGCGAGAAATAATATTTCCTTTAAAGCATATTCAATTCTCTCAATACTTTTTTTAACTTGGAAATGGTATCCAGAAAATTCCTGTCCGAGAGATAATGGAGTAGCATCTTGTAAATGAGTTCTTCCAATTTTTACTATATTTTTAAATTCATTGGATTTTCTTTTTAATTCTTTTTCTAAAATTTTTAAGCTTGGCAGCATTTTAGAAATAGTTTCTTTAGCAACAGAGATATGCATTGCAGTTGGAAAAACATCATTTGTAGATTGTGATTTGTTTACATGATCATTTGGATGAACAGGTTTTTTACTACCTTTTTTTCCACCTAAAATTTCTATTGCTCTATTAGAAATAACCTCATTTACATTCATATTTGTCTGTGTACCAGAACCTGTTTGCCAAACTTTTAATGGAAAATTTTCATCTAACTTACCTTTAATTACCTCATCTGATGCTTTGATTATTGCTTTAGAAATTTTACTATCAATTAATTTATCTTTAGCGTGAACTATAGCGGCTGATCTTTTAATGATAGCTATTGATTTAATGATTGAAATATTAACTAAAATTTTACCAATATTAAAAAACTTATTAGATCTTTGAGTAGATGCACCCCAATATTTATCATTAGGAACCTTTATACTTCCAATACTGTCAAATTCTTTTCTTAATTTCATTGATTAATTTTTAAGTAACAAATAATTATTAACATACAATAAATTTTAAAAAACATACAGGAGCATTATGTCGAATTTTAGAAAAGTAGGTACTTTCATGAAAACATTTGGTCAGGAAGTTAAAATGAAACCATCATTTAGCACTGAAAAAATAAATAAATTGAGGATAGATCTTATTAAAGAAGAATTAGAGGAGCTTACAGAAGCTATGAATAATAAGGACTTATTGGAAGTGGCTGATGCGCTAACAGACATATTATATGTAACTTATGGAGCAGGGCATGCATTTGGAATTGATTTGGATAAATGTTTTGACGAGGTCCAAAATTCCAATATGAGCAAGTTAGATGAAAATGGAAAACCAATTTATAATGAGTCCGGAAAAGTCATGAAAGGTCCTCACTACTTTAAACCAGACTTATCTAAGTTTGTGAATTAAATTTCTAATTTAAAATCAACAGCAGGAGCACTGTGTGTAATACTTCCTACAGAAATTCTGCTCACTCCAGTTGATGCAATAGCTTTAACAGATTTTAAAGAAACGTTACCTGAAGCCTCGGTTTCATAATATTTTTTTGCAATCTTTACACTTTCTCTTAAATTTTTAATACTCATATTATCTAAGAGAACCCTATTAAATTTCAGACCTAAAATTGACCTAAGTTGCTTAATTGTATCAACTTCGACAGTAATTTTTTTTCCTTTTTTATTTTTAATAGCTTTTAAAACCAAACCCTTTAAATTTGAACTAGCAATATGGTTATCTTTAATTAAATATTCATCGCTTAAATTAAATCTATGATTAGTGCCACCTCCTAATTTAACAGCATATTTTTGGATAACCCTTAAGTTAGGAATTGTTTTTCTTGTGCAACAAATCTTAGTTTTTTTTCCTGCTAATTTTACAAACTCATTTGTTTTAGTTGCTATTCCAGAAATATGAGACAAAAAGTTTAAAGCTACTCTTTCAGCTATTAGAATATTTTTAGCATTGCCTTTTATTAAAGCTATTAAATTTCCTTTTTTAACTCTAGAACCATCTTTTTTCTTAATAATAAATCTTACTTTATCATCAATTAATGCAAAAGTTTGTTTAGCAAATAATAACCCTCCAACAATTGCACTTTGATTTGAAATTAATTTAATTGTTAAGACCTTCTCATTATTAATTAAAGCTGAAGTGATATCTCCCGAAGGATAAAGATCCTCATTCAATGCTAGCTTAACTGTACTTTTGATAAATTCTTTGCTGAGTTTAATTTTTGACACTTAATTATCTGCCAATGGCTGCCATTCTCTCTACAGATATTCTGGCTTTCTCAATTGTTTCTTTGTCCATGATAATTTCACCAGTTTCATTTTCTAGACAATCTAATATCTTTGGAAGTGTAATTTTTTTCATGTGAGGGCACATATTACATGGTTTGACAAAGTCTACATTTGGATTTTCTATTTGAATATTATCACTCATTGAACATTCTGTAACCATCATTACTTTTTTTGGTTGATTATCTTTTACATATTTGATCATTCCAGAAGTTGATCCTGCAAAATCACTTGCTTCTATTACTTCAGGAGGACATTCTGGATGTGCTATAATTTTAATTCCTGGATTATTTTTTCTTATATCTTCTATTTCTTTTTTATTAAATTGATCATGAACAATGCAAATTCCTTTCCAAGAAATAATTTCAACATCTGTTTGAGAAGCAACATATTTAGCTAAATAATCATCAGGCAAAAATATCACTCTTTTTACACCAAGTGATTTGACTATTTTCACGGCATTTGCAGATGTACAGCAAACATCTGTTTCTGCTTTGACTTCCGCTGAAGTATTCACATAGGATACAACTGGAACGCCAGGGTATTTTTCTTTTAGTAACCTTACATCTTTACCTGTAATAGATGATGATAAAGAACAGCCAGCATCCATATCTGGTAGAATAACTTTTTTATTAGGGCTCATTAATTTTGCAGTTTCTGCCATGAAATGTACCCCAGCCATTAAAATTATATCAGCTGAAGTTTTTGAGGCTTCAATTGCTAATGCAAGAGAATCTGCAGAAAAATCTGCAACACCGTGATAAATTTCTGGTGTTTGATAATTGTGAGCTAAAATTACAGCATTTTTTTCTTTTTTTAATCTATTGATTTTATGAATATAAGGAGCGTGAACCGACCATTCAATTTCAGGCATAACCTTAGAAATTTTTTGATAAATAGGATCTGTTGCTTTACGGACTTCTTGTGTAAATTCCATAAAGATTTTTACCAATTTGAAACATGATTGTCATTCATTTATTATGGGACATATCGCGGTTGTGCTGAAATTGGTAGACAGGCACGGTTGAGGGCCGTGTGGACCTAGTCCATGAGAGTTCGAGTCTCTCCGACCGCACCAAAGTGAATTTTATAGAGGAGTTTTTGATGGATAAATTGCTTTCAGTAATATTTATGATTGGGGTTTTGCTTTTAGTTCTACCAAGTTTTTTACAATCAAATTCTCAATTAAAGCAATTTCTTAAAAATCTAAGTATTTGGATAATTTTAATTATTATAATTTTAATGATTGTTTATTTATTTAAATAAGAAAATTAGTTTTTTATCCAATATGGTTTATTGATATTTATTGACGCTTCTTTAGTTTTAAAATTTGCTTTTTCATTAAAGTTTTCGTTTAAGTATTTAATTAAAGCAAAAGGGTAGTCGCTATCAATTAAAACCTTACCTATTTCAACTTCATTGTTGTAAATACTTTCACCTTCGTTCAGTTTTCCATTAATTACAATTATTGGAAACAATCTTTTTGAAAGCTTGTTCTTTAATTTAATTCGTGCTGTATTTTCTTGGCCAACATAACAGCCCTTTTTGAAGTCAATTCCATTTAATTCTTCAAAATTACATTCAATACCAAACAATTTGTCTTTTAATTTATTTAAATCTTTTGGAACTATCCCCAATTTATGACTCAATGAATAGTATTCTTTAACATTAGCATCATGAAGATCCAGTTTTTTTAAAGATAAATAAAGTTTTTCTAAATTAATAATTAATCTAGCACCTAAATCCTTATTTCTTGGATCTAAAAACATTGGATCTTGTCTATATTTAATTGTGTATCCATGTTGATCTTTTGCTTCATCAAAAGTTAAGAATTTTTCATGAGAAAATGCTGCTACAACAAACTCATTACTTAAATTTAGAATTTCAACTTTTGATCTTAATTTATATAGCGATAATTGTTTGAATAACTCCTGTGCCTGAGGTTTTTCACAATCCAAAAGATATCCAGACTTATGTTTTACAATTATAAATTCATATAAAAATTTACCTTGGGGTGTAAGTAATGAACTAAAACAACTATTTACATCACTTACTCTGTTTATATCGTTACTAATAAGATTTTGAAGAAACTCTTTTGCATCTTCTCCGTTAACATAAAGAATTGCTCTGTCATCTAAAATATAAACGTTTTTGATATTCATAATTGATTAATTATAAAATGTAATATAATAACAATTTCTCAAAATGTTAGATCTTATAATTAAAAATGGACAATGTTACATCGATGGTGAGTTAAAAGATGTAGATGTTGCTATAAAAGATGGAAAAATACAAAAGATTGGACACATTTCAGAAGAGGCAAAAGAGACAATTAATGCAGAAGGCCATACAGTATTGCCTGGTTGCATAGATACTCAAACACATTTTAGAGAACCAGGATCAACGGATACAGAGGATCTTCACTCAGGCAGTAGAGCAGCAATAGCAGGAGGAATCACAAGTGTATTTGAAATGCCTAACACCAATCCACCAACTTCAAATATGAAAGAGTTTCAAAGAAAACTAGATCTAGCTAAAAACAGAATGTATTCCAATTATGCTTTTTATTTTGGAGCAACAGCTGACAATGCGGATGATTTAGCAAGTCTAGAGGGTTTAGAAGGTTGTTGTGGTATTAAACTTTTTGCAGGATCTTCAACTGGTAATTTATTAGTTGCTGAAGAAGATGATATAGATAAGGTTTTTCAAAATGCTTCAAAAGTAGTAGCTGTTCATTCTGAAGATGAGGCAATTTTAAAAGTAAATAAGAAATTAATAAAAGAGGGTGATGTTCATACCCATCCAGTATGGAGAAGTGCAGAATGTGCAATAGCATCTACTAGAAGAATTGTTAGAATTGCGGAAAAGCATAATAAAAAAGCTCATGTACTTCATATTACAACAAAAGAAGAAATTGATTTTCTGTCACAACATAAAGGAAATATTACATTTGAGATTACTCCCCAGCATTTAACTCTTTATGCTCCAGATTGTTACGATAAGCTTGGAACTTATGCTCAGATGAACCCACCATTAAGAGATAAATCTCATTACGATAGATTATGGTACGGGGTGAGGAATAACTTTAATGATACAATCGGTTCAGATCACGCACCTCATTTAAAAGAAAACAAAGATAAGGTGTATCCAAATACTCCATCAGGAATGCCAGGGGTTCAAACTTTAATACCCGTAATGTTAAATCATATTAATGATGGAAAATTATCTCTTGATCAATTGATGAATTTTGTTTGTGAAAATCCAGTGAAAATCTTTGGAATAAAAAACAAGGGATTTATTAAAGTAGGGTATGATGCTGATTTTACAATTGTCGATATGAATAAAACTATTGAGATTAAAAATGAAAATATTGAGAGCAAATGTAAATGGTCACCTTTTAATGGATTTAAATTCAAGGGAACACCTACCCATACGATTATTGCAGGAAAAATAAAAATGCAGGATGGAAAAATTTTAGGAGATCCTGATGGAACACCTTTGCAGTTTAGCTAAGCTTTCCAGTAAAACTATTTACTAAAATTACACCAATAACAATTAAAAATAATCCCAATATTGCTTGCCATGCTAAAGTTTGTTTAAAAAAAATATAACCAAGAATTGCTATTGTAAAAATTCCAAGACCACTCCATGTTGCATACACTATTGCTATAGGAAGTTTATTAACTACAAAAGTTAACAGATAAAAAGCTGTGAGATAAAAAGCAGATAGAGCAACTGTTGGTATAAGTTTTGTAAAGTTTTGTGAGACGGGAAGCAACATTGTTCCAGCAACTTCACAAAATATTGCAGCGATTAAAAAAATGTAAGTTTTAACCATTATTTAAGATTTTGTGGTTAATTAAATCTTCTTTTATTTCTGTTAAAATTGCAGGATCATCAATTGTAGGTGGTACTTTATAATCAACACCATCTGCAATTTTTCTTATGGTCCCTCTTAAAATTTTTCCCGATCTTGTTTTTGGTAATCTTTTAATAACAATTACCACTTTAAATGCAGCAACAGGTCCAATTTTATCTCTAACCATTTGTACACATTCTTTAGATATGGTCTCATTATCTTTATCAACACCAGATTTTAAAACCACTAAACCAATAGGTAATTGACCTTTTAATTTATCTGCTATTCCGAGCACTGCACATTCAGCAACAGATTGATGTTCTGATAAAACTTCTTCAATCGCTCCAGTTGATAATCTATGACCTGCTACATTTATAATGTCATCAGTTCTAGACATGATCCAAATATAACCATCATCATCAATGTGACCTGCATCGTATGTTTGGTAATATCCCTTATAATTTGACATATAGTTTTCTTTATATCTTTGATCTGCATTCCATAATGTTGGAAATGTACCTGGAGGCAAGGGGAGCTTTACCACTATATCTCCCATTTCGTTTGGTTTAGCCAAAGATTGGTCTGGTTTGATGATTTTTACATCATATCCTGGGACAGCTTTGCAGGCTGAACCATATTTTGTTTCCATCATTTCAATACCAGTACAATTTGAGCTAATTGCCCAACTAGTCTCTGTTTGCCACCAATGATCAATAACTGGAACTTTAAGCAAATTCTCAGCCCACTTTATAGTATCTGGATCAGCTCTCTCTCCAGCAAGAAATAAGCTTTCAAAACTGCTGAGATCATATTTTGAGAAAAATTTACCCTCAGGATCCTCTTTCTTGATTGCTCTGAAAGCTGTCGGAGCTGTAAAAAGAGATTTTACTTTATAATCTGAAATGATTTTCCAGAAAGCTCCAGCGTCTGGTGTCCCAACTGGCTTTCCCTCAAACAAAACAGTTGTGCATCCCTTAAATAAAGGAGCGTAGACAATATATGAGTGTCCAACAATCCATCCAATATCACTTGCAGACCACCAAATATCATCAGCATCAATATTGTAAATATTTTTCATAGTCCACTTGAGAGCAACAATGTGACCACCAATATCTCTAACTATACCTTTGGGAGTTCCGGTTGTACCTGATGTATATAAAATATATGCAAACTCATTGGAGTTCATCTCAACACAGTCTGCATCTTTAGCACCAGAGACAACTTGCTCCCAGCTGACCTCATGTGGAGCATTTAATTTAACTTCATGACCAGGTCTTTGGAATAAAATCATCTTTTCAATTTTGTGATCTGCTATTTTTATCGCTTCATCAACAAGTGGTTTGTATTCAACAGTTCTTCCTGGCTCAAAACCACATGATGCAGTCACTAATAATTTTGCTTTACTGTCATCTATTCTGCTTGCTAGTTCATTTGATGCAAACCCACCAAAAACTACTGAGTGAATTGCACCTATTCTTGCACAAGCTAGCATTGCAACTATTGCTTCAGGTATCATTGGCATGTAAATAATCACTCGATCACCTTTATTTGTACCTTGAGCTTTCAATGCTCCTGCAAATTTAGAGACCTTCGATCTTAATTCCTTATAAGTGAACTGATTTTTCTTACCTGTAATAGGACTATCGTAAATTAATGCTGTTTTTTGGCCTCTTCCTTGATCAATATGGATGTCTAAAGCGTTATAGCAGGTGTTTGTGACCCCATCTTCGAACCATTTATAGAAAGGTGGGTTGGATTTATTTAAAATTTTTGTTGGTTTTTTAAACCAAAAGATATCCTCTGAGGCTTCTTGCCAAAATTTTTCAGGATTTTTTATAGATTTTTGGTAAATTTGACTAAACTTAGATGACATAAAAATTTGATTCGAATTCCTTAATTTTTTTGGTTTTTAACTTATAAATTGTATTTAATTTTAAAAATTAAGTAAAATCAATGCTTATTAGTGACAATTAAGTCTTCATAAAACTAATTTAATTTGCTATTAACCGCGACATTGGCTTAGGAAACTAAGTCTAGTTTATATAAACTAAAATAAAAACTAACGAAGAGGGAGTTTTTTATGAAAAAACTTAAACTGTTTGCTCTAGCAGCTATGGCCTTGATAGGTTTTTCAGGTATAGCTATTGCAGCAGACGCAACGATGTTGATGCAAGATGACTTCGTAGGAATTTCATTCTGGGTTATCTCTATGGGAATGTTAGCAGCTACTGCTTTCTTTTTCATGGAAGCAGGCAATGTCGCATCAGGCTGGAGAACATCAGTTATTGTTGCTGGTCTAGTAACTGGTATTGCATTCATACACTACATGTACATGAGAGAAGTATGGGTTGCTACTGGAGACTCGCCAACTGTTTACAGATACATTGACTGGTTAATCACTGTGCCATTACAGATGGTAGAATTCTATTTAATTCTAGCAGCTATTGGTAAAGCAAACTCTGGAATGTTCTGGAGATTGTTAATTGGTTCATTAGTAATGCTAATCGGTGGATACTTAGGTGAAGCAGGATACATTAATGCTACACTTGGTTTCATCATCGGAATGGCAGGTTGGGTATACATTCTTTATGAAGTATTCTCAGGTGAAGCTGGTAAAGCTGCAGCGAAAAGTGGAAACAAGGCTCTTGTAACTGCTTTTGGTGCAATGAGAATGATCGTTACTGTAGGTTGGGCAATTTACCCATTAGGTTATGTATTTGGTTACTTAACTGGTGGTGTAGATGCTAACTCACTTAACGTCGTTTATAACTTAGCTGACTTCATTAACAAAATTGCATTCGGTCTAGTAATTTGGGCTGCTGCAACTAGTTCTGCGGGCAGAAGAGCTAAGTAATTTAGCTAAAATTTAAATTAAGGGCAGGTACAATTTTGTACTTGCCCTTTTTTTTGTCTTTATTAAAAATATAAATAACAAACATACATATTTTTATTTCTATGGAAGTTAAATTAGAGAAATGGCATAAATGCCAAGTTGATATAGAGATCCTTAAGGAACTCTCTAAAAAATCTGATATCAAAGGGCTTCAACACGTTTCAGTCTTTTTTGGATTGTTATTAGTAACAGGAATTTTAGCATATATAACTTGGGGTACATGGTGGTCTGCTTTTTGGTTTTTGGTTTATGGAAACATATATGGTTTTTCAAATCCATTATGGCATGAGACAGGTCACAAAACCGCTTTTCAATCAAAATCTTTAAATGAATTTTTTTACTATGTTTCTTCATACCTCTCAAATTTTGAACCAACAAGATGGAGATATACGCATTTCGTTCATCATGGAAATACATATTCAACAGAAAATCCATATGATCATGAAATTGAATATGGAAATAATTTAAAAGAAACTCCAAAAAATTTATTAATAAATTTAATTCCTTTTATGGAACTTATTTATTTTAAAAAAAGTATAGCTTACGAAATTATTCAACATGCATTGGGTGTAAAAACAAAAGTGATGCAAGACTGTATTCCTGAAAATGCACAATCAAAAGTTATTTTAAATTCTAGAATTTTTGTTGCAATTTGGATTGCAATTATTTTATGGTCTTTAATTACATTATCTTGGTTGCCAGTTTTGTTTTTTTTATTACCAAAATTCTATGGAAGAACCTTACATAAACTTGTTTCTTTTACTCAACATGCTGGTTTAGCAAGAGATATTAGAGATCATAGATACACAACAAGAGAAATGTATTTAAATCCTATTTTAAGTTTTTTATATTGGAAAATGGAATATCATGTAACTCATCACATGTTTCCAACAGTTCCATCTTATAATCTGGATAAACTTCATCATCATATTAAAGATCAATTACCAAGGACAAACGATGGTTTAATCGATGCTTATAAAGAAATTTTACCAGCTTTGATGAAACAAAAAGAAGATTCTGCCTACTTTTTTAAAAAGGAAGTCCCTGAACTACAAAACGCATAAATCTGACCAAGTATGTTTTTACTTACTTGTTCAATTTAGATAAGAACTTATATATAACGCATGGCAAAAATTACTTATCACACGCACGATAATAAAACTCATACAGTTGATGTTCAAAAGGGTTTAACAGTAATGGAAGGTGCAATTCAAAATGATATTCCAGGAATTGATGCAGATTGTGGTGGAGGAATGGCGTGCGCTACATGTCATGTTTATGTCAAAGAAGAATGGTTAGATAAACTTCCAACAAAAGAGGATGGCGAAGAAGATATGCTTGATATGGCTTTTGAACCAAAAAATAATAGCAGGTTGAGTTGCCAGTTAATAGTTTCAGATGAGTTGGATGGTTTAGAAGTTAATATTCCGTCAAAGCAAGGTTAGATGAATAAAATAGATGTATTAATTATTGGAGCTGGACCAACAGGATTATTTTGCGCTCATCAACTTGGAATTATAGGATTGAGTTGTGAGATAGT
Source organism: Candidatus Pelagibacter sp. (assembly GCF_052049995.1). GTDB lineage: Bacteria > Pseudomonadota > Alphaproteobacteria > Pelagibacterales > Pelagibacteraceae > Pelagibacter. The sequence continues at coordinate 97,559 of NZ_JBNGYX010000004.1, read as the reverse complement.
TGACAATTTGGATAAAGCAGGAGGTCAATGTATTGAACTTTACCCCGACAAACCAATTTATGATATCCCAGCTGTTCCAGAGTGTACTGGTGAGGAGCTAACCAATAATCTTTTAAAACAAATTAAACCTTTCAATGTTAAATTTCATTTAAATGAAAGAGTAGAAGAATTAAAAAAAAATCAAAATAGATGGCATGTTAAAACTTCAGGTGGAGCTGAATTTGATGTTGCAGCTATCGTTATAGCTGGTGGCGTTGGTTCTTTTGAACCTAGAAAGTTTCCAGTAAAAGAATGTGAAAAATTCGAAGGAAATTCTTTATTTTATTCAATAAAGGATAAATCAATTTTTAAAGATAAAACTGTTTCAATTTTTGGAGGAGGGGACTCCGCTTTAGATTGGGCTATAGAATTGTCAAATACTTCTAAAATAAATTTAATTCATAGAAGAGATGGTTTTAGTGGAGCAGAATCCAGTGTTCAAAAAGTAAAAGAACTTAATGATCAAGGAAAGTTAAATTTATTTACAAAATATCAAATGAATTATGTAAGTGGAGATAAACAAATTGAATCTGTTAAAATAAAACATGACGAAGGTAAAATTAAAGAGATAAAGTCTGATTATGTCTTAGGTTTTTTTGGTTTGATTATGCAACTTGGCCCTATTTTAGATTGGGGATTAAATATTGATAAAAAAACTGTTCAGGTAAATACCGAAAACTTTGAAACCAATGTGAGTGGTATATTTGCAATTGGAGATATTTGTTCTTATCCAGGAAAATTAAAATTAATTCTTTCAGGATTTCATGAAGGTGCGTTAGCAGCAAGGGGTTGTTTTAAATATGCAAAACCAGATGAAAAATTAAGATTTGAATTCACAACAACATCTAAAGCTGCACAAGAAAGACTTGGAATTAAAAAATGATAGAACTTTTTTCTGCTAATACTCCCAATGGATGGAAAATTAGTATTATGCTTGAAGAAATTGGTTATGAATACAAAGTTACAAAAGTTGATTTAGGTAAAGATGAACAATTCAAACCAGAATTTATAAAGCTAAGTCCTTTTGGAAAAATTCCTGTTATCATTGATCATGATAATAGCAAAAGTATTTTCGAGTCTGGAGCAATATTAATGTACTTAGCTGATAAAAGTGGAAAACTTTATAATGAAAAAGATAGACTAGTTATTAATCAATGGTTAATGGCTCAAATGGGTACTGTGGGTCCTATGATTGGTCAACATCATCAGTTCCATCACTACAATCCAGGTAAAAGTGAGTTTGGTGAGGAAAGATATTTTAAAATTACTAAAAGAATTTATGGAGAATTAGACGCAAGATTAAAGGTATCGAAATTTCTTGCAGGACCTGATTACACAATCGCTGATATTGCAACGTGGCCATGGATGGCAAGACATGAATGGCATGATATTGGTTTGAAAAATTATAAAAATTTATCTAGATGGTATTTAGAAATAGCTGACAGAGATGCTGTTATTAAAGGTTATGCTTTTATGGATAAGGAAGCTAAAATTCCTAAAATTTAAAGATTTATCCAAATAATCTATAAAGAGTGCTAAGAATTCCATAACCTGAAAATTCAATAGCTACAATAATAATAATTATTAAAATTAATTTTTTATTCATTTCAAAAATAAATATAGCAACAAGATAATCCAGAAAAAAGGATAGTAAAAATAAATATATTTCTTAGCAAATAGGAAAGAGATTGAATTTTGCTTAGACGATTTTTTTTTCATTTTTAGTCATCCGCATGAACTTTTTCATCTTTTTCATGTTTTTCTTGTGCTGCAATAGTGTATTTAGCAACAGGTCTTGCCATTAATCTTTTTAATCCAATTGGCTCAGCTGTATCCAAACAATAACCGTAAGTATCTTCTCTAATTCTTCTTAAAGCTTTATCAATTTCTGAAATTAATTTAATTTGTCTATTGATTGCTTTCATTTCTACGTTGCTATCAATATAGGAGTTTGCTTGGTCTACAATGTCGGCAGAAATATTATTATCATCCATGCTACCATTATAAAGAGCTTCATTGTTAGCTTTGATTAATTCCTTTTTCCACTCTGTAAGTCTAATTCTAAAATACACCTTGTGTTTTTCACACATATATTTCTCAGTATCTTTTGGAATATAAGTTTTTGAAATTTTTATAGGACCTTTGGATGCAACTTTAGCTATAGTTGGTTTTGCTTTACTTACAACTTTGGTTTTTGGCTTTGATACTTTTTTTTTAGCTTTAGCAGTCTTTGGCATAGCGTAATTTTAATCGCTCGCAGTATATTCAGCAAATTAGGGGTGTCAAGCAAGCTTAATTGATATAAATATTTATAAATGACCATAAACAACAAAAATATCGATAATGTTTTTTATATTTTTGTTATAGCTCATCTAATTTTTTGGACTTTGATTCCATCAATTACAAATCATAATTTACCACTTGATACAATCGAAGCTTTAGCTTGGGGGAGTAATTTAGATTGGGGTTTTAATAAACATCCACCAATGAGTGCTTTTATTCCTGAAATATTTTTTCAAATTTTTGGAGCTCAAGATTGGGTTTATTATTTATTAAGCCAAATTTTTGTAGTTATTTCTTTTTATTATGTTTTTAAATTTTCAAATGAAATATTTAACAATAAATTATTAGCCTTAATTTCTGCATTATTAATTGAAGCAATTTATTTTTATAATTTTACCACGCCAGAATTTAATGTAAATGTATGTCAATTACCTTTCTGGTCTTTAACAGTTTACTATTCTTGGAAAATTTTTAACGCTAAAGAAATAAAGTTTTTAGATTGTTTTCTAGTAGGTCTTTTTGCTGCTTTTGGTTTTTTATCAAAATATCTATTTATCTATCTTTTGGTTTCAATTGACCTTTTATTTATTTATTTAATATTCTTCAAAAAAGAAAGAAAATTTGATTTTAAATATCTTATTTCACTTGAAGTTTTCTTGGTGGTTTTATTTCCACATTTAATTTGGTTAAATAACAATGAGTTTATTACTATTACATATGGATTAGCTAGAACTGGCTTAGAACAATCTAGCTTTATAGATCATGTTAAATTTCCAATAATATTTTTGTTAAAACAAGTAGGGATATTAATTCCTTTTTTATTACTATCCTGGTTATTAGTTAAAAAAATTAAATTAAATTTAAAATTTAAAGATAAAAAATTACTATTTTTATTAGCAATTAATGTTTTGCCAATTGTTTTAATGTTTTTAACATCATTAATTTCAGGATCAAAAATAAGAACTATGTGGATGACACCATTCTATTTGTTTTTTGGTGTATTAACTGTTTATTTGTTACAAGCTCAAATTAACCTTAAAAAGTTAAAACCATTCGTCGTTGGATTTATTTTTTTCTTTTTTTTATCGCCTGTGCTTTACGCTTATGTTTCGATTTCAAAAGACGATAAGAGAACCGATTATCCAGGTAAGGAAATTGCAATTAAAACACAATTTGCTTGGAACCAACAATTCAGTTCTACTATTAATGTAGTTTTAGGTGATGAATGGAGTGCTGGAAATTTATCATATCATTTAAAATCAAGACCAGTTTGGGATGGATTGGTTGAGAGAGAAAAACTTGATCAATTGAAAGATTATATGTGTCTTGATAATATTTGTGTAGGAGTAAGGTAGATGAAGTACGTGATATTAATTCCAGTTTACAACGACAGAGAGTCGTTAAAATTACTGATTGAGAATATCAACAGTGAAATTAAAGATTTAAATCAAGATATATCGCTAGTCGTTATAAATGATGCTTCCTCTCAACAGATAGTTGATACCTACCCGAATATTGAGAACATTAATTCTGTTGAGATAGTAAATATGAAAGAGAACAGAGGCCATGCAAGATGTATTGCTTCTGGTTTAAAATACATCTTTGAAAAAAAAGACTTTGATTTTGTAATACCTATGGATGGTGATGGTGAAGATAGACCTGAAGAAATTAAAAGTTTCATTCAACTTTCAGAGAAATCAACTGAAAAGTCTATTGTAGGCGAAAGAGTTAAGAGATCTGAAAGTATAATTTTTAAATTATGTTATCAGTTTCATAAATTTTTGACTTTAGCTTTTACAGGACAATCGATTAAATTTGGTAATTTTACTTGTTTATCTAAAACAACAGTAAAGAAACTGCTAGATGAAAAAGCAACATGGAATAGTTTTTCAGCATCTTTAAAAAAAATAGAAAAAGATTTAATTTCTACTCCATCCATAAGAGGCAAAAGATATTTTGGACCATCTCAAATGAGTTTTTTTAATTTATTAAAGCACTCTCTTTCAATAATAAGCGTCTTTAGAAAAACAGTTTTAATTCGATCAGCTTTATTTATAATTTTTTATATTTTACTAATAAAAAGCTACGCTTCAGTAATTACCTCATTACCATTAGTTTTGTTATTGATAATGATTTATTCAATTTCTAGTTTAGCCTTAAGAGAAAATATTGATGAATTTAATAATTCCTTAACAAATATTCACGATATTGATAAAATAAAATAATTATGAGGAACTTTTTTAGAAAAGTTGGTTATGGAATTGGACCCAATGAACAAGTTCCCACCGATCCTTTAAAGTGGGCTCTTGATCAAGTAAATGATGTGCCAGATCTATCTTGGAAAGGTAAAATATATTCTGAAAAAGAATTAAGAAATCATTATAAAGATTGGGTCTATGGCGATAGAAAAGTTTTAAGAAAAAAATATAAAGACAACAAAACACTTTATAAAACACATAAAGATTTACTTAGACATAAAACTGGACAAAAGTTCTGGGAATCTTTGGAGATTTCAATAAGACATAATGAAGGAATTAATAGCAGTCATCCTGTCCTTGCAAAACTATGGATGTTTTGGGGAAATTTTTTTGCAATTAGCGAAAAAGATTTCTTAGCAAATTATTCAACTGGTCCATATCACAGAGAAATTATTAGACCTAATCTAAATCAAACTTTTGAAAAGATGGTTTATGACGTAACTACATCATGGGCCATGATACATCATTTAGATAATAGCGAGAGTGCAGGTCCTAAAAGTATTACAGCCGGTCAAGATTGGAGAAGAAAAAAGAAAAGGCCAGCAACGATTAATGAAAATCATGCAAGAGAACTTTTAGAGCTTCATACAGTCTCTCCAAAAGCAGGCTATACCCAGGAGGATGTTATTCAACTTGCATATGTAATGACAGGTTGGCAACAAAGATGGAGCAAAAAAAAATTAGAGACAGGTAATGTTTGGTTTAATTCAGAATATCATGAGCCCGGTAAAAAAAATGTTTTAGGAAAGGAATATAAAAAAGGAAAAAAATCTTTAGCTGTAGTTATAAAAGATTTAGTAAATCATCCTAACTGTAGAGATTTTGTTGCTGAAAGACTTTGTAAATATCTAATAACTGATGAACCAACACAAGAAATGAAGCAACCTATTATTGATGCTTTTAAACAGACAGATGGATTTTTGCCCGAAATCCATAAAGCTGCGATTAAAATTGCATATAAATATAATGATAAATACAGAAAGTTTCAGACACCTGAAAATTGGTTTATACAAGTAGCAAAAACTGCAGATTTAAGTTGGCCACCCGCAACACATCTTATGGATAGTTACGAATTAGGTGTAAAACCTCTTAGGTCTCAAAGATTACCAGAAAGAATTTTAAGAAATATTGGACATCATCCTTATAGAGCCAAACAACCAAATGGGTGGTCTGATGATTCTGCTGATTGGTTATCTCCAGAATTATTAATCAGAAGATTGGTCTATGCTGATAGAAGTTATTCATTTCTTAAAGCTGGAAATGATAATAAAGAATTTTATGAAAAAATAATTAACAATAATTTTGATAATCCAGGAAAAATATCAGATTATGTATTTAAGAATATGTTGCGTAAATCAAGCGAAAAAAATGTATTAATATTTAATCATCCGGAGTTTTTAAAAGCATGAAGATAAATAGAAGAGATTTTTTGAAAACAACTGCACTAACTTCAATGTACTTTGCAGGTTTCGGAGTACCTACTTTTGCAAACTCAGGACTAAAGAAAAATTTAGTCGTTGTTATGTTACGTGGTGGAATGGATGGATTATGTGCAGTTCCAATTAAAGATGATAAAAATTTTGAAAAACTTAGAAGCAAAATTAATCTTGATAAGACACTAAAATTAACCGGAGACTTTGATTTACATCCAGCACTTAAAACATTTAAGAGTTTATGGGATCAAAACAAAGGAGCAATAGTTCATGCTACAAATATACCATATACAGGAAGATCGCATTTTGATGGACAAAATTTAATGGAGTCAGGGGGTAAAATTCCATATCAGGTAAAAACTGGTTGGTTAGGAAGAGGTATGAAGTCTTCTGGTCTAACCGGAAAAGGATTAGCTCTAGCTTTACCAATGCCTTTATTGATTAGAGGTGTGCCTATGAATAATAATTATTTTCCAGTGGGTGATAGATTACCAAGTAAAGATACACTAAATCTTATAGATCAGATTTACAAAGAACATGATGAAAAATTATTAGGAGAAAATCTTAAGATTATCATGACTAGAGAGCTTAGAAATACAGCTAGTGATGATAGTTGGGTGCTTGCAAGCAATGCAGGTCAAGAACTTTCAAAACCAAATGGGCCAAGAGTAGCTGTTTTTGAGGTAGATGGTTTTGATACCCATGCAGCTCAAGGATCAACTAACGGAGCTCACGCAGACTGTCTTAATGATTACGACAAAATTGTTAAAGGTCTAAATCAATCCATGTCCAAAGAGGCATTTGATAATACTTTAATTGTAACACTTACTGAGTTTGGTAGAACAATAAAACAAAATAGCAGCAATGGAACTGAACATGGCTATGGATCTGCTATTTTCTTAGCAGGAGGCTTAGTTAAAAAAGCTCAAATTCATACTGATTGGCCAGGATTAAAGAAAAAAGAATTATTTGAAGGAAGAGACTTAAATTCTACAATAGATTCAAGAGCAATTTATGCTTCTGCAATGTCTACAGTTTTTGACGTAGATTTCAAAAAAATCACTAAAGAAGTTTTCTGGGGAGAAAATTTAATTAATTTATCTGAAAAGTTATTTAAAACATAAAGTGTAAGTAAAAATATTTTAAATACAATTTCTGATTGAACATTTTTTTATTTTCTCATGTTTTGTGAGTTAATGAATGCTGTTTTAAATTTCGATTTAATAATAAGATATGTCTATGAAAGGTTTAGCCAGGTGATATTGGCAGTAAATCTGCCATTACTATATTTAAATTATTAATTTTACTTTTAATAATTCTTATTTCTACTTCTAATCTGGAAGCAAAAGATAAAAAAGAGAAAGATTGTATTTACTGTAAAAAATACGAAAAACTCAGCGATTGGCCTGAAAGCGAAAGACCTACTGCTTTCATTTATGAAAAGATAGATTATCCAGAGGGAATGTTTCACGAAAGCTTGATTAAGAGTAAACAAAAACAAGGTGAAGCAGGAAAAAAAGTTTACCAAAGATTTGTTAAAGGAAAAGGTGAGTTAAACAAATATCAGCACAACATGATCAGAGATATGGCTTACTTTGAAGCTTTATTTAATGAAATGCTGAATGATAAAAAAGCTAAAGTTGAAACCTTAGAGGGCTTAAAAAAAGGTAGAGAAGCAATGAGAATGAGTTTGAACATATCTCCTAAAGCAAAAGCCTCAGAAGCTATTTTGAAATTTTGGGCAACTGGTAAAATGTTAAAAGCTGCTCATAAAAAAAATAAAAAGAAAAAGAAAAAAAAAGAAAAACAATTGACTCCTGAAATTTCAGAGAGAGCAGCAGTTTTAGCAAATCTTAAAAAACAAATCGCCACAGCTAAGGTCAATGCACAAAGAGCTGCAACTATAAAAGCTCAGGAAAATATAAAAGAGGGTAATTAATGATTTTTAGAATTATAATTAAAAGTTTTTTAATATTTTTCTTGTTAGTTAATTTAGTTGCTAAAGCAAACGATATAGCTTCAATGTCTGATATTTCTGAGGCAGCAGGAAGCTCAGCTCAGGCTGCAGCAGATCAATTAGCATCAGATGCAGCCAAGGTTGCTGAAAATATCTCTGGAGCAACAGCTGCTTTAGGAGAAGCAAAAAGTGATATAGGTAAGGCGTTAGATGTATCCATAGCACAAGCTGAAAATGCTATGGCTTTTGCCACAGAAAGTTTAGCTAAAGGAGATATTACGTCTGCAGTTCAAGCAATGTCATTAGTTGAAGGAGTTACTGATATGGCTTTAGGAGCTATACCAGATCCAACAGCACTTGATATGACTGGAATAGATTTTGCAAAAGATTTTTCTCCAGAGGAAATGGCTGCTTTGTCTAGCATAGCAGGTCAAATGGGAGCAGGAAAAGTTGTATCATTACAAAAAATGGCTGGCCAAATGAGTGCACTGGGTACTGCAGGTTTTGACGCGAAAGGAATGATGGGATCTCTTGATGCTCAAGGTATTGGAATGGGTGCAGCAATGGAAGGGTTGGCAAATGCTGGAATGGTAAACTTAGAAGCTATCACTGGTTCAGCTGAATTTGATATGGCAAATTTTAATCCAGGAGATTTTGCTTCTATGAATGTTGCTGAGATGGGAATGAATCCTGCAATGATGGCTGGAGCTCTTAACGCTCTTCCAGTTGGTGCAGCTACAGCTGCTCTAGAAACTCTAGCTACTAATCCAGAGGCGATGGGTCAAATGGGACAAACTATGACTGGTGCTATTGTAGCTACAATGAGCGCTAAAGGTATGGGTGATGAAATGATGAAAAGCATGGAAGCCAATATTGGAATGCAAGGTATGACAGATATGGCCAAAGGTATGGGTGGCATTGAAGGAATGAAAGAAATTGGAAAAGTAATGGCTGATGTTGGAATGGAACAAATGGCTCAATCCCTGCAAACAGCTTTTGCAAATCCTGAAGCTGGAATAGTTTCAGCAATGTCAGGAACAGTTGGGATGATAAGTCAGGCAATATCTGGAAAAGCGCCTAAAGAACAAACTGCTATTCAAAAAGGAATGGCGATGGAAAATTCATTTGCAAACAATATGGCTGCTCCAGAAGCTTTAGAAATGCCAGAAAATATTAGTGAGACAGGTATGATGATGGGTGCCATGGTAATGGCTAAACCGTCTTTAGCTGGGGGATTGCCTGGAGCAATGGCACCACCTGAGGGAATGACAGCTTTAGGTGTTGGAGCTTTAGATCCAAATAATCCAGCTGGAGGCATGGTGGGTGGAGTTATTGATAATATGTCTAAAGCTGAAATGGGTGCAGCAATGGCAAACATGACTGGAATGAATAAAGGAACAATAGATAATTTAGGAATGACCGATATGGCTATGCAAACAGGATTAACTCCTGGAATGGTTGCAAGTATGGGTGCAGCGGGAATTGCAGGAATGGATGTAACAACAATAATGTCAACCAATGTAGCTGGACTAGGTAGTAAAGCTATTCAAGGCGTTGCAGATATGGCAAAGGCTGGAAATATGTCAGCTGCGTCTATGGGAGATATGATGGAAGTAGGTTTGGTTAATCAAGGTACTATGGCAGCTATGGGAGCTGAAGGTATGAAAGGTTTAAGTGGAGCTATGGGAATGGAAGGTGGCGACATGGGATTAGCAGCTATGAGTGGTGGAATGGTTGGAATGGGAGAAATGAATTTAGATGCGCAAATGAATCCTGAAATGGCAGCAAGCATGGGATTAGCTGGAGGCCCAGAAGGCACAAAATTAGGAGATATAATGGGTGGAACACCAGAGGGATTTGATGGTGGAATGAAAGGTGGAATGAATTTAGGACAAGTTTCTGCTGCGATGGGAACTGGAGTGGATCCAGGAGCAGCAATAGGAAATGTAGCAGGTGCTGCAATGGCAGCTGACGGACCAGGAGGACTCGCAGGTGCTGCAATGGGATCTGCAATGGCTGCTCAAGGTGCAGCAGCTTCAGCCATGGGTTCTCATGCAATGGGAGCTGCAATGGGAATGGAAGGCATGGGCGAAGGTGACATGGGTAAAGCTATGGGCGGTGCTATGCAAGAAGGAATGACAGGAACCATGGGTGGAGCAATGGCCGGAGCAATGGCCGGAGGTCCAGGTGGACCAGGTGATATGGGACCAATGGGTGACATGGGCGGTCCTATGGGAGGACCTGATGGTGGACCTATGGGTGACATGGGCCCAATGGGAGGAGATATGGGTGGTGCCATGGGAAATATTGGTGGCGCTGTTGAAGGTGCTATGGGAGCACCTGGTGGACCAGGAGATCCAGGACCTGGCGGACCAGGTGGACCAGGAGATCCAATGGGAGGACCAGGAGATCCAGGACCAGGACCAGGACCAGATCCAAAATAATACTTAATGATAAAAAATTTTTTAATTAGTCTATTTGTTTTTGTTTTAATTACAAACAATTCATCGTCTGAGTCAAGATTTGGTGAATTAACAGAAATGCGTGATGAAAAAATGCGAGGTAAAGATAATCAATGGGTTAGACCTCATCCAGGACCTTTTATATGGAATCACATAGAAAAAGAAAAAGGAAATTTTACTTGGGAGGATGCTGATCAATATGTTGTTTATGCACAAGAACATAATCAAACGATTTTAGCAACTATCTGGCCTCATGCTAATTGGGAACAAAAATCTTGTAAAAGAAAAAAAGCAAGAAGTCCTTTTGGAAAGCGTTTTACAAAATATTTAAGCAAACCTTGCTCAATGGATGATTACAAAAATTTTCTTGTAAAATTAGTAGATCGTTATGATGGTGATGGTTTAAATGACATGCCTGGATTAACTAAACCTATTAAATATTGGGACGTAATGAATGAGCCAGAGTTTAAAATGTTTTTTAAAGGCAGCAAAGAGGATTTTATTGAAATTTTCAATTTTTCCTCAAAAGTAATTAAAGAAAAGCAACCTGATGCTGTAATAGTTATGGCTGGAGCAGCTGGAATGTTTCCAGAAAGTAAAAAGTATTGGAAAGTTGTTTTGCCAAAAATTAAAGATAATTTTGATATTGCAAACATACACCACATAAGCGGGCCAGATGGGCAATGTGATAAACAGCTTTGGGTAGATGAGTTTGCAGATTTATTAAAAAGCGTTAATATTGATAAACCTATTTGGTTAACAGAGGCTATGACTTGTGGTCCTCCAGTAAAGGCTTGGGTCAATGCATTTTTAAATGGAGCTGAACTAATTATTGATGTTGGTGTGAATGCTCCAGGAAAAAAAATGAGCAAAAAGGGCAGAAAAAAATTAAATGAATTTATTGCTGAATACGATGGTTTTAGTTCAATTAAAAAGATTTCTGAAAAAAAAGTAGAATTTACTTTTAAAGATGGTTCTTCTAAAACTTTAGAATTTTAGTAAGTTTAATAATGAAAAAAATATTTATTATTTTTTTGTTAATAGGATTTGCAAATAATCTATTTGCTAAAGACAAACCTCAAGCTGGAATTTTTATTGAAAACTATAATGGCATGACTGTTTTTGGACAGTCTAGACCCGGGATAACAAAGCAAAGATATTATTTTGGTCATAGGTGGAGCTATCATGACTTTAATAATGATGGAGTAAAAGATTTTTTATATTCAGGGACAATGCGTCCAATTAATATTAACACTAGCGGTAAAACAACAGCAGGTGCATGTGGTGGAAAGAAATGTGAAGGGGACATGCCAGGACCGACACTTTATTTAGGTCAAAAAGACGGCTCTTTTATTGATAACTCAAAACTTATAATTGATGACAGAAATCCTTCTGGTCAGAGTTTATCTCGTCAGCAACTGATAGCTGATTTTAACAATGATGGAATATTGGATTTTTATTTAGTTGATCATGGAATTGGTGGTGGAAATTATGATGGTTTTAGAGATAGTTATTTTTTAAGTAAAAAAAATGGAACTTGGTTAGAAAGTTCATTAACTCATTTATCAAAAAAAGATTTTAAAATTTTTGATCACGGTGGTGCAGTTGGTGATATCGATAATGATGGAGATATAGATATTGTTTTAACAGATTTAAAAAGAGTTTTGCAGTGTTTGTATAATGATGGCACTGGTAAAATGAAGATAAAAAAATGTGGATCTATAAATGCATTTGGAATTGAACTTGGTGATTTTGATAATGATGGAGATCTTGATATTGTTCATGGTGGGCACGAATACGAGGGTACAGAAACAGGAATCGCGCTGAATAATGGTAAAGGTAAATTTAAAAAGAAAATTAAACTACCTTTTCCTGATGGAAATTGGGGAACAGTACCAGAAGTTTCGTTTTGGGATCTAGATAATGATAGTGATTTAGATATTGTAGTTTCTAGAGCAGGAGAACTCTATGTTGGTACTGGGGTTCAGGTTATTGAAAATTTAGGAAACAATAAATTTAATTCTAATTTTTATATTTTAGTAGACCCACCTAAAGATTATATTCCAAAACATGAAGGAAATGAATGGAACAGTTATGTTGATCAAATAAGATTTTCAGATCTAGATAATGATAATTTAACAGACATAGTTTTAGTACGTCCAGGTAGCCTTAAACTACGAGCGGGATCAATATTAAAAAATGAAGGTGCAATGAATTTTAAACATATCAAATATAAAGAGACAGGTAATCCGATCAAAATCGTTGATGATAAAATGTATAAAGACGATCCAAGCACTTTTTTTGAAAATTTTGAGATTGCTCGTGGAGCATCTAAATCAACTGAGTCTTCTAAAAAATTTAAAAAATTTCTTAATAATAAAAAACTAGAAGTTTTTGATTTAAATGGATTTGAAAATATCGATAGACCAATATTACTCAAAAGATCAGGCGCTTCTTTAATAGCTTATAAATATATTAAGCATGGAAAAGATTGGATTGATTATGATATTTTTGTTGAATGGGATGGGGTTAAATTTCCAATAAGTATGTGTTTGGAATATTACCCTAAATTTAATTTTCCTGCGAATAGAGCCAGTTTAGTTGATAGATTTAAATTTGCAGGTTTAGATGAAACTTCAATTCCTAGCTTTTCAGAATGCAGGGGAAAAAGTGGATATATTGCCGGTTGGGATATTACTGAACCCACCATTATAGAAATAGGAATAGATACCTTGCTAAAAGATTTAAATTTTGAAGTAAGGCCTATTTTAGCAAATATTCCTCAGTTAAGTGACGATCAAAAGAAAATATTATTAACTAATCTTGATAAAAATATTAATTAGCAACAACCGCAGCTTTTTTTAGCAGCTTTTGGTTTATCATCAGTTTTTGAAGCTTCTAATTCTTTTTGCTCTTCCTCAAGAGCTTTTTGTTTTTTTGAAATCTTGTCTTCAAAGTAATCGTATAGAGAAGCAAAACCTAATTTAGAGGCTCTTTTTTCTTCATAATTTCTTCGCCCTTTAAGGTTTTCAATTATTTTGACTATTTCTTGGTTCTGCATGCTCTCTTTTTATTTAAAAAGGCAAATAATTCAAGCTATAAAAATTGACAAACTATAAATAGGATTTTTTGTGCTAGGATAATGTCATGAATATAAGTCAAAAAAAACTAGAAAAATCTAAAGGCAGATTAGAAATAAAAATAATAGACCAAAACTTAGAAAAACTTTATCAGCAAGGATCTTTAAAAGCTTTGATGCCAGATTTTCATGAAAATTTAAAACAATTAATGCTTATTAATACTGCTGGTGGAATTACTAGTGGAGATGAATATGACTTCAAATTTGAAATTGACAGTTCAAATCTTTGTATTTCAACTCAGGCTGCTGAAAAGATTTATAGTGGTTTTGGCAATCCAGCTAACTTAGAAATAAACTTAAATTTATCAAACAATTCAAGTTTATTTTGGTTACCTAAAGAGTTAATTTTATTTAATAATTGTAACTTAAAAAGAAAAATTAATTTTAATTTATCAAAAGACTCAAATTTACTTTTTTGTGAAAATATAATTTTTGGACGAACTTCTATGAAAGAGAAATTTGAAAAGGGATATTTTTCAGATTTTTGGAATATTAATGTTGATAATAAATTAATTCATACCGAAGCAATAAATACTGGTTTATTTGAAAAAAAATATTTGAATAGTTTTTCGACACTAAATAATAATTCTGCAGTTGCGACAATTATTATTGTAGGAAATAAGTTTTTGAATAACTTTAATAATCTATCTGAAACTTTAACTAATAATGAAAATACAACTTCAAATTATTCTCAATGGGATAATAAATTGATCGTAAGACTTTTATCTAAAGATAGTTATAATCTTAAATTTGCAATTGATAAAATTTTGTCTTATTTTTTTGAAGATTCAAAGATACCAAAAGTATGGAATATATAAATGAAACTTACTCCTAGAGAAAAAGATAAACTTTTAATAAGCCTTGCAGCGATTGTCGCTAAAAATAGATTGTCAAAAGGTATAAAATTGAATTATCCAGAGGCTATCGCTTTAATAACAGATTTTGTTGTTGAGGGAGCTAGAGAGGGCAAAAGTGTTGCAGAACTGATGGAGGCAGGAGCTCATGTCATTAAAAAAAAGGATTGTTTGGAAGGCATTCCAGATATGGTGAAGGAAGTTCAAGTAGAAGCTACTTTTCCAGATGGAACTAAATTAGTAACTGTGCATAAACCTATAAGGTAATAATTATTATGAAGCCAGGCGAAGTAATTACAAAAAAAGAGGAAATTAACCTAAATAAAGACTCCAAAATTACTAAAATTAAAATTTCTAATTCTGGAGATAGACCTGTGCAAGTTGGAAGCCACTATCATTTTTTTGAAACAAATGAGTATTTAGTTTTTGATCGAAAATTAGCATATGGAAAGAGATTAAATATCCCCTCAGGAACCGCTGTAAGATTTGAGCCAGGTCAATCTAAAGATGTTGAGCTTATAGAAATAAATGGATTAAAAAAAATATACGGGTTCAATAAGAAAGTTATGGGGAAATTATAATGGCTAAAATTTCTAGAGCAGCTTATGCAGACATGTACGGGCCAACCATAGGAGATAAAGTAAGGCTCGCAGATACTGAATTATTTGTTGAAGTTGAAAACGATCTAACCACTTATGGTGAAGAGGTAAAGTTTGGTGGTGGAAAAGTAATAAGAGATGGGATGGGCCAATCTCAAATTAGCAGAGAAAAAGGAGCTGTTGATACAGTTATTACCAATGCTTTAATAGTTGATGTAAATGGAATTTATAAAGCTGATGTTGGCTTAAAAGATGGAAAAATATTTGATATTGGTAAAGCTGGAAATCCAGACACTCAATCTAAAGTAAATATAATTATTGGTCCAGGAACGGAGATAATTGCAGGTGAAGGAAAAATTTTAACAGCAGGGGGTTTTGACAGTCATATTCATTATATATGCCCCCAACAAATTGATGATGCTTTACATTCAGGTATTACGACTATGTTAGGAGGAGGAACTGGACCAGCTCACGGTACACTTGCTACAACTTGTACACCTGGACCATGGCACATACAAAGAATGATTCAATCTGCTGATGGTTTTTCTATGAATTTAGCCTTTGCTGGTAAAGGAAATTCTTCATTGCCAGAAGGTCTTGAGGAACAAATCTTGGCTGGAGCCTCAGCTTTAAAATTACACGAGGATTGGGGAACCACTCCTGGAGCAATTGACAATTGTTTAAATATTGCTGACAAAAATGATGTACAAGTAATGATTCATACTGACACTTTAAATGAAAGTGGGTTTGTAGAAAATACAATAAAAGCAATAAACAAAAGAACTATACATGCTTTTCATACAGAGGGTGCTGGTGGCGGACACGCGCCAGATATAATCAAAGTTTGTGGAGAAGAGTATGTAATTCCTTCTTCAACAAATCCAACCAGACCATATACAGTCAATACGATAGAGGAGCATTTAGATATGTTGATGGTATGTCACCATCTCGATAAATCTATTCCAGAGGATGTAGCATTTGCCGAAAGTAGAATAAGAAGAGAAACAATAGCAGCAGAAGATATTCTTCATGATATAGGAGCCTTTTCAATTATTGCATCAGATAGTCAGGCAATGGGAAGAGTCGGAGAAGTTATAATTAGAACTTGGCAAACTGCACATAAAATGAAAGTTCAAAGAGGAAGTTTACCTGAGGAAAAAGGGGACAATGATAATTTTAGAGTTAAGAGATATTTAGCAAAATACACAATCAATCCAGCAATAGCTCATGGGATTTCAAAACATATTGGTAGTATTGAAAAAAATAAACGTGCAGATTTAGTTTTATGGGATCCAGCATTTTTTGGTGCAAAGCCAGAAATGATATTAATAGGCGGAAGTATAGCTTGTGCCCAAATGGGAGATCCAAATGCTTCAATTCCAACTCCACAGCCGGTATACACTAGACCAATGTTTTCATCATTTGGAACTTCTTTAGAAAAATCTTCAGTAATTTTCACGAGTAAATTGGCTCTTGAAAAGAATTCATTAAAAGATGCAAGCATAAGAAAAGATTTACTGCCTGTAGAAAACACAAGAGCTATCTCAAAAAAAGATATGATTTTAAATAATAAATGTCCAAAGATTGAGGTTAATCCCGAGACTTATGAAGTAAAAGCTGATGGAGAAATAATTACTTGTGAACCAGCTAAAGAACTTCCTTTAGCACAAAGATATTTTATGTTTTAGCTTATGGATAATTGTTTCTTAATAGTAAATAAAATAGCAAAAAATAAAACAAAAGATCACATATCTTTGTCTTATGATGAGCGATTTTTAAGAAGAAAAAAACTTGTTTCAGATAACGGTTTTGAATTTTTAGTCAATTTACCAGAGACAAAATCACTTTCAGAAAATCAAGCGTTTAGGCTTCAAAGTGGAAACTTGATTTTAATAAAAAACAAAAAAGAAAGTTTACTTGAAATAAAAGGTAAAAATTTAATGCAACTTATATGGCATATTGGAAATAGACATATGCCTTGCCAAATTGAAAAAGATAGAATTTTTATTCAGTATGATGAAGTAATAAAAAAAATGATATTAAAATTAGGAGGAAAGGTTAAGAAAGTTTCAAGGCCTTTTAAACCAGAGGGAGGAGCATATGGAATTGGTAGAACCCATAGTCATAGACACTAAAATAAAAGGTAAAAAAGATTTAAAAGAATCTTTACAAATTCTTCAAACTTGGTTTTCACCATCATTTCCTGTTGGAAGTTTTTCATATTCTCATGGTTTAGAGGCAATGATTAATGATAATTTTATTAAGTCAAAAGAAGAGATTCTAGATTATTTAAATTGTATCTTAAAATATGGAACAGGTAAAAATGATACAATTTTAATGAAGCATACCTATCAGGGAGAAGAGTTAAATGAACTGGCCTTATCTCTTTGTCCATCCAAAGAAAGAAAAATAGAGTCTATTGAAATGGGTAATGCTTTTAGAAAAGTGTTAGCTGATAGTTGGGATTTTAAAATTCTTGAAAATACTGCTTATCCAATTGCGGTTGCTAAAGCAGCTAAACATTTTGATATACCACTTAACTTAACAATAGTATCTTATCTACAATCCTTTGTATCAAATCTAATAAATGTTTGCATTAAACATATACCAATTGGGCAAAAAATTGGACAGGACTGTATAATTAAAACTTACGAATTAATAAGAGAAATAGAAAAAGAAAATCAAAATTTAAATTTAGAAGACTTAGGTGGAATTTGTTTTAATAGTGATATCTATAGTATTAAGCATGAAAATTTGAAAACACGAATTTATAAAACATGAAAAATATAAATGGACCATTAAAAGTTGGAATAGGTGGACCTGTTGGTGCAGGAAAAACTAGTTTGACTGCTGAACTGTGTAAATTTTTATCAAAAAAAATTTCTATGGCTGTAATATCAAACGATATTTATACAAAAGAAGATGCAGAATTTTTAATGAAAGTCCAAGCTTTACCTTTAGAGAGAATTAAAGGAGTTGAAACAGGAGGGTGTCCACATACTGCAATACGTGAAGATGCTTCAATCAACATGCTTGCTGTTGAAAATATGAAAAAAAAATTTCCTGATCTTGATTTGATTTTAATCGAGTCTGGTGGAGATAATTTAGCAGCAACTTTTAGTCCAGAACTAGTCGATCTATCTATTTATGTTATTGACGTTGGTATGGGTGGAGATATTCCTAGAAAAGGTGGTCCTGCTATCCAAAAGTCAGACTTGTTAATTATCAATAAGACAGATTTAGCTCCTCATGTAGAAGTTAATCTCGAAACTATGAAACAAGACGTAAAAAAGGCCCGAAATGGCTTACCTTATGTTTTTTGCCAGATGAAAAAGCAAATTGGTGTTGAAGATGTTGCTAAATTCTTATTTTCATCAGGTGGACTATAGAGTTTTTTATTATGCTCTAATCGTTGGTAAACAATAAAAATCAGCCGTATCAATTTTAGAAGAATACTGTCTTCGCATATTCCACTTTTTATGAACCCCAGCGCTTGCAACACTCAAGGTAGATCTACCGTATCGATGATTAGTATTGTCAATTGATCGCATTAAGCTATTTATTTTTTCATCTTTTTCAGAAGTAAATAAATTTGTTTTATCGCTAGCATTAGAAAGTCCTGTTAGCATCACACCTGCTTTTTGATAACGGTAACCATTTTTAAAAATACTTTCAAGTATTGAAACTGCTGTCTTAACTGTTTCAATACTATTGTTTGTTGCAATTGGAAAATCAACAGTCTTCGCATTTGAATAATAACCAAAGTTTCTTTGGAAAGGACTAGTTCTAACAAATACAGTAATTGCTTTTGCAACTAAAGACTCTGATCTAATCTTTTCAGAAGCATTCAAGCAATAATTTGCAACTGCTTCTTTTAACTCTTGAAACGTTTCAATTCTTTTTCCAAATGATCTTGAAACTACACAGCTCTTTCTTTTGGTGGTAGTTGTCTCTAAACCTATACAAGAAACTCCTCTAAGCTCCATTGCAGTTCTTGAGCTTAGAACGTTTGAACTTTTCTTAATCCATGTGTTAGATTTATTTTTAAGTTGTTTAGCATTGTAAATCCCATGTTTTTGATAAAACTTTGTTAGTTGCCTTCCAACACCCCAAACATCATTGATTTCAACTTTTTCTAAAATTGGATCTAGATTTTCTATTCCAATTAAACTTGTCACTCCTGATTGTTTTTTCTTTGCAATATGGTTTGCAACTTTACTTAAAGTTTTTGTATTTGCTATTCCAATACTGGTTGGGATACCAGTCCATTGTAAAACTGTTTCTCTAATTTCTTTTCCAACTTTCTCTACTTCAGTATCAGGAAAGTTTGATAAATCTAAGAACGCTTCGTCAATTGAATAAACTTCTATTTCTGAATTAAATCTTTTAAGAGTTCGCATCACTCTTCTGGATAAATCTCCATATAAAGAATAATTAGATGAAAATACCTCAACTTTATTTTTAAGAATAATATCTTTTGCTTTAAAGTAAGGTTCTCCCATTTTAATTCCTAAAGCTTTTGCTTCATTCGATCTTGAAATGATACAGCCATCATTATTAGATAAAACGACAACAGGCTTTCTTCTTATCTTTGGATTAAATAATCGCTCACAGGAAACATAAAAAGAATTACAATCAATTAATGCTATTTTTTTAGTACGTTGAATGGATGACATAAGTAACAACCCCCCAAATAAAAATATCTTGTTCTTCGTTAATTAAAATTCTGTCAGAAAACTCTTTAGATCCAGAAGTTAAAAATTTTTTATCTCGTTCTTGAACTAAAGTTTTAACCACAAGTTCGTCATGAACATTCGCAATTACTGTTGAAAAGTTTTTTGGTTTTAAACTTTTATCAACCACCAATAAGTCACCATCATTAATCCCAACATCAACCATTGATTTACCTTGAACTCTAATGATGAAAGTTGCAGGAACATTTCTTATTAAATGCATGTTCAGATCAATATCTTCCTCGATATAATCAGTAGCAGGGGAGGGAAAACCAGCGCCTGCTTTATGTAGATAATAAGGGATTGTTAGTTTCATGTTCTTGTTTTGTTCTACTTTATAGACCATTTATACAATACACTCAAGAGGTTGTATTTTGAGTCCGTAATTGAATCAAAAGTGAATCAAAACGTGAACATCGAAAACAACATTTGGTGGACATGTGGATAACTTTTACAATAAGTAGTCTTAAAGTGATTGAAAAAAGAAAATTATGATTTGTATTAAAGCCAATATTCCAGAAGAGTTAAACGAAATAGATGATGAATTAAAAGCAGTTTACCATAGCAAAGACACTGTTTGTTTTTTCATATTAAAAACAAGAGAATTAAGAAATAAGTTTATAGAAGAAACCAATGGAATGAACAAAAGTGAAAGAGAAAAAGTTTATGAGGTATATAATAAATAAATCATGAATATTTTAGATTTTGTGATGGTTGGTTCTGATGATCATGAAAAATCAGGTGATTTTTATGATGCTGTATTTGAACCTTTGAAATTAAAAAGAGTTTTGAAAACACAAAAATATCTTGGTTACGCTCATTCAAGTGATCCAGAGAAAGTCCAATTTTATGTAACACATCCAGTAAATGGAAAAGATGCAACGTTTGGCAATGGAACCCAAATAACTTTATTAGCAGATAACAAAGAAGCTGTTGAAAAATTTTATGAAATTGCAATTTCCAAAGGAGCAACAGATGAGGGAGCTCCAGGAGTTAGAAAAGATGGAAATTATTATGGATATATTCGTGATTTAGATGGAAATAAGATTGCAGCTAAAAGTATTTTAAAATAAAAAAGGAGATATATGAAATTAAATTGTCATTGTGGAGCCGTTGAAGCTGAAATTAATGCTACAATTAATGAATTAGCAAAAATTGTAAGATGTAATTGTTCAATATGTAAAAGAAAAAGTGCAACAATGGGAATGGTTAAAAACGAGGATTTTAAAATTACTAAAGGAGAAGATAAATTAAAACTTTATCAGTACCATACTAAAGTTGCTAACCATTACTTTTGTACTGAATGTGGAATTTATACTCATCACAATCCAAGAAGTGCACCTGCTATGACTGGTTTTAATATGGGATGTGTAGATGAAGTTAAAGTAGAAGATTTAAAAGAAGTAGCAAACTTCGATGGTTTAAACCATCCGATGGATCAAGAAAAATAAAAGTCTAATGAAATTATCTGAAGAGTGTTTTAAGAAAGTTAAAAAAGATTGTTTTAAATTTATTAAATCACAAGAAACTTCAACTGAAAAGTTTGGTAACAAACAGGGGATGATCAAAAATTATTTAATCCCAATATGTTTTTGGATTGCAAAAAAAGAAGATAACAAAAAACCTTACTTTGTTGGATTAGCTGGAGGTCAAGGAACAGGCAAAACAACAATAAGTTCAATACTAAAGATAATATTAGAAAAGTATTTTAAATTAAAAGTATTTAAGATTTCTATTGATGATTTTTATAAAACTAGAAAAGAAAGAATAGCTTTATCAAAAAAAGTACACCCAATGTTACTTACTAGAGGCGTTCCTGGAACTCATGATATTAATATGATGTTAGATTTCTTTAAGAAATCTAAAGCAAAAAAATTTAAAAGCATGAAATTACCAAATTTTAATAAGGCAATTGATGACAGATTTCCTAAAAACAAATGGAACACAATTAATAAAAGACCAGATGTAATTATTTTTGAAGGATGGTGTGTTGGGGCAAGAGCAGAAACTAACAAGACATTGAAAAAATCAATAAACTCTATGGAAAAGGCGAATGATCATAAACTGGTTTGGAGAAAATATGTTAACCAGCAATTAAAAACTAGATATAAAAAGCTGTATTCTCAGTTAAATTGTATGATTTACTTAAAAGCAAAAAACTTTAGTTTACTTCAAAAGTGGAGATTAAAGCAGGAACATAAGCTATGGTTAAAAACAAAGAAAAAAGGTGGTCATAAAATAATGAGTAAAGGGGATGTGATTAATTTTATGCAAACTTACCAAAGAATTACTCAAAACATGTTCAAAAATATGCCTAAATATGCATCTATAATTTTAAATTTAAATAGTAACCATCAAATTAAAACTGCTGTATATAAATCGAAATGAAAAAAATATTTATCATAGTTATTGCATCGATATTTTATTTTAGTAACGCATTTGCGGTTACCCTTCTTGATGCATTAAATCAAACATATAAAAATAATATTCAATTAAATGCTGAAAGAGAAAATATTAAAGCATCAGAACAAGACGTAAATATTGCTAAAGCTGACTATAAACCTTCGTTAACTTTGAGTGGATCTCAAAGCTTTGAAAATACTAGTAAACTTACTAACCAAAGTGGAGGTAATGCAACAATAAATGATGTGGATCCATTTACTACCTCTATAAAGTTAGAACAAACTCTTCTAGATTATGGAAGAGATTTAACACTTCAAAAAAATATTACAGCCCTAGACCTCGCAAAAGCACAATTAGTCAAAAAAGAACAAGATATTTTACACAAAGCTATCGATGCTTTTACAAATTTAATTTTAGCTAGAGAAACTTTAGATATTAATGCAAAAAATTTAAATCTTTTAATTAGACAAGTTGAAAATGATAAAATTAGAAGAGATCGAGGTCAAATCACAAATACTGACCTGGCTCAATCCGAATCTTCACTTGCAGGAGCACAAGCTCAATATGCTAAAGCTAAAAGTGACATATTAATCAGTAAACTAAATTATGAGAATATAATTGGTAAAATTAGTGATCCAAATCAATTACAAAAAAATTCAAATGCGATAGTTAGTATTCCAAATACTTTAAATGAGGCAATAAATATTTCAAAACAAAATAACCCTGACATCAAAATAGCAAAATTTGATTTAGCTAAAGCTGAAAAAGAATTAGCAATTTCAGAGTCAGACTTGAAACCGACAGCTACCTTATCTTTGGAAAGATCTTACACAGATGATCTTAGTTCTACTTATGCTGAAAGAGAAAAAGATGTATTAAAAGCAACAGTGAATTGGCCTTTTTATTCAGGTGGAAAAAAGAGATCAACTATTAATAAAAATTCAAATTTAACTAATAGAAAAAGATTGTTATTAGATGGCGTAGTTAGAACCAATGAAACAAATGTAGCAAGTGCTTGGTCTAGCCTAGAGTCTTTAGAAAGTTTTCTGAACTCAGTAAAAGTTCAAGTAAGTGCAGCTCAAATAGCTAATGAAGGAATAGCTGCAGAATACGAAAGAGGGTCGAGAACAACTTTAGATGTTATCCAATCAAATGCTTTACTACTTTCTGCTCAAATTTCTTTAGCAAATTCCGAGAAAAATTATCTTATGGCCCAATACAATCTTCTTAAGGTAGTAGGTTTGTTAAACAGCCAATATCTAAAACTTAAGTAATTATTTGATTTTTTTAGGCCAAAAAATAAATATATTGCTAATGAGAACAAAATGTGTACATTTATTTCATG
This sequence comes from Candidatus Pelagibacter sp., assembly GCF_052049995.1. Taxonomy (GTDB): domain Bacteria; phylum Pseudomonadota; class Alphaproteobacteria; order Pelagibacterales; family Pelagibacteraceae; genus Pelagibacter. The sequence continues at coordinate 74,054 of NZ_JBNGYX010000004.1, read as the reverse complement.
ATTCGAGTGTTAAAAAATTTAAAAAAAGAGGCAAAAAATGACGAAAAATAACCTAAAAGTAGTTAAATCTACTAAAGATCAAGAAATGGATGTTAAAGAAAAGAACAAAGCGTTAGACGCTGCGATAGCTCAAATTACAGATAATTTTGGAAAAGGCTCTGTAATGAAGCTAGGAGAAAAAAGAGCTATGGATATTGAATCTGTTTCAACAGGTTCTTTAAGTCTTGATTTAGCTTTAGGTATAGGTGGATTACCAAAAGGAAGAATTATTGAAGTTTACGGACCAGAGTCATCTGGAAAAACAACATTAGCATTACAAGTTGTTGCCGAAGCTCAAAAATCTGGAGGCATTTGTGCGTTTGTTGATGCAGAGCATGCATTAGATCCAGTTTATGCAAAAAAATTAGGTGTAAATACAGAAGAACTTTTAATTTCACAGCCAGATACTGGTGAACAAGCATTAGAAATCGCTGATACACTAGTAAAATCAGGCTCTATTTCAGTAATCGTTATCGACTCTGTTGCAGCTTTAACTCCAAAAGCTGAAATCGAAGGTGAGATGGGAGATCATCACGTTGGTCTTCAATCAAGATTAATGAGTCAGGCATTAAGAAAATTAACTGGTTCAATTTCAAACACAAACACAATGATGATTTTCATCAACCAAATCAGAATGAAAATTGGAGTTATGTTTGGAAGTCCAGAAACAACATCGGGTGGTAATGCACTTAAGTTTTACTCATCTGTAAGAATGGATATTAGAAGAATTGGTGCCATCAAAGATAAAGATGAAATTATTGGTAACTCTACAAGAGTGAAAGTAGTTAAGAATAAAGTTGCCCCACCATTTAAAGTTGTTGAGTTTGACTTGATGTATGGAAGAGGAATTAGCAAGATGGGTGAATTAGTCGATCTTGGTTCTAAAGCAGATATAATTGAAAAATCAGGTGCATGGTATGCTTATAAAGGTGAGAAGATTGGTCAAGGTAGAGAGAATGCTAAGACTTATCTAGCTCAAAATCCTAAAGTTGCTGCAGAAATTGAAATGGCAATTAGAGAAAAAGCAGGTGTGATTTCTAAGAAAATAGAAGGAAATCCAATCGATCCTGAAAAATTGGAAAAAGAAAAGAAAGTAGCTGAAAAAGAAGAAGCTGACAAAGCAGAAGCTACTCCTCCATCTAAAAAGAATTAATAGGTCATCTTTATTAATAAAAGGCGCTTAATTTAAGCGCCTTTTTTCCTAACCATGTTTTACTGTTTTTAGAATGTAGGTTTGGCAATGGATAATTGCATTTATAGTTTTTGACACCAAAACACGTACATTCCTCCAAAAGATCGAGGATTATTTTCTTCGAATTGATGCCATAGTGCTAAATCATAAATATCTAATTCTTTTCCATGAAAATTTCTAAAATTTGAGATGATCTCTTTATTTTCAAATCCGCAGAATTTTAGACCCAACTTGTTGAGACATTTTTTTATCTGAGGGATCGTAAAACAATGCTCTTGTACGTGAAATATTAAGTCTCTAAACGTACTTAGACTAAAAAAATCACTCGATTTAGTTAATAGCTGATGATGCTCGTTATGTGAATTTATTAGTAATTGCCTGAATTTTTTAATGTCAGTATCAGAAGTACCTACTTTCTGTGAAGTGATTTCCTTTCGAACTTCTGTAATCTGTAGTCGAGCCAACTCACTATATAAACCTATTCTCATTAAACCGTTGGGCTTTAGGAGATCTGTGAGAACTCTCCACCCAACCATGGGTTCATCCATATGATGAAGAACACCGACACTTTCAATGATGTCAAATTTTTTCTTCAGCTGATTTAAATTCAAAATGTCTGCTTGTAAATACTCTATATTATTAATTCCAAGCTCACTCGTCTTTCTCTTAGCATATGCAAGACTTGCAAGACTTAGATCTACCGCAGTGACTTGGCAGTCAGAAAAAGTAGAGGCTGTTTCAATAGAGTGCTGCCCTGTGCCACAACCAGCAACAAGTATATTTGGAGCTACCTCGTTTTGAATACTTTTAGAATTAAGATGAAGATTTTTTGCAGAACAAATCTCAGAGATTAATCTCGCTTTTAAAGGTAATCCTATTTTAACCCATCTTGGATAAGGGTTTTCTTCATACTGTTCCCTTACTTTGCTAGACACAGAGTCTGATATTTCACTTAAAATAGGAATTGCTTTGATTGTCTCTCTCTCGGTAGAAGGCTCTTCAATTAATCGAGATTTTACCTCCTCTAAATTATCTAGAGCTTTTAACTTTTGGAACCAATTATATTGATTTAACGGACGATAAGATGCTAAGCACAAAATCTTTTTGGCTTCTGGTTGCTCTGATCTTGAAATGGTTTCTGTAATCTCAGTTTCTAAATTCTTAACTAATTTAGTCTCTTTATCTTTTTCAATGTAAATATATTCATTAGTAAAACAGTGAAGGGAAAGACTAGATAAAAAATGGATGAACTCAGGACTGGCCTCAAAATTATCTAGATTCGTAATAAATAAACTACGCATACTTAGAAAGAATTTTTCAAACCGAAGATCGGGAAGTCTGCATACACGCATAATTTGATGAAGAAGCGTAAGTTTATCTAGTCTACTAATTATGGAATTAGCCTCTTTAAGGTTTGTAGCGAAATTTTCCTCAAGCAATAAATCTTTAATTATAGGATCATGTTTTAAAAGACTTAAAATACTTGGAGCCAAATCTGAGGGACGTATATAATTCCCGTTATTTAATAGATAGATTAAAGGTGGGTAGAATTTAATGTTTGATGAAGTGAACCTTACGTTTTTGATAACAAAGGCTAAATTTGCATAGGCATCAGTGAAATCAGGTTTTAAATTTACTGCTTGAGCAAAAGCAGAGCATGCTTCTTCTAATCTTCCTAGTTCTTGCATTATAAAACCTAAGTTACTGTATGCTTCAGCTAAGTCAGGTTTTAATTTTATTGCTTGTTTATAGCTAGCTTCAGCTTCATCTAATCTTCCCAGTTCTTTCATTATGATACCCAAGTTGTTATGTGCTTTGGCATCCTGTGGATCTAATTGTACAGTTTTTTGACTGATTATTAATGACTCATTTATCCTACCTGTTTGTTTGAGCACAGCTGCAAGTACTTTCCAGGCAAAAATATGTTTAGGAAACTCTTGAGTAATAGATAAAGATAGTTTTTCAGCATCATCATATTGCCCAGTTTGATAGTATTTTAATAGATTATTTAATTGTTGCTGAGATGGTTCTAATAGATTATCAGAGATTTTTTTCACAAAGTAGACGCTAACAAATCTCTAATAAGGTGTCTAGGCGATGAAATTATTAACTTGATTTATGTTTTTCTCTTACTGTTATCTAGACATAGAATAAAAAAACTGTATTTTAAAAATATGGCAGACAAAACACTCAACGAGATAAGAAATACTTTCCTAAAGTATTTTGAAAAAAACGAACATAAGATTGTGGAATCTAGTAATTTGGTCCCTAATAATGATCCTACATTGATGTTTGCTAATTCTGGAATGGTTCAGTTTAAAAATGTATTTACTGGATTAGAAAAACGAGATTACGTAAGAGCTACAACGTCACAAAAATGTGTAAGGGCAGGTGGTAAGCATAATGATTTAGAAAATGTAGGTTACACACCTCGTCATCATACATTCTTTGAAATGTTAGGGAATTTTTCATTTGGAGACTATTTTAAAGAGCAAGCTATTCATTACGCATGGAATTTAATAACTAAAGATTTTGGAATAGATAAAAACAGACTTTATGTAACTGTGTTTCATGAAGACGATGAGGCCTTTAATTTTTGGAAGAAAATAGCGGGTTTTAGCGATGATAGAATTATAAGGATAGCAACTTCTGATAATTTTTGGTCAATGGGAGAGACAGGTCCATGCGGCCCTTGCTCAGAAATCTTTTTTGACCACGGAGATCATTTACCAGGAGGTTTGCCTGGATCTAAAGATGAGGATGGAGATAGATTTATAGAAATTTGGAACTTGGTCTTTATGCAGTTTGAACAAGTTACCAAAGATAAAAGAATTAATCTTCCAAAACCGTCAGTTGATACTGGAATGGGATTAGAGAGAATTGCAGCTTTATTGCAAGGTTCACATGATAACTATGAAACAGATCATTTTAAAAAAATAATTGGATCTGCATCTGAAATTACAAAAGTTAAATCAGATAAATCTAATCTAGCTAGTTTTAGAGTAATAGCTGATCACTTAAGAGCAAGTTCATTTTTAATTGCTGAAGGAGTTTTACCTTCAAATGAAGGAAGAGGGTATGTTCTCAGAAGAATTATGAGAAGGGGAATGAGACATTCTCATTTACTTGGATCTAAGGAACCAGTTTTTTATAATTTATTCGATACTCTTAAAAATGAAATGTCTGGAAATTATCCAGAATTAGTTAGAGCAGAGTCTTTAATAAAAGAAACTTTAAAAATGGAAGAGGAAAAATTTTTAGTTCTTTTAGATCGAGGAATAAAAATTTTAAATGATGAAATATCTAAAATAGATAAAGTGTTACCAGGAGAGGTAGCTTTTAAATTATATGACACTTATGGTTTCCCGTTAGATCTTACCGAAGATATTTTAAGAAACAAATCAATGTCAATTGATACAGAAAAGTTTAATTCTTTGATGAAGGAAAGCAGAGAACTTGCTAAGAAAAATTGGAAAGGTTCTGGAGATGCAGCGGTTGAAGATATCTGGTTTGGCATAAAAGATAAAATTGAGCCAACTGAATTTTTAGGATACGAAACAAATCAAGCAGAAGGTGTCGTGTTATCTCTTTTAAAAGACAACAAAGAGGTAGATCAGTTAAAAGAAAATGATGAAGGAATGATTATAGTAAATCAAACTCCTTTCTATGGCGAATCTGGAGGACAAGTAGGTGATACTGGTGAAATAGTATCGAATGATTTTAAATTTGAAGTCACCGATGTTCAAAAAAAACTTGGAGATTTATTTGTCCATTATGGAAAGGTAAAGAGTGGATCTATAAAATTACAGGAAAGTGTGGAATTAAAAATTGATGTTGAAAGAAGAGATAATACGCGCGCTTATCATTCAGCAACCCATTTATTGCACGAGTCTTTACGAAGGGTACTTGGTACCCATGTAACTCAAAAGGGATCTTTGGTAGAGCCAAGTAGATTAAGATTTGATTTCAGTCACATGAAGCCAATTTTGAATGAGGAAATAGATAAAATAGAAGAGTTTGTAAATACAATGGTCTCTAAAAAATCTGATGTAAAAACTAGATTAATGACACCCGATGAGGCAGTTGAAAATGGTGCTTTAGCATTATTTGGGGAAAAATACGGAGATGAAGTAAGGGTTCTTTCAATGGGAGACGAGAATGGAAAGTATTTTTCAACTGAATTATGTGGTGGAACACATGTAAAAAACACTGGTGATATTGGTAAATTTAAGATTGTCAGCCAGTCTTCAATTGCTGCGGGGGTTAGAAGAATTGAGGCTTTGAGAGATAAGCAATTAGAGGAATATTTAAAAAATAAAGAAAAATTATCAAACCTATCTGCAGAAAAAGATGAGGAAACTATTAAAGATTTAAGTCAACAAATTATAAAACTTGGCGGAAAGCCAAGTTTAGAAGAAGCTGATCAAAAGACTTTAATTAAAAATTTAACTAAACAATTAGAGGCAATCTCAGTAAATACAATTTTAGAGGATAAATCTAAAAATATTATTAAAGACGAGGAAATTAATGGAATTAAGTTAAGACTTCAAAAAATAGATGGATTGCCTCCAAAAGAATTAAGAAAACTTGTAGATAAAGGTAAAAAAGATTTAGGCGAAGGTGTTGTGGTTGTATTTGCAAATAAAGATGACAAGGTTGGATTAGCTGTTGGAGTAACAGATAAATTAACAAGCAAATTTGATGCAGTTCAATTTGTTAAAGTTGGATCTGAAATAATTGGTGGTAAAGGCGGTGGTGGAAGAAAAGACTTTGCCCAAGCTGGTGGACAAGACCAGTCGAAAATTGAAGAAGCTTTTGAAAAGCTTAAGAGTTTAATTTAATTTCTTTTTTAAATTACCGTCAATTTCATCTAAAAACTGATTGGTAGTTAAATACTTGCTATCAGGACCAATAAGAATTGCCAAATCTTTTGTCATAGATCCACTTTCCACACATTCAATACAAACTTTTTCTAAAGTTTGAGCAAATTTAATTAGTGCTTCATTATTATCTAACTTACCTCTGTGAGCTAATCCTCTAGTCCACGCAAAAATTGATGCAATAGGATTGGTTGAAGTTTCTTTTCCTTGTTGATGCATTCTATAGTGTCTAGTTACTGTTCCGTGTGCAGCCTCTGCCTCCATTATTTTTCCATCTGGTGTTAACAATGTGCTTGTCATTAATCCTAAAGACCCATAACCTTGAGCCATAGTATCTGACTGAACATCACCATCGTAATTTTTACAAGCCCAAATATATTTACCACTCCACTTCATTGCACATGCAACCATATCATCAATTAATCTATGTTCGTAAGTCAAATTATTTTTTTCAAATTCACTTTTGTATTCTTTGTCAAAAATTTCTTGGAAAATATCTTTAAACCTTCCATCGTACTGCTTTAAAATCGTATTTTTTGTAGACATATAAACAGGCCATTTTTTTATTAACCCATAGCTAAAACAAGATCTTGCAAAGTCTTCAATAGACTTATCTAAGTTGTACATTGATAAAGCTACACCAGGACCTGTGAAATTAAATACTTCATATTTAATTTCATCTTTTCCATCTTCAGATGTCCACTTCACTTCCATTTTTCCTTTTCCAGGTACTTTAAAATCTGTTGCTCTATATTGATCACCAAAAGCATGTCTTCCAATAATTACTGGATCAGTCCAAGAGGGAACAAGTTTTGGAATATTTTTACAAATAATTGGTTCTCTGAAAACTGTTCCTCCAATTATATTTCTTATGGTTCCGTTTGGAGATCTCCACATTTTTTTTAAATCAAATTCCTCTACTCTCGCTTCATCAGGGGTAATAGTTGCACACTTAATTCCAACACCAATTTTTTTAATAGCATTAGCAGAATCGACTGTAATCTGATCATCGGTATTATCTCTGCTTTTCATGCCTAAATCGTAGTATTCAATGCCAAGATCTAAATATGGAAGGATTAACTTGTTTTTGATGAACTCCCATATAATTCGTGTCATTTCATCGCCATCCAGCTCTACTACCGGGTTATTTACCTTGATTTTGCTCATTAAATAAAAATTATCTTAATAATTGAATTTGATCATTTTATATACATATTAATCGAAATTTAGCAAATAGAAGAATATGTTTAGTAAGATATTTCCAAAGATTCACACTGAAGGATACAAGTTTATAGTAATAGCTGTATTCATAACTATTATTTTTCTGATTATTAATAATTTTTTAGGATTAATAGGAATATTACTTACTGTTTGGGTTTATTATTTTTTTAGAGATCCAGAAAGAACAATTATAGGCAATGATAGTTACCTAGTTAGTCCTGCAGATGGAGAAGTGATAAAAGTTGAAGAAGTGGATGGACCAAAAGAACTTGGTCTAGAAAATAAAAAATTTAAAAAAATTAGTATTTTTATGAACGTCTTTGACTGCCATGTGAATAGAACACCATGCTCAGGTATTGTTGAAGATATTTTATATAAACCAGGAAAATTTTTAAATGCATCTTTAGATAAAGCAAGCGAAGACAATGAAAGAAATTATTATAAAATAAAAGACAAAAATGGAAATGATATTGTAGTCGTTCAAATCGCAGGATTAATTGCAAGAAGAATAGTTTGTGAGACAAATAAAAACCAAGAATTAAGTCAAGGCGATAGAATTGGGATGATTAGATTTGGTAGTCGAGCAGATGTTTATTATGAAAATTATGAACCACTAGTTAAAGTTGGTCAAACAGCAATTTCAGGAGAAACACTGCTGGCTAAAAATTAATTTATGGAACAGCCAAAAAACAATTTAAAAATTGTTACAGATAAAAAAACAAACGCAAGAGTGATTTTACCTAACATGCTAACTCTTATTGGGGTTTGTATAGGTTTGTCATCAATCAGATTTGCATTGGATGGAAAATTTGAATTTGCAGTAATAGCAATCATATTGGCTGCAATAATTGATGGATTAGATGGAAGAATAGCAAGATTAATTAAAGGGACATCAAAAGTTGGTAAAGAGTTAGATTCTTTAACAGATATGATAAGTTTTGGAGTAGCACCAGCATTTATTATGTATTTCTGGAAACTAAATACATTAGGGAGATTTGGATGGTTGTTATGTTTAATATATGTAATTTGTGTTGCATTACGATTGGCTCGTTTCAACGTAAATACAGGTCAAGCACCTTCTTGGAGAGATAATTTTTTTGAAGGAGTTCCATCTCCAGCAGGAGGTATCTTAGTTCTAACTCCATTAATTTTTAGTCTTACAAGCTTCGATTTTATAAAGATAAATTATAATATTGTTGTTCCGGTTTTTTTTATTGTAACATCTCTATTACTGATTAGTAAGTTTCCAAGTTATTCTTTTAAAAAAATCGTAATTCAAAGAAAAGCAACTATTTTTCTTTTATTTGGAATAGTTTTATTTTTTGGACTACTTCTAATATATCCATTTAATGTTATATCAATAAGTGCAATAATATATTTAGGCATGCTTCCAATTAGTTTTTTTCATTATCAAAAATTAAAAAAACAAAACGAAGATCAGAATTATAAAGATGAAGATGATGATCTTGAAGATATTTTGTGATGAAAAAAAATGTTATTGTATCATTAGCTGATTCAAATTATTTCCCTTTATTAAATGAGTTAATAGACTCTATAAAAAGATTTAAAGAGAGCTCTGAAGTTGCAATATGTATTTTGGATGCTGGTCTATCAGAGGATCAAAAGACAGAATTATCATCAAAAGTAGATGAAATAAAATCAGCAGAATGGGATATAAAAGTTCCAGAAAGTAAAATCAAGGGGCGTGAATGGTTAAAGAGCCAAGTATCTAGAGCTTTTTTACCCAAATATTTTCCAAGCTATGAAAAATATTTATGGATTGATTGTGATGCTTGGGTCAATGATTGGCGATCAGTTGAGCTTTATTTTAAAGCGTCTGAGAATGGCAAATTAGGAATTACACAAACTATTGGACCAGGTTACAAGATTACTTCGAGAGTAAATTGGGTTTTTGGAAAACTAGCAATTATTAAATCTCAAAATTTTAAACACGCAATAAAATCCAATATTAGTTTAGAAAAAGCTAGAAAGTTAGCCTTTGCTCCTCATATCAATATTGGTGTTTTTTCATTAGAAAAAAATTCAATGTGTTGGAATTCATGGCAGGAAAACTTAAAGCAAACACTTAAAGGTGGAGAAATATTTGGCTCTGAACAATTAGCGATGAATATGTCTGTGTATGTTGACAACGTCGAAACTGAATTCCTTCCATTAAACTGTAATTGGATCACTAGTAATCTTTTGCCAAAATTTGATGAGGATAAAGATACATGGGTAGAGCCTTTTTTACCTAATTATAAAATTGGAATTATGCATTTAGCTGCTGGTATCTGGAAAGATAACGAAGATATGAGATTAAACAAGAATATTAAAATAGATGTTAAAACTCTTACAGGTAAAATTTTAAATAAAAGTTTAAGATTTAATAATTAATTGAAAAAAAATAAAATCTCTAAGAACTGGGTTAATAAACAGCGTAGAGATATCTATGTTAGACAGTCCAAAGTGGATGGGTATCGTGCTAGATCAGCTTATAAATTAATTGAAATTGATGAAAAATTTAAAATTTTTAAAGGTGGATTATCAGTAATTGATATTGGTGCAGCTCCAGGAAGCTGGTCACAATATGCTCTCAAAGCAGCTAAAAGTGGAAAATTGATATCGGTAGATTTAAAAAAAATGGAACCCATAGGTAATAGTGTTCAAATCCAAGGAGATTTTACTGAAGAAAAAACTCAAGAAGAAATTAAAAAAAATATAAATGGCAAAGTTGATGTCGTAATGTCTGATATGGCTGTAGATACAACTGGTGTTAAAAATATAGATTCAATTCAAACTGGAGAACTGTGTAAAGAGGCAATGTTTTTTGCTAAAGATTTAATGAAAGAAAATGGATATTTTATTTCAAAAATTTTTATGGGAGGAACATTTAACGAAATCGTCGCAGAGGGAAAAAAATATTTTAAAGAAGTTAAGGTTTTTAAACCAAAATCTAGTAGAAAAGATTCAAAAGAAAGTTTTATAATTTGTAGAAAAATCCGATAGAGACTTTTAATTTAAAAGGAATCGTATATAAAAGATTATGGTTCCCATAAAAGAAGCACTTACCTTTGATGATGTTACATTAGCTCCAAAGTATTCAGAAATATTACCTTCTGATGCAGACACCAGTGTGTCTTTAACAAAGCATTTGAAACTTAAAATTCCACTTTTATCATCTGCAATGGATACTGTCACAGAAAGCAGAATGGCAATAGCTATAGCTAAAGCTGGTGGTATAGGTGTAATTCATAGAAACCTTGATATAAAAAAACAATTATCAGAGATAAAAAAAGTAAAAAAACAAAAATTAATTGTTGGAGCAGCAGTAGGTGCAGCACCTAATGAATTTATCAGAGCTAAAGAAATAATTAAAGAAGGTGTAGATTTAATCGTAGTAGATACAGCACACGGCCATACAAAGAAAGTTTCCGAAATAATTAAATATATTAAAAAAATAAAAACTAACAAAATTGCTTTGTGTGCAGGAAATATTGCAACACCAGAAGCTGCAAAATTCCTAATAAAGTCAGGAGTGGATATAATTAAAATTGGTATAGGGCCAGGTTCTATTTGTACAACACGATTGGTTGCTGGAATAGGAGTTCCTCAATTAAGCGCAATTTTAGCTGTAAGAAGTGGTTTAAAAAATAAAAATGTAAAAATTATTTCAGATGGTGGAATAAAATATTCTGGTGATTTAGCAAAAGCTTTTGCTGCAGGAGCTGATGCTGTAATGATCGGTTCGTTATTTGCAGGTACAAACGAAACCCCAGGAAAATTAATTAAAAAAAATGGACAGCTTTTCAAAAGTTTTAGAGGCATGGGTTCTGTTGGCGCTATGAACAAAGGGTCAGCTGATAGATACTTTCAGAAAAAACAAAAAGACTCTTCAAAATATGTGCCTGAGGGTGTTGAAGGTTTTGTAAAATATAAAGGAGATGTTGGGAGTATTATTTATAAATTAATTGGTGGATTGAAATCTTCAATGGGTTATCTTGGATCAAAAACAATCATTAAATTAAGAAATAAACCACAATTCGTGAAAATTACAAAAGCTGGATTTTATGAAAGTATGGTTCATAATGTAGATGTGGTAAAAAACGATACTAAATATTAATGAGCAAATTTTTAAAATTAATTGGATTAATACTTTTAACGGTTTCTTTTAACAGCACGTCTTTTAGTAAAGAAAATTTTTTTAACGAAGCTTTAGAGTTGTTTAAAAAAGAAAAATATGAAGCTGCGCGTTTTTTATTTGAGAGAAATATAGTTTTTAATCCAAAAGATGCAAACTCATATTTATATTTAGCTAAAATTTACAACCAAGAAGAAGATCAAAGAAAAGAAGAATACAATTTAGAAACGACACTTTTAATTGAGCCTGATAACGAAGAAGCTCTATTAATGTTAATGAAAATTGCTTTAGAAAAATCTAATTATGAAAAAGTCAAAGATCTTTCAGATAAGTTCGTAAAAGTTTGCAAAAATTTATGTGATGAAAACAAAGATATTCAAGAGTCATTAAAAAATATAGAACCTGAAAATAATGAGTCTTGATCAAAATCTTAACAAAATCTTAATAATAGATTTTGGTTCTCAATTTACTCAATTAATTGCAAGAAGAGTAAGAGAATTAGGTGTATTTTCTGAAATAGTTAGTCACAAAAAAATAAAACTAAAAGACATAAATCACAGTATTAAAGGAATAGTATTATCTGGTGGTCCATTAAATGTTTATCAAATAAATAAGTACTCATTTGATAAAAAGATTTTGCAACTTGGTGTACCAGTTCTTGGAATATGTTTTGGGCATCAAATTTTATCAAAACTTAATAGTGGAAAGGTAAAACAATCAAAACATAGAGAATTTGGTCTAGCTAATGTTTATAAAAAAAATAACAGTCTTTTAACAACTAATTTTTTTGGAAATAAAAAATCCAAACAAGTCTGGATGAGCCACGCTGATCAAGTTTCAAAATTGCCTAAAAATTTTAAAGTTGTTGCATCAAGCACTAATTCAAAATTTGCAATCGTTGAAAATAAAATAAAAAAATATTATGGAGTACAATTCCACCCAGAAGTAACTCATACAGAGAACGGAAAAAAATTAATAAGTAATTTTATTTTTTTAATTTGTAAAATTAAAAGAAATTGGTCCTCTAAGGATCAAAAAAATCAACTTATTAATGATGTCAGAAATCAAGTTGGAAATAACAAAGTTATTTGTGCTTTATCAGGAGGTGTAGATAGTAGTGTAGTCGCTCAATTACTAAATAAAGCTATTGGAAAAAAACTTTATTGTATTTTTGTAAATACTGGTCTTCTAAGAAAAAATGAGGAAGTACAAGTAGTTCAAACTTTTAAGAAGCGTTTAAAAATAAATTTAATTTATGTTAATGCTGAAAAAGAATTCTTAAAAAAATTAAAAAAAGTCTCTGACCCAGAGAAAAAAAGAAAAATAATTGGTAATTTATTTATTAAAATATTTGAACGGTATGCTAAGAAAATTAAAAGTGTTAAATTTTTAGCCCAAGGAACTCTCTATCCAGACTTAATTGAAAGCAAATCTGTTACTGGAAGCCAAACTTCTAAAATTAAATCACACCATAATGTCGGCGGCCTACCAAAAAAAATGAATTTAAAATTAGTAGAACCATTAAAATTTTTATTTAAGGATGAAGTAAGAAAATTAGGATTAGAGTTAAATTTAAGTAAAGAAATTATTTCAAGACACCCTTTTCCTGGACCAGGCTTAGCAATTCGAATGCCAGGCATTATAACTAATGAAAAAATTAAAATTTTAAAAGAAGCTGATTATTACTTTATTCAAGCCTTAAAGGATCACGGTCTTTATCATAAGATTTGGCAAGCTTATGCAGCATTACTTCCAGTTAAAACTGTGGGTGTTATGGGAGACAATCGAACTTATGAATATTTATGTTTATTAAGAGCAATTACGTCTGAAGATGGAATGACAGCTGATTATTTTGAATTTAAAAAATCCTTTATGCAAAATATTTCAAACAAAATAGTTAACAGTATCAGGGGCATAAACAGAGTGGTGTATGATGTTACTTCAAAACCACCAAGCACTATTGAATTAGAGTAGTTTTTAATTATAAATTATCTTTATGAAATATTTACACACAATGATTAGAATTAAAGACGTGGATGAGTCTCTAAGATTTTTCTGCGAAGGGCTTGGTTTAAAAGAAACAAGAAGAATGGAAAATGAAAAAGGAAGATTTACCTTAATTTTTCTTGCAGCTCCTAATGATGAAAAAGCAGAAATTGAATTAACTTATAATTGGGATGGTGATGAGCTTGGAGAAGGTTCAAGAAATTTTGGTCATCTTGCTTATAGAGTAGATAATATTTATGAAACCTGTAAAAGATTAATGGATATGGGCTATACAATAAATAGACCACCAAGAGATGGTCATATGGCTTTTGTTAGATCACCAGACAAAATCTCAATTGAAATACTTCAAGAGGGAAATCTAGAACCTAAAGAACCTTGGGCTTCAATGGAAAATACCGGCTCTTGGTAGGTTGATGAAAAAAAAAATTTTAGATTTAATTAAAAAAAAAAATAAACAAAAAATTATAAGTTTAACTGCTTACTCAAAAAACGTAGCATCAATTTTAGATAATCATTGCGATATTATACTTGTGGGAGATTCACTTGGATCTGTTTTGTATAATTATAAATCTACGAGAGAAGTAACTTTGAATACTATGATTGAACACTCTAAAAGTGTCAGAATGGGTGTAAAAAAAAGTTTAATGGTTGTTGATATGCCATATAACACCTATCGAACTCCTAAAGAGGCTCTAAAAAATGCAAAACAAATAATGAAAAAAACTAAATGTGATGGTGTAAAATTAGAAGGCGGAAAAAAAATTTATAAAACAATTAACACTTTAGTTAAAAACAAAATTCCAGTTATGGGCCATTTAGGGTTACTCCCTCAGTCAGATAAAACTTTTAAATTTAAAGGCAAAAAAAAGTTAGAGAGAGACAACATTCTAAGGGACTCGCAATTGTTAGAAAAAGCTGGAGTATTTTCTATTGTTTTAGAATGTATTGAGACCTCTTTAGCAAAACTTGTCAGTCAAAATATTAAAGTTCCAACAATAGGGATTGGAGCTTCTAAATATTGCGATGGTCAAATATTAGTTTTTGATGATTTAATTGGCTTAAATCCAATGAGTTATAAGTTTGTTAAGAAATATGCAAATATTAGAAAAGATATTTCTAAAGCTGTTTCAAATTACTCAAAAGAAGTTAGAAGAATTAAATTTCCTAATAAAAAAAATTCTTTTTAATTAAAAATATTTTTTAAATTCTTCATTAATATTTAATATTTCAAGGTCAACTAATCCACCAATTACTAATTGTAGACCAACGATTAAGATAAATACTAAGCCGATATAGGCTATCCAAATATGTCTTTGTATATAATTAGCCATATATGTTGCTAAAGCACCAGTCAGAACAACTGATAACATCAGTCCAAATATCATAAATCCAAAATATCCTTTTGCTGCTGCAACTACACCAATGACGTTGTCAAAACTGATCATGATATCTGCAAATAAAACTTTTCCTATGCTACTAATGTATGAAGGCTCTTTCCCCTTTTTAGTAGTGGGTTTTACTTTTTTAATGTCTAGTAAATCTTTCCTTAAATCATTTACAATCCAAATTAATAATAAACCACCTAAAATTTTTATAAAATAAAATTCAAATAAAAAAGTTGCAAAAATTGCAAAAAAGATTTTAAAAACAAAGGCTCCAATTACACCCCAAAGAATTATTTGTTTTCTATTTTTTGGAACAAAATTTGAAGCAATAGATCCAACAATCACAGCATTATCTGCTGTTAATATAATTGTTATAAAAATTATATTGGTTAAAATTATGAGTTCTTCAATCAAGATGGGTTAATATTATTTTAATTTGCGAATTTTTCAATAAATACTATTTTTAAGCTGGTGATTTTAACACCAGCTTATTTTTTATATTTTGTATTTAAATTAATATTTAGATTTTTTAGTGCCTTCAATAACTTCTTTTAACTGGATATATTCTTTACAGTTACAGTTTTCTAATATTTTTAATCTTTCTTTTGCTAAATTTAATCTGTTTGTTGCAACATACAGTTCACCTAAATATTCGTTTATACCTATATGATTAGGTTCAATTTCTAGACCTTGTAGATAATATTTTTCGCCGTTCTCGTAATCACCAAGTTTTCGGGTAGTGAAACCTAAATAATTTAAAGTATCAGCTTTGTTAGGTTTTTCTGAGTTTGATTTCAAAAGTAGTTTTTGAGCTTTAGCATATCTTTTTTTTGCCTTTTCAAGTTTACCTTTTAACTCGTATTTTTTTGCAAACTTAATTGACTCTACTGCTTTATCATAATTTGATTTTACTTTTGAAGAAGTGGAGTCTGATCCTGCAGAAAAAGAACTTGTTGTAAACAATGTTAAAATCAAAATTATAAATATTTTTTTAATCATTTATAAATTTCTCCATTTTATTTAAAGGTTTTAATTGTAATCCATTTTCTAACAGGTTTTCTCTTATTGATTTTGCTGTAGATAATGAACTTTCGTTGTCACCATGTATGCACACAGAGTCAATTTCACAAGGTATCTGCTTTCCACTGTGACAATTAAGCGACTGATTTTTAACCATATTTAGCACATGTTTTTTCGCCTCCTCTGGATCAGTTATAAGAGCATTTGGTTTTTTTCTAGAAACTAAATTTCCATCATCTTCATAATTTCTATCTGCAAAAATCTCACAAGCTATACGCATGTTCATTTTTTTTGCTGCTTGCTCCATTTTAGATCCTGTAGGAACCAAATAAATCAAATCTTTACTAATCTCATTTATTGTTTTTGCTAAAGTAGTTGCTAAATCAATATCTTCACAAGCCATATTATTTAAAGCACCGTGTGGTTTAATATGTGTAACGTTTTCTCCATGATCTTGAGCAATCTTTTGAAGAATTTCATATTGATCAACAATCAATTGCCTTATCTCATTAGGCGGAAGATTCATTCTTTGCCTTCCAAAATTTTCTGGATCTTTAAATGATGGATGCGCACCAATACTAACACCATTTTTTTTTGAAATTTGAATAACTTGTTTCATAGAATCATAATCACCTGCATGGTAACCACATGCCACATTAGCTGAATTAACTATTTCAAGTAAATTTGGATCATTCTTATTTGAATGATGTTTTGATTTTTCCCCTAAATCACAATTTATATTAATTTCCATAGCTTATAATGTTGAGTATAACATGGCATGATAAAAAATATATCAAATCTTGGTGACGCAGCTTTGTACTGTGATTTTGGTAACGAAGTAAATAAATCAATTAATTCACAAGTAATAAAATATTTTAAAACTATTAAAGAAAAAAAATTTGAAGGAATAAATAATTTAACACCTTCCTATAATAAACTAATTATTTCTTACGATCTAAAAAAAACAAATTTTAAAAAAGTAAAAAATTATGTTGAAAACATTAATGCTCAAGACTCAAAAGATACAAATTCAAAAAAATTAGAAATACCAGTTTGTTGTCATGAAAAATTCTCAAAGGACATTAAAAGATTGGAAGAAATATTAAAATTAAATAGAGAAAAAATTTTTGAGAATTTTTTAAATAAGGAATATTTTTGTTACATGACAGGGTTTATTGCAGGCATGCCTTTTCTTGGTGACTTGGATGAGAATATGAGAGCTCAACGTTTAGAGACCCCTAGAGTAAAAGTGCCAAAGGGATCTGTTGCATTAACTGAACAATTTGCAAACATTTATACATTTGAAAGTCCAGGTGGATGGAATATTTTAGGAAATACCCCTGTGGATGTCTTTGATAGTTCAAAAGAAGACAAACCAAATCTAATTAACCCAGGAGATACAGTAATTTTTAAGGAAATTACGTTAGATCAGTATAAAAATTATAATGAGTAGCAATTATCTAGAAATAATTAGACCTGGAATTAATACCACCTTTCAAGATAAAGGCAGGGATCATCTTTATCATATTGGCATACCATTTAGTGGTGCTATGGATAATAGAAATTATCTTATAGCCAATAAACTTGTTTATAATAATTTAGACTCTGCAGTCATAGAGTTTGCATATCAAGGTCCTCATATAAAATATTCCGGAGAAAAAATTAATTGCGCCATCACTGGAGATGTAATTTTTTCAATTAAAAAAAAAGATACTGAAATTGAGGGTAAATGTTACGAAAGTTATCAAATTGAAAATGGAGATGAGATAAATATCATATCTACAAATAAATCAGTTTATGGATATTTAGCATTGGGTGGAGTGTTCGATTTAAAATTTCAATGGAATAGTTGTTCTATAAATACAAAAGCAAATATTGGATCCAATGATGGAAAAAAATTAGAAGTTGGGCAAAGAATTAATTTAAAAAAAATAAATTTAAATAAGGATATTAAAAAAACTAATTACATTAATACCAAAATAGAAAACATAAGGGTGATCAAAGGCACTAATTTTGATTACTTTTCTGAAGAAGGTAAAAAATTATTTTATGAAAAGGAATTCACAGTATCCAAACTTTCAGACAGAATGGGTATGAGACTAGAGGGACCTAAAATTGATAATATTGTGAATACCAACATAAAATCAGAGGGTTTGATTAAAGGTGTAATTCAAGTACCGGCAGACGGAAATCCAATTATAATGCTTTCAGATCATGGTACTATTGGTGGTTATCCAAAAATTGGAGTTGTGGCTAGTGTCGATTATGACCGATTAGTACAGATGTCTCCTGGTTCAAAAATAAAATTCAAAGAGATTAATTTATCTGATGCAGAGACTTTATTTAAATTATATGAAATGGAAACTCAAAATTTACTATCACAAATTTAATGAATTTTTTATCAAAAATACCAGGTCCTTTTTTAGTTTTTTTAGGAGCTTGCGCATTAAGTTTTGGAGGTTTAATTGTTAAGTCTTTCGATGGATCTACACTTTGGCAAATATTATTTTGGAGATCACTTTTCTTTATTGGAGTAATTACAATTTTTTTAATCTTTACTTATAAAAGAAAAATTTTCAGTGCTCTTTATAAATCTGGAATTCCAGGTTTATTTGGAGGAATAATTTTATCCATTGGATTTGCTAGTTATGTATTTGCTATGTACGAAACAACAGTAGCTAATGCAAACTTTATAATTCAAACTCAAGCTTTGTTTTTAGCAATTTTTGGTTATGTATTTTTAAAAGAAAAAATTTCAAAAATTACATTAACTTGTATTATTACAGCAGTAGCTGGTATCATTTTAATGTTGGGCAGTTCACTAACAACAGGTCAAATGACTGGAAACTTAGTTGCATTTATTATGCCGATATCATTTGCAATCTTAATTTTAATTGTAAGAAAATATCCAAAAGTCGACATGATACCTTTACAATTAGTTGCTGGAATTTTTGCAACACTAATAGGTTTGTTTATGTCACCGAGTATTTTAGTTTCAACAAATGATATTTTTTTAGGTTTTATTGCAGGATTTTTTCAAGTTGGACTTGGATTTATACTTATAACAATTGGAGCAAGATCAACTCCCTCAGCATTTGTTGGAATCATTATGTTGACTGAAGCTGTCTTAGGACCCATGTGGGCATGGATGTTTGCAAACGAAAATCCGCCACTTACAGTGCTTTTTGGGGGAGCAGTAGTTATAACAGCAGTAGTTATACAGTTTTTGTCTCCATTACTTGTCAAAAATGTAGCTAAATAAATTACACATAAACATTTTAAATGTGTTATAAATTTATATACGGGAGAGACTACTTTTGTAGCGCCGAAGGAGCAACCACCCCGGAAACTCTCAGGCAAAAGGACCGTACATATTAACTCTGGAAAGAGAATTATTCTCGCCGAAGGAGCAAATCTCTCAGGCACCAAGACAGAGGGGGCAAAGAAGAGTTAATATGGAAATAAAAAAAACATCACTAAATAAACTTCATCAAAGTAACAACGCTAAGTTTGTTGAATTTGCTGGCTATGAAATGCCTATTCAGTATAGCAAAGGTATTATTGAAGAACATAAATTCACAAGATCGCATTCTGGAATATTTGATGTATCTCATATGGGCCAGCTATTTGTATATGGCGATGAAACTTTAACAGAAGAATTAGAAAAAATTTTTCCATTAGATTTAAAAAATCTAAAACAAAACTGCTCTAAGTATAGTTTTTTAATGAATGAGTATGCTGGAATTTATGATGATTTAATCATTACCAAAATTCAGGAGGGGTATTTAATAATCCTAAATGCTGCATGCAAAGATAAAGACTTCGAGATTTTATCTAATTTACTAGGTTCAAAATTTAAAATGAATTTAGATAACAATAGATCTTTGATAGCAATTCAAGGACCTAAATCTGTTGAAATTTTAAACTCAATTATAAATGGGGTTGATCAACTAAATTTTATGACAGGAAATTGGTTTGATTCTGATAATCAAAAATTATTTGTCACAAGATCAGGTTATACAGGGGAAGATGGATTTGAAATTTCAATTTCCAATGATAAAGCTGAAAAATTCGTTGAAAATTTAATAGAAAAGGGAGCACAACTTATAGGACTTGGGGCAAGAGATACCTTGAGATTAGAAGCTGGATTATGTTTATATGGTCACGAATTAGATATTAATAAAACGCCAGTTGAGGCTAACCTTAGATGGGCAATCTCAAAATCTAGATTATCAAATGGGGGTTTTATTGGGTCGAAAAAAATTATGAATCAAATGCAAGATGGAGCAAGCCAAATAAGAGTAGGGATTAAGCCTGAAGGTAGACTGATTGCAAGAGAAAAAACTAAAATATTTAATGATACAGATAAACAAATTGGTGAGATAACTAGTGGAACGTTTGGACCAAGCGTAAACGGTCCTATAGCGATGGGTTATGTTGATAAAGAGTTTTCAAAGGTTGATACTAAAATTTTGCTTGAGGTAAGAGGAAAAAAATATCCAGCAAATGTTTGCGCATTACCATTTTATAAGAAAAATTATGTGAAAGGAGTAAATTAATGAGTGAAGTAAAATTTTCTAAAGAGCATGAGTGGATTACTTTGGAGGGAGATGTAGCTACAATAGGAATTACAAAACATGCAACAGAAATGCTTGGAGACATAGTTTTTGCGGAACTTCCTGAAAAAGGATCTAATGTTGAAAAAGATGGTACTGCAGGAGTAGTAGAATCTACGAAAGCTGCTAGTGATGTCTATACTCCAGTTAGTGGTGAAGTGGTAGACACTAACCAGTCTATAGTTGACGATCCTGCCAAAATCAATGAAGACCCTGAAGGTGGTGCATGGTTTTTTAAACTGAAAATTAAAGACACATCGGAGCTAGATACTTTAATGAATAAAGAAGAATACGATAAATTTGCAAAGGAGACATCAAGCTAATGTTACACAATTCACAAAAAGATTTTATTAGAAGACACATAGGTCCATCAAAAAATGATCAAGAAAAAATGCTTAAAGATCTTAACTTTAAGTCATTAGATGAGTTTATTAATAGCACCATACCAGAAAAGATTCAGTTTAAAGGTGAATTAAATATCGGTGAACCAAATTCAGAATATGAAGCTTTAAGAAAATTAAAAGCAATTTCAAAAAAAAACCAAATTTACTCAAATTTTATAGGCATGGGTTATTATGGAACCTACACACCATACGTAATTTTAAGAAATATATTAGAAAATCCTGGATGGTACACATCATATACACCTTACCAGCCTGAAGTAGCACAAGGTAGATTAGAGATGCTATTAAACTTTCAACAAATGATCGTTGATTTTACTGGAATGGATATAGCAAACGCGTCTTTACTTGATGAGGGAACAGCAGCTGCCGAAGCTATGGGTTTAAGTCATAGACTTAATAAAAGTGATAGTAATTTAGTTTTTGTTTCAGAAAATTGCCACCCACAAACAATTGACGTAATTCAAACTAGAGCAGAGCCAATGGGTCTAAAAGTACTTGTTGGAAACGAGGATAAAGTTCTAGAGCAGTTAAAAGAAGATATTGTTTGCGGAGTTTTACAATATCCAGGAACTTTAGGTGATATTAAAGATCCTAGTGAGGCCATAAGTAAAATTCATAAAAAAAATGGAAAAGCAATTTTAGTTTGTGATCTTCTTGCACTTTCTATGCTAAAAACTCCAAGAGAGCTTGGAGCAGATATTGCAGTCGGTAGCTCCCAAAGATTCGGTATTCCAATGGGTTATGGAGGACCTCATGCAGCCTTTTTTGCAACAAAAGATGAATACAAACGATCTATGCCAGGTAGAATTGTTGGGGTCTCAGTGGATAGGCATGGAAGCCAGGCTTATAGATTGTCATTACAAACTAGAGAGCAACACATTAGAAGAGACAAAGCTACAAGCAATATTTGTACCGCTCAAGCTTTACTAGCGATTGTTTCAGCAGCATACGCTATTTATCATGGCCCAGATGGAATTAAAAGTATTTCCGAAAGAGTATCTCAACTAGCAAAAAATTTTGCAGATAAAATAAAGCAATCAGGATATGAATTATACTCTGATTATTTTTTTGATACCGTAACTATTATTACCAAAGAAAAGACAGATCAAATTTTCAAAAATGCTTTAGACCAAAAAGTTAATATCAGAAAAGTAAATTCAGAAATGCTATCTGTTTCTTTCGATGAAAGAAAAAATGTTTACAGAGTAAATCAATTATTAAAAATATTTAATGCTGCAGAGTCAATTAAAAAAGAGGATCCTACTGTTAGTTTACCAAATTTACCAAAAAATTTATTAAGAACTTCAAAATATTTAGAACACCCTGTTTTTAACTCATATCATTCAGAGACAGAAATGCTCAGATATCTTAAAAAGTTAGAGGATAAAGATATAGCTCTTAACAGAACAATGATTGCTCTAGGATCATGTACTATGAAATTAAATGCTACTGCAGAAATGATACCTATTTCGTGGAGAGAATTGGCTGAGCCCCACCCATTCGTACCTGTTGAACAGATGGAGGGTTATAGAGAAATGTTCACAGATCTTAAAAATTGGTTAAGATCTATTACTGGTTTTTCTGGTGTTTCACTTCAGCCAAATGCGGGAGCCCAAGGTGAGTATGCAGGCTTAATGGTAATAAGAAAGTATCATTTAGATAGAGGGGATGAAAATAGAAATATATGTTTAATTCCAAGCTCAGCACATGGAACTAATCCAGCAAGTGCACAGATGGTTGGAATGAAAGTTGTCGTTGTTGATTGTGATAAAGAAGGAAATGTTGATTTTGAGGATTTAAAGAAAAAAGCAGAATTGCATTCAGAAAATCTTGGTGCATTGATGGTAACTTACCCATCAACCCATGGTGTATTTGAGGAAAAAATTAAAGATATATGTGAAGTAATTCATGAACATGGTGGTCAAGTTTATATGGATGGAGCAAACCTAAACGCACTTGTTGGAGTTGCAAAACCAGGAAATTTTGGTCCTGATGTTTGTCATATAAATTTGCATAAAACATTTTGTATTCCACATGGTGGAGGAGGACCTGGAATGGGACCTATCGCATGTAAAAGACATTTACAAGTTTATCTGCCCAATCATCCAGTAGTAAAAGATTGTGGACCTGCAAGTGGAATAGGTGCTGTTTCAGCAGCTCCTTGGGGAAGCTCAAGCATTTTATCAATTTCCTGGATGTACATTAAGATGATGGGATCCGAAGGTGTAAAACTTGCAACACAAATTGCAATCCTAAATGCAAATTACATAGCAAATAGATTAAAAGATCATTACCCAATTCTTTATAAAGGTTCAAATGGTAATGTAGCTCATGAATGTATTATTGATATTAGATCAATTAAAAGCGAAACAGGTATTTCAGAAGAAGATATAGCTAAAAGATTAATAGATTATGGATTTCATGCGCCAACAATGTCATGGCCAGTTGCTGGAACAATGATGATAGAACCAACAGAGAGTGAGAGTTTATCTGAACTGGATAGATTTTGTGACACTTTGATTAGCATTAAAGAGGAAATAGATATGGTCAAGTCAGGCAAGTTTGACAAAGTAGATAACCCTATTAAAAATGCACCTCACACCGATATTGAATTAGCTTCAGATGAATGGAAACATAAATATTCAAGAGAGCAAGCTGCATATCCAGCAAAATTCTTAAAAGCAAATAAATTTTGGCCTCCAGTTGCAAGAGTTGATAATGTATACGGAGATAAAAATATTTTTTGCACTTGTCCAAGTATGGATGAGTTTAAAGAAGATGCAGCATAATAATTAATGAAAATTGCTGTCGTTGGGTCAGGTATTTCTGGACTAAGTGCTGCTTATTATTTATCTAAAAAACATCATGTAGATCTTTTCGAGCGCGAAGATCACTTTGGTGGACACTCAAATACAATAGATATTTTTTTTGATGAAAAAAAAGTTTCTGTAGATATTGGTTTTATTGTTTTTAATTTTCAAACTTATCCAAATTTAATTAATTTTTTTAAAGAAAACGATATCCAAATCGAAAAAAGCAACATGTCTTTTTCAGTTTCGGTGGATAATACAAAATTTGAATATTGTGGAAAAGGGTTGGGTGGGATTTTCTCCAATAAATCAAATCTATTTAATATTGATTTCTTAAAGATGTTTTTTGATATAATTAAATTTTATAAAAAAAGTGATCAATTAACCTTATCCAATGATAAAATTACCTTAGGTGAATATTTAAAAATTAATAAATTATCAAAAACATTTGTTAACTATCATATAATACCAATGGTATCTGCAATTTGGTCTATGCCTCCATATGAAGCAAGCAAAATGCCGATTAGTTTTTTTATAAAATTTTTTCAAAATCATGGTTTGTTTAAATTGAAAAATAGACCGCAATGGTACACAGTAACCAATAGAAGCAGAACCTATGTTAGTAAAATACTTTCTCAAATAAGTGGTGAACACTTCAAAAATTACAAAGTTACAACAATTAAAAGAAAATCATCAGGATTAGATTTATATTATGGTGGAGAAAGCGAATTCTTCGATTATGACAAAGTAGTTTTAGCGACACATGCTGATGAAGCTTTAAAGTTAATTGAAAATCCAACTGATGATGAGATAAATATTCTTTCGAATTTTAGCTACAAAGAAAATATAGCTTACATACATACAGATCAGCGGGCCATGCCCAAAAATAAAAAAGCTTGGTCTTCTTGGAATTCATCAATAGATGACAAGAATTTAGAGAAAAATTCAATAACCTACTGGTTAAATTTATTGCAAAATTTAAAGTGTGATGAAAATATTTTCTTAACATTAAATCCTTACTTCAATATTGATGAGAAAAAAATATTGAGAAAAGTGAAATTTACACATCCATATTATGATCAAAAAGCATTAGATGCTCAATCAGAGCTTATTAAAATACAAAATCAAAAAGATTTACTTTTTTGTGGCAGTTATTTTGGTTACGGATTTCATGAAGATGGAATAAAATCATCTATTGAAATGCTGAAAAACCTTGATGATTAATTCTTGTATATATAATGGAAATGTAATCCATAAGAGATTTAAACCGAAAGAACATTTTTTTAAATATAAAGTATTTTCATTATTTATAGATCTATCAGAACTAAATGAGCTTAATGATAAATTAAAATTTTTTTCTTTAAATAAATTTAATTTAATTAGTTTTTACGAGAAAGATCATGGTGATCGTGATGGTTCATCTCTTTTTGAGTGGGTAAAAAAAAATCTAATTAATAACGAAATCAGTACTGACAATATAAAAGTTAAACTTTTATGCTATCCAAGAATATTTGGTTATGTTTTTAATCCACTAAGTATTTTTTTTGTATACAATAGAAATGGTAATTTAATTTCTATATTATATGAGGTTAAAAATACATTTGGTGAACAACACACTTATGTTTTTAAAGTGGAAGGACAAAATAAATTAATTCAAAATAATTGCTCAAAAAAATTTCATGTTTCACCATTTATTGAAATGGATTGTAATTATTTTTTTAGGATATTAAATCCAGAGCAGAAGTTGTCAGTTGTAATAGATCAATATGATCAAGAAGGAAAAATTCTTTTCGCATCTCAAGATGGTGAAAGATCTGATTTGACAAGTAAAAACTTAATGAATTCTTATCTAAAACACCCTTTAATGACATTTAAAATTATCTCTGCGATACATTTTGAAGCGTTTAAATTGTGGATTAAAGGAATTAAATTTATTAAGAAAAAACTTAATATTAAAAATAATATAACAGTTGAAAATTAATGTTTTTAAATAATGCTGCAGATAAATTAGTTTTTAAATTTCTTAATAAAATAAGTTATGGTTATCTTGAGTTAACAACATATGATAGAAAAGTTTTAAAGTTTGGAAATCCAAATGAAAAATTGCATGCAAATATTTTAATCAAAAAACCAGATTTTAATTATAATTTAATTAGAGGTGGTAGTATTGGATTTGCTGAAAGCTACATGAGAGGTGAATTTGAAACAGATAACTTATCAAATTTAATTGAATTAACTGCAAGAAATATAGAAGTAATATATAAATTCTCAGGTCTTCTCGATTTTCCAATAATTAATTTTGTAAAAAATAAAATAATCAAAAATACAAAAAGTAGAAGCAAAGAAAATATTGCTAAACATTATGATCTAGGTAATGATTTTTTTTCTCTTTGGTTAGATGACACACTTACTTACTCTAGTGCTATTTTTGATGATAAGTCGAAAAATCTTTCCGATGCTCAAAATAACAAATATCAAAAATTAATTGATCTAATTAAACCAAACAATGGTGACAAAGTTTTAGAAATAGGATGTGGTTGGGGAGGTTTTGCTGAATACTTAGGTAAAAAATATGATGTTAAACTAGACTGTATTACAATATCAAAAAAACAATTTGAATACGCAAAAGAAAGAATTTTTAATTGTGGTTTAAACGAAAAAGTAAATATTGAAATAAAGGATTACAGAGATCTTAAAGGCAAATACAATTCAATTGCCTCTATAGAGATGATTGAGGCTGTTGGTCAAAATTATTTAGAGGGTTATTTTAAAACCATTAAAACTAACTTATCTGATGGTGGTAAAGCAGCTATTCAAGCAATAACCATCGATGATAGGTTATTTGATAGATATAAAAATAAACAAGATTTTATTCAAAAATATATTTTTCCAGGTGGTTTTTTGCCAAATAAAAATAGCATTAATCGATATGTTTCTGACAATGGTTTAACTGTTAATTCATATATTTCTTATGCTGACCATTATGCAAATACATTGGCTATATGGAGAAATGAGTTTTTAAAAAAATGGGATTTAATAAAAAATCAAGGTTTTGACTTAACATTTAAAAGAATGTGGGAGTTTTATCTTTCTTATTGTGAAGCTGGATTTAAGTCAAAAAATATTGATCTGATACAATTTTCAATGCAAAACAAGTGAAAATAATGGAGATATTTATGCGACATATAAAAATAATTAAGTCAATTTCATTGATAATTTCATTATTCTTAATTACAAGTTGCTCGAATAATAGTGCCATGAAACCAGAAGACTTTAAAAATAAAGAACCAAGATTAATTATTGAGGAATATTTATCTGGAAATGTTAAGGCTTGGGGAGTTCTACAAAATAGATCAGGAAAAGTTACAAGACAATTTTCTGCAGATTTAAATGGGACTTGGGATGGAAAGCAGTTAATTCTTAAAGAAAAATTTAATTGGGATGATGGTGAAGTTCAAGACCGAGAATGGAGAATAAATAAAATTGATGAGCACAATTATGAAGGAACAGCAGGGGATGTTGTGGGTAAAGCAGTAGGATATTCTTATGGACCAGCATTTAAATTTGAATATGTTTTATTAGTTCCAGTTAAAGGTAAAGAATTAAAAATAACTTTCGATGATTGGATTTTTAAACAAGATGATAGGGTTGCAATTAATAGAGCAACAATGACTAAATTTGGTTTTAAAGTAGCTGAATTAACAGTTGTATTTGTAAAAGATTAATTACTTTTTTTGATATTTTGTAAGTTTTCCAACTAAACCAAAATAAATTTTACTCGGTAAAAAACTCAATAGTTTTAATGTGATTGTGAGTGATTTTGGAAAATGTATTTCAAATATATTTTTGTTAATTAAACCCTCATAAATTTGATCTGCAGCATACTCAGGAGTTTTCAAAAAAGGCATTTTAAAATCATTTTTATCTGTCATTGGTGTTTTAATAAATCCAGGAGACACTAAACAAATACGTACATTGTATCTTTTAAAATCAAAGTACAAACTTTCAGCTAAGTTGTTTAATGCAGATTTAGATGGTCCATATCCAGTTGAATTAGGTAATCCTCTATATCCTGCAATTGATGAAACAATAGTAATTATACCATTTTTTTTATCTCTAAAGTATTGCTCAACTGCTTTGATACTATTCACAGTTCCAAAAAAATTTACTCTAAACACATCTTCCATTTGTTCGACATCTATATCTTTTTCTTTTTTGGGATCCCATGTTCCAGTTGAAAAAAAACAAATATCTATATTTTCATATTTTTTTTTAATTTCATTAAATACTTCTTTGCACTTTTCTTTATCTGTTACATCTAAAGGAAAACTTGAGATATTTTCATAAGAATTTGAAAGCTCATTTAGTAATTCAGCTCTTCTTGCAGATATAGCAACATTCCATCCCTTACTTGCAAACTTGATTGCTAAAGCTTTGCCAATCCCAGTACTACCGCCTGTAATCCAAATAGTTTTTTTACTCATTTTTTGTTATGTATATATCTTACATGTTTAAAAATAAATTTTTAACATTTATATTGTTTCTTGCTATTACATTCTCTGCTTCATTGATTGGTGGTTTAGCTACTATTACATTTAAAGAGCCATGGTACTCATTATTAAATAAACCATCATTTAATCCACCAGATTGGATATTTGGACCTGTTTGGACCACCTTGTATACATTGATGACAATTTCAATATGGCTTTACTGGCATACAAAAAATAGAGATATGAATACTGTTTATATTTATTTTATTCATTTAGCATTTAATACAACTTGGAGTGTAGTTTTCTTTGTTTTCCATAATATGATTTTGGCTCTTTTAGTATTAATCATATTAATAGTATTGATAATCAATCTTATTTTAAGGTTTAAACGCGTCAAGATGTTGAGTTCCTACTTAATGATTCCTTATTTACTTTGGTGTAGCTTTGCACTAATTCTGAATACAAGCTTAATTATATTAAATTAGATATGGATGATGTTGTAGTAATTGGCGGAGGAATAATTGGGGCAGCAACAGCCTATTTTTTATCGAAAGAAGGTAGAAAAGTAAAAGTAATTGAAAGAGATCCTACTTATAAAACAGCTTCATTCCCATTATCTCTAGGTGGTTTTAGAAGACAATTTTTCCAAAAAGAAAATATTTTATTAGGAAAATTTGCAAGAGAATTTATTTTCCAAATACCAAAATTATTAAAAACAGAAAAAAATCCTAATCCTACTGCTAGCATGGTAACCAATGGATATCTTTTAATGTTTGGTCCTGAGCATGCTGAAGAACAATATAGAGCATTAGAAAATCATAAAGAATGTGATGCAGGAACAAAAAATATTAAAGGGTCAGAATTATCTAAAGTTTTCCCTTATGTGAATAGTGAAGGTATAGAGACAGCAACTTATACGGATAATCAAAGTGAAGGATGGATTGATCCATTTATGTTTCATAGCGCTCTTAAAAGTAAAGCTATAGAACTTGGAGCAGAATTTATTAAAGGTGAAGTAAAAAGTATTTCTGAAATAAATGCCAAAACAATTGTTTCTGCGGCTGGTTGCTGGACAAAAGAATTGTTAAAGGATATTCCTGTTGTTCCGCAAAAACATACCGTGTTTAGAGTAAAATGCCCAACATATATAAAAGATATGCCACTAAGTGGAGATTTAACAACCGGTGTTTATTGGAGACCAGAAGGAGGGGAATATTTAGCAGGATCACCTATTTCTGTATTTGATGCAGAAGATTTAGAACCAGCTTGGAATGATTTTGAGGAATTAGTTTGGCCAGCTCTTGCTAAGAGAATACCTGTTTTTGAAGAATTAAAATTAACTGGCGGATGGGCAGGTTTCTATGATTGCAATAAATTAGATAACAATGCAGTTGTTGGTAAGCATCCAAAATATGAAAATGTTTATATGGCCTCAGGTTTCACAGGTAGAGGATTAATGCAGGCACCAGGTGTTGGCAGAGCTTTAACAGAACTAATCACAACTGGCTCTTATCAAACAATAGATATAAGTGAATTTGCCGTAGAAAGAGTTTTAGGAAAAACAGCTAGACCAGAGCCATACGTCTTGTAATATAATTTTTTAATGAGCAATTTAGAAAATTCGTTAAATGAGTCGCTTAGTTTACTTAAAAGTAATAAATACAATGAGGCCTTAGAAATACTAAAAAAAATAGAGATTCAAGATTCAAGAGTATTTTTTTTACTAGGTACAATTTACTCAGTAATGAAAAATATAAATTTAGGAGAAGAATTTTTAATTAAAGCATCAAAGTTAGATAATAAGAATTCTTCAATTTTTAATAATCTAGCTAATTTGATGGTTGTAAAAGGAGATTTAGAATCTGCAAAAAAAAATTATTTAACAGCAATTGAAATTGATCAAAATATTGATTCAATGAGTGAAATAGCAAACATTTATATAAATGAAAATAATTTAGATGATGCGAAAAAATATCTTAATATGGCTCTAGAAAAAGATCCTGAACATAAAAAATCAAATTTTAGACTTGGAAATTTATATTTAAAATTAAATGAACATAAGAAAGGTTTAAATCATATTAAAAA
Organism: Candidatus Pelagibacter sp.; assembly: GCF_052049995.1. Taxonomy (GTDB): domain Bacteria; phylum Pseudomonadota; class Alphaproteobacteria; order Pelagibacterales; family Pelagibacteraceae; genus Pelagibacter. The sequence continues at coordinate 43,767 of NZ_JBNGYX010000004.1, read as the reverse complement.
AGCAACAGGATTTATAAGATTTAATAACTCAGGATTTGAAATTATTGAATGATTAGACAAGAAATTAATACTAAAAATAAAAACTTTATTGGTTGTTGGAAAATTGAAGATCAAAAATTGTTTTCAGGAATGATTGATTTTTTTGAGAAAAATGTTCATTTACAAAGCAAAGGAGTTACGGGATTTGGTCACAATGAAGAAAGTAAAAAAACTACTAATATTAATATAGACCCTTTGTTTTTGAAAAAAGAAAAATTTAATATGTTTAATGACTATTTTGAAGAGCTTTATAAATGTTATAATGACTACAAACAACAATGGCCATTTTTAACCAAGACTAATTCAGAATTAGACATTCCAACTTTTACTTTGCAAAAATATAATCCTGGAGATCATTTCTCTTTAATTCATTGTGAAAGAAACTCAACTTTAACGATGCATCGTGTATTTGCTTGGATGACTTATTTGAATGACGTTGGCTATGATAATGGAAGTACATATTTTTCCCATTATGATGTAAGGGTAAAACCAGAAATGGGAAAAACTTTGATTTGGCCCGCTGAATGGACTCATGCACATGCAGGTGAGATATTAAAAATTGATACAAAATATATAATTTCGGGCTGGATGTGTTATCCATTTGATTAATTTTAAGTTCCACAAAAAGTCTGATATTTCTCTTTTCTAGGAGGTGCTGGAACTTGATATTCTGTAATATTTTTTTGATGATCATACGGACTTTTTAAAATACTAAGTAGCACTTTCATTAGATCAAGATTCCCTTTGTCTGCAGCAGCCAGAGCTTCTTCTACTTTATGATTCCTAGGAATAACTGTTGGATTATTTGATTTCATAAGTTTGCTTTGTTTTTCCTTGGTTGAATTATTTAACTCAGATCTTTTTTTCCATTGATTTTTCCAATTGATAAAATCATTATTTCTGTAAATTTCATCAGAGTTGATGTTCATTAGATTACAGAAAGTATTTGTGTAATCTGCCTTATTTTTTTCCATCCAATTAAACAAATCATTAATTAATTTTTTATCATTTTTATCCTGACCAAATAGACCAAGCTTATCTCTCATCATATTTAACCACTTATCTTCATAAATATTTTGGAAATTATCTATTAAATCTGTAGCTAATTTAATTGCAGTATCTTCATCTTTATCAATTATAGGGATCAAACATTCAGCAAATCTTGCTAAATTCCACTTTGTAATTGGTGGTTGATTAGAAAAGGCGTATCTGCCAAATTTGTCTATTGAGCTAAATACAGTTTTTGGATCATAATGATCCATAAATGCGCATGGACCATAATCTATTGTTTCACCTGAAATTGCCATGTTATCAGTATTCATAACCCCATGAATAAATCCAACTCTCATCCAATTGATTACTAGCTGGCATTGTTTTTCCATTACAAGATTTAATAAATCTAATGCTTTTGAATTTGATGTTTTTATTTCTGGATAATGTCTGTTTATTGTGTAGTCGACTAAAGTACTTAAATTTTCAATATTTTGAGTTGCAGCAATATATTGAAAAGTTCCAACTCGAAGATGACTTGATGCAACTCTAGTTAATATAGCACCCTGTAAAAGATTTTCTCTTACAACTTTTTCTCCTGTTTTTACTACAGCTAGGCTTCTAGTTGTTGGAATATTTAATGAATGTATCGCTTCACTGATAATATATTCTCTAAGCATAGGTCCTAATGCTGCTCTCCCATCACCACCTCTAGAAAAAGAAGTTCTCCCTGAACCTTTAAACTGAATATCAAAACGGTTATGATTATTAACCAAATGCTCACCCAATAAAACTGCTCTACCATCTCCCAACATAGTAAAGTGTCCAAATTGATGACCAGCATACGCTTGCGCAATGGTATTAGTTTCTTCTGGTATGGAGTTTCCAGAAAATATTTCTGCTAATTTTTTTTTGTCTGTTTTTGAAAAATCTAAATTTAAAGTAGATGCTAGTTCCTCGTTTAAAATTACTAATTCAGGGTCATGAACAGGAGTTGGTTTAATATTTTCTTTAAAAGTATTTGATAACTTCGAATATGTATTATCAAAATGCCAACCAATGGTCATTTTAATTAACTAACTTCAGCCTGATTTTCTTTTGGTTTAACTTCTGTTTTAAATTGATTAGAGATTTTTTGTACTTCAACAGAAGATACTTTGTATTCTGCACACATTGTTTCTTCATCTTTACCATGACCTGTAACCATATTAACCATATGCTCTGGGAAATGGAATGTAGTAAACACAATTCCTTCTTTAACTTTATCTGTAACCTCAACTTTAAGTGCAACCTCACCTCTACCAGAATAAAGTCTTCCAATATCACCAGTATTTAGATCTCTATGAGCTGCATCTTTAGGATGAATTAACAAAACATCTTCATCAACAATATTTATATTTTTTGTTCTTCTAGTCATTGTTGCAGCGTTGTAATGTTGTAAAACTCTGCTAGTTGTTAAAATCAATGGGTAGTCTTTTTGATTAGCTTCTATTTCTGATGATTCTTTCCAATCAAAGTTTTTAAGTCTGCCTTTACCTAATTTAAATGTTTCTGTATGTAAAATTTTTGTATCAGTTCCATCTTCTTGAACTGGCCATTGAAGTCCGAACTTTCCTAATCTTTCTCTAGTTACTCCCTTAAAGAAAGGAACTATGTCAGCAATCTCTCCTAGAACTTGATCAGCGTCATAAGTTGGTTGGTCAAAACCTAATTTTTGCATCATTTCAGTTACAATTAATCCATCAGGTTTAGTCCCTGGTAGAGGAGGTACAGCTCTGTTCACTCTTTGAATTCTTCTCTCAGTATTTGTAAAAGTTCCATCTTTTTCTAGGAAAGTTGTACCTGGCAGAACAACAGTTGCTAATTTTGCTGTTTCACTCATAAATATTTCTTGAACAACTAAAAGCTCTAAAGAGTTCATAGCTTCAATAACATGTGCGCTATTAGGATCTGTTTGAACAATATCTTCACCTATAATCCATAAACCTTTTAATTCCTTGTTTATTGCAGCTTCAAACATTTGAGGAATTTTTAATCCTGGTTTAGTTGGGTGTGTTACTCCATATTTTTCTGTATAGAATTCTTGATGCTTTTCATCAGCCACAGGAAAATATCCAGCGCCTTGGTGTGGTTGACATCCCATATCTGCTGCACCTTGAACATTGTTTTGGCCTCTTAAAGGATTAACCCCAACACCTTTTCTTCCAATGTTTCCAGTAATCATTGCTAGATCTGCAATTAGCATGACTGTTTTTGAACCTTGTTCGTGTTCAGTAACTCCTAAACCATGAAATTCCATTGAATTTCTTGCAGTAGCATATGCAATTGCTGCTTCTTTAATTAATTGCTTATCTACACCTGCTACTTTTGCTAAATGATCTACATCTTGTCTTTCAATTTCTTTTAAGAAATTATCAAATCCTTCAGTTCTATCTCTAACAAAATCTGCATTATAAAGTTTTGATTTAATAATAAAGTGCAACATCATATTTAGAACTGCAACGTTGGTTCCTGGTCTTAATTTAATATGGTAATCTGCAAGTTTTGCTAGTTCAGTTGTAACTGGATCAAGAACAATTAGTTTTTTACCTTTCATTACTTGCTGTTTTATTTTAGCACCTGTTACAGGATGAGCATTAGTTGGATTAGCTCCAATGACTAAAAATAAATCTGCATGATAAATATCGTCTGTAGAGTTAGTCGCTGCTCCCGTTCCAAAAGTTTGTTGCATTCCCCAAGCTGTTGGTGAATGACAAATTCTTGCGCAACAGTCTACACTGTTGGTTCCTACCGCAGCTCTAATCATTTTTTGGAAAACATAATTTTCTTCATTCGTACATCTCGCAGAAGAAATTCCAGCAAAGGCATCTGGACCATTATCTTTTGTAATTCTGTTCATTTCCTTTTTGATAAAATCATAAGCTTCTTCCCAAGAAGCTTCTTCAAATTTTCCATTTCTTTTAATTAGAGGTGATTTTAATCTGTCTGGATGATCATAAAAACTAAACGCATATCTTCCTTTAATACACGTATGTCCAGCATTAACTTCTGTTTGTTTAGGCGTATCAATAGCTACAACTTTATCATCTTTAATCGAAGCCTCTAAATTACAACCAACACCGCAGTATGAACAAGTTGTTCTAACTTTTTTATCTACTGCAGCGGACTTTGATTGAAAAACATCTGAGATAGCATCTGTTGGACAAGTGTGAGCGCAAGCACCACAAGAAACGCATGAACTATCTCCAAACATCATGTCGTTATCAGTTGTTATTCTTGATTCAAATCCTCTTCCACTCATTGTTAAAACGAATGAACCTTGAATTTCATCACAGGCTCTGACACATCTTCCACAATTGATACAATTATCTAAATTCATTCTCATGTAATCATGAGATGTATCTCTTGGAATTCCTTTATGTTGTTTTGGACTGTTATATCTGTGATCAGATACCCCTAAATCGTTTGCTACTGTTTGTAATTCACAGTTGTTATTTACCTCACAAGTATCACATTCCATTGGATGGTCTGTTAATACTAATTCAACAATATTTTTTCTAAGATCTTTCAAAGATTCATTTGACGTAAATATGTGTTGATTCTCAGCAACTGGAGTATGGCAAGAAGCAACTACTCTTGTAGGGCCATCTTTTTCTAAAGCAACCTCAACTGAACACACTCTACAAGCTCCATAAGGTGCTAAATTTGGATCATCACATAAAGTAGGAACTTTTTTTTCACCTACATAGCTTTTTACAAATTTTAAAATAGACGAATGATTTGGTCCGATTTCATACGGTTTTCCGTCAATATAAGCAATTTTTCTTTTCTCTGAACTCATTAATTATCTTTAACCATATCATTTTTCATTTCATCCCCAAAGTACTTTAGAATGTTCTGAATAGGAGTGGGTATAGCTCCACATAAAGCACATAAACATCCTTTTTTCATTGTAACAAGCAATTCTTCAAGCAATTTCAAAGGTATTTTGGCAGTTTTCTTTTTAGCTTGGTCAAACATTTCTTTACCTCTGTAAGATCCAAGTCTTCCAGGGAAACATTTTCCACATGATTCTTCAGCAGAAAATTCAAATAGATGATGAATGTATTCTGCCATAGAAAAATCTTTAGGAATACTCACCACACTAGCATGACCTAACATGAAACCTTTTGCAGTAAACTCCTGAAAATCTAAATTAAGATTTTCTATTTCACTTAATGGAACCACACCACCAAGTGGGCCACCAATTTGAAAAGCTTTTAATGGTTCTTTGTATCCTCCACCAATTTCATTAAATATTTTTTTCATTGGAGTACCCATATCAATTTCATAAACACCTGGGTTGTTAAAGAAACTATCCAAACAAACTAATTTAGTACCTGCTGATTTTTTATTTCCTATAGATGAAAACTTCTCAGAACCATTTATTAAAATTCCAGTTGCAGCTGCTAAAGTTTCAACATTGTTAACAACAGTTGGTTTTTTATATAATCCTTCTGTAACAGGAAAAGGAGGTCTAACATCAACTTCTGCTCTTCTTCCTTCAATAGATGCAATCAAAGCTGTTTCTTCTCCACAGATATACGCACCTTGACCAATACAAATTCCTAAATCAAATGAAAAATCTGTTCCTAAAATATTTTCACCTAATAATCCTAATTTTTTAAGTTCGTTTATACTCCCATTTAATGCTTCAATTGATTTTGGATATTCTCCTCTTATATATAAAACACCCTCATCACTCCCAATTACATAACCACATATTACCATTCCAAAAATAACTTTTAAAGGTTGGTCTTCTAATAAATATCTATCTGAGAAAGCACCAGAGTCGCCCTCATCTGCATTACAGATAACATATTTTTTATCTCCTTTTGCTTTACTGCAGAAATCCCATTTCATTCCTGTTGGAAAACCTGCACCACCTCTTCCTGTTAAATTTGAGTCTAATAATGATTTTACTATTTCTTTTTTATCTGATTTTAGAAATTTACTTAATTGATCTTTGAATTGGTCTGTAGAAGAAAGTTTATCATCCATTAAAAAACTTGTTGTCGCATAACTCTTAGAAAAAAATTTTTCTTGCTTAATTTCCTCACCTTTTAAAATCTGATCAATTTTTTCTATATCTTTACCAGCATAATTTTCTCCATCATAGTGAAATGCATGGTTTTCATAACAATGACCTAAGCAGAACATTTCTCCAACTTTGTCATCACCTAGTTTTTCCTTGAGCTTATCTTTTAATTTGTCTTGAGTACCTGCACACATGCACGCACTACCGTTACAAACGAAAGCTTTTTTTTCTCTATGAGAAGGTCTTAAAAACTCATAAAAGGATTCTGCACCATGGAGAGTTGAAACACCTAGGTTATGTTTTTTGGCAATTTCTTTAATATCTTGAGGATTATCGCTTAAAGTATTTTCTGAGATTTGCTTAAATAGGTTATCTTTTAAGCCTATTCTGCCTGATAAATTACTTATATTTTTTGACACAAATACCCTTTTATTAATTTAGTCCACAATAACTTTTTTGTTATTTGTGTAAATATTAAAACTGTCCCTCTTTACGAAACCAACAAGGGTAATGTTAAATTTATTCGCTAAATCGATAGCAAGACTAGTTGGCGCACCAACGCCTATCATTATACCTATATCCGTCATCAAAACCTTTTGAACCAGCTCAAAATTAAGTCTTCCGGAGCATGTGATAAATTGAGATTTTGGATCAATTTTACCATTTTTTAAAGTGCAACCAATAAGCTTATCTAATGCATTGTGTCTTCCTACATCTTCTCTTAAATCTATCAGTTCCCCACTAGAATTAAAGAGACCACTTGCATGAATACCACCTGTTTTGCTGAACTCTGATTGAGCTTCTCGTAAAGTATCAGGAGATTGAACTATAATATCTTTTGAAATTTTTGGTTCAGAAGCGTGAGTTTTATTTTTTTTTACAATCTCAAGTGCATCTAATGAAGATTTTCCACATACACCACAGGAAGAATTAGTTAAAAAATCTCTTTTTATTTTCGCTATATTAACATTTTCTGAATTTATTAAAGTTGCTAAGATTTTATTTTGGAGGTTGTATTGGCCAACTTTTTCACCATAACTTTCAACAGAAGCAATATCTTCTAAAGATGTAATAATTTGTTCATTAAACAAAAAACCTGTTACCAAGTCTTCATCATGACCTGGTGTTCTCATTGTGATAGATAAATTTTGATTAATCCATTTATCTTCTGATTTATATTTTAGAGAAATTTCAAGAGGCTCTTCAATGGATATTAAATCTTCGGTATCACTAAAATTTTTTGAAGAAAATTTTGTAACTTTATATTTTGAATTCATTAAATTATTTTAAAGGATAATTTTTTTTCAAAAGATATTTGTTAACAATTATTGCCAATAATAGAATAATAATACACCCAAAAATTATTGGATTAATTAGATAATCGTAAGAGGCACTACCTATAATTACCATTATAGGATTTCCTCCAGCTGGTGGATGGACAACATTCAATAATATCATTAAAAATACCCCGATACCAACTGCAGCTGCAATATTGATATAAATAGGTAGTGGAATAAAATGAACAAAAATCACACCAACTAAAGCTGTTACCAAATGTCCAAAAAAAACATTTTTTGGTTGAGCAAATGGACTTTCAGGAAAACCAAATAACAAAACCATGGAAGATCCAAAAGACCCTGCTATAAAATAGCCAAGAGTACTTTTGTAAGTAAGCACTGTTAACACACCAATTGTGAATGCTGAAAAAAATCCAGCAATTAATGCTTTCTGCAAAATAGGTTTTGAAATATTAATCATTTAAATTTTTAAAGCTTTTGCAATTGTTCTTAAAGGTAATAACAAACATTCTTTCCTGGAGAGGTTTTTTTTATCAAAAATTTCCATAAAATCCTTCCAGTGTTTCTCTAAAGTTACTTTAACATCATCAAACAATTGCTCTCCAATTTCAATAAATCCTTTAATTTCCTCTATCTTTTTTTCCTTTATTTTTCTTGATAGTAAACTAACTGAAGCCTGACAATAAACACATGATTTGCACTGATAAGCCATGTCTTTTACAACTTCATCCTTAACAACTAAGCTTATTTCCATTTCATCTCCACATAATGGATTTTTGTGTTTAGATTTATGAGTATAATTTTCGAGGACTTTATTGTTCTCTGTGTGAGAGGCAATTTCTAAAATTCTAAGGTCCATTTAATTTCTTTAATTCAAGTTTGAATGTTTTATATTTTAACTAATGCAACATAACAATATTTTAGGCACAGTGCTAGCAGGCGGAAAGTCACAAAGATTTGGTGAAGATAAATCACAAGTGAACTTAGCAAACAAGCTATTAATAGATTACGTGTTGTCGGAAATAATTGATCAATTTAAAGAGATTTTGATTGTCTCAAATAATTCGATAAATTTTCAAAGTTCAGAAAAAATAACTAAAATTGAAGACTATAAAAAAGGACTTGGTCCTTTATGTGGAGTTTTATCTGCCATGAAATGGATCAAAACAAATAAAAGAGATTACCAGTGGATAGCAACATTTCCTGTGGATACTCCTTTTTTTAAGAGACAAATACTTAAAGATTTTATTAAAAATATTAATTTCAATGAAAGCGATTTATTTTTTATTAAATCGAATAATACAAGACATAATATTTTTGGCCTATGGTCAATAAAATTACTAGATAGGTTAGAAAAAGACTTAAATGATGGAGAAAGAAAAGTAGAGTTATGGGCAAATAATGTTGGAGTTAAAATAATTAATATGGAGTTTCCAAATAATGATCCTTTCTTTAATATAAATACAAAAGAAGATTTAGAAAAAGCTAAAGAAATATTGAAATGTTAAGTTACGAGCAATCTAAGAAAATATTAAAAAAAGCAAAAATAAAGATTAAAGATGAAAAAATTAATAGTATTAAATCCTTAAATAGAGTTGTTTCTAGCAATGTTTATTCTAATATAAATTATCCAACCGGAGATAATGCTGCTTTTGATGGATATGCGATTAATTCAAAAGATACAAATCAGATTAAAAAAAATTCTCAAAAACAATTCAAGATAATTGGCTCAATTGCTGCTGGTTCTAAACCATTAAAGAAAAAAATTAAAAAATTTGATGCAATAGAGATAATGACAGGAGGGATTATTCCAAAAGGGTTTGATTCAATTATTCCTATTGAGCAAATTAATTTCTATCCAAATAAAAATAATAAAAAATATATTTTAATAAATCAAAAAATTAAAAAATATAATCACGTAAGATTTGCAGGCTCAGATTTTAAAAGAGGTGAGGTTGTAATAAAAAAAAATACAATTGTTCAACCAAACCATATTTTAGCTTTTAAAAGTTTAGGTATTAAAAAAATTAAAGTAAAAAAAAGGATTAACATATTATTTTTTTCAACAGGAAACGAAATATCAGACAAAGATAATATTCCAAATTGGATGGTAAGAAATTCCAACACACACTATATAAAAAACTTAAATCAAAATTTTTTATTTAATTTTAAAAGTGGCAGTATATTAAGAGACAATCATCAAAATATTTTTAAACAAAAAATAAATAAATTAATTAAATCTAAAGATGATATTATTATTACATCAGGTGCAGTGTCTGCAGGTAAATTTGATTTTATACCTGACGTTGTTAAAAAATTTAAGTTATCAAGTTACTTTAAAAGTGCTGCAATTAGGCCAGGAAAACCTATAATGTTTGCAAAAATTAAAGGGAAAGAAAAGGCTATATTTGGACTTCCTGGAAATCCGATCTCTTCAGCCGCATGTTTTAGATTTTTTGTAATTCCATATATTTTAAATGCTTTAGGACTATCAGATGAAAAATCAATTAAAGCTATTTTGACGAATGGTTTTAATAAAAAAAAGAATTTTACAAGATTTGTAAAGAGCCAATTAAGCACAACTAAAAATGGAAAATTAAATGTTGAAATTTTAAAAGGTCAAGAATCTTTTAGAATTAAATCATTTGTAAAATCAAATATTTGGGTTTTGTTACCAGCTGGTAAATCAAAATTTAAAAAAGGAGATATCGTTGATTGCTTTTTCCCCAACCTTTCAAATCAAAATTTAGTTTAGAAACGTATTTTTGTTGTAGAAAATTCTATTTACAATTAGATTTCTGAATATGTTAGAGTTGAGAAATCCAAGAATAGCTATTCCTGTAGTGCTTTTTGCTGGTCTGCTATGGTCGTTCGGCCCATTAGTAGTTCGATACATGGATAATCCTCAATTGGTGCCTTGGCAATATATTTTTGGAAGAGGTTTAACGATTTTCATCCTATTAAATCTGTATTTATTTTTCGAAGAAGGAAAAAATTTTTACAAAAACTATTATAAAATAGGTTTATCTGGAGTAATTGGCGGATCTGGATTGGGGGTCGCTATGATTACATTTATTTATTCAATTACAAATACTAGTGCTGCAGTTACTTTGCTTTGTTTGGCAGCGATGCCTTTTTTTACAGCGTTATTGGCATTTTTATTTTTAAAAGAAAAAATTTCTCTTAATGTTTGGATATCAATCATAATTGCAACAGTTGGAATAATTATTATGGCTTTTGATAATACTGGCGAAAAATCATTAATTGGTTTTGTGTTTGGTCTAACGTCTTCAATTGGTTTCTCAGTTTTTTCTGTAACCTTAAGATGGAGAAAAGAAACACCAAAATTTACAACAGTTGCTTTTGCAGGTTTATTTTGTTTCGTGTTCGCAACAATTATGATTTTATCAAAAAATCTAGTTTTTTTTTCATCTAGTTATAATGGAACTTTGTTTTCCTTGCATGGAACGTTAGTTTGTTTTGGATTAATTTTATATTCGATTGGATCTAAGGCAATACCCGCAGCAGAATTGACGCTATTATCTTTAACTGAAGTTGTAGGAGGAATTTTTTGGGTTTGGCTTCCAATATTTGGAATTAACGAAGTACCATCCACCAACACTATAATCGGTGGTTTTTTTCTTTTCATATCTATATTTTATTACAGTTTAATAATGAGATGGAACAAAAGATACATAGCATTAAATTAATATGGAACGACCAGATTTTTTTGAACTTAAAAATGGTGAAAAAGTAAAATTACCTTTTACAAATAAAGAATATAATGATCGAGTAAGCAAACTTAGATCAGTGATGGATCAAAATGGTCTTGATATGGTTATTTTAACTTCAATGCATAACGTTGCGTATTACACAGGTTTTATTTATTGCTCTTTTGGTAGACCATACGGATGTGTGATCACTCAAAATAAAATCTCAACAATTTCAGCTAATATTGATGCAAGTCAACCATGGCGTAGATCTCATTGTGATAATGTTATTTATACTGATTGGAAGAGAGATAATTTTTTAAGAGCCATTGTTTCAATCGTTGGAAGAGACGAACCTCCAAAAAATATTGGAATTGAAAATGATCACGTCACGTTAGATATACGAGAAAAAATAGGGTCTATTTTTACTTTCTCTGTGTTTAGTGATGTTTCAAAAGATCTAATGAAACTTAGAATGATTAAATCGAACGAAGAAATTGAGATCATTAGAAATGGTGCAAGAATTGCAGACATTGGTGGTGAAGAAATAGTTAAAAATATTAAAGAAGGTAATACAGAGATCGAAGTAGCAATTGCAGCAAGAGATAGAATGGAAAGAGAGATTGTTAAAAGCTATCCAGGTGCAGAGTATATGGACACTTGGGTATGGTTTCAATCAGGTATCAATACAGATGGTGCTCACAATCCAAAGACTAATAGAAAATTAGTTAAAGGAGATATTTTATCTTTGAATACTTTTCCAATGATCTCAGGATATTACACTGCACTAGAGCGAACTTTATTTTTAGATCATGCTGATGATGCTTCTCTTAAAGCTTGGGAGGCAAATGTTAAAGTTCACAAACGTGGATTAGAATTAATTAAACCAGGCGTTAAGTGTTCTGATATTTGTAATGAGCTTAACGAACTTTTTGCAGAGCTTGGTTATCTTCAGTATCGAACTTTTGGTTATGGACATTCATTTGGTATGCTTTCACATTTTTATGGAAGAGAGGCTGGATTAGAATTAAGGGAAGATATTGATACGGTGTTAGAAGAAAACATGGTTGTTTCGATGGAGCCAATGATCATGATACCAGAAGGTAATACTGGTGCAGGTGGATATAGAGAACACGATATTTTAGTGATTGGTAAAGATGGAGCAGAAAATATTACAAAATTTCCTTTCGGCCCAGACCATAATATTATAAAAAATTAACCTTTATGAGTGAGAATAAAACTATTGTTAATAGTTGGAATGAGTGGGATCCGTTAAAACATGTAATAGTTGGTAGAGCGGATGGTACATGTATACCTGCGCCTGAACCAGCGTTAGATGCAAAAGTTCCTGAAGACAGTGATATGCGAGGTCAGTTTGGACCAAGAACCAAAGATACTGTTGATAAAGCAAATGAATTATTAGATAACTTTTCAAACATTTTAGAAATAAGAGGCATTAAAGTTGATCGTCCAACACCAATAGATTTTAATCAAAAAACATCCACTCCAGATTGGGAATCTGAAACAATGTTTGGTTGCATGCCTCCAAGAGATGTTTTGTTAACAGTGGGCAATGAAATTTTAGAAGCAACAATGAGTTACCGATGTCGTTGGTTTGAATATTTATGTTACCGACCACTTTTAAAAGATTATTATAATCAAGATCCTAATATGAGACACGAGTCTGCTCCAAAACCAAGACTAACTGATGCAGATTACAGAAAAGATTATTTATCAGATAAAATTGGTGTTCAAAAAAGATTAGAGTGGACTGAGAAAAAATATTTCGTAACTACTGAAGAAGAACCATTGTTTGATGCAGCAGATGTATTGAGATTTGGAAAAGATTTAGTTGTTCAGCATGGATTTACAACAAATTTAAAAGGAATAGATTGGCTTAAAAGACATTATAAAGATCACAGAGTTCATGCAGTTAACTTCCCAGGTGATCCTTACCCAATTCACATTGATGCAACTTTTACACCAATAAAGGAGGGTTTAATTATTAATAATCCACAAAGAAGACTTCCTAAAGAACAAAGAAAATTATTTGAGGATAATGGTTGGGAAATAGTGGACAGTGCACAACCAGCGCATAACGAACCACCACCACTATGTTATTCGTCAACATGGCTATCAATGAATGTTTTAGTATTAGATCCTAAGACTGTATGTGTGGAAAAAAGTGAAACTTATCAAGCTGAACAATTGGATAAATTAGGAATGGAAGTTATACCAGTTGAACTTAGAGATGCATATGCTTTTGGTGGAGGCCTTCATTGCTGTACAGCTGATGTTTATCGAGAAGGCGATTTAAAAGACTATTTTCCAAAGCAATAATTTATTTGAAATTAAGATTAACTTGGATTTTGTTTTAAAAATTCAATGTATTTAATTACATCATCGTATTTTTCATCAGGAATATCTTTATAGCTAGCATTGAATTTGCTTTTCACACAAATAGCAACGTGAGCATATGGGTTTCTTCCTTTAGGGTGATTTGGGTGATCAGGTAATTGACCCACCAAATAATCGCCAGCTTCCTGAATAATTTTCCAAAGTTTACTTGCGTTTTCTTTGTTCATACTATTTCAAACTTTGTTTTATCTCTTAAATGTTGTTAATTAAATTGCACTTTAAAAATATTATCGTCTGCCCTTAGCACTTGCGTGCTTTTCTAAGATTTTTTTGGCATTAAACTTTGCCTCTTCTGTTTTTTTAATCATCCAAATCTTATCTCTTGCAATCTTCGATGAAGAATGGTGATCAACAATTGGATTTGGATAATGTTTTCCTATTTCGATACCTAGGCCCTTTTGATCAATATAGGTTAGTTTCCATGGCTCATGGACTAATTTATTGGGTACTTCTTTTAATTCTGGCACCCATTTTTTGATAAAATCTCCTTTAGGATCTTGATCAATTGATTGTTTAATTGGATTGTAAATTCTTATTGAATTTATTCCTGTTGTTCCTGATTGCATTTGAAATTGTGAATAATGAATGCCTGGCTCATAATCTGTAAATAATTTTGCTAAATGTTTTGATGTTTTTTTCCAATCAAGCCATAATTGATAAGACGCAAATGAAACTAACATTGCTCTCATTCTAAAATTAATCCATCCATTAGTTCTGAGGTACCTCATACAAGCATCAACAAAGGGATAACCAGTAGTTCCATTTTTCCATGCTAAATGATAATCTTCATTAAAATCATTTTCTCTTATTCCATTATAAGCGCTATTCATATTTCTAAATTCAATTTCTGGTTCATCATATAACTTTTGAATAAAATGACAGTGCCAGGCTAATCGACTTTTAAATGCAATTAAGGATTTCTTTTTTGAAAAAGATAATTTAGATTTTAATTTATCGTTAGTTTTTGTAAAAATTTCTTTAATAGAAATATTTCCGAATGCAATATGAGGACTTAATCTAGAACAAGAAGTTTCCCCAGTTATTGGTGAAGACATTTCTTTTTGGTAATTTTCTGATCTGTCATTAAGGAATGAATCTAAAAGTTGAAGTGCTTTTTGTCTTCCGCCAATTTGAATTTTTCCATTTTCTAAATTATTTGTTTTTATTTTCGATAAATCTTCTACATAATCATCTGAAATAAACTCACAATTTAAATTTGAATTAACGCTTTCACTATCTATAAATTTATTCCAATTATATGACCATTTATTTCTAATTCTATGATTTAGTTGAACGCCAAATTGATTTGATATTTTCCAGCTAATATTTTTTTCTTTAAATAAAAAACTAACTTCTTTATCTAAGTTAGTTATATACATGTTCTTGAATATTATATTTGAATAAACCTCATTTATTTTAAATTTATCAGTTAAAAGACTTAAAATTTCTAATGTATCTCCATAATATATATTGAGTTTAGCATTATATTTTTCACTTAGTGTTTTTGATAAATCGTCTAATGATGATTTTAAAAAATCTAAATGGAATGAGCTTGATGTAGGTAATTTGTGATATTCTTTATCAAATATGTAAATTGGTAAAATCTTTCCTAATTTTATAGCTTCGTTAAATGCATCATTATTAGATACACGTAGATCGTTCCTGAACCATACGATTTTGTTCATTTTAAATATTTAAAGACTGATTTTGAAAGTTCTTGAAGTTTTGTCGTCTGATACTTTTAAAATTTTAAATTTTGAAGTTTTCTCAAGCTTTTGACCTTTGTTTGTAACAAAAGATTTCATTTTCTTAACTTCACCTTCGGGCATTTTTCTTGTGTACTTCAATGTATGTTTTTTTGAACCTATAACAAATATTGTTTTCATGAGATTTTAAATACAAATATATTTATTATCTGTCTCTGTGACATAAGTTTCATTTAAGACTTTGGGATTATTTTGATATCGAGAATTTACTAAAGAGATGAAAGAAAAGGAGAGAATAGAGCGTAATCGTGCTGCATTGGCTAGAGAACAAAGACGTATTTTTTGGTGCAATGCCTATGAACAAGGTAATTATGTCAGTATTTACTCTGATAGATATAAAAGACGAGAAAAAAAGTATGAATATTATTAATCTAAATATTTATCTAAAAAATAAACTTTTTCTAATATCCATAATTTCTCTTATTTGTTTGTCTTTAATAGCATTCCAAGAAACAAATAAAGTGCATAATTGATATAAGGCAAATATCTCATTTTTTTGATTTTGAGACAAATTAGTATCTGCCTCTACATAGTTTTCAAAATAAGAAATATTATTTCTTGCACAGTTTAAATAATATTTACAAGCATCAGTTACTGTAGCTGTTGACCACCAGTTTGAGTCTCTGAAAAGATTAGATATTTCTTGATAGAAAGAACTTGTTTCAGAAATAACTAAATCTTTTTGAACACTTTCTGAAAATTGATCTAATTCAAATTGAATTAAAGCTAATATCTTTTTTTCACTACTTCTCTTTACAAGTAGCTCAATGACATTTTTATATGACATTGATTGAATTTTATTCCAATTATCAAAAAAATCGTTTGGTGCTTTGTTTAGATCACTCATATTTTATAAAATTTTTAAATTTACTATTGAAATTACACTAAATTAACTATGCCAATATTAACAGTTTTAATTTTAAATTTTTAGTCTAGTGGAATTAAATGAAAAAATTATTTATATTTTTATTTATATTTTTAAATATTGCTAATTATTCCAAGTCAGACGATTTCTTTGAAGATATAACTTATCAAATATTAGAAAATCAACCTAGATTAAGTTATGGCGTGTCTGTTTCGGACGTAAACAATGATGGTACCTTTGAATTTATAGTTACTGGATTTGGATTTAATAATTTAGCCTTAGCTCATAAAAAAGGTATTTTGTTTAATTCAATTGACCAAAGTATATTTGTAGACAAAAATCGTAAAACAATAGGAGTAGCATCTTGTGATATTGATCAAGATGGTTATGAGGAAATATATTTTTTAAACACAGACACTTATAGTGGAAACAAAAGATATTCAGATAGATTGTTAGATTTTGATGGAAATAAATTTATTGATTTATTTGAATTAGAAATAAATCAAAAAAATTTAAATCTTACAGCAGGTAGATCAGTTGTATGTGTAGATAGAAATGGAAACGGAGCTTATGGAATATACGTTGCAAATTATGGAGGTCCAACAAGATTTTATGAAAAAGATGGAAATCAAATAATTGACAAAGCTGTGGAGCTAGGTATTGACAAAATTACTGGAGGCAGAGCAGTTATTTCAGGTAATATTTTATCCGGAAGATCAGATATTTTTGCTGCAAATGAAAGAGGGGAAAATTTTTTATATTATAATAATAATGGAAATTTTGTTGAACTTGCAAAAGACTATGCTGTTGATGATATCTTTCAAAACGGCCGAGGGACTGCGTTAAGTGATATTTATTATCGAGGAAGATTAGATATTTTAACTTCAAATTGGGAGGGCCCTCATCGAGCATTTGTTTTAAAAGATGGTAAGTTTGTAGACATAGCTGACAAAACATTTAGTACTCCATCAAGAATTAGAACAGTAATCTCAGCCGATTTTGACAACGATGGTTATGATGAGGTGTTCATGAATAACATTGGTGAGCCAAATAAATTATTTAAAATTTTAGATAATGGTGAGTTCAAAGAAATAAATATTGGAAATGCTTTAGAAACTAATGGATTAGGAACAGGGGCAGCAGTAGCTGATATTGATGGTGATGGAATACTCGAACTTTTGGTTTCTCATGGTGAGTCAGGTTATCAACCTTTAACTTTATATAAGGCAAATTCAAAAAATGATTATTTAAGAATTAAACCAATTAATATTTATGGAGCTCCGGCAAGGGGTGCCACAGTTACACTTATTTCAAATTTAAGAACACATTCTAAAACAATAGATGCAGGCTCAGGTTACTTGTGTCAAATGGAGCCAGTGGCACATTATGGAATTCGAAAAAATGAGAGAAATATTAAGATTTTAATTACTTGGACAAATGGAAAAGAAGATATTTTTGAAATTAAAAATTTAAATAAAACATTGGAAGTTAAACAAAAAAATTAATCTTTTTATGAAAAAATTTTTATTAATAATATGCACTGTATTTTTAGTTTTGTCTTATAACTCAAGTTTAGAAGCACAAGAAAGAGATTATTATCAAGAATTAGTAAATGAGTGGAGTAAAATATTTCCAGATAGAAATAGAAACGCTGCTGGTCCAAAATTTTTTAAACATATATTAAATAAAGATATTACTTATCAGGAATTTGTAGAGTTTAATAAACTTTATTGTGCTGTATCCGGTTCTTTAATTGATCCTAACGCTGAACCTGAAGAAGTATATTTACAAGAAGTCAACACAAATAAAAAAATTTGTGGGGATTACTACAGATGCTGTATTCCATGTTCTTGTGATGTGATGAAATATTCAAAAGTTGATAAAATGAAACATAAATTTAAAGATATCGAAAAAGAGTTTTATGTTTTAACCATTAAAAACCCGTGTGGAAAAAAAAATTTTCCTAAACAAGTAAATAGAGATTATTTTTGTAATGGTGAAAGTTTATCAAAAGATCAAGTTGTTGAATTAAATAATAGGCTAGTTATTGGATTATTCCATCAAGCTAAATCTTGTGATAAATCTGAAATTGTCAAAATAGATAATCATCAAGTGACTGGTTTATTTTGTGAATTTAGAAACAATACGCCTGATGAACAATTGCAAAGTGGAATGGGAGATATTTTTATAAAATTGGCAAGATGATTTAGAAAAAAATGAGTAAAGAAAAAAATATTAAAACCTATGAACTTTTTAAACAAGATAGATTTCTTGGTATTCTTGTTCATTTATTGACTGGATTAGGAATTGTTGCTGGTTTTTTTGCTTTAATTGCTGTTATGAATAACAACCAAAAAGCGGCTTTTCTTTGGCTTGGGTTTGCATTTTTAATAGACAGTGTTGATGGAACTTTAGCTAGAAAATTTAATGTGAAAAAAAATTTGCCACATATTGATGGTAAAATGTTGGATAGTATAATTGATTTTTTTAACTACGTTATAATACCATCAGTAATGATTTATTGGTTTAGGTATGTACCAGACCAGTTTATTTTATTAATTCCTGTAATTTTGATTTTTATTTCTATTTATTCTTATGTGAATTTGAATATTTTAACAAATGATAATTACTATAATGGTTTTCCAGCTATTTGGAATGTAATCGTACTTTATTTTTATATTTTTGGCACCAGCCAAAATTTTAATTTGATATTTCTAATTTTGTTAATATTACTAAAATTTTCTCCTTTAAAATGCATTCATCCTTTAAGAGTTAAAAAATTTAAAAGTTTATCAATATTTTTTGCAATTTTTTGGTTCATTACTTCAATTTTGCTAATTTTAATAAAGGATTTAAACATAAACCCAGTATATGAGGTTTTCTTAATGTTTTTATGGGTTGTTTCAAATATTTATTTTATATCTGTAAGCATATTTAAAACATTCAAAAATTAATTAATTTAATTAGGGAGCCAGGAATTATAAAGCTTATTTTTTTTATCTATTGGAATTTCAATTGTTTTATTTTGCCTAGATGAAGCATAGACTGCGGTGACAAATTCTAAAGAATTTCTAGCATCTGTTAAGGTTACCTCATCACTAGGCAAACCGTTAAGTTTATTTGCTATTTCCTCAAACATACCAGCATACCAGGATTTAGTTTGTTTTACTTTAGATAATACATCTTCAATTTGACTTTGTGTTATAGGTGTTCTTGCTAAAAAATTCCACTCATCGTCAGCTGGGCTATAAGGTTTTTCAGGAGAAGCAGCAGACTCGGCAGTTAACCCCTCAAAACAAAATCGAAGTCTACTAATATCGTTTGCAGCACCCAATGTAATAGAACTTGTAACAAGAGCTCCAGTTTCCATTTCAATTGAAAGAGCAGCACAATCCTCAACCTCAATATCATTTACTCTAGTTGTTAGTTTTGCGAAAACATTTGATACAGGACCAAGGATCATACTAACTAAATCATGAATATGAATAGAGTGACTTAAAATTGCTCCACCTTGTTCACCTTTCCAGGTTCCTCTCCATGGTTTTGAATAGTAATCTTTTCCTCTATTCCAGTGAGTTTCTAAAGATGCAACCAATGGTTTTCCTGCCAAACCAGATTTGATTAATGCTTTTAACTTTGAAAATCCTAGACCATATCGATATTGAAATACTGGAAAAATAATTTTACCAGTTTCTTTGCTAATTTTTTCTAATTCATCCACTTCTTTAAGGCTTGAGACTAAAGGTTTTTCACAAATTACATGCTTACCAGCCTCCATAGCTTTTTTACAAGCAGAAAAATGTAAGTGAGGTGGAAGACAAATATCAATTATATCAATTTCTTTAACTTTTAATACATCTTCAAAATTAAGAGAAACTTTTGTTTCTGTATTTGACTTTAATATTTTATCAATAGATTCTCTGGTTAAACCACATAAGGTGTGAACATTAAATCTCTCAGATACTTTTTGAAAATCTTCGAAATGTTTTGCTCCTATATTAGTTCCAATTATAGCTACTTGATATTTTTTCATTTTTTTTCAGCTTGCTCTTGAGCTTTAATAGCAAGTTCCATTGAAAGATAAGTAAGATCTTGAGGACATGCAGTTTCTGTTCTGTTTAAAACATCATTAATTAAATTACTAAAGTATGGTAGCTTATCATTAGAACAATCAATATGTTTCACCTCATCATTATTTGCTAAAAATAAATGATTACCTTTTTCTGATTTTGCTAAATCTGTATATTTTCTTATTTCAATAAAACCCTTGTCTCCAAGGATTAACAATCTTCCATCTCCCCAAGTTGGAAGTGCATCTGGAGTAAACCAATCTAGGCGAATATAACCATGCCCACCATTACCTGTAAGGTTCACTTCACCAAAATCCTGAAAACCAGGCATATCTTTCTTTGTCGTATTTTCTACTAATGCATGGTTGATTTTTGCCTGATTTGATTTTGTAAATATTAAAAATTGATGAATTTGGTGAGAACCAATATCGGTAATAATTCCTCCATAACTTTGACGATTATAAAACCAATCAGGTCTTACATAGTTTCCTTGCCTATGTGGACCTGTACCAATAGTTTGTTTTACTTTTCCTATTTTGCCCTCATTTACTAATTCTTCTGCTTTAGCAACTGCAGCAACGTGAAATCTCTCTGAAAAATTTACTGACCATATTTTTCCAGTTTCTTTTACTGTTTGTTTAATTTGATTTAATTGATCTAGGGTAGTGCAGCCCGGTTTATCTACCATAACATCTTTGCCAGCATTTAAAGCATCTATTGAATGACCAGCTCTATCTACAGGGATCGAAGATATTAAAATCATATCAATAGATGAGTCATTTAATATTTCCTGTTTATTTTCTTTTCTCTTAACATTAGGGTATTTTTTATTAAATTCCTGAAGAGTTAAAGGATCTCCTTCTGTCCAAAAACAATTACAACTACAACCTTCTTTAATCATTTCATCTAACATATCGAAAATATGTCCATGATCTATTCCAATTACCCCAAGGTTGAGCGTTTTTTTCATCAATTAATAAGAACCTTTTTGTTTTGCACCTTTATAAAAAATTTCTTGCAAGTGATCATTTTCTTTTTTTCTAAGTAAAATACTTTCATCACTCATTAAAGCGTTAGTTCTATGTATAACCTCATGATAATGAAATTTATCCTCACCTCTTGCAACCTGAACACTATTTTTACCTAGGGTTTGTTTTACATTTGTGCTTATATAACTTTGGATAACAAATCCTATTCTTCTATCATCACTTTTATTTATTCCTGATCCATGTACTATTCTTGGATGATGCAAAGACATTTGACCAGCTTTAAGTTCTATAATTTTAACTTTATCTTCAGGCACATTTTCTACTGTTTGACCTCTAGTAAGTAGGTTGCCTTCATTAAATTTCTCATTATGATCTTTAATATTTAAATGTGATTTAGGCCACATTTTCATACACCCATTATTTTCATTTGAGTCTGTTAATGCTACCCATGCTGTAACCCAATTGTGTGGCTCTAATCCTATGTACTTTGCATCTTGATGATAGCTTACAAAACCTTGCTCATTAGGGTTTTTAATAAATAAAGTAGTACTGCAAACTAAGATATTTTTTCCAATAATACTTTCTACTGCATCTAAAATTTTTGAATTATGAACAATCGAATCAAGTTTTGGCGAAATTAGATGGACATTATATCTTCCTGCATTATCTATTTCACTGGGCATTTTTTTTTCAATTAATTCTATTTCTTTTCTTGCCTCTAATGCTTCACTATCCGATAAAACTTCAATAGGGGATATGTACCCTTGATCTTCATACTGTTTAAGTTGATTTGATGATAGATAAGTCATATTATTCTGAAAAGATTATATGAGCTTAATCATTTCTTCAATAATTTATGGCCGAAGTATTTAAATTAGGAATTGCTACTGACAATAATCAACCCATCTCGGAAGTACATTCAATTGAAGTTTTAGCAAATAAAGGAATAGTAGGAGATCGTCATTTTCATGAGTCTAATGATCCTTACAATCAATTGTCATTAATAGAATCTGAGAATATAGATGAATATAATATTAAATTTGGCCTTAATATTCCTTATATAGATTTCAGAAGAAATGTAGTCACAAAAGGCATTAAATTAAATGATTTAATTGGAAAAAAAATTAAGGTTGGAAATGTAGAATTAGTGGCGATTGAATTATGTCGTCCATGCAGACATTTAACTGAAATGCTTGACCAAAAAAATATACTTAAAGAATTTATGAGGAAGGGTGGACTAAGGTGTCAAATTCTCACTTCTTCAAAAATTAATATTGGTGATAAAATAGAATTATCTAATATTTAAGTTTTTGCAATTCATTAACTTGAGTTTCATCTAGTGTTGCAGGCGCATCAGGATCTAATTCCAATCCAGCAGGTGTAATTGTTGCTGGAACTGGTGTGAATGTTGAGTCTGGATTTTCAACAGTGCGTCTAACCTTCATTCTATACAAACCAAATACACCAATTATTGAGTGTGCTATAATTAAAAATACAAACAAACCATTTAATCCAAACCATTCCATGAAAATTGCACACAAAATAGGACCACTAATAGCTCCTACACCAAAAATTAATTGTAATCCACCACCTGCAGCAACAAATTTAGATTTTGGAACAAAGTCATTAGTATGTGCAAGGTTAAGTGAGAATAATGGTAGACATAAACTTGTATAAAGTCCAACAGCTATAAAAAAGATTATTTTTCTAAAAGCAAATTCATCCATATAGTAAATATTTTGTATAGGATCATTTGAAGTTAAAATTGCAATAAATGCTAAAAGAGAACTTCCAAATGTTGTTATGACTATCACTCTCCTTCTGTCAAAAATATCTGAAAAATAACCAATAGGACCCTGACCTAAAACACCAGCAATTGTTGCAACAAACAAAAGTATAGATGTTTCAAATAAAGTAAATTTTGCGATTGTTGCATACACAGAAATTAAAGAAAAGAAAGCTGCATGAATTATTCCTGTAAAGAAAGAGCTTAAAGAACCAAGAGGTGAGATTTTATAAAGTTCTAGAATACTTATTGTTTCAATTTTTTTAAATTTAGGAGCGGGTCTTTTTGTTAATAAAATAGGAACTAGAGCAACAGAAAGTAAAACAGAAACCAAAATAAAGGGTTCATAAGCTTCAGGTTTACTTATATTAAGTAAAAGCATACCTAGAGCTAAACCAAAATAAATTACCATCATATATGCAGATAATAGTTGCCCTCTATTTTTATTAGTTGCTCTATCGTTTAACCAGCTCTCAGTAACGACATAACAACTAACTAAACTTATACCTGTTATAAATCTACTAATTGTCCACATAAGTGGATTTACATAAACAACTGCTACTAAAGCACTTAAAGATGCAAGCGAAGCGAATGCAGCAAATACTCTTATATGACCAACTTTTGAAACAAAATTAGGAGTAGTTTTTGAGCCTATAAAGTAGCCAACATAATATCCAGACATGAAGATACCAGTTGTAAAAACACTAAAATCCTCAAGTACTGACCGAATACCCATGATTTGCATTTGCAATCCATGAGCAATCATCATTACTCCTATCCCAATAAATAGAGCCCAAGACTTTTTTACTTCTTTTTGCATGCTTTGTTTTTAAAATTTAATAATTCTTGGCTAGGTAGTTTTGGTTTGTGTTTTTTTTATGGCTAGTAAAGAATGAATTGCTATCGTGATAATGATAACAATGCCCCCATAGATCGTTTCAGGAGAAGGCTGTTCTTTGATCACCATCCAAACCCATAAAGGTCCAAGAATTGTCTCTAAAAGAAAAAACAGATTAACTTCAGCAGCAGTTATAAATCTTGGTGCTATAGTTACCAAAACAAAAGGTATAGCTACGCACATCACACACATTAAAGGTATATAAAAAAGATCATTTCCTACTAAAGCAAAGTCTTTTACAAAGAAAAAGGCAAATATAGCGACACATGATTTTCCAATTACAGCAGCAGGTACCAAGTCAGTTGATTTTGCATATCTTGCAATGTTTGCGTTACAGGCTAACCCAAAAGAGGTAATTAAACCAAATAAATCTCCATAAAAATTACCAAGACTTAATGAGTCATAAAAAATATAAACACAAGCAATAAAGGTAATTATTATAGCGATCCAAGTCTTATTATCAGGTTTTTCTTTTAGGAAAATAGCTCCCAATATTGCAGATAGCATCGGTGCAAGGGCTACCATTAATAAAGTATTTGCTACATTGGTGTTTTGTATTGAGATAATAAAAGTAATATTACATATGGAAAAACTAATTACATAAAAAATACCTGGATAACCAATTTTAAATAAAGCTTTTAAGAAATTATTTTTATAAAATAGAAGAAGACCAACAAAAACTACTAAAAACGGTATTGCTCCTCTGTAAAAAAGCATCCCCCAAGTATCAATATTTGATAATCTAATTAGTAATGAGTCAGGAGTTATAAACATAATAGCTACAAATGCCATTAAAGAGCCTTTTTGTTGATTACTTAAATTATTCACGCTTTAAGTTCTTTCCAAAAAGTTTTAGCTAAATTTATTCCCGATAGATCATATAGTGTTTTAAGTCCAGTTGGAGATGTAACATTTATATCTCCATTGAGTTTTTGATCTATAAAATCAATTCCAGCAAAAAAAATATTTTCTTTTTTTAAATCTTTTGCAATAATTTTTGAAATTTTAATTTCTTTACTTGTTAATTTGATATTAGTTGGTTTTGCTCCTTTACTCATATTACTTAAAATTGAACCTTTCTTTGGAACCCTTGAAATTGCACCACATACTTTTCCATTAATAATAAAAACTCTTTTGTCTCCCTTGCTTATTCTTGGAATAAATCTTTGGCACATAATATGATCATGTTTTTTAATAAATTTATTAATAAATTTTGAATTAAATTTAGTATGTAAATGAATATCATTTCCACTGAAACTATGGATGGGTTTTAAAATGACTTTTTTGTTTTTTTTAAAAAATTTTTTTATTTCATCCATATTTTGGGTAAAAATTGTTGGTGGCATGTATTTTTGATATTTAGATGAATATAATTTTTCAGAAATATTTCTAACAGATGTGGGGTTATTAATTATTTTAACTTTAGTCTTAATTGTATCCAAAATGTATGTTGTTGAAATATATTCAAGATTAAATGGTGGATCTTGGCGAATAAGAATAAATTTACATTTTGTTAAGTCTAGATTTTCTTTTTTAAGGATTTTATAGAATTTTTTTTTGCTGTAGTTAAATTTAATGAAAAAACCCTTAGCTATAACTTTTGAATTAATAACTGATAAATCTTTTGGATCGTAATAGAAAATTTTATATTTTTTGTTCTGTATTTCGTTTGCTAAAAAAACACTTGTATCCGTTAAAGGATTTAGTTTAGAAGGATGATTTCCTTGAACAGCAACAATTTTATTTATCATATAATTCGTCTAAATTTTCGTTTTTTGAAAATTTACTAATCATATGATCTGCGTTTGTTGTCTTATTATCAATTACTTTTTGTAGATGATTTAGAAATATAGTTTCGTTATTACCTTTTTTACTTAAAATATCTCTGTTCTCTAAACCTTTTCTCGAAAGATCTAAAAGTATAGACGACCAATAAAGAAGATCTTTACCCATCAATTGAGTATTAAATCCTTTTTTTGGTGCCTCTAGATAAGCGTTAATTATTTTATCGACATCCCATTTTGAAATTAATTCATGAACTTCATCTAAATTTCCATAAAGCATACCAATATTGAAAGCAGGTCCCGCACATAAACAATCCCAGCCACAGGTATCCATAGATCTCAATTCAATATATTTTTTAACTCTGTTTTCAGTAAATATTGTGCTCAAGTGAGTTGTTAAGTCTGTTTCAGTTGGAAGTTTATTTTCAATTTCTTGTATTTTTCTATTCATAAAATCTTTAAAAATATATTTCCTACCTGAAATATATTGATCTTTATGTTGTATAAATAATATTGGAAAATTAATTACAAAATCAGCATATTTTTCAAAATTCATATTTTCAAAAAATAATTTAGGCAATCCACCCCTTGAAGTACTTTGCCATACTTTAGATCTATAAGATAGGTAGTTGCTATTTTTTTTCTCTATAATTGATGAATTAGCAAACAAAGCAATTGCAATGGGTACAATTGAGTTTGCTACTCTAAATTTCTTAATAAAATCTTCCTCTGATTTATAATCTAAATTTAATTGAGTGCCACAAGTTCGATACATCATATCTAAACTAAGCTCACCACCTAGAGGCATATCCTTAGTCATTAATTCATATCTTTGCTTAGGGTTGCCTGGGATTTCATTTAATTTAGATATAGGATCAAATCCTGCGCTAACAATTTTTATATCTAATTTTTTTGTTACCTGTTTAAGTTCAAATAAATAATCTTGTGACTCTGCACAAGCTTCGTGCATATGATTTAATTTATCTCCAGACAATTCTATTTGATTTCCTGGTTCAAGAGTTATATTTTTACCACCTTTATTAAGAGCAATGATATTTTCTTTTTCAAAAATTGGATTCCAGCCAAACTCAAGTAAGGCTGAAAACATTTCTTTTATTTTTGAATAATCAATCCTTTTATTGTTAGAATTATTAAATAAAAACTTTTCATGCTCTATCCCAATTTTAAAATTTTTGGGCTCTTTAACACCTGACTTAAAATAATTAATAATTTCTTCTTTTGAATCAATCATGCGCTGTAAATAATGATTTATAGATAAATTTAAAGATAATAATAAGGCTCTTTTGCAAATATTTTTTTAACTAATGGCTTAAAATCATCCAAAGTCATACTTTTGTAATCAGGGTCAAAAGAGCATTGATCATATTTTTCACAAAAATCTATTGTGTCTTGATAATATTTGTGGTCTTTAAATTTATCTCTTGCATTTCTATCACCACCTAAATGATGAGCACTGTAATAAGTTTGAAAAAGACCATGGTGTAGAATAATCCAATAGGTTTTTTCTGAAACATAAGGTCTAAGTATGGATGCAGCATATTGAGAATGATTCATTGGTGCTAAATCGTCTCCAATATCATGTAGTAAAGTTGCAACAATCATTTCATCACTTTCTTTATTTTTAAAAGCTCTTGTTGCAGCCTGTAAAGAATGTTCTAGTCTACTGATTTTGTAACCTTCTAAGGTTGAGGTTTGTTTGCTCAAATAACTAAGAATTCTATCTGCTGTTTGTCTTTCAAATTTCTTTTCTAGTTTTTCTAAAAGTTGATAGTCATCTTTACTACCATTTTTCATTTCAGTAAATTTAACTGTTTTCATAGTTTAATTATTTGATGCTGAACTCAATAATGATAATTGAGTAATTTTATTGTCTCCCAACTCATCAACCAATTTTACTGGATAATCACCTGTAAAATAATGATCTGTTAATTGTGGATAAATTTTGCTTCTGTTTTCAAAACCTATTGCTTTATATAATCCATCTATTGATAAAAAACTTAGAGATTTGGCACCGATATATTTACAAATTTCATCATTAGTTTTGTTTGCAGCCAATAATTCTTTTTTTGTTGGCGTATCTACTCCATAGAAATCTGGGTATCTTATTTCAGGACATGCAATCTTAACATGAACTTCTTTTGCACCGCCATCATAAAGCATTTTTACAATTTTATGAGACGTTGTTCCTCTAACAAGTGAGTCATCAATTAGAATTATTTTTTTATTTTTAATAGTTGATTGATTAGCATTTAGTTTTAATTTAACACCTAAGCTTCTTATTTTCTGGCTTGGTTCAATAAAAGTTCTTCCAACATAGTGATTTCTAATTAATCCATGTTCAAAATTCATTTTTAATTCTTGAGCAAAACCCATAGCAGCAGCATTTCCAGAATCTGGCACTGGAACCACAATGTCTGCATTGATTTTACTTTCTTTTGCAAGTTCTCTACCTAGGTTTTTTCTGTGTTCATAAGCTGTTTTACCTCCAATCAAGCTATCAGGTCTTGAAAAATAAATATATTCAAAGACACATGGTCTTACTTTTTTAAGAGGAAAAGGCTTAATACTTTTTAATTCATTTTTTTCAATTAATACTATTTCACCGTTCTCAACCTCTCTAATAAATTTTGCACCAATAATGTCGAACGCACAAGTTTCGGATGCAAGAACATAACTACTTCCAAGTTTACCAATAACTAGTGGCCTGATTCCATAAGGGTCTCGTACCCCAATCAATGAGTTTTGAGTTAGCATTACCAAAGCATAACCACCTTGAATTTGAAAAATTGCATCAATAACTTTATCAATTGTTTGGGGTCTTTTTGATTTAGCAATTAGTTGAACGATCGTTTCAGTATCTGAAGTAGTATAAAATATTGCTCCTTCTTCTACTAATTTTTTTCTTAATGATATTGAATTAGTAAGATTTCCGTTATGAGCAACTCCAATACCACCTGCATTAGTGTCAGCAAAAAAAGGCTGTATATTTCTTAATATATTATTTCCAGTTGTACTATATCTGTTGTGGCCAATTGCATAATTTCCTTTAAGATTGTTAAGTACTTTTTCTTTGTTGAAATTGTCTCCAACTAAACCAAATCTTTTCTCAGAATAATATTTTTCCCCATCAAAAGTGACTATACCACAGCCTTCTTGACCTCTGTGTTGTAGAGCATGCAGTCCAAGCGCTGTTAAAGCTGAAGCATCTTTTGCATTGCTTATGCCAAAAACCCCACACTCTTCCTTTAATCTTGGATTATAGGTCTTTAATTTTTTCTTTAGAATCTTGATATGTTTTTTCATTAGGAAATTCTTTTATCAAATAACTACTACCTTTTTCTAAATATGGAAAGACGTATGATTTGTCAAAATTTATTGGCCATTTATCATAATTATATACGATATGAACACCTGAAAAGATACATACAGAAATAATGTAAGCTCTTATAAAACCAAAAAAGAATCCAAATGTCGTATCTAAGCCACCGATTCCTGTATATCTGACTGCTTTACTAATTCCCTTATTAACTAATAAAACTAAAAAGATAACAACGACAAATATTATTATTCCCAAACCAACATCGAGCACATATTCATTATCAATTACGTCTTTTACATAAGGTTTAACTTTTGGAAATAGAATTAATGTAATTATGTATGCCAGCAACCATTTAGCCATCGAGAGAATACTTAAAATGAAGCCCTTTTTGTAACAATTTATCAAAGAAAGAATTGTTAAAATTAAATAAATTAAATCAATTATTGATATTGCTTTATAAAAATCTTTTATGATTTCTAACATTAGGATTATTTGCCAAAAGGTTTAATAATTAAGATTAATGCAGGAAGCAGTGTTAATACAGATATCATAGCCAACAACATAGCAAGTCCAGTAAATACACCAAAATAAATTGTCGGAATAAACTTTGATAACATTAAAATTGAAAATCCAAAAACAATTGTAATTGAAGTGTTTAGTATAGCAACACCAACAGTTGAATGACACGTTTTTAGTGTTTTGTTGTAATCCTTTATTTTATTAAACTCTTCTTTAAATCTATAAATATAGTGAATGCTATTATCTACAGCAATTCCAATTGTAATTGCTGCAATTGTTATCGTCATCATATCCAAAGGTATTCCTAACA
The DNA here is from genome assembly GCF_052049995.1 of Candidatus Pelagibacter sp. Lineage (GTDB taxonomy): Bacteria > Pseudomonadota > Alphaproteobacteria > Pelagibacterales > Pelagibacteraceae > Pelagibacter. Next base: position 13,908 of record NZ_JBNGYX010000004.1, on the reverse strand, counting down.
ATCCAATTATTCCTAGTATAAAAAAAGCAGCAATAAAGTTTGGAACAACACCAATCAATGAAAGTTTGATATTTCTAAATAAGACTATAAACATTGAAAATATTCCAATAATAACTAATCCCAATGTTAATATCTGAGATTTAAACAGGCTTTGTAATAAATTATTAAATAATATTAAAACACCTGCTAGTTTGTAATCTTTTTCTTCTAAACCAAATTTATCTTTTAGATCAAAATTGATTTTGTTAATTAAATCATTTCTTCTCAAATCTTCCTGTGAGTCTATAATTCTTAAACTAATTCGAGCCTCATTATCTTTAATTGAAAGATAGGGATCAATGATTTCAGTTTTAATACTCTCGGGAATTTTAGAGTAAAGCACGCCCATTTCTAAAGTACCTAAAGGTTTATTGTTGTTTAACTGAGTAGCAACTTCAATAATAGATGAAAAAGATAGAACTTTACCAATTTCAGGTAAGCTATCTAAGTAATTATGAACAGATGTGATTAGATCAATTTTATCTTTTGTAAACCAGTATTTTTCATCATTATTATCTTCTTCATCGCTCCAATCATCAAATTCATCATCTTCTTCAGATTTTTTCACTTTTTCTTTCTCAGGAAATTTTATAATAACTTCCAAAGGAGTGGTTCCACCTAGCTCATCATCTATAAGTTTCATACCCTTGTAAATTTCAGTATTCTTATCAAAGTAATTTATAAAACTATTTTCAACCTCAAGCCTACTTATTCCAATAACACTGAATATTATAATTATTCCAGTTACTAAGAAGATGGAGTTTTTATTATTTATAGAAATTAAACTAAGTAAATTTGTAATTTTAGATTTCTGTTCTTTTTTAACTGAAATATTATTTGTGGGTGCAAAGTTTAAAAGGGTAGGTAGCAAAGTAAATGTAATGATAAATGATGTAATCAAACCAAAAGTCATCATCCAGCCAAAATCAATAATAGGTTTTATTTCACTAAAAATTAAAGATAAGAAAGCGAAAATTGTCGTAAGAACAGTATAAAGAATTGGCCAAAACATTTTTGAAGTTGTTAAGGAAATAATTTCAAAATTATTTTTTGATGGAAAATCTTTTTTAAGTTGAAGAAATCTGGTGCTCATATGAATATTCATTGCCATTGTTAGAATTAACATAAGTGCAATAAAATTTGATGAAATAACCGTAACTTTCCATCCTAGCAATCCAAGTAGTCCCATCATTATTATTACAGAAAAAAGACAACTACTTATAGGAACTACAATCCAAAGAAAATTTCTAAAAACAAACCATAGAGTGGCTATTATAAATAATAGAACTCCTAAACCAAAAACAATTATATCACTTTTGATAAAAGTCATCATATCATCAGCAATCATTGGTATTCCTCCAAGATAAATCTTTCCAACATCACCATAACTTTGAATAACTTGTCTAATTTCTAAAATATTTTGATGGTTTTGTTTTTTGATTTGATCTTTAATTAGTTCTACTTCTTCTTTTGATTTATTTTCTATATCTTCTAATTTTTGAGATGGTTTAATGTTAACAATAATCCCACTAGTTTTACCGTCCTCACTAATGACAAAATTTCTAAAAACAGGACTATTTAAAATTTCTTTAAAACCTCGATTTCTGTCAACATCTTCATCTTTTAAAGTTTTAAAGCTTTCTAGTCTTTCTTGAAGGGGTGCATCAGAATTATTTAAAAGTGGAATATCTAATAAAGTAATTACACTATGGACCCAGTTAAGGCTCTGAATTTTATATTTTAAACTTAATAAATTATTAATTGATGAGTCGGTTACCATTCCCTCATTTGGCGTATAGGTAAGAATTAAAAATTCTTTAGATCCGTATCTTTCAGAGACTTCTTTCAAATATGCTAAATCTGGGTCACCCTCTATTAACAGGGTTTCTGATGAAGCATCTAGCCTAAAATTTTTTGAATAGTAACCAAAACTTAAAATAGCAATAATTAACAATAAAAATATTGCTTTGGGATTTTTAAGGATAACGTTTTGATAAAAATGAGCTATCATTCAAGCTCTTTATATTGGAATTTAACTTGATTGAGTATCCTTAAATTTTGTAAATCTTTCCTCAAATTCAAGAGTTACATTACCAATAGGACCGTGTCGTTGTTTCCCAATTATAATTTGAGCTAAATGTGCAACTTCATTCATTTTTGCTTGCCACTCTGCATGTTCAACTGTTGCTTCTCTTGGCTCTTTTCTTTGTAAATAATATCCCTCCCTGTAAACAAACATTACAACATCTGCATCTTGTTCAATAGATCCAGATTCTCTTAAGTCTGCTAATTGAGGTTTATGATCATCTCTTTGTTCTACTTGTCGAGAAAGTTGTGAAAGAGCTACTACAGGAACGGAAAGTTCTTTGGCTATTGCTTTAAGTCCTTGAGTAATTTGTGAAATTTCTTGAACTCTTCCGTCTTTGTTGAATGTAGTTCCTCTCATTAATTGGATGTAATCGACCACAATCATATCAAGGCCAAAAAGTCTTTTAATACGTCTAGCTCTATTACTTAGAGCAGCAATACTTATTGCTGGAGTTTCATCAATATAAAGGGGTAGTTCAGAAATATTTTTTGATGTTTCTAAAAATTTATCAAATTGATCATCTGATATTCTTCCTCTTCTAATATCATTAGAACTAATTCTAGCTTGTTCAGATATAATTCTTGTAGACAATTGTTCTGAAGACATTTCAAGTGAAAAGAATGCTATAGATGATTTTTTACCACTCTCTTGTAGTTTTTGAGCAGCATTAAATGCAATATTTGTAGCTAGTGAGGTTTTACCCATCGATGGTCGACCAGCAATAATAATTAAATCTGATTGATGTAAACCACCAAGCTTATCATCTAGATCTCTTAAACCGGTTGGAACACCAACGATTCCCTCTTCGTTCTTATAAGCAGCTGAAGCCATTTCAATTGTTTGTTTCATTGCTTCATCAAATTTTACTAAAGATGAGTTGAAAGAACCTTTTTCAGCTAAATCAAATAACAATCTTTCAGAACTTTCGATTATAGATTGCCCGTTAGTATTAAGGTCATTTAATTTTGCACTATCAATAGTCTGTTCAGAAATTTTGATTAATTCCCTTCTTACAAACATATCGTAAATTATTTTTGAGTATTCTATTGCTTGTCTAACTGATGTAGAAAATTTTGTAATTTTAACTAAATATTCTGGAACATTTAGATCGTCTTTCTCATCTTCAAAATAATTTTTTAAAGTAATTGGGTTAGCTAGCATTCCTTTGTAGATAAGGCTTTCAACTGCCTCAAATATTTTTTGATGCATAGGATCATAAAAGTTAATGCTGGAAATTATTGTATTTATTTCATCAAAAATATCATTGCTTACAAGAATTGATCCTATAACTGCTTGTTCTGCCTCAATGTTATTTGGTAACTCTTTAAATTGATCTTTGACTATACTTAAATTGTTTTCCATGAAGATAAATTTACATGAAAAATAATTAATTCAAATTGTATATTTCTACTGGGGAAAAGAATGTATAATTATTGAATTGTATCAGCCGAAGAAACATTGATTGTAATTTCAGCATCAACTTCTGAGTGTAAAGAAATTTTAACTTTAAATTTCCCTAAAGCTTTTATTTCTTCAACTGGTTGTATCATTGAAGGTTTAATATCAATTTTGTTTTCTTCTTGAATAAGTTTTGAAATTTCAGTTGGTTTAACAGAACCATACAATTCATTATTTTCTGTACTAAGTTTTTTTACAGAATACTCTTTACCATTAATCTGTTCAGCAATTTGAGAGGCTTCTTTTTTTTTTTCGTTATCTTTTTTAGATAATTCAGCTTTAATTTTTTCAACTTCTTTTATATTTTCTTTTGATGCATAAAGAGCTTTTTTATTAGCAATTAGAAAGTTTCTAGCAAAACCTCTTTTTACATCTATTACCTCACCAATAGACCCTATTCTTTTTACGTTTTCTAATAATATTACTTTCATTTTATATTAATGCTAAGTTTCTTGCTCTTTTGATTGAAAGAGAAAGTTCTCTTTGTTTTTTTTGAGATACATTTGTAATCCTTGAAGGTAAAATTTTACCATTTTCAGATATGTATTTTTTTAAAAGTTTGATGTTTTTATAATCTACTTCAGGTGCACCCTTAACTGATAATGGGCAAGTTTTTTTAAATTTATATTTGTTTGGTTGAAAAATACTTAATTTTGCAAAGTTACTCTGTTTACCTTTTTTATTTCCACTTTGTCTTTTAGGCATTAGTTTTTAGCGCTCTCTTTTTTTTCACTATCTTCTTTTTTTCCAAAATAGTTTGTTTCTAGGTCAAATTTTTTTACTCTTACTGTTAGATACCTTAGTAATTTTTTGTCTATAGCTTCATTTTTCTCTAATTCATCAATAACATTGCCTTTACCTTTTATTTTAAAGTGTATGTAACTCCCTTTTTTATTTTTTTTAATTAGATAAGATAAGTTTAGTAATCCCCAGTTTTCAGTTTTAACAACTTCACCATCATTTTTTTCGACAATTTTAGAATATTTTTCTGTTAGTTGCTTTAATTCACTTGGTGAAGCATCCTGCCTAGCTATAATTGTATGTTCGTATAAATTCATTTAAGTTCTTTAATAAAATGTGAGGATATACTATTATAAAAGTTCAATTACAATAGTTAAAAAGGCAAAATAATTAGTTTTTTTTATATGTTTTCAGTAATTTTTCCAGGTCAGGGATCTCAAATAGTGGGAATGGGAAAAGAGCTTTATGATAAATTTAATATAGTAAAAGACCTTTTTAAACAGGCAGATAACACACTAAATTTTTCTATTTCCAAACTTATTCTAGAAGGACCAAAAGAAGAGCTAGATTTAACAGCCAATACACAGCCAGCAATATATCTAATAAGCTATTCAATATTCAATCTTGCAAAAAATGAATTTAACTTAGATTTAAATAAAGCGAAGTACTTTGCTGGACATTCCTTAGGTGAATATTCAGCTTTATCATGCGCAGGATATCTTGATTTTTCCGACACTATAAAAATACTAAGAATTAGAGGAGGTGCAATGCAAAACGCTGTGCCTAAAGGACAGGGAGGAATGGTTGCTGTATTAGGTTCATCAGTTGATGTGATTGAAAAAATTTTGACAGAAAATAAAGAAAATTTAAAAGCACAAATTGCAAATGATAATTCTGAAGGTCAAATTGTATTAAGTGGAAAAACGGAAGATTTAAATAAGTTAATTCAAATTTTAAAGGATAATTCAATTAAAAATATTAAGCTTCCTGTAAGCGCACCCTTTCACTGTGATTTGATGAATAATGCTACAAAAATTATGACAGAAGAGCTAAATAAGCTTAGTTTCAAAAATGGTCAAAATAAATTGATTTCAAATGTAACTGCCAATGAAATCAAAGATCCAAATGAACTAAAAAATCTATTAATTAAGCAAATAGAGAATAGAGTTAGATGGAGAGAAAGTGTAATAAATATGATAGAAAATGATGTAGATCATTTTATAGAAATTGGACCTGGGAAAGTTTTGTCAGGTTTGGTAAAAAGAATTAATAGAAACGTTAAAACTGATACAATTAATTCTCAAAGTGATATTGAAGGTCTTAAAATATGACAGATTTAAAAGATAAAAATATTATAGTTACAGGTGCTTCAGGTGGAATAGGAAATTCAATAATTGAAAAATTAAATCAAGCTGGAGCAAATATTTTAGCTTCAGGCACAAGAATAGAAAAACTTGAGGAACTAAAAGGTAAATATACAAGTATTAAAACATTAAAGTTTGATATTTCTCAAAGTGATAAAATTGAGGAGTTTGTTGAACACGCAACCAAAGAACTTGGCGGCAGTCTAGATTGTATAGTTAATAATGCAGGGATCACTCAAGATAATTTAGCAATAAGGATGAGTCTAGATGAATGGAAAAAAGTGATTGATGTAAATTTAACATCAACTTTTTTAATGAGCAAATCAGCAATTAAAAAAATGCTTAAAAATAAATCAGGAAAGATTGTTAATATTACTTCAGTTGTTGGACACACAGGTAATTTAGGTCAGGCCAATTATACTGCTTCTAAAGCAGGTATAATTGCAATGTCAAAGAGCTTGGCTATAGAATATGCTAAGAAAAATATAAATATAAATTGCATTTCACCAGGTTTCATTAAAACTGCAATGACTGATAAATTAGATGATAAATTTAAAGAGGCTATAATATCAAAAATCCCATCTGCAAGACTAGGAGAGCCAGATGATATTGCAAATGCAGTACTTTTTTTATGCTCAAGTCAATCAAGTTACATAAATGGTGAGACCTTGCATGTTAATGGTGGTATGTATATGGCTTGACAAAATAGGTTTTTAAACTATTAAGAATTTATAACAAAAAGGATCAATATGTCAGAGGATGTTTCAAGCAAAGTAAAAAAAATTGTAGCTGATCACTTAGGTATCGACGAAGCAAAAGTAACTGAAGAGTCAAGTTTTATAGATGATTTAGGAGCTGATAGTTTAGACACAGTTGAGTTAGTGATGGCTTTTGAAGAAGAATTTGGATCTGAAATTTCAGACAGTGAAGCTGAGAAAATTTTAACTGTGGGTGATGCAGTTAAGTTTATCGAAGGAAAAGCTAACTAGAAATTTTAATGCCATCAGAAAAAGATGGAGTAATGATAATCTTATCTTCTCCTTCAGGAGCAGGTAAAACCACTTTAGTTAAAAAATTGTCTGAAGAAGATAATTTTGAAATTTCAATATCACATACTACCAGACAACCAAGACCTAATGAAAAGAAGAATGAGGATTACTTTTTTGTTGATGAGTTAGAATTTAAAAGACTTATTAAAAATGAAGAGTTTCTTGAATACGCAAAAGTTTTCAATAATTTTTACGGTACAACGAGAACACCAGTTATTGATAAATTAAATAAACGTAAGAATGTTTTATTTGACATTGATTGGCAGGGAGCCGACCAAATTAAAAATAAAAAATTAGATTATAAACTAATTACCTTTTTTATACTTCCCCCGAGTAAAGAAGTTTTATTTGAAAGATTGTCTAAAAGACACGCAAATGACAAATTTATAGCTGAAGAAAGAATGAAACAGTTCGAAAGGGATGTCTTGCATTGGATAAATTATGATTATGTTGTTATTAATAATGATTTAAATGAATGCTATTTAAAAATAATTAATTTAATAGATGCAGTAATCACTAATGGGTCTAAAGATTATGACCCTGATTATATAAGAAGTCATGTTGAGAAACTAACCTCTTAATTTTTCATATTCACAGGCTAATTTGTAATAAGTATCTAAATTAAGGTTTTGTGGTCTTAAATTTAAATCAATTTTTAATTTATCTAAAACTTTTTGATCTCCATTAAAAAGTTGATTAAAGGGTTTTTTTAACATTTTTCTTCTTTGATTAAAAAAAATTCTTGTAAGTTTTTCCAAATGACTAGGATCATTTATTTTAATAAAATTTTTCTTAGGTAATAAGTATAATAAAGTACTATCAATTTTTGGTCTTGGATAAAATGCTTCAGGCTTGATATCACATATTTTTTTTATATTTAATTTCCAATTAGAGATAATTGATAATCTTCCATAATTTGGGGTATTAAACTCAGCAATAATTCTATCAGCAACTTCTTTTTGAAACATTAAAATCAAACTTTCAAACCAAAAACTTTCTTTTAAATTTATTATCCATTTATTTAGAATTTCAGTTGAAATATTATAAGGCAAATTTCCAAAGACTATTACCTTCTCTTTAAAAAGTTGGTTTTCGTTTATTTTTAAAACATCATCATTAATAATTGTTATCTTATTATTAAATTTATTTTCAAGATATTTTGCAAGCTTATTATCTTTTTCGACAACAAATAGTTTTTTTGGTTTTTTTTTAAGAATATAGGAAGTGAGATTTCCAGTACCAGGGCCGATTTCAAGAATAATTTTATTTTCAATATCAGTAGTATCTGTAATTTTTTCTAAAGCTTTTTTATCAATTAAAAAATTTTGACCTAAACTTTTTTTAGCTTTTATCAACTTTTGTCCAAAAATTTAATTGCTTGAATAAGACTTGTGGGATCAGATAAATTTTTTCCTAGCATTTTTTCATTGGGTCCATGGTCAGGTGAGATGCGTATAAAAGGTAGACCCAAGGTAATATTAATAGCATCATATTCATATAATGTTTTAATTGGTGTTAATACTTGATCATGATACATTCCCAACACCACATTAAATTTTTTTCTATTTTTTTTAATAAAAAAAGTATCAGCTGAAAAAGGTCCCGAAACATTAAAATCTTTTTTATTAAGTAGTTTTATCGTTGGTTTAATTATTTTTTCGTCCTCATTAAATTTACTAATACTCTCACAATGTGGGTTAAGACCTAAAATGGCAATTTTTGGTTTTTTATTCAGTTTCTTTTTAAAAAAATTATTAATTAGCTCTATTTTATCAAAAATATTATTTTTAGTAACTTTTCGTGTTACAGATTTCAAGGGAAGATGAGTTGTTAAAGGACAAACTGATAGATCTTTATTATAAATTAACATTGCATTATTCATTATATTAAACTTTTTTGAAATATATTCTGTGATGCCAAGATATTTTTTTTGTAAAAAAGTTTTTTTTACAACTGGACCATTTATAAATTTTACAATTTTATATTTTTTGATAATTTGAATTGCTAGTTTAAATGATTCACTTATAAATTTGTTTGAATTTTTTGAAATCTTTTCAAATGGTCGCCTTTGATTATAATTAACGTTGATTAAATTAATTGATTTATTGTCAAGTTTGTATTCATTTAACTTTCTAAAATCTAACACTTTTATTTTTTTTTTAAACTTTAGGTGCCTCATTTGAATTTCTATTATTTTCTTAGATGAGATAAGTATTATTGGATTTTTAAATTTTTCTTTCTTCAAAGCTTTAAAAAGTACTTCTGAGAAAATACTATTTGGCTCTCCACTTACAATTAAAATATATTTAGAATTCATTTATTAAAATATTTTTCTTAACTTTTTTGAAATAAATATTTGAATATCTATTTAGTTGTTCATTTGTTTGCTGGTTTATAATTTTTTTTATTTCATTATCTTTATTTATAGGCACTTTGCTTATCTTAGTATCTTCAATATATAATAACAAGAAACCACCTGGAACTAATATCGGATTTGTGAACATTCCAGTTTCAATATTATTTAACTCTTTCTTTATTTTTTCATTTAGAACTGTTTCTTTAATCCAATCTAACTTACCACCATCTTTAGATGAGTCAGATATACTATGAATTAGTGCAGCTTGAGAAAAATTTTTTTCATTTATTGTTTTTTTTATCTTATTTAATTTATCTTCAAGTTTTTCATTTTTTTCAAGGATGAATATAATTTCTGAAAGCAAAAATTCTTTTTGATTTTCTTTTTTGCTTAAATTAACTTTAATTTTATTTTCATCTATTTTAACTTTCTCAAAAAACTTTCTATAGATTAATTGATTCCAAAGTATCTCAATAGCAATTTTTTCTTTTATTAATACTGTGTCAATATTTTTTTTATTAAAGTAAATCTCAAATTGATCTAAAGAATTAATGTTTAAACGAGAAAAGTAATTTACAATTATTTCTTCTATAATTTTTTCCTCTATTGATATTACCTCATGATATTTTAATAATTCTATACGCTTAACTTTTTCTCTTATTAAAGAATTCTTAGCTATTTCTATAGCTTGATTTTTTCCAGTTTTATTAAATTCTTTATTTATAATTGATAAATATTTTACCTCTTGAAGAATATCGATTGACGTAATGATTTCGTTATTTATTTTTAAAAGTATCCTATTTTCTTTACCATAGGACATATTAAATAAGTTAAAAAATATTAAAATAATTAACAGTTTTAATTTCATGTAAAAACTTAATTTTCTAGAAGCTCATCGGCAACATATTCATATGTAGTTAAAGGAAATAGAGTTAAAGTAAACAATAAATTTTCTGTTGGTTTTAAATCTCTATCTTGGTAATAAGATTTTTTATATTTTATTCCAGCAGTTAAACAATCATTTTTATATTCATAAACTAAATCATAATATTCAGTTAAGTTTAACTTTCGATTTCTTCTTGTTTTGAATGACAAATAATTATTTTCATCAAATGTATAACTAATTGAATTTTCAAAAGCATTCGTATCACCTATTACACCGTTTTCTTCTATGAAATTAAATGTAGTAACAAGATTATTAATAGACAATGTTGCATTAAAGTCATTGTATTCAAATTTATTCAGGTCGTTATCTATCGCAAAGTTATAATTTAATTTAAATTGATCTGAAAAATTATTTGAAATTGAGCCAAATAAATTTGAATTTTTTTTATTCAAAGTACTTGTTTTAGGAATATGTTCCTCTATTTTATCTCTATAAACTGTAGCAAGTTTAAATTCAAAATAGTTATTTATTTTTTCTAAATCATTATTTTCTCTTTTATAGTCAATTCCTAATGTTAGAGATTTTCCTGCCTCGAAAGTATCTTCAACGCCTAGTCTATTATTAGAAAATATATTTCCAACATTGATTTTTTTGTCAGAAGTAGAATAATTTTTCATATCGCTAGGATTTATTTTAAGCGATGCCTTTGGGGTTAAATAATTTGTATAATTTTTTTCTTCTTTTATTAAAGGTATACTTGAATTAGCTGTAAATATACTTACGAATTCTACTTGAGGAGAAGATTTGTATTCTGAATTTTTTTTACCTAGTGAATTTAAATTTTTTACATCAAAACTATAGTTGTTCAAAAAACCTAAATTTGAAATATAACTTTGCCAATTGAAACTAATGTCATTAATTATATTTGTTTTCAAATCATTTGTATTATTTAAATTATTGGTGCCTGAAGATTTAAAACCAATAGTGCTATTGAAAAATTGATTATCTAAAATTGTACTATAATTATAGTATGGTAAAATATATTGATATCTATCTGAATTTTCCAATTGCAAGTTCTCATAAGACTCCATACCAGCCTCAAACGTATATTTCTCATGATCTAAAGATAATTTAATTTTATTATTTAGAATATCGAAATTATCAGGTCTTAAAGTTGATTTTGTTATATGTGCATCAAAAATTTTTAAATAAGTATCATTAGAGACTTGTTCAATTGACATTGTAAGTTTGCTTGAGTCAAAATTCTTTAGATTAAGATCTAAATCAAGATTTGCAAATAAATGAGATAAATTATTTTTTTTTTTACTTAATGAAGATTTATATCCATTAACAAAACCAAAATCTGCAATAAACTCAGATTTTTCATTAGATTGTCTATACTCATTTTGTGCCATTAATATTTTATTATCAAACCATGTTGGCGAAAAAGTAAAATCTTTACTCTCAGAAATTACTTTGAAATAAGGTATTGTTAATGAACTACCAAGAAGATTTGAATTATTTAAAGCAGGTTTTAATAATCCAGATTGTCTTTCAACAGACGGATCTGGATGAAAAAATTTTGGAAAATATAAAATTGGAATGTCATAAATATTCAAAAATGCATTTTTATAATTTATTTGTCTTTTACTTTTATCATGCTCTATTTGATCAGCTTTAATTGACCAAGGAGGACAGCTGTCATCTTTTTTGCAGCTTGTAAATATAGCTTTATTGATTTTGGTTCTATTGTTATTACCGGTCGAAGAAACCCCGTATATTCTTGGATTATTTTCTTTATTTCCAAATGCATCATTATGGATTTCAATCTTTGGATCTTTTGCAGTAAAATTATTATTTTTAAAATTAATTATAGCTTCTGAAAAAAAAGCCTTGTCACTCTTAGGCAACCCATGATTTGATATAGCAATGATATTTTTGCCTTTCAGAATTCCTTCATTTATTAAATAAAAAAATTCATCTAGAAAATAAATTTGTGAATTAGAATCTTTTATTTTTGTTTTGTTTTTAGAACTTAGTTGTTTTGATTTTATAAGAAATAAAATATTTTCTCCTTCAAAGTTATATTTAGAGTCTATTATTGCATCTGTTTTTCCAGAAGAAAATAATTCTTCCTCTTTTCTATTATATGTAATTTCTTCAGAAGTTAATTCGTAATTATTTATACCATCCTGAACAAAAACATTTTTTTTTGCATTTAAAATGTCTAATTTTTTATTATAAGTAAAATTATCTGCTTTTATAATTTTTTGATTATTGTCTATTGCTTTTGAGTTGCCAGTAGTAAATATAATTTCTTCATTTTTTTTATAGGTAATTTTGTCAGAGAATATATTATATTTATTTATTGTATCATTTACTCTTACTTCTCCATTTGCATTTAGTATATTTAATAATTTGTCATAAACAAAATTATTAGCTTCGATAATTACTCCATTATCTGTCTCTATTATTCCTCTATTTAGACCTTTAAATAGATTTCCATTGTTTAAAATTTCAATTTCACTTACTTTAAATTCAAATTGTTCCGTATTGCCTTTAAAAGGTAACAATAAAAATAAGATAAAAAGCCAAAATATTTTTGAAAAAAATTTATTTTTCATTGATTCTATTTAGCATAAAAATATTTATAAAAGTAAGCATTATTAAAGGAGTAAAAATTGAAAATAATATTGATAGCTTTTCTGTACTACCTAAAACAAAGAAAAAATTATTAATATAATAAATAACTACAGAAAAAAACAATCCCAAAGAAATTTTCAATGCGGTACTACTTACTTGCTTAATTTTAATCATTAATAAAGCTGAAAACAAGCTCATCAAAACTAAATAAAATGGATTAGTAAATAATTTTAATAATTGGAGATCTACATCTGTTATAGAGTAATTTAATTTCTTATAATTTTCTCTAAGCTCATAAAGTTCAAAAACACTTAAAGACGTGAGATTAGAGTATAAAGATTGAATTCTTTTGTAATTAAAATTTGTATTTAAAATTATTATTTCTTTGCTTTCATAATTATTTTTTTTATAAATTTTTGGATCGTAAACTAACCACTCATAATTTGTTATATCTATCTTGTTACTGTTTATATTTTTTAAAACATTATATTTTTCATCAAAAATAGTTATAAAATTATCTATTAAATAATTATTATCTATTTTCGATGAGTTTATAACAATGGTATTTTCTCCAATTTTATCTCTTATCCATAAACCATTTTTTGTAACTACTGCAAGGTATTTTCCATCGTTTGTAAATGGAGACTTTAGTTCTAAGTAAATATTTTTGAGATTTGATGAAAAATTATAAAATATCAACACAATTAATATACCTGTAAAAAATGATATAGTAGTTAATATACTTAAAATTTTTGAATTTTTTAAACCTGAATATTTTAATGTTTCCAATTGATTGTTATTCAATAACTTTACAAAGAATAACTGTGAAGTTATTAAAAAAATAAATGGAAACATCTCAAATATCATTGAGGGAGAGTTTAAGAATGCTAAAAACAATGTAAAATAAATATCAGCATTAGTATTTCTAAAAAATTCTAATTCACCCAATAGGTTTAAAATAAAAACCAAACAAATCATCACCGCAAGGACATATAAAAGTGATTTAAAAAAAATAATAAAAAAAAATTTTATGTATGTACTCATTGCTTATTAAAGTAAAATGAAAGTTTGAAAAAAAATATCAAATATAAAAAAATAAATATTAAAAATGGAGAAAATAATATTAGTGAATTCTTTATTAATTCGATTGATATAAATCTTATAGTTGTTTCTGAAAAAATAATTGTAATCACTCCACCAAGAAAAGTAAGAAGTTTTAATTTAGAATAATTATTATTCTCTTTTGATGACAATATTAAAAAATAGGGAATCAGCATTAAAAT
>NZ_JBNGYX010000003.1:0-178156 GCF_052049995.1 Candidatus Pelagibacter sp. | reverse complement strand
ATTTATTTCTTAACGATTCTAATCAAATAATAAAAATTGATCAGGCAAATTTTAATTATTTAGATACAGAAAACAAAAAAAATAATTACAATATAAAAAAGGTAGAAGGCCAAAAATATTTAATTAATGGCACTTTATTTAATGCAAATTCTTTAATTTCGAATTTGCTAGATACCGATGATAAAAAAGAAAATAATCTTTTTGAAAATAATATAAGTATGGACTTAAATTTTAATGAAGTTTACTTCGATAAAATACACTTTGTTAAGGATTTAAAAGGGAAGATAAATATTATTAATAACAAAGTAGAAGAAGCAGATATTTTAGCCTTTTATAACAATTCACAAAATATAAAATTTACAATTAAAACAAATAATCAAGGTGAAAAAATTACTACCCTTTTCTCATCTAGGGCAAAACCCCTAGTAGATAGATATAAATTCATTAAAGGATTTAAAGATGACAGAGAGGGATATTTAGACTTTTATTCTTTGAAAAAAAATGGAGTTTCAACTTCAAAATTAGTAATTGATAACTTTAAAGTTAAGGAAATTCCAGCACTAGCCAAGTTGTTGGCCCTTGCATCTCTTCAGGGAATATCTGACTTACTTACTGGAGAGGGTATAAGATTTACAGATCTTGAAATGAATTTTACAAATCAAGATAAACTTATCAAAATTCAAGAGTTATACGCAATTGGCCCAGCAATATCTATTTTACTGGAAGGATACATTGAGAAAAATAAATTAATCAGTTTAAGAGGAACCTTAGTTCCAGCTACAACAATCAACAGATCTATTGCCTCAATACCTTTACTTGGAGATTTATTGATTGGAAAGAAAGTGGGTGAGGGTGTTTTTGGAGTCAGCTTTAAAATTAAAGGTCCGCCTAAAGATTTAGAAACTACTGTAAATCCTATAAAGACCTTAACACCTAGGTTTATTACAAGAACTTTAGAGAAAATTAAAAAAAATTAATTTATTTCTATTTTAATATGTCTTTTTTTTCCAAGGGAAAGTTTAAGATAATTATCTTTAAATAAACTTTTATTGATTTCAAATTTTTCATTTGAAATAACACTATCATTTATTTTTACAGCGTTCCCTTTTATTAGTCTTCTAATTTCGCTTTTTGAGTTTTCTAGTTTAGATAATAAAACAAGGTCTACTATATTTATTTTTTTTTCTATTTTATTTGATTGAACATTAACTTTAGGTAAGCTCGTACCTAGAGTGTTTCCAGAAAAAGCTTCTTTCGCTGCTTGTTCAGAATTTTTAGCTGCTTCCTCTCCATGTAACATTTCTGTGGTTTTATTAGCAAGCAGTATTTTTAACTCATTTATATCTTTATCTTTAATTGTTTCTATTTCCTTAATTTCAATTTCAGTAAACATTTTTAAAAATTTAATTACATCTCTATCATCTACGTTTCTCCAAAATTGCCAATAGTCATAAGCTGATAAGTATTTTTCATCCAACCAAATAGCCCCACTTTCAGTTTTTCCCATTTTGGCACCAGTTGCTAGTGTAATTAAGGGTGTTGTTAAACCGAAAGTTTGATTATTAGAATATCTTTTAATAAGCTCGACGCCATTGACAATATTTCCCCACTGATCTGAACCTCCAATTTGTAAAACACAATTTTCTTTTTTATTTAATTCAAGAAAATCATATGCCTGTAAAATCATATAATTAAACTCCATGTAGCTCAGCGACTGTTCTCTATCTAATCTAAGTTTTACACTATCAAATGTTAACATTTTATTTATAGTGAAATGTTTTCCTATATCTCTTAAAAAAGAAATATAATTTAAGCCTTTAAGCCATGTATAGTTATTTACAAATATTGGTTTTGTATTCGGATCATCATTATCTAAAAATTTTTTTAAAATATTTTTGATATTTTTAATATTTTTTTCAATCTCTTCTTCACTTAAAATTTTTCTAGTTTTATCTTTACCAGACGGATCTCCAATTCTTGTAGTTCCTCCACCAAGTAAAACTATTGGTCGATGTCCGTTTTTTTGAAGTAGTCTCAAACACATTATTTGTAACAGGCTACCTACATGCAAGCTTTCAGCCGTGCAATCAAAACCTATGTAACCTTTTATCTTTTCATTATCTAATTGTTTAGATAATTCATCTTCACTTGTGCATTGATAGAAAAAACCTCTATCTTTAAATTCTTTTAAAAATTTATTCATAAGTCTATAGTTACAATATACAAATTTTTTTTAAAAAACATATCAATGAAAAAAAAATTATACACTGCAATTGGATTAATGAGCGGAACATCTATGGATGGTATTGATTTATCTATAATTAGTTCAGATGGATACGATGAATTTTCAAATATTTTAGATAATTATTATGAGTATGATAAAAATCTTCAGGATCAGTTAGTTCGATTAAGAGATTTAGTTTTAACAAAAAAAGATCTTTTACAAAATTCAGAAAAATTAAGAGAATTAGAGCGTAATTTAACTCTTTTTCATGCCGATGCAGTTAATCAAACATTAAAAAAATATAAATATCCTATTGATTTGATAGGATTTCATGGTCAAACAATTTTTCATAACCCAAATGAGAAAATTACCAATCAATTAGGAGATGGGAAATTGTTATCTCAAATGGTAAAAAAAAAAGTAATATATGATTTTAGACAAGCGGATATTCAAAATAATGGTCAAGGTGCACCTTTAACACCAATTTTTCATCATATTTTATCAAAAAAAATTAATCAAAATTTTAATATTAAATTTCCAATAGGTTTCCTCAATATTGGTGGTATCGCAAATGTTACAAAAGTTATTAATGACTCTGATAATTTTCAAAATAACCTTTCTGCTTTTGATATAGGCCCAGGTAATTGTTTAATTGATGAATGGGTAAGAAATAATTCTAATAAAAAATTTGATAAAAATGGTGAACTTGCTGATGCAGGAAAAGTTGATCAATTAATTCTAAATCAGGCAATAGATAATTTTAAAATAAATTCTTACTTCCAATCATTGGATATTAAAAATTTTGATGTATCTTTTGCAAGAGGTTTATCACTAGAAGATGGTTGTGCTACTATAACAGATTTTACAGCATATTTGATTGCAGAAGGACTAAAATATATTAGCCAAAAAAACAGTATTAAATTTTTAATCTGTGGTGGTGGAAGAAAAAATAGTAATTTAATTTATTGTATAAAAAAATACATATCAAATGAAAATAATATTACTTTAGAAATTATAGACAATTATAATTTAAATGGTGATTATATTGAGTCACAGGCATTCGGATTTTTGGCAATAAGGTCTTTTTTAAATTTACCAATTTCTTTTAGTGCAACAACTGGATGTACAGAGTTTACAGTGGGTGGAAAACTGGTAGAAAACTTTTAATAAAGTGCTGTTTCTTTTTTTATATATTTATCAAGATGCTTAACTAAAGCATCACTTGTTTTTGAAAAGAAATGATTAGCCTCTAGTATTGCATTAAATTCTACTTTAATTCCTTTTTGAGCACTTAATCTTTTATCTAACTCTGCAAGGTATTCTACTGGTACCAATTCATCTTTTTTACCATAAACAACTAAGCCTGAAGTTGGACATGGAGATAAAAAGGAAAAATCATAAACATTTGGTTGAGGTGAAATAGCTACAAATCTGTTTATTTCTGGTCTTCTCATTAATAATTGCATTGCAATTAAAGATCCAAATGAAAAACCTGAAACCCAACATTGTGAATTGTCGAAATTTTCTCTTTCTAACCAATCTAAAGCCGCTGCAGCATCAGCAAGTTCACCTTGACCATTATCAAATTCTCCATCACTTTTACCAACACCTCTGAAATTTACTCTGCAAACTGAAAAATCATTATCCATAAATGTATGAAAAGTATCTACTACTACTTTGTTATTCATAGTTCCTCCATATTGAGGATGGGGCTGTAATACTAAAGCAATTGGGGATGTATTTTTTTTACTTTTGTAATATTTTGCCTCGAGTCTTCCTGCAGGACCAGGTATAAATATTTCTAAAATTTTGTTATCCATAATCGATATTGATTATTATTCTCAAAAAAAATGTACGTTTATCATAAGTCAGCGACAATATGTTAGTTTTTTTTTATACTATAAACTTGACCGTTTTAGTCAGGTATGTATAAAAACCCACAATTTAAGGGTAAAAAATGAAACTTACATCAAAAGGTAGATACGCTGTTATGGCATTAGTTGATTTAGCTAGGTTTAATAACATCAATCCAGTATCACTCAGAGACATATCATTAAGACAAGGTATATCTTTAGATTACCTAGAACAGATTTTTTCTAAATTAAAAAAAAATGAAATTGTTAAAAGTATTAGAGGAACTCAAGGAGGATATGTTCTTAATAAAAACCCAAATGATATTAAATTAACAAATATATTCAATGCTGTTGATGAAAAAGTAAAAACTGTTCAGTGTAAAAAAGAATCAAAAAGAGGATGTAACGGTAAAGCCACAAAATGTATAACTCACAATCTTTGGGATGAATTAGAGACCCACATAAATACATTCTTTGAAAATAAAAGCTTAAAAGATTTATTAAATCACAATAAAGAAACAAGAGTTTAGAATGGATAACAGACAAAAAGAGATAAATAATTTAAAAGACTATAAATATGGCTTTTCGACAGACATAGAAAATATTCAAGCCCCAAAAGGTTTGAATGAAGATGTTATTAAATTTATTTCTAATATTAAAAAAGAACCCGCATGGATGCTTGAGTTTAGACTAAAAGCTTTCGAAAGATTTAAAGTATTAAAAGAACCAGATTGGCAGAAACCTAAATTTCCAAAAATAGATTATCAAGATTTATATTATTACTCTGCACCTAAAAGTATGGAAGATAAGCCAAAGAGCTTAGATGAACTGGATCCTAAACTTTTAGAAACTTATAAAAAACTTGGAATTCCTTTGCAAGAGCAAGCGAGATTAAATGGAATAGCTGTTGATGCTGTATTTGATTCAGTTTCTGTAGCTACTACATTTAAAGATGAATTAACTAAACAAGGAATTATATTTTGCCCTATATCAGAGGCAATTCAAAATCACCCTGAGCTAGTTAAAAAATATCTAGGATCTGTAATTCCAACAAGTGATCATTTTTTTGCAACATTAAATTCAGCAGTATTCACAGATGGTTCATTTGTATACATTCCAGAAGGTGTTAGATGTCCAATGGAACTATCAACTTATTTTAGAATTAATGCATCAAATACAGGTCAATTTGAAAGAACTTTAATTATAG
This sequence comes from Candidatus Pelagibacter sp., assembly GCF_052049995.1. Taxonomy (GTDB): domain Bacteria; phylum Pseudomonadota; class Alphaproteobacteria; order Pelagibacterales; family Pelagibacteraceae; genus Pelagibacter. Next base: position 172,872 of record NZ_JBNGYX010000003.1, on the reverse strand, counting down.
CTGATAAAGGCAGTTATGTAAGTTACTTAGAAGGATGTACAGCTCCAATGAGAGATGAAAATCAATTACACGCTGCTAATGTAGAGTTAGTTGCACTCGACGATGCAGAAATAAAATATTCAACAGTTCAAAATTGGTATCCAGGCGATAAAGATGGCAAAGGTGGAATTTATAATTTTGTAACAAAAAGAGGTTTATGCAAAGGAAAAAATTCAAAAATTTCATGGACACAAGTTGAGACAGGTTCTGCAATTACCTGGAAGTATCCTAGTTGTATTCTTAAAGGAGATAATTCTGTTGGTGAGTTCTATTCAATAGCAATTACTAACAATCATCAAAAAGCTGATACAGGTACTAAAATGATACATCTAGGTAAAAATACTAAAAGTAAAATAATTTCGAAAGGAATATCAGCTGGTAGTTCAGATATGACTTATAGAGGTTTAGTAGATATTTCATCAAAAGCCAAAAATTCAACTAATTATACTCAGTGTGACTCTTTATTAATGGGTAACAAATGTGGAGCTCACACTGTTCCTTATATAAAAAATAAAAATTCTGAGTCAAATATTGCTCATGAGGCGACCACATCCAAGATTAGTGAAGAGCAATTACATTATTGTCAGCAAAGAGGATTAAATCCAGAGGAAGCTGTTGGCTTGATTGTTAACGGTTTTTGTAAGGAAGTATTGCAACAATTGCCAATGGAATTCGCTGTAGAAGCACAAAAACTTGTAGGTATTAGTCTAGAAGGAAGTGTAGGTTAATATGCTTAAAATAAATAATTTAAATGCAACGATTGATAAAAAGTCTATTTTAAATGGGCTATCGCTTGATATAAATCCTGGTGAGGTTCATGCAATTATGGGTCCTAATGGATCTGGAAAAAGTACATTATCAAATATTCTATCTGGAAAAAAAGGTTATGAAATTTCTGGTGAAGTTCTTTTTGAAGAAAAAGATTTATTTGAACTTGAAACAGAGGAAAGAGCACACAAGGGTATTTTTTTAGCTTTCCAATATCCTTTAGAAATTCCAGGTGTAAATACAAATATATTTTTAAAAACTTCTTTAAATGCTGTGAGAAAAGCTAGAGGTGAGAAAGAGCTTGATGCTATTGAATTTCTTAAATTGGTAAAAGAAAAATCTAAAAAACTTAAATTTGATGAGGAAAAATTAAACAGACAACTAAATGTTGGTTTTTCCGGAGGTGAAAAAAAGAAAAATGAAATTTTACAGATGTCGTTGCTAGCGCCAAAACTATCAATTTTAGACGAAACTGATTCCGGTTTAGATATTGACGCTTTAAAGATTGTTGCAGATGGAGTTAACACATTAAGAGATAAAAATAATTCATTTTTAATTATTACACACTACCAAAGATTACTTGATTATATAAAACCTGACTTTGTTCATGTTTTGATGAATGGAAAAATTGTAAAATCTGGTGGTCCAGATCTAGCTTTAGAATTAGAGAAAAAAGGATATGAAAATTTTAATTAAATGAAAGAACAATTACAAAAAGATTTTTATAACAGTATAAAAAATTTAAGTTTATCTCAAAAAGATATTGAGATAAAAAAATTTTGTTTAGATAATTTTATAGACAAAGGTTTTCCAAATAGAAAAGAGGAAGATTGGAAATTTTCAGATTTGAATCAAATAATAAAAAATAATATTGGAGAACTTAGTTACTATAATGACCAAACATCTACTAATAAAGTTGATACCTCTGTATTTGTAGATGGATTAGAGCATAATAAAATAGTTTTTATAAATGGTAGAATCGAAAAAATTGATTTTGAATATGAAAAAAAAGATCAAATAGAAATAATTGATCAATCAGAAACTATTAATGAATTTAAAAATAGCAATTCATTATCTGACTTGAACAATGCTTTTACTAATAAATGTTTTAAAATATTAGTAAAAAAAGGTTATCAATTAACAAAACCTTTAATTATCTATCATACAACAAACTCCAAAATTTGGTCTAAAAATATTAATTTAAGACTTAATTTTGAACTAGATAAAGATAGTTCTTTAAGATTAATTGATTTATTTAATGACACATCTGAAAAAAACTTTTTAAACATATTTTATAACTTTGAGTTAAAGGAAAATGCAGTTTTAAAAAATTATAAAGTAGATAAATTTGATAATAAAAATATTAAATATTCTTTTAACAATATTGATCAAGATAAGAACAGTATTTCCGAAACATTTATTTTATCCTCTGGATCAAATTTTTCTAAAAATGAGATAAATTGTAATTTAAATGGAGTTTATGCGTCAGCTTTTGTAAATGGTGTTTTTTCATTGAATAATGATAAACATCATGAAATCAGATCAATTATAAATCATCTAACTGAAAATACAAAAAGTTATCAACTGATTAAAAGTGTTTTAGATGAAAGTTCTAAAGCAGTTTATCAAGGAAAAATATTTGTAAATTCTTATGCTCAGAAAACAGATGGCTATCAATTAAGTAAAGCAATATTGTTAAATAAAGAGTCGGAGTTTAACGCAAAACCAGAACTAGAAATTTATGCCGATGATGTTAAATGTTCGCATGGTTCAGCGTCAGGTAGTTTAAATGAGGATTCTATATTTTATTTAATGTCTAGAGGTCTAAGTTACCAACAATCAAGAGAGCTTTTAATTAATGGATTTCTACTCGACGTTGTTGAAAAAATTACTGACTCAGAAATAAAAAACTTAATAAAAAATATGATTGGAATTAGAGAATGAATATTGATCAGATAAAAAAAGAATTTCCAATTTTTGATGAAAAAATTCAAAATAATGATCTAGTTTATTTAGATAGTGCGAATTCATCTCAAAAACCTAAGATAGTTGTGGATAGAATTAATGAATTTTATACCAAACAATTTTCAAATGTTGGTAGAAGTGTTCATTATCTTGCAGTTGCTGCTACTAATTTGTATGAAACTACAAGAACGTCTGTTCAAAAATATATTAACGCTAAAGATAAAAATGAAATTGTATTTACAAAAGGTGCTACCGAAGCATTAAATTTAGTTGCTAATACATTGGGTCAAAGCTATTTTCAGGAAGGTGATGAAGTATTAATTACAGAACTAGAACATCATTCAAATTATGTACCATGGCATTTCTTGAGGAAATCAAAAAATATAAAAATTAATTTTGCTGAAATAAATGAAGAAGGTGAAATCACTCTTGAGGAAATAGAAAAAAAAATAACCCCAAAAACAAAATTAATTTCTATTACTCATCTGTCGAATGTAACAGGTGCAATTTTACCAGTAAAAGAAATTACCCAGCTTGCACATTCAAAAGGAATAATTGTTGTAGTCGACGGATGTCAGGGAGCGCCACATTTAAAATTAGATATGCAAGATTTAGATTGTGATTTCTATGCAATATCATGTCACAAAATGTATGGACCTACAGGTTTGGGAGTTCTTTACGGCAAGAAAAAATGGTTAGAAGAATTACCTCCATATCAAGGTGGTGGAGGAATGATAAATGAAGTTAAAAAAGATAGGATTTCCTATGGCGAATTGCCAAATAAATACGAGGCAGGAACAATGGCCACAGCACAAGTAATTGCTTTCGACCAATCAATAAAATTTTTAGATAGCATTGGTATAGAAAATGTTATGAAACATGAAGCAGATCTAGTTGAATATGGACAAGAGCTGTTACAAAAAAATAACTCAGTTAAACTTATAGGAAATCCAAAAAATAAAGGTGGGGTTTTATCATTCACTATAGAAGGAGTTCACCCTCATGATATTGCAACTATCTTAGATGAAGACGGTGTTGCAATAAGAGCAGGACATCATTGTTGTCAAATTCTACATGATAAATTAAATATCCCAGCTAGTGCAAGAGCATCAGTTGGTATTTATAATACAAAAGAAGATTTAGATCAGCTAAACCAGTCAATAAACAACTGTAAAAAAATATTTAATTTATAATGAATTTAAAAGAGCTATATCAAGAAATTATATTAGAACACGGCAAGAATCCCAGAAATCTTAGAAAGACAGAAGGTTTTAATAAAGATGCTAAAGGTAATAATCCTCTTTGTGGTGATAATGTTCATGTTTACCTAAAACTAAATGGACAAAAAATCGTAGAAGACGCATCCTTCGAAGGGAGTGGTTGTGCGATTTCAATGGCCTCAGCTTCTATAATGACAGATCTAATTAAAGGAAAAAATGAGCATGAGGCTAAAGAAATAGTTGAGGACTTTTTAAACATGATTAAGGAAAATCCTGAATTAAAATCTGAGTACTTGAGCGAAGATGAAAAAACTAAACTAATGTGTTTATCTGGTGTTAAGCAATATCCAATGAGAGTTAAATGTGCAACTTTATCTTGGCATACAATGGTTTCGGCTTTTGATGAAAAAACAGAGGAAGTAAAAACTGAGAATTAAATTATGACAAAAAAAGATGAAATAATTGAGGAAATAAGAAAAATTTATGACCCTGAGTTACCTGTAAATATCTACGAATTAGGTTTGATTTATGATATAAAAGTAAAAGATGAAAAGTTTGCTATTATTAAAATGACACTGACAACTCCAAACTGTCCAGTTGCAGAAAGTTTACCAAAAGAAGTTAAAGAAGGTGCAATGCAAGTTGAAGGTATTGAGGATGTTGATCTTGAATTAGTTTGGGATCCTCCATGGAATAAAGATATGATGTCAGAAGCAGCAAAATTGGAATTGAATTTGTAATGAACCCGATAATTAAGTTAAGTAATAACGCAGCTTTAAGAATAAAAGAGATAATGTCTAATGCTGAAAAAGATTCTATTGGTGTAAGAGTATCAGTTAAATCAGGTGGTTGTGCAGGGATGTCCTATGTAATGGAGTATACAAAAGAGTTAAATCCTAACGATGAAGTTATTGAGGATAAGGGTGTCAAAGTATTCGTTGATTCAGCTGCTATTATGTATCTGCTTGGTACTGAAATGGATTATAAAAAAGAGGAATTATCCTCGTCATTTGTATTTAATAATCCTAATGAAACTGAGAGATGTGGTTGCGGGGAGTCCTTCAAAATATCATAAGTTGTATTATCCCATTACTTGCATATCTGTATTGCATTATATGCATATCTGATATATAGATTCTTTATGAACAAATTTGAGTTTAAAAATCTTGTTAAAAACCTAAAAGATTCTTTAAAAGAAAAAACATTTTTTAAAGAACTACGTAAAGAAGTGGAAACCGGTGCTAATGGAACACAGGATTATGTAGTCAAAAAAGGTGTTAACAAAGATACAATTGCAACAACTAGACAGTAATTAATTTTATTAGCTACTGTAATACATCTCAAACTCTACAGGGTGAGGTGCATGTTCAAATTTGTGAATTTCTTCAAACTTTAGAGCTATGTAAGCATCAATTTGATCGTCAGTAAAGACACCACCTTGAGTTAAAAACTCTCTGTCTTTATCTAAACTTTCCATTGCTTCTCTTAAAGAGCCACAAACTGTTGGTATGGCTTTTACTTCTTCAGGTGGTAACTCATATAAATCTTTATCAAAAGACTCACCTGGATGTATTTTATTTTTAATTCCGTCAATTCCAGCCATTAACATAGCTGCGAAAGTTAAATACGGGTTTCCAGCAGCATCTGGAAATCTAATTTCACATCTAGCACCTTTTTTGCTTAATGTGATCGGTATTCTACAAGAAGCTGATCTATTTCTTGCTGAATATGCAAGAAGAACTGGAGCTTCAAAACCAGGAATTAATCTTTTGTAACTGTTTGTTGTAGAGTTAGCAAAAGCATTAATTGCTTTAGCGTGTTTAAGAATTCCACCAATGTAATGTAGTGCAGTTTCACTTAATCCAGAATACGCATCACCTGAAAATACCGGCGTATCGCCTTTCCAAATAGATTGATGGATGTGCATTCCTGAGCCATTATCGCCAGCAACTGGTTTTGGCATAAAAGTTGCGGTTTTTCCAAATGAATGTGTAACCATTTGAACAACATATTTATATAATTGTACGTTATCAGCTTGGTTTACCAAAGTTCCAAAATACATTCCAAGTTCGTGCTGACTAGGAGCAACTTCATGGTGATGTTTTTCAACTTTAATACCAACTTCTTTTAAATTTTTTAGATATTCACCACGCATGTCTTGTTCACTATCAACTGGTGGCACTGGGAAATATCCTCCTTTAATTTGAGGCCTATGACCCATATTTCCATTTTCATATTCTTTACCTGAGTTGTAAGGACCTTCTTTGCTATCTAATTTAAATCCACATTCATTCATATCATTTTTGATTCTTACATCGTCAAACACAAAAAATTCTGGCTCAGGTCCAAAAAAGGCTTTATCACCTATACCTGAAGCTTTTAAATATTCTTCTGCTTTTTTAGCAACACCTCTTGGATCTCTTTCATAAGGATCTTTCTTAATTGCATCTAGAATGTCACAAAACAAAACTACAGTATTATGAGACGTAAAAGGATCCATAAACATTCTTGTAGTATCAGGTTTTAAAATCATGTCAGACTCGTTAATTGCTTTCCAACCAGCTATAGATGAACCGTCAAAAAATACACCTTCGTTCAACATACCTTCATCAACTACTGAAGCATCCATTGTTAAATGTTGCAATTTTCCTCTTGGATCAGTAAATCTTAGATCCACAAATTCTGCTTCTTTCTCTTTGATAAATTTTAATACGTTTGCTGAACTCATTTTGTCTCCTATGTAATTTTGTTTGGCCTAATTAGCAAAAAAATGCTTAAAAATATTGCTTATTTAATAAATAACACCTATGCAATTTTCACATAAGTAGTGTAATTAGTCACTAAAATAATAAATATATTAAATCTGTGAATTCAATATTAAATAAAGAGCCAGTTTTAAGAGCAGAAAAATCTCTAAAACAATTTAACCCAGATCTTAAAGTGATTGTTTTAGAGCAAACTGCAAGAACAGCTAACGATGCAGCTACAGCTTTAGGTTGCAAAGTAGGGGCAATTGTCAAAAGCTTACTTTTTAAAGCAGGGGATAGTTTTGTTTTATGTTTAGTTTCTGGAGACAAAAGGTGTTCATTAAATAAATTAAAAAAAATTTTAGGTGAAAAAGATGTTTCAATGGCCAACCCAGAAGATGTTAAAAAAATTACTGGATATACAATTGGCGGAGTATCTCCAACAGGACATTTAAAAAAATTAAAAATTTTGATTGATGAAACTTTAAATAGATTTTCTTCTATTTTTGCAGCTGCAGGCCATCCTAATGCGGTTTTCGAAATAAATTTTGAAAATTTAATTGAATTAACTTCTGGTGAGATAAAAGAGATAACTGAATGAGACAACCAAAATTAATTGATTACTTTCTATTAACAATATTATCTCTAATATGGGCTTCTGCGTTCTTTAATATAAAAATAGCAACTTATTCTTTTGGCCCAGTTACAATTGCTTTCCTAAGGGTATTTTTTGGAGCAATTCCAGTTTTACTATTGTGTTATTTTAAAAATATTAAAGTTGAAGCTTTTTCTAAAGATTGGCATTGGTTTGCAATGATAGGGTTTATTAATTTGGTAGCTCCATTTTTTCTAATTGCTTATGGAGTTAAATCAGTTCAAAGTAATTTGGCAGCTATATTGATGTCAACTACTCCTTTAAGCTCCACAGTGCTAGCTCATTTTTATACAAAAAACGAAAAATTTAATTTAGTAAAAACTATTGGAATTTTAATTGGGTTTTCTGGAATAGTTTTTTTATTTTCTGATAAACTTTTAATAGATGAAAATAATTTTGTATCAGCTTTATTGATATTACTTGGATCCACCTGTTATGTTGTAGGTGGGGTATTAACACTAAAAATAAGTAAGAAAAAAAACGAAAATGTAACAGGATCTATTTTAATTTGGGCAATAATTATTTTGTTACCATTAACATTTTTTATTGAACAGCCCTTTCAAGATATACCAAGAACAGACTCTTTGATATCGGTAATTTATTTAGGAATTGTTCCTACAGGTATTGCTTGGTTGTTACGTTTTAGAATTTTGACTACAAACGGATTAATTTTTCAATCTCAAGTTTCTTATTTGATACCAATTTTTGGAACCATTTTAGGATACATATTTTTAAGAGAATTGATAACGTTAAAGGTTTTAGTTTCTTTAATTGCAGTTTGTATAGGTATTTACTTTGTTAAAAAAGGTGGAAACAATCAAAGTGTTTAATTTTTACAATTGCTTTATTGTATGCTGTAAATATTTTAAAACTATCTGGTTAAAATAACTTTTGCATTAAAAGAAAAGGATCTTCTTTCAGAATTTATATTAAATGGATAAGCAGTATGCATTAAATAATTTGGAAAAATTATTAAGTCTCTTTCTTTAGGCACAACATTATAAATACTTTTGCTTAAAAAGCCTCTCTGTCCGTTTATAAAATCAATTGTGCCGTTAGTCTTATCTTTTTTGTTTTTTAAAAATTTATTTTTAGTCATATTTTTTGGTACTTTTAAATAACCAACGCCAGATAAATCTCCATCATGATAATGGATAGGATTATACTCATCTTTAAATTGACTAACTACCCATAAATTTAATATCTTTATATCTTTCACTTTTTTAATCTTTTCATTTTTAAGAAAATTTTTGATATTTTTTTTTATTTCCTTTTCCAAATTTTTTTTTAAAAAATTATTTGAAATTTTAATTTCTTTTTTAATCTGACTAGCTAATTTAGAACTATAATCATTTTTTTTTGTTAAAACTTTATTATCAATCTCTTTATTTAAGATATCTAAAAATTTCTTTGAAATTTTTGTTTTTCCTATAGATGGACCAAAAGGCTTGATATTTTTCATAATGCTCTAAATATCTTAAAAGTAAATTTATTCAATATTAAACCATAAGTTTAATTCCCATTCTTATTGCGACAAAAATTACAAGAAATGAAGTTAGAAGAGCTAAAATTTTGTTCGATAAGAATTTAATGTTTAAGAAGCTACCAATTTGTCCCCCAATAAGCACAATTAAAAATAATGGCCAATAGTTAATAACTTGATCTAAAGCCTGATTCTTTGTCAGTTGTCCAGCTATTCCAAAGATAGAATTGATTAAAATAAATAAAGATGCGCTACTGGTGATATGTACAGGGTATCCAGCTTTCATTAAAAATAGAATAGGGCTTAAAAATATTCCTCCACCAATTCCTACTAACCCTGACATAAAGCCAATTATCGATCCAATAGAAATTGACAGTAATTTTGGTATTTGATTAATTTTAATTTGCTCTTTATTAAAAGATTGACTCTCAATTAATAAAAAAATTCCTGCAGCTAACAAAACACAAAATAATAAAATCTCAAATAAACTTTTTTCAATTACTATTGATCCTCCAATAAAGGCAAAAGGTATGGAGCCTATTAAATAAGGAAATAGTAAATAAAAGTTTATATTTTTAGATCTTATAAAATTAATAGAATTACCAGATACTACAATAATATTACATACAAGGGCTATAATGGGAAATATTGTGTAAGGCACACCCCAAATTAAAAGTATTGCAAGATATGTTGACCCTCCTCCAAAACCAATACTTGCGTATATTAATGCCGTTACAAAGAAAAGAATTGATAATATAATCATTTTTAAATTATGGATGTAAATATAGCTTTATTGACTGTAACAGATACAAGAACATTTGATAATGATAAATCAGGCTCAATCTTGGTTGAAAAAATTAAAGAAGCTAAACATCAATTAATTGATAGAAAAATTTGCAAAGACAATAAAGAAGAGATTGTCAAAATTTTAAAAGAATGGACAAGCCAAAAAGATATAGACGTCATAATTACTACCGGAGGAACAGGTCTTACAGGGAGAGATATAACTCCTGAAGCATTAGAAGAAATTGCTGATAAACATATACCTGGATTTGGAGAAGTTTTTAGAACAATTAGCTTAAAAACAGTTGGTACATCATCAATTCAATCTAGAGCTTGTGCAATCTTATCTAACGGAAAATATATTTTTGCGTTACCTGGTTCCTCAGGTGGTGTAACAGATGCATGGGATGAGATCTTAAAACATCAATTAGATATTAATCACAAACCTTGTAACTTTGTTGAATTATTTCCAAGACTCAAAGAAAAATAATTATTTTTGATATTTTTCTTTCCATTCAGAATAAGGCATTCCATATATATGTTCTCTGGCATCTGGATCAGATATCTCTACTCCTTTTTTTTCTGCCTCTTCTCTATACCATCTAGATAAACAATTTCTGCAAAAACCAGCTAAATTCATTAGATCGATATTTTGAACATCTTTTCTTTCATTTAAATGACTCATTAATCTTTCAAGGGTAGCTGATTGAATTTCTTTTTTTAAATTTTCATCCATAATTTATATTCCTATTTTTAATCTTAATTCTTAAAGCTAACAAAACAAGTATAATTATTAAATAAACCAAAGGTCTAAAAAAAATTGTTTTTGATAACCATATATAATGAAGGGATCCAAAAATTGCGATTACATAAATTAATCTGTGTAATTTTTTCCAATTATTTTTTAGTAATCTAACCATTTTTTGGGAAGATGTAGCAGCCAAAGGGAGTAAAAGTAACCATGCTGCAAAACCGATGAATATATATTTTTTTTTAACAACATCGTCTAATATGGGAGACCAATTAAATCTATAATCTAAACCTACATAAGTTAATAAATGAAGCGTTGCATAAAAAAAAACAAAAAGACCCAATGTTCTTCTGAAACTTATCCACACAGTTAATTTTGTAAATCTTTTGAGAGGACTCATAGATAGTGTTAGGCAAATAAATATTAAAGTCCACTCACCCGTAAAATGAGTAATTTCTTTTACTGGTTCAGGGCCAAGTTTATTTAAAAAAATTTTGTATAAAATTATTAAAAATGGAGTTGAACTTAAAAAAAATACACCTGGTTTTAAATATTTTTTCATTAAAAATATTTTTTAAGATCCATACCAGCGTATAAGCCCGCAACCTCATCTCCATAGCCATTGAACATCAGTGTTTTTACTCTTGGCGCCCAAACCCCTTCGCCAATTATTCTTTCAGTTGCTTGTGACCATCTAGGATGATCTACATTTGGGTTTACATTCGAATAAAATCCATACTCTCTCGGAGAAGCCCACATCCATGAAGAAGTAGGCATATTTTCAACAAATTTAATTTTAACAATTGCTTTTGCACTTTTAAAACCATACTTCCAAGGAATAAAAATTCTTAATGGTGCTCCGTTTTGATTTGGAAGTTTTTTGCCATATAAACCTGTGACTACCGTAGTTAAAGGATGCATTGCCTCATCAATTCTCAAGCCTTCATTGTATGGCCAGTTTAAAACAGGGTATCTTTGTCCTTTCATTTGTGCAGGATCATATACACTTTCAAATTCAACAAATTTTGCTTTATTAGTTGGTTTAACTTTTGATAGTAATTCGCTTAAAGAAAAACCCATCCATGGGATAACCATTGACCAACCTTCAACACATCTTAGTCGATATATTCTTTCTTCAGAAATAAACATTTCTGAGATTTCCTCCATTGATAATTTAATTGGTTTTTCAACTTCCCCTTCAATAGCTATTTCCCAAGGCGTTGTTTTAAATGTTTGAGAATTTCTATAAGGGTCACTTTTTGATGTTCCAAATTCATAATAATTATTATAGGTCGTTATGTCCTTATAACTTGTTAATTTATTTCTTTCACTTGCTAAAGATTTATTTGCAAAGGGTATAGCAGATATCGCTAAAGAGCTTGCACCAAGACCTATAGATTTAATGAACGATCTTCTGTTTTTATAAATATTTTCTGGTGTAACTTCTGAACTTTTAAATTTTATCATTTTAATTATTTAAAGATATCCCCTTTAACCATTCGCTTTCTTTATTTTTATAATGTTCTTTTTTCCAAATCGGTGATCTTTTTTTAATTTCCTCAATTATATATCTAGACAATACAAATGCTTGATCTCTATGTTTGCAAGCTACACCAATAATAATACTTTTTTCTTTTAAACCCACATATCCTTTAACATGCTCAATAAATACTGCTTTGTCTTTAATACTTAACTTATTATCTGCATCTTCGTAAATTTCCTCAAAACTTCTGATCACCATACTGTCTTTGGTATCATAAGTAATACCAGTTACTAATTTATTTTCATTTAAATCTCTTACAGTTCCAACAAAATATATTATAGCTCCAAATTTTGATTGATTTAAAAAATTTTCTGCTTTCGAAATTTCAATACTCTCTTTTTTTGAAGTATCAATAATTTTAGCATGTAGCATTAACCGCCTCCTATTGGAGGTATAATGCTAAAGTTTTGTTTTTTAACTATTTTATAATTGTCTGAGACAATTTTATCATCAGAGGAACAAAAAGCTGATGATTTAATAATCTTTTTGAATGTTTCATTTCCTCTAAAATTTAGATCAACAAAATCTATCATTTGGTTTCTTAGATCTTTAATTGAGGAATTTTCAACTAATTCAAAGTCTAAATGCGCTTTAGTACTAAATTCTCTTGCTACGCCAAATAATTCAACTGATACTTTCATTAAAAAATATTTTTTAAAAAATCTGGAAGTCCATCAGGGTTTTTCCATAATCCACTTTTTCCACCTTCTTTAATTAACAATTTTACGTTATCAATTTTAAGATGTGGATTTACTATTTTGCTTAAATCGTAAATTGTTATCAAGGCAGAATTAACACCCATTATAGCTTCCATCTCAACACCTGTTTTTGCCACTGCTGAAACCACACAAAAAACTTCTAATGAACTGTCTAATTCATTCAAAGTTATTTTGGTAGCTATATGGTCAATTGGAAGTGGGTGACATAAAGGAATAAGTTCACTTGTTTTTTTTACACCCAGCAAAGCTGATATCTCAGCTAAAGTAATAGGGTCTCCTTTAGGCATCTTCTTATTTTTAATTAGATTAAAAACTTCTTTTCCTACATAAATTTTACCCGACGCAAGAGCTCTTCTAAAAGTTTCTTTTTTTGAAGAAACATCAACCATGTTGAAAGAATTTTTTTGAAATATTTCTTTCGCCCAATCTTTAAGTTCATCTTGATTTATAATTTTTAATTTTGACATTAGCCGCCTGTGGTAGATAAATTTTTAGTTAAACCAGTTTCACCAAGCTCTAAATAGTGGGTTTCTTTTTTAAATTTTATTTGTCCCATTATGAGATCTTGCAATTCATCTATTTGATTATCTTTTTGCAACAAATGTCTTATACTTATTCCAGTGTTGCCAAATAAGCATAATCTAAGATCTCCTCTTGATGTAATTCTTAATCTATTACAACTTCTACAAAAATCTTTAGAGTAAGGCGCTATAATTCCAAATTTCCCTTTATATCCTGGATTGATAAAATTTAGTGATGGCCCTGCATCCTTGCCTAATGTTTGAAAAATCCAATTATTTTTATTTAAGTATTCTTTGAAGATTTTCGAAGACATATGGTATTTTTTAAAATATTCTACGTTATCTCCTGTTTGCATTAATTCTATATATCTAAAATTAACTTTGTTAGCTTTAATAAATTCTGCCCAAGTTTCAAAATCTTTATAAGATGAATTTATTCCATTTAAAAGCACGGCATTAATCTTAATATTTTCAAAATATAAATCTTGAAGATTTTGTATTCCTTTTAAAATTTCAGGTAATCGATCATGACCTGTAACTTTTTTAAATGTATTTCTATCCAAACTATCAATACTAATATTAATACCATTTAAACCACTATCCACTAACATCTTTGCTTTTTTATCTAAGTGATAACCATTTGTGGTAATTACAACTTTTTTTATTCCTGCTTCATGTTTCAAGATCTTAATTATATCAAAAAAATCTTTTCTTACCGTTGGTTCGCCACCGGTAAGTCTAATTTTACATACACCCAATTTTGAAAAAACTTTTGCTAAACGTTTAATTTCTTCTAAGTGAAGAAATTTTCTATTGTCGCTCTTATCAATTTGATAGCCATTAGGTAAACAGTATCCACATTTAAAGTTACATACATCAGTAATTGAAAGCCTTATATATGGAAAAGTTCTACCAAAACTATCTCTTAAAATTTTCATTTTAGTTAAAGATATCATAATTAATAAAATTAATCATGATTGAATTAACTTAAAAATTATGAATAAATACTTAAAAACAATATTAACTCAAGATGGCAGAGATAAATATTTCGAATATAAATAAATCTTTTGGGTCTACACATGTCATCAAAGATGTATCTCTAGACATAAAAAGCGAATCTTTCACTGTATTTGTTGGGCCAAGTGGCTGTGGTAAGTCAACAATGCTAAGAATGATTGCTGGTTTAGAAGAGGTTAACTCAGGAACAATTTCAATTGATGGACAAGTTATTAATGATCTTCCACCATCAGAAAGAAATATAGCAATGGTCTTTCAATCATATGCTTTGTATCCACACATGACAGTGTTCGATAACATGGCTTTTGGTTTAGAAATTGAAAAAAAATCTAAAGAAGAAATTACAGAGAGAGTTATGGAGGCTGCTAAAATTCTTCAAATTGAGGAATACTTGGAGAGAAAACCAAAACAATTGTCAGGAGGACAAAGACAAAGAGTTGCAATTGGTAGAGCAATTACAAGAAAGCCAAAAGTATTTTTATTTGATGAACCTTTGTCTAATTTAGATGCAGCTTTAAGAGTTCAGATGAGAGTAGAGCTTGCTAAATTACATGATCAATTAAATGCAACAATGATTTATGTTACTCACGATCAAACTGAAGCAATGACACTTGCAGATGACATAGTTGTATTAGATCATGGAATAGTATCTCAAAAAGGATCACCTTTAAAATTATATAATGAACCAGAAAATTTATTTGTCGGTGGTTTTATTGGTTCACCAAAGATGAACTTTATCAATTCTAAAGTTATAAGCTCTAATAGCTCTGGAACCGAAGTTGAAATTTCAGGACAAGGAAAAATTATTGTTCCAAAAACTTCAGATAAAGTTTTACCTGGCGATAGTGTAAAGATTGGTATCAGACCTGAACATATATTAATTAATACTGGTGAAAAATGCTGGAATAGCAAGGTATTCGTAATTGAAAAATTAGGTTCATCTACATTTCTATATCTAGAGAAAGATGGGGAACCATTAGTTGTTCAAACAGATGGTGATAATTCAGCTAATATTGGAGACAGTTTAAGCTTAAGTTTTGATCTAAATAAATGTCATTTATTTGACGAAAATAATTTAGCTTTTAAATAATTTATCATTTTTAATAAGTTTCTATTTAGATTTAATAAATTAAAAATCTAAAGGAATCGAATTTTGTTCCACAAGCTTTTTGAAAAAATAGTATGATTTTTTAGGTGTTCTTTTTAAAGTGTTAAAATCAACATGCACTATTCCAAATCTCTTTTCAAATCCTAACGCCCATTCAAAATTATCCATGAATGTCCATGCAAAGTAGCTTTTAACTTTAGCTCCATCATCAATAGATTTTTTTACAGCACTTAAATATTTTTTAAAATAATCAATACGATCGCTGTCGTTTATTTCTCCAGTTTTTTCTATTAAATCTGGATATGCTGCACCATTTTCAGTTAGATAAATATCCGGATTTCCATAATTATTTTTTAAATCCATAATTTGATCATAATAAGCATCTGGAACAATTTCCCATCCCATAAGAGTTAACTTTGCATCTTTGCCCTCAAGACCAAAAGGCAATTCATCATTGAATGCTCCTCTTGCTTTAAGTAAACTTTTATTATCAGCTTTAATTCTAATATGTTGATAATGATTTAATCCAATAAAATCATTTTTTTGAAAAATATTTTTCATATCATCTTGTTGAATATGTTTTGAGACATCATCAATTAGTAATTCAGGATATCTTCCAAGATACATAGGGTCGGCAAATGATCTATTCCAATAAGTATCGAATAATTTAGTTGCATGAAGATCTTCACTTGATTTTGTGGCAGGAATACATGGCGCCATATTGAAAGTGCAGCCAATTTTTATATTATTATTTAAAGATTTCATTGCTTGGAAAGCTTTGCCATGTGCAACATTAACATTATGTATTGATGCAAAGTATTTTTCTAAATCTTTGTATCCTGGAGCCATGTAACCATCTACATATCCATGAATAGTAAATACTTGTGGTTCATTAAATGTGATAAAATGATTACATCTATCTCCAAAATTTTTAACAATAGCCTCTGAATAATCTGAAAATATATTTGTTATGTCTTTATTTGCCCAACCCCCTTTGTCTTGCAGTGATTGAGGAAGGTCCCAATGATATAAAGTTATGAAAGGCTCAATATTTTTTTCTAAACACTTGTCTATCAACCTTGAATAAAAATCTACTCCTTTAGGGTTTATTTTACCTATCCCTTCAGGGATAATCCTGGTCCAAGCTAAAGAAAATCTATATGAATTTAAATTTATATTAGCCATCAGCTCAATATCTTCTTCGTACCTATGATAATGGTCTACAGCAGTATCTCCGTTTTCATTATTTTTAACTTTTCCAGGTGTATGAGTAAAAGTATCCCAAATACTTTTGCTTTTTCCATCTTTATCTGTAGCACCCTCTA
Source organism: Candidatus Pelagibacter sp. (assembly GCF_052049995.1). GTDB lineage: Bacteria > Pseudomonadota > Alphaproteobacteria > Pelagibacterales > Pelagibacteraceae > Pelagibacter. Next base: position 156,228 of record NZ_JBNGYX010000003.1, on the reverse strand, counting down.
TTTGGTAACTTGCTGTAGCCGTTCCCCAAAAAAAATCATTAGGAAATTTATTTTTCATGTTAGTTAAATTCTGGTATCCAATTTTTATGAGCTTTTAATAACTCATCTACCATAGAACTAATTTGATCTAAACTTAATAAAGAAGAAGTAAGTGGATCTAACATAGCCGCATGATAAATGGTCTCTTTTTTTTTGGTTCTTAAAGCTTCAACAGTTAATTGTTGAACATTTATATTAGTTTTCATTAGGTTTGCTAAATGCATAGGTAAATCCCCAACTTTTTGAGGGTTAATTCCCTCATTATTTATTTTACATGGTACCTCAACACAACAATCATCTGGTAAATTAGAAATTAACTTGTTATTCAAAACATTTCCATTAACCGTGTCTTCTTTTCCGTCAACAATTGATACAATTATCCGTGAAGCATACTCTAAAGATTTCTCACAAACAAATTTTTCTCCATCTAATAAATTTTGCTCTTGTTGATCCCACTCTTTAATTTGTTTTTTGCACCTTCGAATATATTCATTAATTGGAATATTGAATTCACTTAATAAGTCCTCTCTGTTATTTTTAATAAACCAAGGAGTATATTCTGCAAAGTGTTCGGATGACTCAGTAACAAAATATCCAAATTTTTCTAAAACTTTATATCTAACTTCGTTCGTGCATCCATCCCAATTAGTACCAAATGTTTTTTCTTTTCCAGCTTTAAAAATTTTAGGATAAAGATTTTCTTTTTTTCCATCAGGATTAATTTTTTCAAACTTAGTATAAAAAGACATATGATTGATACCTGAACATTCATAACTAATGTTCTTTATATCCTCGCCAATATCTTTTGCTAAATCTTCAGCAGTTCCTTGTACAGAATGACAAAGTCCAATATATTTAAGCTCAGGTGCAAATTTAGACAATGCTAAACAATTAATTGCCATAGGATTAACATACTGCAACATAGTTGCGCTTGGACAAACTTCATTCATATCTTTTACAACTGACAATAAAGCGGGGACAGTTCTCAATCCTCTCATGATCCCACCTATTCCTAAAGTATCACCAATAGTTTGTTTTAGTCCATACTTTGCCGGAATTTCAAAATCAATAACTGTAGAGGGCTCATAACCTCCTATTTGAAACATTAATATTACAAAGTCAGCTCCACTAAGTGCTTTTTTTTGATTTTTTTCGATTATAATCTTTGGATTTGCACTTATTGATTTTGCAACTTTTTCTGCAACCAAATTTGAGGTTTTTAATCTTCTATCATCAATATCTTGCAAAACTATTTCACAGTTACTGAAATTTTTTTCAAGCAAAATATCTGTTAGAATATTTTTCATAAATACAGTGCTTCCTGCTCCAATAAAAGTAATTTTAATCATACTAACCTTTAGTTGCTCCAAGAGTTAATCCAGCAATAAAATGTTTTTGCATTAAAAAAAACATAATAACCGGAGGTATTGCAGCAACAATAGATCCAGTTGATAGCAAGTGATAAGCTGTAATCCATTGACCATTTAATGATTTTAATCCAGCAGTAATTGGCATTGCATGATCACCTTGTATTAAAACGGTTGCCCAAAAATAATCGTTCCATATAAATGTAAAAATTAAAACACACAGTGCTGCAATAGCGGGTCTTGTCAAAGGTAATATAATCTTCCAAAATATTCTAAATTCAGATGCTCCATCCATTCTCGCAGCCTCGATAAGCTCTTGAGGTAACGCTTTAATAAAATTTCTCATAAAAAGTGTGCAAAAACCCGTTTGAAAAGCTACATGAAATAAAACCAATCCTGTAATAGTGTTGTATAGACCAATTTTAAAAGTCAGATCTCTAACCGGTATCATTAAAATTTGAAATGGAACAAAGTTTCCAGCTATAAAAATAAAAAATATTATTAAATTTGTCTTAAACTTATAATTCGCAAGAGCAAAGCCAGTCATACAACTTAAAGCAACCGCTCCTAACATTGTTGGTATAGTTACTTTAAAACTATTTAGAGTGTATTTGATCATTGGAGTGTTAGTGAAAACATCGTATAAATTTGAAAAAAGTAAAAATTCACTTGGTGTTCCCCACATATTTCCAGCAGTAATATCTCCTAAACCTCTTATTGATGTCATTAAAATACCAAAAATCGGTATCAACCAAATAATTAATGAGATAGGTAAAAATATTTTATAAATATATTGATTTACGATTGGTCTTTTATGAATTGGAGTAGGGAACATTTAGTTATTATCCTCCCTTTCGTTTCGATACATTCTGTATATAAAAAATAAAATATAAAACATCATTATTGTAAACAAAACAGTTGCTATCGCTGACCCGTATCCCATTCTATAACCGTATTCACTTAAAGCTTGCTCAAACATGTAATACGCTAAGACATTTGAATAACCATAAGGTCCACCTTGAGTCATTATCGCCACCATATCAAAACTTCTAAGAGCACCAATCACAGTTACTACAATTGCTAAAAAGGTAGCGTGTCTTAGTTGTGGAAGCACTATATTCCAAAATAAATGAAATCCTTTGGCGCCATCCATTCTCCCAGCCTCAATTTGTTCAGGGTTAATATTGTTAAGTCCTGTTAAATATAAAATTAAACAATAAGCAATTTGTGGATATAGACCTGCAAATATTATCCCATAAGTTGCAGTATTTTCATTTGCTAGAATTGAAAATCCTTCTAATCCAATAAAATTTAGAAAGGGTGCAATAACCCCATAATTTGGTTGGTAAAACCAAGTAAAAATAAGTCCAATGACTACTTGAGAAATAACAAATGGAAAAAAAAATAGAGATTTAATTAATCTTATTCCAAAAACAATTTGATTTAAAAATATTGCTAGTCCTAAGCCAATAGGAACTGCTAACATAAAAAATATTAACCATTTAAGATTATTCCAAAGTGAAATATAAAAATATTCATCATCTAAAAGTTCAATATAATTTTGAAGACCAATATATATAGATGGAGATAATCCATCCCATTGATAAAAAGAAATACCAATAGATACAAATATCGGTGCTATTACATAAATGGAAAAAAATATTAATCCTGGAGCAAGAAAAATCCATGGGCTTATTTTAATTTGATTTTTTTGCCACCAAGTAATTCTTTTAGCTTTTGGATTATTTAGTTCCATATATTTATATTTTAAAAATTGATGAAATCGAATTTTTAACTGAGGGGCCAGTAAGCCCCACAGTTAAGCTAAAAGTTTATTTATAAACTTTTTGACGTACTTTTTCTAATCTTTCTAAGATTTTTTGTCTTCTGTCAGGATTAGACATATATTCTTGAAAGCCTTTCATACCCTCTGATGCCATTTGAGCTGGAGCATCTCTATCGTAGAATTGCGCCATTGCATAAGCATTATTTAGCATATTCAATCCTGCTTTTAAGAACGGATCTCCCTGTTTAACACTAGAGTTCTTGTTAATAGGAAGCTGACCTAATATTTTATTGATCTCTTCTTGCACATCTGCTCGAGACATAAATATTAAGAAACGCTTAGCATCAGTTTTATTTTTAGCTTTAGAAGGTATATGCACAGTGTCCGTAGGTGCTTCTTCAGCCATTGGGATACCTGGTGTGATTTCAGGGAACTGGAAGAAACCTAAATTAGAATCTCTTAAGCCAGCCTCTTTTAAAGGAGCAACAGCAAAGTTACCCATTACATACATTGCTGCTTCACCGTTCACCATAGGAGTTAAAGCTTCTTGCCAACTAAGTGCTGCATGATTTTCTAAGAAGTAACCAGGCTTTACAAGCTCATCCCATTTATCAAATACTGCTTGCACTTTTGGATCTGTGTAAGGAACCTTACCTAGTGTTAAATCCATATGGAACTCATAGCCATTTGTTCTAAGATTTAAATAATCAAAAACACCAGCTGTTGTCCAAAGATACTTTGATCCAATTGTAATAGGTGTAATACCTGCTGCTTTTAACGTAGCGCATGCAGCTACAAAATCATCCCATGTTTTTGGTACAGATATTCCATTTGCTGTAAATAAATCTTTCCTATAATACACGCCCCACTGATAATAAGTGTAAGGAATACCCCATTGCTTACCACCAATCGTCATAGATTTTTTAGCATGCTCCATATTTTCAGAAAGGTTTCCGTCTACCCAACCTGAGTCTTTCCAAATATCAGAGACATCTTCAAACAAACCTGCTCTTACAAATGGTAACATTCTATTTCCAGCATACCAGTTTGCAACATCAGGTGGATCAGTGTTTAAAAAATTTCTTATGGATTGTTTGTAACCTTCATGGTCAAAAACATTCCATTTTACTGTGACGTCTGGGTTCTCTTCTTCAAATTTTTTAATAATATATTCAAAAGCTTCTTTTGGTGCTGCATCAGATGTATCTGTATTAATCACCAAAGTACCAGCAAATGAATTTGAAGAGATTATTCCAAACATCATTATTAATGAGATAATAACCTTTTTCATTTATGCTCCTTTTTTAATTTATGTTTGATAGATTATGTATTTTTAAAATTGATTACAATTAAAAATTATCCCCAGAAATTGTTGATTATTAAATTAACAAAATAAATATATAAATATATTATTCATTAATTCTTAAAATTTATCCAGGTGTGAATATTCTTTCAGACTCTGGATCTTTTGTTGAGTAAGGTAATTTTAAAAGTTCTTTCCAAAATTTTTCTGGGATACTTGTTTGAGCCCATGATAAGTTTTTTTCAATACTCTGAACACTAGTAACACCGCATAGAGTAGAAGTGATTCTTTTATCTTTCATTGAAAACTGTAAAGCAGCTGCGCCCATTTCAACATTATATTTTTTACAAACTTTTTCTATTTCTCTGGCAGGCGCAAGTTTTTCTTCGGTAACATCTTGATAAGTTATTTTTTTAAAGTTATTTGGACCTTTTGCTAAGACACCACCAGCGTAAGGAGCGGCATTAAAAATAGATATATTTTTACTGTGAGCATAGCTGTACATCTCATCCGCTTCTCTATTTAATAAAGTATATCTGTTATGATTAATTATCACATCAAAGTCCCAATTTTTTAAAATAGGAAACATTATATTTATTTTTCCCATTGCTAAACCGACTGCTTTAGCCAAGCCTTCTTCTTTTATTTTAAATAACTCATCCAATGCACCATCTTTTTTAGTGACATCATTTACATCTTTTACGTATTCTGGATCATGAAGAAATAAAATATCAACAGAATCTACATTTAAAGTTTTTAAACTTTCTTCAATAGATTCTCTTGTTCTTTTTTTATCAAGAACTAGCGTTTCCATGTTTCTATCAATTTTAGTTGATAAGATAAAATTCTCTGGCCAACCTCCATTTTCCTTTATTGCAATTCCAATCCTTTTTTCACTTTCTCCCATTGCATAATTTCTTGAAGTATCAAGCATATTTACTGGACCTTGAAAAAATCTTTTTAAAGTTTCTTGAGCTCTCTGTTCTGGTACTTCATAACCATAAGTATCTGGCATACTCCCCAGAGAGGATGTTCCAAAACTTAATTCTGTAACTTCCAAACCAGTATCTTTGATTTTATTTTTTTTCATAATTTAATTTAATTAGGTTCACTCTCCTAAAATACTATCATCTAATACCTTTGTGTCATATGCTGAATAAGAATGCCATCCGGCAACTGTTTGATCAAAATCAACAATACTACCAGTCATAATTCCTGACTCATCTGAGCACAAGAAAGCCAAAATCTTAGCAACATCTAAAGGTTTGTTTAATCTTTTAAAAGGAACTTTTGACTCAGCTTTTTTTAACCAATTATCATCTGCGTTGTGAAATTTTTTCTGAATTACGGTTTCTGCTGGTGTATCTGTCCATCCTAGATTTACACCATTCACTCTTATTTGATGACCAGAAACTGAATTTGCAACATTTTTAATCATTACTGCTAATGCTGCTTTAGAGGAGCTGTAAGCAGTTAAGAAAGGCATACCACTATATCCAGCCATTGATAAAATATGAGCTATAGTTCCTTTTTTTTTATCTCTAATCATTATTTTTATAACGTCTTGCATCATAAAAAGAGGAGCTTTTACATTTACATTAAAATTTTTATCATAATTTTCCTCTGTTGTGCTTAAGATAGTTCCTCTCTCAGTAAAAGCGGCAACATTTATAAAAGAATCTACCGTATTAAATTTTTTATCAGTTTCAGAAACTATTTTTTTACAGTCTTCAAGTTTTTCTAAATCTGCTTGAACGTATAGGCATTCTGCACCCATGCTTTCTATTTCAGATTTTACCTTGTTTCCTTTTTCATTATTTCTTCCACAAATAGTTATTCCCTTAGCACCTCTATTTGCTAGTAATTTTGCAGTCTCAGCTCCACTTCCTTGGGTACTTCCTGTTACAATTATTATCTTATTTTTAAATTGGTTAGATTGTTCAGATATATATTTATTAGACATGTTAAAATTTTATATCTATTACTTTACCACTTTCAAAGGATTCATATGCTGCATTAGCTATTATTAAGGCGTTTCTTCCATCCTCAAATCCTACTAATGGTTTTGTTTTATTTTCAATGCATTTTACAAACTCATTAAATTGATCTCTGTAAGCTTGCTCATATCTCTCAATAAAAAAGAAATGTATAGGTTCTTTTTCATTTGTTGATTTGCTTGTATATCTTTCTAAAGAAGTAGGAGTTTGATTATCAGAGATTACCATTCCTTTACTACCAAATACTTCAACTCTTTGATCATATCCGTAAACTGCTCGTCGTGAGTTGTTAATATGAATTAAAACACCATTTTTTGATTTTAAAATAAACATAGCAGTATCTAGATCTTTTACTTGTTGTGAATTTTTATCAAATAAAGCACCTCCAAATGCTGATACTTGAACTATAGGATCATCTCCCAATATAAATCTAGTTAAATCAAAATCATGAATAGTAGTATCTCTAAAAAATCCTCCAGCAGCTTTTAAATAGTCAATTCCAGGAGGTTCAGGATCTCTACTAGTAATAACAACCATTTCCAATTCACCAATTTCCTTTTTTACCCTTGCCTCTTGTGCCTTTGCATGACTGGAATCAAACCTTCTGTTAAATCCAATTTGAATAGGAACGTTTGTTCCTTTGATATTTTCCATGCACTCATTTACTTTATTGATATCCAAATCAATTGGCTTTTCACAAAAAATTGCTTTTCCTGCTTTTGCTGCCATTGTAATAAATTGAGTATGAGTTGGAGTAGCAGAAGCTATAAGAACTGCGTCTATATCATCTGCATTAATTGCGTCCTCTGGTGAAGAAGCAATTGAGCACCCTGTTGATTTTGCTACTTCTTCAGCGAATTCAGAATTAATATCGTAAATGTATTTTAATTTTGCTTTTGGATGTGCTGCAATAAATTTAGCATGCATTTTTCCAATCCGTCCTGCTCCCATTAACGAAAAGTTAATCATAAGAATATAGAACAGAATTAAAAAACAAAATCAAGAAACATTTTTAATGATGAATTAAACACTAATTAAAATATAATTTTCTTGATGCATATAACATCATCATTTAAAAATGATTTAACTTTTTAATAAATTTTATGTCAGTAAAATTAGGAATAGCACCAATTGCATGGAGTAACGATGATATGCCTGAATTAGGTGGCGATACTTCTTTAGAACAATGTTTGTCAGAAGCTAGTCAGGCAGGATTTATTGGAATTGAGTCTGGTGGTAAATTTCCAAAAAAATCAGAAGAATTAATCCCTAAACTTAATGAATTTAATCTAAATCTTTGTTCAGGTTGGTATGGCGCTAATTTAAGAACAAATAGTGTGAATGAAGAAAAAAAAGTTATTCAAGGTCAACTTAAACTTTTCAAAGATTGTAATTCACCTTGTATGGTTTTTGCGGAAGTTTCTGGTTCAATTCAAGGAGACCCAGATCGAAAATTATCTACAAGACCTCAAATGGATCTTGATGAGTCTAAAAAATATTATGAAAAAATTTCAGAAATGGGAAAATATCTCGAAGATGAAGGTATGCCACTTGCTTATCATCATCATATGGGTACGATAATAGAGACTGAAGAGGATACGGTAAGACTACTTGAAAACACACATGATAGTGTAAAACTTACATTAGATACTGGCCACATGTTATTCGCTCAAGGAGACTCTTTAAAAATATTAAATGATTTTAGCGAAAGATTAATTCATATGCATTGTAAGGATATTAGAAAAAGTGTCTTAGAAAAATCTTTAAAAGAAGACTTAAGTTTTAGAGGGGCATTTTTAGAAGGTGCATTTACAGTTCCAGGTGATGGATGTATTGATTATAAACCATTGTTTGATGTATTGAAGAAAAAAAATTATTCTGGATGGTTGGTAGTAGAGGCGGAACAAGATCCTGCAAAAGCAAACCCATTTGAATACGCAAAAATAGGTTATAAGTATTTAACTGAAACTTTAAATCTTAGTGGTATCGAGATTTATAAAAGCTAACTTTTAAAACGATATATCTTACTACAATCTTACAATTTTTGATTTTTCTAATGTATCATCGAAATAATCAATTATATTTTGAATTGTTTCTACACCCATTCTTGTCATACATTCATCAGTAAAAGCAGCAGTATGTGGACTTAAATAAACTTTGTTATTTTTTAAAAGAGGATTATCATTTTCTGGTGGTTCTTGTTTGAATACATCAATTCCTGCTCCAAAAATTAAATCTTCATTTAAAGCTTTATTAAGATCTTCTTCATTTATAATCCCACCTCTAGCAGCATTAATGATGATACAATTTTTCTTCATTGTTTTAAGCAAATTATAATTAATAAGGTTTTCTGTTTTGTCTGTTAAAGGCATGTGTAGAGATATTACATCCATTGTTTTTACTGCCTCTTCAATATTATTAACTTTTTTCCCACCAAGCTTATCTATTATATCTTTATCTACAAATGGATCATAGACGTAAACATTCATTTCAAATCCCAAACACCTTTTAATTAGTGCTTTACCTATTCTACCAAATCCCATAATTAGGAAATTTTTTTTCCATATTTCAATGGTTTTAGGTAATTTATTTCTGTCCTTAAAATTACCTTCTTTAACTGTCGTATGATAAAGTTCTCTTCTTTTTGCAATATTTAGCAGGACAAACATAACATGCTCAGCAACTGTAACTGCATTTGCATTAGCTGTAATAGCAATTTTTATATCTCTTTCTTTAGCTGTTTTTAAATCAATATTATCGTAGCCAACTCCATGTCTAGAAATTATTTTAAGATTTTTTGCTTCATTAATTACATCACCTGATAATTTTGCTATTCTAATTGAAGCGCCATCACAATCTTTTATTTTAGATTTTAAATTTTCTACAGAGGTATCATCAGTTACTTCAACATCAAAGTTAGGGTGGTTATTAATTAATTCCATACCTTTTTCATGGACTTTTTGAATAATCAATATCTTTTTTTTATTACTCATAATTGTATATAAATTTTTTAGAGAGCATTTTTAATACGAGAATTATTATATAAAGTAAATTAGTTTTTTGATTAAAGTTGTATTTATTAAATAATTAAAATAAATTTAGCTGTGAATTTGACAATTAATATTCTCCTATTTGTTTTTAATATCCTTGAGAAAATAAATACTTTTTTTTTAAGAATTGGCAGACAATTTGCATGGATAGCAATACTTTTGATGGTGATTGTTATCTTAATACAAGTATTTTTTAGATATGTATTAAATAATGCGTTGCCATGGCCTGATGAGGTTGCTAGATTTTTGATGTTATGGATGACAGGACTGATTGCACCTTCTGCTTATAGATGGGGCGGATTTGTTTCAATTGATTTATTAGAGAGATTTTTACCAAAACTTATATCAACTTTTTTAACTTTGTTTTTGTTAATTGTATCTCTTTTTGTCTTAGTTATAGGTTTAGAATTAGGTTTTAAACATATTAATGCAGGGTGGATATTTAATTCTTCTTCGATAAAAATTCCTTTTCATTTAATTGGTGGAAAAGCAGAACCAATAAAATTAGCTTGGATGTACATGTCTTTACCAGTTGGGATTATATTTTTAATATCTGTGAACATAGAATTAATTTTGAGAAATATTCTTACGAATTTTACTAGGTTAGATTTACCTGAAGATTACGATAAACAAAAGTTGGAGACACAATAATGTTAGTTTGGTTCCTTCCTTTGTTTTTATTATTTCTATTAATTGGCTTACCAGTATTTTTTGGTTTGTTAGCGGCACCAGGAATTTTACTTTGGTTAAATGACCAGGCCAGAGATGGTGCAATGTTGTATAGGAATATTTATAATGGAATAGATAGTTTTCCACTTATGGCTATTCCTTTTTTCATGTTAGCTGGGGAGTTAATGAATAGAGGGGGAATAACACATCGTCTTGTAGAGTTTAGTCAGGCGATGATGGGTCATTTAAAAGGTGGTTTGGCTCATGTGAATGTATTGACTTCAATGTTATTTGCAGGTTTATCGGGTTCAGCTGTAGCTGATACATCAGCAATTGGATCAATGCTTATTCCTGCAATGGAAAAGCAAGGATATACAAAAAAATTTGCAGCTGCTATTACCGCAGCTAGTTCTGTGATAGGACCAATTATTCCTCCGTCAGGGATTATGATTATTTATGCTTATGTAATGGGCGAGAGTGTTGCTGCATTATTTTTAGCAGGGATTGTACCTGGCATTTTAGTAGGAGTTAGTTTGATGGTCACAATAAAATTTATGGCTAAGAGATATAATTTTCCAGCAGTGACAGAAAAAACAACTTGGAGCCAAAGAGGCAAAGCATCTCTTAAAGCTTTTTTTCCTTTAATGACACCAGTAATAATTTTAGGAGGTATTCTTGGTGGAATTTTTACTCCAACAGAAGCATCAGCTGTAGCAGCTGCTTACGCAATGTTTATCGGTTTGTTTGTTTTGAAATCATTAAAATGGAAAGATGTTCCTAAAGTGATGACAAAAGCAGCGATGGTATCTTCAGTAGTTCTTCTTTTAGTAGGCGCTGCAATGGCTTTTAAAACCGTTGTAAGTTTATCACATGCTCCTGAGCATCTTGCCGCTTTTGTTTTAGGATTAACTGATAACCCTTATGTTTTATTATTTCTTATAAATATTTTATTATTTGTTGTTGGAATGTTTTTAGATGCAGGTCCAGCTATAATTATTTTGGGGCCTATTCTTGGACCAGTTTTTGTTGAGCTTGGAGTTCATCCTGTACATTTTGCAATTATTATGTCTGTAAATTTAACTGTTGGTTTAGCAACCCCACCCATGGGTCTTGTGTTATTTGTTGCATCCTCTGTTTCTGGGGAAAGAGTAGAAACAATTGCAAAAGCTATATTGCCATTCTTAGCTGTAGAAGCTATAGTTATATTTTTAATAACATATTTTCCATCAATTTCGATGACGATTCCTTTACTTACTGGATTCGCAAAATAAATTTTTTTTTTTACTAGTCGATAGACTCTCGAATTCAATTTAAGTATAGTTTTTGTACATAAATATTTAATGAGAGGGGAAATAATTATGAGTAAATTAATAAAATCATTTTTTTCATTATTATTCTTGATCAGTTTTACTGCGTCAGTTTCGGCTGCAGATTATAACTTAAGAATGACAATGAACTCTAATGATCAAGATGAAGACTATGATGGTGCTGTAGTATTTAAAAACTACGTTGAAGCAGCTTCAAATGGAAAAATAGCTGTAGAACTTTTTGTAGGTACTCAGCTATGTTCAAAGGGTGCTGAGTGTTTACAAGGTGTATCTGATGGAAGTATAGATATTTACATTTCTACTTCTGGAGGTGCTGCAGGTGTATTTCCATATGTTCAAGTTTTAGATTTACCTTATCTAATGGCTGATGACAGAATTGCTGAAGATGTAATGCAAGGTGATTTTGTAAGAACAATGAGAAAAATGGCTCTAAAAGATTCTAATGATTCAATTAGATTGATGACAATTGGAAATACTGGAGGATGGAGAAATTTTGCAAATACAAAAAGAAGAATTGCAAATCCATCCGACATGAAAGGTTTAAAAATCAGAACGGTTGTAGCTGATTTACCTCAGGAGCTTGTAAGAGCGTTAGGTGCATCTCCAACTCCTATTCCATGGCCAGAATTATTTACATCATTTCAAACTGGTGTAGTTGAGGGTTCTAAAAATGGAATTACTGACATTATGAACATGAAGTTTCCTGATGCAGGCCTAAAATATGTTACTTTAGACGGTCACGCATACATGGGAGCATTATGGTGGATGAATAATGCAAAATACGAATCAATGTCATCAGATCTTAAAAAAGTAGTGACTGATGGTTTCTATGCTTTGCAGCAAGCAACTTTTGCTTCGCCTAAGAGAAAATCAATCAAAGCTTATGAGGATTTTGTAGCTGGTGGAGGAGATTTGTATGTTCCTACGCCTGATCAAAAAGCTAGTTTTAAAAAAGAAGCTAGCCCTGTGTATGATTGGTTTAAAGCTAATGTTAAAGGTGGAAAAGAAATTTTCAACGCTTTAACTAAGGCAGTAGCTAAAGCAGAGAAAAAAGCGTCGAGCGCATACAAAAAAGATTTGTAATTTTAAATTAATATAATGGGGCGGATTTTAGTTCGCCTCATTATCTGAAAGGATATATCCAAGATTTATAATCTTTTATGAGAATATGAGCTTTTTCAATTTGTTCAGGAGTCATTTTTTTAATAACTTCTTCCTGAGAAATTGCAGCATCAGGATCTCCACCAATAGCAGACAAACCATACCACATATAAGCTCTAACAAGATCGGGAGCAGGAAGTCCTCTACCAATTTCGTAATACCATCCAACACCAGATTGAGCACCAGGATGACCTTTCATAGAAGATCTGAGATACCATTCAAAAGCTCTAACATCATCTCTTTCAACACCAAGACCCATAGCGTACATAATTCCAATAAGCTCCTCAGCATCAGCATTACCAGATCTAGCAGCTGGCATAAGTTCTTCCATAGCTTCTTTAAATTTTCCATCTTCCATCAAATCTCGAGCATTTTCTATTTCTGCAAAAAGTATGGATGGAAGAAACAAAAGTATAGAAAGATATTTAATCATTTAAAAATAATATTATTTATAATTCCATTTTTAATTTCAGTAAATAAAACTTACGCAACTGATTTACCAAAACCACTAAAGAGCGAAGATTTTCATGAAGTTGATATAGAAAAAGTTAAAATTGGAAGACTTTTATTTCATGACAAAATTTTATCTGCAAATCGAAACATTGCTTGCGCAACCTGCCATAGCCATGATCTAGGTGGTTCAGATGGACTTTCGTTAGGTATTGGTGAAGGAGGTCAAGGTATAGGTTTAGAGAGAACTGCAGGTGCGGGTGATGATAAAATAAAAAAACGAATTCCAAGAAATGCTTTAGCTTTATGGAATTTAGGATTTAAAGATATTACAACATTGCTTCATGACGGTAGAGTGACTAAATCTGATACATTTGGCAATGGTTTTAATACCCCAGCGCAAGAACTACTTCCAAAAGGACTTGATAATATAGTTGCAGTTCAAGCTTTGTTTCCAATGACTAGACAGTTTGAGATGGCAGGAAACCCAGGTGAAAATGAAATTATAGGTTTAGTCTCTAAAGTTGGAAAAGATAGTATGAGAATTGATAGGGTATGGCCTGTAATTACACACAGGATTAGAGGAATTCCAGAGTATGTTGAGTTATTTAAAAATGCTTTTGATGATGTTAACGGTCCTTTAGATATAAACATTACACATATTGTTAATTCAATTGCTGCATTTGAAATTCATGAATGGACATCTTTTGACTCTCCCTTTGATGAATATTTGAATGGAGATAAACATGCTTTAACTTTAAAGCAAATAAATGGGATGAATTTATTTTATGGAAAAGCAAACTGTAGTTCTTGTCATTCAGGATCTTTGTTGTCAGATCAAAAATTTCATTCAATAGGAATTCCCCAGTTTGGTCCTGGAAGGACACGCCCTTTTGATCCTTATGCACGTGACGTCGGCCGAATGGTCGAAACGGATAACATAAACGACATGTATAAATTTAAAACGCCAGCATTGAGAAACGTTTCTTTAACAGCTCCCTACGGTCATAATGGTGCTTATCCAACTTTAAAATCAATAATTAAGCATCATTTAAATCCAATTAAAATGAACAAGAATTGGAAACCTGAATATGCAAATTTACCTAAGGCAACTTGGTTAGAAGAAATTGATTTTGTAACCTTTTCAGACAAAAGAGAACAAGACAGAATTCTATCAAGCATTGACATACAGCCTATAGAATTGAATGATAAAGAAATTGATGAACTTGTTTCTTTTCTCAAATCTTTAACAGGCAGAAGTGGAAATCAGAGACCACTGGGTAAACCAGATAAAGTGCCAAGCGGGCTAAGTATTGATTAAGTTTTTAAATTAAACTGATACAAACATAATATGAAAAAAATAAAATATGGAATTATCGGAGCAGGGACAATGGCTCGAGAACATATTTTAAATATATCATTAATTGATAATGCTGAAGTAGTTGCACTTGCTGATCCTCATGAAGTTTCATTAAATCAATGTAAAGAAATTCTAAAAACAAAAGTTTTTTGTTTTAAAAATCATTTAGAAATGATTGAAAAAAATATCGTTGATGTGTACTTAATTTCATCTCCTAACTTTACTCATATAGAAATCTTGAAAGATGTAATCAAAACTAAAAAACACATATTAATAGAAAAACCATTATGCACTAATACAAAAGATTGCTTAGAAATAAAAAAACTTACAAAAGATTATCCTTCAGTATTTTGGACTGCAATGGAGTATAGATATATGCCGCCAGTTTCAAAGTTTATTAATGAAATTCATAATAACAAAATTGGTAATTTAAAAACTTTAACCATAAGGGAACATAGATTTCCTTTTTTAAAAAAAGTAAATGATTGGAATCGTTTTGAAGAAAATACCGGTGGTACACTTGTTGAAAAATGCTGCCATTTCTTTGATTTAATGAGATTGATTATTCAAAGTAAGCCGCTCAGTGTTTATGCAAGTGGTGGTCAAGACGTTAACCATTTGGATGAAGTGTATAATGAAAAAAAGCCAGACATCATTGATAATGCCTATGTGATTGTAAATTTTGAAAATGGAGCAAGAAGTTTGCTTGAGCTTTGCATGTTTGCAGAAAATTCTGACATGCAAGAAGAGCTTGTAGCCACAGGAAATAAAGGCAAAATTGAAACTTCGGTCCCTTCTAATGATTCAGGTAAAACCTCATCAAATATAAGAATTGGAATGAGAGATGGTAAAACACATATCGAAAATATTGAAGTAGATAAAAAAATTCTTGAGGCCGGCCACCATCATGGATCTACTTACTACGAACACTTAGCTTTTTTGAAAGCTATTGAAAGTAATTCAGATCCAGAGGTTTCATTACAAGATGGTTTAATTGCTGTTGCAATGGGTGAGGCTGCAGAAAAATCAATAAAACAAGGTCGATTGATAAATCTAGAGGAAATAATTAATTAAAAAAATCTGTAATTTTTTTAACTATAAAGTCACTTACTCTAATGTTTGACTCTGTTGTTACACCAGAGATATGAGGTGTCAAAATACAATTCATACCTGGTTTTATTTTGTGATAAAATTTGCTCTCTATTGGTTCATTTTCAAAAACATCTAGAGCAAATCCAGAAATAATATTTTTATGGTAAGCTTCAATTAAATCACTTTCATTTATTATACCTCCTCTTGAGGTATTTATTATAATTGGTTTATTCTTCATTTGAGAAAATGAAAATTCATTTACCATGTTTTTTGTTTCATCTGTTAAAGGCAAGTGTATGGAAATGATATCTGATTTTTCATATATCTCCTTTAAACTTGATAATTTAGCGTCAATTTCTTTATCATTTATTTCTTTAACATAAGGATCGTAGGCTAAAATCTTTAAACCATTTTTTGAAGAATACTCAGCAACTTTTTTTCCAATTATCCCAAATCCTATTATCCCTAAATTTTTTTGGTTTATTTCTATGGACTCAATTGTTGTTCTTGGCCATTCACCTTTGATAGTTCCATTATGAAACATTGGGATTTTTTTTATAAGAGACATTGATGAAGAAACGACATATTCAGCAACAGAATCTGCATTCATTCCTGTAGCTGGTTGAACATGAATTTTTTTATTTTTGCAATATTCTGTATCAATATTATCTAAGCCAACACCCAACCTTCCAATAAATTTTAACTTTAAGGCATTTTTTAAAATGTCTAAATTTACCTGAGTTTTATTTCTAACAATTAGACCTTCATAATCTTTAATCATGGTTGTTAGTTGTTTTTCATTTTCATATAATTTTTCATCATACTTAACATCAAATTTTTTATTTAAATTTTCTAAACTACTTTGATTGATAAATTCTGTAATTAAAATTTTAGTCATTAATTTTTTTAAATATCAAACTAAATTTGACAAGTCTCTTTTATTATTCTTAAATGTCGGTAAAGGATACTTAAATGCATGTTTTCCGATACGTCTTTCTTTAGCATTCTCCCAAAGAGATAACCATTGTTTAAAATTTTGAACTTTAAGATTGTTTTTATTTTTACTTCTAACATAGAAGTTTGGAAGCGGCTCCCTGCCTGATGGTTGTCCTGCAACATTATACCTTAAATCAGCACTAATTCTAAAATCATTTGATCTATTTGGTAAAGAGCAGTGAATAGAATGTTTGTGCAATAATATTATATCACCTACATTTGCTTCTAAATAAATGTGCTCCATATCATCAAGTAATTTACTATTTTTTAATTCCACCTGTCCTCTATATCCAGATACATGGTTTAATAATCCCATTTTATTAATTTTTTTTACTGTAATCATACATCCATTCTTTTTAGTAGTTTTGGTGAAAGGAATCCACACTGTAACCATATCAGTTAATTTTTGTCCTCTAGAATTTAAAACTGCAGCGTCTTGATGCCATGGTGTTCTACCACTTAAGCCGTCATTAATTGATCCTCTTGGTAATTTTTTTTCAGGTTGTTTGATTCTAGTATTTTGAACAGGGTTAGACATTATTTCTTTCCCTAAAATTTTTTCAACAACATCTAAAATTCTTTTATTTGTAATTAAATTCCATAATGATTGAGTAGCGAAATAATCACTATCTTTTTTAACATGGTCTCTTGGTAATCTTGTATTAAAATATTGATCCAGATCATAAATATTAAGTTTTGATATATATGAATATTTTTTTTTAAAATTTAGAGTAAGAACTTTTTTAATTTCGGTTTTTTTTGCATACTTTTGAATGAGACAATCCATGACAAATTCCATATCATTAAGAACTGGTTTTAAGTCTCTTCTATAGTCAAGTATATTTTTAACAATCAAGTACCCACTCTCGTATAATTTTTTTTGAAGAGTATTTGTCATTGTTTAAATTTATTTTATCATAGAAATAATTTCAATGTTTTGGTGCTATGGTTAAATAGTTCACGTCATGAAAAGAGGTTAACATTCTTTTTTTGTTGCTAATTATATGAGGATAATATGAGATTCCTTTGTAATTCCATATAACTGGTTTATTTAAAGCATAACTTCCATAAATAAAAAAACGTTTTGGACAATTTTTCTCCATAAAGCGCTTTACTCCATGATAGGAATTTGGAGTAGATTGAAAAAAAACAACAGTCCCTTTTTTGGGTGTAAAAGATTTAACTATTTCAAGCTCATCTATTTTTGGAAATCTTCTAAAACTTTTTCTTAAATTTTTTTTTGCCTTTTTCCTGTAGATAGTAAGAGAGCCACCATTCTTTTTTGGTATGTCTGTTAAATAAATTAAGAAATTATATAACCTAGTTATATCATCCCTATGAGGTCTTAATCTATATCCTCCTTTGG
Organism: Candidatus Pelagibacter sp.; assembly: GCF_052049995.1. Taxonomy (GTDB): domain Bacteria; phylum Pseudomonadota; class Alphaproteobacteria; order Pelagibacterales; family Pelagibacteraceae; genus Pelagibacter. Next base: position 138,264 of record NZ_JBNGYX010000003.1, on the reverse strand, counting down.
ATACTGAAAAGTCAATATCTAAATTTACTTTAGGATTAGTATAATTATTACCCAACATTTTTTTCAATTCTTTAGAATTTACTTTTTTTTTAATAGTAAACTTTTTAGGATTAAAGGATTTTGGTTTATGTAAATTAACCCACGATCCATCTTTAAAATTTTTAATAAAAATACTCTCAATTTTTTTATAAAAAGTCTTGCTATTTAAAAGCTTAAAAAGTTTTGCAGAGTTAACTGAGTTTTTGATATATGAATTAAAATTTTTCGAACCTTTATTTATTCTGCTTCTGCCACCCATAATCATATCATCAAATGATTTAGAGTTACTGATTTCTTCAATTAATAAATTACAGATACTTTTAGAAACAACATTGTCACCAACTAAAACTGGAAAGTTACTTTTGATTTTTTTTAATTTATTTGTACTAAGCATTTAGCTGTACATACCTTCTTTCACTTTAATCATTTTATACATAAGGTCGTTTAATGGTGTCTTAACACCATGTTTTTTACCTATTTTTGAAACAGCACCACTAATAAAATCAATTTCAGTTTTTCTTTTATATTGAACATCAAAGGCCATTGAAGATTTGTTAGTTTGCATAGAATCTACAATTTTATTGAACATAAATAGACATTCATCTTCAGAAACATTTACACCATCAGCAAGTGCAACGTCTCTAGTTTCTAAAATTATTTCCTTACCCAAACCTCGAGATACTTCGTTTGCTTTATTATTTATATATAAATCTGTATGATGAAGATCAAAAATTGCAGATAATGGTCCAATTGCTGTTAAAGCGAAAAGTTTCATCCATTTTCTTTTCTTTACATCTTCCGCAGCAATCATTTCAAGATTATGTGCTGTAAAAGTATCTGCTATTTCTTTAATTCGATCAGTAATTCCTCCTTCGTACTCACCAATCCAAGATGGTAACGAACCATGATTCATTATATGACCTGGTCCTAAAATATTTGAAGCTTGAGTAGTTGTCCCACCAATTACTTTTTCATCACCCACAATACTTTGAATAATTGCTTCATGACCAATACCATTTTGAAATGACATAAACACTGTTTTATCTCCTATGATATTTTTAATACTGTTTAATGCTGGCTCTAAAGCTGTAGCTTTGCACATGACTATTACAGCATCTACTTTATCTAACCAGGATGGATCTGAAGTGGCTTTAACTTTTATTACTCGATTTCCGCCATGTCCATCCATCTTTAAACCATCTTTATTAATTGCATCAACATGCTCCTTCCAAACGTCAATTAAAATTACATTTAAACCTTTTTCAGAAAGTAAACCGCCAAACAAGCAACCCATTGCTCCTGCACCAAGTACAGCCACTTTTAAATCTTTGTTAATCATCGTTATCTTATTTAAAATTATTTATGTATAGAAATTATATATATTATCTATAGACAATATGCAAAATAAATTATAGCTTATTATTGTCATGCAATTAAAAATAGAAAAAGGAACTTTTAAAGATTATCCATTAGAGGATATTTCAGATGCGTTAAGAAAAGGATTGTCTGAAAATTTCAAAAAAGTTGAAGTAGAAGTGGTAGATTGCCCAAATCTTAGAGATTGGGATTGTCCATCAGAAGGAATTAGTGGAAATCAAAAAATAATAGACGTTGGCGGAGAGCCTTATATGCATGATCCAAAATTTATTGGTGCAGAGTTTGACTATCAAGAAATATCTAAAATGATTGATTCTGAAAAATCTTATGCTTTAGGAGCTGGATCAGGTGCAATGTCATGTTTAGATGGTCATTGTGGAGAATTAGTTATAAATGAAAATTTAATAACTGATGAATCTAAATCAATAATAGCAAGAGTAAGTCCTGACAAAAAATGTATTGTTGAAAAATATTCTGCAAAAAAACACGGTGGACTTGGAAATGTTTATTATACAGATGGCAAACAAGGAAAAGTAATTAAAATTAAAATCAAAGGCAGAAACGGAGAACAAGGTTCTTTGCCTCAAGCAATAAGGTTTTCTTTATTAAAAAATTTGAAAATTAAAGATAATGAGCACATGTCTCTTGCAGGTGTGTTTAGAGTATTAAATGGAAAAATAAGATCTCACGTGCAACCTGATTATAAAGATATTAAACACGAGTATTACGATCCAAAACAAATGAAATGTGTAAAAGATTTTCTTCAATTTTACGAACCTGTTGGACCAAAATTACAATGCTATACAGTTCTTTGGACTGGTGATCCAACTGGGGGAGAATTAAATTTAAGAGAATCTGGCGAACATACTCACTTTCATTCTTACGAGCATGATAGAGACGCCGGCCATTATCATTTTGATGTAACACCAGAGGAAATAGAATACGAATGTTATTTTAATACTGCAACAGAAGTACATAGAGTAAACAACATTTATAAAGAACTATTAAGTAAAAATAGTATTGAATAGAAAACTCAATGAGTTTAAATTTATTTAAATGAAAAGACAGTTCAAGTATCCAAAACACTTTGAAGAACAAAAAAAAATTCCAAAACTTACTCAAAAAAGAATTCAATTAGCAGAAATATCACTTGGTGATTTTGAAGGAAGATTAGCCAATGAATTATTGAATTGGTTTTCTTTAACCCCACAACATTGGATAATGTTGCATATGGTTATGCTTGCTTATTACAAAAATAAATCAATTACCAAAAATCAATTACTTAAAGTAATTGAGAAATCATATTTAACCTCAAACGTTTATATCGATACAGCAATTAAAAAAGGTTATTTTAGAATAATTAGAAACGAGAGAGATAAACGGTCTATTTTTATTTTACCTGCAGTAATTACTATCAAAACCTTTGAGGAGTTTATTGACAGAAGAGATATTCTTTATAAAGGAATTAAATGAAGAATATTTATACATGGGCTGCTAAACCAGCGAAGCGAACTTTGACTGTAGCAGATTTAAAAGCAGCTAAAGGAAAAAGAAAATTTACACAAGTAACAGCGAATAGCGTTGAAGAAGCTGATGCGGCAGAAAAGGCAGGCTTTGATATGATTATATCAAACGCAAAAAATGTAATTCCTGCAAGAGAAGGTTCAAAAAATTTATTTTTAACAGCTGCTTTAGTGTTAAATGAGTTTGTAACTGCAGAAGATATTATGCGTGGAGCTTTTAAAGCATTAGAGAATGGTGCTGATGCAGTTATGACACCAAGAAGTATGGACATAGTTGAAATGCTGGCTAAGGAAGATGTTCCTGTGATGGGACATTTAGGTTTAGTTCCAAGAAAATCTACTTGGATAGGTGGACTAAGAGCAGTTGGTAAAACAGCAAATGAAGCTTATGAGTTATTTCAAAAATTTAAAAGGCTAGAAGATGCAGGAGCTTTTTCTGCTGAGTGTGAAGTAATACCTGAAAACGTAATGGGAGAAATTTCTAAACGAACAGATATTGTTACCGTCTCTTTAGGATCTGGAAGAAATGCAGATGTGATGTATTTATTTATGGAAGATATCTGTGGTGATACTGAAAATCCGCCAAGACATTCCAAAGCTTATGGAAACTTATTAAAACTAAGAAATGAAATTAAAGTTGAAAGAGTTAAAGCGCTTAAAGCATTTAAAAAAGATTCGATGTCTGGAAAGTTTCCAGGTAAGAAAGAATCTTCTAATTTAGATAAAAATCAGTTCGAAGAATTTTTAAATCAACTTGATTAATAAGTAGCGTCGTCGTCTTTTTTAGACAAAGAACCTTTCATCTTATCTACAGTTGCTTTTGCGCCAGCGCTTAAAGCTCTTAAATCAGATGCTATTGTAACAAAATCAAAACCTTTTTTGATCATTTTAGTGGCATATTCTGTAGTACCGTTATGAATTCCTGCGAAAATATTATTTTTCTTTGCATGTTCTAAAATTCTCAAAATTTCAGAATAAGCTTTTGTTGTTTCAGCTCTATCAAATCCAGGTTTTTCACCTATTGCTAAACTTAAATCTGCTGGTCCAATATAAATACCATCGACACCTGGTGTAGACATAATCTCATCAAGATTATCTAAAGATTCTTTTGTTTCTATCATTGCTAATTTTAGTATTTCTTCATTAGCGTGATCCGCATAATCAGCTCCACCATAAATTAAACCTCTAATAGGACCAAAACTTCTGTAACCGTCAGGTGGATACATGCACGCTTGAACAAAATTCTCTGCCTCTTTTTTATTACTTACCATCGGACAAACAATTCCATAACATCCAGCATCTAAAATTTTCATAATTTGACCTGGTTCATTCCAATTAACTCTTGCTAAAGGAGTTACATCCGTTGTTGATATTGTTTGAAGCATAGGAAGCGCATTACTGTAGTCAACTAATCCATGTTGCATATCAATAGTTAAAGAGTCCCAACCTTGATGAGCCATTGCTTCAACTGAGGCTGTACTTGGAATAGCACACCAGCCGTTAATAACAGGTTTACCTTCCTTCATCATTTGTTTGATTTTATTTTTTCTCATTTTCTAGATTTTTAATCCCATGTGAGTGTATTTCACATTTAGATAATCTTTTATCGCACCTGAACCACCTTCACGTCCATAACCAGTTTGTTTTATTCCTCCAAAAGGTGCCTCAGCAATAGCAACAACTCCAGTGTTAACTGCAACACAACCAGACTCTAATTTTTCAGATCCAATGTGAGCTTTATCCATAGAGTTAGTGTATAAATAACTACATAATCCTAAGTCATTATCATTTGCTCTTTCAATTACTTCATCAAAAGTTTTAAAAGTTAAAATTGGTACTAGTGGACCAAAAGGCTCTTCTTTCATGATTGTAAAATTGTCTTTAACATCATCAAAGACTGTTGGTTCATAATAGTATCCTTTGTTGAAACCAGAAGGTCTTTGTCCACCCATTAATACTTTTGCTCCTTCTTTTTTAGTAGTTTCAACTAGTTTTTCTATTTCTTCCAATCTTTTAGCAGTAGTTAAAGGTCCAAGATCTACACCTTCGTCCATACCGTTTCCAATTTTTAATTTTTTTGCCCTTTCAATAAAGGCATTAACAAAATCCTCTTTTCTATTTTCTTGGATATAAAATCTATTAGGTGAAATACAGACCTGGCCGTTATTTCTAAATTTACCAGTTATTGCTATATCAGCTACTTTGTTCATATCCACATCTTCACATACAATAAAAGGTGAGTGTCCGCTAAGCTCCATAGTAACTCTTTGAACTTTATCAGCTGCTTTTTTTAAAATAATTTTTCCAACTCTAGTTGATCCAGTAACTGAAACCTTTTTAATAATATCAGATTCCATTAATTCATTTGATATTTCAGCAGGGTCACCTGACAAAAGACTAACCACGCCATCTGGTACACCAGCTTCTTTACAAATGTTTACTAATTCCATCACAGCACCAGGAGTAATTACGTCTGGCTTACAAATTACAGAACATCCTGCAGCTAACGCAGTAGAAATTTTTCTTGATGCCAAAACTATTGGGAAATTCCAAGGAACTAAAGCTGCAACAACTCCTACAGGTTGATAATAAACATGAACTCTAGTATCTGGAAATCTACTTTGTTGTGTTTGACCATAAATTCTTTTTGTTTCCTCAGCATTCCACTCAAAAATATCAGCACCACCACCAACTTCACCAACCGCTTCAGTTAAAGGTTTTCCAACTTCAAGAGTTAACCATTTTGCAATAACATCTTTTTTTTCTCTCATCATGTCAGCAATTTTTCTAAGTACATAAGCTCTCTGCCATGGTGCAGTGTTTTTCCAAACTTCCAAACCTTTTTCTGCAGACTTTAATGCTTTTTGCACTTCAATAGATGAAGCTTTCGATGCTTTTCCAATCACTTCTTCCGTTGCAGGGTTGATTACATCATAAGTTTCTTTTTTTTCAGCTTGTTGCCATTTACCATCAATGAATTGTCCAAATTTTTCGTACATAGAATTTATTTTTAAGTTTACTTAATTAGGTTTTTTAATTTATAATTAAAATTATATATAAACACTATACATATTAAAAGATAAACATATTTATGAAAAAAATTACCCTCACATGTGCTCATGCAATAGTTAAATATTTAATTGCTCAAAAAATATTAATTAATGGCAAAAAAGAACCTTTATTTCCAGGTGTCTTTGGAATTTTTGGACATGGAAATGTAGCCTGCTTAGGTCAAGCATTAGAGGAAAATCAAAAAGAACTTCCAACATATAGAGGGCATCATGAGCAAAATATGGCTCTTACAGGAATTGGTTATGCGAGAGCAAAAAGAAGACAACAAATTTTTGTAGCGACATCCTCTGTTGGACCTGGAGCAACAAATATGGTTACAGCTGCAGCAGTCGCTATGAGCAATAGATTACCAATTTTATTTTTACCTGGTGACACTTATGCAAATAGAATGCCAGATCCAGTACTGCAACAAGTTGAACAATTTAACAACCCAAGCATTACTGCAAATGATGCTTTCAAACCAGTTACGAGATATTTTGATCGTATCACTAGACCTGAACAAATAATTCAATCATTTCAAATAGCAGTTCAGACAATGTTAGATCCTGCTGATTGTGGTCCTGCTTGTATTTCATTGAGTCAAGATATCCAAGGCCAAACTTTTGATTATCCAGCAGAATTTTTTCAAGAAAAAGTTCACACAATTCGAAGACCAAGACCAGATGAATTTCAAATTAAAGAAGCAGCTGATAAAATTAAATCTTCAAAAAATCCAATAATAATATCTGGAGGTGGAGTATTTTATTCAGATGCAATGGAAGAATTAAGTCAGTTTGCAATTAAACACAACATCCCAGTTACACAAACTGTAATGGGCTACTCAACAATGAAGCGAGACCATTCTCATTTTGCAGGTCAAATTGGAGGCCTGGGAGGAAAAAATACAAATACATTAGCAAAAGAAACTGATCTTGCCATTGCGGTTGGAACAAAACTTGCTGATTTTACAACAGGATCATGGGCAAATTTTGAAAACGAAAATTTCAAATTAGTTTCTATTAATGTATCAAGATATGATGCTAATAAACATTTAGCACAAGCAGTTGTTGGAGATGCAAAAGTTTCATTAACTGAACTTTCTCAAGCCTTAGGTAATTGGAAAGTAGGAGAAGATTGGAATAAAAAATCTCAAATTGAGCTTAAGTCATGGAATGAACATATAGATAAAGAGAGTGCCCCGACTAATCAGGAAGTCCCAAGTTATGTCCAAGCAATTGGTGCGATCTATAGAAATTCTGATCCAACAGATATTGCAGTTACAGCTGCAGGAGGTTTAGTTGGTGAGGTAATTCAAGTTTGGAGACCAAGAGAACTCAATACTCATGAAACAGAATGGGGTTTTAGTTGTATGGGTTATGAAATTTCTGGAGCTTTGGGAATTAAAATGGCAAATCCAGATAAAGAAGTAATTTCTTTTGTAGGAGATGGATCTTATCTATTAAATAATACTGACATTTATTCTTCGGTTATCACTAAAAATAAATTGATTATAATTGTTTGCGATAACGGAGGCTTTGCAGTTATTAATCGATTACAATTATTTAAAGGTGGTAAAGAGTACAACAACTTATTAAAGAGTTCTAATACACCTGGCTTAGTTGATGTAGATTTTGCAAAACATGCGGAAAGTATGGGTGCAAAATCTGAACACGTTACTTCACTTTCAGATCTTGAGGCTGCATTTAAGAGAGCAAAAGCATCTGATGTGACTTATGTTATTTCAATTAAAACTCATGCTTACAAATGGGTTGAAGGTTCATCTTTTTGGGATAGCCCTACACTCGAAGTTCCAACCACTAAAGAGAATGAAGAAGCTTTAAAACTTTATAAAGAAGGAAAAGATAAACAAAGACAAGGCGTATAAACCTTTATGAATAAAATTTTTAAGGTCGGTCTTATTGGCTGTGGTCATATTGCTGAGACATACTTTAGGGGGCAACAATATTTTAATAATTTTAAAATAATTGCATGTGCAGATATTGATCAAAAAGCATCCGATAAATGTGCAAAATTATACAATATTAAATCTAAAACAGTTTCAGAAATTTTAAAAGACAATGAAATAGAAGTTATTTTAAACTTAACAATTCCACAATCTCATTATTCAGTCTCAAAAAAAGTTTTGACTTCAGGTAAACATGTTTATTCAGAAAAACCATTAGCAACTTATTTTGCAAAAGGTAAAGAACTCGTCTCACTAGCAAAAAAAAATAAACTTTATCTTGGAAATGCTCCAGATACATTTTTAGGTGGTGGAATTCAAAAAGCTCGAGAATTAATTGACTCTGATTTGATTGGAGAGATTAAATTGGGTAATGCCATTTTTGCATTTCCAGGAGTAGAGTCTTTTCATCCGAAACCTGAGTCATGGTATAAAAAAGAAGGAGGTCCAGTAATAGATATGGGACCGTACTTTTTTACAACTTTAGTAAATTTACTTGGACCAGCAAAACAAGTGCAAGGAAGAACATTAACAGCTTTTAAAAAAAGAATTTATGGAGCGGGTCCAAAAAAAAATAAATCATTTAAAGTTGAAACTCCTACAACATACTTAGCAACAATCCAATTTCACAGCGGTGCTATAATTCAAGTAACACTATCTTTTGATGTAATTAATCATCAAAGAAATCACATGGAGCTTTATGGCACAAAGGGATCGATTATTGTTCCAGATCCTAATATGTTTGGTGGTTCTGTTTTTATTTCTGTTACAGAAGGTGGAAAATGGGGTGAACATAAAACAGATAAGATGCATTTAGGAAAAATAAACATAACTTCTTCTAGTGGAAGATCAAATGAAGCTGCTACTAATGCGAATTATAGGAGCGTTGGTTTATCTGAAATGTTATATTCTATTCAGAAAAATAAAAAGCACAGGTGTTCAGGTGATTTATCTTTACATGTATTAGATATAATCGAGTCAACCATGAGGGCAGCAAATAGTGGAATTCCTCAAAAAATACAAACAAAATGTGATAGACCAAAAAAATTTACCGAAGAAGAAGTAAAAAAAATTTTAATTTAGTGTCAAAACCAATTGTTATATCTGATCCTTTCCCAAGAACACTGGACCTTATTTTTACGAAAAAAAAATTAATAGAATTGAAAACAAAATATAAGGTTTTAATAGCACCTGATAAAAAAAAAAGACAATTTTATGAAAACTATATTGATAAGGCTACTTTTATTATGGGTCAGCCAGACTTAGATAAAAAAATTTTGTCAAAAGCAAAAAAATTGAAAGCAATAATCAATGTTGAAAGTAATTTTATGAATAATGTTGATTATGTTTATTGTGCTAAAAAGGGAATCCATGTAATTGCAACTTCCCCGGTGTTTTCAAATCCTGTTGCTGAAATTGCATTAGGAATGACACTTTCTCTATTAAGGAATATTCATAATGCTCATTTTGATTTTGTAAAAGGTAAAGAAAAATATGGGTTAGAAAGCAATTTAAAATCATCTTTATTATCAAGAAAAAAAATTGGATTACTGGGTTTTGGTGATTTAGCTAAATCTTTATATCCAATGTTACTTCCATTTACTAAAGATATAAACGTTTATGACCCATGGTTATCAAAGAGTAAAATTAAAAGCTTCGGATTTAAACCTGTTAGTTTAAATCAAATGTTTAAAACATGTGAAATTATCTATGTTTTAGCCGCTGTAACAACTAAGAATAAAAATTTAGTTAATAAAAATTTAATTAACAAAATGAAACCTAACTCACTATTCATATTGATGAGTCGAGCAGCAGTTGTAAATTTTAAAGATTTAATCGATAGAGTTAAAAAGGGAGATATTTATGTAGCTACTGATGTATTTCCTGTGGAACCAGTGAGAAAAAATGACCCAATTAGGAAAGTCAAAAATATTTTGTTTTCAGCACATAGAGCAGGAGCTTTGACAGAGGCCTTTTATAGTATGGGGGATATTGTTTTAAAGGACATGCATCTAATTTCAAAAAATTTAAAACCAAAATTTTGCAAAAAAGCTGAATTGAAAACAGTACGATTATTGGCCTCAAAACCAGTTGCAATTAATTGATATTTTAATAATTTTATAAATTATGTCGGCAACTACCAATCCACTCTTAGAAGCTAAAGGGATAACAAAATATTTTGGAACTATTACTGCACTAGAAAATGTTAACTTAAAAGTTCATGCTGGAGAATGTTTGGGTGTAGTTGGAGATAACGGAGCAGGAAAATCAACTTTAATGAAAGTTTTGTCTGGACTTTATAAACCAAGTGCAGGTTCTTTATTTTTCCAAGGCAAAGAAGAAATATTAGAAAGTCCAAGAGACTCTCAAAATTTAGGTTTAGAAATGGTTTATCAAGATCTTGCTTTAGCAGGTAATTTACCTATTGGTGAAAATATTTTTTTAGGAAGAGAGCCAACAAAAAATTTAGGATTTTTAAAACTATTAGATTTTAGTAAAATTAAAGAGTTAACTAATGCTCATTTAGATAAGTTAAAAATAAATGTTAAAAGTGCCGATCAAAAAGTAGAGGAACTTTCAGGTGGTCAAAGACAAGCTGTGGCAATCGCAAGATCAACAGCCTTTAATGCTAAAGTAGTAATTATGGATGAACCGACTGCAGCATTAGCAATCAAAGAAGTGGGTAAAGTTTTAGATCTTATTAATAGTTTAAAAAAAACAGGTGTTGGAGTAATTGTTATAAGTCATAGAATGGATGATATATTTACAGTATGTGACAGAGTGATGGCTTTATTTCAAGGAACTAATTTTGCAGAAGCCAACCTATCAAGTACATCTAGAGATGAAGTGATTGGGTGGATTATGGGAAAAAAATAAATATGGAAGATAAAGATAAAAAAATTGTAAGTCTTCATTTGAAACTAATGCCATATTTAGAAAAATATGGAATTCTTCTTTTATTAGTAATTATGATTTTGGTTATGCACATTTTGCAACCAGATGTTTTTTTATCTTGGAGAAATGTAACTAACGTTTTTAAACAAATATCTTGGCAGTCAATGTTAGCCTTGGGAGTATTTATGGTAATTGTGACTGCTGGGATAGATCTTTCGGTCGGTTCAATCATGATGTTATCATTAATGATATTGGCTGTTGTTGCTAAAGCTGGAGCGCCTTGGTACATTGTAGTTATTACACCTTTGATTGCAGGGTTTTTATGTGGTCTATTTAATGGCCTAGGTATTACCTTACTTCGCATGCCACATCCTTTTATAATGACTTTAGGTACTCTTTATATATTTAGAGGAACTGGAAACTTAATTTCTGGCGGAACCCCAATAAGTGGTTTTACAGATGAAGTTAGGTACCTCGGTCATGGAAGAATTGATCTTCAATGGTTAGGATTAGAAAAATCGCAATACCTTCCAGTAAGTTTAGTATTAATTGCTATTGTGTATATAATTTTTTGGATTTTTTTAAATCATAGCAAAACTGGAAAATGGATTTATGCAATCGGAGGAAATCCAAATGCTGCTAGAGCATCTGGAATAAATGTTAACAAAATTTTAGTTATAGTTTACTCACTATGTGGATTTCTATCAGGTATTGGTGCTTTAATTTTAGCAGGCAGAACTGACTCAGGTTATCCCAACGCTGGACTTCAATCTGAACTCGATGCGATCGCTGCATGTATAATCGGAGGAGCAAGTTTTTTTGGTGGAAGAGGTACAGTTCTAGGAGTATTTGCAGGTGTAATGATAATGGGAATTCTGAGAAATGGTCTCAATTTGATGGATGTTAGTTCTTTTTGGCAGCAAGTTTTGATAGGTTCCATAATAGTTCTTGCAGTTTATGTAGACGTATTAAGAAGAGATTTGGGAACTAGAAAATAAATTATATATATTTACACGCCTTAGTTGTATTCAAAATTGTCTTAGCACACTTATAAATAGTTGAACTCTTCTGAATTTTTTTATTTAATTTAGTTTTAAATAACAATAGGGGAAATAAATGAAAAACTTAACTAGAAAAATTGTTGTTTTTTTTACAGCAATTTTTTTATCGATCAGTATAGGTTCAGCCTCTTTTGCTGATGGACATGGTAAAAAAATTCTATTCAGTATTAAAGGTCCTGGATCAGGAAATCCTTTTTGGGCATCTGTAACAAAAGGTGCTGAAGAGGAAGCTAAAAAACTAGGCGTTAAATTAATTTTAATTGCACCTCCACAAGAAGGAGATGTTCAGGCACAGATAAATCAAGTAGAGGACCAACTGGCAAAAGGTGTTGATGCTTTAGCGCTCGCACCAGGAGATCCAAATGCTTTTGCTCCGATCGTTGATGATGCGATTAAGAGTGGAGTTCCGGTAGTATTTGTTGATACAAAAGGAATAAATGAAGGAGTAACTTTTATTGGAACAAACAACATGAATGGTGCAGAGTTAGCTGCAAAATTTATATGTGATAAAACTCCTAAAGGTTCAGATGTTGCAATTTTAACTGGTATTGAGTCACAATCTACAGCGTTGTTAAGAAGAGATGGTGCAATAAAAGGTTTTAAAAATTGTGGATTGAACATTGTTGCAACTCAAACTGCTGAGTGGGACACTGCGAAAGGTAGATCTGTAACTGAGTCGATTATTTTAAAAAATCCAAATATTAAAGCAATATTTGCTTCAAATGATAATATGGGCTTAGGTGCTATGCAGGCTCTTAAAGATGCAGACATGAATGATGTTGTTGTAGTAGGATTTGATGCTACTCCAGATGCAGCTACAAGTATCTTAAAAGGAGAAATGACAGCAACAATTGCTCAGTTTTCTTACAACATGGGCGCATATGGAGTAAAATATGCTTTAGAGTTAGCTAATGGTGGAAGTATTGATCCAAACATTGATACAGGAACACAATTAGTAACAAAAGAAAACGCCAACGATTTTAAATAATCGATAGGTATATAATTTAAAAAAAAGGGTGGAATTTAATTCCACCCTTTTTTTTTATGTAATATAATAATTCATGCTTATTAAAATTGATCCAGTATTAAGCCCAGATTTACTTTTTCATCTAAGATCTATGGGTCATGGAGAAAAACTGATATTAGCTGATGCTAATTTTCCAGCATATACTACAAATGAAAAAGTAATAAGATTAGACGGAGTTGGTATAAAAGAAGCAGCCTGTGCCATACTTTCGGTTTTTCCACTAGATAGTTTTATTAATTCAAAAGGAGGATCTCCAGCTTTAAGAATGGAAGTAGATGATAAACCTGAGGAGTTAACTGAAACACATAAAGAATTTATTGAAGTTGTAAAAAAAATCTCAGGAGAAAATTGGAATGTGGGATCAATTTCAAGACAAGAATTTTATCAAGAGGCTAAAAAAGCTTATTGCATCGTTACTACAACAGATGCAAGACCGTTTGGCTGTTTTATACTTACCAAAGGAGTCATTTTACCTGACGGAAACGTTTGGACTTAAAAAATGAAAACCATTTCAGTTTTTGGTGTATTTGTTGCAGATCTCTGTTTTATATCTAATGCGATTCCTGAAAAAGGACAAACTATTCTAGGTTCACAACATATTATTGGACCAGGTGGAAAAGGGTCAAACCAAGCAATTGCAGCAGCTAAACTCAATGGGAGCGTAAATTTTATTTCAAAAATTGGCAAAGACAAAAATGGTGAAATGGCTTTAACTTTATATAAAGAATTGGGTATAAACACTGCCTGTATAATCCAAGACGAAAATCACTCAACTGGAGTTGCGGGAATAATGGTAAATGAAAAAACAGGCGAGAATGCAATAAATATAATACCTGGTGCTGCTGGAACTCTTACCCATAATGATATTGAAAAAAATTTAAATTTAATTACAAAAGCAGAAATATTTTTAACACAACTAGAAACACCTTATGAGGTTACTAGCTATGTATTAAAAAAAGCTAAAGTCAAGGGACTAGCCACAATATTAAATCCAGCACCAGCATGCAAAATTAAAAATGATGATTTTAAATTAATAGATTTTTTTACACCTAATGAAACTGAGGCAGAATTTTATTTAAATAAAAAAATTGAAACAGAAAAAGATATCAAAAATGCTTCAGAAGAATTTTTAAAAAAAGGTATTAAAAACATTGTTATAACATTAGGAGAAAGAGGATGTTATTTTGCAAATAAAAAAGAAAATTTTTTCTTAGAAGCATTCAAACTTAAAGACCCTGTCCTTGATACTACAGGCGCAGGTGATGCTTTCAATGGTGCATTAGCTGTAGGGTTATCAAAAGATTTACAAATTAAAGAAGTGCTTACTTTTGCAAATAAAGTTGCAGCAATTTCAACCACTAAACAAGGTGCAGCGGCTTCAATGCCATCTTTGGAAGATATAAAGAGTTATTAATATTATTTTTAAAAATGAAAACTGAATATTTTGATCTTAAAAATAAAAGAGCCTTAATTTCAGGAGGAGCTTCTGGGATTGGTTCTTCAATTGTTGAACATCTTTGTGAACAAGGAGTGGAAGTGTATTTTTTCGATATTGATAAAAAAGAGGCAAAAAAAACTATTAATAAGATCAAAAAGAAAAAATTTAAAATTCCAAATTTTGTGGAATGTGACATTAAAAATATTAAAAAATATATATTATCAATTTTAAACATTATCAAAAAAAACGGTCCTATTGATATTTTAGTCAACAACGCTTCTAATGACCAAAGGCATAGTTTAGAGAAAATTACAGAAAAATATTGGGATGATAGAATGGCGATTAATTTAAAGCATTATTTGTTTGCAATACAATCAGTTAAAAAAAGCATGATAAAAAACAAAGGTGGATCAATAATAAATTTAGGTTCTGTAAGTTGGGTTAGGGGAGCAGTAATGTTTCCAGCATACAGTATTGCAAAAGCAGGAATTTATGGATTAACAAAATCTTTAGCAAGAGATTTAGGAAAACATAATATAAGAATTAACTCGATTGCACCTGGTTCAATCGCAACAGCTAGACAATCCAAATTGTGGCTTAATCCAAAATTTAAAAAGGAAATATTAAAAAATCAGGCTTTAAAAAAACAATTATTACCTGAAGATGTTTCAAAAATGGTATTATTCTTAGCGTCTGATGTTTCATCAGGATGTACAAAACAAAACTTTACAGTAGACGCAGGATTAATTTAGTTTTTCTTATTTTGCGACATTGATAAAGCAATTTTAAAAGAGTTTAAAATTGGAGCTAGATTAGCTTTATTTTTTCCAGCGATAGCAAATGCTGATCCATGAGCTGTAGTCGTTACTGGTACAGTCAATCCACCTTGAACTGTTACTCCTCTATCAAAGCCAAATGCTTTAAGACCAGATTGAAGTGCATCATGATACATACCAACCATACAATCATGGTTTTTATTTTTGTAGGCTACTACAAAAGATGTATCGCATGGCAATGGACCATCGACATTGTAGCCAAGTTTTTTTGCCTCTTCAATCGCAGGAATGATTTCATCTTTTTCCTCTGTCCCAAACTCTGCGTGTGGATTTAGAGCTTGAATGGCAATTCTAGGGTTTTTTATACCGTTTAACTCCATAACTTCATTTATTAATTTTATAGGCTTCATGATATTTTCTTTAGTAATATGTTGAGCAACTTCTTTAATTGGAATGTGAGATGTTACTCTTGCTGTCCAAAAATTATCTATAACATTAAACTCACAACAAAAACTATTTACTTCAAGTTTTTCAGCCATTAACTGTAATTCATCTGAATGTTTATTGCCACCAAGTTTTAAACTAGTCTTATTCATTGGCGCAAAATTAATTGCATCTATTTTTTTTTCTTTAGCTAGTGTTAAGGCTAAATCTAAAGCTTGTAATACGCTTTCTCCAGATTCTTTTGATGGTTCTGCTAATTTATATTTATGATTTTTTCCTTTAGAAATATCTAACAAAAATTTATTTGCTTTATCAAAATTTACCTCATCAAAATTTTCTACAACATCTATATTATGTGAAATTCCTGTAATACTATTTCCACTTTCAAATACTTGCTTCTCACCAATTATGACAATGTTTGCTTTTTTTGTCATTTCATCATTTAAAAGCTTTGAAATTAATTCTGGCCCAATCCCAGCTGGATCACCAAGTAGAAGAGCAATGTTAGATTTATTTTCAGTCATTTTTTTCTTTACGTCTTGTAGCAGATTATGTTTAAATTATTAAATATAAATTAACTCAAGAGGGAAATAATGAAAAAAAGCTTTAAACTATTTTTAGCAGCTGCTTTTCTAGTAACTGAATTTTTTGTTGTAGCTCTTCCATTAATGATCACATCAGCTAGAGCTGATAGTCATCCAATACAGGCAATTACTCACGCTGGTTTTGGTGGTGGAACTGACGTTACTACTAGAATGATGTTATTGAGAGCAAGAAGAGTCCTTAAGCAAGACATGCAATTAGTAAACAAAAAAGGTGGTGGTGGGGCCGCATCTATGGATTATATGATGTCTTTACCAGCTGATGGAAATCACACTTTAACTTGGACAACAGGTCATGCTGTTTCTATGGCTTTAGGAAAAACTAAAGTCAAGTTAAGTGATATGCAACCACTAGCTAGAGGAACAGACGACCCTCAGTTATTTGTTGTAAATTGTAAAAACGACATCAAAGATGCTAAAAAATTTATTAGTACTCAAAAATCAAAATCACTAAAATATGGAACTACTCATACTGGCGGTATTGATGATGTTAGCGCGATTGCATTTACAAAAAAAGGTGGATTAAAAGATCCAACTATTGTTGCTTACAAAGGTGTTGCTCCAATTAAAACTAACCTTATCAAAGGAGATATTGATGTAGGTGTTTTAAACTTAGGTGAGGCTTTAACTGAAATTAATGAAGGTAAGCTTTGTGTTTCAGTTGTATTAGCAAATAATAGAATGGCAAAAATTGGAGATTCTCCAACAGCAAAAGAATTAGGTATACCTGTTTCTTTATCTACTGTTAGAGGTTTTGTAACTAAAAAAGGTGCTCCAGCAGACAGAGTAAAACAATTAGAAGCTGGAATGATGAAAGCTATGAGCCACAACTATTACAAAAATTTCTTAACTGAAATTGGTCTTGATGATACTAGTGTAGTTGGTGCCGACGAGTGGGGTAAGCAAATGGAAGAAATGCTTACTGAAATGACTGCTCAGCTTAAAGCTTTAGGTTATATTAACTAATCTAATTAAAAGTACATTTGCATATGAAAAATGTACAAAAACAAAAAAGGGCAAACAAAGGTTTGCCCTTTTTTTTTAGAGACGAATTTAAAGTCTCTTTTATAATTATTTTAATATCTGTAGCATTATTAATAACTACATTTACTTTCGATATTGTTCCTCCTATTTTAAATAGAGGAATACAACCAGCAACATTTCCAAAAGCTCTTTTGATTTTAATAATAGTGATGACGTTATTGATATATTATTCTGCAAATAAAAATCCTTGGAAGGTTCAAAACAAATTACCAAAATCATTCTTTTTAACACTTCTAAGTTTTTTGATTTTCGTTGTTATTTCAAAAACTTTGGATTTCTTTTTGGCAATTTCAGCTTTATCTGTTTTTGTTTCCTATTATTGGGGGGAGAAAAGAATAATTTATTTATTACTTGTTGGAATTATTTTTCCAGTTATCGTATTTGTTTTTTTTGAAACAATTCTGGGATTAAGATTTCCACCTGGAATTATAACCAATATTTATTATAGCTAGATGGACAATTTAATATTAATGATGTCTCCTTTGCTTAGCTCAAAGCTATTGTTAGTTTTATTTTTTGGAACTTTGTTTGGTTTAATATTAGGTGTTCTACCTGGTTTAGGACCAACGACTGGTGGTGCATTAATTTTACCTTTTACAATGACGCTCGACCCATTATCAGCAATTGTATTGTTAACCTCAATTTATTGTGCAGGTACATATGGAGGTGCAATTACTGCAGTTCTGATTAATACACCTGGAACCCCAGCTGCTGCAGCAACTTGTTTAGACGGTTACCCTTTAGCACAAAAGGGAGAGGCTGGAAGAGCTTTAGGTATGGCTACTGTTTCTAGTGCAGTAGGGGGTACATTTAGTGTTATTATTCTTGTCTTTTTCGCACCTATTTTAGCTCAACTTGCTTATGAATTTGGTCAACCAGAATATTTTGCATTAGCTATTTTTGGTTTAACGATGCTTGCATCAATAGGAGAGGGAAGTCCAATTAAGAATTTAATTGCAGGTGCATTTGGAATTTTAATTTCAACTGTTGGCAAAGATTTTATGACTTCAATTGATCGATTTACTTTTGGAATCAATGAATTAACTGAAGGGATTGGTTTTATTCCTGTTGTTGTTGGTTTATTTGCAATGAGCGAGATGTTAACTCAATCAACTTTAATTAACCAAGTATTTAATAGAATAGCTTTAAAAGCCATAAAACTTCCAAGTAAAGATGATTATAAAAAAACCTGGAAAACAATTTTAAGATCCAGTGGTATTGGTTCATTTATTGGAGTGTTACCTGCTGAAGGCGGAACAGTTGCCTCTTTAATTGGATATTCAGAAGCAAAAAGGTTTTCGAAAAAACCTGAAGAGTTTGGAAAAGGTTCTATAGAGGGTATTGCGGGTGCAGAGGCAGCAAATAATGCAGCAACAGGAGGTGCGATGGTTCCAACACTTGCACTTGGAATTCCTGGTAGTGCAACAACAGCTGTTATCCTAACTGGATTAATTATACATGGGGTTAGACCTGGACCTGATTTATTTAGAGAACAGCCTGATTTTTTATATGGAATCTTTGGAGCAATGTTAATTGCTAATGTTTTGTTTTTTATATTTGGGTTCTTTGGAGCAAAAATTTTTGCAAGAATAACACTAGTGCCAAATAAGATTTTATGGCCAATGATTTTTGCAGTTTCAGTTTGTGGAACCTATTCATTAAACCAATCTATAATAGATGTTTGGATAATGTTATTTTTTGGTGTTCTAGGTTTCTTTATGAGAAGATATGGTTTCTCAGTTGTGCCAGTTATTATCGGATTGATTTTAGGTGAGTTAGTTGAGGGTACTTTAAGACAATCTCTGGTTATATTTGGTGGAAATTGGTTAATGTTTTTCACAAGACCAATAGCTTTAACGTTCTTTATTTTGTCTTTAATTGCCTTAGCTTTTCCTTTAATAAGATCAAAAAAATTTAAAAAATAAAGATGATTAAATATGATTTAAAAAATAGAGTAGCAATTGTAACAGGTGGAGCTCAAGGATTTGGTTTAGCTATCACTGAAAGATTTATTGAGTCTGGAGCTAAAGTAGTAATTTGGGATATTGACGAAGGTGAAGCCAAAAAAGCTTTAGAAAAAGTAAATTCTGAAAACTTAACTTATCAAATAGTTGATGTGAGCAATTATGAAGCAATAAATTCAAAATTATCTGAAGTTGAAAAATCACATGATAAGATTGATATCTTTATTAACAATGCGGGTGTGGCTGGAATGAACACTACAGTTGCAGAATATCCAATAGAAGAGTGGAATAAGGTAATTAACTTAAATTTAAATGCAGTTTTTTACTGTTGCAAAGCAGTTGTTCCATTTATGGCTAAGAATGATTATGGAAGAATTGTAAATATTGCGTCTATAGCAGGTAAAGAAGGAAACCCAAACGCAAGCGCTTACAGTACATCTAAGGCAGGTGTTATAGGTTTAACAAAATCTCTAGGTAAAGAGCTTGCGCAAAAAAATATAGCAGTAAATTGTGTAACACCAGCAGCAGCAAAGACCAGGATATTTGATCAAATGACAGAAGAACATATAAATTATATGTTATCAAAAATTCCTAGAAATAAATTTGCAAAAGTAGAAGAATTAGCATCATTAGTAACATGGTTAGCCAGCGAAGAAAATTCATTTTCAACTGCAGCAGTTTTTGATTTAAGTGGTGGAAGAGCCACATATTAGTTATGCAAGTAGGTATTGATGTTGGTGCAACCAAAATAGAGAGTGTTGTTCTTGAAGAAAATGGGAACGAAAAACACAGATCAAGAATATCGTGTCCAAAGGAGTATACCCAAATTATAACTGCTATAAGAGATATTCATAGACAATTAGAACAAGAGTTTAAACAAGAACTTCCAATTGGAGTTTGTCATCCAGGAGTTCATTCTCCTCAAACTGGATTAGTAAAAAATGCCCCAAATATATCCTGGTTAGAAAAAAAACCATTTCAAAGTGATCTACGTAAAGCACTTGGAAAAGAAGTATTTTGTGAAAATGATGCAAATTGTTTTTCTTTATCAGAAGCAATAGATGGATCAGGCAAACATTACAAAATTGTTTATGGAATTATATTAGGTTCAGGAGTTGGAGGTGGTTTAGTAATAGACAAAAAAATTATTACTGGCTCAAATGGAGTAGCAGGAGAATGGGGACATAACCAAATTCCATATTTTGCCGCTAAGAAAGAAAATTTTGACTCAAGCAATGCTAGGGAAGCAGAGATTGAAAGTTTTTTATCTGGTTTAAGTTTAGCAAAAAGATTTAAGAAACTTTATGGAAAAAATTTAAAAACAAATGAAATTTTTGAATTGAACAGAAAACATGATTTAGATGCCGAAAGATTTATTGATGATTTTAAAGTGAATTTAGCAATGTCACTTTCAAGTATAATAAATATTTTAGATCCTGATGCTTTTATTTTTGGAGGTGGAGTTTCGAATGAAATTGATTTTTTACATGAAATAGATTCGTTAGTCAGAAAATTTGTTATTGGCAGAGAATACGAAGGTGTTTTTTTAAAACCTAAATACGGAGATGCTAGTGGCGTTAGAGGTGCCGCGAGATTAGGAAGAAGTGCGACGTATTAGAAAATTCAATTAATAATTTAATAAAAAAAAATTAAATTTTTCTAAAAATTTAAAAAATATATTAAAAATTATAAAAAATTATTATCAACTAAGGGTTGAATTTATTTTAATTTTACCAAATTAGAATTAGATATAGAAATTATATATAAATTGTTATTAATTTTATTTTTTACTTTACTACTTATGTTTGAATGTGTTTATATTCCGACTTAATAATTAATATATATATATTAACTAAACTAACTAATAAGAGGGAAATAATGAAAAAACTTATACTTTCGATTGCAGCTCTTGCATTATTTGCAACTTCTGCGTTCGCTGAAAGATACGTAATGATTACTCATGGTGAAGGTAAAGATCCTTTTTGGCCGGTAGTTCAAAAAGGTGGTGAAGATGCAGCTAGAGCAATCGGTGCTGACTTTGAATACATCTACAACCCTTCTGCTGATATGGCTGATATGGCAAGCTCAATTCAAGCTGCTGCAGCTACTCAACCAGACGGAATGGTAATTTCTTTGCCAGACCCAGATGCATTAGGCCCAGCTATTAAAGCTGCTGTTGCTGCTGGTGTTCCAGTAATTACAATGAATTCTGGTTTAGAGTCTTCTGCTAGCCTAGGTGCTTTAATGCACGTTGGTCAGCCTGAATTACTTGCTGGACAAAAAGCTGGTGAAAGAGCAAAATCTGAAGGTGCTACTAAAGCACTTTGTATGATTCAAGAAGCATACAACACAGCTCTTGTAGACAGATGTGAAGGTTACGGTGCAGCTGTTCCTATGCAAATGACTGATACTACATCTGACCCTGCAACTATTCAAACTAGAGCAACTGCTGCTTTACAAGCTAACAGTGATATCGATGCGATCCTTTCAGTAGGACCACACGTATGTGAAGCTGTTGATAAAGCTTTAGTTGATCTTGGTATGACAGTACACCACTCTTGCTTCGACTTGAGTCCTGCAGTTATGGACTTAATCGGATCTGGAAGAGTTTCTTTCACTATCGATCAACAACAAAGATTACAAGGTTATATGCCAGTTATCGTATTACACTTGTACAATAACAGTGCTGGACTTTTACCAGGAGCTAACATCCCTTCAGGACCTGGCTTCGTTGACAAGTCTAACGCTTCTTCAGTTGCTGCTTTAGCAGGTATTGATAGATAGTC
The DNA here is from genome assembly GCF_052049995.1 of Candidatus Pelagibacter sp. Lineage (GTDB taxonomy): Bacteria > Pseudomonadota > Alphaproteobacteria > Pelagibacterales > Pelagibacteraceae > Pelagibacter. Next base: position 116,274 of record NZ_JBNGYX010000003.1, on the reverse strand, counting down.
TGTAATAATTTAAAGGGTCGATTATTCAATCGGCCCTTTTTTTTTAACACAATTAATAAGTCTTTTATAAATGAATACATCAACAACAAAAAAACCAAGACAAGAGTCAGACCGACAAGGTGAAAAAAAATGGTACTCTGCATTTACGTCTCGTCCAGAGGTTGGACCTTTTGGAGTGATGATTTTACTTTTTTGTATGTTGGGATACTTTTCAATTCCTGAAGGACAATTTTCTCTTAATCCTTTTTCTGGTGAAGGATTTAACGCTTTAGGAATTAGAAATAATTTTAGGGTTATTGCACAATTAGGGATCGTTGCACTTGCTGCTGGAATGTTAATTATAGCAGGTGAATTTGATCTTTCTGTTGGTTCAATGATTGGTTTTGCTGGCGGTTGTATGGCAATGATACTAAAATGGGGTTTTGCTGTTGTTATTCCTTACATATCTTTTGAAGGAGGTTTTCATTTTGAAGGATACACATTATTTAAAATTAAAGATGTTTCACCACTACTAGCAATATTAATTACACTATGTATGACGCTATCTTTTGGATGGATACAAGGATGGATAATAGTTAAAAGTGGTATAGCATCTTTCATTGTAACGCTAGGTGGACTTTTCTTTTTACGAGGTTTAACAGAAGTTTCGTATAGAGCATTTAACAGAGCTCCTGATCAAACTGCTGGATCAACAACTGTTACAGATTTACCAGATATTAAAAACATTATAAATGTTCCAGGTCATGGAGAAATGGAAAGAGATGCGGCTAAAGCTTTACCAAATGACCAATTATTAGAAATTCTTAGCACTGTACCAGCGAGCACGGTAGCAAAATTAACTGAACGACTAACATATATAAACGAAAAAGTTGCAGCTTACAAAACCGAAGCAAATGCTGAAAAAATGATTTCAACTTTAGAAAAATCATTAGCTGGAGCAAAAAAATCTGGCAATGATTCAATGGTCGAAATTTTGACAAAGAAAATAGAAGCTGGAGTTAATGTTCCTGATGTTGCTGCAAAAGCGGTTACTGATATTGATATAGCAAGAGCTTACATAGATACAATAGTTACTGCAAGACCGGTTGCTAATTTTTTTGGAGGCGACATTATGGAGCCAGTATTTAATTGGTTATATTATACGGTAGATTGGAATGTAAATAACTATGGGAATATTTTTGCTAAAGGAATGTATTCTGCATTAATGATTTGGGGACTTATAGCGTTTATTTGTTATTTAATTTTGAGTAAAACTCAAGCAGGTAATTGGATTTATTCAACTGGTGGAAATCTTAGTGCTGCAAAAGCTAACGGTGTGCCAACTAATAAAGTTAAGATTTCATTATTTATGTTTACTGCGTTCTGCGCAACTATGTTTGCTGCGTGCCAGGTATTTGAAGTTAATACTGCGGATACAGCAAAAGGTAATTTAAAAGAATTAGAAGCAATTGCTGCAGCGGTTATAGGTGGTGTTGTGCTGACAGGAGGTTTTGGAACAATAGGTGGAATAATCCTCGGAACAATTATTTTTGGAATTGCAAAAGAAGCCTTCTTTTATATTCCAGGAATTGATGGATCGTTCTACAGGGTTTTCCTTGGAGCAGTTCTTGTTACTGCTGCCTTAACAAATGAGAATATCAGAAAACGAATTATGGGAAATATCTAATGGATAAAAAACCATTAATTGAAATAAAGAATTTAGTAAAAAAATTTGGAACTTTTACCGCTTTAAATGGTGTTTCATTAGATGTTTATCCGGGCGAAGTTCACGCGCTTTTAGGTGACAATGGTGCTGGAAAGTCAACTTTGATCAAAGTATTATCTGGGGTTCATCCAATGACAAGTGGAGAAATAAAAGTAGATGGAGAAATTGTTAACTTTACTACACCACGTCAAGCATCTGATGCAGGTATTGGAACAGTTTATCAAGATTTGGCACTCAATGCTTTAACTTCAGTAACAAGGAATTTTTTTCTTGGACGTGAATTAATAAAAGGACCTAGCGGATTTGGTTTAATGCAAATGGATGAGATGGATAGAATAACAACAGAGGAAATGTCTAAAATTGGAATTAATATTGCAAACCCTAATCAGCCAGTTGGAACAATGTCAGGTGGACAAAGACAAACTTTGGCTATTGCAAGAGCAATTTACTTTGGTGCAAAGATACTAATATTAGATGAGCCTACTTCAGCATTAGGTCAAAAGCAGCAAATGGAAGTTTTAAAAACAATTAAAAAAGTGCAAAGTTTAGGAAATATTGCAATCATACTTATTACACACAATGAAATTCATGCGCGTCTTATAGCTGATCGATATACTTTCTTAAGTTTAGGAGAGGTAATTGGTTCAGGATTGTCTTCAGAACTTGGTAATGAAGATGTGAAAAGATTGATGGCAGGTGGTGCTAAAATTGGCGATCTAGCTAAAGAATTAGAGTTATAATTATTTTTATTTTTTTTTAATTTTTTTCAATTAAAATTTATCTATGCGCAAATTTTCGAGAGAAAGTTTTAATATTACTCAAGCAATAAATGAATTAATGCATGAATCTGGAGTTATAATTATTGAAAATGCATATAATTTAAATGATATCAAAGAAGCAAGAGAGATTGTTAATCATTTTGCTGATACACAGGAACAAAAAGAAACTCACTTTAATGCTGAGGCTGAAGCATCTGATAAGATTAAACTTCAGCAAAGGATATGGAATTTATTTGGTAAAGGAGAGGTATTTAGTAAGTTAATTACTAATGACATTATTTTCAGCTTAATGTCTAAACTTTTAGGTTCAGAATTTTTTTGTGGATCTTACTGCGCAAGTAGATTGCTACCAGGGTCTATAGGACAGGAACTCCATATAGATTATCCGTATTGGGATTTTTATAATAGTGAGACTTTTCCTATGGGTCTTAACAGTTCATTTGCACAAAACTGTCAGGCTACTATACCTCTAGATATTTGTTCAGAACAATCAGGTGCAACTGCATATATACCGGGATCACAGAAGAAATTACATTACCCAAATGAAAATGACGATTTTTCAAATAAACAACAAATGATTGCAAATCCTGGAGATTTAGTTTTTTTTAATGGTAACTGTTGGCATGGAGCATCACCGAATAAATCAAATAACCAAAGAGCAGCATTGTTGATAGAGTTTCTTCCTAAATATATAAAACCAGTAGAGGATTTAGTCACTTATTTATCTGAGGACTTCAAAAGTAATTCAAGTCCAAAAGTGCGACAGCTTTTAGGATTAAATTATGAATATCCAAAAATTATGGATGCGAGTAAAAAAATAAATAATATTGGTTTAGGTTATAAAGCTAAATAAAATCTATATTTTTAATTTAAATTCTCTATAAGTATTAAAAATTAAAAAAACAAAAAAATATTAAGCTGATATAATTTGTAAAAATTACGATTTTAAAAACAAAAGAGCATTTATAACAGGCGGAGGATTAGCAAAATGAAAGTAAAATATTATGATCTAGAAAATAAAAGAGTATTTATTACAGGTGGAGGATCAGGAATTGGAGCTTCAATTGTTGAACATTTTTGTGAACAAGGTTCTGAGGTTTACTTCATAGATATTAAAGTGTCAGAAGCTGAAAAATTAATTGAAGATATAAAAAATAAAAAATATTCAATACCAACTTTTATTGAATGTGATTTGTTAAATATAAAACAACTTCAAAAGACAATTGCAGACATCATTGATCAAAAAGGCCCAATTGATATCTTAATCAACAATGCTGCTAATGACACAAGACACAAAATTGATGATGTTACAGAAGAATATTGGAACGAAAGAATGAATGTAAACCTAAGACATTATTTTTTCACGGTTCAGTCAGTCAAAAAATCAATGATTGAAAACAAGGGTGGTGTAATTGTTAATATAGGATCTTCATCTTGGATGGTCGGACAAGGTGGAATGGCAGCTTATACAGCTGCAAAATCTGGAGTAGTTGGTTTAACAAGATCATTCGCAAGAGATTTAGGTGAATTTAACATTAGGGTTAACTCAGTTGTACCAGGCTGGGTTTTAACACAAAGACAAATTGATCTTTGGTTAAACGAGGAATCCGAAAAAGATTTGATGAAAAACCAATGTCTAAAAGAGAGATTGTTACCACATGAGCTTGCTCAAGCAGTATTGTTTTTTTCGTCAGAACAATCAGGTGGATGCACAAATCAATCTTATATTGTTGATAAAGGTTGGTTGTAATAAGCTTTTTGAAAGTACAAAGCTCAATAATAGAAAATAAATATTTAAGAGTTAGATCAATTAATATTGGAGCTTGTTTGTATGAAGTTTATGATAAGCAAAAGAAGATAAATTTAATTTTAAATCTTGGCTCTAAAGTAAATTATAGTAATAAAAATTTTTATGTAGGTGCTACGTGTGGTCGGTACGCAGGAAGAATATCAAATTCAAGATTTAAGATTAAAAACAAGATTTATAAACTCGATGGCAATGAAGGAAGAAATACACTTCATGGAGGAAAAATAGGATTTGATAGTTTGGAATGGAAAATACACCATCATTCAAAAGCTAAAATAATTTATCAACTATTATCTAAAAATCTAGATCAAGGTTTTCCAGGAGATCTAAATTCACAGTGTATTTTTGAAATTAAGAATAAAAGTTTATTTATCAAATATCAATACAAATCAAATAAATTAACGCATGTGAGTTTAACAAATCATAGTTATTGGAATTTAAATAAAAATAAAAAAGAAACAATTTTTAATCATGAATTAAAAATTAATTCTGAAAAATATCTTGAGGTGAACAATAAATTGATCCCAACTGGCAAATTTAAAAAAGTTAAAAATACTATTAATGATTTTAATAAGTTTCAAAATATTGGAGAAAAAATAAATATTATCAAAAATAAAAAAACAAAAATAACACTAAATAAAATAAATGCATTAGGATTTGATTTAACATTTTGTGTTAAAAAAAATTCCAAAAATTATTTAGCCTCATTAAAAAATAAAAAAACTAATATTCAATTAGATTTTTACTCAAATCTTCCTGGGATACAGCTTTATACTAGTCAGGGTTTGAGATATAAAAACAAACTTTATCCTTACCAGGGTGTTTGTTTAGAAACTCAACACTATCCAGATGCACCAAATAACAAAAATTTTCCAAGTACTTTAATTAAACCCAAAAAACTTTATAAGTACTTCACAAAGATAAAAATTTCATAAAATGAAAAAAAAAATAAACATATCAATTGTTGGAACAGGACTAATGGGTTTACAACATATAAAAGCTATTCAAAAATCAAAGAAAGCAAATCTTCATTCGATAGTAGAGATTGGTGATAACGCTAAAATTTTATCTAAAAAATACAAGATCCCATTGTATTCAAATACAGGTGAACTGTTAAATTCAAAAAATTTAGACGCAGTGATTGTTGCTACTCCAAATCAACTCCATGAAAAGCATACAGTAAGTTTTTTAAAAAATAAAATTCCAGTATTGTTAGAAAAACCTATTTCAGATAATATATATTCAGCTAAAAAAATTATTAGTAGTGCTAATAAAAATAAAACACCTTTATTGATAGGTTATCACAGAAGACATAACTCAATAGTTTCAAAGGTAAAAGGTCTAATTGATAAAGGAAAATTAGGAAATATAGTTTCAGCAAATATTTTATGTTGGCTTTATAAACACAAAGCCTATTACAAAGAAAAATGGAGAGTAAGTAAAGGTGGTGGGCCTTTAGGCATCAATTTAGTTCATGACATTGATATGATTTGTTATTTATTGGGTTCAATAAAATATGTTCAAGCGTTTACAACAAATATAACCAGAAAATTTCAAGTAGAAGATACAGCTACAATAAGTTTGATCTTTAATTCAGGAGCGCTTTGTACACTAAATTTGTCAGATACAATTGTTGCACCTTGGAGTTATGAATTAACCGCTGGAGAAAATCCTGCATACCCAATTACAAACCAATCTGCATATATGATTGGAGGTACAAAAGGTTCTTTACAGTTTCCTAATCTTAGATATTGGTTCTATAAAAAAGAACGAAGCTGGTGGAATAAGATTTTTGTAAATGAAGATAAAAACAAAAAAGATGACAATACATTAGTAAATCAAATAGACCATTTTGCTGATGTGGTTACTAAAAAAGCTAAACCAAAAGTGAATGGTAATGATGGTTTAATTTCTCTCAAAATTTTTGCAGCAATAACCAAAAGTGCAAAAACTGGTAAAAAAGTAAGAATATAAATTTTTTATTAAAATTTAAATCATTCATTGTTTTGACATATTTTATTTGTTAACTTTTTATATGAAAAAAATTATCTTACTTGCTTTATTTTGTTTTTTATTTTTTACAAATTCAAATGCTGCATGTGACGATCCTTTAACAGAAGGTGTAGATTATTCTAATTGTAGATTTTCAGACTCTCAAGACCTACAAGGAAGTTATCTTCCAAATTCAAATCTTTCTTTTGCAAGTTTTATTCAAGTAAATTTTGATAAAAGCATTATGATGACTTCAAATTTATCATTTGGAACTTTCCCAGAGTCTACATTTGTAAGAGCTAATCTTTATGAATCTGTTTCAATTGGTGCGAATTTTGAAAAAACCAACTTTACTGGAGCAAACTTAACTAGAGTTGATTTTATGGGCGCAACATTAATCGAAGCTAATTTTCAAAACTCTAATTTGATGGAAGCTAACTTTACATCATCTAACATTACCAATGCTAATTTTGATGGAGCTAATTTAACTGGAGCTACTTGGACCAATGGTCAAACGTGTGGTCCAGAGTCGATTGGTACTTGTAAACAATAGTTAATGAATACCTCAGTAAATACTGATGATGTTATTTTTAATTTTTTTAAACAAATTTGTGATGAAAAAGATGATCAAAAATGTGTTGAGCTTGGTAAAGAATGGATAAAAGCAATGGAAACAAATTTGTCTGAAATGGAGAAAAACTTAAATGGAGCTGATTACATTAAACATAAAGATGATATTCAAAGTAACAGAAACCATCTTAATAGCTTAAAAAATAAAACTTCATCTGAGTGGAGAGAATACGCCACACAATGTATGATCGAAATAATGAACCACAAAAGTCAGAAATAATTAAATTTTAAAAAGACTTTCAATAATAAACAAAATATATTAAGTATATCAATAAGGGGTGTCTTAACAGACTGAGATCATACCCTAAGAACCTGTCCGGTAATTCAGAAAGGGATAAAATGGATAAAACATATTTTTTAACTCAATCAACCTCATTAATATTAGTTTTTACAATTAGTTTAATATTTGCTTTCTTAGGAATTTTTCATTCTAAAAAATTTAGAGGAATTAATAATTATTTAACTGCAAATAGAAACATTGGTTTATTTCCACTAACCACAAGTCTAGTAGCATCAGCTTTAGGAGCCTGGATTCTATTTGGTCCAGTTGCGGCTGCAACATGGGGTGGAGTAGGTGCTGTTATTGGATATGCATTAGGCACAGCTTTTCCGATGATTTTCTTAATATATTTTGGAAAAAAAATTAGAAAGGAGTTTCCAAAAGGGTCTTCTTTAGTTGAGTTTATGAGAAAGAAATTTAGCAAAAGCCTATTTAAGTTAATTTTGTTAATGACAATTTTTTATATGTTTATTTTTCTTTGTGCAGAAGTAACAGCAGTTGCTGTATTGATTAATTATATATCTGGAACTGAATTGTGGATTACAGCGTTAATAGTTCTGGTAGCTACCTTAAGCTACACACTTTATGGGGGGCTAAGAGCATCAATATTTACTGATAATATTCAAATGATTGTAATTGGTTTTTTATTATTTATTTTGATTTCAATCATTAGTTCATCTTCAGGAGATAATTTTTCTTTTTCTTTAGTTAAAGAGAAAAACCCTCAACTAATAAGTTCAAAATATATTCCAGGATATACTTCTGGATTAACTTTTTTTATAGCAGTTGCAGCAACTAATTTATTTCATCAAGGAAATTGGCAAAGAGTATATGCAGCAAAAGATTATAAAACATTAAAAACTGGTTTGATAATTTCTTTCTTTATTATTGTTCCAATAGTTTTTTTAATGGGATTTATTGGAATGGTTTCATTTTCTATAGATCCATCTGTTAGACCTGATTTAGGATTTTTTAGTTTATTATTAGAAGATCAAACAGAAATTTTGTCCTTATTAATTGTTATCCTTGGTCTTGCACTAACAATTTCAACTGTTGATACTTTGGTTAATGCTATTTCTAGCTTGTTTGTAGTCGATGGCAAAGCAACTTTTAACTTAGATAAAAAAACTGATTACTTGAAAATATCTAAGTATTTTATTTTAATTTTGTCTGTAATTGCTTTTGGTGTTGCTTCAAAAGGATTTGATATTTTATATTTATTCTTACTTGCAGATTTATTTTGTTGCGCATTTGTAGTGACTGTTTTTTACAGTTTCTATAATAAAGTAAATGAAAATACTGCTTATTTTTCAATTATAATTGGTCTAGTTACTGGATTTTTAATGTTTCCATTTCCTGATTTTTCCAAAAGTTTATTAGTGGGAGTAATTTTTTCTAAAGATTTATTTTCACCTTTTATAGCTCAATCTTTATTATTTTTATCTTTTTTAGTTGCAACTTTCTTACCTGCAATAATTTTAAAAATTAAATTTAGATAGAAGAGTTTAAAGCTTCATAAATAAGTTCTTTAGTGGTCTCACCAATACTTCTGTAAACTTCTTTATTATCTTTAAAAATTAAAAGTGTTGTTTGATATTGAACATTAAAAAACTGAGCAATTTCTTTATTTGTTACATCAAAAGCAAAGTATTCCATATTTTTAAAATCTTTTTTTGCTTTCTTTAAGACTTCCATTTGACCTGCACATGATGAGCAATATTTAATCCAAGAACTTACCACAACAACTTTTCCTTCTGATATAGCTTTATCAAATAATTGTTTATCATAAGTCGTTTCTTTACCAGTTGCGTTGGAAGTCAATGCCAATACAAAATAAATAAATATTAAAAATTTTTTCATAGATAAATTCACTTAGCGTAAATTTTAATTTATTGTAATACAATAAATTGTCTCTATATATGATTATCAAATGTCTAGCGATCAAATTACCATAAATAATCTTTCAAAAGTATACGACAATGGTTTTGAAGCATTAAAAAACATAAATCTTAATATTAAAAAAGGTGAAATTTTTGCAATGCTTGGACCAAATGGCGCAGGGAAAACAACTCTTATAAGTATTATTTGCGGGATAGTAAGACCATCTTCTGGAAAGGTTACAGTAGACAAATTTGATATAGTTGATGATTACAGAGAAACAAGGTCAAAAATTGGTTTAGTTCCACAAGAGTTAACTCTGGAACAATTTGAAACAGTATTTAATAACGTTTCCTATTCTAGAGGTTTGTATGGAAAGAAACCTGACGCAAAACATATTGAGAAAGTTTTAAAAGATTTAAGTTTATGGGATAAAAAAGACTTAAGACTCCGACAATTGTCCGGTGGAATGAAAAGAAGAGTTTTGATTGCTAAAGCATTATCTCATGAACCAACTATTTTGTTTTTAGATGAACCAACTGCTGGAGTAGATGTTGAGTTAAGACAAGACATGTGGAAAGTTGTTGAAAGTTTAAGAAAAACTGGCGTTACAATAATTTTAACCACACACTACATAGAAGAAGCAGAGGCTATTGCGGATAGAGTAGGAGTTATCAACCAAGGAGAAATTATAGTTGTTGATGAAACAAAAGAATTATTAAAGAAAATGGGTCATAAGAAACTTACGATAGAATTACAGGAAGACATTAAAGAAATACCAAATAGTTTAGTAAAATACAATCTTGAGATTGGAAAAGATAAAATGTCAATTGATTATACTTACAATGTTCAAGCAAAACAAACAGGTATTACAAATTTACTTCAAGATTTAAAAGATGCAGGATTTAAACTAAAGGATCTAAAAACAGAACAGAGTACACTAGAAAAAATTTTTGTAAGTTTAGTAAAGGAAAACAATGAAATTTAATTATTACGCATTTAAAGCAATTTATCTTCATGAGATGGATAGATTTAGAAGAACATTGATGCAATCTTTATTATCACCAGTTTTATCTACCTCTTTATATTTTATAGTTTTTGGCTCAGTAATTGGAGGATATGTTGAAAATATTGATGGCATTAGTTATGGATCATACATCGTACCTGGTTTGTTGATGCTTACATTATTAACCCAATCAATAAGTAACACATCTTTTGGTATTTTTTTCCCTAAATTTAATGGAACAATTTATGAAATTTTAGCTGCACCAATTTCAACTTTAGAAATAGTTCTTGCATTTGTTGGTGCAGGAGCAACTAAAACTTTAATTGTAGGTTGTATGATATTTATTACTTCAACTTTTTTTGTTGAAGTTGAAGTGCAATTTCCAATATTAATGATTTTTCTTTTAGTATTAGTCTCATTTACTTTTGCATTATTCGGTTTTTTAATTGGATTGATGAGTTCTAATTTCGAACAAATGTCAATCATACCAACTCTTGTTATAACTCCAATGGTTTTTTTAGGTGGAAGCTTATATTCTTTAGATATGCTTCCAGAATTTTGGCAAATAGTTACATATTTTAATCCAGTAGTATATCTGATAAATGGATTAAGATTTTCATTTTATGGAGTATCAGATTTTAATATATGGATAAGTGTTGGTTTAATGTTAAGCTTTTTGATTATTTGTATAGTGATTGTAACATCGCTTCTTAAAAATGGTTATAATATAAAAGCATAAATAATGATTAAATATATTCTTCCAGCTATTATAATTTTTTTGATTGTTTTGTTCTGGGATAAAATTACCGAATTTGTAGAAAAAAAATTTAATATTAAGCTTAATTATATTGTTGTTAGCTCCATAATTGCTGCACTAGCAGTAATTCTTTTGCTCCTTAATTACTAGGATTTATGAACATTCTTGATGTTTCAAATTTTGAAATAAAGGAAACGGATGGAGTTTTTACCTTTAAAAATGAAAATACAACAATAGGCTTTGTTAGATTTAATGAGATAGGAGAGGTAGAGTATATTTTTGTTAATCCAATTTTTAGAAAAAAAGGATTAGCAACCAAATTATTAGAATTAGTAAAAGAAAAAACTGGAAAAGAAATAATACTTCAAGAACCGATAAGCCCTTTAGGATTGAAATTATTAAAATCGTTAAATAGATGGAAATAAACTTTTTATTTTTCTTAACGGTTGTTCCTGCCATTATTTTATATGGAATTGCAAAATCAGGTCTAGGTGGTTCCATGACTTTAATTTCTGTTCCTTTAATGACAATAGTGATGCCATTAAACCAAGCTTTAGGAATTATTTTACCAATTTTAATATTTTCAGATTTTATTGCTGTTTATAAATATAGAAAGGAATTTGACTTAGGAACTTTAAAATTAATGGTTCCATTTGCAGCAATTGGGATATTTATTGGATCATTAACTTTTTCATATTTTTCAGAGGAATTATTAAAATTTATTATTGGAGTTATGGGCTTCTTGTTTGCTGGTCATTACTTTTTTTTTAAAAAAAATAAAGAAAAAAAGTCAGAAAAAAACTTTTTTAAAGGCGGTACTTGTTCAGTCGTGGCAGGATTTACAAGTTTTTGCGTACATGCTGGAGGAACTCCAACTAGTCTTTATTTACTCCCGCTTAGAATGAAAAAAGAAATTTATGTAGGTACAAGAATATTTTTTTTCACTTTTGTAAATTTAATTAAACTTCCCTTGTACATTAGTTTATCTATGACAAACTTAGAGTCTTTTAAACAGTCAGCAACATTGTTTCCGGTTGCATTATTGGGAATATTGATTGGATATCAATTACTTAAAATTATTGAAGAGAAATTATTTTACAATATTTTATATGCTTTAATTTTTGTTACTAGTGTGAAGCTTTTGTATGATTATCTGGTATGATTTAATTACGCATTTAAACTGTAAAATAAATGGTAGATAATTATTAAAATGAAAAAAAAATTTAACCCAAGAATTAAAGCTAGATTAAGAAAAAATAGACAGGTTTTAACTAAAAATATTGATAATTTTTTTGCGTGGGTCAAAGGCGCAAAACTTGTCGAGCTTAAAGAATGCAATACAGATGAAGATCCTGTTAGACCAGAGTTAGATAACAAGTTTAGAACAGGATATGGAAGAAAAATTTTTGGTGTTGAATATCAAGGAGAAATTCACGCTGTAATGTGTTTTGCTTATACAAATGAAATTCCAAAAAGTGTTGAAGAGTTAGAAAAGTTAAGCACTGATGCATTTTTACAAACTGCTATGAGAGATCAATCAGGTGGTCAAATAGCTGTTGCTTATACTGTCTGGTCCAAAAAAAAAGGTGGGGGAAAATTGATTGTAAAAGAAGTTTTTAACAATATAAAAAAATCTAATCATTTAAATAGATTAGTAACCCTTTCACCATTAACAGAAATGGCAACTAACTTTCATGAAAGAAATGGTGCTAAATTAATTCAAATTAATGAAACTACACAAAATTTTGAATATAAAGTTATGTAACAATGAGAATTATTAAATTTTATTTAATAGTATTTTGTACTTTATTTATTTTACCATATTCTAAAGTTATGGCCTACGAAGAAGCAAATTATGAAGTTGTCACTAAAAATGAAATATATGAGATTAGAAAATATTCTGATCGTTTAGCGGTAGAAACGGTAACATCTGGAATAGATAGTAATTTTAGAAAATTATTCAATTACATTTCAGGTAGAAATGATACTCAGGAAAAAATTAAAATGACAACTCCAGTTACACAATTTGAGAAAAATGGAAATATGAGTATGCAATTTTATTTACCCTCTAAATTCAACTTAGAAAATGTACCAAATCCAAGCAGGAAAGATGTAAAAATAGTTAATATCGAGGGTGGACACTACGCGGTGCTGAAATATTCTGGACGAGCGTCAGACGGAAACTTTCTTAAGCATAAAGAAATTTTAGAAAAAGAGTTACAAAAAAATAATATATCAATTATAAGCCCACCAATTAGAGCAACCTATGATAGTCCATTTACTCTACCAATGAATAGAAGAAATGAGGCTATGTTTAAAGTGGAATTAAATTGAAGAAATCAAAATTTAAAGCAATGGTATTATCTTGTATAGATCCAAGATTTCAACATATAGTCCACAATCATTTACTGAAAAAAAAATTAATAGGAAAATACAGCGCTTTTACAATTGCAGGTGCAGCTGTTGGGGTTACACATAATAAATTTAAGCAATGGCATAAAACGTTTTATGATAATTTAGAAACTTCTATTCAATTGCATAAAATAGAAAAATTAATTATTATTAATCATAAAGATTGTGGTGCTGCCAAAATTGCAAATGGAAAAAAAGAATTTACCTCAGCTAATGAAAAAAAAATTCATAAAGAGTCGTTCTCAAAAATTAAAAAACAAATAAAAAAGAAATTTCCAAAATTGAAAGTAGAATTAAATCTAATTTCTTTGGATAGTAAAATTACTAAATTCTAATTATTGATTTCTTATTAGAGGATAAACTTTAGGATTTAGATATTTTAAATTTGTTAGTAATATGAAAATTAAAGTAACAAAGCCAATTGAAAATCCTAGATAAATTAAAACTTTAAAGTCAAACATCCATACTAGCTCAAAAATATTTTCCATAATAAATTTTGAACCAAGTACTGCAAAGAATATTGCAATCAAAATTACAGATTTAAAAATAATAATGAATTCAATTAGTGATGAAAAAATAATTTGTTTTTTTGAAAAACCCAAAATTTTAAAGACTAAATTTTGATATTCTTTTACTTTCCCTTGAACCATAATTGCACTCGAAATTACGATTAATCCTATAACAATAGTAACCGCAGAGATTAATGTAACTGCAATAAATACTTTATTTAAAACAGCTGTAACTTTAGATAAATAATCTGCAATTTTTATCATTGATAAACTTGGCATGATTTCAAGCATTTCAGTTTCATCAAATTTATTTGAATTAAATTTTGCAGTAGCTAAATATTCATGAGGTATATTTTTTGCAAATTGAGGATTAAATAACATTGCAAAATTGATGCTTAAATCTCGATAATCTACTTCTCTGAAATTAATGACCTCTCCTTCAATTTCTCGTCCATAAACATTTAAAGTAAAAATATCACCTAACTGAATGTTAAAATCTTTAGCAACTTTTGCATCAAGAGATATTTGAAGTTGATCTGGGTTTGATAAATCCCACCATTTACCAGCTAAAATTACATTATCTTCAGGTATATTTTCGACCCAGGAAGATCTTCTTTCACTACCAATTACCCAATAACTATCATTATCTGGTTTAATATAAGTGTTAGGATCCACACCATTAATTTTTACAATTCCAGAGGATACCATTGGCACAATTTCTATAGATGCATTTGGATCCATATTTAAAATACCTTGTTCAAATTTCTCTCTTTCACCTTTTTGAATACCGACAAAAAAATAATCAGGCGCAATATCAGGAATAGATTTCGCAATTTCTCTTTGAAAATTTGTACCAACTAAAGCTAATGTTAATAATAAAGTAACCCCTAAGCCAAGAGACATAACTGTAATGGGAGTTATACTTTTTGTTTGGGTAATATTTTTAATTGAAACTTTTAAAGAAATTATTGGACTAGATTTGAATTTTTTTAGAAAAAAAATAATTAATTTTGAAAGTAAGAAAAATACAATTAAACACACAAAAAAGGCAGCAAAGTAACCCAAACTATATGAAGGCTGTTCAGATCCAACTGTGAATAATAAAATTAAAATAGATAATAAAATAAAGCTTAGAATAACTGATCTCTTAGAATAATAAAATTGAAGGTTTTGAAATACGTTTCTAAATAAATTAGAAGCCTTCACTTGGTCAATAGAACTGATTGTTGGGATAGAAAAAATTACAAGTACCAGTAATCCTACTAAAAATATTTTAAGAAAATTAATAATTGAAAATACTGGATAAACATTTAATCCCAATCCATCAGATAAATATTTATCTACTAGTGGTACAATTAAGAAACTCGATCCATAAGCAACAACAGTAATGATAAATAAAAGTATAAATAACTGCAGATAATATAGTATTTTAATATTGCCCGAATAAAAGCCAACTGCTTTTCTTACAGCTATCGACATGTTGTTTTGATTAATAAAAGAAAGCAGAGTATTTGCTATTCCAATACCAGCTATCAACATTGCACTGATAGATACAAGGGATAAAAATTGAGAAAAATTATTTATAATTCTCTTTATCCCACTTGCAGAATTTTCAGGATATCTAAGTTTAACTTTTTGATCGTCTTTAAAGATTTCTTCAATTCGTTCTTCAATTTCTTCTGGCTTATCATTTTCATTAAACTTTACTTTATATTCATAGTTTAAAAAGCTTCCAATTCCATTTAGTTTTAAAATTTCTAAAGTTTGTTTTCCTGCTAAAGCCCAATCGCCAAATGCAACAAATCCACTTACATCTGGTACTGATTTAATAATTCCAATTACTTTAAAATTTTTATCTTGTACTTTTACTAATTCATTAATTTTAATATTCAGGGTTTTTGATAAACTTTCATTGATAAGGATTGTTTTAGGTTCTTTTTGCATTCTTTCATAAGCACCAATTGGCTCATATACAACATTTCCATATAAAGGATATTTTTCATCTACAGTTTTAATTCTAGTAAATAATGATTTATTTTTTTCTCTGCCAGTAGTTGAAAGCATAGTGCTGAACTCAATCATTTGAGAAACAGTTGCAAATTCTTTTACTTTGTTAACTAGATCTAAATTTCCTTGATTACGATTGTAATCAATCTCTAAATCTCCACCTAAAAGTGCTTTAGCATTATCATTTAGTTCTTTTTTAAGACTATCTTCAATTGTGAAAATAGCACTTAAGATAAATAAACTTATAAAGAGTGTAACAATGATACTGGAAATTTTATGATAATTTCTGCTTAAGTCCTTTAAAGCATATTTAATGATCAAACTAAATTCTGAAGGATTATTTAATTTTTCCATCTTTAATTTTTATTTTTCTTTTTGCTTTGTCTGCAAGTTTAGGATCATGAGTTACCATGATTAAAGACGAACCTTCTTCTTTGACGTACTTAAATAAAATATTTGCAATCATTATAGAATTTTCAGTATCTAAGTTTCCTGTTGGTTCATCTGCTAAGATTAATTCTGGTTTCATCGCAATTGCTCTAGCGATAGCAACTCTTTGTTGCTCACCACCTGATAATTGACTTGGAAGATTATTAAAACGATGCTTCAAACCAAAACGATCTAATAAAATTTTCGCTTCTTTTTCTGGATTTTTAAAATTATTAAGTTCAAGAGTTAAAGCAACATTTTCAACTGCTGTGTAATTAGGAATTAAATAAAAAGACTGAAATATTATTCCAATATTTTTCTTTCTTATCTCAGATACTTTGTCTTCACTAAGGCCTGTTATGTCAAGATCATTAAAAATTACTTTACCAGAAGTTGGTTTTTCTAAGCCCCCAATTAACATTATTAAACTTGTTTTCCCTGAACCACTTTCTCCAACTACTGAAACAGTTTCTTTTTTCTTAATATTTAAATCAATATTTTTTAAAACACTGATAGTATCTTTACCAGTTTGGTATTTGAGATTTATTTTTTTTAATTTAAGAAGAGTACTCATGAACAAAAGTTTATTTACAAAAATTTTGATAATCTTTCTAGTGCACATAAACGCAAGTGCAATAGAAAAGGTAGTTTTATTTGGTGATAGTTTGATGGCTGGTTATGGATTACCTAAAGAACAGCATTTATCAATAGTTTTAGAAAACAATCTAAAGCAAGCTGGGTTAAATATTAAAGTCATTAATGGAAGTGTCTCTGGTAGCACGTCATCAGGTGGATTAAATAGAGCTAATTGGAGTTTATCAGAGCCAGGCATTGATTTAATAATTTTAGGTTTAGGTGCTAATGATATGCTTAGAGGAATCCAACCAGAGGAAACGGAAAAAAATTTAGAACAAATAATAAAAGTTGCTCAGAATAAAAAAATTAAAATTATTTTAGCTGGAATGATGGCACCAGATACTCATGGGGAAAAATATAAAAAAGAGTTTGATGCTATTTATCCAAAGTTATCAAAAAAATATAATTTAGCGTTAATCCCATTTCTTCTTGAAGGTGTGGCACTTAATCCAAGTTTGAATCAACAGGACGGTATACACCCCAACAAAGATGGAACAATAAAAGTAAGTGAAACAATAAAAAAAAGTATTATTAATATAATAAATTAAATGAAAGTCTTTCTATCAATATTTAGCTTATTGTGTTGCTTTAGTTTTGCTCAAGCTCAAAATACAAATATTACATTAAATTCTGATTTGAATTTAAATTGCAAATTTGAAAAAGTAATTTTGAAAAATCCAGACCATAACTTTGAATCTTTCACAAAAGATCAAATTAATAGAAAAGATATTAATAAGTTAATAATCGAGTCTAAAACACCAGACATTCTAAATGTTAAAAATTTATCAGAATTTTTTAATAAAATTGATTTAGAGGTTAAAATTTCTAATAAGGATATATTTTTAATTCAAGCGTTCGATAAAGAGAGGAATTATTCTGAGTCCGCAGTCTATACTAGAAAAACAGGTGAACTTATTCATGAAATCACAATCAATATAAAACAACAGGAAAAAGAAAAAGATATTTCTTTTTATAGTTGTAAAAATAACAACAAAGACACTTAAGACCAAAGACTCTAATTCTAATATTTGATAATATTAAATGATGAAGAAAGTATTCCTAGTAATTTTGTTTTATTTATTTTCACAAGTTAGTTCTTTAGCAAACGAAAGAGATATTAGACTGAACCAATTGTTTAATGAGTTAAAAGCAAATAAATCGAAAGTAGCTTTTATAATTGAACAAGAAATTTGGGCCTTGTGGAGTACCCATCCAACAGATGAAAAACTTACTGCAAGATTAGAAGAGGGCTCACAATTTGTGAGAGATCAAAACTATATAAAAGCAAAAGATATTTTTACTGAAGTAATTAATCTTGATCAAAATTGGGCTGAGGCATGGAATAAAAGAGCAACCGTACTTTATATGCTAGGAGAATTTCAAAAATCCCAAGATGATATAGATCAAGTATTAGCCTTAGAACAAAGACACTTTGGAGCTTTAGCAGGTCAGGGTTTAGTAAATATTCAACTCAAGAATTATGAAAAAGCGATTAGAAGTTACGAGCAAGCGCAAGAAATTTATCCTGCTATGAGATCACCAAAAATTATGATTAAACAAATAGAAGAATTAATGAAACAGCAAACAATATAATGTGTGGAAGATACGTAGTAAAAAACCCCGTAACAAAAACAAATAAATTGGTTAAATCTGCAATTTATGTTGAAGATGTTGAAAACTATAATGCTCATCCATATCAAAAACTTCCTGTAATTAAAAAATATAAAAATGGAAATACTTTAGAAAATCTACAATGGGGTTTAGTTCCAGGATGGGCTAAAGATAAGAATTTTAAAGCTTTAATAAATGCAAGGTTAGAGACTATTGATGAAAAGGTTTCATTTAAAAAACTTATAAAAAACAATCGATGTATTGCAGTTGCAGATGGTTTTTATGAATGGAAAAGAGAAGAAAAAGAAAAAACTCCACATTATTTTACTCGTGAAGACACAAACCCTATTTTTTTTGCTGGTATCTTTGAAAATGATCAGTTCTGTTTAATTACAGAAGAAGCAAAAGAAAACATAAATGAAATTCATCACAGACAACCAGTTATTTTAAATCAAGCTGATATTAATCGTTATTTAAATTTAGAATTACAAGGTTCAGTGTTTTTAAAAGAACGTAAAATTCCAAATTTAATTTTTCATGAAGTTTCAAAAGATGTTAATAAGCCTACAAATAATAGTGCATCCTTAATTCAAAAAGTTTAATTAGTCTCTAAAATTAACAAAATCAATTGGAAGCCCAATATCAATTTTTTTGATTGCAGCGATAGCTCCTTGCAGGTCGTCTTTTTTTTTGCCATCTACTCTTAATTCATCGCCTTGGATTTTAATTTGAATTTTAAGTTTAAGTTTTTTAATGTCAGCAATAACTTTTTTAGCATTTTCTTGGCTAATTCCCTCTTTTAATTCACTGACTTGTCTAATGGATCCTCCCGAAGCTCCTTCAGAACTTTTAACCTCTAAAATTCTTGGATCTACTTTTCTTCTAACTAAATGGGTCTGTAATAATTCATTTACTTGCTTTAATTTTAATTCATCAGGTGCAGTGGTAGTCACCGCTTTATCTTTTCGCTCAATTGAAATATCATGTCCTTTAAAATCATAACGGTTACTAATTTCTCTTAAACAATTAGCTAAACCATTATCAAATTCTTGATAATTTATTTTACTAATTACATCAAATGAAGGCATATTTGTAGTATACAGTATTAATGATCAAAATTTAAACTAAAATATAAATTCTAGCAATAATAAGGCATTTTAGCTTATTGAGTTAATTATAAATAATAATATATTAAACGCATGCTCAGTTATATCATTCCATTTTTAATACTTATCTTAGTAGTAGTTTTTATACATGAATATGGACACTACTATTTTGCAAGAAAATATGGAGTAGGTGTTACAGATTTTTCAATTGGTTTTGGTAAAGAGTTATTTGGTTGGAATGATAAATCAGGTACAAGATGGAAAATATGTGCAATTCCTCTAGGTGGTTATGTTAAATTTTTTGGTGATAGAAATGTTTATTCTCAGGCTGATCATCAAGAAATTTTAGAAAAATATAATGAAGAGGAGCGGGAAAAATTATTTATTTTAAAACCTTTATACCAGAGAGTTTTAATTGTATTTGGCGGACCTTTGGCTAATTTTTTATTAGCTTTAGTAATATTTTTTTCAATTTATACCTTTATAGGTAAAGATTTTACTCCTGCAGTTATTAATGAAGTCCAGAAAGATAGTCCTGCAATGGCAGGAGGGCTAAAAGCTGAGGATATAATTTTAGAAATAGACGGTAATGAAGTTAAAAGTATTATGGAAGTTTCTAAATTTATCACAATGTCTACTGGTGACTTTATAGACTTTAAAGTTAAGCGTTCTTATCATGAATTAATATTAAAAGTAAAACCCAATATTGTTGAAGGTGATGATGGATTAGGGAATAAGATAAATAAAAGAATGGTAGGTATTAAGCTTGGTGCCTATAATAATAAAGTTAACCATGTTAAATTAGGACCTGCTCAGGCTTTATATCATGCAAGTTATGAAGTTTATTTTGTAAGCGTTTCCTCATTAAAATACATCGGAGGAATGATTTTAGGTAAAGCAGATACTTCTCAATTGGGAGGTCCAATTAGAATTGCTAAAATTTCTGGACAAGTTGCAACTTTTGGAGTGTTGGCGTTTATCAGTATGATGGCTTATATTTCAATAAGTTTAGGGCTTATTAATCTATTTCCAATACCAATGTTAGATGGGGGACATTTAATGTTTTATGCATTTGAGAAAGTGTTAGGCCGACCTTTATCTCAAAAAACTCAAGAGGGTTTTTTTCGAATCGGATTGTTTTTGTTGCTATCATTAATGTTTTTCACCACATTTAATGATCTAAAAGACCTAGGTTTATTTAGATAATTTACATTCTAAAAAGTTTAAAAAAGTCAATAAATCCAACATTTATTTAAGTTTTTACAAGATGTTGTGTGTTTTAGAAAACTAAACACTAAAAAAAAGCTTGATTTATCAACGTTTATGACAAGTATAAATATTAACCAACAAAACCGGAGCTAAAATGAACAAAAAACAACTAATTGCTAAGCTTTCTGGCTCATTAAATTTGAGCAAAGCAGATGCTGAGCGAACTTTTGATACAATTACCAACACTATTTTAGATGCTCTAAAAGGTGATGATTCAGTAAAAATTGCTGGGTTCGGTACGTACAAAGTTGCTAAGAGAAAAGCAAGAGTTGGAAGAAACCCTAGAACAGGTGAGCAGATTCAAATCGCTGCTTCTCAAAAGGTAAAATTCTTACCAGCCAAAGCTTTAAAAGAAGTATTCAACAGATAATATTCTTTTTCTACAGCCCTAAACGTTTTAAAAGCACGTTCAGGGCTGTTTCTATATGCAAAAACTGCATAGCCACTTTTCCTAATCAGCGTTACTTTTAAATTTAATTAAAACTATAAAACATCACTTAACAAGTGGAGGTCTTATGACTAAATTTATAAAAAAAATGTCCGCACCAATTCTTAGTTTGATATTTTTATTAAACATGAGCAGTGCGGGTATGGCAGAAACAACAGTTTCTGCTGAAGTTCAAGCTATATTCAATTCACTATTGTTTTTAATGTGTGGTTTCATGGTCATGTTCATGGCAGCGGGTTTTGCAATGCTAGAATCTGGTATGGTAACTTCCAAAAGTGTTTCTGTAATTTGTGCAAAGAACATTGGTCTTTACTCAATTGCCGGAATTATGTTTTGGTTATTTGGATATAACTTAGCGTATGGTATACCTGAAGGTGGATACATTGGAACATTTACACCTTGGTCTGATGCAAGTTCAGTTGATACTGGATATGCTGATGGGTCTGATTGGTATTTTCAAATGGTTTTTTGTGCAACAACAGTTTCAATTTGTTCAGGTGCAATGGCTGAAAGAGTAAAACTTTGGCCATTTTTTCTATTTGCAGCTATCTTATCTGGAATTATTTATCCAATCGTTATGGGTTGGCAATGGGGTGGAGGCTGGTTAGCAGAACTGGGCTTCTCTGATTTTGCTGGTTCAACACTAGTTCACTCAACAGGTGGTGCAGCAGCTTTAGCTGGTATTATGTTGTTAGGTGCTAGATATGGAAGATTTGGTAGTAAAGGTGAAGCGAAAGCTATTAGACCTTTTGCTGCTTCATCAATTCCGCTGGTAACAGTTGGTGTTTTCATCTTGTGGTTGGGTTGGTTTGGATTCAATGGTGGATCTCAACTTGCTATAGGAACATTTGACGATGCAGTTGCTGTATCAAGTATTTTTATTAACACTAATCTTGCTGCTGCTGGTGGTGTAATGGCTGCTGCAATAATCACAAGATTAATGTTTGGTAAAACTGATGTTATTCAAATGTTAAACGGAGCAATTGGTGGTCTCGTGGCTGTAACAGCTGAACCATTAGCACCATCGCCTTTAGCAGCTATTTTCATAGGAGCTGTAGGTGGTTTAATCGTTGTATTTGGAACTAAGTTACTTTTCAGTTTCAAACTTGATGATGTAGTAGGTGCAATTCCGGCTCACATGTTTGCTGGAATATGGGGAACATTAGCTGTGCCATTAACTAACACTGATGCATCTTTTAGTGCCCAATTAATTGGTGTGCTATCAATTAACATTTTTGTATTTGTGGTGTCGTACATCGTGTTCTCTGCTATGAAAGCTACTTTTGGAATAAGACTAAGTAAAGAGGCTGAAGCCAAAGGTACTGACGTAACTGAAACAGGAGTAATAGCATACGCAATACGTGACTAATTGCATGTAATATAGAGGCTCTTCGATCTCCATGTCGTTATCTCATTGAAGAGCCTCTAAAATTAAAAAAAAATTAACTATAATCTCTCTCTCTAGTTAGTTAACAGAAGGCCTCGGTAACGGGGCCTTTTTATTTTTTACTGATATTTTCTAAAGTTTCCAAGACCTCTTGAGCATGTCCATTAACTTTTACATTGTTCCAAATTTTTAATATTTTACCCTTTTTGTCGATCAGAAAAGTTGTTCTAACTATTCCTAAAAACTCTCGACCCATGAACTTTTTTTTTGCCCATACCTTATATTTTTTAAGTACTTTTTTTTCTTCATCAGCCAATAAATCAAATTTAATCTTGTATTTATTTTTAAATTTTTCATGACTATTTAAATTATCTTTAGAAATTCCTAATATTTCGCAATTTAATTTTTTAAATTTTGGAAGCAATTTATTAAAATCGTTAGTTTCAGTTGTGCAACCTGGCGTATCATCTTTGGGATAAAAATAAATAATGACATAATTACCTTTAGAGTTTTTAAGAGAGTAATCTTTGTTACTTGTAGATGGTAATTTAAAATCTGGTGCCTTTGTATTTTCTTTAATCATTTATTTCATTTTCCTCCCAAAGTTTTTTATAATCAATTAATGGTGATAAGCCGTAACTTGAATTAATATTTGTTAAATGTAGTGATAAACTTTTTAAGGGAGAAATACAAATTTCTTTTAAATATATTTCATTTAAATATTTCTCAAATGGATCGTGTCTATCTAGACAATTCTTATAAAAGTTGTCCCAATATTTATCTAATAAGTTTTTAGTTGTCATGAAGGTACATAGTGTTTTATCTACAGTTCTCCAATGACGTTTATTTCCAATTAATACATTTGTTTTAGCATTATTCATGTAAAGATAAGGATAATCAGATGGACACATAAAAATATCCTTGTTTAGTTGTGATGCAATTCTTTCAAAAGAAGCTACCATTTCCTCCAACATTGGTTCAAAATGCAAATAATCATCCTCAATAAAGTAAATTAAATCTTCGCCAGCATTTTTTCCAATCTCAAAACTTTGAAGTAAACTCGCAAGGTTTGCAAAAGTTTCTTTATTTTTTTGTTCTGATATTTTTTTTTTATATTTTGAGTAATCTAAATTAATTATCTGTATATTATTTCTATCAATTACTTTTTTAATTATATTAAGTTTTTCAATACTTGAATTATCATCAACAATTATTGTTTTAACATTTATGGTTGGATATTTATTTTTTAAAAAATCAATTGATCTAATAAGCGAATTTAATGATCTTTTAGTATATTCAATTTTTGGATGCTCAAATAACCTTCTTCTATTTTGATCCCAAATCTCAATATCTGTATTCATTCTTAGTACAATGAGTATTGAATTTACTTTTTTTGTAATTTTGACCTCTCCTAAAGGTAAAACTATAGATTTTTCATTCAAAATTGATAATTCTTCATTTAATTCCTTTCCTAATGTTGGAGACGAAAAATTATTTTGATCTAAAATTTCGTATCCTAAAAATTTAGAGATTTTTATAAAAAATTTTTTCATAATGTGTTATAGGTTTTACAATATTATGGTCATTAAATCATTACAAACGCTAGTTAATGAAACTTTAAAAGAGATTAAAACAATTAATGCAGATCAAGCTTATCAAATGGTCCAAGATAAAAATTGTAATCTAATCGACATAAGAGAAAGTAATGAACTAGAAAATACAGGAAGCGTTGAAGGAGCAAGTCATATTCCAAGAGGAATGCTTGAAGTATATTTAGATCCTAATAGTCCTGTATTTCAAAATGGACAAATAGACCAAAATAAAGAATTTGTTTTATTTTGTGCGGGAGGTGTAAGATCAGCTTTAGCTGTAAAATCATTAAAAGATATGGGATATCAAAAAGTATCACATATTGATGGTGGCTTTGGATCTATAGCTAGCAGCAAATTTAAAATAATTTAATCAGCATTAAATTCTTCTAAAGCATATTCAAGTCTATCTTGTCCCCAAAAAATTTTATTATTGACTATAAAGGTTGGAGTTCCAAAAACTTCTTTTTGAAAAGCATCAGCAGTTAATTTAATCAATTTATCTTTAACTGATTGTTCCTTTATATTTTGAAAAAATTCTTCACTATCAATATTTAAATTCTTTAATAATTTAGAAATATTTTCACTATTTGATAAGTCATGATTATCTTTCCAATATGCATCAAAAAAGCAATTTAAGTAATCGTTTTGCTTATCCTTACTAACACTAATATATCCTCTCATTATATTTAATGAATTTATTGGAAAATTAGAATTCCATTTAAATTTAATGTTATTTTTTTCAGATACTAAATTGCAATCATTTATATTATTTTTTAATTTATATTTATTAAATGCAGGAGAATCAATTCCAGCTAGTTTATGAAGACCTCCTAAATAAATTGGTTTGTAATTAAATAAGATACTTTTAATTTTAAGAATTTTTTTGTGTGCGATATATGCATAAGGGCTAATTATATCGAAATAAAAGTCTATATGATTACTCATATAAACTAATTCTTTTTGCGTAAAAAATTCTAATTATCCAGTATAAAAATAAACCTATTGGACCAATTAAATAAGTAACTATTAATGGTACAGCCATCAAAACTTTGTTTATAGAAAACTTTTGAGAATCTTTAACAATCCAACCACCAATAAATAAGTTTATTGCTATGAAATGAGTCCAAAAAATCATTATGTACAAATGGTCTTCAAATAATCTAGATAGCTCGCTTAGACCCAAGTAAAGAGAGAAATTGCCATCAAAATCATAACCAATTAAATAAGATTTGTATAGAATGAAGATATATACACCACTTAATATGAAAAAAGGAAAAATTGATGTTACAAAAATTCTACTTAAATGTGATTGAGGAAACACTATCAAGATAAACCAAAAAGGCAGAACTCCAAGGTTGATCCACATGTAAAGTGTCTCTATTG
This sequence comes from Candidatus Pelagibacter sp., assembly GCF_052049995.1. Lineage (GTDB taxonomy): Bacteria > Pseudomonadota > Alphaproteobacteria > Pelagibacterales > Pelagibacteraceae > Pelagibacter. The sequence continues at coordinate 90,651 of NZ_JBNGYX010000003.1, read as the reverse complement.
TGAAATAAGTATAAATTTGTTCAATCATTTAGATATATTATATTAATTCTAACAATGATTCCTATAAGAAATAGAAAAAAAACACTTCAAGTAACCGTTGATGAGATGCGTAATTTTGCCTTTGCTTATGTTGAAAAGTATGCTCCTTCAAAACAACAACTTAAAACTTATTTATTAAAAAAATATATGAAACTATCTGCGTCTGATGTGAGAAAAAAAGATGTTAATAAATTGATTGATATTGTTTTGTCCGACTTAGAAAAAAACAGATTTATAAATGATCAATTTTATTCTGAAAGTAAAGCTAAAAGCATGATCCAAAGAGGAAACTCAATTAACAAGATTAGAAATTATTTAATTGGAAAAGGAATTGACGAGACATTTATTAAGGGCACGGTCGAGAAAATAAAGGAAAATAATTCTGATCAAGATTTTTTTTCAGCAATAAAATTATGTAAAAAGAAAAGAATTGGCCCAGCTAGAGCAGAGGATAATAGAACTTTATTTTATAAAAAAGATATATCTCTACTTGCAAGAAATGGTTTTGATTTTGATACATCAAAAAAGGTAATGGATATAGAAAAAGATGAATATCTTAAAATAATTAATCTACTTTAAATTTTTATCTTTTTCTTCTTTAACAAGCTGATTTATTTTATTTCTTATATAATTTTTTACGAAAACAAATAATAACAACCCAAAAATTGAAACAGAAACAATTATTATTAGTATTATTCTTAATTGTTCATCCATTATAAAATATTTTTATTTTTCAAAATTATACTTGGATTTTTAAAATCTTTTTTACCATACAAAATTTCATTTCCTTCAAAATCAGTTACAGTTCCACCCGAATGTTCTAGAATTGCATGGCCAGCAGCTATATCCCATTCATAAGCTCTTGGTTCAGCAACATAACCATCATATTCACCAGCAGCAACGACACAGAATTTTAAAGAACTTTTCATTCTAATATTTTCTTTTACTCCCAAATCATCATAAATTTTTTGAATTTCAGGCTTTATTATATTTGAGTATGAAATAAATTTTAAATTTTCTTTTTTCTTAGCAGTTAAATTACTTAAGTTTGTTTTTTTACTGTTTCTTAGCTCAAATGCATTACCTTTCTCATATGAATAAAACATTCTTTTTTTTGCAGGAGCATTTATTAATCCTGCAACAGGTTTGTTATTAACTATCAAACCAGCATTAATGGTAAATTCTTCTAAATTATTAATATAATCATAAGTTCCATCAATAGGATCAATAAGCCAGAAATCTTTTAAATTTAGGTTATCTTTATTTTCAGAGGTCTCCTCTGAAATGATAGGTAAATTAGGAGTAATCTCAGAAATTTTTTTTAATAAAAATTTGTTAACTTCCAAATCGCCATTACTTACTGGTGTATTGTCTGATTTTATTTTTTTTTCCAAACCCTTTTCTCTTAATTGAATAGCCAAATCTCCAGCCTCTAAAAAATTATCGATTAAATTTTCAACAATCTCTTTTAATTTTAACTTCATTTTCCTAGTTTTTTTAATTCAACATTTTTTGCGTTAATTACTTTTTTTCCAGCATTTTCAAAATTAACTGTCACTTTATCGTTAATTATAGATTGCACTTGCCCAATTCCCCATTCTTTTTTTTGAGGATTAGTGACTTTGTCACCTGGTTCATAGTCTAAAATCATTTAATTTAACTTATATTGTAAATAAGTATAAATACCACCTTATGAATAAAAATTTAAATTCTATCGGTTTAGATAAGAAACCTTCAGATACTACCGTAGTAGTCGCAATGTCAGGTGGAGTAGATTCCTCCACTGTTGCAGGCATTATGAAAAAAGAGGGATATAAAGTGATTGGAATAACCTTGAAGCTTTATGACGATGGTAAAGAAGTCGCTGCATCAAAGCAGTGCTGTTCAGGTCAAGATATAATGGACGCAAAACGCGTTGCACATAAGCTAGGTATAGAACATAAAATTTTATATTACCAAGATAAGTTTAAACAAGGTGTTATAGATAATTTTGTTCAAAGCTATTTAAAAGGTGAAACGCCAATTCCATGTGTTCAGTGTAATCAAACTGTTAAATTTAAAGATTTATTTGAAGTTTCAAAAGAACTCAAAGCTGATGCATTAGTAACAGGTCACTATGTAAAAAGTGTTACAGAAAATAAAACCACAAACATGTATAGAGCAATAGATGAAAATAGAGACCAAAGTTATTTTTTATTCAACACAACTAGGGAACAATTAGACTATTTAAGATTTCCATTAGGTGGAATGTTAAAAGATAAAACTAGAGAGATTGCAAAAAATTTAGATTTAAACGTTGCAGATAAACCTGACAGTCAGGACATCTGTTTTGTCCCGAATGGCGATTATTCTTCTGTGATACAAAAGTTCAGACCTGACTCGTTTCAAAAAGGAAATATAAAAAATTTAGATGGTAATGTAATTGGTGTTCATGATGGAATTATCAATTTTACAATTGGACAAAGAAAAGGCATTAAAGTTTCAGACAAAGAAGCTCTATATGTATTAAAGATTAATTCTGATAAAAATGAAATAATAGTTGGACCTAAAGAAAAACTTGGGAAAAAAACAATTTCATTAAAGGAAATAAATTTATTAACCAACAAAGAGGATTTAGATCAAAATCTATTTGTTAAAGTTAGATCTACCGGAAGTCTTTTAGAGGCAAAGGTTGATTTAATAGATAACAAAAATGCAAAAGTTAATTTAGCTTTTCCGGAAGACGGCATTTCACCTGGTCAGGCATGTGTATTCTACCGCAAAGACCAGTTTGGTCACAAAGTTCTTGGTGGCGGATGGATTAAAGAATAGTAGAAGAATTATTTCTTTTTATTTTTTCTTTTAGCTCTTCTTTTTTTAGACCCTTGTTTTCTTCGGCCTCTATGTTTTTTTGGGTAACTCATTTAATCCTATGTTAATTTTATTGACATTTTAGTGGGATATAGCATTGTCTTATAAACATATCAAATTTTTTATGGGTAATTCTTTTAAAACATTCCTTAAACATACAGCAAAAGATTTTCATAACCAGTCAGTAAATCCTCCAGTAGTTAGAGCCTCTACAATTATCTTTAAATCTATGCAGGATATTAAAAAAACACAAAATAAATATTTGAAAGATCCAGTTAGCGGAAATTTTGATTATGGGAGACAGGGAACATCTACTACTTATGCATTGCAACAAATTTTACGAAAAATTGAAGAATGCTATAAAGTTTATCTAACCCCTACTGGTTTTGGTGCTATATTTCTTGGGGTATTAAGTGTTGTTAAACCAGATGATGAAATACTTGTAACTGACTCTGTTTACTCGCCCTCACGACTTTTGACAGAAACATACTTAAAGAAATTTAATATTAAAGCAGTATTTTATAATCCAAATGATTTAAATGATTTAAAAAATAAAATTACAAAAAAAACAAAACTTATTTTAGTAGAAAATCCTGGAAGTAACACTTTTGAGTTTCAAGATTTATCTAAAATTGTGTCATTAGCCAAAAAAAACCAAATTTATACAGCAATAGATAACACTTGGGGAACGCCATATTTTTTAAAGCCAATTAAATTAGGTTTCGATATGTCAATTGTTTCTGCAACAAAATATTACTCAGGTCACTCTGATGTTATGGGTGGTAGTTTGGCAATAAGTAAAAGAGTTTTTAAATTAGTAGAAGCGACAAGTAAGGTTTCGGGTTTAAGATTGGGTCCTGATGATGCCTACTTAATTCTTAGAGGTATCAGAACCTTAGATGTAAGATTGGAAAAACACCAAGAAAATGCATTTAAAGTCTCTAAGTTTTTATCAAAACAGAAAAAAATAATTAAAGTTTTTTATCCGTATAAAAAAAGTAGTCAAAATTATAAATTATGGAAAAAATATTATTCTGGAGCATCGGGTTTATTAGGATTTAAAATAAAATCAAAAAATAAAAAATCAGTTTTAAAATTTGTTAATTCTTTAAAACTTTTTGGGTATGGATTTAGTTGGGGAGGTTTTGAAAGCTTAGCACTTTATCAAACACACCAAGCACTAGGAAAGAGACAATTTACACATATAAATAAGGATGAACATATAATAAGGATGCATATTGGACTTGAAGATCCTAAAGATATTATAGATGATATAAAACAAGCATTAAAATTTATTAAATGAATTCAGAAAGTTTTACTATTAGCAAAAAAGCACTAATCACTTTAATTGCCGCTTCTATAGTTGTAATTATTTCTTTAGGAATAAGACAGACCTTTGGATTGTTTTATTTTGATTTTAATACTGACTTAGATATTTCAATATCCCATTTTGGTTTTGTTATGGGATTGCAGTTATTACTTTGGGGGGTATTCAGTCCGTTGTTTGGTGTAATTACTGATAAATACGGAGGAGCTGTTGCAATATTTATTGGTTTTGTTTTTTATTTAGTTGGGGTTTTGCTTTTTTATTCTGGCTATAATACTGGAGGTTATTTTACTTTAACTATAGGAGTGATGATTGGAATAGGCTTAGGCTCCACTGCAATAGGTATTCCGGTATCAGTGGTAGCTAAACATTTTCCAGCATCTAATAGAACTATTGCAACTGGAATTGTTACATGTGCAGGTTCATTCGGATATTTTGTATCACCTTTACTTGTAAGATATTCCTTAGTTGAAACAGGCTGGGAAAATACACTTTTATATTTTTCTCTTCTTTTAGGTTTAGGATTAGTGGTAGCTTTGTTTGTTAGTACTCCAAAAATACCTGTAGGAGTTAATCAAGATAACAATCAAACAGCAATAGATGCTCTAAAAGAGGCATTTGCAAACAAAAGTTTTATTTATCTCACTTTAGGTTTTTTTGTTTGTGGTTGGCATATTGCTTTAGTAGCAACACACATTCCTACTTATATGGCAGACAAAGGTTTGCCTAACTGGACGCCTGCAATGGTTTTAGCTTTGATTGGTATATTTAATATGGCTGGTACGATTACCAGCGGTTATTTAGCAACAAGGTATAGTAAGAAAAAAATTTTAAGTGCCATTTATCTATTAAGAGGAATTTCTATAATTTATTTTATTTTCTTACCACCAAGTATATTTAACTCGATAGTTTTTGGAGTTACTTTTGGTTTTTTATGGTTATCCACAGTTCCTCCAACAAATGGAATTGTTGCACACATTTTTGGTACAAAATATGTTGGACTGTTATATGGAATAGTTTTTGTAAGCCATCAAATTGGTTCTTTCCTAGGAGCATATCTTGGTGGTGTATTTTATGAGTTAAATGGAAATTTTGATTATGCATGGTACGGATCTATCGCATTATCAATTTTTGCAGGTCTGATACATTTACCTATAGTAGAAAAAGCAATTGAAAGAACTCAGCCAGCATAAGTTTAAATTTAACCCATATTTAGAGGATCTGTATCAATCAGATAAACCTTTAATTATTTATAAAGTAGATGATGGGTATAATATTTACACTGATTTTTCCAAAAAAATTGTTTTAACAAAAAAAAATATACATAATTTTCTTAAATCGTTAGAGAAAAAAAAATACAAAAAAGAGACAGATTTATATCTTGGTTTTTTTGGTTACGAAATTTTATGTAATTTAATTGGTATTAATTTAAAAAATAAAAAAAGGATAAATTTTTATAAAGGGGTTTTTTATAAACCTGAGACAATAATTAAAATCAGAAAAGATATTAAAGTTATATCTAGTATAAAAAAACATACATTCAATTATCAATTCAGCAAAACTCAAATACTAAGTCCCTTTAAGATCAATATTTCTTATGAAAAATATAAAAAAATATTTGAATTATTTTCAAAAAAAATAAGACAAGGTGAAACTTATCAAATTAAAATTTGTACAAAATATAAAAATAAATCTTTAATTAATCCTATTAATTTTTTTTGGAAATTAATGCGTGTTAATGCTTCCCCAGAGTCATTTATGATAAAAGACAAGGATTATTCGATAGTAAGTTGCTCTCCAGAAACATTGATAGATAAGAAAAAAAACAAAATAATTACAAAACCAATTGCTGGTACTTTTAAGAAAAAATACTCTTCTAATAAAAATATAGCTCTTAAATATTTTAAAAATAATGAGAAAGAAACCAAAGAACACAACATGATAGTTGATATGGAAAGAAGTGATTTATCTAAAATTTGTAAACCAGGAAGTGTTAAAATACTCAAAAAAAAATATGTTGAGGAATACAAGCATCTTTTTCACTATGTGACTTCAATAGGTGGAATATTAAATAAAAATACAAAATTGATTGATATTATTAGAGCGATGATGCCTGGAGGATCCGTAATTGGTTGCCCTAAAATAAGAACATTAGAACTTTTAAATAATCAAGAAAAAGAAAGCAGAAATATTTTTACAGGTAGTTTTGGATTTATTAAATTTAATCAAGATATGAAGTTTAATATTATTATTAGATCTATATTAAATTATAAAAATCAATCAGAGATCTCTGCTGCATCTGGTGTAGTGTTAGACAGCTCACCAAAGAAAGAGTTCAATGAAAATTATATTAAAGCAAAATCTTTACTGGAGTTATTTAAATGATTTACATAATTGATCATCAAGATTCTTTTACTTGGAATGTTGTTCATCAATTTGCAAAATTTGATAAAGTAATTTGCGCAAACTATTATGAAGTAAATGATAAATCGCTTGATAAAAGTGATGCGATCGTTTTATCTCCAGGACCTGGTTCACCAAAAGATTATCCAACAACATCAAAAATTTATAAAAAATATAAAGGAAAGAAAAAAATTATTGGTATTTGTCTTGGTTATCAAATGATTTTGTATAATGAAGGAGGTAAAATCATACAGCAAAAAAGAATATATCATGGATTTCAATCAAAAATAAAAACAAATAATCAAAGTAAAATTTTTAAAAATAATCAACAATTTAAAGTTGGTAGATATCATTCATTAAAATTAATGGAGCCATTCAAATCGAATTCAATTAAAATAACTATGAGATGTAGTAAAACAAAAATACCAATGGGCCTTGAGGATAATAAAAACAAAATATATGGGTTTCAATTTCATCCAGAATCTTTTTTAACAGAAAATGGCAACACTCTTATTAAAAAAATCTTATCAGCTTAGTAATCTTAAAGAAGTTCATTTTAATGATCTTTGGGGGTCTAGAGGTGTATTTACCACAATGCGAATGGTTGGAAAACCTCCTAAGTTTATACTTTTAAAACCGCATTTAGAGAACCTAATAAAATCTACAAAAAAATATGGAATAAGAAAAAACAATTTAGAAAATATTATTAAAGATTTAATTAACAAAAATACTCTACAAAAAGGTTCTGATAATTTATTTCGTATAGCGTTAAATAAAAAACTGATATCAGTCTCAATTAGAAAAAGACCAAAACCAAAAAGTAAATTTAATCTTTTATTGTTTAAATATAAACGAGTAGAACCAAATTATAAAAATCTCTATTATAAAAAAATATTATCAAAATTAAGTAAAGTTGACTCAACTAAATTTGATATTGCCCTAGTCGCTAATGATAAAATTTTAGAAACTGGTACTTCAAATTTAGTTTTTGTGAAAAATGGAAAGATTTTTTCACCTAAAAAAAATTGTTATTTTGGAAACACACTTAAATTTATAAGTAAGAAAATTAAAATTAATTTTAAAGATATTTCTATTAAATCAATTGATGATTATGATGAAATAATTCTTATTGGATCTGGTAAAGGAGTAACATCAGTTTCAAAAATAAATGATCTTAAATGGAAGAGAAGAAAGACTGGTTGTTACACTAAGTTAAATAAAATATATAATTCTCTTATTTAAACATGAAAGATCCAAACAACCCTTGTATATTTTGTAAAATTAAAAAAGAAGAACTACAGTTTGAAAATCAATCAGCATACTCATGCATAGATAGCTATCCTGTCTCAGAATTTCATAGTCTTATCGTTCCAAAAAGACATGTAGAGACATACTTTGATCTTACTAAAGAGGAAATTCAGGCATGTAATGAGTTAATTTTAAAAACTAAAGAAAAAATTTTAAAACAAGATTCTAGTGTTAAAGGTTTTAATATAGGCACAAATGCAGGTAAATCTGCAGGCCAATCAATTATGCATTGTCATATTCATCTAATTCCAAGAAGAGAAGGGGATGTCAAAAATCCTCAGGGTGGTATTAGGTCAGTGATTCCTAATAAACAACACTACAAACGCAAACTCTAAGTTGTTATTAAAAAAGACAAATTGACCAATACTTTTGATTGAAGTCTTTAGATAACTAGATTAGAAAACTCTAAACTAATTCAAAATTATTTTAAGGGTATTTAATGTTCACGATCAATCCTTTTTCAGTACTGGCAGAAACAGTTCCATCTATACTTATACAAGGCTTTGTAGTTTTAATGCTTTTATTGATTGTTACAGGTACACTTTTGGACATAATTCATAAAAAGAATGTGAAATACTTTTTTGAAAACGCTAAGAAAGCAAAAAAAAATGCGACTAAAGAACTATCGACTGGTGAAAGAATAGCAGTGGTTTCAAAAACAATTGCATACGACATTGGAACTACATCGGAACTAGGTGCAGGAAAAAGAAGAGTAGCACATGTTCTTGGTATGTATGGAACTATTCTTTTTTGGGTAGGATCTGTAGTAATGATATTCGGGTATTCTTCGGCAAATTCTGAAACTCCAACTATATGGCCTATGATTTGGCACATTGGTGCTTTAATGACTATTTTGGGGGGATCATGGTTTTGGTTCTTCTTAAGGGTAGATGTATATTCTGAAGCGCAACCATGGTACAGAATTATTAAAGCAGATTTATTTGTGCTAGCATTAATTGCAACTTCATTGACAGGATTTATTTGGTCATATCTTCAAAGTTTAAATTTGGATGGAAGATGGGACGCAAATTTATTTTTAGTATTATTTATAGTTTCAAATTTAGTTTTATTTGGTGGAGTTTATTGGTCAAAATTTGCTCACATGTTTTATAAGCCTGGTGCCGCAATACAAAAGAATTTAGCAGAAGCAGATGGTTCAAGAGACAATTTGCCTCCACCAGCAGATGCACCTGAGCAATTTGGATTGGGTATAAAAAGAGAGAAACCTAAACACTATTAATTGAAAATAATTATGATAAAAATAATAAAGGAGAAAAAATAATTATGTCAACTTTTGTTTATATGACTAGATGTGATGGATGTGGTCATTGTGTGGATATTTGTCCATCAGATATAATGCATATTGACGAAAATATTAGACGAGCAAAAAATATTGAACCTAATTTTTGTTGGGAATGCTATTCATGTGTCAAAGCATGTCCTAATCACGCAATTGATGTAAGAGGCTACGCTGATTTTGCTCCAATGGGGCATAGTGTTAGAGTAAGAAGAGAAGAGGAAAAAGGTACTATCTCTTGGAAAATTAAATTTAGAAATGGAACTGAAAAAAACTTTGTTTCTCCAATAACTACAAAACCTTGGGGAAAATTTATTCCAAAACTTGCAGAAGGTGAAAAAGTTAAACAAGGTGAGTTAAATTCTCAAAGATTATATACTGAACCAGAAGGTTTGAATATTGATGGAGAACTTCCATCTGTGCCTAAAGAGTCTTTCAAAAAAGGAGTTTATTATTAATGGCTAGTCATAAAACTCATTACGAAGATTGCGATATATTAGTTGTTGGTGGAGGTATGGCTGGTACGGGTGCTACCTTTGAAGCAAGACACTGGGGTAGAGATATGAAAATTGTTTGTGTCGAAAAAGCTAACATCGATAGAAGTGGAGCTGTTGCTCAAGGACTTTATGCAATTAACTGTTACATGGGAATGCAATGGGGTGAGAACCAACCAGAGGACCACGTCAGATATGCAAGAAATGACTTAATGGGAATGGTTAGAGAAGATTTAGGTTATGACATGGCACGTCACGTAGATTCTACAGTTCATATGTTTGATGAATGGGGTCTTCCAATGATGAAGAATGAGGAAACTGGTAGATATTTAAGAGAAGGTAAATGGCAAATAATGATCCATGGAGAAAGTTATAAACCAATTGTTGCTGAGGCAGCAAAAAAATCTGCCGATAAAATTTATAACAGAATAATGGTTACACATCTTTTAATGGACGAGTCTCAAGAAAATAGAATTGGTGGTGCAGTTGGATTTAACATGAGAACAGGTGATTTCCATGTATTTAGAGCAAAAGCGGTAATTGTTGCTGCTGGAGGAGCTTCACACATTTTTAAACCAAGAGCGGTTGGAGAAGGAATGGGTAGAACTTGGTATGCTCCATGGAGTAATGGATCTGCATATGCATTACCTATTGCTGCTGGTGCAAAGATGACCCAAATGGAAAACAGAATTGTATTATGTAGATTTAAAGATGGGTATGGACCAGTTGGGGCATATTTCCTTCATTTAAAAACGTACACACAAAATGCAAATGGCGAAAATTATGAAAAAAAATGGTATAACCAAACCAAAGAGTTAGTTGGTGAATATATCGATCATCATCCAACACCAACTTGTTTGAGAAATCATGCATTTATTCAAGAAGTAGCTGCTGGTGGTGGACCAATCCATATGGTGACTACTGAGGCATTCCAAGATCCACATTTAGAAACAGTAGGTTGGGAAAATTTCTTAGGAATGACTGTTGGTCAAGCTGTTGTTTGGGCTTCCCAAAATATTGATCCAAAATACACAAATCCAGAGTTGACTACATCTGAGCCCTATGTAATGGGTTCTCATGCTACTTGTTCTGGCGCATGGGTGAGTGGCCCTGAAGATTTATCACCACCAGAATATTTCTGGGGTTATAACAGAATGCTGACTATTGACGGTTTATTTGGTGCAGGAGATACAGTTGGTGGAAGCGCACATAAGTTTTCATCTGGATCCTTTACAGAAGGTAGATTAGCTGCAAAAGCTGCCGTTAAATATATTGAAGACAAAAAAGCAGAAGGGGTTAAAGTTTCAGATAAACAGTGTGAGGATTTCAAAACTGCAGTTTATAAACCATTAGAAAACTATACAGTTGCTAGAAATGAGATTACTGGTGGGACAGTTTCTCCTAGCTATATATCTCCTATCCAAGGCCTTCAAAGGTTACAGAAAATCATGGATGAATATGTTGGTGGAATTACTTCAAATTATATGACTAATGGTAATATGCTAAAAAGAGGATTAGAATTGTTAGCTTGGCTTGAGGAAGATCTTGAAAACGTGGGAGCTGAGGATTATCACCAGCTTATGAGAGCCTGGGAATTAAAACACAGAGCTTTGACTTCTCAGTGTGTAACAGAACATACATTATTTAGGGAAGAGACTAGATGGCCAGGATATTATTATAGAGGTGATCATATGAAACTTGATGATGAAAATTGGCATTGTTTAACAGTTTCTAGACGTGACCCTAAAACTGGTAAGTTTAGTATGGAGAAAGTTCCTGTGTACCATATAGTGGATGAGAACGAGAAGAAAAAAGCTTCTTAATAAACTTTTCAAATAAATTTTATGGATATTTTATCTAAAACAGATGATGAGATATTTGAAATAGCCAAACCTATTTGGAACAATTTAGTTAAATCATCTAATCTCAAAGATTATGGTGGTTTTACTAAAGATTTCTCCACTCAAATGCTTTTTGGTGCTAACGAAGTAGAGCTTGGTAAGCAGTGGGCTAATAACAAGCTAATTACTAATCTTAAAGAGACTTTTGAACCGTTTGGATGTCTTAGAAGAGGAGACCATATAACTGTTCTAATTAAACAGACAAATAAAGAGATCCCAGGAGAGTTCCTTGGAAGATTGGTTTTAGGAGTTGAGGACGATACAATTAAAGTTTTTGGGGCTACCATCTACTAAGCAAAAAAAATTGCTTAATAACAAATAATTGTTTGACAAATTTCGTTGTGGGTGTATTGACGAATTTAATGTTACTCTCTAACGTAAAAATTATTAATAAACTCTCAAATTTTAAAACTACATTTATTAAGGCAGGAATTATAGTAAGCTTAACAGCTTACTGGGGAGTGATTTTAGTTGGAACTTTTATCACTTTTAACTAAGTTGTTTTTTTAACAACTTTTAAATTTTTTATGGAAGTATTTTTACCGATAGCTCAAGTTTTTGTTAACCCAATCGAGATACTTTTACTTAGTGCAATTGTTGGAGTGCTTTCAGGTTTATTTGGTGTTGGTGGTGGGTTTTTGATGACACCTTTTCTAATTTTTTTAGGAATACCTCCTGCATACGCAGTTGCCAATGAAGCAAATAATATTTTAGCTACTTCAGTTTCTGGATCTACCACGCATTACTTAAAAAATACTTTAGATTATAAAATGGGCTCAATGATTGTGATTGGAGGTGTAATTGGAACTTCTTTAGGAATTTACACTTTTACTTATTTTAAAGGTATTGGAAAAATTGATACAGTAATCTCTCTAGCTTATATGTATATATTGGCAATTATCGGAACTTTAATGTTGGTTGAGAGTTTGGGTGAAATAGATAAAGCAAAAAGAAACATCGTAGTTAAAAAAAAATTACATGTTCATTATTGGATACATGGACTTCCATTAAGGATGAGATTTCCAAAGTCAAAATTATATGAGAGTATTTTTACACCAATTATAATTGGTCTATTAGTTGGATTTATTGCAGCTATTATGGGAATTGGAGGTGCGTTTATTTTAGTTCCAGCAATGATTTATATTATTAAAATGCCTACTAAATTAGTTCCTGGTACATCTTTATTTGTAACAATTTTTGTAAGTGTGGTTGTTACTTTTCTTCATTCATTTAATTATGGATCTATAGATTTATTTCTAGTCCTTATGTTGGTTATAGGATCGATCATAGGAGTTCAGGTTGGACAAAAATTAGGAGAAAGAATTGATAGTTCTGGTTTAAGAGCTTTATTAGCAATTTTATTACTGATAGTGGGTATAGCGATTGCATACGATACTTTTTTTGCAGAAAAAATTATAAATGGCGGTGTTAAAGCAACTAGTTCAGATTTAAACTTCTTTTCTAAATTTATAATTGATTTTTCAAAGGAGATGCCATTCTTTTATGGACTATTTACAATTATGTTTGCAGTAATTTTAGGTGTTGGAGCTGCTTTTATAAGACGATTCATTTCAAATTTTAGAAAAAAATTATTAGTTAAATCTTAATTAAAATAATTTAGATATAATTCGATAGTTGTAATACAAACTAAACCAACAGTTGCCATACTTATAAAACCAACAACAAATGGTTTATAACCCATATTTTTAATTTCTTTTAAATTAGTTGAAAGACCTATTGCTGCCATCGCCATTGTTAAAAATATTTTTGAGGACAATTGAATACCTTCAATTGTAACCAACCATTTGTAATTATTTGAGTACATTAGATCGCCTAAATTTCTAATAATTATCATTGCTACAAAACCTAATACAAAGTAAGGAAAAATACCTATTATTGAGTATTTTTTTTCTGTAGTTTTTCCCCGATTATAAAGAAATGCAAATAAAGGGATCATGATAATCAAGAAGGTATTCCTTATTAATTTCGTTACTGTTGCGATATTTAAAGTTTCAGGACTATTAAACTGTTGGTCATAAATTAATCCTGCAGCTGCAACTTGAGAGGTTTCATGAATAGATGTTCCCAAAAACAATCCAATTAATAATGGCTCACTTTCAAAATAAAAGTTAGCAAAGTAAGGATAAATAAGCATTGAAAGTATTCCAAACAATGTAATATTAGCAATTGCATACGACACCTCGTTTTTTTTTGCACCAATAACGGGAGCAGTAGCCATAATTGCTGTGGTGCCACAAACAGTACTGCCTATTGATATTAGGTAAGCCATTCTTGTCGGTATTTTTAATTTTTTAATAAGAAGTTTAATTACTATTAACACACTGATTATACAGATTATAATTAATGGAATAGCTATTGCTCCAAATTCTAAAAACTCAAATGGCTTAAGTTGAATACCCAAACAGATAATACCAAGTTTTAAAATATATTTTTGTGTAAAATCCAATCCTTTTCGAAAAGATTCTCTAATTTGAAAAAAATTTCCAAAAAACATACCTAGCAAAATAGCAATCATTGCTGTAGAAATTGGACTTTTTTCATAGCCCAATAACTCAATACCTATGATATTATTAAAGCCTTCAGATAAAGTGTAAAGAACGAAAGCTAATATAATACCTGGTAATAGTACCAGATATTTTTCAGTTTTCATGTTAGTCTGAATTTATCAAGCACTTCTGTAAAGTTTAGTCATAACAAATTCTCTATGACCTAAAGCTTCAGCGCAAGTTAATCTACCGTTTGCCACTCTTAGTGTAGTTTTAATTAATTCATCACCCGCTTCAGATAAATTCATTTCTCTTGAAAGAATTTTTGAAACATCACAATCAATGTGCTCTCCCATACCTTTTACAGTTAATGGATTAGCTGTTAATTTAACAACAGGTTCAATTGGATTACCGACAATATTACCTTGTCCAGTTGGAAATAAATGAATATTAAAACCAGCAGCAGCTTGAAGTGTCACACATTCAGCAGCAGCAGATGATGTGTCCATAAAATATAAACCTTTTCCTTTAGTTGGTTCTTCGGCTGGTTCAAGAACGTCAATAAATTTACAATTTCCAATTTTTTGAAAATTCCCAAAAGCTTTTTCTTCAATTGTTGTAAGTCCTCCAGCTATATTCCCTGCTGTTGGTTGACTTTCAGAAAGATCATCTGTCGCTTCTTTTAAAATAAAATCATTATAAGAGCTCCAGGTTTTCATAAATTTGTCAGAAGCTTCTTTTGTAGCACCTCTTGTTGCACAAACTTGTTCTGCACCAGTTAATTCAGATGTTTCACCAAAACATAAATGAACACCTAATGGTTCAAGTTTGTCCATTAAGTTTCCAACAGTTGGGTTTGCAGCTAATCCTGATGTAGTATCAGACTCTCCACACTTAACTGAGATCCATAAATCACTTAAAGGACATTCTTCTCTTTGTTTTTCTGAAGCCCACATCACAAATTCTTGTGCTTTTTTTGATGCTTTCATTGTCGTACCAATGTCACCTGTACGCTCAATATGAAATCCTTCAACAGGTTTTCCAGTTTTAGCAATTCCATCTACAATTTTTTTTGTCCATTTCGGTTCAATACCGATGACAATTACAGCTGCAACGTTTGGATTACATCCAGTTCCTATCATTGTTCTAAAATGAAGCTCTAAATCTGCACCAAACTGAAGTCTTCCGTAAGAATGAGGAAGAGCGATTGTACCTTTAATGTTATTTGCAACTGCCTCTGCACATGCGTTCGAAATATCATCAACTGGCAAAATAATTACATGATTTCTTGTTCCAGCTCTGCCGTTTTCTCTTTTATAACCTAAAAAGCTCTTTGGGATTTCCATACTATTACCATTTCTTTGTTTTTACGTTGTGAACATGTACATGCTCACCTTTTTTGATTGATTTAACAACTTTACCAATATCGTGACCATACTTTAAAATAGTATCACCCTCTTTAAGATCAACCATTGCAATTTTATGACCTAAAGGTATTTCATCTACGGATTGAATATTTGTTGAACTGTCGTCTTCCATTATCCAGCATTTACAGTCTTGTTTAGGAGTGATTTTTTCAATAACAACTACTCCCACGTTGTCTTTTTTATCATGTATGATTATATCTGTTGCCATATCGTGTCGATTTGTTTGTTTGAATTTCGTAAAAACTTATATATTAATCGCACAAATTAACAAACGAATTTTATAAATAGTATAATTACACTTTAGAGAGGTTCTAGTTTTATGACAAAAATGACAACAGAGGAAGCTTTTGTAAAAGTTTTACAAATGCACGGTATTGAACATGCGTTTGGAATTATCGGTTCAGCCTTTATGCCAATTTCAGATATTTTTCCAGATGCAGGTATTACTTTCTGGGATGTCGCTCATGAAACAAATGGTGGTTTAATTGCTGATGGTTACACGCGGGCTACTGGTAAAATGTCAATGGTTATTGCTCAGAACGGACCTGGAATTACTGGATTAGTTACACCAATCAAAACAGCTTATTGGAATCATACTCCTCTTTTATTAGTGACACCGCAAGCAGCAAACAAAACAATAGGGCAAGGTGGATTTCAAGAAGTAGAGCAAATGAATTTATTCAAAGACATGGTTTGTTATCAAGAAGAAGTAAGAGATCCATCAAGAATGGCTGAAGTACTAAATAGAGTTATAGAAAAAGCTATAAGAGGATCAGCGCCAGCACAAATTAATGTTCCAAGAGATTATTGGTGTCAAGTAATTGATATCGATCTTCCTCCAATTGTAAGACTTGAAAGACAAGGGGGAGGAAATGATGCTGTAGCTCAAGCAGCTGACTTGCTATCTAAAGCAAAGTTTCCAGTAATTTTATCAGGAGCAGGTGTCGTTATTGGAGGAGCTATAGAAGCTACAAAAAAACTTGCAGAAAAATTAGATTCACCTGTTTGTTCAGGTTATCAACATAATGACAGTTTCCCAGGGAGCCATCCTTTAGCAGTTGGTCCTTTAGGATATAATGGATCAAAAGCTGCAATGGAATTAATTTCAAAAGCTGACGTAGTGCTAGCTTTGGGAACTAGATTAAATCCATTTTCGACTTTACCTGGTTATGGAATTGATTATTGGCCAAAAAATGCAAATATCATTCAAGTTGATATTAATCCTGACAGAATAGGTTTAACTAAAAAAGTTACTGTAGGAATAAGTGGTGATGCAAAATTAGTTGCTGAACAAATTTTTGAAAAATTATCTTCAAATGCTGGTGACGCTGACAGACAAGCTAGAAAAGACTTAATTCATCAAACTAAGTCAGCTTGGTTACAAAAGCTCTCAAGTTTAGATCATGAAGACGATGATGAGGGAACAGTCTGGAACAAAGAGGCAAGAGAAAGAGATGCAGATAGAATGTCACCAAGACAAGCTTGGAGAGCAATTCAAGCAGGAATGCCTGATGATGTAATTATATCAAGTGATATTGGCAATAACTGTGCGATAGGTAATGCTTACCCAACGTTTGAAAAGCCAAGAAAATATTTAGCACCAGGTTTATTTGGTCCTTGTGGTTACGGCTTTCCATCAATATTGGGAGCAAAAATTGGTTGTCCGGATACTCCTGTTATTGGATTTGCTGGTGATGGTGCTTTTGGAATAAGCATGAACGAAATGAGCTCATGTGCAAGGGAAGAGTGGCCCGCAATAACAATGGTTATTTTCAGAAATTATCAATGGGGTGCGGAAAAAAGAAATACGACACTTTGGTTTGATAATAACTTTGTCGGCACAGAATTAGATCCAGAATTAAGTTATGCTAAAGTTGCTGACGCATGTGGCTTAAAAGGTGTAACTGTTAGAACAATGGAAGAAACTACAAATGCAATCAAGCAATCTTGTGAGGATCAGAAGAAAGGAATTACAACATTTATTGAGGTAATTCTTAATCAAGAGCTTGGAGAACCATTTAGAAGAGATGCTATGAAAAAACCAGTAAGAGTAGCTGGCATTAAAAAAGAGGATATGAAGAAGCAGCCTTCTTTAAATTCTTAAAATCTTTTAAATCACAACCAATTATCGTAATCTTCTTTCATGGAAGTATTAAACGATAATAGCTGTAGCTGGGTTAATGATTTAATTCCAAGAAATGATATTGTAACAATTTCATCTGATATAGATTGTGAATGGTTAATTGTAGGAGCGGGTTATACAGGATTATCTGCAGCAAGAAAATTAGGTCAACTTTACCCAAATCAAAAAATATTATTAGTTGATGCTCAGCTAGCAGGCGAGGGTGCTAGCTCAAGAAACTCAGGATACTTAGTGGATACAACACTTAATGATGGTTTTACTTCTAATAAAGAATTATATAATTATAAAAAAAAAGCAGACATCTATAAATTGGGAATAGATGTTATTAAAAAATTTATTAAAGAATATCAGGTAGATTGTGATTGGAATGAATGTGGCAAATATTTTGCATCATCAAAGCAAGAAGATAAAAAAATATTAGAAAATTTTTCAGACACTTTATCAAAATTAGGTTTTGAACATAATTTGCTATCAAAAAAAGAACTTAAAAAAAGATTAGGCACCAATTTTTACAATATTGCTCTTCATACAAAGGGAGGGATTTTATTACATCCAGGTAAATTGGTTAGAGCTATGATTGATACATTGCCAGAAAACGTAAATCTTTATGAAAATTCTTCATTATTAAATTGGAAAAAGAAAAATGATACAGTCATTTGTAAATTTAAAAATGGTTCAATTAAAACTAAAAAGATTATTTTTGCTACAAATGGGTTTCTGAAGTCATTAGGAATAAAATCAAATTATAATTTTCCAATTACTTTAACAGCTAGTATGACCAGATCTTTATCAGATGAAGAGTTTATATCTCTTGGTGAGCCTAAAGAGTGGGGAGTTTTACCTGTAAGGCCAATGGGGGCCACTATCAGGATGACTAAAGATAGAAGAATTTTAATTAGAAATACTGCAGAAGTTTTTAATCCTTATCAAATGTCTAAATCTGAATTAACCAAAAGATCATTGAAACAAAAGATTGGAATAAAAAAAAGATTTCCGGAATTACCTGATGATATTATTCAATCTTCTTGGTCAGGGATTGTTTCAAGAACAAGAAATAGTTCTCAAATTTTTGAAAAAATAGATGAAAATATATTTGTTGCAGGTTGTTATAATGGCTCTGGTATTGGAGTTGGTACTTTATTTGGAGAGCAAATAGCAATCAAAGCAAGTAATGAAAACACAAAAGAGATAGAAACTATTGAAGCAAGAAATAAACCCACTTGGCTTCCTCCTGATCCAATTTTAAGTTTAGGAGTTAGAGCTAGATTAATTTATGAACGTTTTAGAGCAAAATCTGAGATTTAGTTCAAAACAGACATGGGATCAAGTCTAGTTTGAAACCAATTCACTCTAAAATCTAAATGTGGTCCTGTTGATCTTCCTGTTGATCCTACAGTTCCTATTATTTCTCCTTGATTTATCTGATCACCAACTGAGACTAATACATTTTCTAAATGAGAATATATTGTTGATATCCCATGACCATGATCCATAATAACTGTGCCACCAGTATAGTATAAATCATCTTCAGCCATAGTAACGACACCTGTGCCAGAAGATTTAATCATCGTTCCTTGTTTAGCAGCAATATCTATTCCATAGTGAGGCCATCTTGGTTTACCATTCAAAATTCTTTGACTACCATAAACACCACTGATTATTCCTTCAACTGGCATGATAAATTTTTCTTTAAAAAATTGTAGATCTGAATTAATTGCTCTTGCTTCTCCAATTGCATTATTTTCTTTTTTAATTCTTTTATAAACAGACTCAGGTGGAGTGACTTTACTTTCTGCCAAACCATCTATTCTTTGTATATTATATTTTCTCTTTAAAACTTTTTTTGTAGTCATTGATTTTTTTCCATTAATAATTTTTGTAAATGTTAGGTCGTATTTTTGATCTCGATCTATACCAAAGACAAAAAAACCATCTTTTGAGACTTTAACTTCTTTTTTTCCAACCAAAATTTTAGCATCAGGATTAGTTTTACCTAATATAAAATGACCTTGTAGAAATTTACCTTGGAATTCAATAGCTTTTACTGGTGATATAAAAATTAAAAAAACAAAAAAAAGTCTATAAATTATTGAGCTGTCCATCCACCATCTATAATTATTGATGTTCCAGTTATCATTGAAGATGCTGATGATGCCAAAAAGCATACTGTTGTAGCAACATCACTTTCAGTGGCCGCTTTTCCTATTGGTATATTTCCAAGGGCTAATTTTTTAAATTTTTTGTTTTTAAAAAATTTTTTAACCATAGGTGTTTCAACAAAAGTAGGTGCTACCGTATTAACTCTGATATCTTTTTTTGCTAACTCTACACCCATTCCCTTAGTTAGTCCTTCTATTCCAAATTTTGTCATATTGTATATGTTTCTACCGCTCATACCAACATGACCTAGTTGAGACGACATATTAATAATTGACCCAGGTCTTTTTTTATTTTTTAGCATCTTTTTTACAACAAGTTGTGCCACGTTAAATGCTGCTTTTAAATTTAAATCTACAAGGTAATTCATGCTTTTTTGTTTAATTTTTTCAAAGGGCTCCGGAATATTAGTCCCTGCATTGTTCACTAGTACATCAATTATTTTAATTTTTTCTAATTTTTGTTTTAAATCTTCATAATTCATTACATCACATGAAACCTTAATAATTTTACCTTTAACTTTTTTTATATCCTTCTCTAATTTATTAAGATCCGAAGATGTTCTGCTTAAAGCAATAACTGTTGCACCTGCTTCAGCTAATGCAATTGAACATGCTCTTCCTAGTCCTTTACCTGCTCCTGTAACTAAAGCATATTTGTTTTTAAGATTTATTTTTTGAAGATACATTAAAAGAATAATATTTTAATATCTGTGTAAATCAACTCAACTGCTACAATTAAAATAGCAAATAATCCAAGCCAAGCTATCCATCTATATTTTTTAATCCATCCTGAAATTAAAGTTGCTGCGGTTGCCATTAAAACAATTGATAAAACTAACCCAAAAACAAGAAGTCCATAATGTTCACCAGCTGCACCTGCTACACCCAGGACATTATCTAAACTCATTGTAAAATCAGCTAATAGAACAGTCCAAATAGCCTTTAAAAAACTAGAGCTATCTACCTTTATGCCTTCTTCGGTCTGTGAGCCTTTTATTACATCCACATAAAGTTTGTAAACAATATAAAGAAGCAGCAATCCCCCTATTAACCTTAAACCTGTAATTTGTAAAAGATATGCAGTAAGCAATGTTAAAATTATTCTTAAAATAACTGCACCACCAATTCCCCAAAAGATAACTTTTTTTCTTTGTTCAGGTGGAAATTTAGATGCAACCATTCCAATTATAATTGCATTGTCTCCAGCTAAAACTAAATCAATAAGAATAATTTGAGTTAATATTGCTATTTGCTCAGGTGTAAAAAATTCTGCAAACATTATTGTTGTAGTATCATGTCTGCACCTTTTTCTGCAATCATTATTGTTGGGGCATTTGTATTACCTGAAGTGATGTTTGGCATTATTGATGCATCTATAACTCTCAAATTATTAATTCCTCTAACCTTAAGTTTTTCATCTACTACAGACATTTCATCTTGACCCATTTTACAAGTTCCAACTGGGTGAAAAATAGTTTGAGCATAATTAGAGGCTTCTTTAACTAATTCCTCATCGTCATTTAAATGAATGCCAGGTCTGTATTCTTCTGGAGTGTATTTTTTGAAAGTTTTCGACTCCATTATAATTTTTCTAGTTAATTTAAGTCCTTTAGCTGCAATCATTCTATCGTGATCAGTTGATAGATAATTTTGTTTTATTTTTGCATAAGTTCTTGAGTCTTTATCAACAATGCTAACATGCCCTCTACTTGTTGGTCTGATATTTGAAACAGTAGGGGTGAATGCATGAAAATCGTGATTTTTTGTTGCTCCCAAAGTATCCATACTCATAGGTTGAACATGCCATTGTAAGTCTGGTAGTTCTAAAGATGGATCGCTTTTAGCAAACATACAAAGTTGACTAGCACCCATAGTCATTGGGCCGCTTCTTTTAAAAACGTATTCAAGGCCAATCATTAAATTTCCAAATAAACTATTTATTTTTTTATTTAAGGATTTTAATCCATTAATTTTATAAATTGGTCTAAGCATTAAATGATCATGTAAGTTCTCTCCAACCCCATTTAAATTTAGCACCATATCAATTCCAAGATTTTTAAGTTTTTCAGGATTTCCTATACCAGAAACTTGTAAAATTTGAGGAGAGCCAATAGCTCCTAATGAAATAATAATTTCTTTATTTGCTTGTACTTTTTTTAATTCGTTTCCTTCCCAATACTCAACTTCCTTGGCAGTTTTATTTTCAAAATTTATTTTTTTGACATGTGAATTAGTTAAAATTTTTAAATTTTGTCTGCTCTTGATTGGGTTTAGATATCCAACAGCTGTACTACATCTAAAGCCATCTTTTTCTGTTACTTGGAAATAACCACAGCCATGATTATCACCAGTATTAAAATCTTTAGTTTTTGGAATACCAAATTCTTCGGCAGCATTTTGAAATTCATCTAAAAGAGGCAGATGTATTCTTTGATCTGAAACAGATAAAGGACCTCCAACCCCATGAAACTCATCTTTTCCTCTTTCTTGGTTTTCTGCTTTGATGAAATAAGGCAAAACATCATCCCATCCCCAACCTGTGTTACCTAATTGTCTCCAAATATCATAATCTCTATGTTGACCTCTTATGTAAAGTAGACCATTTATAGAAGAACTACCTCCTAAAGTTTTTCCTCTAGGATATCTGATGGAAATGTTGTTCATACTCTCATCAGGCTCTGTTTTGTAGCACCAGTCAGTCTTTGGATTATGCATTGTTTTGAAATAACCAACAGGAATATGTATCCAAGGGTAATTATCCTTCCCTCCAGCTTCAATTAATAGCACTTTGTTTGAAGGATTTTCAGACAACCTATTAGCAAGCACACATCCTGCAGATCCAGCTCCAAGAATTATAAAATCAAAATTATCCATTACTTAGAACTCTTATAAATTAAATTTTTTTTATTTGTAATATTTCTGTACACAAAAAAATTAAAATAATCCAATATTAGCACTTGTTTTAGATTTCATTCTTTGACAAGCTTTAATTTTTAAAAATATAGAGAGGGAAAAACGATATGAAAAAAATCATTTCAATGTTATTTGCAGTTGCGATGGTATTTGGATTTATTTCAAATGCTAATGCTGCAAAAACACTAAAATGTCAGACAGTTCTTAACACTAAAGCTGACGAAGTTAAGATGTTAAAGGACTTTACTGATACAGTAACTGAATTAACTGGTGGATCTTTAAAATTCGAAATCTTACCTGCAGGAGCAGTTGTTGGAGTTAAAGAGACTCTTGATGCTGTTGACAAAGGTTTGATTGACTGTGGATTTGCATGGACTCACTACTGGTCAGGTGAACACCCTGCTGCAATGCTATTTGGTTCTCCAGTAGCTGGTGGTGGAATAGGTATAGATAATTTAGCGTTTTTATCTTGGTTCCAATATGGCGGTGGAAAAGCGCTTTATGATCAATTATGGAAAGAGATGAACAGAGACATTAAAGGATTTATGCTTCAACCTGTTGGACCAGAGGCTTTAGGTTGGTTTCCAAAACCAATTAAAGATATGGCTGACTTTAGAAAATATAAGTTCAGAACTCCTCCAGGAATTCCAGGACAAACTTATAAAGACATCGGTATAGCATCTGTTGCAATGGGAGGTGGAGATATTCTACCAGCTTTAGAAGCAGGAACTATTGATGCTGCTGAATGGTGTTGTCCAAAACCAGACTTAACATTTGGTTTCCAAAAAGTTTTAAAGCACTATTACTTACAAGGTTTACACCAAGTGGTGGTAAATGCTGACTTTTATATTACTGGAAAAACATATGATGCTATGACTGCACATGAGAAGAAGTCTCTTGAAGTTGCTGCGGATGCGTCTTTGATAAAATCTTTAAGTTATAGAATTTTATCAAATGGTGAAGCTTTACAAGAACTTACAACAAAACATGGAGTGATTTTAGAAGATACTCCATCTGACTACTTCACTGAGTATATGGCAGCTGCTAAAGCAACTTTGAACAAAAATGCTGAAAAAAATGCATTTTTCAAAGAAGTTTATGACTCTATGAAAGTATTTGCTGATAAAGCAGTTCCTTTCTGGAGTGGTGCTCAAATGTCAAATGCGAAGCTAGGAATGGCTCACGCAGCGACATTAAAGTAATCATTAAATAATTAGAATATTAGAGCGGACTAATAAGTCCGCTCTAATTTTTTTTAATAAAAATTTCTATGGCAGACGAACCAAGTAAATTAGATATTTCTGACGAAATGATTGCCGAAAGGCGAGGTGGTTCAGGAAAAATGCCAGAGGACATGCCAACTTGGATGGCAAAGTCCATAATTAATATAGATAAATTTAGTAAGTGGATTGGTAGTGTAGTTTGCTGGATATTAATGCCACTTATTTTTGCTATGACCTATGAGGTACTAGCAAGAAAATTATTTTTAGCACCAACAATATGGGCTTACGATATAAGTAGATTTTTATATGGGGCTCTTTTTATGTTGGGCGCAGGTTATGCACTTTCAAGAGGAGTTCATATTAGAGCAGATTTCTTATACAGAAATTTTAAAATCAAAAATCAAGGATTAATTGATTTTTGGCTGTATCTCTTGTTTTATTTCCCAGGTCTTATTGTCTTTTTATATATGACTTTTGGATTTGTTTTAGAGTCTATCCAAAGAGGTGAAAGAGGAATGGATACTACCTGGATGCCATATATGTGGCCAATCAAAACATGTTTATTAATTGGAATTATATTTTTACTTATCCAGGGATTTTCAGAATTACTTAAAAGCTACTGGGCAGCTAAAAAGGGTGAATGGCCAGGAGAAGATAAATGATAGCAGAATTAATTGATCCAGCTATTTTAGGTTTTATTTTAGTTGGGGTGATGCTTTTTGCAATTTTTGTTGGATTTCCAATTTCTTTCACTTTGATTTTTTTAGGTTTTGTATTTGGTTATTTAGGTTTTGGAAAATTAGTTTTTTATTTAATGACGCTCCAATTTTCGATGGTTATGACCGAACAAACCCTCGCCGCCGTTCCACTCTTCGTGTTTATGGGAATTATGATGGAACAAGCAGGTTTAATGGAAAGACTATTTTCAGCCTTCCAGATGATGTTAGCAAGAGTAAAGGGATCATTATACTACGCAGTATTATTTGTTTCAGTTATTTTTGCAGCTGCAACTGGAATAGTTGGTGCCTCAGTTACTATCTTAGGAATTATGGCTGCAAAATCAATGAACAGATCAAATTACGATGTAAAACTTGCTGCAGGTACAATTACAGCTGGTGGAACTTTGGGTATTTTAATACCACCAAGTATCATGCTTGTGGTTATGGGGCCAATAATGGAAATTCCAGTTATAGATTTATTTGCTGCTGCAATTATTCCAGGAATTCTTCTTGCAAGTTTATATGCAGGCTACACAACAATCAGATGTATGATAAACCCAAAACTTGGGCCCGTGCTACCTGAGGAAATGCGTGCAGCTAGTATGAAAGAAGTTTGGATTGAGTTTTTTTTAGGTTTAGTTCCACCCGCAGCATTAGTTTTTGCAGCATTAGGAAGTATTTTATTTGGTTTTGCTACACCGACAGAGGCTGCTGGGTGTGGTGCAATGGGTGCATTGCTACTTTCATTAGCATATAAAAAATTAACTTTATCAAAACTTCAAGAAGCTTTAGTTAAAACTTTAGAGATTACTGCTTTAATAATGGTTTTAGTTGCTGCCTCAAATTTTTTTGGAGCAGTATTTGCTAGATTGGGAACACCAACTTTATTAACAGAATTTTTATTAGGTTTAGAAATGAATAAATATCTGATCTTAGGAATGATTATGGTCATGATATTTTTGCTAGGTTGGCCATTAGAATGGGTACCGATAGTTATGATTATTGTTCCAATAATTTTGCCACTAGTAGAAGCATTAGGATTTAATTTAACTTGGTTTGCAATTCTGGTTGCTGTCAATCTCCAGACCGCCTGGCTATCTCCACCTGTTGCACTCTCAGCATATTTTTTAAAAGGAGTAGTTCCAGAATGGGATTTAAAAGATATTTATTACGGAATGATGCAATTTATGGTTCTACAAATAATAGGTTTGGTTTTAATTATTATATTTCCTAAAATTGCCTTATGGTTGCCAACTCTCTTATATGGACAGTAGAATTTATTAGTTTAAAATAAATTTAGTGAATCAGCCAAAAGTAAAATATTCTCTTTCAAATTGGGACCTGGTGACAGTTAACCCAAATTACAAAACTTGGAATTGGAAAGATCTATTTTGTTTTTGGGGAACTAATGTACAAAGTGTAATTGGTTTCTCATTAATCTCTTCTCTTTACTTAATGTATAGCTTGAATGTGTTTGTAGTATTTTTTGGAATAATATTGGGATCTTTTTTTGTTTATTTATTTTCAAATGCAATTGGAAAGCCTTCTCAAAAATTTGGTTTACCTTTTGCAGTATTGTTAAGATCCTCTTTAGGATTTAATGGTGCTAAATTATTTGGATTAATTAGAAGTTTGGTTGGGATTTTTTTATTTGGTATCCAAACTTATTTTTTATCTAAAATATTAGTTTACCTGATAAGGATAACAATTTTTTCAATTGATAATTCCTTATTGGAGCAAGAAATTTTTATTATCTTTTATTTTGGTTTAAATATTATTGACTGGTTTGCAATAGTTATATCAATTGTTCTACAGACTTTGCTTTTTACTGTTGGTATGCAATATAACAAAAAAATAATTAATTTTTCAGCAATGACGGTCTATGCTGGTATGCTTATTTTTTTCTTTGTTGTTTTATTAAGTGATGTAAAAATAACTACTGAAGCTTTTTCAAATATTTTTAGTCAAAATAATTTTTTAGACGTTAATAATTTGGCCCCTTTACTAACAGTTGCCGGAACAATATTTGCTTATTTTTCAATTTTAATCATTAGTTTTGGTGACTTTTCTAGATATTTAAAAAATGAGCAAGAATTAAAAAAAGGGAATTTAAGTTTAATTTTGAATTTAATTATTTTTTCTTTTTTATCTGTTTTTGTTGTTACAGGTTCTGATGTTTTTCTTAATCAGAAATTTTCAGATATAGATAGAATTTTTACTAATCCTACAGATATAGTTGGAAAGTTTGACAATATACAAATAACAATAGTAGTTTTATTTTTTATTATAATCGCCTCAGCCTCAACAAATTTAGTTGCTAATTTCATACCATCTCAATACTCTTTAATAAATTTTGCTCCTTCAAAATTAGGCCTAAAAAGCGTGAGTTATTTAATTTCATTTTTTGGTTTGTTGATTGCAATCTTCTGGCTGACTATATTGAGCCAAATAGGAATTTTATCCTTTGTTGATACTTTCGGTGCTTTTTTTGGACCTTTGTTTGGAGTGTTGGTAGCTGATTATTATTTAATTAAAAATCAAGAATTAAGTAATAAAGATCTATATTCTATAGATAAAGAGAGCGCTTATTATTATTCAGGTGGCTGGCATATAAAAGGTGTTTATTCTATAATATTAGGATTTATTTTTTCAGCATCTACAATTTGGAATACTAATTTAATGTTTTTACAATCTTATTCTTGGATAATAGGTGCATTTGTTGCTTGGATAACATACTACTTGTTAGCAAAAAAATAATTTTAATGCACAAATTTGATTTTAAAAATAGAACAGCTGTAGTTACTGGTGGAGCTCAAGGTTTTGGTTTAGATGTTGCAAAAAGATTTTTAGAGTCTGGTGCTAAAGTATTTATATGGGATATCGATGAAAAGCTTCTTAAATCAGCAGCTGATGAGGTTAAAAACCCCAATTTATTTTATAGAGTTGTTGATATTGCAAATTATCAAGATGTAGAGAAAAACGTTGCAGAAATAACCTCAAAAATAAATATTGATATTTTAATCAATAATGCTGGGATTACAGGTCCTACAGGTCCTCTATGGGAGTATGATGTCGATATGTGGAACAAAATAGTTCAGATAAATTTAATTGGCACTTTTAACTGCTGTAGAGCGATTGTGCCAAATATGATTAAAAATAATTATGGAAGAATTGTTAATGTTGCCTCTGTTGCAGGTAAAGATGGTAATGCAAATGCAAGCGCATATAGCTCTGGAAAAGCTGGCGCAATTGGATTAACTAAGGCTTTAGGTAAAGAATTAGCTAGCAAAGATATAGCCGTAAACGCTGTCACACCAGCAGGTGCTAAAACTAGAATTTTAGATCAAATGAGTAAAGAGCATGTGCAAAGAATGCTGTCAAAGGTTCCAAGAGGAAGATTTCTTGAAATACACGAGTTTACTTCACTAGTTTGCTGGCTCTCTTCTCAAGAGAACACTTTTTCAACGGCTGCGGTATTCGATATCAGTGGTGGTAGATCCACATATTAGTCTCAAAAATTTGAAACTATTTTTAGAACTTTGTTTTGATTTTTAATAGAATTTTTACTCATAACTGGTGCTGAGATCATTATTGACCAATAGATAAGAAGTATAAATACAGAAATTATTTTCATAGTATTCATTTAGCAATCAATTTTGAATTTAGAATGTTTAAATTGTGACTGAATATTGAATTTATAAATAATTTATTTATAAGAAGATCATGTTTAAAATTTTTTATATTTTTATTACATCATTAATTTTTCTTAACTCTGCACTCGCTGAAAATATGAATATTTTCAAATTTACAGAGCAAGAGCTTTCAGAGCTCGATGTTCGTAAGGTGAGAGGAGCAGATAATAAAACAGTTTATTCTGTTGGATCAAATGAGAATGGTAATTATTTAAAAGCAGTAGCTGATAATGCTGCTTCAGGCCTTGGAAAAGAGATCAAAATTGACCTAAATAAAACACCTTTTATCAATATTACATGGAAAATTGAGAAGGATCTTCGGGGGATTAAAGAGAATACCAAAAAAGGACATGATTATGCCGCCCGTGTTTTTGCGATTAAAAAAACTGGAGCCACACCTTTATCAAATAGAGCAATTAATTATGTTTTTTCAAGTAATAGTGAAGTTGGTGAAAATAGACCCAGCCCTTATACAAAAAAATCTATAGACAATGTGTTAGCAACTACAAAAGATAATCTGAATGTTTGGGTAACGGTAAAAGCCAATGTTAAGGAAGATTTTAAAAAATTTCATGATTTAGACGTGAATGAATTAGACGGCTTAGCTATAATGGCAGATACTGATAATTCAAAAATGAAATCAATTGCTTATTTTCAGAATATTTTTTTTTCAGCAGATTAATTAATATTTTAAATACTTTTTTAATCCAATACTTAAAAATGATAATAAAATAGCCACGATAACATCAGCGATTGGAATTGCATTTGGAAATCCAAAGTTCCACAAAATTACTCCAATTAACCAAATTATATAAATTTTCATCTAAGATATTATATCTAAGTTTCTATTAATTTTTTTTATTTATTTGATATTATTAATTTATGCATAAAAGCTTTACTCATAAAGTGAAAGTGTATTATGAGGATACAGACGCTGGTGGTGTTGTGTACTATGCTAATTATTTAAAATATTTAGAAAGAGCTAGAACTGAAGCGTTATCAACTATTGGATTAAGCAATAGAAAAATAAAAAATGATTATGGTGCTCTTATAATAGTTAAATCATGTAATATTGAATATAAAAAATCTTCACATTTAGAAGATGATTTGCAAATTAAATCTTTTGTAGAATCTACATCAAAAACTTCTTTTTTAATGAACCAATCAATATTTAAAGATGAGGAATTGATAGTAGAAGCTAAAATTTATCTAGTTTTTATAAATGAAAAATTTAAGCCAGTTAAAATTCCAGAAAAAATCTTATCTGATTTTAAACCCTATACTTCTGGTTTATAGATACTTTCTAACTTTTTTTAATAAATCTACAATCATTCTTTCAGATATAAGCTTGGTATTTACATTTCTGGGGCTAGGGTGATAACAGGCAATTAATTTAATATTTCCTGGTAGTAAATAGGATTTTCCGTGAATAAATTTTATCTTTTCTTTTAAATTGTATTTTTTTTTATAAATTTTAACACAATTATCAAATGCCACTTTTCCCAAAGCAATAATAGTTTTTAATTTTTTTAAATTATAAATCTCACTATGAAAGTATTTTGAACAATTATTAAGCTCTTCTATTTTAGGTTTGTCTCCTGGAGGAACACATTTTAAAATGTTAGTTATATATGTTGATTTTAATTTAAGACCATCATTAAGATTTTCTGAATTTGGTTGGTTTGAAATTTTAGCTTTAAATAAACATTTAAATAAAAAATCTCCAGATTTATCTCCTGTGAACACTCTTCCTGTTCGTGTGCCTCCATGGGCTGCTGGAGCCAATCCAATTATTAAAATTTTCGCATCAATTGCACCAAAACCTGTGACTGGTTTTCCCCAGTATGTTTCGTTTATATTTTGTTTTCTTTTTTCTGTTGAAATTTTTTTTATAAAATCAACAAGCCTTGGACATTTTTTACATTTAAGAATTGTATTATTTAAACTATCTATTTTAATATTCATAAATGAAAATTTTAAATTTTTTAGTCATAATATTTATATGTATTAATCCCTCAGTTAAAGCAGATTCAAAAAAAACTTTAATTGAAGAACTGCGAAAGGGTGGAAAATTAATTTTCATAAGACATGCGTATGCACCTGGTGGTGGTGATCCAGATAATTTTGATATTAACGATTGTACAACTCAAAGAAATTTAAGCGATAGTGGCAGAGCACAATCGCAAAAAATTGGTAATTTTTTTAAGGAAAATAAAATTTTAATAGGAAAAGTCTATTCTAGTGAATGGTGCAGATGCATAGAAACTGCATCTATTGCTTTTAAAAAATATGAAACTAAAAATTTTCTCAACTCTTTTTTTAGTTCAAAATTTGCAAATAATAGAAAAAAGCAAATTCTTGATTTTGATAAATTTATTAGTTCTTGGGATAAAAATAAAAATTTAGTTTTTGTTACACATTATGTAGTAATTTTTGAAATTTTAAATTATGCACCGTCATCTGGGGAGATTATCGTAGCAGATAAAAATTTAAAATTAATTGATTCAATTAAGATAAAATATTAGTTTAAAATTTATTAAGTATGAATTTAAAAAAATTATTTCAAAATTTTTTTTATAAAACTTCAAAATATTCACAAGCAGGTCAAGATTTGTTTGCTTTAGAGCTTTTTGGAGATGAGGGTTCTTATATAGATATTGGCGCAGGAGTTCCAATAAAAGATAACAATACTTATAAGTTAGAAGTCGAGCATAATTGGAAAGGGTATTCAATTGAAATTCTAGAACATTACAAAGATCTTTGGAAAAATTGTAAAGAAAGAAAAAATAAAATTTATTGGGTAGATGCATTAACTTTTGATTACAAAAAAGCAATTATAGAAAATAATTTAAATTCAAATATCGATTTTTTATCATGTGATATTGATCCTCAAGAAAAAACTTTTTTAGCATTAAAAAAATTAATTAATGATGGAATTAAACCAAAATTAATTACTTTTGAGACAGATTTTTACCGAGAAGAAATAGATTATTCAATTTTAGCATACGATTTTTTAAAACCTTTTGGTTATAAATATGCTGTAAAAAATGTTTATTCTAACTTAAAAAAACGAAAAATTTTTGAAACATGGTTTATTAAAAGTGATATAAAATTTGAAACATTAGATTACAGCAAATGGGTAAAAAAAAATGTCTTCTAAACGTGCAATGAAACAAGCTCAAAAACAAGCTTTTGCTAAGCATAGATCAAATATCATAAATAATAGATTTGAAAATAAGAAAAAATTTCAAACAAAAAATAAAGAAGAAGAAAAAAAAAATAAAAACTAACTTTCTTGATCAAATTTCTCTATTTTTTTACAAGTTGACATTTTTGATAAACTTTCAACATCGTTTAAAACAGCTTTGATATAAATATCTGGTTTATCTTTTTCAAATAATATTTGAGTATAAAATTGTGGATACCCATGTTTTAATGTAAGTATTTTTCCATTTTCCTCATAAATATTTCTAACATATGAGTTTTTCTTTTTAACGCTTAAATCGGTGATCTTATATTTTTGATAAGTTTTTTCATTATAAACATAATTTCTTGTCATAATTAATTCATTCAGATTCAAAATATATTCATTTTTTAAAAAACTATCCTCCTTATGATCACATTTACTTAATACAATAATCTCTGATTGTGAATTTAAAGAAATAAAAAAAAATGATAAAAAAAATATTAAAAATTTATTTTCTCTCATTTTTATCTACAAAAAATAAAGCAATAATAAATATTACAGTCCATGCAAATACAGATAATGTTTTTAAAGGAGTAGTATCTACACCCCAAACATCAAAGAATAAAGCACCAATAATTATACCTACAGCATAGATAATACTTACAATTTTAACTTTACTCATAGTTTAAATTACTCTTTAATTAAATTTTTCTTGAAAAGAGACATACCATTCTTGATTTTATAGGAATAAGACTCCCTAAAACTCTCTAGCTGCCAACCAGTAAGCCTTTTTTCAATTTCGATTATATTTTCTTTTTTCCAATCATCAGTTGTTTCTTCAAGCTTCCAAAGTCTTTTTTCCTCATTACTTCTTCCACAACCATAACAATAGCCTGTTGATGGATCAGTTTTGCAAATGCTTATGCAAGGTGAAATAATCATTTTCTATAAATTAGTATAAATTTTATTAGATAAATAGATAATTTTTTAACAATTGTCATTGGACAAATAGTTTCAATAATATATAAAACCTCATAATTTGTGGGGCGATGGCGGAATTGGTAGACGCGTTGGTCTTAGGAACCAATATGGCAACATGTGAAGGTTCGAGTCCTTTTCGCCCTACCATAAAAATATTATGAAAGTTACATTAGAAAATAAAAAAGGTTTAAATAAAGATCTTAAAATTTTTATCGACAAAGAGACAATGAACTCTTATATGGATGAAAAATATGAAGAGATCAAAGGTAGTGTAAATCTGAAAGGATTTAGACCAGGTAAAGTTCCAAAAGAAATTTTAAAAAGACAATTTGGCAAAGCAGTTTTTGGAGAAGTTTTAGATAAAGTTTTAAAAGAAACATCAACTAAAGCATTAGAGGACAATAAGATTAAACCAGCTGGTCAACCAAAACTTGATTTAAAGACATACGGTGAAGACAAAGATTTAGAATATGTTTTATCAGTTACTGAGCTACCAAAAGTAGAAATTAAATCTTTAGAAAATATTAAATTTGATGAATACACTGTAAAAATTAATGATAGTGAAACGGATAAAAGAATAAAAGAAATTGCCAAAAACCAACCAAATTTTAAAGAAGTAAGTGCTGATACAAAAGCTAAAAAAGGTGATTTAGTATCTTTAGATTACAAAGCAACTGTTGATGGTAAAGATTTTAAAGGTAGTGAAGGAAAGAACACCCAGCTAACTTTAGGTAAAGACCTATTTTTAAAAGGCTTTGATGAACAATTGATTGGAGTTAAGAAAGATGATGAAAAACTTGTAGAAGCAACTTTGCCAGAAAATTTTCCTGAAAAAGAATTAGTAAATAAAAAAGCTAAATTTAATTGTAAAATTTTAAGCGTTAAACAATCAGAAGAATTAAAAATTGATGATGATTTTGCAAAAAATTTAGGAGCAAAAGATTTAAAAGATTTAAAGACATTAATTTCAAAACAAATTAATGATGAATATAAAAATTCATTAGATCAGTTATCTAAAAATCAAATTTTAAAAGAAATAGAGAAAATTAAAATAGATGAAGTTCCAGAAAATTTAATTGAAGAAGAGGTTAAAATTTTATCTCAAGGTATGCCAGAAGAAGAAATAAAGAAAAATAAAAAAAACTTTGAAGATAAAGCAAAAACAAGAATTAAAACTGGTTTAATTTTAAACGAGTTTGGTGAAAGAAATCAAATCAAAGTAACAGAACAAGAGATTCAAGCTGAAGTACAAAAACAACTAAGAATGATGCCAGGACAAGAAAAAATGGTAATGGATTTTTATCAAAAAAACCCATCGGCATTAGCTAGTTTAAGAGGAACCGTATATGAAGAAAAAATTCTAAATTTAATTAAAGAAAAAGGTAAAGCTAATAAGAAAGAAATTTCAAAAGAGGAAGCTGAAAAAATCCTGAAAGAGGCTCATAAAAATGATCATGATCTTAGTAAAGAAAAAAAAGAAATGAAGAAAAAATCCCCCACAACATCTGCTAAAGAAAAAAAACCAGCAACTAAAAAGGCAAAATCAAAGCCGGCAGCAAAAAAGACAAAAAAAGTTAGCAAAAAGTAATCTCAAGTTGTATAAGTAGAACGAATCAACTTATGACAACAAAATTATCAGAACATATGAGTAATCTTGTACCAATGGTTGTTGAACAATCTAGCAAAGGTGAAAGAGCTTATGATATTTATTCAAGATTATTAAAAGAAAGAATTATTTTTTTAACAGGTCAAATTAATGACAACGTTGCATCATTAATTACTGCTCAATTATTATTTTTAGAAGCTGAAGATCCAAAAAAGGAAATTTATTTATACATAAATAGCCCAGGAGGTTTGGTTACGGCAGGACTTGGTATTTATGATACAATGCAATATGTGAAACCAGATATTTCCACTTTATGTATTGGGCAAGCAGCTTCAATGGGCTCTTTCTTGCTCGCAGCTGGTACAAAAGGAAAAAGATTTTCATTACCAAATTCAAGAATAATGGTTCATCAACCCTCTGCAGGTTTTCAGGGTCAGGCAACTGATATTGAAATTCATGCTAACGAAGTTTTGTCTTTGAAAAAAAGGCTTAATGAAATTTATTCTAGACACACTGGAAAAAGTGTTGATGAAATAAAATCTGCTCTTGAAAGAGATAATTTTATGACAGCAGATGTCGCACAATCTTTTGGTCTTATTGACGAAGTAGTAGAAAAAAGATCTTAATACACAATATATTGAGTCATTATTAATCGAAACTTGATTAGTGTGAGTCTTCTATAATAAAGTAATAAAATTGATTCGTTATAAAAAATAAAATGACAACAAATAACAAAAATATTCTTTACTGTTCTTTCTGTGGCAAGAGCCAACATGAAGTAAGAAAGTTGATTGCTGGCCCAACTGTTTTCATATGTGATGAATGTGTTGAGCTATGTATGGACATCATAAAAGAGGAGAGCAAAGATACTTTTGTAAAACATCAAGATGGTCTTCCATCTCCAAAAGAAATTTGTTCAGTATTGGATGATTATGTAATTGGTCAAGCACATGCAAAAAAAGTTTTATCTGTAGCTGTTCACAATCATTATAAAAGATTAAATTATGAAAGCAAAACGAGCAAAAATGTTGAGCTATCGAAATCAAATATACTTTTAGTAGGTCCTACAGGTTGTGGAAAAACATTACTAGCTCAAACTCTTGCTAGAATTCTAGATGTTCCATTTACAATGGCTGATGCAACCACTCTAACAGAAGCGGGTTATGTTGGAGAAGATGTTGAAAATATTATTTTAAAATTATTACAAGCATCTGACTATAATGTTGAAAAAGCTCAAAGAGGAATAGTTTATATTGATGAGGTTGATAAAATTAGTAGAAAATCTGAAAACCCATCAATCACTAGAGATGTATCTGGAGAAGGTGTTCAGCAAGCGCTTCTTAAAATAATGGAAGGTACAGTTGCAAGTGTTCCTCCTCAAGGTGGTAGAAAACATCCTCAGCAAGAATTTTTACAAGTGGATACAACAAATATTTTATTTATTTGTGGAGGTGCTTTTGCAGGCCTTGATAAAATAATATCTCAAAGAGATAAAGGGACTTCAATTGGTTTTGGTGCAGATGTAAAAAATACACAAGATAAAAAAACTGGTGAATGGATGAAAGGATTAGAGCCAGAAGATTTATTAAAATTTGGATTGATACCAGAATTTATTGGAAGACTACCAATGATAGCAACACTTGAAGATTTAGACGAAAAATCTTTAATAAAAATATTACAAGAACCTAAAAATTCTTTAACAAAGCAATATCAAGAGCTGTTTAAATTAGATGGTGCTAAACTGATATTTAAAGAAAATGCTCTAAAAGAAATAGCCCAAAAAGCTATTAGCAAAAAAACTGGAGCAAGAGGCTTGAGATCAATTCTAGAAAATATTTTGTTGAAAACAATGTACGATCTTCCGAGTCAAGATAATATTGAAGAAGTTATTGTTGATGCTGGTGCTGCAAAAGGACAATCACAACCAATCTTAGTTCATTCTAAAGGTGACAATAAATCTAAGTCAAATAAGACCACAGCGGCTTAATATCCTTAATAAATAGCAAAAACCTATTGCATTATAAAATATAATATCCATATTAATCTCATGGACGTTAAAATTACATTACCGTTGTTACCACTAAGAGACATCGTGGTTTTTCCTAGTATGGTTATTCCTTTGTTTGTAGGAAGAGACAAATCCATTTCAGCTCTAAACGAAGTGATGAAAAAAGATAAAAAAATTATTCTTGTTACACAAAAAAATTCAGAAATAGATGATCCAAAGAAAACAGATGTTTTTATGTATGGTTGTGAAGGGAGTATTTTACAATTATTAAAATTGCCTGATGGTACAGTTAAAGTTTTGGTTGAAGGTATTAAAAGAGTAAAAATTTTAGACTTTAAGGATAATGAAAAGTTTATTACATGTGATTACACACACTATAACGATGTTTCATCTAAAGATGAGGATTTATTTCCTTTAGCGGCTACAGCTTTAAGAAGATTAGAAAAATTAACTTCTGTAAATAAAAAAATTTCTAATGAAACCATAAACACAATTAAACAATTAAAAGACCCATCACAAATTGCAGATAATATCGCATCTCACATAACAGCAACGATTTCTGAAAAACAGCAAATTTTTGAAACTGTTGATGTAAAGAAAAGGTTAAACGCCATTATTAAAATAATGGAAAATGAAACGAGTATTATTGGTGTTGAAAAAAGAATTAGGGGCAGAGTTAAAACTCAGATGGAAAAAACACAAAGAGAGTATTATTTAAATGAGCAACTAAAAGCTATTCAAAAAGAACTTGGCGAAATTGAAGACGGTAAAGATGAAACAACCAGTCTAAATAAAGCAATTACAAAAGCCAAGATGCCAAAAGAGGTAGAGAAGAAGTGTCTACAAGAATTAAAAAAGTTAAAAAATATGAGTCCAATGTCTGCTGAGGCAACAGTTGTGAGAAATTATTTAGATTGGATGATTGAACTTCCGTGGCATAAAAAAAGCGAAGTAGATATAGATTTAAAGAAAGCTCTGGATATTCTTGATAAAGATCACTTTGGATTGGAAAAAGTAAAAGAGAGAATAATAGAATTTTTAGCGGTTCAAAAAAGAATGGAAAAAATCAAAGGACCAATTTTATGTTTAGTTGGACCTCCAGGAGTTGGAAAAACCTCTTTAGGAAAATCAATTGCAAAAGCTACAAATAGAGAGTTTGTTAGAATGTCTGTTGGTGGGATGAGAGATGAAGCAGAAATAAGAGGTCACAGAAGAACATATATCGGATCTTTGCCTGGAAAAATTATTCAGATGATGAAAAAAGCTGGAACAAAAAATCCGCTAATTTTATTAGATGAGATAGACAAAATTGGTAATGATTATAGAGGTGATCCGTCATCAGCATTATTAGAAGCTTTAGATCCTGAACAGAACACAACATTCAATGATCATTATTTAGAAGTTGATTATGATTTATCCGATGTTATGTTTGTAACGACTGCTAATACCTTAAATATTTTACCTCCTTTACTGGATAGAATGGAAGTAATTAGACTAGCAGGTTATACTGAGGATGAAAAAATTAGTATTGCAAACAAATATTTATTACCAAAACAAATCAAAGATAATGGTGTTAAAGAAAAAGAAATGAAGTTAGATGACGATATTATAAAAGAAGTCATTAGGGGATACACAAAAGAGTCAGGTGTAAGAAATCTTGAAAGAGAAATTTCTAAACTTGCAAGAAAAGTTGTTAAAAAAATTGTGGCTGGTGAAGAAAAAGAAGTTGGAATAAACAATAAAAATTTATCTGATTTTTTAGGTGTTCCCAAGTTTAAATTTGGAGAATTAGAGGCTGAAAATAGAGTAGGTATAGTTACAGGGCTTGCTTGGACTGAGTATGGTGGAGAAATTTTAAAAATTGAAACTGTTACAATGCCAGGAAAAGGAAGAATGCAAATCACTGGCAAATTAGGTGACGTTATGCAAGAGTCAGTTAAAGCAGCAAAATCTTTTGTAAGGTCAAAATGTTTAGAGTATGGAATTATACCACCAATTTTTGAGAAAAAAGACTTTCATATTCACGTCCCTGAAGGAGCAACACCAAAAGATGGTCCATCTGCAGGTATTGGTATGGTAACATCAATTGTTTCCTCAATAACCAAGATTCCTGTGAGAAGGGATGTAGCTATGACGGGAGAAGTGACTTTAACAGGCCAAGTATTGCCAATCGGTGGGTTAAAAGAAAAATTATTAGCAGCTCATAGAGCTGGAATTAAAGAAGTATTGATACCGAAGGAGAATGAGAAAGACCTAGTCGATATGCCTAAGAAAATTACAGATGATATCAAAATCACTCCAGTTGAATATGCTGATCAAGTAATAAAAATAGCTCTTACAAAAGAACTTAAACCAACAGAATGGGTTGAGGTAGAAATTTCTAAAAAAGACGATAAATCTCAAGCTAGTATTCAATAAGTTATATTTACCGTGGAAATTGGGATATATTTAATATTTTTTATTTTAGTTTTATTCTATATTTTTAAGCCAATCAGCAAGTTAGAGGAAAAAAATTTTAAAAATAAGAACAA
Organism: Candidatus Pelagibacter sp.; assembly: GCF_052049995.1. Taxonomy (GTDB): domain Bacteria; phylum Pseudomonadota; class Alphaproteobacteria; order Pelagibacterales; family Pelagibacteraceae; genus Pelagibacter. Next base: position 51,936 of record NZ_JBNGYX010000003.1, on the reverse strand, counting down.
TTGGCGTGGTGGTTTTTAAATTTATGAGAATAAATTAATTTTTATTTGAATTTAAATATTTAAAAAGATTAAGTATTTAGCTATTTTTCAACATTAATAGAACTTGACGTCAGAAAACTAAAGGATATAAATCACTATATTTTGGTAAAGGGCGGTTAGCTCAGTTGGTAGAGCATCTCGTTTACACCGAGGGGGTCAAAGGTTCGAGTCCTTTACTGCCCACCAAAAATTGATAAGTGGGGGTGTAGCTCAGTTGGTTAGAGCGATCGCCTGTCACGCGATAGGTCGAGGGTTCGAGTCCCTTCACTCCCGCCACTTTTTAGCGAATCTGTCATAAATTATTAAACTATTGATATTGTTATGTTTTTCAGCCTACTTGATATAAGTAATTGAAATTATTCACTTTTTTTTAATTGAAAATGTGACGTATCTACCCTTCAACAACAAATAAAAACTGATATATAAACACGCATGTTATCTGATTTTCTTAAAGATTACTTACCAATAATAATATTTTTATTATTAGCTCTGGGGTTAAGTTGCGCTTTTGTGGTTGTAAATTTCATTCTATCACCAAAAAAACCTGATCCCGAAAAACTTTCAGCTTATGAGTGTGGCTTTGAACCTTTCGAGGATTCAAGAATGGAATTTGATGTCAGATTTTATTTGGTTGCAATTTTATTTATTATTTTTGATTTAGAGATAGCATTTTTATTTCCATGGGCAATATCTCTAGGAAATATTGGATTATTAGGTTTTTCATCAATGATGATTTTTTTATTCATACTTACAATAGGTTTTATTTATGAATGGAAAAAAGGTGCTTTAGACTGGGAATAAAATTATAAACCACAATGAATAATAAAATAGATCAAGTTCCTGAGGAATTTAAAAAACTTGCAGAAGATTTCAGTAAGAATGGTTTTATAACTACATCGCTTGATAATTTAATTAACTGGTCAAGATCAGGATCTCTTCATTGGATGACTTTTGGTTTAGCTTGTTGTGCCGTTGAAATGATGCAAACAGCTATGCCGAGATATGATTTAGAAAGGTTTGGAGCAGCTCCAAGAGGTTCCCCAAGACAATCAGATGTAATGATAGTTGCAGGCACTTTGACAAATAAAATGGCACCAGCTTTACGAAAAGTTTATGACCAGATGCCTGAACCAAGATATGTAATTTCTATGGGTAGTTGCGCAAACGGGGGTGGGTACTACCATTATTCATATTCTGTTGTTAGAGGTTGTGATCGAATCGTTCCTGTAGATGTTTATGTGCCAGGATGCCCCCCTTCAGCAGAGGCACTGTTATATGGAATACTTCAATTACAAAAAAAAATTAGAAAAAAAGGATCTTTTATTAGATAATTATGAAAAGTTTAGAAGATCTAGAAAAAAAAATTAATTCTGAGTTAACTACCAAAATTAACAATACAGATATAAAACACAATCAAATTTATATAGAAATAGATAAAGATGATATGATTGATGTCTCTTTATTTTTAAAAACAAATCAAGATACTAAATTTAGACAACTAATAGATATAACAGTTGTTGATTACCCAGAAAAAAATCAAAGGTTTGAAGTAGTATATTTGTTTTTAAGCCATGAATTTAATCAAAGATTAATTGTAAAATACCCTATTGCAGAAAATGAAGTTATCCCATCATTAACTAGTATTTTTCCTTCAGCAAATTGGATGGAGAGGGAAGTATTTGATATGTATGGAGTATCTTTTAAAGATCATCCTGATTTAAGAAGGATACTAACGGATTATGGATTTGAAGGTCACCCGTTAAGAAAAGATTTTCCATTAACTGGGCACTCAGAGGTCAGATATAGCGAGGATCAGAAAAAAGTAATTAACGAACCAGTTAAGTTGGAGCAAAATTATAGAAATTTCGATTATGAAAGTCCTTGGGAAGGAACAAAATATATTAAAGAAGAGATTGAGAACAATGACAAAAAAAATTAAAAATTTAAATTTAAATTTTGGCCCACAGCATCCTGCAGCCCATGGTGTTCTTAGATTAATTCTAGAGCTTGATGGAGAGGTAGTTGAAAAGGCAGATCCTCACATCGGTTTACTTCATAGGGGAACAGAAAAACTTATAGAAAACAAAACTTATATGCAGGCAGTTCCTTATTTTGATCGTTTGGACTATGTAGCACCAATGAATCAAGAACACGCTTTCGCATTAGCGATTGAAAAAATACTTAAAATAGATGTTCCAATTAGAGCACAATACATAAGGGTTATATTTTGTGAAATTGGAAGAATTTTAAGTCATATTTTAAATGTTACAACTCAAGCTCTAGATGTTGGTGCACTTACACCTTCGCTTTGGGGTTTTGAGGAAAGAGAAACGTTGATGACATTTTATGAAAGAGCTTCAGGATCTAGGCTTCATGCGAATTATTTTAGAGCAGGGGGTGTTCATCAAGATCTGCCAAAAGGTTTAGAGGAAGATATTGCAAAATTTTGCGAAACTTTTCCAAAAATAATCAATGATTTAGAAAGTTTGTTAACAGACAATAGAATTTTTAAACAACGAAATGTCGATATTGGAGTAGTCACGAGAGAAGATGCTTTAGATTATTCTTTTTCAGGAGTTATGATTAGAGGATCAGGTGTTCCATGGGATTTAAGAAAATCTCAACCTTATGATTGTTATCAAAGTTTAGACTTTAAGATTCCGGTTGGAAAAAACGGAGATTGTTACGACAGATATTTATGCAGAATTGAAGAAATGAAAGAAAGTGTTTCAATTATTAAACAATGTCTATCTAAAATGGAAAAGGGTCCAATCAAATCATTAGATGGTAAGATAAGCCCACCACCTAAGGCAGAAATTAAACAATCAATGGAAGCTTTAATACACCATTTTAAACTTTTTACAGAAGGCTATAGAGTTCCAAAAGACGAAATTTATACGGCTGTTGAAGCTCCAAAAGGAGAATTTGGTGTTTACTTAATATCTGATGGTTCAAGTAAACCTTATAAATGTAAAATAAGAGCACCAGGATTTTCACATTTGCAATCAATGGATCATTTAATTAAAGGTCATATGTTAGCTGATGTTCCTGCAGTATTAGGTTCTTTAGATATTGTTTTCGGTGAGGTAGACAGATGAGTTTAAGAAGACCCGCTAAAGATCAACCAAAGAGTTTTGAGTTCAATGCTTCATCATTAGAGGAAGCAAATGTTATTGTTGCAAAATATCCTGAAGGTAAACAGCAAAGTGCCGTAATGGCCTTACTTTATATTGCTCAAAAACAAAATAATAATTGGATACCTTTAGCTGCAATGAAGTACATCGCTAAGTTTTTAGATATGCCTTACATTAAAGTTTATGAGGTAGCTACTTTTTATACAATGTATAATTTAGCTCCTGTAGGCAAATACTTTGTTCAAGTATGTACCACAACACCTTGTATGATAAGAGGTGCAAATCAATTAGTTGAGGCTTGTAAGGAAAAAATTTCTGAAAACGAATGTGAATTATCAAACGACAAAAGTTGTTCTTGGATGGAAGTTGAGTGTTTGGGAGCATGCGTTAATGCTCCAATGATGCAAATTAATGATGATTATTACGAAGATTTGGATAAACAAAAAACTTTAGATATTTTAGATAAAGTTTTAAATGGAGAAACTCCAAAACCTGGTTCATACAGAGGAAGAGTAAATAATGAACCAGAAAATAACAGAAAAACTTTAATGGATTTAAAAAATGCTTAAAGATCAAGATAGAATTTTTCAAAATTTATACAATGATAATGGCTCAGATTTATCTTCATCAAAAGAGAGAGGTGATTGGGTTAATACAAAAGAAATTACTAACAAAGGAAGAGACTGGATAATTAACGAAATTAAAGAATCTCAGTTAAGAGGTCGAGGTGGGGCAGGATTTCCTACAGGTTTAAAATGGTCATTTGCGCCAAAAGAAGTTGGATCTAGACCACACTATTTAGTTATTAACGGTGATGAATCAGAGCCAGGAACTTGCAAAGATAGAGATATTCTAAGATTTGAGCCTCATAAGTTGATTGAAGGTTGTTTAATAGCATCTTATGCAGTTCAAGCACATGTTTGTTACATTTATATAAGAGGAGAATATTTTATTGATGGCCAAAAACTTCAGGTTGCAATAGATGAAGCTTATGAGAAAAAACTGTTAGGTAAAAATGCAGCAGGTACTGGTTGGGATTTAGATATTTATATTCATTATGGTGCTGGAGCATATATTTGTGGAGAGGAAACAGCTTTATTAGAAAGTATCGAAGGTAAAAAAGGACAACCAAGATTAAAACCACCATTCCCTGCTTTAATTGGTCTTTATGGATGTCCAACAATTATTAATAACGTAGAAACTATAGCTGTAGTCCCAACAATTCTTAGAAGAGGTGGAAAATGGTTTGCTTCTCTTGGAAGAGAAAAAAATACAGGGACAAAAATATTTTGCATATCTGGAAATGTAAATACACCGTGCAATGTTGAGGAAGAAATGAACATTCCTTTAAAAGAATTAATTGAGGTTCACGCAGGTGGTGTTATTGGAGGTTGGGATAATCTACAAGCAGTAATTCCTGGTGGTTCATCAATGCCTCTAATTCCAAAAGAGAAATGTGAAACATTAACTATGGATTTTGATTCACTTATGGCTGAGAAAAGTGGTTTAGGAACAGCAGGCATAGTGGTCATTAATAAAGATCAGGACATAATTAAATGCATGGCAAGAATAGCAAGATTTTATAAACATGAAAGTTGTGGACAATGTACACCATGTAGAGAAGGTTCTGGTTGGATGTGGAGAATGCTTGAGAGAATGGCAAAAGGTGATGCAACGAAGGATGAAGTAGAAATGTTAGGTGATGTTACAAACCAAATTGCAGGACATACTATTTGTGCTTTTGGAGAAGGTTCATCCTGGCCAGTTCAAGGATTGCTTAGACATTTTAAAAAAGAAATTGAGAAAAGAAACAATTTGGATCCTATTGTTCAAAAGAAAAACAATATTCCATATTTGGTAGATCAACATTTATTAGATAAAAAAAATGCTTAAATTAAAAGTAAATGAAATCGAGGTTGAAGTTGAAGAAGGATTAACTGTCCTTCAAGCTTGTGAAAAAGCTGGTGTCGAAATACCAAGATTTTGTTACCATGAAAAATTATCGATAGCAGGTAATTGTAGAATGTGTTTAGTTGAAATGGAAAAATCTCCTAAACCGATTGCCTCATGTGCTATGCCAGCTGCCGATGGTATGAATATTAAAACGAATACTGCTTTAGTAGAAAAAGCTCGTAAGGGGGTGATGGAATTTTTATTAGCTAACCATCCCTTAGATTGTCCAGTATGTGATCAAGGTGGTGAATGTGATCTTCAAGATCAATCAATGTACTATGGAGTAGACAAATCAAGATTTAAAGAAAACAAAAGAACAGTACCTGAAAAAAACATGGGACCATTGATTAAAACTCAAATGACAAGATGTATTCACTGTACGAGGTGCGTGAGATTTGCAACGGAAGTTGCTGGAGTTCCAGAGCTTGGTGCTATTGGAAGAGGTGAAGATATGCAAATAACAACTTATCTAGAGCAATCAATGCAATCTGAATTGTCTGCTAACGTAGTAGATTTATGTCCAGTAGGCGCACTAACATCAAAACCCTATGTATTTGAGGCTAGACCATGGGAATTAAAGAAAACTGAAACAATTGATGTAATGGATGCAATAGGCTCAAATGTAAGGGTAGATACATATGATTGGGAAGTCAAAAGAGTACTTCCAATTATAAATGAAGATATTAATGAGGAATGGATCTCAGATAAAACAAGATATGCTTGTGATGGTCTTCTACATCAAAGATTAGATACTCCATTTATCAAATACAACAGCAAGTTTGAAAAGGCTTCATGGGATGAAGTGTATAAAATAATTAAATCCAAACTTGAAAACACATCAAAAGAAAAAATATGTGGTTTTGTTGGTGATTTAAATAATATGGAGACTAGTTATATTTTTAAAGAATTTTTTGATCGTACAATTGATATTAAAAATTACGAGTCAAGATCTGATAACAGATTTATAAATACTTCAAAAAGAGAAAACTATTTATTCAATTCTTCTATAAATGGCATTGAAGAAGCAGATTTAATTTTTATAGCAGGTGCAAACCCAAGATATGAAGCAACTATTTTAAATGCTAGAATTAGAAAAGCTTACTTAAACAACAATACAAAAATTATTTCACTTAATGATGTTGGTGATTTAACTTATCCTTACCAAAGTTTAGATGGTCAAACGCAAACTTTAAATAATATTCTTGAGGGGAATCATGACGCATCTAAAGAAATTATTAATTCAAAAAAACCAATAATTATTATTGGTGAGTCTCTACTTAGATTAAAGTCTTCAGAATTTTTGTTTAATAAAACAAAAGAATTTTTATCAAAAAATAATAAAATTTCAGATGAATGGAACTCTTTAAATGTTTTATCAACTGATGCAGCAACAGTAGGAAATATTGATCTTGGAATAATTAATAATGAAAATAATTTAATAAGTGGTTTAAAAGAACATAAATTTGATATTGTTTATCTTTTAGGCCAAGATAATTTACAATTTGATAAAAAAGACGAATTTGTAATTTATCAAGGTAGCCACGGTGATAAAGGTGCCGAGTCAGCTGATATTATTTTGCCAGGTGCTGCTTATACTGAACAAGATGGATACTTTACTAATCTAGAGGGAAAAATTCAAAAAGCTTATAAAGCATCATATCCACCGGGTGAGGCAAAAGAAGATTGGCAGATAATTAATGAACTAGCTGAGTTTATGAATAATAGAAAATTATTTAATGATAAAGATGAATTAGAAAGCAGCATGTTTAACTATTTAAATTTACAAAAAGAAAAACAAGTAAATCAGATTAATAATTCTACTAATGAATTTAAAAATGAAAATTTAACAATCAATGTAAAAGACTATTATTTTTCAAATGTAATTGCCAGGTCATCAAAAACGATGGTTGAATGTAATAACTCTAAATTAAATTTAAAATCAACAGGTACAGAAGGTTAATATGGAATACTTGAGCATAGTTTTTCAGGAAGTTTATAAGATTTTATTCTTACTAGTTCCAGTTCTTGTTTCTGTAGCAATGGTAGTTTGGCTAGATAGAAGAGTTTGGGCTTTTGTTCAAAAAAGACAAGGACCTAATGTTGTTGGTCCATTTGGCTTACTACAATCTTTAGCTGATGCTTTAAAATATATATTTAAAGAAATCATCATTCCATCTAGTTCAAATAAAGTAATTTTCATACTGGCCCCTATAGTCACGATGACCTTAGCTTTAATTGCTTGGGCTGTAATTCCATTTAGTGCAACTCAGGTTTTGGCTGATATAAATGTTGGAATTCTTTACTTATTTGCTGTTTCCTCACTAGGTGTCTATGGAATAATAATGGGCGGATGGGCATCCAATTCTAAGTATCCTTTTCTTGGGGCAATTCGCTCTGCAGCTCAAATGGTATCCTATGAAGTTTCAATTGGGGTAATAATTATCAATGTTTTACTTTGTGTTGGTTCATTAAACTTAAATGACATTGTTATTGCTCAACAAAATATGTGGTTTGTAATTCCATTATTTCCAATGTTTGTAATATTCTTTATTTCAGCTTTAGCTGAAACTAACAGACCACCTTTTGATTTACCAGAGGCAGAAGCAGAATTGGTGGCTGGATATCAAACAGAATATTCAGGAATGATGTATGCTATGTTTTGGTTAGGTGAGTATGCAAACATTTTATTAATGTGTGCAATGGGGGCAATATTATTCTTAGGTGGCTGGATGTCTCCAATTGATGTTTATCCATTTACTTTAGTTCCAGGTGCCATATGGTTAATATTAAAAATTCTTCTTTTATTTATTCTTTTTGCTTTAGTCAAGGCGATAGTACCTAGATACAGATATGATCAATTAATGAGACTTGGATGGAAAGTATTTCTTCCTCTTTCTTTAGTTTGGGTAGTATTAACAGCTAGCTATTTATTTTATTTTAATCTTTTACCAGTGAATTAATAATGAAAATCTCAAGATTTTTTAAAACAATATTTATGACAGATTTCATTGGTGGCTTGTTTATTGCTACTAAAGAATTATTTAAATCAAAAAAAACAATTAATTACCCTTTTGAGAAAGGTAAAATAAGTCCTCGTTTTAGAGGTGAACATGCTTTACGAAGATATCCAAATGGAGAAGAGAGATGTATAGCTTGTAAATTATGTGAAGCAGTATGTCCTGCACAAGCAATAACTATCGAGTCAGCTGAAAGAGAAGATGGAAGTAGAAAAACTACACGTTACGATATTGATATGATGAAATGTATTTATTGTGGTTTATGTGAAGAGTCTTGTCCAGTAGATGCAATAGTACAAGGTCCAAATTTTGAATTTTCAACAGAAACACGAGAAGAACTTTATTATACAAAAGAAAAGTTATTAGACAATGGTGATAGATGGGAGAATGTTTTGGAGGCAAATATTAAAGCTGACAATATCCATAGATAAAAATGATTGCACACGCTATTTTCTTTTATACATTTTCTATAATTGCTGTTGTTTCAGCTATAATGGTTACTGCTTCGAAAAATACTGTTCACTCAGTATTTTTCTTAATTCTTGATTTCATAAGTATTTCTTGTCTTTTTATAATGATTGGTGCTGAATTTTTGGGAATGATAATGCTAATTGTTTATGTTGGGGCCGTTGCAGTTCTGTTTTTATTTGTTGTTATGATGTTAAACGTAGCCCAACAAAAAAACCAATGGTTTGCGGGTCAACAAAGTTCCAAACATATCCCTGTGGGATTAATTATCAGTACGCTTATATTCGTTGAAGTAATAATTGTAATTGGTGGTTGGAAATATAAACCAGAAATTTTTGATATTAACAATTCACTTGCTAATACAAGTGTAAGCAACACCCATTCATTGGGCCAAATTTTATACACTGATTATATTCATGTGTTTCAAATAAGTGGAATGATCCTACTAGTAGCTATGATTGGAGCTATAGTATTAACTTTTAGACAAAGATCTGGAGTTAAAAGACAAAGTTATATCAAACAGATATCTAGAGAAAGAGTAGAAGGTGTTGAGGTGTTAGAAGTTCAGAGCAACAAAGGAGTTAAAATAGATGATTGATATAGGTTTAGGACATTATTTGACTTTAGGTGCTGTTATTTTCTCAATTGGAGTAATTGGTATTTTTCTTAATAGAAAGAACATCATTGTTATATTAATGAGTATTGAACTGATATTACTTGCAGTAAATATCAACCTAGTTGCTTTTTCTATTTATTTGGGTGATTTGGCAGGACAAGTCTTTACTTTATTTATTCTTACAGTTGCGGCAGCAGAAGCAGCCATAGGATTAGCAATCATTGTTGTATATTTCAGAAATTCAGGAACAATACGAGTTGAAGAAATAGATAAGTTAAAAGGATAATCATGGAACTATCAATTATATTTCTTCCACTTATTGCTTCAATTATCTCTGGTTTTTTTGGAAGATATATCGGTGATAGAAACTCAGAAATAGTAACTAGTTTACTTGTTTCAATATCTGCCCTTTTATCAATTTATGTTCTGTATCAAGTAATTGTAAATCAATACGAAGAAAATATTGTTATAGCAACATGGATAAGCTCTGGATCACTTGATGTAAATTGGTCAATGCTAATTGATCCATTGTCAGCTGTAATGTTAGTAGTTGTAACGTCTGTATCTGCTTTAGTACATATCTATTCAATTGGTTATATGTCTCATGACCCTCATAAGCCAAGATTTATGGCTTACTTATCATTATTCACTTTTGCAATGTTGATGCTTGTAACATCAGATAATTTTATTCAATTATTTTTTGGCTGGGAAGGTGTTGGTCTTTGTTCTTATTTCTTAATTGGTTTTTGGTTTAAAAAAGAAAGTGCAAATGCTGCAGCAATAAAAGCATTTGTTGTTAACAGAGTAGGTGACTTTGGTTTTGCTTTAGGAATTTTTTTAATATTTTATTTATTTGGAACTGTTAATTACTCTGAAGTTTTTCAACAAATTCCAACTGTTGTAGATAAAAATTTATCCTTTTTAGGTTTTGAAGTTAAAGCAATAGATCTAATTTGTTTACTTTTATTTATTGGAGCAATGGGAAAATCTGCGCAGATATTACTGCATACTTGGTTACCTGATGCTATGGAAGGTCCAACACCTGTTTCTGCATTAATTCATGCAGCAACGATGGTAACAGCTGGTGTTTTCTTAGTTGTAAGATGTTCCCCAATCTATGAATATTCACCATTGATACTAAATTTTATAACTATCGTTGGAATGACTACAGCCTTCTTTGCAGCAACCGTCGCTCTAGTTCAAACAGATATAAAAAAAATTATTGCTTACTCTACATGCAGCCAACTTGGTTATATGTTTTTTGCAGCTGGAGTAGGTGCATATAATGTTGCTATGTTTCACTTATTTACTCATGCATTTTTCAAAGCTCTATTATTTTTAGGATCTGGTTCAGTAATCCATGCATTTAAAGATGAGCAAAATATAAATTACATGGGAGGTGTATGGAAGAAGTTACCATATACCTATACTTTAATGATAATAGGAACACTTGCATTAACAGGTTTTCCATTTTTATCAGGATTTTACTCTAAAGACGCAATTATAGAATTTGCATATTTAAAAGGTAATACCACTGGTTATTATGCTGCTGGGATTGGAGTAATTACAGCATTTTTAACATCTATTTATTCATGGAGATTAATTTTTAAAACTTTCCATGGAGACTATAACAATAAAGAGGTCAAGATAGAAGAAACACATGAGTCTCCATTAGTAATGCTTGTTCCTTTATTTATCCTCTCAATAGGAGCTGTGTTCGCTGGTTTTCTATTTAAAGGACTATTTATTGGTCATGGTGAGAATTTATTCTGGGCAGAGTCTATTAAGTTCTTAGAGCCTTTGAGTACTGAGCACCCACCCTTATGGTTTTTACTTTTAACACCTTGTTTAGTTTTAGTATCTATTCCAATTGCTTATTACTTATTTGTAAAAAACAAAGAGCTTCCTAATTCAATAGTTTTTATGAACAAACCTTTGTATAATTTTTTAGTAAACAAATGGTATTTTGATGAGTTGTATGATGTTTTGTTTATTAAATCCTCAAAAAAACTAGGTCTATTTTTATGGAAATTTTGTGATGGAACTATAATAGATGGTTTTGGTCCTGATGGAATTTCTTCTTTTATAAAAAAATGTTCAATCAAAGCAACCAAATTTCAAAGTGGTTTTATCTATCAATATGCATTTGTAATGTTGTTAGGTTTCTCTGCTTTACTAACTTTTTTAATAATTAAATAATGAATTTTCCTATTCTTTCTTCTTTAATATTATTGCCAATAGTTGGTGCTTTATTTTTATTTTTTACTAAAGATAAAGATGGAAATAATTACACAGCTAAATATGTTGCTTTATTTACAACTGTAGTTAATTTTTTAATTTCGATTTATCTATGGTTTACTTTTGACCAATCAACTTCCAGTTTCCAATTTGTAGAAGATAGAACATGGATTGAAGGATTTATTAATTATAAAGTTGGTGTTGATGGTATTTCAATTTTATTTATTATATTGACTACATTTATAACACCCCTTTGCATTATATCTGTAAATAATTCTGTTAAAAATAGATTAAGAGATTTTTTAATTGCAATTCTAATCATGGAAAGTTTCATGATTGGTGTTTTCTGTGCACTTGATTTAGTTGTATTCTATTTATTTTTTGAAGCCGGATTGATCCCAATGTTTTTAATTATTGGTATTTGGGGAGGCGCAAGAAGAGTTTATTCAGCGTTCAAGTTTTTTTTATATACACTATTAGGATCTGTTTTAATGTTGGTTGCAATAATTTCAATTTATTGGATTACAGGAACAACTGACGTAGTTCAACTATATGAAATTGGTATTGATGTTAAATATCAAAATCTGTTGTGGTTAGCATTTTTTAGTTCTTTTGCTGTTAAAACACCTATGTGGCCAGTTCATACATGGTTACCTGATGCTCACGTTGAGGCTCCTACCGCTGGGTCTGTTTTGTTAGCTGCCATATTATTAAAGATGGCTGGATATGGTTTTATAAGGTTTTCTTTAGGTCTTTTCCCAGTTGCATCAGAGGTATTTACACCTTTAATTTACACCTTGAGTGTTATAGCAATCATATTTACTTCACTGATAGCTTTAATGCAGGAAGATATGAAAAAGTTGATTGCTTATTCATCAGTAGCGCATATGGGTTTTGTAACTTTAGGTATATTCACTTTGCAACAACAAGGAATTGAAGGAAGTATAATTCAAATGATAAGCCATGGCTTAGTTTCAGCAGCATTATTTTTAACTGTTGGTGTAGTTTATGACAGAATGCATTCTAGATTGATAAGTACGTATGGTGGACTAGTTTCTGTAATTCCAAAATATTCAATATTATTTATGTTATTTGCTTTAGCGTCTCTTGGTTTACCTGGAACAAGTGGATTCATTGGTGAGTTTTTAATATTAATGGGAGCTTTCAAGGATAATTTTTTAGTAGCTGTTATAGCTAGTATTGGGGTGATTTTAGGAGCTGCATACATTTTATGGCTATATAAAAGAGTAGTATTTGGAAAATTAACTAATGAAGATCTTAAAAAAATGTTAGATTTAAATAGATCTGAATATTTTATTTTATCTTGTTTAGCTGTACCAATCTTATTTTTTGGTTTTTATCCCGATCCATTAATTAACACTATTGAAGTTTCTGTCACTGATTTAATTAATGCACATAACACAAATATAGCTAGTAAATAATATGGAAAATTTAAATTTAATATTACCTGAAATTTTTATTTCTCTATCAATTATGTTTCTACTTATTCTGGGTGTGTTTAAAAAAGATAGTTCAAAAATTACTTTCACTTTATCTTTGTTTGCAATTTTAATTACAACTATAATAGCAATAAATGAAACTTTCTCTGTTACTAGAGAAACTTTATTTAATGAAAGTGTCGTGATTGACACCATGTCTTCGCTAATGAAAATTATAACTTTAATTGGAGGTTTTTTAGTTTTAGTTATCTCATCAACTTATTTAAAAACATTTAAAATATACAATATCGAATACCCTGTTTTAATTTTGAGCTCTATTCTTGGTATGATGGTGATGATAAGTTCAAATGATTTAATTGTTTTTTATATGGGCCTAGAATTACAGTCATTAGCTCTTTATGTTTTAGCTACATATAACAGGGATCAATTAAAATCATCAGAAGCTGGTTTGAAATATTTTGTTTTAAGTGCACTGTCTTCAGGATTATTGTTATATGGATGCTCATTAGTATATGGTTTTTCAGGTTCAACCAATTTTGATATAATATCAAATCAATTAAATTCTAATGAATATGTTTTAACATTTGGAATTGTGTTCATATTAGTTGGTTTAGCATTCAAAATTTCTGCAGTTCCATTTCACATGTGGGCACCTGATGTTTACGAAGGGTCACCAACAACTGTAACTTTATTTTTTACAATAGTTCCAAAGATCGCTGCTTTAACTGTATTTATAAGATTTTTATATGTTCCTTTCTTAAATTTAATTGATCAATGGCAAATGATAATAATTTTCTTGTCAATAGCTTCCATGGTTTTTGGAGCGGTTGCTGCAATAGGGCAAACCAATATTAAAAGACTAATTGCTTATAGCTCTATAGGACATATTGGTTACACATTAGCAGGATTAGCCACAGTTTCGAACGAAGGAATTCAAAGTTCAATAATCTATATTTCAATTTACGTAGTTATGAATTTAGCTCTTTTCTCTTGTCTATTGATGTTAAGAAGAAAAGATCAATATTATGAGGATATTGAGGATCTCTCAGGATTATCAAAAAACCATCCACTTTTATCTTTATGTATGCTTGTAATACTTTTTTCTTTAGCAGGTATTCCGCCTCTAGCAGGTTTCTTTGCTAAGTTTTATATTTTTAAAGCTGTATTAGAACAATCAATGTTTTTCTTAGCTATCGTTGGATTGTTATCTACTGTAGTTGCGGCTTTTTATTATTTAAGAATTATAAAAATAATTTACTTTGATAAAGAAAAAGATAAATACGATACAGACCATAGCTTATGGTTAAAATTTTCACTTACAGTTTCAACGATATTAATTCTTTTATACTTCATATTCCCTAGTCAGTTAATAGAAGTTGTTTCAAGAATTGATATCATTTGATGAAATTAAGAAAATTTAAATTTAAAAAAGTTAAAAGCACAAACAATACTGCAATTAGAATTATCAAAGAAACTAAATATAACCTAGGTATGGTTGTTGCTGAAACACAAGTAAATGGTAGAGGACAGTATGGAAGAAAATGGATATCATCAAAAGGAAATTTATTTATCTCTTTTTTCAATGAACTAAATAAAACGAAACTATCTATTAACGCTATAACAAAAATCAATTGTCTTTTAGTCAAAAATTTACTTTCATCATTTACAAGTAAAAAAATTTTATTTAAAAAACCGAACGACTTACTAATAGATAAAAAAAAAATTAGTGGTATTTTACAAGAAGTCATATTTGTAAGAGATAAAAAATTTTTAATTACTGGTATAGGCATAAATATTAAAAATAATCCAATTATAAGAAATTATCCTGCTACAAACTTGCAAGAGGTAACTAAAAAAAGTATTAGTAAATTAATTGTAGAAAATAAACTAAAACAACTTTTTGAAAAAAATTTATCTAAACTGTATAAAATTAAATAATGTATATTCTAGGCGATATTGGTAATACGGAAACAAAATTATGTATTGTTTCTAAAAATAAAATTTCAAAAAAAATTACTTTTTTATCAAAATCTATAAATAACAAGCAACTTAATATTTTATTTAAAAAAAACAAAATTCAATTAAATAAAATTGAAAAAATATTATTTTGTAGTGTTGTTCCAAAAACATTTTCTATAATTAGTAAATTTTTATCGAAAAAAATTAAATTAAAATGCTATGAGGTTAAAAAACTAAACCTTAAATCACTTATAAAAATCAAAGTAGATTTTAAACAGATAGGCTCAGATAGAATTACCAATGCTATAAGTTTAATGAACAATAAAAATAATTTTATAATTTTAGATTTTGGTACGGCAACAACTTTTGATGTACTAATTAAAAATACTTATTATGGAGGAATTATTGCCCCAGGTGTCAGATTATCTCTTAATACTTTGTCTGACAAAGCAACTCTGATTCCAAAAATAAATTTAAAAAAGATTAATAAAGTTATTGGCAATAATACAGTCTCAGCTGTTAGATCAGGCTTTTTTTGGGGTTATGCGGGTTTAATTGACAATATTATTAATTTAATTAAGAAAGAGACCGGAAAATCTTTTAAAGTAATTATTACTGGTGGATTTTCAAATTTATTTAAAAATTCAATAAAAACGAAAGCAAGTTACAACCAAGATATTACAATTAAAGGCTTAATAAAAATTTCAAAACTAATTAAATAATATGAAAGATGAACTATTATTTTGTCCCTTAGGTGGATCAGGCGAAATAGGAATGAATATGAATTTGTTTGGCTATGGACAGCCTAGTGATCATAAATGGATTATGGTTGATATAGGGGTAACATTTGCAGACGATACTATTCCAGGTGTTGATTTAATTTATCCAGATCCAGGATTTATAGTAGAAAGAAAAGATAATTTATTAGGAATAGTTTTAACTCACGCACACGAGGATCATATAGGTGCAATTGCTCATCTATGGCCAAAATTACAATGTAAAATTTTTGCAACTCCTTTTACAGCTGTATTAATTCGAGAAAAATTTAGAGAAAAACAAATCGATATAACTAATGATTTACAGATTGTTGAGTTAAATGGAAAGGTTTCTTTAGACCCATTTGAAATTGAATACATTACTTTAACTCATTCTATATTAGAGCCAAACGGACTTAGAATAAAAACTCCTGCAGGAGTTATTTTGCACACTGGAGATTGGAAGGTTGACCCAAATCCTTTGATTGGAGACAATATTAACGAAAAAAGATTAAAAGAAATTGGTGAGGAAGGTGTGCTAGCAATGATTTGCGACTCAACAAATGTTTTTAGCGCTGGTAGATCAGGTTCAGAATTAGATGTAAGAAAAAACATGTTAAACGTTATGTCTCGATTAAAAAAAAGAATTATCATAACATCTTTTGCTTCAAACGTAGCTAGAATGGAGACCGCTTTTTATTGTGCAGAACAAACAGGCAGACAAATCTCTTTAGTTGGAAGATCAATGCATCGTATTTATAAAGCTGCACGTCAATGTGGATATTTAAAAAATACAATTGAACCAATTGATCCAAGAGAAGCTAAAAATTTTTCAAGAGAAAAAATTGTGTATTTGTGTACCGGAAGCCAGGGCGAACCTATGGGTGCAATGATGAGAATTTCTAGTTATGTTCATCCAGATGTTTTTATTGAAAAAGGGGATGCTGTAATTTTTTCTTCAAAAATCATACCTGGTAATGAAAAAAAACTTTATAAACTTCACAACCAACTTGTTAAGGATGGAATAGAAGTAATATCTGAAGAAACCGAATTTGTTCATGTTTCTGGGCATCCAAATAGAGAAGATCTTAAAGAGATGTACCAATGGGTAAAACCTAGATGTGTAATACCAGTACACGGCGAACATAGGCACATGATAGAACACATTAATTTTGCAAAAGAAATGCAAGTGCCACATCCAGTTCAAGTAGAAAATGGTGATATTGTTAAGTTATATCCAGGTGAAAAACCTGAAGTATATGACAAGGCCCCGAGCGGCAGACTTTATTTAGATGGTAGTGTAAGCGTTGATCCAGATTCACAATCGATAAAAGATAGGAAAAATTTAAGTGCTAATGGATATCTTGAGGTAACAATAATGATTACACCTAAAGGTAATATACACAATAACCCTATTCTTTCATTTCGTGGTTTACCTGTAGATGATCGAGATGATTTTGTTTATGGATTAGAAGAGGAAATAGAGAAAACCTCTAGAACTTTTAAAATTGGAAGCAAACAACAAGAACACAATCTTATTGACGCATTAAAAATTGCCTGTAGAAAGTTTTCAAAAGAGAGAACAGGGAAAAAACCTTTTACAAATATCAATTTAGTAAGAATTTAATGAGCGCAACAGGCTTAGCTATTATCTATATAATTATATGGTGGATAGTTTTTTTTGCTATTCTACCTATTGATGTGAATCGAACAAAGACTGTAAAAATTGACGGTGAGGATCCTGGATCACCTGAAAATCCAAAAATGCTGAAAAAATTCCTTTATTGCACTGGAATTACTACTGTCATTTTCATAATAATTTACTTATTAATTAAATTTGAATATTTAAATTTAAGAAATATGATTAATTAAGATGCTTTTATCAAATTCATTTATACCAATATTAAAAAATAATCCTTCAGAAGCAAAAATTAAATCTCATCAATTGATGTTGAGAGTAGGCATGATTAAGCAAGCCTCTGCAGGAATTTATTCATGGTTACCTTTAGGTTTTAAGGTAATGAAAAAAATAGAGTACATTGTAAGACAAGAACAAAATAAAATTGGAGCTCAAGAAATATTAATGCCAACAATTCAATCCAGCGAAATTTGGAAAGAAAGTGGTCGGTATGACGATTATGGTGAAGAAATGTTAAGAATAACTGACCGTCAAAATAGAGAAATGTTATATGGACCAACCAATGAGGAGCAAATTACTGAAATTTTTAGATCTTCAATAAAATCTTATAAATCACTCCCGCAACTTATGTATCATATTCAATGGAAGTTCAGGGATGAAATTAGACCTAGATTTGGAATTATGCGTGGTAGAGAGTTTTATATGAAAGATGCATATTCATTTGATGTATCAGATGAAGAAGCTTTTTATTCTTATAATAAATTCTTTCTTTCTTATTTAAGAACATTTAAAAGATTAACTTTGACAGCAATACCTATGGCTGCTGATACAGGACCTATAGGTGGAAACTTATCTCATGAATTTATTATTCTCGCTGATACTGGAGAAAGTAAAATTTTCACTGATAAAAGAATATTCGATCTTGATAGCGATGATACAGAAATAGAAAAAGTATCATTAGAAAGTATGAGAAAAAAATATGAACAGTTTTACGCCGTAACTGATGAAAAGTTTAATAAAGAAGAGTTTGAAAAAATTGTTTCTAAGGAAAATCAATTGATTACAAAAGGTATCGAAGTAGGTCATATATTTTATTTTGGTGACAAGTATTCAAAACCAATGGAAGCATCTGTTGATTTACCGGGAGGAAAGAAAGATTTTGTAAAAATGGGTTCTTATGGAATTGGTGTATCAAGGTTAGTAGGGGCTATAATTGAGGCTAAATATGATGATAAAAATGAAATCATGAAATGGCCATTGTCTGTTGCTCCTTATGATATTGCTTTAATACCTATGATAAATAAAAATGACACCTCAGCTTTAGATAAAGCAAATAATATCAATATAGAATTAATCAAAAATAATATTGATGCGATCATTGATGATACAGATGAGAATTTCTCATCAAAAATTAAAAAAATGAATTTAATTGGTGCCCCATATCAAATTATTATTGGTAAGAAAAGTGAAGGTGATTTATTAGAGTTCAAGGAAATCGGTGGTGAAACTCAAAATTTACCATTAAGTAAAATTATAGAAATTATAACTAAACAAAAAAATTCAATTTGATTTCTACTTTAGAAAAAGAAATTACTTTTAGATTTTTAAAAGCCAGAAAAAAAGATGGCTTTTTGAATGTTATATCTATTTTTTCTTTTATAGGAATAAGTCTTGGAGTTGCGGTTCTTATTATTGTGATGTCTGTTATGAATGGATTTAGGACTGAGCTGATAAATAAAATAGTCGGCTTTAATTCACACATAACTGTAAAAACTTATGGAAATCCAATTGATGAAAAAAAAATAAATAAAAAAAATTTAAAATTAATTTCAAAAAATATTATTTTAAGTAACTCTGGTGAAGCTATTATACTAAAAAACGATACATCAAAAGGTATAGTATTACGTGGATATAAAACAAATGACTTTCCAAGTTTAGAAATTGTCAAAAATGAAAATTTTAAAGGTAATAAAAATCAACTAAATAGAAACTATATTTCTATAGGCAATGAATTAAGTTTTTCTTTAGATCTAAAAATAGGTGATGAATTAACTTTACTTTCACCATCAGGAGTAGAAACAATTATTGGTAGTATGCCAAAACAAAAAACCTTTTTGGTAACATCAATTTACAATAGTGGTTTGGCTGAGTTTGATAATAATATCGCATTTATTAACTTAAGTACTCTTGAGGATTTTTTTGACTATAAGTCAGAGGATAGAAATTTAGAAATTTATTTAAAAAACCCAAATAAAATTGATCAGCAAAAATTTATTGTCCAAGAAATTTTTGATGAAGAATTTGTTGTAAGTTGGGCTGATATGAATAGTTCATTATTTTCTGCCTTGAAAGTAGAAAGAAATGTAATGTTTATTATCTTATCTTTAATAATTATTGTGGCAGCCTTTAATATAATTTCTGGGTTAACAATTTTAGTTAAAAACAAAACAAGAGATATCGCAATTTTAAAGTCAATTGGTGTGTTAAATAAATCAATTG
The DNA here is from genome assembly GCF_052049995.1 of Candidatus Pelagibacter sp. Taxonomy (GTDB): domain Bacteria; phylum Pseudomonadota; class Alphaproteobacteria; order Pelagibacterales; family Pelagibacteraceae; genus Pelagibacter. The sequence goes on along the minus strand of NZ_JBNGYX010000003.1, from coordinate 32,159 downwards.
TAAAAATATTTTTTTTAGTAGGTGTAATAATAGGAACATCAGCTACTATTTTTGGAATTTTTTTAGGTGTAATGTTTTCTCTTTATATAGAGAATTTTAGACAATTTCTTAGCTCAACATTTAATATAAGTTTATTTCCAGAAGAAATTTATTTTTTAAGCAAGATGCCTTCAGAAATAGATCCAACATCAATTTTTTTAATATCAATTTGTTCAATAATTATAACAATAATAGTTTCAATTTTTCCTGCCTTTAAAGCAGCGAAACTGGACCCAATTAAATCTTTAAAATATGAATAATTTTCTCGAATTAAAAAAAATATTTAAAACTTTTAAAACTGAAAAAACAGTTAAAGTATTAAAAAATCTTTCTCAAAAATTTGATAAAGGTAAAAGCTATTCCATAATGGGGCCATCTGGGTCAGGTAAATCAACTTTATTAAATTTAATTTCATTGATCGATAGACCATCATCTGGATCAATCCATTTTGATAAAATTCCTATAAATTTCAATGAATCTGAAAAAAATGATGTTTATAGATCCAAAAAAATAGGAATTGTTTATCAACAAAATAATCTTCTCCCAGATTTTACTGCTTTAGAAAATATATATTTGGCCTCACTTGCAATTAATGACAATAAAGAATTAGCAATATCTAATGCAGAAAAATTACTCAAAAAAATTGGTCTTTCTAAGAGGGCAGATCATTTTCCATCTCAACTATCAGGTGGTGAGGCTCAAAGAGTTGCTATAGCAAGAGCAATTGTAAATGACCCTGAAATTATTTTAGCAGATGAACCGACTGGAAGTTTGGATATGGAAACAGCAAAAGATGTTTTTGAACTTTTATATAAACAAAAAAGGTCGAATAGACTTATTATATTTGCAACTCATAATAGATTCTTTGCTAATAAGGCAGATTGCCTATTGGAGATGATAGATGGTAGTATAAAATCATCGAATGTCTGAGTCTCATTCTCAAAATTTCAATCATCTCAAAATTCATACTCAATATTCTATTTGCGAAGGAGCAGCTAGAATTGATGATTTACAAGAATATTCTAAGAAAAATAAAATAAAATCGCTTGGTTTGTGTGACACTTCAAATTTATGTGGAGCGCTTGAATTTGCTGAAAAGATCGCAAAGTCTGGAACTCAACCAATAATCGGAACTCAAATTAATTTTAAAATCGGAGAAACAATAGGTTTACTCCCTTTGTTTGCTCTTAATGAAGTTGGGTATAAAAACATAATAGAACTCTCATCTTTATCCTATTTAAAAAACGATGAATTGTCTGATCCACATTTAGATTTTGAATTATTATTAAATAACTCTGATGGTGTAGCTGTATTTTCAGGAACTGTTTTTGGTTTGTTTGGTAAATTATTTGATAAAGGAAAGTTTAGTGAAATTGATGAACTTTATAATAAAATTAAAAATGTTTTTGGTGACAGATTTTACTTAGAGATTCAAAGACATAATGATCAAAATGAAATTGGATTTGAAAAATTTAATTTAAAAAAATCTTTAGATTTGGAAATACCTATTATTGCAACTAATGAAGTTTTTTATTTAGGTAAAGAAATGCACGAAGCCCATGATGCTTTAATTTGTATAGGTAACAAGACATATGTAAATGAAAAAAATAGGTTAAGATTAACAAATCAGCATTATCTAAAGACCAATTCAGAGATGTCAGAATTATTTGCTGACTTACCTGAAGCTTTAGAAAATAATTATAATTTTCCATTAAGATGTAGCTATAGACCATTATTTTCTAACCCAATATTACCTAATATTAGTAGCGATAAAGATGGAAATGCAGATGAAATCTTAAAAAAAGATTCAATAGAAGGATTAAAAATTAAATTCAATAAGATTTTTAATTTTAGTGATAAAGATTTAGAAAATAACAATTCATATAAAGAATATAAGGACAGGCTAAATCATGAACTTTCTATTATTATAGAAATGAAATATTCTAGTTATTTCCTCATAGTTGCTGACTACATAAAATGGGCTAAAAATAATGATATCCCTGTAGGTCCTGGAAGAGGTTCAGGTGCTGGTTCGTTAGTAGCTTGGTGTTTGTCAATTACAGATGTTGATCCAATAAAATTTAATCTTATTTTTGAAAGATTTTTAAATCCAGATAGAATTTCAATGCCAGATTTTGATATAGACTTTTGTGAAGATAAAAGAGATCAAGTTTTTGAATATTTAACGACAAAATATAAAGATAGCGTAGCTCACATTATAACATTTGGTAAATTAAAAGCCCGAATGGTAATTAGAGACGTTGGAAGAGTTTTGGGATTAGCATATGGATTTGTTGACAGTATATCTAAAATGATACCTTTTGATCCATCTAGACCGCAAAATTTAACTCAGTGCATTGCTGGAGAACCACGATTACAAAAACTTATTAATGAAGATTCAAGGGTAAAGAAACTTACTGATCTATCTTTAAAACTAGAAGGTCTTAACAGAAACGTTGCTACTCACGCAGCCGGAGTAGTAATAGCAGATAAAAAACTTACTGAGGTTGTACCTTTGTATAAGGATGTTTCTGCAGATCTATTATTACCATCTACTCAATTCGATATGTACTCAGCAGAAAATGCAGGTTTAGTAAAATTCGATTTTTTGGGCCTTAAAACACTTACTATAATTAACAATACCCAAAAAATCGTAAGAAAAAAAATTAAAGATTTTGATATAGAAAAAATTAATTATGAAGATCAAAAAGTATTTGATTTAATGTCCACCGGTAAAACAGTTGGTTTATTCCAAATTGAAAGTGCCGGTATGAGAGAAGCTTTAATTCAAATGAAGCCAAATCATATTGAAGATATTATTGCCTTAGTTGCCCTATATAGACCAGGACCAATGAGCAATATTCCAACATATAATGATTGCAAACATGGAAAGCAAAAACCAGATTATTTACATCCACTTCTAGAGGATATTTTAAAACCAACATATGGTGTAATTATTTATCAAGAACAGGTAATGCAGATTGCTCAAAAACTTTCAGGATTTACAGCAGGACAAGCTGATCTTTTGAGAAGAGCAATGGGTAAAAAAAAAAGAGCAGAACTTGAAAAACAGAAACAAGGATTTATTGCTGGAGCTGTAAAAAATGGAATAGCAAAAGATGTTGCTGCTGGAATTTTCTTAAAAATAGAACCGTTTGCAGAATATGGTTTTAATAAAAGTCACGCTGCAGCATATGCAATTATTTCTTATCAAACTGCATTTTTAAAAACATATTATCCAAAAGAGTTCATTGCAGCATCAATGACTATGGATATATCTAATCAAAATAAACTAAGTGAATTTTATGAAGAATTAAAAAGATTAAATATTGAAGTTGTCCGTCCAGATATAAACGAGTGTTTTGCTGATTTTAGAACAATTGATAATAAATTTTATTATGCTTTGGGAGGAATTAAAGCTGTAGGTTATGAAGCAATATCAAATATAGTTGAGGAAAGAATTTTAAATGGAAAATTTGTGTCAATTCATGATTTTATAAATAGAGTAAATCCAAAAGATATAAATAAACTTCAATTAGAAGGTTTGGTTAAAGCTGGTGCATTTGATAATTTAAACCCAAATAGACAGGCTTTACATAATTCAATTCCAGGTATGATAGCTAAAAGTAAAAATATATTTGATAATAAATCCGCTAATCAAATTGATTTATTCTCAGAAGATGAAAGTACGCAGGATGATTTTTTAATAAAAACTGAAGATTGGAAATTTGAAGAAAGATTATCAAAAGAATTTGAATCAGTTGGTTTCTTTATTTCAGACCATCCGTTGAATCAATTTACAGAGATTTTTAATGATTATAAAATAACAGATTATTCAAGTTTAATTTCAAAAGAAGATTTAAAAAACGCTAACATAGCTGCAACACTGCTGAAGGTTCAAGAAAGAAAAACAGCAAAAGGAAATTCTTATGCTGTTTTAAAATTAACAGATTTATCAAGTGTATTTGAACTTTTTATTTTCTCTGATGTTTTAGAATTAAATAGAGAAATTTTGAAAGAAGGTAGCTCACTTGTTTTAACAATATTTAAAAATGTTTCTAATGATGAAAATCGACTAACTAGAATTAATGTGCAAAAAATAGCCTCACTTAAAAATTTATTTAACAGCCCTATAAACGAGGTTTCATTCCAGCTTAATTCTGAAGAACAGATTGAAAAAATTTCTACAATTTTGAATGATGAAGGCAAAACTATCGTAAATATTAATTTGGTCACTGAAGATAATATTCTTAAATTTAGATTAAAAAATGCACGTAAATTAGAAAGAAAATCTCTAAATCTCTTAAGAAATCAAGAAATACAGGCAATTATTAACTAAATAATCACTTGTTAAATTTAGTAAATATTTGTAAATAATCCCTAAATTAAATTAACACGCACACAGTTGTTGGTTTTATACCTCCGGTCCTTAATTGGAAATTACTGTGGTGGCTTAACCGGGAATAAATATGAAAATACCTAACGTTACAATACAACAATTATTAGAAGCAGGCGTTCATCTAGGACATAAAACTTTAAGATGGAACCCAAAAATGAAAAAATATATTTTTGGAAAAAGAGATTCTATTCATATTATAGATCTAACTCAAACTCTTGAATTAACAAAAGTAGCTTTGGAAAAAGTTTATGAAACTATTGCAAATAACGGAAAAATTTTATTTGTATCCACAAAAAAACAAGCTTCTGAAGCAATAGCTGAAGTAGCAAAAGAAACAGATCAGTACTTTGTTAATTATAGATGGCTTGGAGGGATGCTAACTAATTGGGGAACAATATCAAACTCAATAAAAAAATTAAAAAAATTAGAAACTGATTTAGTTGCAGAAAATAGAGGCTTTACTAAAAAAGAACTTTTAAAAATGAGTGTTAAAAAAGATAAACTTCAAAGATCTTTAGGTGGTATAGCTGAAATGAAAAAAGTTCCAGATTTAGTATTTGTTATAGACACAAATTATGAGTCTCTAGCTATTGCTGAATCTGCTAAATTGGGGATACCAATTATTGCCATTTTAGATAGTAATTCTAACCCAGATAATATTGATTACCCAATTCCAGGTAACGATGACGCGAGAAGAGCAATTGATCTTTATTGTAATTTAATAAAAGAAACTATCAACAGCGCTAAAAGCTCAATACCTGCAGTTGAGAAAAAAAAAGACAAAGTAAAAGACGATGATAAAACAAAAACTATTCAGGAATTAGATAGAGAAAAATTAGAAAAAAAATTTTCTAAAGATGACAAGGAGAAATTAAATTAATGAGTGATGTAGAAAAAGTAAAAAAACTTAGAGAAGCAACTGGTGCTGGTTTTAAAGATTGTAATTTAGCTATTAAAGAGTCAGATGGAGATTTAGACAAGGCAATTGAAATTTTAAGAGTTAAAGGTATTTCAAAAGCATCTAAAAAAATGTCTAGAGATGCGAAGGAAGGGGTTGTTGTAGTTAGTGGAGATGAAACCAAAACTTCAGTAATTGAAGTAAATTGTGAAACAGATTTTGTTGCAAAAAATGACGATTTTATTAACTTCGTCAAAGAGTTAAGTGAATTAAATAATCAAAATAATTCAAACATTGAAGATTTAAAGACTTCTAAAATGAAAAATGGACAAACAGTTGAGGACAATCTAGTAGCTTTAATTGCAAAAATTGGTGAAAAAATTACAATTGGTAAAGCTAAAACTATTCAAAATTCTGAAGGTGTAAACAACCATTATCTTCACACAGTTGTAAAGGATAATGTTGCAAAATTAGCTGTTATGGTTTCATTAGATACTAAAGATAATTCAGATATAGTTAAAACATTTAGTAAGCAACTGTCAATGCATATTGCAGCATCAAACCCACTAGCTTTAGAGTCTAGTTCAATTGATCAAGCTATTATTAACAAAGAGCAAGAGCTAGTTACTGAAGAGTTAAAAAACTCTGGTAAACCAGAGGATATTGCAAAAAAAATAAGCTTAGGTAAAATGAATAAATTTAAAGAGGAAAATTCTCTTTTAACTCAAGCTTGGGTTATGGAACCCAAGAAAAAAGTTCAAGATGTTTTAAAAGAACTTTCTATAGCTGATTTAAAAATAAAAGAGTTTTATAGAATAAAGATTGGAGAATAAATGTTTGATGAGAAATCATACAGCCTTAAAATGGATAAAGCCATTGAGGTTTTCTCTAAAGAACTATCTTCATTACGTACTGGTAGAGCAAATGCTTCTATGTTGGATCTAATTAAAGTTGATGTGTATGGACAACAAATGCCAATTAATCAAATTGGAAGTATAACGACCCCAGAACCAAGAATGATAAACATTCAAGTTTGGGATACTAATAATGTTCCATTAATAGACGCGGCCATTAAAAAATCAGACCTTGGACTCAATCCTCAAATAGACGGACAGCTAGTTAGATTGCCAATACCTGAACTTAATGAAGAAAGAAGAACTGAACTTAAAAAATTAATTAAATCCATAGGTGAAAAATGTAAAGTTGCAATTAGAAACATACGTAGAGAGGCTAACGAGGATCTCAAAAAACTTTTAAAATCAAAAGAAATTGGTGAAGATGAAGAAAAATCTTATGAAAAAAAAGTCCAAATAATTACTGATGATCATATAAAATCAGTTGATGAAAAAGTTTCTTTTAAAGAAAAAGAAATAATGACAATATGAACCCATTGAAACATGTGGCCATTATCATGGATGGTAATGGGAGATGGGGTATAAAACATAAAAATTCAAGAAATGCAGGTCATAAAGCTGGTTTAAACACTGTCGAAAAAATAATCAAAGAAACAATTAAAAAAAAAATAAGTTTTTTAACATTGTATGTTTTCTCAACTGAAAACTGGAAAAGACCTAAAGAAGAGGTAAATTATTTATTTAAATTATTAGAAAATTTTTTAATTTCTAGAATTGAAGATCTTCATGCACAAAATATCAAATTAAAAATAATTGGAATTAAAAATTTTTCAAAAAATCTTAATAAACTTTTGAAGTACTCTGAAAAGAAAACTTCCAAAAATACTTCTTTACAAATTAATTTAGCACTAAATTATGGATCAAAAACTGAAATCTTACATGCTTTGAAATTGATCTCTAAAAATAAAAAAAAAATTACAGAAAAAAATTTTATAAATTATTTACAAACTAAAAATATACCAGATCCAGATTTATTAATAAGGACAGGTAATACAAATAGGTTAAGTAACTTTTTATTATGGCAACTTGCTTATTCAGAAATTTTTTTTGAAAAAAAACTATGGCCGGCATTCAACGTAAAAGATTATAATAAAATTATTAAAAAATATAAAAAAATCAAACGAAATTATGGAAATATTTAATGTCTAAAGAATTTGAAAAAAGAATACTTAGTACAATAATTTTATTTCCACTAAGTTTTTTCATCATTTTAAAAGGATCCTTATTATTTAATTTGTTTTTATTAGTTTGTTTTACTATTACATCATTTGAGTGGCATCAGATGAGTAAAAAAAAAAAATATCATCCTATAGGATTTTTATTTTTATTTTTTTCTTTTTTTAGTGCTTATCATTTAAGAAATGATTTTAATGATCTAAGTTTAATAATTTTTTTGATAATCCTATTTACATGTATTTCTACAGACATAGGTGGTTATATTTTTGGAAATATTTTTAAAGGACCTAAATTAACCAAAATAAGTCCAAAAAAAACCTACTCAGGAATGATCGGAGGCTATATTTTGTCGATAATAACAATTTATATTTTTTTTAATTACTTATATTTGTATAATGACAGTCTTATACTGTTTACTGCTGAAACATTTTTAACTGTATTCTTAATATCAACTGTAAGTCAAATAGGTGATATTATAATCTCTTTTTTTAAAAGATTGTCTAAAATTAAGGATACTGGTAAATTAATACCTGGCCATGGTGGCTTACTTGACAGAATTGATGGGATGATTTTTGCTTTTCCATTTTCCTATATAATATTTTCACTTAGAATTTAAAATGAAAAAAAAAATTGTAATTTTAGGGTCAACTGGATCAATTGGAAAAACGTTATTAAATATTATTAGCAAAGATAAAAAAAATTTTGAAGTTGTTTTATTAACAGCTAATAAAAATCATAAACTATTGTTAAAACAAGCTAAAAAATTTAAAGTTAAGAAAGTTATACTTTCAGATAATCAAACATTTGAGAAATATAAATTTGATTTTTTAAAAAACAAAATAAAAATTTTTAATAACTTTAAAAACATTGATAAAATTTTAAAAACAAAAAAAATAGATTATACGATGAGCTCTATTGTTGGTGTGGACGGACTTTATCCAACAATTAGTCTGATTAAATTTTCAAAAACAATAGCTATTGCTAATAAAGAATCTATAATTTGTGCATGGAATTTAATTAAGAATGAACTTAATAAATACAAAACAAATTTTATACCTGTTGACTCGGAACATTTTTCTATTTGGTATTCAATAAATCACTATAAAAAAAAAAATATTGATAAAATTTATTTAACTGCCTCAGGTGGGCCATTATTAAATATAAAAAAAAAATTTTTTAAAAGTTTAAATGTAAAGCAGATAACAAAGCATCCCAATTGGAATATGGGAAAAAAGATTAGTGTCGATTCATCTACTTTAATGAATAAAGTACTAGAGGTGATAGAGGCTAAAAAAATATTTCAATTAGATTATGATCAAATATCTATTTTAATTCATCCAAAATCATACATACATGCATTAGTAAAATTTAATGATGGAATAATTAAATTAGTTGCTCATGATACTACAATGGAAATTCCAATTTTTAATACTATTTACGACAATGGTGAAATGAAATTGAAAAGTAAAAAGATAGATATAAATAAATTAAATAATTTAAATTTAAAAAAAGTAAATGTCATAAAATTTCCATTTGTTAAAATTTTAAAATATTTACCATCAAAAGACTCTTTATTTGAAACAGTATTAATCTCGATTAACGACGAATTGGTAAATTTATTCCTGAATAAAAAAATATCTTTCTTGGATATTACAAAAATTTTATTAAAAACCATTTTTTCTAAAGAATTTAAAAAATATAAATTTTTAAAGCCTAAAAATGTTAATGAGATAGTAAAACTAAACAAATATGTTCGTTTAAAAATTAATTCAATGTGTATATAAACCTAATATTGATATGCTTAAAAAAATCAATTTATTTGTAGTTATAATTTGTTTGTATTTTGGATTTTCTTCAAGCTCAAAATCATTTGAAGAAATAATTATAACTGGAAATGATAGAATTTCTAAACAGACCATAATAATGTTTTCAGGTATTGAAAAAATAAAACAAAGAGAAAATATTAATATAAATAAAATTTTAAAAAACCTCTATGAAACTAATTTTTTTGAAAATGTATCAGTATCTTTAGATGAAAAGAATCTTAAAATAGATGTGGTTGAATTTCCAATAATAGAAAAAATTGAATTTGATGGCGTTAAAGCAAAAAAAATAAAAAAACAACTTAATGATAATATTAAACTTAAAAGCAGATCTTCATACAATGAAATTTTAGTTTCAGAAGATATAAAATCTATTAAATTTCAATTAAGAAAAATTGGTTATTACTTTTCTAACGTAGAAGCAGTTATAGAAAATTTAGCCAATAAAAGAATTAATTTAATTTATAAAATTGAACTTGGAAATAAAGCAAAAATTAAAAAAATTACATTTATTGGGGATAAAATTTTCAAAGATGGGAAACTAAAAGGAATCATTGTAAGCGAAGAGTATAAATTTTGGAAATTTATATCAGGAAGAAAATTTTTAAATGAGGATGTTATAAAATTAGACAAAAGATTACTCAGAAATTTTTATTTAAATAAAGGTTTTTATAATGTTGAAATAAATTCATCCTTTGCAAAACTTATTAATGATGATGAGTTCGAGCTAGTTTACACCATCAATCCAAAAAGAAAAATTTATTTTAATAATTTAAAAATTAATTTACCAGATGATTTTGATATAACTAATTTTAAAGAATTGAATTATTTTCTGACAAGTTTAAAAGGAAAACCTTACTCATTAAATTCAGTCGAGAAGATTTTAAGCAAAATTGATAATATTACAATTCAAGAAGAGTATAAATCTGTAAAAGCTACCATTGATGAAAGTATTAGCAAAGATGAATTAGATATAAATTTCAATATACAAGAGACTGATAAATTTTTTGTAGAAAGAATAAATATTTATGGAAATAACGTCACACGAGAATCTGTAATTAGAAACGAACTAGAAATAGATGAAGGTGATCCTTTTAACGAAATTTTACAATCAAAGTCAGAAAATAATTTAAGAGGTCTAAATTTCTTTAGAAACGTTTCTTCAGAAATTTTAAAAGGCACAGCTAAAAATTCTAAAATTATAAACATTTCTGTAGAAGAAAAGCCAACAGGGGAAATTATGGCTGGTGCGGGACTTGGCAATGAAGGAGGAACATTTACAGTTGGTGTAAAAGAAAATAATTATCTAGGTAAAGGTCTTGCTGTAGAGGCAAATGGCACTGTAACACCTGAGACTTTTAAAGGTAAATTATCTGTAAGTGATCCTAATTATAAAAATTCTGATAAATCAATGTTTTTTAATGTTCAAGCGATAGAAATTGATCGGATAACTGATTTTGGTTATAAAGCACAAAAAACTGGTTTTGAATTAGGAACCGGTTTTGAATACTTCGAAGACTTATATCTTAATTTATCTACAAGATCATTTGTTGAAAAAATTGAAACTGACTCAACAGCTTCTGCTAGACAACAAAAACAAGAAGGAAATTATTGGGATACTTTTCTTAAATTTAGAATAAATTATGATAAGAGAAACCAAAGATTTAGACCAAGTGATGGATTTATATCTAATTTATCTGTAGACCTTCCTATTATTAGTGACACAAATACATTAACAAATTCCTATACCTATAAAGTATTTACTGATTTATATGAAAATAACATTACAAGTATGTCATTTTATGTTGAGGCTGCTAACTCAATAACAGGCGATGACATAAAATTATCTGAAAGACTTTTTATTCCTTCAAGAAAGTTAAGAGGTTTTGAAAGTGGTAAAATTGGACCAAAAGACGGAAATGATTTTATTGGAGGAAATTTTGCAACATCAATTAATTTTAATTCGACTTTACCTGTTATTTTTGAGAACGCTCAAAACTTAGATGCTTCAATATTTGTTGATGTAGCAAATCTTTGGGGAGTAGATTACGATTCTTCAATTGATGATTCAAATAAAATTAGAAGTTCAATTGGAATAGGTGTTGATTGGTTTTCTGTTGTAGGGCCTATTAATTTTTCTTTCACTGAAACTTTATCAAAAAAAACTACTGATGTGACAGAGTCTTTTAGGTTCAATATTGGAACAACATTCTAATGAAACATCTTAAATTTATTTTATTATTTATCTTATTTCTAAGTAGTGGATATACAGAAACAAAAGCACAACAAAATGTTGCTTTTGCAGATATAGATTTAATAATTAAAAGTACAAATGTAGGAAGATTGACCTTGGATAAAATAAATCAAGTAAATAATACAAATATCGAAAAACTTAAAAGCTTTGAAGAAGAAATTAAAAGTGAAGAAGATAAAATAAATAAAAAAAAAAATTTGATATCAAAAGAAGAATTTCAAAAAGAAATAAATCAACTTCGTATAAAGCTTAATGAATTTAATAAAAAAAAAAATATGATGTCTGATAGTTTTAAAACCGTTAAAAGTAAAGAATTGGAAAATCTTTTTAAAATCATTAATCCTGTTATTCAAAATTATATGAACGAAAATTCAGTACAAATTTTACTTAATAGCAAAAATATATTTATGGGTAAAAAAGAAATTGACTTAACTCAACAATTAATAGATGAAATAAATAAACAGGTTAAACAATAATGACAAAATTGAATAAAGATCAAATTATTGAGCTCCTACCTCATAGAGAGCCAATGCTTCTGATTGAAGAGCTTTATGATATAAAAAAACTAACTTCTGCAACAGCAGTTGTTAATGTAAAAAAAGACAGTTTTTTTGTTCAAGGGCATTTTCCAGACAATCCTGTTATGCCAGGTGTTCTAATAGTTGAGTCATTTGGTCAAGCAGCTGCAGCACTTACAGCCAATGGTTTAGATAAAGCTACCTATGAAAATAAATTAGTCTTCTTAATGGGTGTGGAAAAAGCTCGATTTAGAAATCCTGTCATACCTGACTGTGAACTAATTCTTAAAATTGAAGCAATTAGATCTCATGGTAAAGTGTGGAAGTACAAAGGAGAAGCTTTTGTTAATGATAAGAAAATGGCTGATGCAATTTGGTCAGCTACGATTGTAGACAAGAAATAAATAGCAATAAATATTGATAACTTATTTAAAATTGCTTTGGTAAAAGCAACTATGTCTAATCCTTTTTTTAAAAATCATGGTCCATTTAAAATCTCAGAAATTGTAAATTCTTTAAACATAAATATTGATAATTTACACTATAAGAAAGATATCCATGATATTAAAGATCTTGCTTCATCTACTAAAAATGACATAACTTTTTTTCATTCAAAAAAATATAAAGATGTTGCAAAAAAAACTAAAGCTTCATTTTGTTTAACCACAGAAGTTTTAAAAACAGAATTACCTAAAAGTTGTTTACCTTTGGTTGTTGACAATGTTTTAGTTTGCACTTCAAAAATTACATCAATTTTTTATCCAGATTCCATAAATGATATTTTTGATGATACTGTATCCTTAATTGATGATACTAATTTTAAGAATAAAGTTAATTATGGTAAAAATGTTTTAATTGGAAATAATGTTTCTATAGGAAACAATTGTAAAATTGGACACAACACAATTATAGAAAAAAATGTTATCATTGGGGATGATTGTTTTATTGGATCAAATAATGTTATTAGAAATACATTAGTAAAAAATAATGTTAAAATATTAGATAATTGTATAATAGGTAAACACGGTTTTGGTTTTTTTCCTATTAAAAATAAGAATTTAAGATACCCACATATTGGATTAGTAATAGTTGAAGATAATTGTGAAATTGGTTGTGGTTCCACTATCGATAGAGGATCAATGTCAAACACAATAATTGGTAAAAACACATATTTAGACAATCAAATACACATAGCTCATAATGTTAAAATTGGCGAAAATTCAATTATAGCTGGTCAAGTAGGGATAGCTGGAAGTTCCATAATTGGTAATAATGTTAAAATTGGTGGTCAAGCAGGTATATCGGGACATCTTAAAATTGGAAACAATGTTGAAATTGGAGGTGGTTCTGGAGTAATTAGAGATATTCCTGATAACACTAAAGTAATGGGCTATCCAGCAAAAAATATTAGAGAATTTTTAAGAGATAATAAATGATACACAAAACAGCTATAATTGACTCTAATGCTAAAATTTCTAAAGACGTAAGTATCGGCCCTTATACTGTTATTGGTCCAAATGTTGAAATAGGTGAGGAAACAGAAATTAAATCACATGTTAATATTACAGGGAATACTAGAATTGGAAAAAATAATATAATTTATCCATTTGCGTCAATAGGTAATGACCCTCAAGATCTTAAATTTCAAGGTGAAGAAACTAAATTAGAGATTGGTCATAATAATAAAATAAGAGAATATGTTACTATTAACCCTGGAACACGAGGCGGTGGCGGATTAACAAAAGTTGGAAATAATTGTTTGTTTATGGTTTCTGCACATATTGCTCATGATTGCTTTGTTGGAAGCAATGTAATACTAGCCAACAATGTACCACTTGGAGGTCATGCCCACATTGATGATGGTGCTATTATTGGTGGCAATTCAGCTGTTCAACAATTCACAAGAGTAGGTAAATCGGCAATGATTGGAGGCATGTGTGGTGTTGTAAGAGATATAATTCCATATGGCATTGCACATGGAAATAGAAGTATTTTACAAGGATTGAATTTAATAGGTTTAAGAAGAAAAAATATTCCAAATAAAGAAATAATGATTTTAACCGATGCTTATAAAGAAATATTTAAAAATGAAAATTTAACAGAAAATTTAAACAATCTATCAAAAGATTTTAAGAGTAATGAACTAGTAGCAGAAGTTGTTGGATTTATAGAAAAGGATAAAAAAAGACCAATATGTACACCGTTTTCAAAATAAAATGATAGGATTGTTTTTAGGTGATACTGATTTTTCAGAAATAGTTTTAAAAAAAATAAGAACAAAAAAAATTAAATATTTCATAATAGATTTTTCAAAAAGAAATAGATTTAAGAAAGATAAGAATTCATTCAGAATAAGTATTGGAAAATTTGGAACAATTATAAATTTAATTAAACAAAAAAAATGTAAAAAAGTTTTATTTGCAGGTAGGATCGCAAAACCAAATTTTTCCTCTTTACGATTAGATTTTAAAGGTATTTATTATATGCCAAGTGTAATCAGAGCCGCTAAGATAGGTGATGCAGCTATAATTAAATCAATTATAGAAATTTTAAGTAATGAAGGAATAAAAGTCATTAGCTCAATATTTTTTAATCCTGAATTATCTTTAAAGAAAGGTTGTTACACGAAACTAAAGCCAAATCATCAAGATTTAATATCAATTAAAAAAGGAAAATTTTTTTTTAATCAAACAAAAAGTTTAGACCACATCCAGGCGCTAGTAGTTAAAGGAGATAAAATTTTAGCTAAAGAAGGTAAAGAGGGAACAAAAAAAATGTTATCAACATTAAAGAAAAAATCAGATGGTATCTTAATTAAATTACCAAAAAAGAAGCAAGATTTGAGAATGGACCTTCCAACAATTGGTTTACAAACCTTTAAGGATGCTAAAAAATATGGATTACGTGGTGTAGTTTTGCAATCTAAAAAGAATATTTTTTTAGATAAACCTGAATGCATTAAATTTGCTAATAAACACAAGATATTTATTAATATAATATGAAAAAAATATTCATACTTACAGGCGAGCCTTCTGGAGACAAATTAGCTTCAACAGTCATTTCTAAGTTAAAATCTCAAAATCCTGATATTGAATATTCATCTGTCGGTGGAAATCATTTAAAAAAATTAGGTATTGAAAGTATTTTTAATTTAAATGAAATAACTTATCTAGGTTTTACAAGTATT
Organism: Candidatus Pelagibacter sp.; assembly: GCF_052049995.1. Taxonomy (GTDB): domain Bacteria; phylum Pseudomonadota; class Alphaproteobacteria; order Pelagibacterales; family Pelagibacteraceae; genus Pelagibacter. The sequence goes on along the minus strand of NZ_JBNGYX010000003.1, from coordinate 16,951 downwards.
TTGTTCAACATATTTAAAATTAGAAATAAAATTAACCATACTGTTAATGAAATAATAAAATTTAACCCCGATATATTGTTTTCTGTTGATAGCCCTGATTTTACTATGAGAGTTGCTGAGAGAGTTAAAAAAATTAATACTAATATCAAAACAATTCACTATGTAGCTCCTCAAGTTTGGATATGGAGAAAAAATAGAGTTAAAAAAATTAAAAAGTTTATTGATCATATACTTTTATTATTTGATTTTGAAAAAAAATATTTCGATGAAGAAAATATAAAAAATACTTTTGTTGGACATCCTTTAATTGAAAAAAATGAGGATAATAAAAAAATTGTAGAAAATATAATTCCTAAAGATAGAAAAATTATATCAATTTTCCCTGGAAGTAGAAAATCTGAAACAGACGTATTATTAAATATTTTAATTAATTTTATAAAACTAATGAACAAAAGACATAATGATTTTTATTTTTATTTTCATGCAACTGATGAAAACAAAAATTTAATTTTATCAGAAATTAAAAAATCTAATATTGAAAATGTAGATGTGGTTTCAGATGAAAGTATTAAATCTAAAATTTTATCTAATTCAGTTTTTGCTGTATCTAAATCTGGTACAGTTTCACTACAAATTTCTAGTTCAAATATACCATCTATAATTATTTATAAACTCAGTTTTATAAATTTTATGATATTTAAAATGTTAGTTAATGTTAAATTTGCAAATATAATTAATATTATCAATAATCGTGAAGTCATTCCTGAATTGTTACAAAGTGAATGTAATGCTGATGAAATTTATAGATCTGTAATTTATCTTTTAAAAAACCCTGACCTTATCAAAAAACAATTATCTGATTGTTCAAAAACTTTAGAAGGAATTAGATCTAAAACTTCTTCATCTGAAGAGGCTTGTCTAGTTTTAGGAAATTATCTTAGCTAGTCTTTTTAAAACCTCTTCTTTACCAAGAGAAATAATTATATCATATAATCCTGGACCAAATTTTGATCCTGTTAAACCAATCCGTATTGGCTGACCGACTCCTTTAAAATTTGTATCATTTGTTTTAATCAAATTATTTACTATAGGCTCTAAATTCTCCTTACTTATATTTGATATGGATGATAATTCTTTAATAAATTCTGAAATAATTTTTTTTGCTTTATCATCTATTAATTTAATATCATCTTCATTAAAGTTAACTTCATCATTTATGATGAATTTTGAATTATTGTAAATGTCTTCTAATGTTTTAGCCTTATTTTTTAAAAATGATAATGAGGATTTAACTTTTGTTTCTTTGTCTTTTTTAATTTCTTCTTTATAAATTTTACAATATTCGTCTAGGCATTGATAAAGATCGTTCTCATCGATTGTTTTTATATAGTGCTCATTCATTGATAATATTCTACTCATATCTAATTTTGATGGTGATTTTCCAATACCTGCTAAATTAAAGTGTTCAATGCTCTCCTCTAGAGTAAATATTTCTTTATCCTGATATGACCATCCTAGTCTGAGTAAATAATTTCTTAATGCATCAGGCATTATTCCTATTTTTGAGTAATCATCCAAAGTTGAGGCATTATCTCTTTTTGAAAGTTTCTTACCTTCAATAGTATGAATTAGTGGAATATGTGCAAATTCTGGAACATCCCAACCCATTGCCTGGTATATTTGTATTTGTTTAAAAGTATTTATCTTATGATCATCTCCTCTGATTATATGTGTCATTCCCATTTGATAATCGTCAACAGTTGCAGAAAGATTATAGGTTGGTGTTCCATCGTTTCTTAAAATTATAAAATCTTCTATTGTATTATTTTCAATTTCAACATCTCCTTGAACTAAATCATTAAGTTTAGAATTTCCCTCTATTTTACTTTTAAATCTAATTACAGGTTTAATATCTTTAGGAGCATCTTTTTCATCAGCATCTCTCCATTTTCTATTATAAATATATGGCATCTTTTTTTGCCTAGCTCTTTTTTTTTGCTCCTCTATCTCTTCAGCAGAGCAGTAGCATTTATACGCGTTGCCTTTTTTTAATAATTCATTAGCAATTTTAATGTGATCTTCTATTTTTTGTGACTGAATATATTCTTCACCATCGTGCTCAATTCCTATCCACTTTAATGAATTAATAATTTGTATTTTATGTTCCTCTTTGGATCTTTCTTTGTCAGTATCTTCAATTCTTAGGTGAAAAGTTCCTTTTTGATTTTTCGAGAACAACCAATTAAATAAGGCAGTTCTAACCCCTCCAATATGAAGAGCTCCAGTAGGGGATGGAGCAAAACGTGTTGCTACTTTAGACATCAATGTTATTTAGACTATTTTTTTAGAAGTTTCTATATAAAGATACTAAAACACCTTGAACTTTTACTCGATCAGGTCCAAAAATCTTAGTTTCATAGTTTCTATTAGCACTTTCAAGCGCCACAACTTTACCTTTTTTTCGAATTCTTTTTAACATTGCTTCATGCTCATCTATTAATGCAACAACAATTTTACCATTATCAGCAGTATCTGTTCTTTTAATAATAACAGTATCGCCTTCATGAATACCCGCTTCTATCATGGAGTCACCTTGAACTTTTAATCCAAAGTAATCACCATTTTTTTCTAAATTATTTGGTAGTGGAATTCTAGAAACCTCATTTTGTATTGCTTCAACAGGTGTTCCAGCTGCAATTTTTCCAAGTACTGGTACTTCTACTTCATCTGAATCAGTTTGTTCTTCATCTAATCCACCTTTAATCACACTAGGTGAAAAGCTATTATAAATATCATTGGCAGAAGCTGTTTCTGGCAATTTAATTACCTCTAAAGCTCTTGCTTTGTGAGCTAATCTTTTTATAAAACCTCTTTCTTCTAAAGCACTAATCAATCTATGAATACCTGATTTAGATTTTAAATTAAGAGACTGTTTCATCTCTTCATATGAAGGAGATACGCCTGAACTTCTCAACTTCTTGTTGATAAATAAAAGTAGGTTTTTTTGTTTTTTTGTTAGCATAAGAACAAATATCGTACAAACAATGTTCTATAAAAGTTCTTTTAAATTAACAATACTAAAAAAAACTAGTAAAATAGGGCTTTATTTGACTATAAAACTGAAAATATAGAATTTTTATCTAAGTTTTTCAAAAGTGATTCACCAATTAAAAAAGTGTTAATTGATGTTTTGTTATTAAGCTCTAATAGCTCTTCTTTATTCTTAATTCCACTTTCAGATATTAAAGGACCTTTGTGACTTTTTACAACATCATAAATATCATAAGTTGTATTTATATCAGTTTTAAGTGTTTTTAAATTTCTATTGTTTATTCCAATTAATGCATCTTTAAAATTCAATGCTTTTTTAGCTTCTTCCACTGTATGAACTTCAACTATAACCGACATATTGTATTTCATAGCTTCATCATATAATTCAGAAGCAAGATCATCTGAAACCCCAGCTAAAATAATTAAAATAGCATCAGCGCCATAACTTTTTGCCAAAGGTATTTGAAATTTATCGATAAAAAAATCCTTACACAATATAGGTAAATTTATTTTATCTTTTATTTTGCTTATGTGAATTAAATTTCCTAAAAAATAATCTTCTTCTGTTAAAACTGAAAGGCAAGTTGCCTTATTATTTAAATAAATCTGAGCAATATCTACAGGATTATAATCATCAATTATTATACCTGCTGAAGGACTTGCTTTTTTAATTTCAGCAATAATTGAAGTTTTATTATTTTTTATATTATTTTCTATTTTCTCTTTAAAATTAATATAGCTGTTGTTTTTATTAATTAATTCATCCAAAGTTTTAAGATCTAGAGATTTTTTTAAATTATCAACTTTTTCAATTTTCTTTTGAATGATATTTTGAAGTATATTTTCAGACATTTTGAATTTTTTCTAGATGTAAAAAAGTTTTTCCAGAAAGGATAAATTCTCTTGTGTAATTATATGCTTCAGAAAAGTCTGAAAATTTTTCTCCAACAATTAAACCTGCTGCAGCATTTAAACAAACTGCTTTTGAAAAGTCATTATCTTTACCTTTAAAAATTTCAATCATCTTATCAGCATTAAATTTTGCATCATCACCCACTAGATTTTTAAAATTATCTGCATTAACCCCTAAAGCATTTGGATCTATTTTTTTTTCAGATATTTGACCATCTTTTAATTGAATAACATTAGTGATTGCATATGGAGATATTTCATCTAATCCATCCTCGCTATTTACTATCCAAGCAAATTTTAAATTTAAATTTTTAAGTCCTTCTGCAAAAATTTTTAATAATTTTTTATCAAAAACTCCTACAACTTGCCTTTCAACAAGTGCTGGATTACTTAATGGACCAATCATATTAAAAATGGTTCTTTTTCCAATTTTCTTTCTTACGGGTCCTACAAATCTCATCGCACTATGATAATTTGGTGCAAACATAAAACCAAAATTGTTGGTATTAATTTCTTTTTCTATGTCCTCAGGTACTAAATCAATTTTAATTTTAAGAGCTTCTAAAACATCACCGGACCCACATTTCGAGGAAACAGCTTTATTGCCATGCTTAGCAACTTTTGTACCCATACTAGATAAAAGTAGGGCAGATGCAGTTGAAATATTGAGGGTATTCATACCATCACCGCCAGTACCACAAGTATCAATACAATCACTTACATTTACTCGTTTTGATTTTTCTCTCAGAACAAAAACTCCACCTGCTATTTCATCTGAAACTTCACCTTTTTCAGACAGCAAAGTTAAAAAGTCAAAAATTTCATTATCACTGGCTTTTCCTGTCATTAATATTTCAAAAGCAGTTTTACTTTCTTCAAAAGTTAAATCTTGTTTATTTTTAAGTTTTTCTAAAATTTGATCCATAAATTTAATTGTTAATAAAGTTTTTAAGAATTTTCATTCCAAACTTAGTTTTAATACTTTCAGGATGGAATTGTACACCATGAATATTAAATTTTTTATGTTGTACACCCATTATAATCCCATCTTCTGTCTCTGCTGTAATCTCTAGATCTTTTGATAAGGTTTTTTTATCAATTACCAAACTATGGTATCTGGTAGCTTCAAATATATTTGGGAGGTTTTTTAAAATACCGATTTTTTTGGATTTAATTTTGCTTGTTTTGCCATGCATTAACTTTCTTGCTTGAACAATTTTTGATCCAAAAACTTGTCCAATTATCTGATGACCTAAACATACTCCTAAAAAAGGTAATTCTTTGTATAATGATTTTAATATTTTTATACAATTGCCAGATTGATTTGGGTTGCCTGGTCCTGGTGAAATAACAATTTTATCATATTTCTTTTTAATGATTTCTTTAGAATTGATTTTATCATTTCTAACTACATCAACTTTAACATTTAATGAGGAGATATAGTGATACAAATTAAAAGTAAAACTATCGTAATTATCTATTAATAATACTTTCATTATCTTAAGGCATTAATTAAAGCTTTTGCTTTATTAACTGTTTCCTCATATTCATTTTTAGGCTTACTATCTGCAACTATACCTGCACCTGCTTGAACATAAAATTTTTTATTTTTAGCAACTGCAGTTCTTAAGGCTATGCATGTATCAAATTCTCCATTTGCAGAAAAATATCCAATTCCACCTGCATAAACTTTTCTTTTTGTTGTTTCTAATTCATCTATAATTTCCATAGCTCTAATTTTTGGAGCCCCAGAAACAGTACCTGCTGGAAAACCAGCTAAGAGCGATTTAAATTTTGAAAATTTTTTATTATATTCCCCAACTACATTTGAAACTATATGCATAACATGAGAATATCTCTCAATAATGAAGCTTTCTGTAACTTTTACCGAATTTATCTTTGAGACTTTACCAGCATCATTTCTACCCAAATCAAGTAACATCAAATGCTCTGAAAGTTCTTTTTTATCTTTAAGAAGGTCTTTTTCATAAAATAGATCTTCTTTTTTAGTTTTACCCCTTGGTCTAGTTCCTGCAATTGGTCTTACAGTAATTTTATTATCCCTAAGTCTCACAAGTATTTCAGGACTTGCGCCAATTATTTGAAAATCGTCAAAATTGAAGAAAAACATAAAAGGAGAAGGGTTCGTTACTCTTAGTTTTTTATAAATATCTAATGGTTTCTTTGTTAATTTTGCCTCAAATCTTTGGCTTAAAACAACCTGAAAAATATCTCCTAATTTAATATATTTTTTTGCCTTATTAACCATTGATAAAAATTTATTTTTTGAAGTGTTAGATTTTACTTTTATATTTTTTGATTTTTGAATTATTTTTTTATCAATATTTTTGATTGATGACTGAATGAGTAATTTAAATAAATCAGATTTAATTTCTTCATATTTATTTTTATAGTTTTTAATTTTTTCATCTTTAAAAATGTTAGATATGTAAAAAATTTCTTTTTTTAAATTATCATGAATGACTAAAGTTCTTGGACGTAGAAGCCTTACATCTGGCAAATTAAGATCGTTTTTACAATTATTTGGAATTTTTTCTATGTATCTGATTGAATCATAAGAAAAATATCCAGAGATTAATGAGCAAATGTTAGGTAAATTTTTGGGAGTTTCAAATTTAAAATCTTCAATGATTTTTTCAATTAATTTATTTGGTTTATCATTTAATTTCCTTTTTTTATTTGTTTGAATTAGATAAGAATTATTATTATTAAATTCCCAAATTTTATCAGGATTTTTACCAAATATCGTATATCTACCTTTGATTTTACCTTTTTCTACAGACTCAAATATAAAGCTGTTTTTTTCCTCTAGGAAATTATCAATTAAATTTAATACTTCCTCATCATTTTTTACTTTCTTTTTAGTAAAGATGATTTGATTTTTTTTGCTTCTATGTCGAAACTTAAAATCTTTGAAGCTTCGATTAATAATCATTTGAAATAATTTTTAACTCTATCAATAGTTTTTTGATTTAATTGAACTTGATATTTATCATTAAGTAATAGATCATACGATTGTAAGATACTTTTTCTATTATTTGTATTTTGGCTATTTACAAATTTAAGATACTTTTCATCGGTTTTGTTAAATGAATTTTTATTTGTTCTAGTAATTTTTACTAAATAAATTTTATCTTCTTTGTTTACTAGTGCAAAAGAGTTTACAGGTAACGCATAAAGCATTTTTACTGAATTAATATCAATGAGCTTGTCGTCTTCTATAGAATTAATAGAAGAATATTCCTTATTTGATCCTGCTAGTTCTTCAAATCTTGAATTATCGAATTTCTTTTTTTGAATTTCTTCAATAATTTCTTTGTTGTAATCAAATTTACCTTTTTGATAAATAAACTCAACTATTTCTTCTTTAATGATTTCATCATTTAAATCTGGAGCTCGATCATATTGATTACTAATATTATAAAGTAAAAAGTTGTCACCACTTTCTATCAAGTCTATTTTTGATGCTTTCTTAGAATAAATAAGATCTTCATTAATTTGTTTATTAGAGCTAGGTGCAAACTCATTTACTTCAATAATTTCAACATCTATATCTTCTAATATAGTTTCAAATGTAATCCCTTGAGAAATTTTGTTCTCAACTGAATCAATTTCATCAAAAAACTCTTGGTTAAATTCTTCTATACCAATTAGATTTTTTGGATTTAAAATCACATACTTAAAATCTATATATTCTCTTTTTAATTGATCTTTATTTTCATCAATAAATGCTTCAATTTCATTTGTTGTGTAATCATTTTTTGTTTTATACAGATTTTCCATATCAAAATACTCAATATCCAAAGATTTATTATTTTCTTCAAACTTTTTTTCTATCAAAAAATTTGGTGTTATTGTTCCAGCACCAATAAAATCAAATAAATGTTTCTGTAATTCTCTATTTTTTAATTGCAATTCAAACATTGCAGCTGACAAGTTGTTGGAGAGTAAAAATTTTTCATATTTAATTCTTTGAAAAGTACCGTTTTCATCATGGAAATTTTTATTTTCTTTAATGTTTTTAAGTATGGTTCTTTCATTAATTGAAAGATCAAAGTCTTTAATTTCTAAATCAATCAATGTAGTTGAAATTAATCCTGATAACAATTCCTCAATAATATTGTTATCTAAATTATCTCGAATAGCTTCTTGTGAAATTCCACTTTGATTCACATAGTCAATAAAATCTTGGGTTGTTACATTTGTTTTATTTATTTTTGCAATATTGTTTTGATTGTTTGTACTAAACCCACCGCCAAAACCACCAAAACCAAAAGCGATGATGATTATGACAATTAACACCAATCCACCAAGTTGTTTCCAGCCTAAGTTTTTTAATTTTTCAATCATAGCGTTATAAATTTATTGATCTGTAAAAAACAAATCTATAGATTAAAAAGTCAATTATGACAAATAAATATATGTATTTTGTAGCTAATTGGAAAATGTTTGGTGATTTAAGAACTCTAAATTCGCTTGATAAAGTAATAAAGTTTTCAAAAAATAATAAAAAAAATAAGTTTAAAATAGTTTATTGCCCACCAAATACATTAATTCGTCCATTATCAAGAAGACTTAAAAAAACAAAAATAGAGGTTGGTGCCCAAAACTGTCATCACAGCTATGACTACGGTGCGCACACTGGCCAAGTAAATTCTAACATGCTTAAAAATGTTGGAGCAAAGTATGTTATTTTGGGACATTCAGAAAATAGACAACTAGGTGAGACAGATAATTTAATTAATTTAAAAATAAAAAGTGCAGTTAAATCAGGTCTCAAAATTATATTTTGTATTGGCGAAACCTTGAAAGAAAGAAGACAAAAAAAAACTAATCAAATTTTGAAAAGACAAATTGAAAAAGGATTAAAATCGATAAAGAATAAATCCAAAATTATTATAGCCTACGAACCGGTATGGTCTATTGGTACAGGTGTAATTCCAAAAGAAGCTGATTTAAACAAAACTATTTCATTTATTAAAAGTAGATTTATTAAAAATTATCCAAAAATTTTATATGGTGGATCTGTAAACACTAATAACGTAAGTATATTAAAAAAAATTCCCAACATTGATGGTTTTTTGATAGGAGGCGCATCACAAATTTCAAAGAAATTTATTGATATAATTCAAAAAACCATTAATTAGACCCAAATGGAAACTTTATTATTAGTAATCAACATCATACTTGCAGTTATTTTAGTTCTTTTGGTTTTATTGCAAAAATCAGAGGGAGGTGCTCTTGGTATTGGAGTTTCCCAAGAAAATTTTATGTTATCTAGATCAGCAGGCAGCTTCATGACAAAAGCCACTGCAATTGTAGCAACACTTTTTATTATTTGTAGTCTGGCTCTAACAATAATTTCTAGAGCAGAACTTACTCCCACGGGGTCAGTATTGGATACAGTTGAGGAAAAAACTGAAGACACGCCTTCAATTCCGGAAAACAATTAATTAATCCTTTTCAATTCATTTTTTATTCGCTATAAGATACTTCCATGGCGCGATATATATTTGTCACTGGCGGCGTGGTTTCCTCCCTTGGTAAAGGTCTTTCTTCTGCATCCCTTGCTTATTTATTACAATCAAGAGGTTACAAAGTTCGTTTAAGAAAATTAGACCCATATCTAAATGTCGATCCAGGAACAATGAGTCCATTTCAACATGGTGAAGTTTTTGTAACAGACGATGGTGCTGAAACAGATTTAGATCTAGGTCACTATGAAAGATTTTCTGGCGTTACTGCAAAAAAAACCGATAACATCACAACTGGAAAAATTTATAGCGATGTTCTTAAAAAAGAAAGAAAAGGTCAGTATTTAGGTAAAACTGTTCAAGTAATTCCTCATATCACAGATAGAATTAAAGAATTTATAAAACACGATACATCTAAAGAAGATTTTGTAATTTGTGAAATAGGAGGAATAGTAGGTGATATAGAAAGTTTACCGTTTGTAGAAGCGATAAGACAATTTTCCAATGATATTGGTAAAAAAAATGCATTATTTATTCATTTAACTTTAGTTCCTTATTTAAAAGCATCGGATGAAATAAAAACAAAACCAACACAACACTCAGTTAAAGAATTAAGAAGCATTGGTATTCAACCTGATATTATTATTTGTAGATCAGAAAGACCTATACCTTTAGACCATAGAAAAAAAATATCTTTGTTCTGTAATGTTGATATTAAAAATGTAATTGAAACTGTTGATGTTAAAACTATTTATGAGGCTCCGATTAGTTTTTTCAATCAAAAATTAGATATTCAAGTTTTAAATTATTTTAAATTAAAAACAAAAAAACCTGCAAATTTGAATCCTTGGAAAAAAATAACTAAAATTACTCTTAATACTAAAAGACATGTTAACATTGCAATTATTGGAAAATACGTTGAATTAAAAGATGCTTATAAATCTTTAGATGAAGCACTTACTCATGGAGGAATATCCAATAATCTTAAAGTTAATTTGGTTAGAATAGATTCTGAAAAATTAAAAGTTTCAGAAATAAAAAATAAACTTAAAAATGTTTCAGGAATTCTAATTCCAGGTGGGTTTGGTAAAAGGGGAACTGAGGGTAAAATTGAGGCGATAAGATATGCAAGAATAAATAAAATTCCATTCCTAGGAATTTGTTATGGAATGCAAATGGCGATAATTGAATTTGCTAGAAATCAATTAAAGATTAAAAAAGCAACTTCTTCTGAGTTTGATAAAGGCGGTGTCCATATTATTGGCTTGATGCATGAATGGGAAAAAAGTGGAAGAAAAATTAAAGGAACAGATAAAGACTTAGGAGGCACCATGAGACTTGGTTCTTATGATGCAATTTTAAAAGATAAATCTAAAATTAGAGATATTTATAAATCTAGATTAATCAAAGAGAGACATAGACATAGATATGAAGTGGATATTTCATATAAAGAAAAATTTGAGAAGAAAGGATTAATATTTTCAGGTTTATCTCCAGATCATAAGCTTCCAGAGATAGTAGAACTTAAAAATCATCCTTGGTTTATAGGAGTTCAGTTTCATCCTGAATTTAAATCTAGACCTTTGAACCCACATCCTTTATTCTCTTCTTTTATCAAAGCAGCAAAAAATCATAGATGAGTGCGATTAAAGTAAATTGTGAAAATATAGAAATTTCAAACAATAATAAGATTTGTATTATTGCAGGTCCATGTCAGTTAGAGACAGAACAGCATGCAATGGATATGGCTGGAAAAATTAAGGAAATTACTTCAAAATTTGGCCTTGGATTTATTTACAAAACCTCATTTGATAAAGCGAACAGAACTAGTTTAAAAGGCAAAAGGGGAGCAGGGTTAGATGCATCACTTCCTGTATTTGATAAAATTAAAAAGGAATTGAATGTCCCTATTTTAACAGACATTCATAATGCTGAACAATGTGAAATTGTTTCAAAACATGTTGATGTTTTACAAATCCCAGCTTTTCTATGTCGACAAACAGACTTATTAATTGCTGCAGCTAAAACAAATAAAATTATTAATGTAAAAAAAGGTCAGTTCCTAGCACCTTGGGATATGGTGAATGTAACTAAAAAAATTTCAGACTCAGGAAATAAAAATATCCTAGTCACAGAAAGAGGTGCAAGTTTTGGATATAACACTTTAGTCTCAGACATGAGATCATTACCTATAATGGCAAAGAATGGTTATCCAGTAATTTTCGATGCAACTCATTCTGTTCAACAACCAGGTGGCCAAGGTGAATCCTCTGGTGGTCAAAGAGAATTTGTTGAATATTTAGCAAGAGCTGCAGTTGCGGTTGGAGTTGCAGGTGTATTTATTGAAACACATCAAGATCCTGATAATGCTCCATCAGATGGACCAAACATGGTACCATTGAATAAATTAGAGAATCTATTAAAACAATTACACGATATTGATAATCTAATTAAAAAATAGTGAGTAAAATTTTAAAAGTAAAAGCACGTCAAGTTTTTGACAGTAGAGGAAATCCAACAGTAGAGGCTGAAGTTTATATAAAAAATAATAGCGCATCTGCTATTTGTCCTTCAGGTGCTTCCACAGGAACTTTTGAAGCTTTTGAAAAAAGAGATAAAAATAATAAACGGTATTTAGGAAAAAGTGTTTTAAATGCAGTTAACTTAGTTAACACAAAGATTTCAAAAAAATTAAAAGGACAAAGTATCCATAATCAAGAAAGAATTGATGCTTTGTTAATTAACTTAGATGGTACAAGACAAAAAACTAACTTAGGAGCTAATGCGATGTTAGCAGTTTCTATGGCTGCTAAAAAACTGTCCGCTAAAGCAAAAAAATTACCTTTGTACAAAACTTTTTCTCAAAAAAATAACTTTCAATTACCCTATCCATTAATGAACATTATTAATGGTGGAGCGCATGCAAATAATGGTCTTAGAATTCAAGAGTTTATGATCAGACCGGATCGAGCAAAAAGTTTTTCTGATGCAATGCGGATTTGTTTTGTAGTTATTAAAAACCTAAGTAAATTAATTAAAGCTAAGGGTTTATCAACTTCTGTAGGTGATGAAGGTGGGTTTGCACCTATGATCAGTAGCAATAACCAAGCTTTAGATTTAATAGTGAGTGCAATTAAAAAATCAGGATTTATTAATGGAAAAGATGTTTCTATTTGTCTAGATGTGGCTGCTAATGAGTTATATAAAAAGAACAAATACTCAATTCATTCAAAAAGTTATATTTCAGTAGATAAATCCATTAAAGAATATCAAAAAATTATTAAAAAATATAAAATTAAGTCTATTGAGGACCCATTTGCCGAAAATGATTGGTTGGCATGGAATAAATTAATGAAATCAATAAAAAAAGTTCAGATCGTAGGAGATGATTTATATGTAACAAATCTTGAAAGATTAAAGAAAGGTTTCTTAAATATTTCCTCTAATTCTATCTTAATAAAGCTCAATCAAATTGGTACTGTTTCAGAAACTCTTGATGTAATTAAATTTGCACAAACCATTGGATATAAAACAATTATATCTCACCGATCAGGTGATAGTGAGGATACGTTTATTGCTGATTTAGCAGTTGGTACTAATTCAAATCAAATTAAAACCGGGTCTTTAGCTAGATCTGAAAGGGTTGCTAAATATAATCAATTAATCCGTATTGAAGAAGAACTTGGAAAAAAAGCGAGGATGAATAAGATTAATTAATGCTTCGATTAATAAAAAGAAATTATTTTTTATTAATATCTGTTTTTCTTATTTTCTACTTTGGTTTTAATTTAGTTTCAGGAGAAAGAGGTCTTTTTTCTTATATAGAAAAAAAAGAACTTTTGTCTAACTTGAAAAAAGAAGAATTAACCCTAATTAGTAAAATAGAAGATATGGATCATAAAAATTCACTTCTAAGCACTAATTTAGATCTTGATTATATTGAGACTTTAATTAGAGAACGATTTTTGTTTGGTAAAAAAAATGAGACCATTTATATAATTAAAAAAGATGAAAAGTAGACATCCAGAAAAAGAAAACAAACCGGTTAATCCAATTAAAAAAAAACCTGAATGGATTAGATCAAAACTTACAAATAGTAAGGAATTTTTTTTAACTAAAACAATAGTAAATAATAATAATCTTGTAACTGTTTGTCAGGAAGCTAACTGTCCTAATATAACTGAATGTTGGAGTAAGCGACATGCAACTTTTATGATTATGGGAGACACTTGTACAAGAGCTTGTGCTTTTTGTGATGTTAAAACTGGTGTACCAGGAAAATTAGATCAACTTGAACCAGTTAAGATTGCAGAAGCAGTAAAAAAATTAAATTTAAAACACGTTGTAATTACCTCAGTGGATAGAGATGATTTAGATGATGGTGGATCAGAACATTTCTTTGAAGTGATTAATCAAATTAGAAAATCAAACCCAAATACTACTATTGAAGTTCTTACACCTGATTTTTTAAGAAAAGGAGATGCATATAAAAAGGTTTTAGATGCTAAACCAGATGTTTTTAATCATAATATTGAAACTGTCCCCAGTCTATATTTAAAAGTTCGACCTGGATCTAGATACTTTGCATCTTTAGAACTTTTGAAAAATGCAAAAAAAGTTAATAAAAATATTTTTACCAAATCTGGAATAATGGTTGGCTTAGGGGAGGCAAGAGAAGAAATTTTACAAGTCATGGATGATTTGAGAGCTGCAGATGTTGATTTCATAACGATCGGTCAGTATTTACAACCTTCTACCAAACATTATCCATTAGATCGATATTACACACCTAAAGAATTTGAAGATTTAGGAACAATAGCAAAAGCTAAAGGATTTTTGTTAGTTTCTTCATCCCCTTTAACAAGATCCTCATATCATGCTGACGAAGATTTTGCGAAACTTCAACAAAACAGATTAAAAAATAATTAATGCCAAAAGCATCAGTTAAGCGATTAATTGATAATAGAAAAGAAAAGCTAATTGAGTTTGTTTTAGATATTGAAAAATACCCAGAATTTATTCCTTTCTGTGATAATTCAAAAGTTTATGAGAGAATTGATAATGGGGATACAATAAATATAATTGCTGATCTAACAATAGGTAAAGGACCGTTTAAAGATACATTTAAAAGTGACGTTAAATTAAATAAAAAAACTGATCATATTCATGTGGTTAATTTAGGTGGACCATTAAATCATTTAGAAAATAATTGGAAATTTATTGAAGTAGGAAATGATACCGATGGGTACAAAACAGAAGTTTATTTTGATATTGATTTTGAAATAGAAAATAAGTTTTTAAATATTTTAATGACTAAATCTTTTCAATTTGGTTTGGAAAAGATAGCAGACGCGTTTCAAAAAAGAGCTGAAAGTATTAAATAATTTTACTGATTATCTTAATTACATTACGAACCGTTGATTTTTGAATTGAATTTCGATTTTTTGATTTAAATTTATTTTCTTTAATAAACAGAGCTTTACCTTTTTTTACACCAATATAAACAAGACCAACTGGTTTTTCTTTTGATCCACCGCCTGGACCAGCAATTCCTGTTATCGATACGTTGATTTTACTCTTTGAAATTTTAGATAAATTTTGAACCATTGCCTTACAACACTCATTGCTTACCGCACCATATTTTTTAATGATATTTTTATTTACTTTTAATATCTTTATTTTAGCTTGATTAGAGTAAGTGGTCAGACCCATTTGAAAGTATTTTGATGAATTAGCTAATTTGGTGAAATTATGAGCCAGTAATCCACCTGTACAAGACTCAGCTAAGGATATAGTTAATTTTTTTTTAATTAATTTTTTATGAAGTAATTGAATACTCATTAGAATTTTAAGCTTATTAAATATATTAATATCATCGAATATAATCCTGCCATTATATCATCCATAATTATTCCAAAATAGTTCTTAAAGTTTTTATCAAAATAACTTACTGGAAAAGGTTTTAGGATGTCAAAAAATCTAAAAAAGACAAAAGATAAAATATAATAAATTTCAATGGAAATACTTATTTGATTAGTTTGATTTAAATACAGCAATAAAATTAAAGGCATGGATTGACCTAAAACTTCATCAATTACTATTTGTCTTGGATCTTTATTTTTAAATTCAGTTTCTGAGTCTTTTACGGCATAAAATGAATAAAAGAACAAAAGTATAAAAAAAATAATTGAAAATTTTAGATCTGTGTAACCTAAAATTTCATAAGCAATATAAATAAAAACAGTCGTTACAGCAGAAGTTACTGTTCCAGGAACTTTGGTTAAATATCCATAACCAAAAAAAGTTGATAACAAAACATTTATTTTTTTCATTGCGTAATAGAGCAAATAACTTCACAAGCTATTGCTTTTTCCTTTCCGATTAATCCAAGTTTTTCTACTGTTTTACCTTTTAGATTAATTAATTCTTTATCAATATTTAATAAATTAGATAGAGATTTGATTATTTTATCACGATGCTTTGAAACTTTTGGTTGTTCACATATTAAATTTATATCTAAATTGTTTATATAAAAATCATTATTATTTAATATTTCAACAATAGGCTTAAGCATTTTATGGGATCTAATATTTTTATATCTTTTTTGATTATCCGGAAAAAAGGTACCAATATCTTTTTTTCTCATAGCTCCAAGAAGAGAATCGATTATTGAATGAATAATCACATCTCCATCTGAGTGTCCTTTAAGTCCTGAGTGATAAGGGATTTTTATTCCACCTAAAAAAAGTTTTTTTCCTCTTATTAATCTATGGAAATCAAAACCAATACCAAAATAAGTTTTATTAGTTGCAATATCTTCTTTAAATGTAATTTTGTAATTTAAATTTTCTCCTTTAATAAATTTAACTTTTAAATTATTTTCAATAAACAATGTTGCTTCATCAGTTATTTTTTTTTTTTGTTTATTTGAAAGACTATATAAATCTTTAAATTTAAAAGCCTGAGGTGTTTGAGTCAAAATTAAATTATTTCGGTTCAAGTTAAAAAGTTGGTTTTTAATTTTGTATTTAATAGAATCTTTTGAATTCATAGAAGGAATTACTGCTTTATTGTTTTTAAGTGACTTAATTAGATTTCTTAAAAGATTGATTGTAAAATTTGGTCTGGCAGCATCGTGAATTAGAACATTATTAGGTTTAAATTTTTTAATATATTTTAAAGCTATTAAAGATGAATCAGATCTTTCTTTACCACCTTTTATAATTGATATATTTTTAGGAAATTTTTCTTTAATATTTTTTTTATTGTTTACGACCAATATAATTTTTTTAAACAGCTTTGATTTTATTGCTTTTTCTAAAGAATGTTTAAAAAGAGCCTTGTTTTTATAAATATTGAATTGCTTTGGTTTTTTTGAATTAAATCTTTTGCTTTGTCCCGATGCTAGTATTATAAAATAATTATTCATTTATATGGTAGTTTTTATTATCAAATGTACGAATTTATTAAAAAAAATATATATCTAATAATAT
>NZ_JBNGYX010000002.1:0-182273 GCF_052049995.1 Candidatus Pelagibacter sp. | reverse complement strand
CTTCCAAATCTTAAAAATTATAATCTTGTAATTAATACTGATTATTTAAATCCAATTACAAAAAAATTTTTTTATAAATTAATAACTAAAAAATATAATAGTTTCGCATATACGACTTTAGTCCATCATGAAAAAGTTAATAACAATATTGCAAGGCAAATTTTTACTAAAAGAGGTCCTTTAGCTTTTTTGCCAGTATCAAATAGTTTAACTTCAGTTGTTTATTCATTACATAACAAAATAAACGAAAAAACAGAAAATATAAAAAACTTAATAAATAAATATAATTTTCATTATAAATTAACTAAAATTGAAAAAATTGATTCTTTTGAGTTGAATTCACTTAATTTAAGATCTTATTATCATCATAACATTTTAGCTTTTGGTGATTTGCTTCATAGAATACACCCCTTGGCAGGACAAGGTTTTAATATGACAATTAGAGACATAAAAATACTTGTGGGTATAATTCGTTCTAGAAATAAACTTGGTTTACAATTAGATAATTCAATAAATATTGAATTTCAGAATACTTTGAGACATAAAAATCTTCTATTTTCTAGTGGAATAGATTTTATTCACGAATTTTTTAATTTTGAAAGGAAAACCAATAATAAGTTTTTAAGTAAGTCTGTTCAGTTATTAGGAAAAAATCCATTCATGAATAAAATTTTTATGAATGTAGCAGATAAAGGGTCACTGTTATAAACTATTGAAGAGTAGTATTGTCAAAAATATCATGTGTATAAGTCTTTAAAATTTCAGCAATTTTATTTTTTCTTATATCCAGATTTTGTGCCTCTAATAGTACTTGTTTTTCCTCTAAAGAAAATGGTGAGGCCATAGCCAAAGCATTTATAGTTTCATCCAAACTTTGTTTTTCTAATGCTTTCCAGTTAATTATAAATCCTTTTTTTTCAAACAAGGATTTTAAATCTTTAAATATTAATTCAAGATCTGAAAATTTTATACTTTCTTTTCTATCAATAAGGTCTTCTAAGAATTTACTGTAATCTATATTAAACATTCTATATTTTTTACCGGAGGTTATTTCCTCAATTATATTAAATCTTAATATACCTTTTAGTTCAATTAGATAGCGACCATCATCAGTTTTATTAAAGCTTGTTATTTTTCCAAGACATCCAACTTTATAAACTATAGGTGGACTTTGATTATTTTTTTTTATTTTTGGTTGTACCATACCTATAAATTTATTTGATTTTATAACATCATTAACCATATCTATGTACCTTGGTTCAAATATATTTAATGGTACAGTTGTTTTTGGAAACATGATAAAATTACTCAAAGGAAAAACAGGAATTTTAGTTGGGAAATTATTCATGTTTTATTAATAACAAATTATAAAATATTCATCTATAGTATTTATTTATGATTTTATGGATAGCATCATATCCCAAGAGCGGAAACACATGGTTGAGAGCATTAATAAGCTCATATTATTATTCAAAAGATGGTGTATTTAATGAGAGTTTGTTACCAAAAATAGACCAATTCCCGACAAAAAAATATTTAAATAATTTTAATTTTGATAAAAACGTAATTGGGGATACTTGTAAACATTGGATTAAAGCTCAGGAGGAAATAAATAGAGAAAAAAAAATAAGGTTTTTTAAAACTCATAATGTATTTGGAAAAATAAATAATTATGATTTTACAAATAAGGAAAACTCGATTGGATGTTTATATATTGTAAGAGATCCAAGAAATGTATTTACATCAATTAAAAATCACTATGAACTTGACGATGAAAAAGCGTTAGAATGGATGACTAATAATAAACAATTTTTGTATAATGTGGAAAAAGTAAAAGAGGATGGCTTTAGTGATTTCCAATTTATCAGTTCATGGAATATGAATTATTTATCCTGGAAAGTACAAAAAAAAATACCTTTAAAATTTATAAGATATGAGGATTTATTAAATGAAACTTATGCGGTTTTTGTAGATGTACTGGAGTTTATTAATTCTCTAACAAATATTAGTGAAAAAATAAATAAATCAAAAGTAAAAATTGTACTTAAAACTACAACTTTTGAAAAATTAAAACAAAATGAAAATGAAAAAGGATTTTCAGAGGCAATCCAATCTCAGTTAAATAAAAGTAACAAAATTCCCTTTTTTAATCTTGGTCCAAAGAATGATTGGAGAAAAATTTTAGATGAAGTTTTAAAAGAAAAAATAGAAAATATTTTTAAAAAAGATATAAAAGATTTATCATATTAATCTAGAAGAATAATTAATACTTGAAATTATAAATCTCACTAAATATAATCATTTTATAAATGCGGGCATAGCTCAGTGGTAGAGCGTCTCGTTGCCAACGAGAAGGTCGAGGGTTCGACCCCCTTTGCCCGCTCCAATAAACTAAAAGTAAATTTATGAGTGATTTAGCAGATAAAAAATGTGTACCATGTGAAGGAAATATTCCTCCTTTTAAGACTGAGGAAATACACAAATATCTTAAGAAAGTTGATGGTTGGCAGGTTATAGAAGATAAAATTGATGGATTTCATTTAATTAAAAATTTTAAGTTTGATAATTTTTTAGAAAGTCAAGAATTTGTAAACAAAGTTGGAGAAATAGCTGAAGTTGAAGGCCATCACCCTGATTTATGGTTTGGATGGGGATATGCGAGAATTAAAATATTTACACACGCGATAAAAGGGTTAGCAGAAAGTGATTTCATTCTTGCAGCAAAAATAGATAAAATATCTAATGTCTAAAGTGTCTTGTTTTTGAAAACAACAACACTGTATCTGTTTCATTGGCAAAATTAATTATTTCTTTGTCTCTTAATGATCCAGCTGGTTGGACTACCGCTCTAACACCAGATTGAATTAATTTTTCAATACCATCCACAAAGGGGAAAAATGCATCTGACGCAGCTACCAAATTATCATTCTGAAGATTAAATTTCTTCATTTTATTAATTGCCATTTGACAACTGTCTAGCCTACTTGGTTGACCAGAACCGATTCCAACAGTTGTTTCATTAGAAGCTAACACTATTGCATTTGATTTTACATATCTGCATACATTAAAAGCAAATATAAGATCTCTAAGTTGTCTTGATGTTGGTTTTCTTTTAGATACAATTTTGAAATTTTTGATCGAAAATAAACCTAAGTCTTCTGATTGTATCATTATACCTTGGTTAAATGATACAAACTTAAGGAGTTCTTCTGATGTATAATTCGTACTATCAATTAATCTTAAATTTTTTTTAGCTCTTAATATTCTGATTGCATTACTATCAAAACCATTTGCGACTATTACTTCCAAAAATAATTTATTTAATTCTGAAGCTAAATTTCCTGTAATTTTAAAATTACAAGAAACTATACCACCAAAAGCACTAACCGGATCGCAGGAAAGAGCAGACTTGTAACTTTCTAAATGGTTCTTTTTACTGGAAACCCCACAGGGGTTTGAATGTTTAACTATAACCGTTCCTTGACCTTTTGGCAAAGACCTCGAAATAGTTAGAGCACTAAATATATCATTATAATTGTTATAACTTAGTTGTTTTCCATGAATTTGTTTTAAATTTGTATTCAAACTACTTGAATAGATTGCACTTTTTTGATGAGGATTTTCTCCATATCTAAGTTTTTCTGTAAGATTTCCATGCAAAACTTTTTTCTTAGGAAAAATAGTATTTGTTTTTTTATTAAAATAGTCAGAAATAACGGAGTCATAATAAGCTGTTTCAGTAAAAGCTATACTTGATAGCTTTTCTCTAAAACTTAAGGAAGTAGATCCTTTGAATTTTTTTAATTCTTCAATTAATTCATCATACTGGTCTGAAGAAGTTATTACTGTCACATCATTATAGTTTTTAGCTGCAGACCTAACCATTGTAGGGCCACCTACATCAATATTTTCTATAATTTTTTTATGGTTTTTTGTTTTTTTAAGAGTGTTCTCAAATGGATAAAAATTAACAACTACTAAATCAATATTCTCAAAACCATTATCTTTTAGATCTTTTAAGTGAGATTTTTTCTTTCTCTTATTTAAAATTCCTGCATGGATTTTTGGATGAAGAGTTTTTACTCTACCCTCCAAAATCTCAGGAGAATTCGTAAAATCAGATACTTCTAAACAATTAAATTTTAATCTTTTAATCTCTTTATAAGTACCACCTGAGCTAATTATTTTAATTTTGTTCTTTTTTAAAATATTTAATAATGGTTTTAAGTTATTTTTATCAGATACAGAGATGAGAGCTGTTTTGATTTTTTTCTTCATTATAATTTACTTATTTCCCACTTTATTATCTGTTCTTTTTCATTATTCATACCTGAGATAAAAATATTTTGGTTTTCTTTATATGAATTTTTATTACCGAAATATAAACCATTATCAATATTAATATCAAAGTTATCACAACTAAACTTCCAACCTTCCTCATCTAATTCAATTAGTATTGATTTGTTATCTTGTGTTTTCATTACTTTTGAGTTTGGATCAAGATGAAATCTAATATCAAATTTAATTTCTTTATTTGGATTTTTTCTAAATAACTTATCATAGCCAATAAATTTCATTTGTTCTGGATAGAACTCAATTTCTCTCTCATAAATTGTTCCAAATTTAATTGAATATCCATCGTGTGTACCTGATATTTTCCAAAAATTATTTTCAAAAACCACATTTTTTTTTGAAACTTTCAGCCCTCTGTCAATAATCAAATTTTTCTGATGCTTTGTAAAATTACATGAAGAGTAATCCTCAATAGTTAAAGCAGAATGTAGAGAAGTACTTCTTGATAATTTATTTAATTTATTATTTTTATCTGAGTAATAACCGGCATTTGAAATTAATTTTTTATCATGTGAAAATATTTCAAATGATAATGCACCTGCTTGATAGTCATTGGAAAAGGTCTTATTAGGACTAGAACCGATATCAGCAGCAAGAATAATTTTTTTATTCTTAAGTATTGCATAACCTCCTAGTTCATTAATTTGATTTTTAAAATTGTAACCAAACCTTTTCAAGTATTGATCAAACTCGTTATTATCGGAAGAATAATTACCATTAAAAAAAATATCATGTTTTATATTTTGCCAAATGAAAGCGTAACTTGAGCCTAAATAGTAGATAGTTTCATCAATATATTCAGGGATTAAACTTTGAGATTCCTTGAACCACTCTCTTATTATTATAAAATATTTTAAATAAAATATTAATTGTCTGATATTTCTTGATTTTGTAAAACCTTGATTATCGATTGAGGATTTAATTATATTTTTTAATAAATTTAATCCAAAAGTAAGATATTGTCTTTCATTCTTATAAGCCAGGCCAGTCAAAATTATTGCAGCACACCCAATCATCTTATTTTCTATTTCTTTTGGGTTTTTTATTTCATTTAACAAATGATTAGTTTGTTTCTGAATCATGTGATCAAAAGTAGATCTATATTCTTGATCACTATCTTCATACGTTAGTTGATGATTTGATAACCATGAAATAATTCTTTTTGCTGTTAAATCAAATTCCCAACTCTTTTTTTGATATTTGGTGTTATTTGAAATCCAGTTTTTTATAACTGTTTGTGTAGTTTTTTTGGAAGATTTTAAATCTAAGCTGAAAAACCAAAAAAAATTATTTAATTTTTCATAATCTTTAGGATTTAAATTATTTTGCCAAATTGATTCAATAGCAAAATCTTCAATTTTATATTTTTTATTTTGATATTTAATTATAGATGAAAGTAAATGAGGACTAGGTTTGTATTCAAAGCTATTTTTGAAAGTTTTTGATATTTGTCTCTCGTAAAAATTTGAATTTTGATAAATTGATTTAAAACTCTCTTTTATATTAAAATAAAATTGACCCAAAATGCCTAAGGAATTTGTATTAATCATTAACTTATTTTAATTTTAATAAATTAATATTTTTTTTTATATCTCCATCATTACTTTTGAATACCGTAGTACCCGAAACAAGTATGTTTGCACCAGCATCAATTGCACTTTTGCAATTATCAAAATTGATTCCACCATCAATTTCTATGTCAAAATCTAACTTTTTTTGTTCTTTAATTTTTTTTAGATCTTTGATTTTATCCAAAACTTCTGGCATAAATTTTTGACCTCCAAATCCAGGATTTACACTCATAATTAAAACTAAATCAATTTGATCTAAAAGATCTAATATTAAATCAATTTTAGATTCAGGATTAAGTGAAACTCCAACTTTTTTATTTTTTTCTTTTATCTTTTTAATTGAATTTTCTAAATTATCAGTTGCCTCGGGATGAATAGTAATTATATCTGCTCCTGCATCGGCGTAAGCATCTATATATTTATGAACTGGTGATATCATTAAATGAACATCAAATTTTAATGAACAATGTTTTCGAAGAGCTTTTATTACAGGTGGCCCAATTGTTAAATTAGGAACAAAATGACCATCCATTACATCCACATGAATCATATCAGCACCGCCTTCTTCAAGTCTTTTTATTTCTGTACCTAACTGACTAAAATCAGCAGATAAAATTGATGGTGAAATTTGTATATTTTTCATTGATTACTAAATTTACTAGTATCAATTTTAAAAATTAAAATGAATTAAAAAATTGGTAAATTTGTCTAGAAATTTCACTCTCCAAAGGAAATGACAACATTCCCATCACTGAATAGCCTAAGATCCAAGGCATTAGATAAAATCTAATCATGTAGAAAAACCAAGCAACATACAAGGGCACCAATGGCCCAATGATAAATGAAGGTGTGATTGGTTTAAATAATTTTATTAAAGGGTTGGTATATTTTACGAATACTCTCATGAAAAAAAATTGAGAGTCCTCTTTTTGGAATATATTCATCGCTACTCTTCCAATAAGAGTCCACATGATAATCCCAAGCAAATAATCAATAAAATATATTAAAGGATGAAAATTTGCTGACATTCAAAATTTATATTGGAAAATTTATTGAAATAAAAGGGGCGAAATTAATCGCCCCTTTAAAAGATTATTTAGTGTGATTTACCAAGAATTGATTTACCACTCGGTACACGTACATCATCAACCATTTTTTGAGTAGCTTTATCTGGCTCTGCAGTCATTAAACTAACTATCACCATTAAAACTAAACTAACAGCTGATCCGAAGATACCAAATGTTAACTGTGTAATTCCTAGGAATCCACTTCCACCAGTTCGTACCCAAACTAAGTACCACGCACCGGCGATTAGACCACCTAGCATACCAGCAATCGCACCTTGTCTATTAGCTCTCTTCCACCATACACCAAGTACAAGTGGGAAGAACAATCCAGACATTGCAAAATCAAAAGCCCAGATAACCGAACCTAAGATTCCTTGAATCTCCATTGCTGCAATAGTTGCTCCAGCAAAACCAATTATTACAAGTAGTACCCTTGCAACAAGTAGTCGTTTTGCAGTTTCCGCTTTTGGATCAATGATCTTATAGTAAACATCATGTGATATAGCGTTTGCAATTGCTAGAATCAAACCGTCAGCAGTAGACATGGCAGCTGCCATACCTCCTGCAGCAACTAGACCTGAAATTACATAAGGTAATCCAGCTATCTCTGGAGTTGCTAATACAACGGCTTTACCACCCATGAAGAACTCATTTAATTCAAGAGTTCCATTTCCGTTAAAGTCGCTGATAAACATTAGGTTTGCTTGGTTCCAGTTTTGGTACCAATCTATCGCTTCCACTTCTGCAAATGTCTTACCGATAATACCTGTTGGTAAATTCGGGTCGATCAATGATAACTTAGATAATGTAGCTAACATTGGAGCAGAAGAATAAAGTAGGAAGATAAAGAATAATGACCAACCTACTGATTTTCTAGCTGCTTTTACACTTGGAGTAGTAAAGTATCTCATCATCACGTGCGGTAATGAAGCTGTTCCCATCATCATCGCTAATGCTAATGAAATAAATGCCCAAGGTGTAGCATTCACTGCAGAGTGAGCTTTAGTTATTCCTGCTAAGCCTTTAGGTACTGTTTTTAGATCAGCAGCTGCGTTTTTAACAAAACCAAACTGTTGTTCTAATTCACCAATTCTAGCTACCTCATCAGCTAACATAAAGTGAGGGAAGAAACCCGCACCCATTTTGTTACTGATCCAGAATACTGGAAGTAGGTAAGCTATAATCAGTACGATATATTGTGCAACCTGTGTCCAAGTTACCCCTCTCATACCACCTAACATTGAACATAATAAGATACTTATTAGTCCAACATAAACTGCGTATTGGAATGGGATATCAAGTGCAACAGATGCAATAGTACCTGTAGCGTTAATTTGTGCAGTCACATAAGTAAATGAAGCAACAGTTAAAACTACTACTGCGCTAAATCTTGCTAGATTACCACCGTATCTTGTACCTATAAAATCTGGGACTGTATAACAGCCAAATTTTCTTAAGTATGGTGCTAATAAAGATGCAACAAGCACGTAACCACCAGTCCAACCTACAAGTAGAGCCATATAGCCGTAACCTTTAAAGTAAATACCACCTGCCATTGCAACGAATGATGCACCAGACATCCAGTCTGCTGCAGTCGCCATTCCGTTGAAGACTGTTGGTACTTGCCTTCCAGCTACATAATATGCATCTGCTTGGGCTGTTCTTGATAGATAACCGATTAATGCATAGATGAATACAGTAAATGCAACAAAAGCGATACCGATCGTTTTAGCTGTCATACCCATCTGTTCAGCAATTGCCATAATGATTATGAAACCTACAAATCCTCCTGTATAGATTCCGTAAATCTTAGGCAAATTATCTATGAAATTACCTTTCATTATTCGTCCTCTCTTTCGCTAAAGCCGAACTCTTCATCGATTTTTTCTTGTCTATTCGCAAACCAGAAAATTAGGATTACAAATGCACCAAGAGATCCCTGACATGTAAACCAGTATGTCCACGGATAACCGAAAGGTCCTGTGACCTCGTTCATTTCAGCTCCAAAGAGAAAGATGCCAATTGAGAAAACAAACCAGATTGCCAGTGTTATAAATAACAATCCCCTGGTTTTTTCCCAGTGTTTTTGTTGATTTGACATTTATACCTCTCTATTTAGTTATAACTGGTTGAAACCATAACCATTATGAAGGTTTTGAAAAGACCTAAAATTCACCATATTAGGTACTTATTTACTTACTTTTTTAAGATATAATTGGCGCACTTACAAATTTACATGGGAAAATACAAATTAACTTGGAGAGACATAAAACTTGAGGATTTCAAAACATATTTATTCGCCATGTTTAAGGCGTTTATTCCAAAGAAAAAAATAAAAACTTTAGATGAATTAGAACAATTTATTCAAACTAAATCTGCCTGGGCTACTCAAGTTACTTTATATAATTATCTAAAAACTAGAATGGGAACAAGATATGTTCTTCACTTTGACAATGATGAATTTATGTCATCAGTAAATCTTGCTAAATGGAATATTTATTCGGTTGCATTACAAGATTTAACTTTTTTTACTTTTTCGTATTTAAAAGTTAATTTTAATTATCAGGATATTCATAAAGCAAATGAAATTTTTAATAAAATTTTAGATGACGAAATTTCTAACAAGATGCCGCTAGATATTATTGATGAAGCTAGGAAAAGTTTTGATGAAAGATTGGATAAAATAAATTGGGATATTTATTATCAAGACTTACCTTTTAATCCTAGTGCACTCTCTTTATATAAATGGGCTCCGATTGCAGATGAATTAAAAACTTTAGATCGAAAGATCGTTTTAAATTCGATGATTTTAAAATGGGATGTTGTTAAACAAGAGTTTAAAGATTTAATTCAGTTTTAAATATTTTTTCTATTTTCAACTAAACTATCAACAACACTTGGATCCGCTAGAGTAGTGGTGTCTCCTAATTGACCATGTTCATTTGCAGCAATTTTTCTTAAAATCCTTCTCATTATTTTTCCGGACCTTGTTTTAGGAAGACCTGGAGTGAAATGAATTAGATCTGGTGTTGCAAGTGGTCCAATTTGTTTTCTTACCCAAAGTTTAAGATCTCTCTCAAGTTCGCCAGTTTCATTTTCTCCTGCATTCAAGGTCACATAACAATATAATCCATTACCTTTAATATCATGGGGATAACCAACCACAGCAGCTTCAGCTACTTTTGGATGAGCAACAAATGCACTTTCAATTTCAGCAGTCCCTAGATTATGACCAGAAACAATAATTACGTCATCTACACGACCAGTGATCCAGTAATATCCATCTTTATCTCTTCTGCATCCATCACCTGTAAAATATTTGCCATTAAATTGAGAAAAGTATGTATCGATAAATCTTTGATGATCACCGTAAACAGTTCTCATTTGTCCAGGCCATGATTGAGCGATACAAAGTCTTCCTTCTCCAGCTCCTTTAATTTCTTTACCGTTTTTATCAACAAGGACTGGCTTAATTCCATAGAAAGGTTTTGTTGCAGACCCAGGTTTAAGAGGAATAGCACCTGTTTGAGGAGCAATCATTATACCTCCGGTTTCTGTTTGCCACCAAGTATCTACAATTGGGCATTTAGAATTACCCACAGTTTTATAATACCACATCCAAGCTTCTGGATTTATTGGTTCTCCTACAGTTCCTAAAAGTTTAAGTGATTTTCTAGATGTTTTTTTAACAGGTTTATCACCTTCACGCATCAAAGCTCTAATTGCAGTTGGAGCTGTATAAAAAGTATTTACTTTATATTTATCAACTATTTGCCACCACCTTGAACTATCAGGATAATTTGGAATGCCTTCAAACATTATAGTCGTTGCACCATTCGAAAGTGGTCCGTAAATAATATAACTATGTCCTGTTACCCATCCAATATCGGCTGTACACCAATAAATATCTTTTGGTTTGTAGTTAAAAATATATTGATGTGTCATTGATGCATAAACCATATAACCACCAGTAGTATGAAGAACACCCTTAGGTTTACCTGTTGAACCAGAAGTATATAAAATAAATAACGGATCCTCTGCATTCATTTCTTCAGGTTCACAATGATTAGGAACGTCTTTAATTAAATCATGATACCAAACATCTCTATTTTGATCCCAGTTGATGTAATTTCCAGTTCGTTTAACAACAATACATTTTTTAACGTTTGGACAACCCATTAAAGCTTCATCGACTGTATATTTCAGTGGTATAGTTTTTCCACCTCTCACTCCTTCATCAGCAGTGATTATATATTCAGATTCGCAATCATTCACTCTTCCAGAGATAGAGTCTGCTGAAAAACCTCCAAAAATAATTGAATGTACTGCACCAATTCTTACACAAGCCAGCATTAAAATTGCTAACTCTGGTATCATCGTTAAATAAATTGTTACTCGGTCACCTTTTTTAATTCCTAATTTCTTTAAACCATTTGCAGCTTTAGAAACTTTTTGATAAAGCTGTTTATAAGAAATTTTTTGACTATCTTTTGGATCGTCTCCTACCCAAATAATAGCAGTTTTATCTTTTTTATCTTTTAAATGTCTATCAATACAATTTGCTGAAGCGTTTAAAGTACCATCTTCAAACCATTTAATTTTGACTTCTTTTGTACTGTATTTTACGTCTTTAATTTTTTTATAAGGTTTTATCCAAGTAATTCTTTTTCCCTCTTTTCTCCAAAATTCATCATTACTCTTTATAGATTGAGAATATTTTTGTTGATATTTACTTTTATTTGCTAAGCTGCTTTTAACCCACTCTGGTTTTGTTTTAATAACAACTTCGGGAGGTGTATTTCCGTTTTCTTTTTTTGCTTTAATTTTTTTTTTTAATTTTTTGGAAGTTTTTTTTCTAACTTTAGATTTTTTTTTAACTTTTTTTGAGGTTTTTTTTCTAACTTTAGACCTTTTTTTTCTTACCTTGCTTTTCTTCTTCTTTTTTTTTGGCATAGGATAATTTTTTTTTTAAATTCTACTCATGTTATTTATAATTTTCCAGCTTTTATAATCAACAGGCATTACAGAAAGCCTGCTTTGATTTATAAGAGCTAAATGGCTTAAATCCTTATTTTTTTTAATGCTTTCGAGTGTGATAGGCTTTGAAAATTTAGACTTAAATTGAACAGTAACGGCAACAAACCTCCCTGTTTTGTCTGTTTTATCTATATAAGACTCTTTAATAACTTTTACTATTCCAACTATCTCTTTTCCAATATTTGAATGATAAAAAAAACAAAGATCTCCATTCCTCATACTTTTTAAATTCTTTGCAGCCTGATAATTTCTTACACCATCCCAAGCTGCACCTTTCATTCCAGCTTTTTTTTGCTGGTTAATTGACCAAACATTTGGCTCAGACTTTAGTAACCAATATTTCATTGCCTCTTTATATAATTAATTATCTTGTATTTATAATGTTTTTTTAAATTACTCATTGTATGACAAAAAATAATTGATAACTTATTATTTTATGAGAGCAGCAAATTATTCATCAATGAATATATTTAACGAAAATCAAGTTAAAGAAATCAATAAAGTAATTAAATCAAATTTTGTAGAGGGAAAAGATGATTTTGCAGTAGATTCTCATAAAACATCTGATGTTAAATTTATATATTTGGGAAAAATTCAAAAATATATTTTTCCATTTATAGATTTTTGTCAAACAGCAAACAACAATTTTTTTGGTTTTGACCTTCATTCTTTAACATCTTTAAAAAAATTAAATTATAATATCTATGATGAAGGTACCGAATATAGTTGGCATATAGATGCTGTACCTAGAGATCCGGTGAGAGATATCAAGTTGACTGCTTTATTAAATTTATCTGAAGAGTCCTATGAAGGTGGTGAATTAGTTTTATTTAGAGCAAATGAAATAATTTGTACTGAATTTAATAAACCTGGAAGCGCAATTATATTTCCATCATTTATAAATCACAAAGTTAATAAAATAACGTCAGGTAAACGACATACCTTAGCGATCTGGCTTTCTGGTCCAAAATTTAGATAATAAATTTAAATTTTTACTCCGGCACCTTTGAGAAACGCTGCATGTTCATCTAATGGCCATCTTGGTTTTGCTGGATAATCTAAATTATTAAACTGATTTAGTTTAAATTTTTCTAAACCTACCATTGCAATCATAGCAGCATTATCCCCACAAAACTCTATAGGAGGAAAAATACTTTTATAATTATTTTCTTCACATAAATTATTTAACATGGACCTAATTTTTTTATTTGCTGCAACCCCTCCAGCAACGACGAAAATTTTTTCATTTAATTCATTTATTCTCTCAAATTCATCAAAAGCAATCTTTGTTTTTTTATATAAAATTTCCTCAATTGTTTTTTGAAAAGATGCTGCAAGATCACATTTATCTTGTTCTGATTTAATTGTTTTGCTTATCTTTAGAACAGCAGTTTTTAGACCTGCAAAAGAAAGATTACATCCTCCTTTGTTAAAAATTGGTTTAGGTAAATCATATTTTTTGGGGTCACCTTTTTCAGCCAAAATTTCTATTTGAGGTCCCCCTGGAAATTCTATTCCTAAAATTTTTGCTGTTTTATCAAACGCTTCACCTAAAGCGTCATCAATAGTTGTTCCTAATCTTTTATATTTACCAAGGTTCTGGACACTTAAATATTGTGAGTGCCCGCCAGAAATTAAAAGAAGTAAATATGGATAATTTAAATTTGTATTTAGTTTTGGACTTAAAGCATGTCCCTCTAAATGGTTAACTGCGATAAAAGGTTTATTCATTGCTGAAGCGAAAGCTTTACCAAAGCTTAATCCAACCGATAGACATACAATCAATCCAGGACCAGCTGTAGAAGCAACTGCATCTATTTCATCAATTTTTTTACCACTTTCGTTAATAGCTTTTTTGACAATCCAATCAATTTTTTCAATGTGTGAACGAGCTGCTAGTTCAGGAACAACACCACCAAACTCCCTATGAACCTCTACTTGGCTAGAAACAACATTCGACAAAACAACTGGGAATCCTTCTTCATTTTCAGTTATTAAAGAAGCTGCAGTTTCATCACAACTAGATTCTATTCCAAGAATTAAGGGTTTTTTGCTCATACAAATAGTTTTTAATAATTGTACAATCTTAATACAAGTAAGAAATAAATTTTTATGAGAAAAAAAATAATAATTGGATCTAGAGGTAGCAAGCTTGCCTTACTTTATGCTCAACAAGCCAAAAATAAAATTATTGAAAATACTAATTTTGGTAATAACGACATTTTAATTAAGTCAATTACAACAAAAGGTGATGAGGTACAAAATACAAGATTATCAGAGATTGGTGGTAAAGGTTTGTTTTCTAGTAATATTGAAAAAGAACTTCAGTTAAAAAATATTGATATTGCAGTTCATGCGCTGAAAGATATGCCAGCTAATGAGACAAAAGGATTAAGGACTGATTCTTTTCTTGAAAGAAATGACCCTAGGGAAATTTTAATTACAAAGGATAAAAAGAAACTTAAAGACTTAGATCAAAAATCAATTGTAGGAACCTCATCATACAGAAGAGAATTTCAAATAAAAAAAATTAGACAAGATTTAAACTGCAAATTAATAAGAGGAAATGTGGATACTAGAATTAGAAAGTTAAACGAAGGAATATATGATGCAATTATATTATCTTATACAGGTATTAAATTTTTAAAATTTGAAAATGAAATTTCTGAAATTTTTTCAACTGAAGAAATAATTCCTAGTGCAGGACAAGGTGTAATTGCTCTTCAGTGCAGGGAGAATGATGATGAGATAATTTCTATTTTAAACAAAATTAATCATCATGAAACATATAAAAGAGCTCACCTTGAGAGAAATATTTTAAAAGTTCTAGATGGAGATTGTGAAACAGCAATTGGCGCTCATTCAGAGGTTGATGGAGATAAGATTATAGTAGAGGCTGAACTTTTTTCTTTAGATGGCAAACAAAGATTTTATGAAAAAAAAGTTGGTAATCTGAATGATTTTAAAGAACTTGGTAAAGAAGTTGGAATACTTTTAAAAACAAAATCAAAGAATTCATATAAAAGATAGTATGCATATTTTATTAACTAGACCATTGGAAGATTGTTCTGAAATGATATTGAAATTTCAATCGTTAGGACATCAAGTTTCTCATCTACCATTAATAAGAATTGAAAAAGTTAATTATAAAGAAATTAACTTTTCTGAATATGGTGGAATTATTTTTACCAGTGCAAATGCAGTAAAATTCTTAAACAAAGAAAGATTAGATAAAAACATTAAATGCTTTTGTGTTGGAAACGCTACAGAAAATAAAGCAAGAAGTGTTGGTTTTCAAAATACAATTGCGGCAGAAGGAAATGTTACAAACTTAAAGGAGTTAATTATACAAAGTTATGAGTCCAAAAATATAGAATTACTTTACGTTAGTGGTGAAATAATATCTGTTGATTTAGATCAACAGTTATTAAGTGATGGTTTTAAGGTAAAAAGAATTATTAATTACAGAGTAGATCATAATCAAAAATTTGATGAGAAATTTGTTAATGAATTAAAATTAAATATGCCTGATATGGTCTATGTTTACTCTCAAAATAGTGCGTCAAGTTTCTTAAATTTTATAAAGATTTACCAAACCGAAAATTTATGGATGAATACAAATTTGATGTGTATAGGCGAAAAAACCTCGTCAATACTTAACGAAATCAAATGGAAAAAGATTTTTCTTTTTAACCCTGGAGAAGAAGAGTTTTTGTTATATAAAATTTAGAAATGGAATTAATTAATAATTTTTCGGAGATATTTTTATCAGTATGGAATAAAGGAATTCTTGGTGTTGATATTTTTCAAATCTTAATTGGTATTGGAATATTTTTAGTATTTTTAATTTTTAGAGGTCTAATAAGCAAATTAGTTATTAAAAAATTAGAAATTATCTCTAAAAGAACAACGAATAAATTAGATGATACTTTTGTTCAATCACTTGTAGGTCCAGCAAGATTTTTACCAATTGTATTAGGATTTTTTATTGCAAGCTACTACATGACTTTCTCACTAGAAGGAAGAGAAGTGGTAGATACAATTAATAGAACGTTGATCACTATTTTAATTTTTTGGGTAATTCACCAAATCATAGAACCAATTTCATACATACTTAGTGGTTTAGATAAATTGTTAACAAGAGAACTTATTGGCTGGATAATTAAATCGCTAAAAATTTTAATTTTTATTTTAGGTTTAGCAGCAGTTTTAGAATTGTGGGGAATTAAAATAGGTCCAATCATTGCGGGTCTTGGATTGTTTGGTGTTGCTGTAGCATTAGGGGCACAAGATTTATTCAAAAATTTAATATCAGGAATTTTAGTTTTAGTTGAAAAGAGATTTAAAATTGGAGACTGGATAGCTGTCGAGGGTATTATTGAAGGTGTAGTAGAAAAGATTGGATTTAGATCAACAACAATTAGAAAATTTGACAAATCTCTTGCTATCATTCCTAATTTTCAATTTGCCGAAAACGCAGTTGTAAATGTAAGTGAAACTTCAAATTGGTTAATCAGTTGGATTATTACACTTCAATATGACACTACGGTAGATCAGTTAAAAAAAATTAGAGATGAAATCGAAAAACATATTAATTCAAGCGAAGATTACAATACCTCAATTGGTGTTGCGGTAAGAGTTGATAAATTTTCTGATAGTTCAATAGATATGTATGTAAGATGTTTTACAAAAACAGGAAGTTGGAATAATTGGCTTGATGTTAAAGAAAGATTAGCAATTGCGATTAAGGAAATTGTAGAAAAAAATGGTGCTTCATTTGCTTTCCCAAGTCAGTCGATTTACGTTGAGAAAAAATGATAGCTATTTTTTATTTGGTTTTACAAATTTTAAAATTGTACTCTTATGTTGTAATCGCTAATGTTATTGTAAGTTGGTTAATAGCATTTAACGTTCTTAATACTCAAAATAGGTTTGTTTATGCAATTTTAGAGTTGAGTTATAAATTAACCGAGCCTTTCCTGAATAAAATTAGACGTTTTTTGCCAAATTTAGGTTCACTAGATATTTCTCCAATCATTCTTCTTTTATTGATTTGGTTTATCGAAATGTGTATGAAGCTGTACATCGCACCAATGATTTTTTAAAAGAGAAATATGATTTTAATTGATGGAAAAAAAGCAGCCGCAGAATTAAGAGCAGAGTTAAAGGAAGAAGTTGCAGAGTTAAAATCAAAACATAATAAAGTACCAGGTTTAACAGTAATACTGATTGGTGATTTAACACCTAGTCAGATTTATGTAAGAAATAAAGAGAAGTCAGCAAATGAGGTAGGATTAAAATCTGAAGTAATTAAATATCCAGACTCAGTTGAAGAAAAGACTGTTCTAGAAAAAATCCAAGAACTAAATAGCGATGAAACTGTTTCAGGAATTTTAGTTCAACTTCCCTTACCTAAACACATTGATAAGCAGAAGGTTATAGAAGCTATTGATCCCTCAAAAGACGTAGATGGATTTCATCCAATGAATGTAGGTAATCTTTCATCTGGTTATGAAAGTTCAATACCTTGTACCCCGCTTGGATGTTATTTGTTGATAAAAAAAATTGAACCTAATTTAAGTGGTAAAAAAGCTGTGGTTGTGGGTAGATCGAATTTAAATGGTAAACCTATGACACAACTTCTTTTAAAAGAAAATTGCACCGTAATTATAACTCATTCAAAAACTAAAGATTTAAAAGCTGAATGTTTAGAGGCAGATATAATTGTTGCAGCTGTAGGTATACCCGAACTTGTTAGAGGAGATTGGGTTAAAAAAGATGCTATTGTTATTGATGTTGGTATAAATAAAACTGATAAAGGTATAGTTGGTGATGTACATTTTGATGAAGTTTCAAAAAATGCAAAAGCACTTACACCAGTTCCAGGCGGTGTAGGTCCAATGACCATTGCTTGTTTACTTAAAAATACCATAGACTGTTTCAAAAGATCGCAAATTTAATAATTAAACCCCAAGATGTAATCTGTTAGTTTATTAGGATGAAAAAACCTAAGCGACCTTACAGATTTGGAATAATTTTTTTACTTCTTACTGTTCCACCTATTGGAGCAACCCAGCTAGGTTGGTATTTGCATGACATGCAAACAGGTTTTGATTATGGTATGATTGTAGGCACAATATCAGTGATTTATGCTGCATATTTGATGTATGAAAAAAACTGGCGTGAAGAGGATGAAGATTAAATTATGGAAAAAATAATTTTTTTTGGATTGGTTATTCCTATTATGGCTTATGTTTTATACTTAGGTGGAATGGCAATAATGAATGGTTTTAAATCTAAGGAAGCTAATAGAGCTGAGAAAGAGGAAGCTGAAAGTGAGGGTGGGGAGACAAGCGAAACTTCTGATGAACAAAGCAGCAATTTAAGTGATGAACTTACCAAATTGAATGATTTAAAAGAAAAAGGAATTATTTCTCAAGAGGAATTTGAAAAGGCGAAAAATAAACTATTAAATAATTAAATAGTTTAATCATGTTTAATGGTTTTAAAAAAAAATTTGTTAAAGTAAGCAAGGGTAAAATTTTTTGTAAATTTAAAGGTAACGGTCCCCCCTTATTATTACTTCATGGATATCCTCAAACACATGTGATGTGGCACAAGACTGCCCCTGAGCTTAGTAAATATTTCACTGTAATAGTTGCTGACCTTAGAGGATATGGAGATAGTTTAGTTTTACCTGGTGGTACTAATCATAAAAATTATTCTAAAAGAGAAATGGCTAAAGATATGGTTCAATTGATGAGTAAATTAAATTTTAAAAAATTTTTTGTTGCTGGACATGATAGAGGCGGGAGAGTTGCACATAGAATGGCAAGAGATTATAGAAATAAGATTATGGCTTTAAGTGTATTAGATATTTGTCCAACTCTAGATATGTACGAGCATACTGATATGAAATTTGCAAAAGGATATTTTCACTGGTTTTATTTAATACAGCCAGCACCTTTACCAGAGAAAATGATAATGGCAGATCCTAGAAGATGGTTAAAAAGTCGTTTTAATAGGTCATCAAAACTTGCGATTGGAAAAGTTGAAGATGAATATTTTAGAGCCTTTAAACAAAAAAAAAGAATTCATGCAACTTGTGAGGATTATAGGGCTGCTGCTACTATAGATTTAGAGCATGACAAAAAAGACAGAAAAAAAAAATTAAACATTCCTATACAAGTTTTGTGGGGTAAAAAGGGAGTTGTTGGAACGCAATTTAAATCAGTTAAAATTTGGCAAAAATACACAAACAAAAAAGTTTATGGATCAGAAATTAATTCAGATCATTTCATTCCAGAAGAGAGTCCTAAACAAACCATTAATCACTTAAAAAAATTTTTTTTAAAAAATGTTAAAAATAATTCCAAATAAAAAAAATATTGGAGCCGAAATAATTGTAAATTTAAAAGATATTACGAATAAAGATATTTTAAAAATTAAGAAAGCACTGAATAAATATGGAATGTTGTATTTTAAACAACAAGAATTAACTTCTAAATTTTATATTCAGTTTGCGAAATATTTTGGAAAATTAGCCAACTATCCAAGACTAAAAGGTTTAAATAAAAAATTTCCTCAAATTACTGTGGTGCAAAGAAAATCAACTGATAAAGGACCAAGTTTTGGTGAACAATTTCATACAGACTCGATTTATACAAAAAAACCACCAAGATTTACAATGTTGCTTTCTAAACTTGTGCCAAAAAAAGGAAAAGCTAATACAGAATTTTGTTCTCAATATCTTGCTTATAAAGAATTACCAAGTCCAATAAAAAGAAAATTTAAAAATATTAAAGGTAAATATTCCTCTGAGGGTCCAATCTCGGTTACAACAAAAGAAAGAGTAAAAGAAAAAGGAAAAAATATTAAAGAACTTAAATCTTCACATAAAATAATTAGGAAAATCAGCACAAATTATTCTATTTATTGCAGTCCAGGACATTTTGTTGGTTTTAGCTCAAAGATAAAAAATCAAGAAAAGTTAAAAAAATTTTTATTTAACCATCAAATTAAGAAGAAGTTTCAATTTTCTTTGCCTTGGGAAAAAAATCAATTGGCTATATGGGATAATAGATCTATGCTTCATCAAGCAACACCTTTCAAAGGAAATAGAATAATGCATAGAATAACAATCAAATAATTTATGTTCACAATTTTTTTAGGACTAACTCCATTTATATTTATTACTTTTTTAGGGTTTGTATTTGGTAAGTTAAAAGTCTTAGACCTTAGCCATGCTAAAATTTTAAATCTTTTCTTGTTCTATATTGCGGTACCAGCATTGATTATTAAGCTAATAGCACAAAATGAAATTGGGCAAGTAGATTTCAAACAAATTTTTTCTTATTTAATTATGCAATCGATATGTGGAATTATCGCTTACTTAATTACTTCAAAATATTTTAAAAGATCAATCCCAGAGTCAATAATTTGGGCTTTAACAGTTGCATTATCAAACCATGTGACTTTGCTTTTGCCAATAACAGAAATTTATTTTCAACAAAATGTAATTACACAAGTTGCAAGTATCATATTAATGGATGGGATAATTTTATTATCTATAATTGCTTTTTTTCTTGAATTATCTACAAAACAAAATGTAAATTTATTTAAATTTATTAAAAATTTATTTTTAAACCCATTTATTCTTTCAATAATTATAGGTTTATTATTTTTATTATTAAATTTAAATATTGATCAAACACCGATTGAATACACATTGTCAAAACTAGCAGCGTGTGTTTCACCAGTTGGATTGTTTGCAATTGGCATAATTCTCTCGTTTTATACTAAAAATGTAATTAACAAATTATCTGTTTCTATTTCGGTTTTAAAATTAGTCATTTCCCCCATAATTTTATTGTTAATTGGATTAGTGATTTTTAATGCAGGATTGCCAGCTGAAATACCAGGTGCTTTCTTTGTGAGTGTTGCGCCTTGCGGAGTTACCTCTATAGTTTTATGTGCAGCGTATAATGTAAGTCCCGAAAATATAATTAAAGCAATTTTTGTTTCCACTATTGCTTCTATAGGGACTATATTTTTTGCAATTAAGTATTTAACTCTATAACAATTTATCTAAAGGACTAACTTCTCCAATTTTAAAAATAATAGCATCTTCTTTACTAAAACCATATTTTTCAGCACTATCTTTAAATCTAATTGGTGGTTCCATAATTGGCTCTAATGACAAAACAAATGTTCCCCAATGCATTCCTAATACTTTTTTACTTTTTAGGTCCTGTGCAACATTCAAGGCTTCTTCAGGTGTAGTATGATAAATAGTTTTATCAAACATTGGTTTGAAATTATAAGCCCCAATATTAATCATTGTCAGATCTATAGGACCATATTTTTCACCTAGTTCTTTGTAGACTTCCCCATATCCGGTATCACATGCAAATAAAATTTTTTTATTTTTATGTTCTATTAAAAAATTACCCCACAAAGTTTTATTAGTATCCGTTAAACTTCTCTTTGACCAATGAACTGCAGGTAGTAAAGAAATTTTCAAATCCTCATTTATAATTATTTGATCATACCAATCCATTTCATTTACATCTTTATATCCTTTAAAATATTTACCAAGATTTAGAGGTGTTAATACTTTTACACTCTTGAAAGGAAAATTTCTAATTGTTGACATGTCCTGATGATCGTAATGATTATGAGTGAGTAAAAATATATCCGTTTTAGGTATCTCATTTAATTTTATTGCAGGATCAGTAAATCTTTTTGG
This sequence comes from Candidatus Pelagibacter sp., assembly GCF_052049995.1. Taxonomy (GTDB): domain Bacteria; phylum Pseudomonadota; class Alphaproteobacteria; order Pelagibacterales; family Pelagibacteraceae; genus Pelagibacter. The sequence continues at coordinate 160,497 of NZ_JBNGYX010000002.1, read as the reverse complement.
ACCAAAGATTAGTGGTCCAGCATTCTTTGAAAATACAGGATCTGTTATAATTGTAGTTCCACCTAATTTTATAAGATATGTCGCGTGACCTATCCAAGCAATATAATCATTATCTTTATATTTTTCTAAATCAGCTAATACTTTTTCTTTTTTAATCACATGTTCTTTTGGATAAGATAAATCAACTTTTTTTCTTAATTTACTGAAAGTTCTATAGGAAAATTTTCCTGATCCGGATATTATTACTGGAGATCCTTTTGGATTCCTGAAAGTACCATCAGGTAAATGATGATAAGGTCTTTCTTTCATATTATTTTTTTTTCTCCATTAACCATAAACTGTTTCCCGCAAGAAAATATATTTTTCCATTAACTGGGTGAACTTGTATATCTCTTATTCTTCCAATTTTATCTTTGAAAATAATTGTTTCTTCAATCTTAGACGAATTTTTAAAGTTTAATTTTCTCATTGATTTATCTTTTAAAGAAGTAATTAACGCTTCGCCATTCCATTCACTAAATTCTTTTCCCTTATAAATAGTTATAGCACTTGCTGCTATTGAAGGTACCCAGTACTGGATTGCTTTGGTAAAGCCTGGTTTCCATTTAGGTCCAATCTTTGAGCCTGAATAATTTGTTCCACCCCAACCTAAAATTTTCCAACCATAATTCTCCCCCTTTTTTACTTCACCAAACCAATCACCACCTTTTGCACCATGGTTGCTTGCATAAATTTTTCCATCAAAAGGGGAATAGGTTAGACCTTGAGGATTACGAACACCAATTTGATAAATTTCTGGTAACCAATCTGACTTACCATCAAACTTAGGGTTATCTTTTGGAATACTACCATCTAAATAAATTCTGATAATACTTCCAGGATGATTTGTCGGATCTTGAGCAATCATTCCACCACCTCTTTCACCGGCAGATGCAAAAAGATAATTGTCTTTTATAGCTAGTCTTGAACCGAAATGATAACCAGATTCTATTGGTGGTTCAGCTTGAAATATATTTTTAAAATCTAAATTTTTTTTATTTAATTTAGCCTTTGCAATTGATGTACTAGTTTTCCAATCCCCTCTATTTTCTGAATAAGAAATCCATAAGTAATTATCTTGATAAATAATATCTAATAAACCTCCTTGTCCGTGTACAAAATAATTTAAGTTATGTTCAACTTCATAAACTTCCTCAGAAATAATATTCACTATTTTTATTTTTCCAGTTTTTTCAGTGATAATAAGCTCTTTATTACTTATAAAAGATGATCCCCACGGGTCATTTAAATTTGTCAATTTTTTAAAAGTAAAATTTTCAGAAAAACTTTTTGATGAAAATAATAAAAAGAAAAAAATCGATAAAAAATATTTGATCACTTTATGAAAGTTTAGATCTACCACCATCTACAGCAATTATTTGGCCTGTAACCCAAGAACTATCTTCTGTTAGTAAGAATTTAGCAAGAGCAGCAGAGTCTTTACCTTCGCCTAATCTTTTAAGAGGATGTGCTTTTGCAATCCCTTCAGCTATGGCAGTATTTTTTAACATTGGTTCTGCTATTTTAGATCTTGTTAAACTTGGTGCCACACAGTTTACTCTTATGTTTGGAGCAAATTCTGCTGCAAGAGAAACAGTCAATCCTTCAATAGCTGCTTTAGCTGATGCTATAATTGCATGATTAGTAAAACCTCTTTGAGCAGCAACGGTTGAAAATAATACTATCGAACCTTTATTTTTTTTTAAACTTTCCTGATATCCTTTAATAGCTTCTACAGCAGAATAAAGATTAAGTTTCATGCATTTTTGAAAGTCTTGTTCATTTACCATTCTTAATGGTTTTAAATCAATAGAACCGACACAATAAGCTAGGCCTTTAATTTCAGATATATCTGATTTAACTTTTTCTATAAACCCATCCTCTAAAACATCTGCAACGGTATGTGAGCATCCAAGTTTTCCAGAGACAGAATTAAGTTCACTTTCATTTCTTCCAACTAGATGAATATCGTTTCCAGAGTTTTTTAATTGTTCCGCTAAACTTGACCCAATAGAACCTGTCGCACCAAAAATTACATATTTTTCTGACATAAAAAAATTTATTAGTTATATTTAACTATGAAGTTATTTTTTATACTTGGTAATCAATTATTTCCAACAAAATACCTGGACCGCTTCAAAAAAGACCACCTATTTTTTATGGCTGAAGATAAGGGTTTATGCACTTATGAAAAGCATCATAAACAAAAAATTTTATTATTTTTATCTTCTATGCGTTCTTATGCAGACGGATTAAGAAAAAACAAATTTAAATTAGATTACCTTAAAATCGAAGATAAAGAATTTAATGAAGATTATTTAAAAAAATTAAAAAAAATAATTACACAAAAAAAAGTAAAAGAAATCTCAAGTTTTGAAGTAGAGGATAAATTTTTTGAAAAAAAAATTTCACAATTTTTAAAAAAAGAAAAAATACACTGGAATGTTGTTCAAACTCCTATGTTTTTAAATTCAAGAGCTGAATTTAAAAATTATTTATCAAAATCAAAAAAACCTTTTATGGCAACTTTTTACAAAGATGTTAGAAAAAAATCTGGAATATTGATGGGTTTAGATGGTAATCCAATCGGGGGCAAATGGAGCTTTGATGAAGATAACAGAAATAAATTACCTAAAAATATTTTAATTCCAAAATTTCCAAAAATAAATGAAACCAGTCACACAAAAAAATTAAAGCCTATTATTGAAAAAGAATTTAAAAATCACCCAGGGAGTACAAATAATTTTTGGTTTGCAACAGAATACGAAGATGTAGTTAAACTTTTAAATTTTTTTATAAAAGAAAAATCAAACTTATTTGGTGATTATGAGGATGCAGTTGATCAAAAAGATAATATTCTATTTCATAGTGCATTAAGTCCTTATATAAATTTAGGTTTAATTACTCCTGAATTTATTATCCAAAAAGTTTTAGACTTTCATAAGAAAAATAAAATTAGAATGAATTCTTTAGAGGGCTACATCCGCCAGGTGATTGGTTGGCGAGAATTTATGCGTGGAATTTATCAGTCATATTCAAAAGAAATGGAAACTGAAAATTTTTTTAAACAAAATAGAAAAATGAAAAGTTCTTGGTATGATGGGACCACTGGTCTTCCACCTTTGGATTATGCAATTAATAATGCTGTTAATCATGGTTGGTCACATCACATTGAACGGTTAATGATCTTATCCAACATTATGAACCTTTGTGAAATTAAGCCAACAATTGTTTATAAGTGGTTCATGGAGATGTTTGTAGACTCCTCAGATTGGGTAATGGTTCCTAATGTTTATGGAATGGGATTATTTAGTGATGGAGGAATTTTTGCGACCAAACCTTATATTTGTGGCTCTAGTTATTTTATGAAAATGATGGATTTTAAAAAAGGTGATTGGTGTAACACCATGGATGGTTTGTACTGGAGGTTCATCGATCGAAATAGAAAATTTTTTTTAAAAAATCCTCGTTTGTCTATGATGGTAAGGATATTTGACAAAATGAAATCTGATAGAAAAAAATTAATTTTGTCAGAAGCTGATAAATTTATTAAACAAAATACAATTTGATGAAAAAGGAAAATTTACCAACAAAAATTTGTCCAGTTTGCAAAAGACCATTTACTTGGCGAAAAAAATGGAAGTTGAATTGGGATAGAGTAAAATATTGTTCCAAAAAGTGTTCTAAGCTAAGCTAAGCTTAGTGAACATAATAGTATTACAACATATCAAAATAGAAGATCCAGGTTACATTAAAGATTTAATGTTAGCTGATGGATTTAACTTAACTACTATTGAGTTAGATGAAGGTGAAAAAATACCAGACGATTTAAATAAATTTGATGGCATGTTTTGTATGGGAGGTCCAATGGATACTTATATGGAACAAGAATATCCTTGGTTAATAGAAGAAAAGAGAGCAATTAAAGAATTTGTTGTTAATCTAAAAAAACCTTATTTAGGTTTTTGTTTAGGTTGTCAGCTTCTAGGAGAGGTTGTGGGAGGAAAAGTGGTTAAATCTAAACCAGCGGAAATTGGTATTATGGATATAAATTTCTCTAATGAAAAAAATGTAGATAAATTATTTTCAAAATTTCCTAATACGATTAAAAGTTTACAATGGCACTCTTATGAGGTTCAAGGCATTGAAAATAATAAAGATGTAACTTTATTAGCTTCGTCCCCGATCACCAAGTATCAAATCTTTAAATATCAAAACCATGCGTATGGAATTCAATTTCATATAGAAATAAAAGATTCTACTGTTAATGATTGGGGTTGTGTTCCAGAGTATAAAAAAGCTTTGGAAGATCAGCTTGGTAATGGTGCATTAGAAAAGTTTGATCAATCTGCAAAAGATAACATGAAAGATATGAATAACTATTCTACAATCCTTTATAATAATTTTAAAAAACTTTTATGAATAATAAAATTTTTGAATGGGCAGGAGTGATAACTGCAATATTATATTCTTTGTTTGTCGCTTTAAATATAGGCATAGAATTTTTTGGGTTTTGTCTACTGTTATTGTCAGCCATTTTAATTGGAATTTGGGCCTATAGGGGTGGTCATAAAGGAATTTTATTTTTGCAATTTTTTTATGCAACCGCTGGAATTATTGGAATGGTTCGTTGGTTTTAATTAAAGCTTGAAACTATTTTAGGAATATAATTTTTAAAGTTAAAAAAACCTTTATTGCAGTATTGCCAAGCTAATTGATCAAGATTTCTATATAAAAATTCTATCTTTAAATTATTAGAATTTAAAAAATCTAAATTTTCACCTACTGTTGGGTACAGACCGTAATAATTTTCAATATTTGTTATTTCACTTATATCTATAATTTGACAATCAATAGATTGATTTTTTAATCTTTGTTCTTGGTCTTCTATTAAATGAGATTTAAATTTCACTAACTTTTCACTCAGTTTTATTGCTCTATTTTCGTTTTTATTTGAAACTAAGTAAATTTTCTTAAAGTTGTTTTCCTTAAAGTCAGTGATTTCAAACGAGAGATTATTTTCAAAAATTAAAAGACTCTTACTCTCAATCTTTTGTGGGTTATTGAAATGCTGTTTAATTATTTGATAAAATTTTTCAGATACTTTTGGAGGAGCATTTTCATTTAATTTTATATTTTGAAATCTATTGTTAGTGAATTTTTTAATATTCCATTCACTTGCAAGGTAATGTTTTCCTTGAGTTTGAACACCCGCAACCCATCGCCACCCAAGAGTATTTGATGCAGCATCTCCATCATAAAGATGTTGCATAAAAAATTCTGCACCTAATTGCCAAGGCAATTCTAAAGTAAAAATCCAAATACTAGCAAACCACATTCTTGTGTGATTATGCAAATAATTATTTTCTTTAAGCTCTTTCACCCACTCATTAAAGCAATCTACTTTTGTTGTTCCTTCGATTGCTGCAATATAATCTTTATTATCTTCAAATTCATTTTTGATTTGATTTAATTCTATAAGATAATCAGCCCAAACATTTGGTCTAAGTTCTAACCAACCTTTCCAATAAGTTCGCCATAGAACCTCTTGAATAAATTTTTCATTTTTTGAAAAAGAAAATTTACTTAGAGCTTTCTGAATAACTTCTTGTTCATTAATTATTCCATGTGTTATATATGGTGATAAGCAAGATATATTAGATCTTTGTTCAGGTCCAAAATCAAAATTTCTTAATTTTGAATATTCTCCAAGATTATTCTCAACAAAATTATTTAATTGATTTAAGGCCTTAGCCCTTGAAGCTTCAAATATCATTTTAAATTATTTTGATTTTTTTTTCTTAAGACCTAATTTGTCACTATGTCTTAATCTTAAAACAACAATTGCTCCAGCTATTAACAAAATAGCTACTGCTTCATAAACAAGTGCGGTAGGATCCATTTCTTTACCTTGTAGAATAATAAATCGTGCAAGGGCGGTAATTGCAATAAGAAGTGGTAGAGTAATACTAATAGATTGTTGGTTCCAAAAAACCCTAACCATTGCTAGTACTTCCAAATAAAGAAACATTAAAAGCAAATCTGCTAATGTAACAGATTGATTTAAGAACATTTTTTTCATTTCAATCCCTACAGCAATAACAGTGCTGATTAAGATAATAACCATTAATGCTAACTGTAAATTTTTTGCTATCTTATCCATTATTTATCTTTACTAAAAGGTAACCATTTTTCAATTGCAGATTTTAAGGGACCATCATAAGGGATTGAATAAGAATTCGGGTTTGGACTTGTTAAAACTTCAATCCCTTTTGAAAATACAAAAATAAATACTATTACAAAAACTATGACCATGATTTTAAAAGGATCAAAATTCTTTGTTTGAAAAACACTTGCAGACTTCTCTTCTGCTCTATGGAATTGTTTAAAAGTCATATAGACAGCAAATATTAAACCTATATGAGCTAAAAAAAGTCCAGCCCATCCAAATGCAAAAGTTGTGTAAGAAAAGACATATAAACTAAAAACAGTAGTCCAAATAAAACTTAAAACTAAAAGAATTTGTAATCTAACTGTTTTAGGAAGTGCGCGTAGATCATTCTTACTATCATCAAATAAAATATTTGCAGCATCTCTCATCCAATTCTTTATTGATTCCATGATCTAAGGATATAATTTTTAGTGATTTAAACAAATGTTAATTTGTCCTAAACGTTACTAAGAACGAAGCTTTTTTTTGTGAAAATTGATAAATCTTTCAACGTTAGATTTATTAAATGACTTATTTTCTTCAAATGAGACTTTTTTCATCGAGTAAGCGCTGCTATTAGTAACTCTAGATTGAATTGTAATATTTCCTTTATACAATTTAAGTTTAACTGAGCCATTAACTTTGCTTCTTTTTAAATCTACAATTTTTTGAAGTTTAAATCTTTCTTTTGAATACCAATAACCATTGTAAATTAACTCTGCATATCTAGACATTATCTGATCTTTTTTATGCATAGTTTCTTTGTCTAAGGTAACAGACTCAATTGCTCTATGAGCATTTATTAAAAGAGACCCACCAGGTGTTTCATACACTCCTCTAGATTTAATACCTAGAAATCTATTCTCTACTAAGTCAACTCTTCCAATTCCATTTTTGCCTGCTAGATCATTTAACTTTGTTAATAATTTAGCTGGAGATAATTTTTTTCCATTAATTCCAAAAGGATCACTATTTTTAAAATTAATAGTAACAAAAGATGGTTTGTTAGGTGCTTTTTCAGGAGAAACTGTTCGTTGAAAAATAAATTCTGGAGCAGAATTTTTTGGATTTTCTAAAACCTTACCTTCAGTTGATGTATGAAATAAATTATCATCCACTGAAAATGGAGGTGCACCTTTTTTATCTTTAGGAATAGCTATGCCATATTTTTTTGCATAATTAATTAAGTCTGTTCTAGATTTTAGTTTCCAAATTCTCCATGGAGCTATAATTTTAATTTTAGGACCGAAATAATGATAGCCTAATTCAAATCTAACTTGGTCATTGCCTTTACCAGTTGCTCCATGTGAAACTGCATAGGCTTTAAATTTTTTAGCTATTCTTATTTGATCTTTTGCTATAAGAGGTCTTGCTATCGATGTCCCTAACAAATAAACGCCCTCATAGATCGCGTGTCCTCTGATCATGGGATAAACATAATCCTTAACAAAAATATCTTTTAAATCTTTAATAATTATATTTTTAACACCAAATTTTTTTGCATTAGTAATAATTTTTTTTCTATCAATTTCTTGTCCGACATCTGCTGTATAACAAATTACATCTGCATCATAATTTTCTTGAAGCCATTTTAAAATTATAGAAGTATCGAGCCCTCCAGAATAAGCTAGAACAATTTTCTTTTTTGATTTCATTCAATTAACTACAAGCTTTTCTTGAAGCGTTATAAGCTTTAGTAAATCCTAGCAATGAGTAATGATCAATTGTTTGAGAACCTTGTTGATTGTATCCAGTGATCATAATTCTAGATCCTTTTCTCATTTGTTTGATCATTTTTAGTTCAATTCTATTGTCAGCAATCCATGCAAAACCTTGTTCTTTAATGTCAAATTTAAATTTGTTTTTCCCTGAAGCAGCAGTTACTGAATTATTTTTGTTAAATTCATAACCCGGGGTAACACTTACCTCATTTTTTATGTTGTCGTTTGGTCTGAATGCTACAAATAATTTTGCATCTCTTTTATTAGTTTTAGGCGCTTGTAAAATAGGCAGTGATTGAGCAAAGCATACTTTACCGTCAGCATCCATAACAACCATTGCTTCCCAATCTTTATATTTACCAATTTTTTTAATTTCTTGGGCCGAAAGTTGAGTAACACCACTTATAAAAAATATTCCTAAAAATATTGAAATTTTTTTAATTATGGACATGGATTTGGATAAATTGTTTGTACTTGGTTAATTTCTTTAATGACATCATCGGATAAGTTTACATTTACACTTTCTATATTTGTTTTCAACTGCTCCATTGTAGTTGCTCCAATTATTACACTAGTCATAAAGTCTTGGATTTCACAAAATTTAATAGACATTTGACTCATATCTAGATCAAATTTTTCACTAATTTTGTAATAATGCTCAACTGCATCCTCAGTATTCGGCTTTCTATACCTTGTCCAGAAATCAAAATCTCTCTCCATTCTTGATCCTTTAGGAAAACTTTTGTTTCTATATTTTCCACTTAAATATCCACTTGCAAGTGGAGAGTAAGCTAAGCAGCCAATGTTTTCTCTTATAGAAACTTCAGCTAGTCCTACTTCGTAAGATCTATTTAATAAACTATAAGGATTTTGGATTGACATCATTCTAGGCAACTTTTTATCTTTGGATAACTGAAGATAATTTAAAACTCCCCAAGGAGTCTCATTTGATAAACCGACGTATCTTATTTTTCCTTGATCAATATATTTATTTAACTCTGCGAGAACATCTTCAAATTTATTCCATTCATTTTCTTTATGAACATAACCAAGTCTTCCAAAATTATTTACATTTCTTTCTGGCCAATGAAGTTGATATAAATCTATATAATCAGTTTTAAGTCTTTTAAGACTATCATTTAAAGCAGATTCTAAGTTTGGACCTGTAAAACTATTTTCTCCACTTCTTAAATAATCTCTTGCTGGACCAGCAACTTTTGTTGCAAGAATGACTTTGTCTCTTTTTTTTGTTTTTTCAAACCAGTTCCCAATAATTTCTTCTGTATCACCGTAGGTTTCTTTCCTAGGAGGTACTGCATATAATTCAGCAGTGTCCCAAAAGTTCACTCCTTGATCTAAAGCAAACTCCATTTGTTCAAATGCTTCAAGTTCAGTATTTTGTTCTCCCCAAGTCATAGTACCGAGACAAATTGTACTTACTTTAATATCAGTATTACCTAAATTTTTGTAATTCATTAGAAATATTAAGTTAAATTTTTGTTAATCTTTTAAGGTATCTTGAATAATTAGTAAAAGAATATATATATTAGTCATTATGGAATTTGATAAAAACGGAATACTAAATAGAGCTAAAGCAGCACAACAATCGGCTGCTGTAATGGATGAAGGCTTAAGAGCTTACATGTTAAAAGTTTATAATTACATGGCAACAGGTGTATTGTTAACTGGAATAGTAGCACTATTAACATTTAAAATGTCTGTTGTTACCAATGATGCGGGTTCAATCGTTGGTCTAACGCAGATGGGGAATGCAATTTATTTATCAGGTCTTAAATGGCTTGTAATGTTAGCTCCTCTAGGAATCGTTTTTTACATGAGTTTTGGAATTAATAAGATGAGTGCATCAAAAGCACAAACTACGTTTTGGGTTTTTGCAGCTTTGATGGGTCTATCTTTATCTTCAATATTATTAGTTTACACTGGAATGAGTGTAACAAGAGTTTTCTTCATTACCTCTGCAACATTTGGAGCGATGAGCATTTATGGATACACAACTAAAAGAGATCTTACAAAGTTTGGATCTTTCTTAATGATGGGTCTAATTGGAATAATTATAGCTTCAATTGTTAATATCTTTATGAAATCTTCTATGATGTATTTTGTGATTTCAATTTTAGGTGTTTTAATATTTGTTGGTTTAACAGCTTATGACACCCAGAAAATCAAAAATATGTATGTTGCCTCTGATTCAGGTGAGTTAATGGGCAAGAAAGCTGTAATGGGTGCTTTAACTTTGTATCTTGATTTTATTAACCTATTTATAATGTTATTAAGATTATTTGGTCAAAGAAGATAAATTTATTTTTGAAGTTTCTTCCAGTTTGTATTTTTTAATAAAGTTTTAAGATCGTAAGAATTTTTAAGTATTTTACCACTTGTATCAGTAATTAAATATTTAAGATTTTTATTTTTAGGCTTAAAATTTTTACAAATTTTATAAAGAGCATTCTCAGTAGCATTTCTAAAAACACTAAACTTTACTTGCTTGCTAGAAATACTTAAGCCGTAATCTTTCCAAGAACCTTCTGAAACCATTTTGGCATATAAGTCTAATATAATTTTTAGCTCGTCTTTTTCAAAAAAATATTTTTCCTCAATTTTATTATGAAGATTATTTACTACTAATTTTAAATTACTACGCATCAATCTTATGTTTATTTATTAATGGTATTTGAAAACCTGTGAATATTATTGTGATTGGAAGCATTCCCCAAACTTTAAAATTAACCCAAAATTCTTCTGTTTGTGTTCTCCAAATAAATTCATTTAATAAAGCAAGTCCAAAGAAAAAATACATCCATCGTTTATTCAGAATTTCCCATCCAATATCAGTTAGAGGAATAGATTTACCCATAATTTTTTTAAGAATAGGTTCATTGGTAAAATATTTCCCAAAAAATAACGCAAGAGCAAACATAATATTAATGATAGTTGGTTTTACATAAATAAATATAGGATCATTAAAGTAGATAGTTAATCCACCAAAAAAAGTAATTAAAATTCCACTCACTAAAGGCATTGGAGGAATTTTTTTTTCAAAAAACCAAACTATTGCTAATGCAACTAAAGTTGCAACTATCAGTGGAGGTATTGCTACTGATAAATTTTTACCACTATTGTAATAATAGAAAAAAAATATTGCTAAAGGACCGAAATCAGTAACAAATTTTAAAAAAGATTTATTCACTAAAAAGATATTAACATATTTGACACATCACAAAACATTTATATTTTTAGCATTGATTTTTATTTCTAAATACCCATACTAAGATTAATGGCAGTCCAAAAAGCAAAATTTTCAATCGGAGACATCGTAAAGCATAAACACTTTGAATTTAGAGGTGTGATTTATGATGTTGATTTTGAATTTAATAACTCCGAGGAATGGTATCAATCTATTCCAAAAAATGTGAGACCAAGAAAAGATCAACCGTTTTATCACCTATTAGCAGAAAATGATGAGATAACTTATGAAGCTTATGTTTCTGAGCAAAATTTGCTTATGGACGATTCTGATGAACCAATAAAACACCCTTTAATTGAAGAGATTTTTTCAGGAAAAAAAGGCTCTAGTTATTTCAAGCTTTCTAATTAAGGCAACCATCATTCAACCACATTTAGCTCAAATCTAGGCCATATAAATTAGCTATACTTTAGTATTTTCTGGTCAAGAGTGTTAAACGTTAATTTCAATCTTATTATTTCCCCTCTGCATTCTTGATCAGAAAACTATTTCATAATAGAAATCACAAAAAAAAATTTTAAATTTAAATATGTTTAAGCTTTTTGAACCTAACAAAATATTCAAAATCACCTCAAAAGCACCTAAGTACGTATTATTTTTGTTTATTGTTGTATTAAGTATTGGATTAGTTGAAGCATTAGTCATATCTCCTGAAGATTATAAACAAAGTGATGCAGTTAGGATTATGTATGTTCATGTTCCTGCTGCTTGGATTTCACTTGGAATATTTTCTTCTATAACTTTATTATCTATTTGTGGTTTTGTATTTAGAAACAAAAACTTTTTTTTAATCTCTAAAAGTTTAGCTCCTTCAGGATTTGTTTTTAATATTATTGCTTTAGTTACAGGATCAATTTGGGGAAAACCAACTTGGGGAACATGGTGGGCTTGGGATGCAAGAATTACATCAATGTTAATATTAGCTTTATTCTATGCAATGTATTTAATTGTTTGGAGAATTTATGATAAGGAAGAAAAAGTCTACAAGATCTCAACTTTTATAACTATTTTAGGAATTATTAATGTTCCAATAATAAAGTACTCAGTTGATTGGTGGAATACACTCCATCAACCTGCATCTATTAATATTTTGTCAAAAAGCTCAATTCATTCATCAATGCTTTACCCATTATTAATAATGACTGCGGCATTTGCTCTTTTTTCGTTGTTAATTTTCTTAATGAAATATAATACAGAACTGATAAAAATTAAAAATAAAGGCTTAGATAGATTATGATAAATGAATTATTTTTTATGAATGGATATGCAGTGTATGTGTTATCTGCTTTTAGCTTTACCTTATTAAGTTTCCTAGGTTTATATTTGGTAACTAAAATGCAATTTGTTAAAGAACAAAACAAATTTGTTGCTAAATTTGGATCGCTTACTACTGAGCAAGCTAATTCTGCAAAATCACAAAGAATAAATAAAGAAATTTTAGCAAACGTAACAAATAATTAACTTTTAAACCATGTATGGTCGAAAAGTTAAATTAAGATTTCTATTTATAATAATAATTTTAATTACTTTAATTTTAACAACATTTTTGATTTTAAAATCATTAGAAGAAAATGTTGTATATTTTCAATCGCCTTCTGAAATAAAATTACTTGCTGAATTAGATAAAAGCAAAATAAGAGTTGGAGGTATGGTTAAAAAAAATTCTATTTCTATAAATTCAAATGAAATTAACTTTATAATAACAGACTTTAAAAATGAAATAAATGTTAGTTATTCTGGTGCAGTACCAAATTTATTTGCTGAAGGAAAAGGGGTTGTTGCGGAAGGTTTTTTAAAAGATAGAAACTTCTTCTCTGCAACAAAAATTTTAGCAAAGCATGATGAAAATTATATGCCACCAGAAGTAAAAGAAGCATTAGGGGAAAAATAAATTGATTTATAGTCTTGTTGGATATTATTCGTTAATATTAGGATTAATTATTGGATTATCGTTATTTTATTTTTCATATAAAAATTTTAATAATTCAAACGTATTAGATACCAAAATATTATCATTTACATTTTTACAATTATTTTTTGTTGTCATAAGTTTTTTGTGTTTGATCTTTTCTTTTGTTATTTCGGATTTTAGTAATGTAACAGTATTTAATAATTCTCACACTACTAAACCATTATTTTACAAAATAAGTGGAACCTGGGGGAATCATGAAGGTAGTTTATTATTATGGTTACTTGTTTTAACTTTATTTATTTTCATATTTTTAGTACGAACAAAAAACCAACCAGTAAAATACAAAATTTTAACTCTAGTTTTTCAACAAATAATAATTGTTGGTTTCTTTTTATTTCTAATCAAAACATCAAATCCATTTAATTATATTTTTCCAATACCTACCGAAGGTCTTGGATTAAACCCAATTTTACAAGATCCTGCTTTAGCAATTCATCCACCTATTTTATATTTAGGCTATGTTGGTTCTTCAATTATTTTTTCATCTGTTTTGGCAGCAACAAGTTTAAAAATTATTTCTACCAGTTGGGCATCACATATAAAAAATTGGATCTTAATTTCATGGATATTTTTGACTTTAGGAATACTGCTTGGATCAATTTGGGCTTATTACGAATTGGGCTGGGGAGGTTTTTGGTTTTGGGATCCAGTTGAGAATGTTTCTCTAATGCCCTGGCTTGCATTAACTACTCTTTTACATTGTATTTTAGTACTAGAGAAAAAATCTATTTTAACTTCATGGGTAATAATTCTTTCTATTGCAACATTTACATTAAGTATGTGTGGAACATTTTTAGTAAGATCAGGAATATTAAATTCAGTTCATACATTTGCCAACGACCCTGAAAGAGGTTTATTTATTCTTATTTTTTTATTCATTTTGATTTTTTTATCTATTTTAATTTTTTTCTTTTTTCATAAAGATAATGACAAAAAATCTTATAGTTTTTTTTGGTTGAGCAAAGAGACTTCAATATTAATTAATAACTGGTTCATGATGTATTTTTTATCAGTTGTATTAATAGGTACCGTTTATCCAATTTTTTTAGATGTAATTTCTTCCCAAAAAATATCTGTAGGACCACCATTTTATCATAAATTAATAATTCCATTTTTAATTCCATTTTTACTTATGATGGCAATAGGTCCAAAATTAAAATGGATCAAATCTCAATTAGAAGATAAAATTTATTTAATTTCTTTTTTAATTATCTCAATTTTATTAACATTTTTAATATTAAAAAATTTTAATCAAAATGTTTTAATAAATACAATTTTGATATCGAGTGCACTTTATTTATTCTTTATTACCTTGCGAGATTTTTTTGTAAAAAAATATAAAAATATTTCACAAAATATTGCTCATTTCGGATTTAGTTTATTGATACTAAGTATCTTGTTTAACAATATATTTACAAGCGAAATTATAACAAATCTCAAGGTTGGTGAAACTTTTGAAAATCCGAAAATCAAGATAGTTTTTGAAAGTGTTGATCAGAAAAAAGAAAAAAATTATAATGCTATTATTGCGAATTTTTCTATAAGTAATTTAAATGGTGAAGAGGACAGATTTTCGCCAGAGCTAAGAATTTATAATCAACCTGTCATTGCCACAAGTGAAGCTGATATCAAAACAACTCTAATGTCAGATAAATTTATTGTAATTAATCTGGTTCAAAATCAAGATTTTTTCAACGTAAGATATCAGGTTAAACCATTTATGTTATGGATCTGGTTATCAGTAATTCTAATATCTTTTGCTGGTATTGTTAGCTTTTTACAAAAAAGATCATGAAAGATAAAATATTACCTTTTTCAGTTATTATTATTTTCGGATTAATATTTTTTATTTTTTACAAAGGCCTAGAAGATTCAAAAATATACACTCCAGAGATTAATACAAAAAAAGAGATACCAATTTTTAATACTAAAGAATTTTTTTCGGGAGAAAATTTAAAATCATCAAGTATCTTTGAGTTAGATAAGATTTATTTATTAAATATTTGGTCATCTTGGTGTGTGCCATGTCGACAAGAACATCCTTTTTTAATGAATTTAAATTCAGAAAATAAAGTAAATATTATAGGGATGAATTATAAAGATAATTTAAAAAATGCGGAAAATTTTTTAAAAGAACTAGGAAACCCTTATAAAGAAATCTTTATTGATTTAGATGGGACAATAGCAATTGAGTGGGGAGCCTATGGGGTTCCCGAATCATTTTTAGTTTATAATAATAAAATTATTAAAAAATATATTGGACCTCTTAACCAAGGATCACTTGATGAGATTAATTTATTGATAAAATGAAACTTCTAAGATTTTTTTTAATTGTTATATTATTATTGTCTTTAAACAGTCTTAACGCTGAGGAGAATGATAAAAGAAATAAAATAACTAAAAATTTGCGATGTCTTATATGTCAAGGTCAATCGGTTTATGATTCAGATTCTGAATTTGCAAATAGCTTAAAAATTGTAGTTGATAAAAAGCTTCAAGAAGGCCTCTCTGAAGATCAAATTTATGAATATTTCAAAACTAAATATGGAGAATGGATACTTTACGATCCTAGTTTAAATAAAAACACATATATTCTTTGGTTATTACCGATATTGATATTTTTAATCGGGGGTGCAATAATCTATAAAAGCTTTATAGTTAAAAAATAAATTAATCTGTTATGAATTTAAAAAAATTTTTAATTAACTTGTTAATTATCACATTTGCATTTTCTTCGATTGCAGAGGAAAAAGTTTTAAAAGATCAAAATACAGAATTCAGTGTTTACACAGGAATGTTTGATTTTAGCGATGATGGAAAAAGATCAACTTTAATTGGCTTTCAACATCAAAATGAAAATTTAAACAGAGATACTTTTTTAGGTAATCTTTCACCGATTACAGGTGCGTTAATAACAGCTGATAGCGCAGGATATATTTATACAGGTGTTCAGGCTCAATATAAGTTAGGAGTATTAAATTTTACTCCAAGCTTTACTCCAGGATTATATTTTGAGGGTGATGGTAAAGATTTGGGACATTTAATTGAATTCAAAAGCGAAATACAAATTTCACTTGATTTATCTAGATCAAGTGAATTAGGTTTTTCTTACAATCATATATCTAATGCTAGTCTAGGAGATAAAAATCCTGGGGCAAATAGTTATATGTTTAATTTCTTTAAAAGCTTTTAATAGATACTCATCATGAATATTAAAGATTGTTATAATTTTGAAGATTTTAGAAAATTAGCAAAAAAAAAATTACCAGCTCCTATTTTTCACTATATCGATGGTGGAGCGGATGATGAAGTTACTTTAAACAGAAATACAGATGCTTTTAATGATTGTGATTTAGTTCCCAGTATTCTTAATAGTGTTGGTGAGCCAGATTTATCTACTACAGTTTTTGGTAGAAAAATTAGTATGCCGTTATTTTTATCTCCTACCGCAATGCAAAGTTTATATGACCCTGATGGAGATAAAGCTTCTGCTAGAGCTGCAGAGAAGTTTGATACAATTTATAGTATGTCCACAATGGCATCTTTTTCAATCGAAGAGGTTGCAAATGTTTCTAGTGGGCCTAAACTTTTTCAACTTTATATTCATAAAGATAAATCAATTACTGATGATTTAATTGAAAGATGTAGTAGAGCTAATTTTGATGGGATGTGTATTACTGTTGATACACTTGTTGCTGGAAATAGAGAAAGAGATCATAGAACTGGATTTACCACACCACCGAAATTTACTTTGGATAGTTTATTGAGTTTTGCAATGAGACCAGGATGGGTTTTCAAATACTTTACAAATAAAAAATTTGAATTAGCAAATATAAAAAACAAAACTGATAAAGGTACTAATATTGCAAAATCAGTTATGGATTATATTAATGAACAATACGATCCAGCAATGAATTGGAAAGATGCAGAATATTGCATAAAAAAATGGAATAAGCCTATGGCATTAAAAGGTGTAATGTCAGTAGAAGATGCTAAAAGAGCATTAGATATTGGTTGTACAGCAATTATGATTTCAAATCATGGAGGAAGACAACTTGATGGATCGAGATCTCCATTTGATCAAGTTAAAGCAATTTCAGATGCAGTTGGTGATAAATTAGAAATTATTCTTGATGGCGGTGTAAGAAGGGGAACACATGTTCTTAAAGCTTTAGCTGCTGGAGCAACAGCTTGCAGTTTTGGAAAAGCATTTCTTTTTAGTTTAGGCGCAGGTGGACAAAAAGGTGTTGAGAGACTTTTAGAAAATATGCAAAAAGAAATTAGAAGAAATATGATTTTAATGGGTTGTAAGTCTGTTAAAGATCTTGATGCGTCAAAAATAATATATAGAGACTAAAATATAAGAATTTTAAGCATTTATTTGATAAATTAAACTTTCAAACTAAATAGACAAAAAACTAATTTTCGTTTAGTTTGTCGATTTTAATTTTTAAATTATTATGGAACTTGCAAAATCTTTAAATAGGCTTGGAACTGAAAGCGCTTTTTCTGTCTTAGCTGAAGCAAAAAAACTTGAAGCTCAAGGCAAACCTATGATTCATTTAGGATTAGGTCAACCTGATTTCAAAACTCCAAAACATGTAGTTGATGCAGCCAAAAAAGCTCTAGATGATGGACACCACGGATATGTTCTTTCAAATGGTATTTTAGAGTGTAGACAATCAGTTACTAGATGGATTAAGAAAAGATATAGCGCAGACGTAGATCCTGAAAGAATTATTATTATGCCAGGTGGAAAGCCAACAATGCATTATGCAATTCAGTGTTTTGGTGAGCCAGGAGCAGAGATAATTCATCCAACCCCAGCTTTCCCTATTTATGAATCAATGATTAATTATACTGGTTCTACTGCAGTGCCTTACGATCTAACTGAAGATAAAGATTTAAAGTTTAGTGCAGACAAAATTTTATCTCTAATTACTGATAAAACTAGATTATTAATTTTAATAAATCCAAACAACCCAACAGGAAGTTTTGTAGAAAAATCAGAAATAGACAAATTGGCTGAAGGTTTAAAAAAACATCCTCATGTTACTATTTTAAGTGATGAAATTTATAGTAGACAAATTTTTGATGATAAAGAAATGCCAACATTCTTTAATTATCCTGAGTTAAGAGAAAGATTAATAGTTTTAGAGGGTTGGAGTAAAGCTTACTCAATGACAGGTTGGAGACTTGGTTGGAGTTTTTGGCCAGAAAATTTAGTTGAACATGTAAATAAATTATTAATTAATAGTGTATCATGTGTGAATGCTGCTGCTCAGTTCGCAGGCATTGCTGCTCTAGATGGACCTGATGACTCGATTGATGAGATGATGGAAAAGTTCACATTAAGAAGAAAATTAATTCATGAAGGTTTAAATAGTTTACCAGGTGTAGAGTGTAGTTTACCTGGTGGAGCATTTTATGCGTTCCCTAAAGTTATTGGAACTGGAATGAATGGTAGTGAATTTTGTAAAAGAGCTATGCATGAGGCAGGTGTTGCTATAGTTCCTGGTACAGCTTTTGGAAAAACATGCAAAGATTACGTAAGATTTAGCTTTGCTGCCTCAAGAGATAACATTTCTAACGCATTGGAAAATATAAAAAAAATGTTAGGTTAAGCTATGTCTGAATTAGCTTTACCAAAAATTGATAGCTCTATTTTAAATAGAAAAAGTGAGATAGTAAAAAATCTATCAAAGTTAACAGATAAAGAAAATGTTCTAAGTGAAGCTGATGAATTGAGACCTTATGAAACTGATGCTCTGTCAGTTTATACGCAAACACCTTTAGCAGTAGTACTTCCAGAAAATACTGATGAGGTAAGTGAGATATTAAAATATTGTTATAGTGAAAACATAAAAGTAGTTCCAAGAGGTGCAGGCACAGGCTTATCTGGAGGCGCATTACCCCTTCAAGATGCTATTCTTCTTGGTCTAGGAAAATTCAATAAAATACTTGAAATTGATTATAAAAATAAATGCGTAGTAACACAGCCTGGAGTAACAAATCTTGGAATTACTCATGCAGTTCAACACAAAGGGTTTTATTATGCACCAGATCCTTCTAGCCAGTTAGCATGTTCTATAGGTGGAAATGTTGCTGAAAATTCTGGTGGAGTTCATTCACTAAAGTATGGAACGACTACAAACAATATTCTTGGCGTACAGATGGTAATGATGGATGGAACCGTTTGTAGATTTGGAGGAAAGTCTTTTGATCAAGAGGGATATGATCTTATGGGTTTAATTTGTGGATCAGAAGGTTTATTGGGAGTTGTTACAGAAGTAACAGTTAAAATTTTGAAAACACCTGATGTGGTAAGAGCGGCTTTAATAGGCTTTCCATCTATAAAAGAAGGAGGAGATGCTGCTTCAGAAATTATTTCAAGTGGAATAGTGCCAGCAGGAATGGAAATAATGGATAAAGCTTTAATTGAGGCAACAGATAATTTTAGTAAAGCGGGATATCCAAGAGATGCGGAATTATTATTAATAGTAGAACTAGATGGAACAGAATCAGAGGTTAATGAATTAATTAGAAAAGTAGAAGCTATCTGCAAAAAAAATAATTGTTCTAGTCTTAAACTTAGCAATAGTGAGAAAGAAAGACTTTCTTTCTGGGCTGGAAGAAAAGCTGCTTTTCCAGCTTGTGGAGCTATGGCCCCTGATTATTATTGTATGGATGGATCTATTCCAAGAGGTAAGCTTGCTGAAGCATTATTAGAAATTAAAAAATTATCAGAAAAATATGAATTACCGGTTGCAAATTGTTTTCATGCAGGTGATGGAAATTTACATCCACTTATTATGTTTGATGGAAATGATAAAGAACAACTTAGAAAAACCGAGGAATTTGGTTCCGAGATATTAAAAACATGTGTAAGACTTGGTGGAGTGATTACAGGTGAGCATGGTGTTGGTATAGAAAAAAGAGAACTTATGTGTGAAATGTTTAATGATAACGATATACAACAACAACTGAGTATTAAAAAATCATTAGATGAAAAAAATCTATTAAATCCTGGAAAAGTTTATCCTATACTTAGAAAATGTGCAGAGGAAGGAAGGGTTCATGTCCATAAAAATAAAGATAAATTCCCAGATCTTCCAAGATTCTAATAACGTATATTACCCCAAAGATGAAGTTGAAGTTTCAGATTTAATTCGGGAACTATATAAACAAGATTCTCCAACAGAAATTATCGGTAATAATTCAAAAAGCTTTATTGGAAACAAAACTCAATCGGCTAACACTACTTCTTTGTCTAAAATTTCTGGTATCATCGACTATAGACCTGAAGAATTGTATATTAAAGTAAAAGCCTGCACACCAATTAATGAAATCGAGAAGGTCTTAAGTGAAAATAGTCAGGAGCTAGCTTTTGAACCAATAGACTTCGGGTATATTAAAGATGGCAAATCAAATAAAGGAACGATAGCAGGATACTTATCATGTAATTATGCAGGTTCACGAAGATTTAAAGTTGGAAGTGTACGAGATCATGTCCTAGGTTTTAAAGGAGTTAATGGAAAAGGAGATATAATTAAATCAGGAGGTACTGTCGTTAAAAATGTTACGGGTTATGATTTATCGAAACTTATAGCTGGTTCGTTTGGTACACTTGTTGCTTTGACTGAAATTACATTAAAGGTACTACCAAAGAAAGATTCTTCTAAAACTGTAATAATTTATCCTAATAATTTTGATCAAATTTATGATTTGTTTAATAAATTATCTAGTTCAAGTAGTGAAATTTCTGGTGCTGTCTTTATTCCAGAGCAATCAAATGATAAAGAATTTTCAGCTAAAAGAAATAATGTTTTTAAGTTTAATGATCTTAAATCAAAAGTTTCGTTTGTGGCATTTAGAGTTGAGGGAGATAAAATTTCAATTGAGGAAAAAATTAATAATTTAAAAAAAGAACTTGAATTAAACAATTCAGATATTTCTATTCTTGATGTTTATCAATCAGAACCATTTTGGGAAAAAATAAATAATTTAGAGGTATTCGAAAGTACCGAACACAATTTAATACGAATGGTGATACCGCCAGGGAATGGTTCAAAATTATGCAAATATTTGGAAAATAATCATAATTATTTTATTGATTGGTGTGGGTCGTTATTCTGGATTGAAGTTAATAGTAAAAAAGAGGAAAAGATTAAAGATTTAAAAAAAATGGCAAACGATTTTGGAGGTTATTTGACAGTTATTAAAACTTCATCCGAATATGATTATGGTGAACCTATTTTTACCGTTGATAAAGTACGTTTGATGATTTCTGAAAAAGTAAAACAAAGTTTTGATCCAAAAAGAATTTTAAACCCAGGTAAAATGTATAGAGGTGTTTAATGCAAACAAAATTTACTGAAGAACAGCTTAGAGATCCAGACAATTTTGCAAACGAAAAAGTTTTTAAAAAATGTGTGCATTGTGGAATGTGTAATGCCACATGCCCTACTCATCAACTTTTGGGTGATGAGCTTGATGGACCTAGAGGACGTATATATCTTATTAAAGATATGTTAGAAAATAATAGGAAGCCGACTGAAAAAGTAGTAAAGCATATTGATCGATGTCTCTCATGTTATAGTTGCATGACTACTTGCCCAGCTGGTGTAAATTATATGCACATAATTGACCACGGAAAAAAATATATTGAAAAAAATTATCAAAGATCATTCTTTGATAAGTTAATAAGATATTTTTTATCAATCACTCTTCCAAATACAAAAGTTTTTAGATTATCAAGTTTATTAGTAAAATTATCGAAGCCATTTAAATTCTTAATGCCTTCAAAAATTAAGGATATGATCGAGTTAATGCCTACAAAATTTCCTAAAAAAAGCTTACCAATTAAAGAAATTTACAAACCCTCTACTAAAAAAAAAATTGCTAGAGTTGCTCTTTTAACAGGATGTGTACAAAAAGAAATATCTCCTCAAATTAATGAAGCAACAATCAGGCTATTAAACAGACACGGCGTAGAAGTAGTTGTTCCAAAAAAAATTCGTTGTTGTGGATCTTTAAATCATCATCTTGGAAAAGAGGAGGATGCACATCAAGATTTTAAAAACAATATAAACACTTGGTATGAGGAGCATCAAAAAGGAAATTTAGATGCAATTTTGTCAAATACATCAGGTTGTGGAACAACAATGAAAGATTATGGATTTATTTTTCGTGAAGATAAAGAATTAAGTAAAAAAGCCAAAGTAATATCAGAGCTTACAAAAGATATATCGGAATACATATTTGAAAGTTTAAAACTTAATATTAAAGATAAAGGAAAAAAATATAAAGTAGCTTATCACTCCGCGTGTTCAATGCAGCATGGTCAAAAAGTTCATTTTCAGCCTGTTTCATTACTTGAGAAAACTAACAATGAAATTATGGAAATTCCTGAAGGACATATATGTTGTGGATCAGCTGGTACTTACAACATATTGCAATCAAAAATTGCAAAACAATTATTGAAGAAAAAAGTAAATAATATTGAAAGTTTAAATCCAGATTTTATTTCTACTGGAAATATTGGTTGTATTACCCAAATCGCTCATGGTACTAAAGTTCCAATATTACATACAATTGAAGTTTTAGATTGGTACACAGGTGGACCAAAACCTGAAATTTTAAAATAGAAATTATGAAAAAAGTTTTAATTACAAGACGCTTGATAAGAGAAAGTGAAGAAAAAGCATCTAATTTATTTGATGCCAAATTTAATACTAATGATGAACTTTATTCACAAAAAAAAATTATTGAAATGAGTCAAGGATTTGATGGAATATTATCATCACTAACTGAAAAATTAGATGCAGAAACAATCAATCAATTACCAGATACAATTAAAATAATTTCTAATTTTGCAGTAGGATTTGGAAACATTGATTTAGAAGCAGCAAAAAATAAAGGTATAACAGTAACAAATACACCAGAAGTTTTATCAGATGCTACAGCAGAGATTGGAATTTTATTAATTCTTGGAGCATGCAGAAGAGCTTCCGAGGGAATAGAATCTGCAAGAGAGGGTGGATGGAAATGGTCTGCTGACTATTTAATTGGAAAACAATTAACTGGAACAAGATTAGGAATTTTGGGCATGGGTCGTATCGGCCAAAAAATTGCAAAAATTGCAAAATCTTTAGGTATGATCATTCATTATCATAATCGTTCAAAATTAAGTGAAGATAAAGAACAAGGTGCAACATATCATGATAGTATAAAAAGTCTTTTTTCTGTCTCAGATGTTTTATCAATTTGTTGTCCTGCCACAAAAGAAACAGAGAACTTAATAAATAAAGAAACTGTTGAGTATTTTCCTAAAGGTGCTGTGATAACTAATGTTGCAAGAGGCGATATAGTAGATGATGAAGCTTTAATTGATGCATTGAATAGAAGAAAAATTTATGCAGCAGGATTAGATGTTTATAAAAATGAACCAAATTTAAATCCTGGTTATTTAAAAATCCCAAGTGCTTTTGTTTTACCTCATCTTGGGAGTGCAACTAAGGATACAAGAATTGCAATGGGAAATTTAGCAATTGATAATCTTGATGAGTTTTTTAGAACTGGAAACTGTATCAATAAAGTAAATTAAAATGTCTCAATCGATAGCTTTCATTGGCGTTGGCAACATGGGTTGTCCAATGGCTGTAAATTTAATGAAGGGAGGTAAATCTGTAAAAGTTTTTGATGTCTCAAAAAAAATGCTTGGGATTGCAAAAGATAGAAATCTTGAAATAATCGAAAATTTAGATGATCTAATTACAACTGATGTTGAAACAGTTATTACTATGCTTCCAGAAGGTAAGCATTCTAAGGATGTTTATTTAGGAGAAAGTGGAATAATAAATAAAGTTTCAAAAAACTGTCTATTAATTGATTGCTCAACAATTGATATTCAAACTTCTATTGAAATTGGAAAAAAAGCTTCAGAAAAAGGAATAGAAATGATTGATGCGCCAGTTAGTGGTGGAGTAATGGGAGCCCAAAAAGCAACTTTAAATATAATGGTTGGTGGATCAAAAAAAGCATATGAAAAAGCTCTTCCTTTATTAAAAATTATGGGAAAAAATATATTTCACGCAGGTGATTTAGGTAGCGGGAATGGTGCCAAAATTTGCAACAATATGGCTCTGGGTATTGCAATGATTGCTGCTTCAGAGTCATTAATGTTAGCGAAAAGATTAAATATAGATATCAAAAAAGTTCATGAAATCATGAAAAATGCGTCTGGTAACAGTTGGCCAATTTCTGTTTACCCACCTTTACCTGGTTTAATTGATGGTACGCCTTCAAACAACAATTATCGTCCAGGTTTCTCTGCAGGAATGATGAATAAAGATCTTAAACTTGCAAATGATTGCGCAAAAAGTGTAAATGCTGAAACACCATTAGGAAAAATGGCTTTAGAAATTTATGATCAATTTTGTAAAGAAGGAAATGATACTAAAGATTTTTCAGCGATTTCTAAAGTTATAGGTGGTAATGCTTGGGACTATCCAATTGATTAAATAAATTTATTGTAAGTGTTTATAAATTGTCGTTCTAGAAACGCCTAATTTTCTTGAAGTTGCAGAGATATTATTTGTTTCATTAAATGTTGATCTAATTAAAGTACATTTCTCCCTTTTGATTTTTGTATCTTCACAATTTTTACAAGTTCTCATTTTTCTTTCTTTTTTTGTTTCAACAAATTTGTTTTCCTTAAAAATTTGACTTTTGACTACAAAAACAGACGAGCCTAAATGATCGGTTATTTTTAATGTTTTATTATTTAATAAATCTAATGCAATAGATGAAAATGAATTAGTAAAAATTTTATTAAAATTTTCGTTTTTTAAATCTACTAATCCATTAAGCATAATTTTTGCATTACTATTTGCACCTACTATCAGACCATCTCCATTAACAGCTAATAAACCAACACTTGTGGTTGATAAATATTCTTGTCGAGGATGAAATGATAAAATTAATTCATTTTCAAACTTTTTTAAAAATAATTTTGTTTCGATACTTCTGGTTGCAAGTTTTACTAAAGCTAGAGTATGCTGCTCTCTAGACATATAGTCAGTTGAAGCATCTATAATTCCTATAGTCTTACCATCATAATTAATTATTGGACTTGCGAAACAAGATATATTTTCATGTGCTGTAAAAAAATGTTCTTTACCAGAGACTATTGTTGGTTTTTTTAATTCTACAGATAATCCCAAACCGTTAGTGCCACAGACTTTTTCAGCCCAAATTGATCCAGGTATTACAGTTTTACCTACGTCGGTTTTAAGACAAGTTTTGTCATATATTGTATCAAGCACTAACCCATTCTCATCTGAATATGCGACCATAAAATTAGTTCCAGCAATTTGTGAGTATAAAAGCTCCAATTCTGGGAGAACTATTTTTCTAAGAGCCTTATTTTTTTCTTTGATTTCATTTAATTCTATTGAAGAAATTATGCTTTGTCTTGGATCTTTAAATGGATTAAGTCCTTTAGCAATACATCTAGACCAACTATCGGAAATGTCTTTGCCCATTTTATAGGACATCATTCCCCTTTTTTTTAAAATACTTTTAAACTCATTATTTATCGCTGATAAATTGCTCATTTTTCAAAGATAATTAAAAATATCATATTCAACAACTAACCGTAGGTTGTATTTGTAAACTTATTGAACACTTAAAAGCACCATTGACTCCAGTGGACTTCGATTTTTTAATAGGCTTTTTAAAAAAAATATAGGGAGAAAAAGAAATGAAAGCACAGGTTTTGCACAAGTATGACCCAGAGATGAAAGAAAAAGTTTGGGTCACAGGTGAAGAGTTACCAAATCCAAAAATAGAGAAAGCCAGTGATGTAATAGTAAAAATTGGTGCAGCTGGGGTTTGCAGAACAGATTTACATATTATTGAAGGTGTGTGGAAACATATTCAAGACCCGGATGGAAAATTACTTCCTTGCGTTATGGGTCATGAAAATGCAGGCTGGATAGAAGATGTCGGAAAAGATGTAACAGAATTTAAAAAAGGGGATCCAGTAATTTTGCACCCTTTAATTTCAGGAACAGATGGAACCTGTTTAGATTGTAGAAGAGGCAATGATATGCATGCAGCAGCAGGTGCATTTCCGGGATTAAGTATTAAAGAAGGTGGATATTCAGAACTTTTAAAAACAAGTGTTAGAAACTTGATTAAATTGCCAAAAGTCTTAGCTCCCAAAGACGTGGCTCCTTTTTCTGATGCGGGCTTAACAGCTTATAGAGTTGTTAAAAAAGCGACAAGACACTTACTTCCTGGTCAAAGTTGTGTGGTGATAGGTGCTGGAGGTTTAGGGCATATCGCAATTCAATGTTTAAAAGCAATGTGTGCAGCAGATATTATTATCGTTGAAAAATCTGAAAAAGCTTTAAAACACGCAATGGAACTCGGAGGAGATCATGGCGTAATTATTGATGGAAACGAGGTTGAAAAAGTTAAGGAAATAACAAAAGGTGTTGGTGCTGAAGCAGTTATAGATTTTGTAGGAGAAAAAGGTTCAACATCAATGGGTCTTAATATGACCGCTAACGGTGGTTTCTTTTACATAGTTGGTTATGGTGAGGAAATAAAAATACTCGCTGTTGATGTAATCATATCTGAAAGAAACATAATTGGAAATTTAGTAGGAACGTGGTCTGAATTATATGAATTAATGGAGTTAGCTGACAGAGGAAAGGTTAAGTTGTCCATGCAAGAATATAAATTAGACGATGCTAACAAAGCGCTACATGATCTTAATGATGGAAAAGTCAAAGGTCGTGCAGTGTTAGTTCCATAAATAACAAAAGAGAGGAAAGGAAGATGAAGACAATAAAAACTTGCGCAACTGCTCTTATATCAGCTTTGTTGGTATTTAGTCCAGTCGCGTATGCAGATAAGTGGAGCGATCAGTTTCCACATATCAAGGCTACTGGAGATATTCCAGGCGAGTGTTCTTACGAGTCTATGTCTAAGAAAAATTACAAAGGTAAGACACTTAAAATAAATACACATGCTGTTCCAGTTATGGGAGAACCAACAGCTTTACATGCTGAGCAATTTGCTAAACTTACAGGAGCAAAAGTTGATGTAACACATACACCTGCTGGTGATTTGTATGCAAAAGCTATGGTTCCATTTCAAGCAGGTCAAGCTCCATATGATATAGTTTTTGGATTTTCAAACTTTATTAATGATTGGAAAAGATACTTAGAACCAGTTCCAAAAAAATATGTTGAGATGAAACAAATGCAAGACGTTACTCCATCTCACATTGGTATAGCATCTTGGGATGGTGTTATGTATCAGTTTCCAGTTGATGGTGACAGACATTATTTAAAATATAGAAAAGACGTAATTGACAATCCTAAGTATCAAAAAAAATATAAAGCTGATACTGGTAAAGAGTTAAGAGTCCCGCAAACATGGAAAGAGTATGGAGAAATGGCTGCATACTTTAATGGTTGGGACTGGGATGGTGATGGCGAGAAAGAATATGGATCTGCAGAGGTTATGAAAAAAGATGATTTGATGTATGCAGCTTTTTATTCAAGATCTGCCGCTTATTCAAAAAATCCTAGAACTCCAGGTGGTTTTTTCTTTGATTTAAAAACTATGAAACCATTAATTAACAATCCAGGTTTTGTGGAAGCTTTAACCGACTGGGTTGCAGCTACTAAATATGTTCCTCCAGGAGGAATAAACTTTGGTTTGGGTGATGAAATTGGATCATTTGGTGGAGGACAAACTTTGTTTAGTTTTTCATGGGATGACGCATTTGTTGCTGCTATGCAACCTGATAGCCCAATTAACAATAAAGTTGGAGCTGCTCAATTACCAGGCGCAATGAAAGTTTGGAATAGAACTACTAACTCTTGGGATGAAGGATTTAACCAAGCTCCTTTCTTCGTATGGGGATGGGCAGTTGGTGTTGCTAAGAAAAGCAAAGAGAAAGAAATGGCTTTTGATTACTTATGTTTCTTTGCAAACGAAGCAAATCACCAAGCCGACATAGGTATTGGTCGTTTCGGAGTTAATCCATTTAGAAATGATGACTTTAAAGCGGATGTTTGGACTCAAATTGGTTGGGATAAAGATATTGCTCAATCATATGTTGATACCTTAGCTCAAATGGAGGAAAGTAAAAATAGAGTTTTCCCTTTGAGAGTTCCGGGTACATTTGAGTTTAACGCTGCATTAGCTACAGCTGCAGCAAAAGCTTTAGCTGGACAGTTATCACCACAAGCCGCCTTAGACGAGGCTGCTAAGCAGTGGGAAGATATACTTAATAGAGTAGGAAAAGATAATGTAAGAGCAGCTTACTCTGTTGGTGTAGCAATGGAAGATAACAAGCTTTAAAAAATACTTTGTGGCCGTCATAACGACGGCCACAACTAACAAAATCCAAAAATTGCAATTATGAATTTTAAGCACAAGTATGTTTTTTTATTTCCTGGCTTATTTGTGCTTATAGGAATACTTATTTTTCCAATTATTTTTACTATCAGATTAAGTTTATCAGGCTGGAATAGTTATACACCTGAAATGAATTTTATAGGAATTACAAATTATATAAGACTTTTTACAGATGACCCAAGATTTTGGGAGTCTTTTTTCAGACTTAGTTTTTTATCAGTTACTACTGTTATTCTTCAATACACTATTGGTTTTGCATTAGCACTTATTGTGTGGAGAGAAATTAAATTTAAAAGATTCTTCAGAGTCATATTTTTGATTCCTATGATGACTACTCCTGTAATTATGACAGTAATTTGGAGAACTTTTTTTCATGAATCTCTAGGTCCTGTTAATGATCTTTTAGGGAACTTAGGAGTAAAGCCTATTTTATGGCTCAGTGATCCAGTTATTGCTAAATTTACAGTAATTATTGTTGAAGTATGGCAGTGGACCCCATTTATGTTTTTATTGTTACTTGCAGGTTTATTGTCTCTGCCAAAAGAACCTTTTTTAGCCGCTGCAATAGACGGCGCAAGTCCTTTTAGAAAGTTTGTATATGTTACCTTTCCACTTATGGCGCCAATATCAATAGGGGCAATTATTATTAGATTAATTGAAGCCTCAAAGATAATGGATACAGTTTTTGTATTAACTTCTGGAGGACCAGGTACAGCAACAGAAACTTCAAGTTTTTATATTTATATAAAAGGCTTAAGGGAGTTTCAAATGGGTTATGCTGCAACTCTTTCTTTTACGTATTTAGTTATAATGATCATTAGTTTAACGATCATTGCAAAGGTTTTAACAAAATTAATGATTAAAGAATAATGGAAAAACTATACAAATTTTTAAAATACACTTTTATTACTCTCTGGACAGTTTTTATTGTAGCTCCTTTTCTGTGGGCTATCTCCACTTCTTTTAAAGATTTCCAGTCAGTAAATAGTAAGGTTACTTACATTCCCTGGTTAGATTTTGAACCAACACTTGAAGGATGGCGTGTATTAATTAAATCACCTGCAAGAGGTGGGGTGGATATTGTTGAACCTTACTTTAATAGTCTTTTTGTAACCTGTACAGCAAGTTTAATAAGTATAGTTTTAGGAACTTTGGCAGCTTATGCCTTATCAAGATTTACTTTTAAAGCTGGTTTTGTCAGAAATAACGATATTACATTCTTCTTTATATCACAAAGAATAATGCCGCCCATTGTTTTATCAATTCCCTTCTTTATATTTTTAAGCACATTAGGATTATTAGATAGTTTAATAGGACTAGTAGTAGTTTATATAGTTCTTTTAATGCCCATTGCAGTTTGGATTATGGTAGATTTTTTTAACCGAGTTCCAAAAGAGTTAGATGAAACTGCACTTATTGATGGATGTAATCCCTATCAAGCCTTTTATAAAGTAGTTTTACCAAACTCCATCCCTGGATTAATTGTTGCTGGTATGTTTTGTATAATATTTGGTTGGATTGACTTCTTCTTTGCTTTTATTTTAACTTTTACTGAAGTGCAATTATTACCAGTTAAAGTGGTAGCTTTAAATTCTTCTATTACGCCTTGGTGGAGTCTATCCGCATCTGCTTTAATATCTGTGGCTCCACTTATAATAGTCGCTTTTGTGGTTGAAAGATATTTGTCTAAAGGAAATTTATCAGGAGCCTTAAAATAATGAACCTGGTTGCAAAACATTTAACTTACAAACCTGATGATCAGTATCATCTTAATGATGTTTCTTTTAATTTTGAAAAAGGTAGACTTTATACTATTCTTGGACGTACATTGTCTGGCAAAACAACACTATTAAAGACAATAGCTGGTTTATTAAATCCAGATAGTGGAAATATAAATTTTGAAGATAAAAATTTTAGTAAAGTGCCAGTATGGGAAAGAAATGTTGCTATGGTTTACCAGCAATTTATCAATTACCCCCATTTGAGTGTTTATGAAAATATTTCATTTCCACTTAAACAGAGAAAATTAAATGAGGAAAATATAAAAAAGAATGTTGATGATGCTTTAAAAACGGTTGGTTTAGTAGGTTTTGAAAATAGAAAAATCCAAGAATTGTCTGGAGGACAGCAACAAAGGGTAGCATTAGCAAGATCACTTGCGAAAAAAGCAAAAATCTTATTATTAGATGAACCTCTTGTTAACCTTGATTATAAACTTCGTGAACAACTTAGAGAGGAATTTAAAACCATATTTAATGAGGGATTGGCTAATGAGACTATTTTAATTTACTCAACCACTGACCCACAAGAAGTTATGGAATTAAATGGAGAGGTAATTGTACTTGATGAGGGTAAAGTTTTACAAACAGGTCCAGCTAAAGATATTTTTGAAAATCCAATTAACCTCAAAGTTGCTGAAATTTCAAATGATCCTCCGATGAATATTATAAATGGCTTAAAAATTGATGGTAAAATTACTTTCGAAAATATCAACATCAAATTACCAAAACATTTATCTCAATTAGATAATAAAAATTATAATTTTGGAATTAGATCTTCAGAAATTAAGCTTAGTGATAGCGGTGAGGAATTTGAAATAGAGTTAGCAGAAATTAGTGGGTCAGAAACATTATTACATTTAAAAAGAGGAAGTACAAAAGTTATTGCATTGATTGAAGAAGTTATGAATTTTAAAATTCATGAAAAAGTAAAAGTTGTGTTCAATTCTGATAAATTTTATGTTTTTGAAGAGGATGGAAAATTAATCTCATCACCATACAGGATTAAGAATGGCTAAAATAGATCTATCAAATATCTCACATACTTATAATCCAAAAGATTTAGAACCTACTTATGCTCTAAATCCATTTTCGATGACATGGGAAAATGGTAAACGTTACGCAATACTTGGACCATCTGGTTGTGGAAAAACAACTATGTTAAATATTGTATCAGGCTTAATAAAGCCTACTCAAGGCAGGATACTGTTTGATAATGAGGATGTAACTAGCCAAAAAACTGAAACTAGAAATATTTCGCAAGTATTTCAGTTTCCGGTGATTTACAACACAATGTCAGTATATGATAATTTAGCGTTCCCATTAAAATGTCGAGATTTTGAAAAGAATAAAATTGAAGAGAGAGTTCAATCTGTATCTGAAACATTAAATCTTTCTTCATTTCTAAACATGCCCGCAAGGAAACTCACAGCAGATCAAAAACAACTCATTTCATTAGGAAGAGGATTAGTCAGGGAAGATGTAGCTGCTGTATTAATGGATGAACCATTAACAGTAATTGATCCAGACTTAAAATTTAGATTGAGAAGAAATTTAAAAGAAATTAATGAAGAATATAAAACAACATTGGTTTACGTTACTCATGATCAAAATGAGGCAATGACATTTGCAGATAATATTATTGTAATGGATCAAGGTGAAATAGTTCAGGTTGGGCTTCCCAAAGATTTATTTGAAAGACCTAAAACTACTTTTGTTGGTTATTTTATTGGTTCTCCAGCAATGAACTTATTTGAAAGTCAATTACATACAGACAATAGTGTAAAAATTAATGACACAACAATAAAAACAAATACAAATTTATCAAAATTGAAAAATAATAATATAAAACTAGGTATTAGATCAGAATTTGTAAAAGTAGCAAAAGATGAAAGTGAGAATTTGGTAGAAGTTAATATTCAAAAAATAGAAGATTTTGGAAACTTTAAACTATTAACAACAAAAATGGGTCGACTAACAATAAAGTCAAAAATCAATAGAGAAATTGAAATTGCTAATGATAAAGTAAAATTACATTTTCCTCCCGAAAAATGTTGTGTGTATCAAAATAATAAATTGATCTAAGTAAATTTCTACTCAGGATTGTAAAAAAATATAATTAGCTTTAAATAGTGACAATCTGTGCCTCTTTTTAGAAAGACTCTAATATAAAACTATGTTTTACTTCTCGACAGTTAATTAACTAGAGGAGAAGAAATGATTAAAAATAAAAAATCATTGAAGGGTTCTAAAACTCCTTCAAGAAGAAAGTTCTTCAAAGCCGCAGCAGCAACTGGTGCAGCAGCAGCAACAGCTGTAGCAATGCCAAATGTTGCTTTTGGTGCTCCGCAAACATTAAAGATGCAAGCAGCATGGCCATCAGGTGCTAACATCTTTTTTGAAATGGCCGGAGACTATGCCAAAATGGTCGGAGACATGTCAGGTGGAAGTTTAAAAATTGATCTTCAACCTGTTGGAGCAGTTGTAAAAACTGGAGAAATTGGACAAGCTGTAAGTGACGGTGTTCTTGATATGGGACACTGGGTTACTGCTTATTGGTATGGAAAAAATCCTGCCGCGTCTCTTTTCGGAACTGGCCCATCTTATGGTCTATCATCCCAAGAAGTAATGGCTTGGATGGAAGAAGGTGGTGGAAGAGCATTGTATGAAGAAACATTAGCAAAAGTTGGATATGACTATGTTGGTGTTTTTGCGATGCCTATGCCAGCTCAACCATTTGGTTGGTTCAAAAAGAACGTAACTAAAGTAAGTGACGTTAAAGGTATGAAGTATAGAACAGTTGGTCTTGCAACTAACGTTCTTACTGCAATGGGTATGGTAGTTAGACAATTACCAGGTGGTGAAATTCAGCCAGCAATGAAAACTGGTTTGATTGAAGCTGCTGAGTTTAACAACCCAACTTCAGACTCTCAATTTGGTATGCAAGATGTTTCTAAGCATTATCACTTAGGATCTTTCCACCAATCTCAAGAGATGTTTGAAATACCTATTAACAAAAAAACATTTAATAGCTTATCTCCTGCAAACCAAGCAATATTAAAAAATGCTTCGTATGCAGCAAATACCGCTAACTACTTTAAAGCTTTGGTAAGATACTCAGCTGATTTATCTAAATTGATGAATGAGCACAAAGTAAACGTTTACCAAACTTCAGATGCAATTTTAGCAGAACAGTTAAAAGGTTGGGATAAAGTTGTAGGTGATTTCTCTTCTAAAGATCCATTCTTTAAGAAGATTGTTGATTCACAAAAAGCTTACGCGAAAAGAGTAATGAAATACTTACTAATGAATCAGCCTAACTACAGACTTGCTTATGAAAATGAGTTTGGTCCGTTAGCGAAAGTTAAAATCTAAGGTTTAAATATATAAAAAATTAAGGGGGCTTTTTAGCCCCCTTTTTTTTAATTGAATTAATTAAGAAAATTAAGATAAGTTAGTTAAATATGTACTCTTATATAAAATTTGCAGATACTCTTAGTACCTCAATGGGTAAAGCCTTCTCATGGTGCATAGTAATTTTGATGGGAGGAACATGTTATGAGGTTATCATGGCTTACGCATTTAATGCTCCTACTTTATGGAATTTTGATTTCAGTTTACAAATGTATGGAGCGATATTTATGATGGCTGGAGCTTACACTTTAGCAACAGAAGCTCACGTTAGAGGAGATGTTATTTACAGATTGTTCCCAACTAAAGTTCAAGGATGGATTGATTTAATATTATATTTCATCTTCTTTTTTCCAGGGGTGATTGCACTTGCATTTTATGGATATGAATATGCAGCTAAAGCATGGATGGTGAAAGAAACAAGTTGGAATAGTCCAGCACAAATTCAAATTTATATGGCAAAATCATTAATACCTTTATCAGGCATACTTCTTACACTCCAAGGAATTAGTGAAGTATTTAGAGCAATTATTTGTATTAGAACAGGACATTGGCCAGAGAGAGATGCTGGTGCCGAAGAAACTGAAAAAATTTTAATGCGAAAATCTAAAGAGGAAGAAAAAATAGATGTTGTTTAGTTTAACAAATCCAGAAATTGCTATTTTAATGATGGTAATATTTCTGTTTGCTGTATTACTAGGATTTCCTATTGCATTTACTTTAATGGCAATGGGTTTGGGATTTGGGTATTACGCATACTTTGATCCGTCAAGAATGGATCATCTATTAGATAATAGGATATTTAATTTATTTGTTTCAAATACCTACTCTGTGATGGATAACCATGTTCTTACCGCCGTACCTTTGTTTTTATTTATGGGATATTTAGTTGAAAGAGCAGGCATAGTTGCAAGATTATTTTATGCAATAAGACTTGCATCTCATTCTCTTCCAGCATCGATGGCTGTCGCTGCTCTTGTTACTTGCACTTTATTTTCTACAGCAACAGGTATAATTGGGGCAGTTGTGACTTTAATGGGTTTGCTTGCTTGGCCTGCAATGGTCAAAGCTGGTTATGATAAAAAATTCGCATCAGGAGTGATATGTGCTGGAGGATGTTTAGGAATTTTAATTCCTCCTAGTATTATGCTTATTGTTTATGCAGTAATTGCTCAGTTATCTCCATTAAGATTATTTGCAGCAGCAATATTTCCTGGTTTGATGTTAGCAGGTTTATATATTTTATATGCAATTATTTTGGCTTATTTTAATCCATCAGTTGCACCTAAGCCTCCTAAAGAAGAAATTCCACCAAGATCAGTAATTTTAAAAGAAGTTTTGGTTTCATTCTTACCATTATTTTCATTAATCATATTAGTTTTAGGAAGCATTCTTGCTGGCTTAGCTACCCCAGCAGAAGCTGCAGGTGTTGGAGCTTTTGGAGCATTAGTTTTATCTTTCTTTTATAAATCTCTAAAATGGAAAAATTTTAAAGAGTCAGTATTTCTTACTGCAAAAACTACCGCAATGATTATGTGGTTGTTTATTGGATCTTGGACGTTTGCGTCAGTATTTTCATATTTAGGAGGACATGAAGTATTTGAGCATTTTTTTAAATCAATGAATATACAACCTTGGCAATTTTTAGTCATTACACAAATTATAATTTTCTTATTAGGCTGGCCATTAGAGTGGACAGAAATATTAATTATATTTGTTCCAATATTTTTACCTTTAGTAGAATTTTTTGGAGTTAACCCTTATTTTTTTGCAATGTTAATTGCTTTAAATTTACAAACATCATTTTTAACCCCCCCCATGGCCATGTCGGCTTATTACTTAAAAGGTGTACAATCTAAAAATGTTGAATTAATTGAGGTATTTAAAGGCATCATGCCATTCTTAGCGATTGTTATTTTTGGAATGGTTTTAATGTATTTATTTCCAGGTATAGCTTTGTGGTTACCTGATCAATTATTTGCTAACTAACTTGATGAATGAAATTGTAAATTTTTCTGTTCAAGAATTAATAAATAAAATTTCAAATTCTCAAATTACTTCTGTCGAAATATGTGAAGCATATATCGAGAGAATTAATAAGTTTGAAAAAGATATAAATGCATGGGCTTTTTTTGATAAAGAATTATTATTAGAAAAAGCAAAAGAATCTGATGCTTATAAAAAATCTGGAAAACCCATTGGTCCACTACATGGTATTCCTGTAGCTGTTAAAGATATTGTTGGAACTCTTGATATGCCAACTGAATGTGGCACTCCAATACGTAAAGGTAAATCTTATTCACAGAATGCAGAAATAGTTGATTTATTAACTTCTTCAGGAGCTATTGTGATGGGTAAAACAGTTACTACAGAATTAGCATATTTAAATCCCTCCAAAACAAAAAACCCACACGATTATTCACGAACACCAGGAGGATCATCAAGTGGTTCTGCTGCAGTAATTGCATCTTATATGGCTCCACTTTCAATTGGATCACAAACAGGTGGCTCAATAATCAGACCAGCATCTTATTGCGGTGTTGTTGGATACAAACCTTCATTTGGTCTAATTTCAAGGAATGGAGTATTAAAGACTTCTGAAAAACTTGACCATCTTGGAGTTTTTGGAAAAACAGTTGAGGACATAGCTTATTTAGTTAAAGAGTTAATTAAAAAAGATTCCCATGACCCTGCCACTGTTTATTATTCTTCAAATAATATGGTTGATGCTGTAAAAAAAGGTCCTTTATATGAACCTAAGTTCATATTTTATAAAACTGAATTTTGGAAATCAATTGACAAAAAATCTAAGGAAGCTTTTGAATATTTTATAAAGTCGTTTAAAAAAAATATAGAAGTTCATGATACTCCTTCTTATTTTAAAGATATCCATAAATATCATCAAATAATTTATGAAAGTGATCTAGCTAATAATTTTAGTGATTATTATAAAAATTATAAATCAAAACTTTCAAAAATTATGCAAAATGCAATTGCAAATGGAAGAAAACATACTGCAAAAGAATATGCTGAAGCAATAGATTTTATGAAAAGAAGCTACGATTCTTATAAAGAAGTATTTGAGGACTATCATGGGGTTTTATCCCCATCCAGTCCAGGTGTTGCTCTAAAGGGTCTTAAGAGCACTGGATCAGCTGATTTCAACAAAGTTTGGTCTTACTTAGGAACTCCTTGTATTTCACTTCCTTTACTTCAAGGCGAAAATAATTTACCATTAGGCATTCAAGTTATTGGAGAGAAATATGACGACAATCGTTTCTTAGGAGTTTCTAGTTGGCTTGAAAAGAAAAGTGAGAAATTTAATGAATAAACTTGTAACACTAATAGGACTTTCTTTTGCAATCTTTTTTCTTTTAGGTTTAGCAACAACACTTACAAGATCTATGATGATTGGTTTTCTTGATGTGTTACCTGTTTATATATTGATGATACTTGCGATATCGATGATGTTATACGAAGCCTTCTTTGACAAAAAATAAATTTAATTATTCGTAAATTTACTACCTCTGATTGTATTATATTCTTTAATAGGAATTTTAACCTAGACTTAAACGTCCAATTGTAATTTAATCTGTGCAGTTAATTAACAAAGAAGAGGAGATACTAATGATTAAAGAAAAAAAATCATTGAAGGTTTCTAGATCACCTTCAAGAAGAAAGTTCTTTAAAACTGCAGCTGCAACTGGTGTTGCTGCTGTTGCGGCATCATCTTTATCTGCTCCAGCTGTTGCCAAAGAGAGAATAGAAGCTTCTATGGTAGCTACTTGGCCAAGAGATTTTCCAGGCCTTGGAACTGGTGCACAAAGACTTGCGCAAAGATTGAGTGATATGAGTGACGGTAGAATTCAAGTTACTTATTATGCTGCTAATGAAAGGGTAAAAGCATTTGACTCGTTTGATGAAGTTGCTTCAGGCAATTCTCAAATGTATCACGGTGCTGATTACTACTGGGTTAAAAAACACCCTGCATTTGGATATTTTACTGCCGTTCCGTTTGGTTTTACATATGCTGAAATGAACGCCTGGTTAAAATTTGCTGGTGGACAAGAGCTGTGGGATGAATTGACTGACGATTTCGGAACACAAAGTTTTGCCGCTGGTAACACTGGAGTGCAAATGGGTGGTTGGTTTAACAAAAAAATTAGATCAGCTAATGATATTAAGGGTTTAAAAATGCGTATGCCTGGTTTAGGTGGACAAGTACTTGGAAAACTTGGTGGTTCTCCAATTTCACTTCCAGGTGGACAAATTTATGAAAACCTTGTGTCTGGTGCAATTGATGCAACGGAATGGGTAGGACCTTGGAATGATGAGGCTTTCAAATTTTATGAAGCAGCCAAGTATTATTACTATCCAGGAATGCACGAGCCAGGATCTACATTAGCTTGTGGAGTTAACAAGTCTTGGTTTACAAGTCTAACTAAGTCAGACCAGTTAACTATTAAAACCGCGTGTGATTGGGCTGATACAACTACAATGGCTGAGTATAATGCTAAAAATGGAGCTGCTCTTGCTCGTTTAGTAAATGAGAATGGTGTCAAACTTGAGAAGTTTAATGATAAAGTTTATGACGCTTTTGCTAAAGGTGCTGCGGAAGTTTTTGATGAAGTTCAGCAACATAGTGCTCTTGCTAAGAAAGTACATGATGCCTTTATTAAAGGACGAAAAGAAATAGGTGCTTGGACAAACTTGTCTGATTCGCCTTACATTTCTCAAAGAAATAGAGCATTAGGAGTATAATTTAATTCTAATTAATACTAGAGGGCCCTTAAATGGGCCCTCTTTTTATATATCATTAAAAGTTTTGTCATATGATTGAGAAAAAAAACTTATCTATTTTAATAAGAATATTTAGTTATTCTATCTTGGCATTAACATTAATTTTTTTAATAAATAATGTCTTAACAGTTTGGTTTGA
Organism: Candidatus Pelagibacter sp.; assembly: GCF_052049995.1. Classification (GTDB taxonomy): domain Bacteria; phylum Pseudomonadota; class Alphaproteobacteria; order Pelagibacterales; family Pelagibacteraceae; genus Pelagibacter. The sequence goes on along the minus strand of NZ_JBNGYX010000002.1, from coordinate 121,720 downwards.
TTGGCCAGGAGTTAAAAAACTTTTTTCTCATTATGAATTATTTGGATTTAAAAAATTAAATAAGCCTCTTGAGGGATTAGCGATAAATTTATCGTATATTCAATTCTTGTTTTATTTTTTATCTTTTGTAGCAGTTATAATATTTGTTCTTAAATCTTTAAATCAAACATTACAAACAGATTCTGAGATACTAAAAAAAATAACAGCATATGTTATAAGATCTTCATTCTGGGCTGTATTAATTGTTGGAGTTGTAGATTTTTTAATCTCATTTATGGTTGTAGAAAAATTGGTTGAGCCAATTTTTGGAGAACAAGTTAAAATTAATTTAGTAAAACCTGCTTTCAGAATTACATATATTCACTTTCCTTTAATATTAGCCTCTTTTATAATTGGTTATTTTAATAAATCTGTAGGGTTTATTTGGTTAGCAGTTTTAGTAGTTGGAAGTGAATTCTTGATAGTTATATCAAGATTCATTTTTCAATATGAACAAGCATTTCAAGGAGATCTTGTTCGTTTTTGGTATGCTGCTCTTTATCTTTTTGCAAGTGCATATGCACTAATTCATGAAGGTCATGTAAGAGTCGATGTTTTGTATGCTAATTTTAGTGAGAGAAAGAAGGCCTGGACGAATGCAATTGGATCTCTCGTTTTAGGTATTCCTTTATGCTTGATAGTAATATTTTTAGGTATGGGAGGTAAAGCTAGTATCATTAATGGTCCAGTAATTTCATTTGAGATTACTCAGCAAGGTTCTAACGGATTATATTTACTTTATTTAATGGCAGTTTACCTAGCAGTATTTGCAGTAAGTATGTTAACTCAATTCACAAGCTACTTTATGAGTAGTAGTTACAAACTTTTAAAGAATTAAATAATGGAACATTTATTTTTAGCTTTACTAGTAATTATAATGATTGGAGCTTTAGCATCTGGTTTTCCAGTAGCTTTTGCATTACCTGGATCAGCAATAATTTCAATAGGACTAGCTGCTTTTTTTGGTTATTTATTTGCAGGAGACCCTAGTGCTTATTTTGCTGTTGATGGGCCTAAAGAATGGTTAACCGCTGGTATTACCAATTTTAGGAGTAATTATTGGGATGTAGAAACCGACACCTTAATTGCGATCCCATTGTTCATTTTTATGGGGATAATGTTGCAAAAATCAAAAATTGCAGAAGACCTTTTAGTTACCATGGGACAACTATTTGGACCAATTCCTGGAGGGCTTGGTATTTCTGTTATCTTTGTTGGTGCATTACTTGCAGCGACAACTGGAATTGTTGGAGCAACAGTAATAGCAATGGGACTAATTTCTTTACCCACAATGCTAAATAATAAATATGATAAAAGATTAGCAAGTGGAATTGTTTGTTCCTCTGGAACACTTGGTCAAATTATACCTCCTTCAATTGTCTTAATTATTATTGCTGATCAATTGGCAAGTGCCGCTGATGTTGCAAATACTATGCGTCAGACTGATTATAAAATTTTAACTGGTGAATTTAATATGCCTGGAGAATTTAGAGTAGGGTCTACTTCAGCTGGAGATATGTTTTTAGGTGCATTATTACCAGGGTTAGTTTTGGTTGGTTTGTATATGCTTTACATATTTGTGTATGCAAGAATAAATCCAAAAGCAGCTCCTCCTGTTCCATTTAAAGGAAATTTTGATTCTAAATTTTGGATCAAAGTTATATTAGTTATTATTCCACCGCTTGCCCTAATCTTTGCAGTTTTGGGCTCTATACTTATGGGCATAGCAACAGTTAATCAGGCTGGATCAATAGGTGCTATTGGTGCAACAATGATGGCGGGATATCGATTACACCAAGGTAAAAAGAACGCCTACTACCCAATAATAATTGCGATCGTATCCGTAATTCCAATCTATTTTTTATCTAAAAATTATAATTTAAATATTAAAGCAGTTGACACTAGAGATCTAGGAGCAATATTAATTGCCTTATTTTTTACAATTACATTTTTAGCCAGTGTTGTATGGAGTTTTTGGAGAGCATTTAAAATAGATGATGTTTTAAAAGAAGTTGTTGTAGAAACTTGTGTAACTACCTCAATGGTATTTATAATTCTATTAGGAGCAGCAATGTTAACCTCTGGATTTAGGGCATTTGGAGGTGAAGAGTTAGTTAGAGATTTTCTTCAAGATTTACCAGGAGGATTTTGGACACAATTCGTTGTTGTAATGGTAGTAATTTTTTTATTAGGTTTCTTTCTTGATTTTATTGAAATAGCTGTAGTTGTTGTTCCTATTATTGCTCCTATATTATTAGCTGAACCAGGTGCGAATGTAAGTGCAATTTGGCTTGGTGTTATGATTGGGGTAAATTTACAAACTTCATTTTTAACCCCACCATTTGGATTTGCTTTATTTTATTTAAAAGGAGTAGCTTCAAAACTTGTTACTACTTTAAATATTTGGAAAGGAGTTGTTCCGTTTATTATTTTACAATTGATAGGTCTTGGAATTGTTGGTTTCTATCCTTCATTGGTAAATTATTTACCAGCAAGAACATATCTAACTTCTAATGTAGCTCCACCACCAATGAATCCAAAACTACAATATTGCTTACAAGAATATAAATTTGCAATTTATAATAATGAAGAACAAACAATTACAAATGCAATTAAGAATATGCAGAAATTAATTCCAGCAAATCTTCCAGTAGATAAATTAGATATCTTTGAAGAGCATTTTGATAATGCTTTAGGAACTTTTGCTATAGTTAAAAAATTACAAAAAACTGAGCAAGAATATGATTTATTTACAAAAGATTATAAAGATCTTCATTTTAATGTAAGAAAAATTCAGAAAAAAGTTAGAAAAATTGACCAAAAAATAAAAAAGTTAAAAGCTGAAATTAGAAACTTAGACGAAGATAATTTATCAGCTAAAAATAAATTAGAATTAAAAATTGAGAATTACGAGCTAGAAATTAAAGAACTTCAAAATAAAATTCCTGAAATCTGGAAAACTAAAAATGGAGAGTTTGAAATATTACATAAAGCAAAAAACACAAGAACCAAGAGATATAGAAAAAACGTTGATGAAGCTTATGAAACTTTAGATCAAATAGTAATGTTTATAAATGATAATGAAAAATTAAAAGAACTTTCGCCAGAAATAAAAGAATTAAGAAATACTATTAATAATAAAAATTTTGAAAAATCCATTTCAATAATTGATAGTCTTTTTGAAAATCTTGGAGAAATCTCTGGAACAGAAGAATTTGCAAATAAACTTGATGATCTAATTTCTGTCATTGATAATGATGAGATTGATGAACAGAAGTTAATTGAAACCAGTACAGAAACTTTTGATCTTTTTAATTTAGAAGTTTCATGGAGAGATGATGCTAATAAGAATTTGATGCCTGAATTAATTAAATATAATGATGTTATCAAACATAATATTGGTCTAAGACTTCAAAACAGATTAACTAAAGAACAGGCTAAATTTGTTGCAAGGTGTAATTCAGTTCATAGAGATATATCTTTAAACTTTTAATTCTTTGGAATTAGTTTTTACATCATTCTTCGATGAGTATTAATATCCTTTTGCATACCCATCTTTTCTAGGATCTGATCCACCTAAGAGATCACCTTCACTTCTATTTATTTTTATTGCTTGGCCCCCACCATGTGTACCATCAAAATATTCTACATTATGACCTATTTCTTTTAGCCCATGGAAAATTTCTTTATCAACAGTTTTTTCTAGTTTGTAAATATTATTAAAATGAAAAGCTCTTGGAAAACTCAAAGCTTCTTGTGGTCCCATTCCAAAATCAATCATATTATTTAAAACATGAACTTGTCCCACTGGTTGATATTGGCCTCCCATAACCCCATAACTTAAAGTTGCTTTGTTGTTTTTATCAATAAGCATACCAGGAATAATAGTATGTAACGGTCTTTTTAAGCCTGCTATACAGTTTGGATGTCCATTTTCTACTCTGAAATTTGTACCCCTGTTATGTAAAAGTATTCCACTTTTATTTGTGGTAATACCTGACCCGAATACATAACAAACAGAATTGATTATTGATACACTATTTAAATCCTTATCTACTACCGTTAGATATATTGTTTCTGGATGAGCTGGAATATTTAAGTCACCAACATCACTGCATGAATTTAAGTTAATTTTATTAAAAATTTCTTCAATATTTTTATCACTTAAAATTTCTTCTAAATTTAAGTTAACAAAATTTGGATCACCTAAAATAGTTTCTTTAACTTTATAAGCTTGTTTTGTAACTTCTGCTTCAAGATGGAATCTTTCTGTACTATTTAATTTATAATTTTGAATATTTAGTTTTTCTAATAATTTCATCATAATCAATACTGTAACACCAGGACCATTGGGAGGGCATTGATGAATAAAATCACCCTTATAATTAGATTTGATTGTATCTGATCTTATTGTACTCTGATTTGAAAAATCCTCAAAAGTATGTACACCACCTAATTCATTTAAAGTTTCAACTATATCTTTTGCAATTTCTCCTTCATAAAATTCTTTACTTCCTTTTTTGCTAATTGATTCAAGTGTTTCTCCTAAAGCAATATTTTTCATTAATTCATTTTCTTGATAAGCACGACCATTTTTCAAAAAAATTTTTTTTGAGTTTTCATTACCATTGATTTTATTCAAACTATTTTTCCAAGCATTTGATACGACTTTTGTAACTCTATGGCCATTCTTTGCTATATCAATTGCACCTAAAAATAATCGTTCAAAATCTAGCTTACCAAATTCCTTATGAATTTTTTCCCAAGCATTAAGTGCACCAGGAATTGTGACTGAATGTGGACTAGTTAATCCAATTTTATCAATATGCTTATCCTTAAAAAAATCATAATTTAATTTTTCAGGCGCTAAACCTGATCCATTAAAAGATACAGGATCCTTGTTATCCATTTTAACTATTGCAAAACAGTCGCCACCAATACTCGTTGCATTAGGCTCTACTACAGATAAAACAATCGAGGCAGCAATTGAAGCATCTACTGCATTTCCACCTATTTTGAGTATTTTTAATGCTTCCTCTGTAGCTAAAGGATGTGAAGTTGCAGCCATTGCATTTGAAGAGCGTGCATCTTTATCTTTTGTTGACTGATTATTCATAGTACAGATTAATTCTCAAAAATTTATAAATGATTACTAAAGTAAATAAAAGCATTATCATATTTTGTGTTTTCGCTTTTGGATTTTTACTATCCAATCTGGTTAGATCTATAACTGCAACTTTAACTCCCGTTCTAACCTCTGAGTTTGATCTAACTGCAGGAAATCTGGGATTATTGGCAGGCGGCTATTTTATTGGTTTTTCGATAATGCAAATTCCTGTAGGGCTTTTATTGGATAAAATTGGTCCAAAAAAGGTAATCGGTTGTTTTTTAATGATAGCATTCATTGGAACAATATCATTTGCACTCGCAAAAAGTTTTTCTGGATTATTTATATCCAGAATATTTATTGGTGTAGGGGTTAGTGCTTGCATGATGGGACCCCTTACTGGATATAGAGTATGGTTTGCAGAAAAATACCAACAGAGAGCAAATTCTTGGATGTTGATGGTAGCAAATATTGGATTTGTATCATCAACTTTACCCGTTCAAATACTACTTCCATATATTGGATGGAGATGGATCTTTATTTTAATAGCTATACTCATTTTATTAAGCATAATATTAATTTTTTTGTTTATTCCTAATTGGGACCAAAAAGAAAATACCTCAATAAAATCTGAGAAAGAGTCATTAAGTCAAATTTGGAAAAATAAATTTTTTATAAGCATGATTCCTCTGGCATTTATTAATTATGGAGGTATTCAAGCAATTCAAACTTTATGGGCTGGTCCATGGATGTTAAATATTTCAGGTTACACACCCCTTCAAAGTGCTACTGGTTTATTTTGGATAAATATCACTATGTTAATTTCATATTTTATTTGGGGGTATATCTTACCAAAAATTTCAGATTATGGCATAAATAGTATTAAATTAATTAAGCTAGGTTTACCAATCAGTTACTTTTCATTATTTTTGATAATTTATTTTGGTAATAATGCAGGAGTATTCTTATTTACCATATATATCATGACATCAATTGTTATTTCTTTAACTCAGCCAGCAATTGCGCTAAATTTTTCAAAAAATCTAGCTGGCAAATCTCTTACTTCATTCAATGTATTTCTTTTTTCTGGAACTTTTTTTGTTCAGTGGGGTATAGGATTAATTATTGATTTATGTAATAATAAAGGATTTGATATTTTAAGTAGTTATAGAATTTCATTTTCACTTTTTTTAATTCTATGTGTATTAAGTTATACTTTCTTTATTTATTTAAATAAAAATGAAAATTAATACAAAAATGACATTAACCAATATATTTTTATTTATATTTGTAATATATACTTTAATTTGTGTTTTTCTTTTCTTTTATCAAAGAAATTTAATGTATCATCCTGATGAGAATAACTATTCTGGAGATAATTTAGAAGTTAACATTGAAAAAGTAAATATTAAAACAACAGATAATATTAATCTTTTAGGCTGGTTTCATAATAAAAATTTAAAAAGTTATAAAACAATAGTTTATTTTCATGGAAATGCAGGGACACTTGAAAACAGAATCCATAAGTTAAATCATTTTAAAGACATGGATGTTAATTTTTTAATTATTGCATGGAGAGGGTTTAGCGGCAATAAAGGAAAACCAAGTGAGGAGGGTCTTTATACAGATGGTGCTAGTGCAATAAACTGGCTTAAAGAAAAAGGTCTAAAAGAAGAAGATATAATTATTTACGGAGAGTCATTAGGAACTGCCATTGCAACTGAAATTACTCAGAATAAAAATTTTGCAGGATTAATCTTAGAAACGCCCTTCACATCAATGATTGAGGCTGCGAAAAATTTTTATCCATATATTCCAGTAGGTTTAATTTTAAAAGATAAGTATGAAAATAATGAAAAAATTAAAAATATTAATATTCCAGTATTAGTAATGCATGGTGAGGCTGACCAAATAGTTCCATTTTGGATGGGTAAAAAAATTTTTAATTTAGCAAGTGAACCTAAATATTCATATTTTACAAAATATGACGATCATATGATGGAATATGATGATAAACTTGTATTAGCTCTCAAATCGTTTGTTGATAGTTTAAATTAAGCCATAATCTAAACAAAGATAATTCAAATTTTTTTTTTAAGTTAATTTATGAAAAATTTTTTCTTATTTTTTATTGTTCTTTTTTCTATAAATAATTTATCAAATGCCAAAGAAAATTTAGCATCTGTAGACAGCCTTTTTCATATTGATCAAATGAATTCACACGATGAAAATTTTGCATTATATTTTAAAACCCGTGAAAAAGCTGTATTAGCTCGAGGAGAAGATTCAAATTATATTAATGATTTTCCAAAAGATCTTTATATTTATAACTATAAAACGAAAGAGTCCTTGCCATTGATTTCTTATGAATGGTTTCCCAAAACTGCAAAATATTATTTACAGGAATATGATTTTCCAGTTTTTCCAGATGACTTTGCATATTATCTTTTAAAAGATAATAAAACTTTAGTGATGATTAGTGCTGTAAAAAGTTTAAAAGCTAATTTTAAATTTGATATAATTGAGAAGAAACTAGAGCTTTATCCTGTAAATGGAAAATTTGATTTTATTATTTCTTCGATAGCCAAAAATTGTGGACATTATGAATTTAAAGAACACTACAAATGTAGTTTTTACAAACCTTTAATTTCAAGTACCTTAATTAATTAATTTGAGTAAATGCCTCTGCAAATTTTTCGGCCTCAAAAATTTGTAAATCATCTTCTTTTTCACCTAATCCAAGTGCAATAATTGGTAGTTTATATTTTTTAGCAACAGCTAAAAGAATACCTCCTTTTGCTGTGCCATCTAATTTTGTCATAATAAGACCAGTTATCGGAATAATTTTGTTAAATTCTTCAACTTGATTAATTACATTTTGGCCAGAAGTTGCATCCAAAACTAAAATAACATCATGTGGAGCATCAGGATCAATTTTTTTAGTAACGTTTGCAATTTTTTTATATTCTTCCATCAAATTTTTTTTATTTTGTAGTCTTCCAGCTGTATCAATTAAAACTTGGTTAAAATTATTGTTTAATGCTTCTTCAACAGCCTTATAAGCGACTGATGCAGGATCAGAACCTTGAGATGATTTTGTAATTTGAACATCAACTTTGTTTGCCCAATTTTCTAGTTGTTCTATAGCTGCTGCTCTAAAAGTATCTGATGCAGCTAGCATTACCTTGTTTCCATTACCCTTTAATATTTTGCTTATTTTTCCAATAGTAGTTGTCTTTCCAACACCATTGACACCTGAAATTAATGTTGCATTTAATTTTTCTTTTTTTTTGAAGAATTCAATATTTTCTAAAGGTTTCATAATTGAAATAATATAATTTTTTAAAATATTATTTATTTCGTCGGTTAAATCTTTATTGGGATCAATTTTTGTTTGAGAAATAATTTCTCTTATTTCTGAAGCCGAAACAATACCAACATCTGATTGAATTAAGTAATCTTCAATTTTGTCTAGTGTTTTGTCATCAATCTCTTTTTTTACAACTATATCTCTTAAACCTGTTGTAAAAGCTGAGGCACTTTTTTTAAAACCTGATTTAAATTTTTCAAAAATTCCCATTAAATTTTAAAATTTATCTCCTCAATATCTGAAACCGGTCCTTTCATAAGAATACTATTGTTTTCATCAATTGAAATTGTCAATCTACCTGTAGAAAATTCAATATCCACTTTATCATTTACCAGTCCGTTTTGTTTTGCGGCAAAAGCTGTTGCGCAAGCTGCAGTTCCACAAGCTTTGGTAAGTCCAGCTCCTCTTTCCCACACTCTAACTTTTATCAATTCTTTATTAACAACAGTTGCTAAAGTAACATTACATTTTTCTGGAAATAGTGAGTGGGTTTCAATTTTTGGTCCAATTTTTCGAATTTCAAAATTTTCGTTATTATCAACAAAAAAAACTACATGTGGATTTCCAACATTTACAGCAGTTCCGCCAGAAAATTCGTTATTATTTTTGTCATTAATTTTAATTCCTAAATTATTCGTATTTAATTCTTTAGACAACGGAATCTCATCCCATTTTGTTTTTGCAACACCTATTTCTGTAGAAACCATTTTTTCTCCAACAATATTTGATTTTAATTTGCCAGATAAAGTTGTTAGGACAATTTCTTTTTTGTTATTTTCTTTGCCTAATAAATCAGCAATACATCGCGTACCATTTCCACACGCACCAGACATTCCTCCATCTGAATTATAAAATTCTAGTGAAGCATCTGAAATATCATTTTTTTTAATCAATATTAGTTGGTCACAACCAATAAATTTTCTGTCACAAATCTTTATTATTTGCTCTTTCGTCAAATTTGTAGTTGTTTGCCTATTATCTATGATGACAAAATCATTACCTAAACCGTCCATTTTAAAAGCTTTAATATCCATATATAGATATTTAACTTATTTATTGACTTTTTGAACCTCTATTATAGTTTGTTGCCGTTTCCGCAAAAACATTAACTTTGCGGTGTCTTTGGAAACAAAGAGATCGACACTAGTCAGCGAGGGTTCGCCCACTAGTGCGTTACTGCTATGCGTAATAAATATGTTTGAAAATTTAACAAATAAATTTGAAGAAATTTTTTCTTCTCTAAAAAAGGCACCTTCACTTGATGAAGCTCAAGTAGATGAAGGTTTAAGAGGTATTAGGCAAGCCTTACTTGAAGCAGATGTCTCTTTGGATGTTGCAAAAGATTTTATTGAAAAAGTTAAACCAAAAGCATTAGGCCAAGAGATAATAAGGTCTACCTCTCCTGGGGATATGGTTGTTAAAATTGTTTATGATGAGCTTGTAGACTTATTAGGTGCAACAAATAATGAGATAAACTTAAATGCAGTACCGCCTGTGCCAATGATGTTAGTTGGTTTACAAGGTTCTGGAAAAACAACAACAACAGCAAAATTAGCAAAATTTTTAGAAAATAATAAAAAGAAAAAAGTAATGATGGTCAGTCTAGATATTTACAGACCAGCTGCACAAGAACAACTTAGATCTTTAGGAGAACAAAATAATATTTTAACTTTACCTGTTATAGAAGGTCAGCAACCTGCTGATATTTGTAGAAGAGCAATAAGTGCCGCTAATTTAAATGGAGCTGAAATAATTTTATTTGATACTGCTGGTAGAACTCAAATTGATTTACAAATGATGAGTGAGATTAAGCAAATTGAAGCTGTCATTAATCCAACAGAAACTTTCTTAGTTGCAGACTCTTTAACAGGTCAAGTTGCAGCCTCAGTGGCAAAAGAATTTAAAAATACAGTTAATTTATCTGGAATTATTTTAACTAGGGCTGATGGTGATGCAAGAGGTGGAGCCGCAGTGAGCATGAAATATGTTTCAAACGTTCCAATTAAATTTTTAGGTATAGGAGAAAAAATAGATAATCTTGAAGTATTCCATCCAGATAGAATTGCAAACAGAATACTAGGTATGGGGGATATTGTATCCCTTGTAGAAAAGGCGGCTCAAGATTTAGGAGAAGAAAATCTAAAAAAAGCAGAGGAAAATTTAAAAAAAGGTCAATTCTCTATGGAAGATTATTTATCTCAATTAAGACAAATGAAAAAAATGGGTGGCATTGAGGGAATTATGTCTTTTATGCCAGGAGTTTCTAAAATTAAATCTCAAATGGATTCAGCGGGAATTGATGAAAGTATAATTAGTAAAAATGAAGCTGTTATTTTATCAATGACAAAAAAAGAAAGAGAGAACCCAAAAATAATAGATGGTTCTAGAAAAAAAAGAATTGCTAATGGCTCTGGCACAGATCCGGCCACTATCAATAAATTGCTTAAGCAATTTAAAATGATGTCTGAAATGATGAAAAAGATGTCAAAAGGAAATCTGAAAGGTATGTCTGATAAAGGTATACCGCCAGAGCTATTCAACCAATTAAAGTAAAAAGGAGAAAAAATGTTAAAATTAAGATTATCAAGAGGTGGAACAAAAAAACGTCCTGTTTATAAAGTTGTTGTTGCCGACAGTCGTTTTGCAAGAGATGGAAGATTTATAGAAAAGGTTGGTTTCTTTAATCCTCTATTACCAAAAGAGAAAAAAGAAAGAGTGGGTCTAGAAGCTGAGAGAATTAAATATTGGCTTGGTCAAGGAGCTCAACCAACAACTAGAGTAGCAAGAATTTTAGGTGAAAACGAATTAATGCCCATGCCTGCAAATGGAAATAATCCAAATAAAGCAGTGCCAAAAAAAGAGAGAAATAAAAAAGAAGAGGATAATAAAGAAGCTCCTAAGGAAGAAGCTCCAAAAGCAGAAGCAGCTCCAGCAGCAGAAGCTCCTGAGGAAGAAGCTCCCAAGGAAGAAGCTCCAAAAGCAGAAGCAGCTCCAGCAGAGGAAAAAAAATAATTTAAAGATTATTTATGTGGCAAGCTCAAGTGTTTACACTTTATCCAGAGGTTTTTCCTGGTCCTTTATCTAAAGGACTCTATGGAAAAGCTTTATCAAATAATTTATGGAAACTTAAAGTTGTAAATATAAGAGATGCAGCTGATGACAAACATAAAACAGTAGATGACACACCTTATGGGGGTGGTTCAGGAATGTTGTTAAAAGCAGATGTTCTTGCAAAGTCTTTAGATGAAAACAAAAATGAGAGTGAGAGAATTTTATACTTATCGCCAAAAGGAAAAAAATTTGATCAAAATTTAGCAAAAGAGCTAGCTAGTGAAAAATCTCTGTCTTTAATTTGTGGTCATTTTGAAGGTGTGGACGAAAGAATACTTTCAACAAGAAATATTGAGGAAATTAGTATTGGAGATTACGTTTTGTCAGGCGGGGAGTCAGCTGCATATGTAGTTATAGATAGTATTTTAAGATTGCTGCCAGGTGTATTAGGAAATGAAAACTCCAAATTAGATGAAACCTTTGAAAATGGTCTTTTAGAGTATCCCCAGTATACAAAACCTAAAATTTGGGAGGAAAAAGCTGTGCCAGACGTGCTATTATCAGGTGATCACAATAAAATTAAACACTGGCGTTTATCTCAATCTGAGGCTATAACACGCGACCGAAGACCGGATTTATGGGAAAAATATAAGAAGAATTAACTTGATAAACATTAACATGAAAACAATTGAAGAAATAAATCAGCATAACGTTAACAAAATTCTTTCAGAGAAAAAAATTCCAGAATTTTATCCAGGAGATGTTGTTAAAGTTGGTGTGAGAATTACCGAGGGTAAAAAAGAAAGAATTCAATATTTTGAAGGAGTGTGTATTGCTAAAAAAAGCAGAGACTTAAACTCATCTTTTACGGTTAGAAAGATTTCATTTGGAGAGGGTGTTGAGAGAACTTTTCCTTTATTTGGAACTTTAATTGACTCAATTAAGGTTATTAGATCAGGTAAAGTAAGAAGAGCAAAACTTTATTATTTAAGAGACAGAACTGGTAAATCAGCAAGGATTGCAGAAAAAATTAGAAAAAAAATTGGTATTGATATTGAGGCAAAACCAGAGACAGTTACAGAAGAAAATGTAGCTCCTGCAATAGAAGCAACAAAAGAAGAAGCTCCAAAAGCAGAAGCAGCACCAGTAGCAGAGGCTCCTAAAGCAGAAGCAGCACCTAAAGAAGAGGCGGCTCCAGCAGCAGAGGCTCCTAAAGAAGAACAAAAATCAGAAAGCTCTAAAGAAAAAAAATAATTTTTTTTTCAATGTCTACAACATTATACGATAAAATTTGGAATGATCATCTAGTTGACCAACAAGATGATGGCACATCTTTACTTTTTGTAGATAGACATTTAATTCATGAGGTGACAAGCCCCCAAGCTTTTGAAGGATTAAGAAATTCTAACAGAAAAGTTAGACATCCAAATTTAACTTTAGCAGTTGCAGATCATAATGTTCCAACAACCGACAGATCAAAAGGTATTTCAGATGAAGAGTCAAAAATTCAAGTAGATACTTTAGAGGCAAATTGTAAAGAATTCGGTGTTCAGTTATTTGGTATGGATGATAAGAGGCAAGGTATCGTTCATATTATTGGACCAGAGCAAGGTTTTACTCAACCAGGTACAGTTATTGTTTGTGGAGATAGTCATACCGCAACGCATGGAGCATTTGGTGCTTTAGCATTTGGAATAGGAACTTCTGAGGTTGAGCATGTGTTAGCTACTCAAACATTAGTTCAAAAGAAGGCTAATAATTTTAGGATTAATGTAAATGGTGAACTTCCTCTAGGGGTTACCTCTAAAGATGTAATACTTCAAATAATTGGAAAAATTGGTACTGCTGGTGGAACTGGATGTGTTGTGGAATATGCTGGAGATTTAATTAGATCTTTGACAGTCGAGCAAAGAATGACAATCTGTAATATGACAATTGAAGGTGGTGCAAGAGCAGGATTAATTGCACCTGATGAAAAAATTTTTGAATATTTAAAAGGGAAACCAATGTCTCCAAAAGATGAAAATTGGGAGAAAGCTGTAAATTATTGGCAAACTTTAAAAACAGATACTGGTGCAAGTTTTGATAAAGAAATTAGTTTAAATGCAGATGAAATTTTACCTATGATTACATGGGGCACATCACCTCAAGATGTGATTACAATTGATGGAAAAGTTCCTAATCCTGACAATGAGACGGATCAAGATAAAAAGAACTCAATTGAAAGAGCTCTTAACTATATGGGTTTAAAGCCTAACATGGCAGCTACAGATATAAAAATAGATAAGGTATTTATTGGTAGTTGTACTAATGGCAGAATTGAAGATTTAAGAGAAGCAGCAAAAATTTTAAAAAATAAAAAAATTTGCTCTCATGTAAATGCTATCGTAGTTCCAGGCTCTGGTTTAGTTAAAGAGCAAGCAGAGCAAGAAGGATTAGATAAAATTTTTGTTAGCTCAGGTTTCGAATGGAGAGAACCTGGTTGTTCCATGTGTTTAGCGATGAATGCAGATAAATTAAAACCTGAAGAAAGATGTGCCTCTACATCAAATAGGAATTTTGAAGGTAGACAAGGACGAGGTGGAAGAACACATTTAGTTAGTCCTGGAATGGCAGCTGCTGCCGCTATATCAGGTAATCTTGATGATGTAAGAAAGTATCAAAATTAAATGCAAAAATTTAATAAATTGAAGAGTATTCCGGCTTATCTTCCAATAGTTAATATTGATACGGATATGATAATTCCAAAACAATTTCTTAAAACAATAAAAAGAACGGGACTTGGAAAAAATTTATTTTTTGAAATGAGATATGACGATAAAGGAAAAGAGATCAATGATTTTGTGTTAAACAATGATCCTTACAAACAGTCAAAAATTTTAATTGCAGGAAAAAATTTTGGGTGTGGATCATCAAGAGAACATGCTCCTTGGGCACTACTAGATTTTGGTATTACTTGTGTGATAAGCTCAAGTTATGCAGATATTTTTTATAGCAATTGTTTTAAAAATGGAATTTTACCTATAATCCTTGAAGAAGAAAAAATAAAAGAGCTTTCTGAGTATGCAAATAGAAAAGAAGAAATTTATATTGATTTAAATGAAGAAAAAATAGTCTATGGAAATAATGAGCTTAAGTTTGAGATTGATCCGTTTAAAAAAAAATGTTTGCTTGAGGGACTTGATGATATTGCTTTATCATTAAAAAAATCAGAAAAAATAGAAAAATTTGAAAACAATCTAAAAAACGAAAAACCTTGGGTGTTTAATGATTAAAGTAAAAAAAAGAAAAATATTATTATTACCTGGTGATGGTATTGGTCCAGAAGTAATTGCTGAAGTAAAAAAAATTATAAATTGGTTTAATGATAAAAAATCATTAGATTTTGAAATAGATCAAGAGCTTGTAGGTGGTTGTTCTTATGACAAACATGGCACTCCAATTACTGATGAGGTATTTTATAAAGCTTTAGAGAGTGAGGTAATTATGTTAGGAGCGGTAGGTGGCCCTACATGGGACGGTTTAGAATTTTCAAAAAAACCTGAAAGAGCTTTATTAAAACTTAGAAAGGAATTAAAATTATTTGCAAATTTAAGACCTGCAATTTGTTTTGAACAGTTAGTCAGTGCGTCAACACTTAAACCAGAAGTAGTTTCAGGTTTAGATATAATGATAGTAAGAGAGTTAACAGGTGGCATATATTTTGGTGAACCTAGAGGAATAAAGCCAATTGAAAATGGCGAAAGAAAAGGAATTAATACTCATACATATACAACTAGTGAAATAACAAGAGTAGCTAGAGTTGCTTTTGATTTAGCAAGAAAAAGATCTAACAAAGTTACATCATGCGAAAAGTCAAACGTGATGGAGGCTGGACAATTGTGGAAGGAAGAGGTTCAAGAGCTACATAATAAAGAATATAAAGATGTAGAATTAAGTCATATGTTAGCAGACAACTGTGCAATGCAGCTATTAAGAAACCCAAAACAGTTTGATGTAATTGTAACTGATAATTTATTTGGGGATATGCTGTCTGATCAAGCTTCGATGTTAACTGGATCTTTAGGTCTTTTGCCTTCAGCTTCTTTGGGTGCAAAAAATAAAAATGGTGAGATGAGAGCAATGTATGAGCCAATACATGGATCAGCTCCTGATATAGCTGGGCAAGGTATTGCAAATCCAATTGCTTCTATTTTAAGTTTTGCTATGGCTTTAAGGTACTCATTAGATCTTGATAAAGAAGCAGATGTTTTAGAAAAGGCAGTTCAAGATGTTCTAAATAATGGTTTAAGAACAAAAGATATAATGTCAGATGGTATGAAAGAAACGTCTACTTCAGCAATGGGTGATGCGATAATTTCAAAATTGCAATAAAACTAGAATTATTTTAAGGTTTAAATATGCCAAGTTATACAGCTCCAGTAAAAGACATGATGTTTCTCTTTGAAAAATTAAGAGACAATAAAAATTATAATGAACTTGAAAAATATAATGAAGTTAGTTCAGATCTAGTGAAAGATATTTTAGAGGAAGCAGCCAAGATAAATCAAAATTTAATTTTACCTCTTGCTAAATCAGGAGATGAAAATCCAGCAGTTTTAGAAAATGGTGTTGTCAGAACACCCCCAGGCTACAAAGAAGCGTATCAAAAGTATATTGAGGATGGTTGGACTTCATTGTCTTGTGATCCAAAATATGGAGGTCAAGGAATGCCAAAAACAGTAAGTGCGTTTTTTGATGAAATGCTATCTTCAGCAAGCTTATCATTTAAATTATATAGTGAACTAAGTATTGGTGCTTATAATTGTATTAATCATCATGCTTCTGATGAAATTAAAAATAAATATTTACCAAAGATTGTAGAAGGTAAGTGGAGTGGTACAATGTGTTTAACAGAACCAGTCTGTGGTACCGACCTTGGCTTGTTAAAAACTAAAGCAATTAAACAATCAGACAATACTTATAAAATCAGTGGTCAAAAAATATTCATAACTTCAGGGGACCATGATTTAACCGAAAATATTATTCACTTAGTTTTGGCAAGATCACCAGACTCTCCATCTGGTACTAAGGGAATTAGTTTATTTTTAGTTCCAAAATATATTGTGAACCAGGATGGTAGTATTGGTCCAAGAAATGGAATTTCAACTGGATCAATTGAGAGTAAGATGGGTATTAAAGGTTCAGCAACTTGTGTTTTAAATTTTGATGATGCAACTGGTTACATGATTGGTAACAAAGATAAAGGTCTTAGTGCAATGTTCACAATGATGAATTTAGAGCGAATAGTTGTAGGCATTCAAGGTTTAGGTATTTCTGAAATTGCTTATCAAAATTCACTTTCTTACGCAAAAGAAAGAAAGCAAGGAAAAACAAATAATTCAAAATCTAATAACGGTGCAGATTTTATAATTGATCATGCAGACATTAGAAGAACTTTACTTAATATGAAATCAATAATTGAGGGTGAAAGAGCATTATGTTTTTGGCTTTCTCAACAAACAGAAGTAAGTCTTTATCATCCAGACGAAAAAATTAAACAAGCTGCTTTAGATTACGTTTCATTAATGACGCCTGTGGTTAAATCACTTTTTACAGATTTAGCTATGGAAATTACTAGCGATGCAATGCAGATACATGGAGGATACGGATATACTAAAGACCAAGGTATTGAGCAATTATATCGAGATAATCGTATTACTCCAATTTATGAAGGAACAAATTCCGTACAGGCTGCAGATTTAGTATTTAGAAAATTATCTAACAAAAAAGGCGATGTTATAAATAAGTTTTTAGAAATGATTAAATCTGAATGTGAGAGCAAAAATGAAAAAGTAAAAACATTTTCTAAAGAATTAAACCATTATTTAGATATTTTATCCAAATTCACAGATTGGATAAATGATAAAAATAAAATTGAAAAGGATGATGTTAGTGCTGCAGCAAATGATTATTTAAAAAGCTTAGGTTATGTTTCAATTGCTTATGCTTGGATTAAAATTTTAGAGGTTAGTTTTAATGATTTTAATTCAAATAAAGAATTTTATAGTGATAAAATAAATACAGCTAAATTTTATTTTGATAAGGTATTACCTCGGGCTGAGTATCATTACAAATCAGCAATCTCAGGAAGCTCAAATATAATGAATTTTAAGTTTAATTAATGAGCCATTACGATACAAATTTAGATAAAAATAAAGCAAATCACGTACCCCTCACTCCCTTAACTTTTTTAAAAAGAGCAAAAGAAATTTACCCAAATTATGAGGCTATAATTTATGAAGAAAGAAATTATACCTGGGCTGAAGTTTATAAAAGAGTTGTAAAATTTGCTAGTGCATTGACAAAAATAGGTATTAAAAAAGGTGACACAGTTTCATTCTTAGCTTTCAATACACCAGAGATTTTTGAAGCACACTACTCTGTACCTATGACTGGTGCAGTTCTTAATACTATAAATATAAGATTAGATGCTAAAACAATTTCCTATATTTTAGATCATAGCGAAGCAAAAGTGTTAGTTGTGGATAGACAACTTCATGGAGAAGTAAAAAAAGCATTAAAAAATCTTAATAAAAAAATAACTATTATTGACATAAACGATAAATATGCTGACCAATCAAAATTGGAAAAAATTGGTGATTTAGAATATGAAAGTTTTTTAAATACAGGTGATGAAAATTATCAATGGCAAATGCCCGAAGATGAGTGGCAAGCTATATCACTAAGTTATACATCAGGTACTACAGGAAATCCCAAAGGTGTTGTCTATCATCATAGGGGAGCATATTTAATGTCTACAGGAAGCTCAGTTGCTTGGAATATGCCAAATAGATTAAATTTTTTAACAGTTGTTCCAATGTTCCACTGCAATGGCTGGTGTTATCCATGGACTGTACCGATGCTAAACGGAAGAACAATATGTTTAAGAAATATAGATATTAAAAAAATTTTTGAACTTATTGATAAATATGAAATCACTCATTTTGGTGGTGCTCCAATAGTATTGAATATGATTACTGGAGCACCAGAAAGTGAAAAGAAAAAATTAAAACAAAAAGTTTATGTTTTAACTGCTGGTGCTCCTCCACCAAGTATAATTTTTAAAAAAATGAGAGCTCTTGGATTTGAAGTAATGCATGTATATGGTTTAACAGAAACTTATGGTCATGTAACTCAGTGTGCCTGGAATGATGAATGGAATAATTTTGATGAAGAAAAACAAAACGAGATTAAAGCAAGACAAGGTGTGAAGTACCCTAATACGGAAGGTGTAGTTGTTTTAGACCCTGAGACAATGAAAGAGGTTCCTAGAGATGGAAAGACAATTGGTGAAATCATGATTAGAGGAAATGTCGTAATGAAGGGATATTTCAAAGATAAAGAGGCTACTGAAAAAGCCATGAAAGATGGTTGGTTTCACAGTGGTGATTTAGCTGTAATGCATTCTGATGGCTATATTAAAATACAAGATAGATCAAAAGATATAATTATTTCTGGAGGAGAAAATATTTCTTCAATTGAAATTGAAAATACTTTATCCAAACACCCATCCGTTTCGATTGCAGCAGTTGTAGCAAAACCAGACGAAAAATGGGGTGAGGTGCCATGTGCATTTATCGAAGCAGTTAAAGACAAACCAGTTAGCGAGAAAGAATTAATTGATTTTTGTAAAGAAACTTTAGCGGGATTTAAAGTTCCCAAGAAAGTTGTCTTCTGTGAGTTGCCAAAAACTTCGACAGGAAAAATACAAAAGTTTGAATTAAGAAAACAAGTTTAGGTAATTTTTGAATTTTCAATTGGAAAATAAAAATATTTATGCTTCTGATGCAGGACAGGGTATTGATAAAAATAAAGAAACAATAGTATTTCTTCACGGAAGTGGTCTTTCGCATATTGTTTGGTCTCTAACTGAACAGTTTTTTTTAAATAATAATTTTAACGTATTATCTATAGATTTACCTGGGCACGGTAATTCAGATGGCCCCTGCTTAGATAGTATTGAAAAAATAGCTGATTGGCTAGAACAAGTGTTTATAAAATTAAATTTAAAACAACTAATTATTGTCGGGCACTCCCAAGGATGTTTAGAGATACTTGAATATGCATCTAAGTATAAAAAAAGATTAAAAAAATTAGTTTTTATTGGTGGTTCAAATAGAATGCCAGTTCATCCAGATCTAATAGATTTAGCAAAAAATGGAGATACTGATGCTGTTAAATTGATGATGAAGTGGGGTTATGAAGGTTCAAAAAAATTTATAGGAGGTAATCCAGTGGAAAAAATAATACAGTCACCAAGAGATATTAGAGAAATATTAGCAGTCGATTTAATTGCATGTAATAATTATACTAATGGTTCTGATGCTGCTAGATCAATAGACTGTCCCTCTTTGTTGATATTTGGATCATTAGACAAGATGGTAAATCTAGAGTCAGGTAAAAAGTTTTCTAGTTTCATTAAAAATTCAACAACACATATAATTGAGGGTTGTGGTCATATGATTATGATTGAAAAAGCATTCGAAATGAGAGACAAGGTTTTAGAATTTTTAAAAAAATGAAAAGTTTTTCAATTGCAAAATCGAGAAGACTGAGAGGCACTCCTTATACCTCTAGAATAGAAAAACAAGGGGTTACGGCTTATACAATTTATAATCATATGTTGCTTCCCGCAGCGTTTGGTTCAATTGAGGACTCATACCATCACTTAAAACAGTATGTTCAAATTTGGGATGTAGCTGCTGAAAGACAGGTGGAAATTTCTGGTAAAGACTCAGCGAAGTTAGTTCAGTTGATGACTTGTAGAGATTTATCTAAATCGAAAGATGGAAGATGTTATTATTGTCCAATAATTGATGATAACGCAGGCCTGATTAATGATCCAGTTGTACTTAGATTGAATGAAAATAAATGGTGGGTTTCTCTTGCTGACTCAGATGTAATATTATTTGCAAAAGGGTTAGCTATTGGAAATAAATTTGACGTAAAGATTTTTGAACCTGATGTTGATATAATGGCTATACAAGGTCCAAAATCATTTGAATTAATGGAAAAAGTTTTTGGAGATAAGATAGTTAATTTAAAATTCTTTGGTTTTGATTATTTTGAATTTGGTGGTGATAAACATTTAATTGCAAGATCTGGTTGGTCTAAACAAGGTGGCTATGAAATTTATGTTGAGCATAATGTTTCTGGATTAAAATTATATGATCATCTTTTTGAAATTGGAAAAGAATTAAATATCAAACCAGGTTGTCCAAATTTAATAGAGCGTATTGAAAGTGGATTATTATCGTATGGAAATGATATCGATAATGGAGATAATCCATATGAATGTGGATTTGATAAATATATTAACATAGACAGCGAAGTTAATTTTTTAGGCAAAGAGAAATTAAAAAAAATTAAATCTGAAGGAATTAAAAAAAAATTAATGGGAGTAATGCTTGATATAGATAAAATAAGTATTACGGGATCATTAGAATTAAGTGATCAAAAGAATAATATAATTGGAGAATTGAGATCAGCTTGCTATTCACCACATTTTAAAAAAGTTATTGGTATTGCTATGATGAAAAAACCTCACTGGAACGTTGATCAGGATATAAAAGCTAAGATAAATGGTGAAATTTGTGTGGGTAAAGTTTGCGATTTACCTTTTATTTAGTATAAAACTCTAAATATGAACATAGCTATAGTAGGTGCAACAGGTAATGTGGGTAGAAAGACTCTTGAAGTTTTTGATAAAAAAAACTTCAAGTTTGATAATCTTTATTTAGTTGCCTCAGAAAAAAGTGCAGGAAAAAAAATCTCTTTTAGAGATAAAGAGTATGTTATTGAAAATTTAGAGACATATGATTTTTCAAAAGCAGATATAACTTTTTTTGCGGCAGGAGGAAAGATTGCTGAAAAATTTGCAGAGAAGGCTGCCAAGCACACAATTGTAATAGATAATTCAAGTTTTTTTAGGATGGATCCTGATGTTCCATTGATTGTTCCACAAGTTAATGCGACGGAAATTAAAAATATGAAAAAAAATATTATTGCTAATCCAAATTGTTCTACAGCACAACTTGTTATAGCACTTAAACCACTACATAATTTATTTAAAATTAAAAGAGTTGTAGTTTCAACTTACCAATCTGTTTCAGGTGGTGGCAAAAGTCCAATGGACGAATTAATTGATCAAACTAAAAAATATTTAGATGGAAAAAAAATAGAGTCAAAAAATTTTACTAAACAAATTGCTTTTAATGTTATTCCACATATCGATGTTTTTGCTGATGATGGATATACAAAAGAAGAATTAAAAATGACAAATGAAACAAAAAAAATCTTAGATGATTCAATTGAACTTACAGCTACATGTGTGAGAATTCCTGTTTTAGTATCTCATTCGGAGTCTGTAAATATAGAATTTGAAAAACCATATACTTTAGAAAAAGTGAAAGATGTTTTAAGTAAAGCAGATGGTTGTGAGGTTATCGATAGAAGAGAAAATGGAGGTTATAGCACACCATTTGAAGCAGCAGGAAGTGATGAGACATTTATATCTAGAATTAGGGAAGACAAAACAAAAAAAAATTCATTAAATTTGTGGATTGTATCAGACAACCTTCTGAGAGGTGCTGCACTTAATTCAGTTGAAATTGCTGAAACAGTTATTAATTCAAAATAAAATATGGAAAACAGACCTTTATCACCACACATACAGATATATAAATGGCATATTTCTTCGTTAGTATCTATTTCACATAGAATTACAGGAATAATAAATTTTTTTGCAATTACTCTAATTTGTATTTGGTTTGCATTAATGTTTCTAGGAGAAAGTAATTATCAAATTATAAAAATTTTTTTAGAAACCTTTTTAGGTAAATTTATTTTAATTGGAATAACCTGGTCATTTAGTTTTCAAATGTTAAGTGAAATAAGACACTTAATTATGGATTTGGGCTATGGATTTGAATTACAAACAACAAGAATTACAGGTTTGCTAGTTATTTTTGGCTCGATTATTTTAACTATCTTAATTTATATAATTGGCAGAGGATTAATATAATGCTGCCAGTAACAAAAAAATGGTTATTCTTAAAAATTAGTTCTGCAATCTTATTACCTTTAATGCTTTGGTTTATTATAAACTTAGTGAATATTTATGATAAAAGTTATTTGGAAATAGTGAATTTTTTAACAACACAACCATCTAAATTCTTAATTGGGTTATTTTTAGTTATTGCTTATTTTTTTTCAGCTTTAACTATAAGTGAGGTTTTTGAAGACTATATTAACGATAAAAAAATCAAAAATGCCGCAAACAAAGTCCTAAATTTTTTTGCTATAACAATCCCAGTAATTACAATAATTGTAATTTTAAACTTAAATACATGAAAGCATATAATATTATAGACCATGAGTACGATGTTGTTGTACTTGGTGCAGGTGGATCAGGTTTAAGAGCAGCAGTAGGGCTTAGCGAGGCTGGCTTAAAAACAGCATGTATCTCAAAAGTATTTCCTACCAGAAGTCATACATCAGCTGCACAAGGTGGAATATCAGCAGCACTAGGAAACATGGGGGAAGATGATTGGAGATGGCACATGTATGACACTGTCAAAGGTGCAGATTGGTTAGGCGATCAAGATAGTATTGAATATCTATGTAAAGAAGCACCTAAAGCAGTTTTAGAATTAGAGAAATATGGAGTTCCATTTAGCAGAACTGATGAGGGAAAAATTTATCAAAGACCATTTGGTGGAATGACGAAAAATTATGGGAACGGAATAGTTCAAAGAACTTGTGCAGCAGCTGATAGAACAGGACATGCTATTTTACACACATTATATGGACAAGCTTTAAAGCATAATACAGAATTTTTTATAGAATATTTTGCATTAGATTTGTTGATGAAGAATGGAGAATGCAAAGGTTTAATTGCTTGGAATTTGAATGATGGCACAATTCACAGATTCAGAGCGCACACAGTAATTATTGCTACAGGTGGTTATGGAAAAGTTTATTATTCAGCAACATCAGCACATACTTGCACTGGTGATGGTAATGCAATGGTTTTAAGAGCTGGATTGCCGCTTCAGGATATGGAGTTTGTTCAATTTCACCCAACAGGAATTTATGGCCACGGTACATTAATAACAGAGGGTGCCCGAGGAGAAGGGGGGTATCTTACAAATTCTAAAGGTGAAAGATTTATGGAAAGGTATGCTCCAAATGCAAAAGATTTAGCATCAAGAGACGTTGTTAGCAGATCTATGTCTATAGAGATTAATGAGGGAAGAGGTGTTGGAAAAGATCAAGATCATGTTCACTTAAATCTAAGTCACTTGGACAAAGAAGTTATTGAAAGCAGGCTTCCTGGAATTACTGATGCAGCAAGATTATTTGCAAATGTAGATGTAACTAAAGAACCAATTCCTGTTGTACCAACAGTTCATTATAACATGGGTGGTATTCCAACAAACTATAAAGCAGAAGTATTAACTGTAAACGGCTCAGAAAAAACTGTTCCAGGTCTAATGGCTATAGGAGAAGCGGCATGTGTCTCTGTTCACGGAGCAAATAGACTTGGTTCTAATTCTTTAATTGATTTAGTAGTATTTGGAAGAGCAGCAGCAAAAAGAGCAGCTGAATTAGTCAAGCCAGGAACACCTCATGAGGAAATTCCTGAGTCAGAAACACAAAAATGTTTAGATAGATTTGATAAACTTAGAAATGCACAAGGACATAATAGTACTGCAGAACTAAGACTTTCAATGCAAAAAACGATGCAGTCGAAATGTGCAGTTTTCAGAACAGAAAAAAATCTTAAAGAAGGTGTTGATGAGATTAAAAAAACTTATGATGGCATGGACTCAATTTCAGTTAAAGATAGATCTT
Source organism: Candidatus Pelagibacter sp. (assembly GCF_052049995.1). GTDB lineage: Bacteria > Pseudomonadota > Alphaproteobacteria > Pelagibacterales > Pelagibacteraceae > Pelagibacter. Next base: position 97,256 of record NZ_JBNGYX010000002.1, on the reverse strand, counting down.
TAGTATTTAATACTGATTTAGTTGAAACACTAGAATTTGATAATTTAATAAGACAAGCAGTAACTACTGTAGAGTCTGCATATCATAGAAAAGAGAGCAGAGGTGCTCACGCTAGAGATGACTATCCAAAAAGAGATGACGAAAAGTTTATGCAACATACTCTTGCTTGGTGTGATGGGAAAAATATAAAGATAAGTTACAGAGAGGTACACAAATCAACTTTAACAAACGAAGTTCAATATTTTCCACCACAAGAGCGAGTATATTAATGGCTCAGTTAAGCTTACCTAAAAATTCAGAGGTTAAAAAAGGCAAATATTTTAAAGACAAAACTGGATCTAAAAATTTAAGAAAGATCAATATTTATAGATGGGATCCATCGACAGAAGAAAATCCCAGAATTGATACATACGAAGTTGATATGGATAATTGTCCATCTAAGGTGCTGGATATTTTAAATAAAATTAAAAACGAAATTGATCCGACATTGGCCTATAGAAGGTCTTGTGCTCATGGTGTTTGTGGCTCTTGTGCTATGAATATGGGAGGAAAAAATGGATTGGCTTGTACAACTCCACATGCAGAGATAGATGGTGACATCGATATTTATCCTCTACCTCATTTAAAAGTTAAAAGAGATTTGATCGGCGATTTAGATGGCTTATATAAACAATATCAATCTATTGAACCTTGGTTAAAAAATAACTCAACAAAACAGTCAACAGAAATTTATCAGTCTAAAGAAGATAGAGCAAAACTTGATGGCGCTTATGAATGCATTATGTGTGCCTGTTGTTCTACATCTTGCCCAAGTTATTGGTGGAATGGAGATAAATATTTAGGTCCTGCAGTTCTGCTACAGGCCTATAGATGGATTATTGATAGTAGAGATGAAGAGAGAAAAGCTAGATTAAAAAAAGTTTCAGATGAATTGAAATTATATAGATGCCATACAATATTAAATTGTACAAATGCATGTCCTAAGGGCTTGAATCCAGCAAAAGCTATAGCTGAAATAAAAAAAATGTTAGCAACAGCTAATGTTTAAATAGACTATTCGATATTTTTGATCTAAAACACCGTATTCATGAAATTAATAGAACACTTCGTAAACGGTAAAATAATTCCGGGATCTTCAGATAAAAAAGGGAAAGTTTTTAATCCAGCAACTGGTGAACAAGAGTCAGAGGTAAGACTTGCTTCAAGATCTGATTTAGATAGTGCTGTTGAGGTAGCAAAAAAAGCATTTGAAACTTGGTCTTTAAAACCTGCTCTACAAAGAGCTAGAATAATATTTAAATTTAAAGAATTAATTGAAAAAAATTCTGATGAATTAACGAAGTTAATAGTTTCAGAACATGGAAAAGTTTATGAAGATGCAAGAGGCTCTTTAACTAGAGGACTTGAGGTGGTAGAATTTGCTTGTGGAATACCACATTTATTAAAAGGTGAGTTTTCAGAAAATGTTGGTACCAATGTTGATAGTTGGTCAATTAGACAACCATTAGGAGTTGTTGCAGGTATCACACCTTTCAATTTTCCTGCCATGGTACCAATGTGGATGTTTCCAATAGCAATAGCTTGTGGAAATACTTTTATTCTTAAACCATCAGAAAAGGACCCTTCTTGCGCAATAAGATTAGCAGAATTACTTTCTGAGGCGGGTCTTCCAGAGGGTGTATTTAACGTAATAAATGGAGATAAAGAAGCTGTTGATGCAATTTTGGAAAACAAAGATATCAAAGCTGTTAGTTTCGTAGGATCTACTCCTATTGCAAAATATATTTATGAAAATTCAGCTAAAAATGAAAAAAGAGTTCAAGCTTTGGGTGGAGCAAAAAACCATTTAGTTGTTATGCCAGATTGTGATTTAGATGGTGCAGTAAATGGTTTGATGGGTGCTGCTTATGGTTCAGCTGGAGAAAGATGTATGGCTCAATCAGTTGCGGTTGCGGTTGGAGATATTGGTGATGAACTTGTATCAAGATTATCAAAAAAAGCTGAAGCTTTAAAAGTTGGTCCTGGAATGGATAAAGCATCAGAAATGGGACCTTTAGTTACAAAAGAACATTTAGAAAAAGTTACAAGTTACGTTGATTTAGGTGTCAAGGAAGGCGCAAAGCTAGTGGTTGATGGAAGGGGTTTAAAACTTCAGGGTTATGAAAATGGTTTCTATATAGGTGGATGCTTGTTTGATCATGTAAATAAAGATATGAGAATTTACAAAGAGGAAATATTCGGTCCAGTCTTATCAGTTGTTCGAGTAAAAACTTTTGAAGAAGCTGCAAAATTAATTAACGACCATGAGTACGGAAATGGAGTTAGTATTTATACAAGAGACGGTGATGCAGGTAGAACTTTTGCAAGTAAAATTCAAGTAGGTATGGTTGGTATTAACGTGCCGATCCCAGTGCCAATGGCATTTCATAGTTTCGGTGGTTGGAAAAGATCATTATTTGGAGATAGTGGAATGCATGGTATGGAAGGAATAAAATTTTATACTAAACTTAAAACAGTAACATCCAGATGGCCTTCAGGTGTCCGATCAAATGCGGAATTTGTTATGCCAACAATGAAATAAAGGAAATAAATGACAAAAATATCTTTAATTGGTGCAGGCCAAATAGGCGGAACTCTTGCACATTTAATAGGAACAAAAGAATTAGTAAATGAAGTAGTTTTATTTGACGTAGCTAGTGGTATTGCAAAAGGAAAAGCATTAGATATTGCACAATCTTCATCTGTAGATGGTTTCAATGTTAGGTTTTCAGGAACTGATAACTATGAGGATATAAAAGATTCAGATGTAATTATAATTACAGCAGGTGTTCCAAGAAAACCTGGAATGAGCCGAGACGATCTTCTTGGAATTAATTTAAAAATTATTAAACAAGTTGCTGAGGGGGTAAAGAAAAATGCTCCTAACGCTTTTGTGATCTGTATCACCAATCCTTTAGACGTTATGGTTATGGCATTTCAAAAATTTTCAGGTTTGCCCTCAAATAAAGTTGTTGGTATGGCAGGTATTTTAGATAGTTCGAGATTTAAATTATTTTTATCATTAGAACTTAATGTGCCAGTAAGAGAAATTGAGGCAATGGTTATGGGTGGTCATGGTGACACCATGGTTCCTATGCCAAGATTTACAAAAATTTCAGGTAAACCATTGTTAGATCTTGTAAAGGATGGAAAGATTTCTTCAGAAAGAGTTGAGGAAATTAATCAAAGAACACGAGATGGTGGTGCGGAAATAGTTAAATATTTAGAAAAAGGATCAGCCTTTTATGCGCCAGCAGCTTCAGGTGTTCAAATGGCAGAAGCATATTTAAATGATCAGAAAAAATTATTACCCTGCGCTGTACAATTAAATGGAGAATATGGTGTGAAAAATGTTTATGCAGGTGTTCCTGTTGTCATTGGAAAAGATGGTGTAGAAAAAATTGAAGAGATTAATTTAGATGAAAAAGAAAAAAAAGAATTTATGCATTCAATAGATGCTGTAAAAGCTTTATGGGAAGCTGCATCTAAAATAGATCCTGATTTATCTAAATAATAATGAATATTCACGAGCATCAAGCTAAACAAATATTAAAAAAATATGGAGCTGTAGTTCCCGAAGGAGTATTTGCGCTTAATGTTGATGAACTTATTCAAAAAGCAAAAGCACTCAAAACTGAGAAATATGTGCTTAAAGCACAAATTCATGCTGGAGGTAGAGGAAAAGCTGGCGGTGTAAAAATTTTAAACTCTATTGAGGAACTAACGGTAGCAGCTAAAGAATTACTTGGAAAAACACTAGTTACTCATCAAACTGGCCCTGAAGGTAGAGAGGTAAAAAGATTATACGTAGAAGAATCATCAAATATAGATAAAGAATTTTACTTATCGTGCCTGGTTGATAGGGCAAGTTCTAAAATTGCATTTATATCAAGTGACCAAGGAGGGATGGATATTGAGGAAGTTGCAAGCAGTTCACCTGAAAAAATTATCACTACAAAAGTTGATATGGGTGATGAAATTTCTGATACAGATTGTGAAAAAATAATTAATATTTTTAATTTAAATGAAGACGTAAAAAAACAAGCAATAACATTAATTAAATCAATATATAAAATGTTTGTAGGTACTGACGCAAACATGGTTGAAGTAAATCCATTAATTTTGACAAAAGAGGAAAAAATTGTTTGTTTAGATGCAAAAGTTAATTTCGACTCTAACGCTTTATTCAGGCATCCAGAAATTATTGAATTAAGAGATTTAAATGAGGAAGATCCTACCGAGATAGAAGCTAGCAAGCATGATCTTGCATATATTAAGCTAGATGGAAGCATTGGCTGTATGGTGAATGGGGCAGGATTAGCAATGGCAACAATGGATATAATTAAATTGTATGGTAAAGAACCAGCAAATTTTTTAGATGTAGGCGGTGGTGCATCCAAAGAAAAAGTATCTGCTGCATTAAAGATAATTCTCTCAGATAAAAATGTTAAAGGTATTTTAATTAATATTTTTGGAGGAATAATGAGATGTGATGTCCTTGCCCAAGGAGTAGTTGATGCAGCTAAGGAAATAAATATAAGTGTACCTTTAGTTGTAAGATTAGCAGGTACAAATTTCAAGGAAGGAAAAGAAATTCTTGATAATTCTGGATTAAAATTAATTTCTGCAGAAAATTTAGATGATGCTGCTAAGAAAATTGTTGAGGCAATAAAATAAAATGTCAGTTTTGGTAAATAAAAACACTAAAGTAATTTGTCAGGGATTTACTGGCTCACACGGAACATTTCATTCAGAGCAAGCTATAAAATATGGAACCAATCTTGTTGGTGGAGTTACGCCAAAGAAAGGTGGGCAAAAACATTTAGACAGACCAGTTTTTAATAGCGTTTTAGAGGCAAAAAATGAAGTAGGAGCAGATGCAACAATGATTTATGTACCTGCTAAATTTGCTGCAGCAGCAATAATTGAAGCTATTGATGCATCAATTGAACTTATTGTTTGTATAACAGAGGGAATTCCAATTCAGGATATGCTTAAGGTAAGACAAAAATTAACTGGCTCTAATAGCAGATTAATTGGACCTAATTGTCCAGGAATAATCACACCAGATGAATGTAAAATTGGGATTATGCCAGGAAGTATTCACAGAAGAGGAAGTGTTGGAATTGTATCAAGGTCAGGAACATTGACATATGAAGCAGTAGCACAAACTACTGAAAATGGACTTGGTCAATCAACTTGTATTGGTATTGGTGGTGATCCTATTAATGGAACAAATTTTATAGATTGTTTAGATTTATTTTTAAATGATGATGAAACAGAATCTATTTTAATGATAGGTGAAATTGGTGGAACAGCTGAAGAAGAAGCGGCTGAATTTATAAAAAATCATAAGATTAAAAAACCAATAGTTGGATTTATTGCTGGAATTACTGCTCCTCCAGGAAGGAGAATGGGGCATGCTGGTGCCATTATATCAGGCGGCAAGGGTGGAGCTGAAGATAAAATAAAAAAAATGGAAGAATGTGGTATTACAGTTGCCAAATCACCGTCAATTATTGGAAAAACTTTATTTGATAAACTGTCTAATTGAAAAAAAAATATTAGAGGGATATATTCAATAAAAAGATGTCTTCATCAAAAAATCTTGATTTCGAAAAAACTTCATTTTTAAATAAATCTAATAGTGCGTTTATAGAAGAAATGTACTTAAAGTTTATTAATAAAGATGCTGATCTTCCAGAAAGTTGGGCAAATTATTTTGAGGGAATTGGTGAAGAATTAAATGTTATAGCAAAAGAAATTAATGGTCCATCATGGGGACCCACTAAAAAAAAGATTGATATTGATGAATTACAAAAAAAAATTGAAGAGCAAGATCAAAATGATTTTGATAATGTCAAATTAGATACTTCAGAAAAATTTAATTTTCAATTACTTGCTGACTCAAATAAAGATTCTATTAGTGCTGTAGCATTAATTAGAGCATATAGACTAAGAGGACACTTATTAGCGGATCTTGATCCTTTAGAAATGAGAGAGTCAGAATATTTAGATGAGCTTCATCCAGATTTTTACGGTTTTAAAAAAGAAAATTATGATAAGAAAATTTTTCTAAACGGGGTAATCAATCGCAAATATGCAAACATAAGAGAAATACTTAAGTTTATGAAGAAAACCTACTGTGGAAAAATAGGTTATGAGTTCATGCACATTTCAAATCCAGATGAAAGAAAGTGGTTTAGAGACAGGATAGAGCAAGATAAAAATGCACTTCAATTTACAAAAAATGGTAAAGAGGCAATTTTAAATAAATTAGTACAGGCAGAAGGATTTGAAAAATTTTTAGCTACAAAGTATGTGGGAACAAAAAGATTTGGCTTAGATGGTGGTGAAAGTTTAATACCTGCTCTTGAACAAATAATCAAAATTGGTGGTCAAAATAATATAAAGGAAGTTAAAATTGGTATGTCTCATAGAGGTAGACTTAACGTTTTGGCAAATGTTTTACAAAAATCTTATAAAAAAATTTTTAATGAGTTTGCAGGTGAATTTAGTAACGATACTGAAGATAGTGCTGGAGATGTAAAATACCATCTTGGAGCATCATCAGATAGAGAATTTGATGGAAACTCAGTTCATGTCAGTTTAACAGATAACCCTTCTCATTTAGAAGCTGTTAATCCAGTTGTTTTAGGTCAAACAAGAGCCAAACAATTTTTTCACAAAGACCGTGAAAGAAATAAAGTTATACCAATTCTCATTCATGGGGATGCAGCCTTTGCTGGTCAAGGAGTTGTAGCAGAATGTTTTGCAATGTCTGGACTTCCAGGACACAACACTGGAGGAACAATTCATATTATTGTTAATAACCAGATAGGATTTACTACAAGTCCAAGATTTGCTAGGTCTTCACCTTATCCATCAGATGTTGCAAAAATGGTAGAGGCACCAATTCTTCATGTTAATGGTGATGATCCTGAAGCAGTTGTTTATGCAACTAGAATAGCAACTGAATTTCGATTAAAATTTAATAGAGACGTTGTAGTAGATTTAATTTGTTATAGAAGATTTGGACATAATGAGGGAGATGAGCCTTCATTTACTCAACCTTTAATGTATAAAAAAATTAGATCACACCCTAGTGTTTACAAAATTTATGGAAATAAATTAGTAAACGAAAAATCTATAACTGAAGAATTATTAAATAAAAATGTTAAATCATTTAAAGATTTACTTGATGAACAATATAAAAGTGCAAAAGATTATAAACCTAAAATAGAATGGTTTGAGGGAACATGGTCAAGATATAAACCTGAAAGAGGTAAAGATAAGAGGGGAATAACAGGTTTTGATGAAAATAAATTAAAAATAATCTCAGGTAAAATAAATAGTATTCCTGAGGAAAAAAATATTCACAAGACTATCTCTAAAATATTTAATGCCAGAAAAGAAAGTATCGAAAAAGGTACTGGAATTGATTGGTCTTCAGCTGAATCTTTAGCTTTTGGATCTTTGTTAGAAGAGGGATATCCAGTTAGACTTGTAGGACAAGACTCTGGAAGAGGAACATTCAGTCAACGACATTCTGTTTTAAGAAATCAAATAGACAATTCTAGGTACATTCCACTTAATAATATTTCTAAAAATCAAAAGCAATTTGAAGTAGTAGATAGTTTTTTATCTGAACTTGCGGTTTTAGGTTTTGAATATGGTTATAGTTTAGTAGAGCCAAACACACTTACTCTTTGGGAGGCTCAATTTGGTGACTTTGCTAATGGAGCTCAAGTAGTAATTGATCAATTTATTGCATCTGGTGAGAGAAAATGGAATAGAGCATCTGGTATAGTAATGTTGTTACCACACGGATATGAAGGGCAAGGACCAGAACATTCTTCAGCAAGATTAGAAAGATTTTTACAACTATGCTCAAACGATAATATGCAAGTAATGAACTGTACAACCCCAGCAAATTATTTTCATGCTTTAAGAAGACAAATGCATAGGAGTTTCAGAAAGCCACTAATTATAATGACACCAAAATCACTGTTAAGAAATAAGTATAGTGTTTCAAATTTAGAAGATTTTAACAAAAAAAATACTTTCCATAGAGTATTGTGGGATCATGCTATAGATCCTAAGTCTAAAGGATTTATTAAACTAAAAGAAAGTTCTAAAATAAGAAAAGTAATTCTTTGTTCTGGAAAAGTATATTTTGATTTGTTAGACGCCAGAGAAAAGCTTAAAAGAGATGATGTAGTGATGTATAGAGTTGAACAATTGTATCCATTTCCAGCAAAAGCTTTGGTTAAGGAGTTAAAACCGTACTCTCAAAATGCTGAATTCTTTTGGTGTCAAGAAGAACCAAAAAATATGGGTGCTTGGTTTTCAGTTAGAGATTATATCCAATGGACATTAGACACTTTAAAGGCTAATAATAATAAAATTTCTTATATAGGAAGAAGCCCAGACGCAACTCCTGCAACAGGATATGCCAAAAGGCATAATTCTCAACAACAAGAAATAATTAACAAGGTATTTGATTAATTTTAATGAGTGAAAAAATAGTAGTACCAGTTCTTGGTGAAAGTATAACAGAAGCGACTGTTGCAAAATGGTTAAAAAACGCAGGTGATACAGTCGAAGCAGATGAGCCAATTGTAGAACTTGAGACAGACAAAGTAAACTTAGAAGTGCCATCTCCAATTTCTGGTGTGTTAACTGAGATAAATTCACAAGATGGATCAGTCGTTGAAGTAGGAGCATTACTAGGTTCTGTATCAGCAGAAGGTGGAGTGGTTAAATCTGCGCCAAAAACCCAAAAAGAAGTCAAGCAAAAAGAAATAGCTCCTGCAGAGAGTAATGTAATAAAACTAGATGCAAATAAAAAAGAACCAAAAGTATTTGAAGAAAAAGATATAGAAAAACCCAAAGAGAAACCATTAGTTTTAACTGAGGAATTTAAACCAGATGTTGCTTCAAAAAGAAATGTTAATCCAACCTTATCTCCAGCAGTGAGAAAAATAGTAACTGAAAATAATATCGATATTAATTCAATTCAAGGTTCAGGAAAAGATGGGAGAGTTTTAAAAGGAGATTTAATAAGTTTGATGGGTGCAAATCCAAAACCATCTGAAAGAAAAATTCAATATGGTGAGGAAGAGCGAATTAAGATGACTAGGTTGAGACAAACTATTGCAAAAAGATTAAAGCAAGCTCAAGAGAATGCTGCTCTTTTAACAACATTTAACGAGGTTGATATGAGCAGTGTGATGGAAATGAGGAAAGAAAATCAAGAGGATTTCCAATCTCGTTATGGGATAAAATTAGGATTTATGTCTTTCTTTGTAAAAGCATGTGTAGTTGCTTTAAAAAATTTCCCTGCGGTGAATGCTGAAATAGAAGGAGATGAGATTATATATAAAAACTTTTACAATATTAGCTTTGCTGTCGGAACAGATAAGGGTTTGGTTGTTCCAGTTTTGAGAAATGCAGATGAATTATCCTTTGCAGATATTGAAAAAAATATTAAAGAAATTTCAGAAAAAGCGCGAGATGGAAAGCTAACGATTGAAGATCTTCAGGGAGGAACATTTACAATAAGTAATGGAGGTGTTTATGGGTCTATGCTTTCAACCCCAATACTAAATTTACCTCAATCTGGAGTGTTGGGCATGCATAATATAGTCGAAAGACCTGTTGTTGTAGACGGTGAAATCAAAATAAGACCAATTATGTATTTAGCATTATCATATGATCACAGAATTATTGATGGAAAAGAATCTGTATCTTTCCTAAAAATGATTAAAGAAAACTTAGAAGACCCTAGAAGGTTGTTTTTAGATATTTAAATGTCAGAAAAATTTCAAGCTGTAGTTATTGGAGGTGGACCGGGTGGTTACGTGTGTGCAATCAGACTTGCTCAATTAGGATTAAAAACTGCATGTATAGAGTCTAGAGGGTCTTTGGGAGGTACTTGTTTAAATGTTGGTTGCATCCCGTCAAAAAGCTTACTTAATCTGTCTGAAGAATTTCATAAAGTAAAAAGTTTAGCAAACAAAGGTATTGAAGTTGGTGAAGTTAAATTAAATTTAGACAAAATGATGAAAAGCAAAGATAAAGCTGTAACCGTTCTTACAAAAGGTGTTGAGTTTCTTTTGAAAAAAAACAAAGTTACTTATTTTAAAGGACACGGAAGTTTTAAATCTAAAAATGAAATTTTAATAAGGGATGATAAAAATAAAGAAACCATCATCCAAACAGAAAAAGCAGTTATTGCAACAGGATCAGTTCCAGTTTCATTACCAGGAATAGAGATAGATGAGAAAACAATTGTCTCATCAACAGGTGCTTTAAAGTTAGAAAAGGTACCCAAGAAAATGGTCGTAGTAGGAGGAGGCTATATAGGATTGGAGATGGGATCTGTATGGTCAAGACTTGGAGCAGAGGTGCAAGTTGTTGAATTTTTAGATCATATTACACCTGGAATGGATAAAGAAATCTCTTCAGAATTTATGAAAATTTTAAAAAAACAGGGAATGAAATTTAATATGCAAAATAAAGTTGAATCAATTAAAAAAAATGCTGCTGGTGCAGTAGTTTCAACAGTAGATAAAGATGGAAATAAAAATAATTTTGAGTGTGATGTTGTTTTGATTTCTGTTGGCAGAAAACCTAATACAGATGGTTTGAATTTAGAGTCTGTGGGAGTAGATCTTGATGAGAGAAATAGAATTAAAACTGATAAAATTTTTAAGACTAACGTTGAAAATATTTATGCAATAGGTGATGTAATTGTTGGTCCAATGCTTGCACATAAAGCGGAGGACGAAGGTATAGCAGTTGCAGAAAACATAGTCGGTCAATCTGGACATGTAAATTACGATACAATCCCAGGAGTAATTTATACAACACCAGAAGTAGCATCAATCGGTAAAACCGAGGAACAATTAAAAGAATTAAATAAAAAATATAAAGTAGGTAAATTTTCGTTTATGGCTAATTCAAGAGCTAAGGCTATAGATGATGCAGAAGGTTTTGTTAAAATTTTAGCTGATGAGCAAACAGATAAAGTATTAGGTGCACATATAATTGGACCTCATGCAGGAGAATTAATTGCAGAGATCGGTGTTGCTATGGAATTTGGTGCAAGTGCAGAAGATATCGCCCGAACGTGTCATGCTCATCCAACTTTTTCTGAAGCAGTTAAAGAAGCTGCTTTATCAGTAGATAAAAGAGCAATACACTCTTAATTTTTTTTCATATTATAAAAATATGAAATATCCGATTCTTGTACCAAATATTTTTAATCATCCATTTACTTATGAAAGTAATTTTGCTCTAAAAGTTGGCGATTATGTAATGGTACCTTTTGGAAAATCAAAAATTACTGGAGTTGTTTGGGACGAATTTGAAAAAAATAATAATAAAAATTTTAAGACTAAAAAGGTAATCAAGAAATTAGATGTTACTCCATTAAAAAAAAATACAATTAATTTTTTAAATTGGTTTGCAGAATATAACCTTATCCCAAAGGGTATGGCATTAAAGTTAGTACTCTTAAGTAGTGATGCGGTAGAGAACAAAAAAACTCAACTTTATCAAATATTTGATAGCAAAATTAAACAAAACTTAATCAAGCTATCTAGTGATCAAAATAAATCTCTAAAAAAAATGAATGTTTCAAATAAAAAATTTAGAGTTCATGTTTTACAAGGTACAACTGGATCAGGAAAAACTTTAGTTTATTTTGAAGCGTTAAAACCACTGATAGAGAGGGGTTTTCAAGGATTAATTTTATTGCCAGAAATAGGTCTAACTAGTCAGTTTGAACAAAAATTTTTAGAATATTTTGGTTTTAAACCTGCAGTTTGGCATTCAGGTATTTCAAAAAAAAAGAAAGAATTAATTTGGAGTGGAGTTTCTAATGGCAAAATAAAAATAATTATTGGTGCAAGATCTTCACTATTTTTACCTTTTAAAAAATTAGGAATGATAATTGTTGATGAGGAACATGATCAATCATTTAAACAAGATGAAGGTATAACCTACAATGCTCGCGATATGGCAATTTCTAGAGCATCTTTTGAAAATATTCCAATCAATTTGATTACTGCTGTTCCCTCCATTGAAACTTTTGAAAATATTAAAAAAGGTAAATACGAAGTTTCTAGATTAAATGAAAGGTACCAAAACGCAGCATTACCTAATTATGAAATTATTAATTTAAACAATACCAAAATTGAAAAACAATCATGGCTATCAAATAAAATTATTGAAAAAGTAAATTCACATTTGGAAAAAAAAGATCAAGTTTTGTTTTTTTTAAATAGAAGAGGTTTTTCTCCGAATGCTTTATGTAATAAATGTTTTACAAGTTTTTCATGTCCAAATTGTAGTATCAATTTAGTTTATCATAAAAATAAAAATAATTTATTATGTCATTATTGTGGATATAAATCTGATCTTAATAGGAATTGTACAAAAGAAGGTAATTGTGAATTTATTTTTAGTGGTCCTGGTGTTGAGAGAATTTCAGAAGAGGTAAAAAGAAAATTTCCTGGAAAAAAAATAGAGATTTTTTCAAGTGACACAATGAATAAAAAAGATTCTAAAGAAAAAATAGATAAAATTATTAATAATGAAACGCATATTATAGTTGGAACTCAATTAATTTCGAAAGGTTTTCATTTTCCAAGTTTAAATTGCATTGTAGTCGTTGATATTGATCTTTCATCTCAAGGACATGATTTAAGAGGTGCAGAAAAAAATTTGCAGCTTTATCATCAACTTTCAGGACGCGCAGGAAGAACTGGAAAACCAGCAACCGTTTATTTTCAAACTTATGAAAATAATACTAAGATGATTTCAGAAATTACAAGTAAAAATCCAGATATTTTTTTAGAAAGAGAACTGCAGATAAGAAAAAAAAATAAACTACCTCCATTTCAAAGGTTTATTTCTTTAATCTTAACAGGAGACAATGAAATTAAATTAGAAAAAGAAGCTATTAATTTTAAAAATTTTATTGAAAACAAAATAGAAGGAAAAATACTAGGTCCAGTGAATGCCCCATTATTTAGATTAAAAAGAAAATTTAGAATAAGATTTTTGATAAGAGGCTTAAAATCTATGAAACTACAAAGCTCTCTTGCAAAAATTATTCCAAAATATAAATTTTCTTCTGGAATAAAACTTTCAGTTGATGTTGATCCAATTAACTTCAATTAACCTAGAAAAAGACGCCTTTTTTACGAATCCGCTACTTGAAGACATAAGGGTCATATGCTATTTAGGGCGTGATTTTTAAATAATCTTCAACATTATAGAGGAACCAAGTTGAGTAAAGACACCGGATTTTCAATAACTTCAGCTGAAAGGTATTCTCTTGCTCTTTTTGAACTTTCAGAGGAAAACAATCTTTTAAGTCAGATCGAAGATCAGTCTTCATCTATTCTTAATTTAATTGATCAAAGTGAAGATTTTTCTAATTTGATTAAAGATCCAACTACAAGCCAAGAAGATTTACAAAAAGTAATCAATACAATCTCTGAAAATAATAAATTTGAATCTTTATTTAAAAATTTTTTAAGTTTCTTAATTCAAAAAAGACGTTTCTTTTTTATTGAGCGTATACTTAAAAGCTTTATTGAAATTTGTTCAAGAAAAAGAGGTGAACTTAAGGCAGAATTAAAATCAGCAAAAGAATTATCTAATGAAGAAATTGCAAAAATTACAGAAGAGTTAACAAAAAATTTTAGCTCAAAAATAAAATTAAACTACAAACATGACGAAAGTTTAATAGGAGGTTTGGTAGTACAAGTAGGAAGTACTATGGTTGATACCTCAATTAAAAATAAATTACAACAAATCGAAAATAGAATGATAGAGGCATAAATGGAAATAAATCCTTCAGAAGTTACAAAAATATTAAAAGAACAAATTAAAAATTTTGGAGATAAAGCAGAAGTCACAGAAGTTGGTCAAGTTTTATCAGTTGGAGACGGTATTGCTAGGATTTATGGTTTGGATAATGTTCAAGCTGGTGAAATGGTAGAGTTTGCAGATGGTTCAAAAGGTATGGCTCTAAACTTAGAAAGTGAAAATGTTGGTGTCGTAATTTTTGGTGATGACAGAAATGTTAAAGAAGGGGATGTAGTAAAAAGAACTGGTAATATTGTTGATACTCCAGTTGGAAAAGAATTATTAGGAAGAGTAGTGGATGGTTTAGGAAATCCTATCGATGGAAAAGGACCATTGGATAAAGGAATTAAAAAAAGTAGGGTTGAAGTAAAAGCTCCAGGTATTATTCCACGACAATCAGTAAGTGAACCAATGCAAACTGGTCTTAAATCAATTGATAGTCTTGTTCCGATTGGAAGAGGGCAAAGGGAATTAATTATCGGTGATAGACAAACTGGTAAAACAGCAGTTGCAGTAGATGCAATTATTAATCAAAAAAAAATCAATGAGTCTGGTGATGAAAAACAAAAACTGTATTGTATATACGTTGCAGTTGGACAAAAAAGATCAACAGTAAGACAAATTCAAAAAACATTAGAAGAAGCTGGAGCTATGGAGTACACAACAATCGTTGCTGCTACTGCATCTGACTCTGCTCCTTTACAATTCTTAGCACCATACACAGGTTGTGCTATGGGTGAGTATTTTAGAGATAATGGAATGCATGCGTTAATAATTTATGATGATTTGTCTAAACAAGCAGTTGCTTATAGACAAATGTCATTGCTATTAAGAAGACCGCCCGGACGTGAGGCATATCCTGGAGATGTATTTTATCTTCATAGCAGATTACTTGAAAGAGCAGCTAAATTAAGTGATGAACATGGTGGTGGGTCGCTTACAGCACTGCCAATTATTGAAACACAAGGTGGAGACGTATCCGCGTTCATTCCAACTAACGTTATTTCAATTACAGACGGACAAATTTTCCTTGAAACAGAACTATTTAACCAAGGTATAAGACCTGCAATTAACGTAGGTTTATCAGTATCTAGGGTTGGTTCATCAGCTCAAACAAAAGCGATGAAAAAAGTTTCTGGTTCAATGAAATTAGAGCTAGCACAATACAGAGAAATGGCAGCTTTTGCTCAATTTGGATCTGATTTAGATGCATCTACCCAGCAACTTTTGAATAGAGGCTCTAAGTTAACTGAACTTTTAAAACAAAAACAATATTCACCCATGACTGTTGCAGAACAAGTTATTTCAGTATTTTGTGGAGTAAAAGGTTATCTTGATGACATTGATTTAAAAGATGTTGCTGAATTTGAGACCAAGATTATTGAAAAATGTAAATCAGATAAGCCTGAAATTATCGAGTCAATTCTAAGTTCAGGAAAACTTGAGGAAGATAAAGAAAAATTACTTGTTGAGGTAATCACTCAATTAAAAGGAAATTTTAAATCTTAATAATTTATGGCAAGTTTAGACGACCTAAAAAAAAGAATAGCTAGTGTAAAGTCTACACAGAAAATTACTAAAGCTATGAAAATGGTTGCAGCAGCTAAATTAAGAAGAGCTCAAGAAAGTGCTGAGAAGGGAAGGCCTTATTCTGAAAAAATGAATAATGTTATTTTAAATTTATCAAATGGTATATCTGATAAAGAAAATGCACCAAAGTTATTGTCAGGTACTGGTCAAGAAAAAACTCATCTTTGTGTGGTGATGACTTCTGATAGAGGTTTATGTGGTGGATTTAATTCTAATATTATTAAAAAAGCTAAAAGTTATTTTGCAAAAATTTTAGATGAAGGTAAAGAACTTAAAATTATTATAGTAGGCTCAAAGGGAAATGATCAACTAAAAAGAGTTTATGGTGATAAAATAATTGAAAATATTTCTTTCAAAGAGTCTAAAAATGCAAATTATTTTGATGCTGACAAAGTCGGGAAAATGGTAATTGAAAAATTCGAAGCAGGTGAATTTGATGTTTGTACAATTTTTTATAACCAATTTAAAAATGTAATTACTCAAATTCCTCAAGCACAGCAAATTATCCCATTAAATAATGAGGGAGAAGAAAGTAGCTCAGAAGAAAGTTACGAATTTGAACCAGATGAAGATGAAATTTTAAGCAATTTATTGCCAAAGAATATTTCTACGCAAATATTTAAGGCTATGTTAGAGAATTCAGCTAGCGAACAAGGGTCTAGAATGAGTGCAATGGATAATGCAACCCGAAACGCAGGTGAAATGGTTGACAAACTTACTATTGAATATAATAGAAGTCGTCAGGCAGCAATTACAAAAGAACTAATAGAAATCATATCAGGAGCAGAAAGTTTATAATTATGAGCAAAGGAATAATCACACAAGTTATTGGAGCGGTAGTAGACGTGAAATTTGATGGTGAACTACCAGAAATTTTAACAGCATTGGAATGTAAAAATGGTGATAACAGACTAGTTTTAGAGGTAGCACAACACTTAGGTGAAACTACTGTTAGAACAATTGCTATGGATGCCACTGAAGGACTAAAAAGAGGTGATGAAGTTACCAACACAAATGCTCCTATTCAAGTTCCTGTTGGGCCTGAAACTCTTGGAAGAATTATAAATGTAATTGGGGAACCAATTGATGAAAGAGGCGAAGTTAAGACTAAAGAAAGTTGGCCAATTCATAGAGCTGCACCTGAATTTAATGACCAATCAACAGAAACTGAAATACTTGTAACAGGTATTAAAGTTATTGATTTGCTTGCACCTTATGCAAAAGGTGGAAAGATTGGATTATTTGGTGGAGCAGGAGTAGGAAAAACAGTTTTAATTATGGAATTAATTAATAACGTTGCAAAAGCTCATGGTGGTTTTTCAGTTTTCGCGGGAGTTGGAGAGAGAACTAGAGAAGGAAATGACCTTTATCATGAAATGATTGAGTCTGGAGTAATAAAAAAAGAAGGAGCCGGTTCAAAAGCGGCTCTAGTTTATGGACAGATGAATGAACCCCCTGGAGCAAGAGCAAGAGTTGCACTTACAGGTTTGACTGTAGCTGAATACTTCAGGGACCAGGAAGGTCAGGACGTACTTTTCTTCGTAGATAATATTTTTAGATTTACTCAAGCAGGATCAGAGGTTTCAGCTTTGTTAGGAAGAATTCCATCTGCTGTTGGATATCAACCGACATTAGCTACTGACATGGGTAACCTACAAGAAAGAATTACTACTACAAACAAAGGTTCAATTACATCTGTACAAGCAATTTATGTACCTGCTGATGATTTAACTGACCCTGCTCCAGCGACATCATTTGCTCACTTAGATGCAACGACTGTACTTTCAAGACAAATTGCTGAAATTGGTATTTATCCAGCAGTAGATCCACTTGATTCTACATCAAGAATTTTAGATCCAAGAATTGTTGGAGATGAGCATTATAGAGTAGCAAGAGATGTTCAAAGAATTCTACAATCATATAAATCACTACAAGATATTATAGCTATTCTTGGTATGGATGAGTTATCCGAAGAAGATAAATTAGTTGTAGCAAGAGCTAGAAAAATCCAGAGATTTTTATCTCAACCATTCTTTGTTGCAGAAGTATTTACTGGTTCTCCAGGAAAACTTGTTGATCTTGACTCAACTATCAAAGGTTTTGATGCAATCTGTAAAGGTGAGTACGATCACTTACCTGAAGCTGCTTTTTATATGGTTGGGACAATTGAAGAAGCTATAGAAAAAGCTAAGAAAATGGAACAAGAAGCTGCTGCTTAATGAGCGAAGAGTTTAAAGTAGAAATTGTAAATCCTGAAAAATCTTTTTTAGTGAAAGATGATGTTTCAGAAGTTGTTGTTCCTGCTTTTGAAGGAGAGATGGGAATATTGAAGGATCATATTTCTATTATTTCCTTTTTGAAACCTGGGATAATTAAGATTTTATCAAAATCAGGTGATGAAAATTACTATGTTGAAGATGGAATTGTTGAGTTCAAAAATAACAATTTATCAATTTTAACAAGTACAATTTTTAATCTTGCTGATATGAATAAATCAAAGCAACAAGATTTACTTAAACAGGCAGAAGAAGAGGCTAATAAAACTGATATTAACGATCAATCTAAATATTTAGCAGATCAAAAAGTTGAAGTTTTAAAAACTCTAAATTAGTTTTTTTACTTTTTCTTTAAGTTCTTTGTAAACATGATGTTTAAAATCAACCACAACATCAGTAATTAAATCTAAGTCAATCCACTTCCAATCTAAAAATTCTGGATTAGATGTATTTATATTTATTTCATTATCATTTCCAATAAATCGCATTAAAAACCATTTTTGCTTCTGACCTTTGTATTTACCTTTCCAAATAATACCTAGTAATCTATCAGGTAAATCATAGGTTAATGTACCATCTAATTCTTTTATAAGTTCTACACTTTTGATACTTGTTTCTTCCTCTAGTTCTCTAAATGCAGCTTTTAAATTATCCTCTCCCTCATCAACACCACCCTGAGGCATTTGCCAAAAATTTTTAGGATTATCTATTCTTTTTGCAACGAATACTTTATTTTGTTTATTCAGTAACACAATTCCGACCCCACTTCTCAGTGGTAAATCTTTAAAATTTTTATTCATATTATCCGTTAAGTAACTTAATAGCGTAGTTTAATTGATTATCAGTATCAGTTTTTATTCTAAAATCATCACCTTCTTCATTTACTTCTATATCTGGTCTAACACCTACTTCAGAAATAGATTTTCCAGAAGGAAGATAATATTTTGCGACAGTTAATCTGATAGCTCCACGATTTTTTAAAGGAATAATTGATTGGACTGAACCCTTTCCATAACTATTTTCGCCTATTATGACTGCTCTTTTGTGATCCTTTAAAGCCCCAGCAACAATTTCAGATGCAGAAGCTGAACCATAATTAATTAGAACTAATAATGTTTTTCCATCAATAATATCTCCTTTTTTGGCAAACCATTTTCTATTTTCAAATTTTTTTCTGCTTTTTGTTGAAACTATCTCCCCATTTTCTAGAAAAAAATCTGAGATTTTTATTGCTTGAGTTAAAAGACCCCCAGGATTATTTCTTAAATCTAAAATAAACGATTTTATATTTTTATTTTTTTTAAGCTTTTTAATTTGTTTTTCTATTTGATCACTACTGTTATCGTTAAATGAAGTAAGCCTAATGTATCCAATATTTTCATCCATAATTTCTGATTTTACAGATTGAACCTGGATAACTTCTCTTATGATATTAAATGTTAAAGCTTTTTTTTCGCCTCTCCTTCTTACTGTTAATTCAATTCCAGAGCCAACAGGTCCTCTCATTAAATCAACAGCTTCACTTAATGATTTTCCTTGAACCTGAACATTATTTATTTTGACAATGTAATCACCAGCTTTTAATCCAGCTCTGGATGCAGGTGTATCATCTATTGGTGAAATTACTTTCACCACACCAGCTTCCATACTGACCTCAATTCCTAATCCACCAAACTCACCGCTGGTTTCTGTTTGCATTTCATCGAAAATTTTAGGAGACATGTAGGATGAATAAGGATCTAAAGATTGTAAAAGACCATTAATTGCAGAGTCCATACTTTCAGATTGATTGAATTCATCAACATATTCTTTATTAATTTTTTCTAGAACCTCACCAAAAAGATCAATTTTTTTATAAATATCAATTTCAGCTGAAGTAACTGTTTTAGTTAAGAAAAAAATAGAGAAAAAAATTAACAATAAAATTTTAATTTTTTTCATATCATCACTTTTTCTTTTGGAATTAACTCTGACCAAATTTTTTCTAATTCATAAAATTTTCTTTTTTCTGGATGAAAAATATGAACAATCAAATCAATACCATCAACAAGTTTCCATTCAGTACTTTCTTTACCTTCAATTTTAGAGTCTTTTACACCATTATTTTTTAGTTTTTCTAAAACTTGTTCTGATAAAGATTGGATATGTCTAGATGAAGTTCCACTTGCAATGATCATGTAATCAGCCATAGAACTTTTGTCTTTGAGATCAATAGTTACAATGTCTTGAGCTTTATTGAGATCTAATGTGCTGATTACAATTTCTTTTAAATCTGAAATTTTGTCCATTAATTGTTTTTAGATTATCAAATTTTTCTTAATTGAGAAGATGAAATGTTGACTTTATTAAACTCAATAAACTCTAGATTGGCCTTACTGAGTTGTTTAAATGTCTTTGATTTTAAAGAATTTTTTTTATACCCATGTCTGTCAAAAACTAGAATATTACATTTTTTTGAAATTAATTTAGATTTATGCCATTTATGAAAATTAATTAGGTTATCGGCACCCATTAAAAAAAAAATTTCAATGCTTTTATTTTTTTTTAAATGATTGATTAAATTTATAGTTTTATTTGATTTAATAATTTTTTCATAAAATTTAACCTTAATAAATGAATTTGCCCCAATTATTTTTTTACAATATTTAATTCTTTGAGCAATTGAGGTTTTGCTCTCCTTTTTAAATGGATTTTTTTTTGTAATTGCCCAAATAACTTTTTTGAGTTTGAATCTTTTCTTTGCTTCTTTTGAAATTGCTAAGTGTCCTTTATGAGCAGGATCAAATGATCCACCTAATACACCAATTTTTATTTTTATGTTATTCAATTTAATTTCTTATTCTACCATTACTAGTGATTTCATATTTATATGAAATCAATTGATTTAAACCTACAGGACCTCTTGGTGGTAGAGTATTAGTAGAAATTCCAACTTCTCCGCCAAATCCAAATTCACCACCATCAGCAAATTGAGTCGAGGTATTATGCATTGCAATTGAGCTTTTAACATTTTTTAAGAAATATTTTGCTGTCTTTTTATTTTTTGTAATGATTGAGTCCGTGTGCATAGTTCCATATTTGTTAATATGCTTAATTGCCTCTTCAGAATTTTTAACAATTTTAACAGACACAATTGATGCTAAATATTCAGTTGACCAATCTTTTTCTTTTGCAGGATACACTTGACCTTTGTAATAATTCTTCAAAATCTTATCTCCAATTATTTTACAACCACTATTTTCAAGTTCCTGCAAAATAGGATCACTAAATTTTTTGACTATATTTTTATGAATAAGAATAGTTTCAGTTGCACCACATATACTTGTATTTCTTAATTTAGCGTTATGGACAACTTCTTTCGCCATTTTTAATTCTGCATCTTTATCTATATAAGTATGACAAAGCCCCTCTAAGTGCCCAATTATAGGTACTTTGGATAATTCTAAAACTTTTTTAACCAAATTTTTTCCACCACGAGGTATGATGACATCGATATATTTTTTCATCTTAGAAAGCATAATATCTACAAGCCTCCTTTGTTTTGAATCGATAAACTGTATAAAGTTTTCATCAACTTTATTTTTTTTAAGTGCTTTTCTAAACAACTTAGCTAAAGCTTTATTTGAATTTATGGCCTCAGAGCCTCCTTTCAAAATCACTACATTTCCAGATTTAAAACAAAGACTAGCAACATCTGAAGTTACATTTGGTCTACTTTCATAAATAACTCCAATAACTCCAATTGGTATTGAAACTCTTTTAATATTCAAACCATTTGGTCTTTTCCATTTGTCTAAAGTTTTGTCTATAGGATCCCTTAATTTAGCTATTTTTAAAATAGAATTTATAATTCCATCTAATTTATTTTCATTTAAATGAAGTCTTTTGATTAAGTTTTCTTTTAAACCTTTTTTTCTTGCGTAATAAATATCTTTTGAATTTTGATTAATAATAAATTTTTTTTCATTCTTAATTAATTTCGCGTAATCATTTAAGACTTTATTTTTTACTTCAGTTGTAACTTTATACTCACTAGCTTTTCGAGCCTTTATTCCAATTAAATTCATATATTTCACCATTTAAATTTCTACCATATCATCTTTATGAATAACTTCTGATTTCGCAACATAGCCTAATAATTTTTCAATTTCATTAGAGTGATGACCCATAATTTTATTCACCTCATCAGAAGTAAAAGAACTTAATCCTCTAGCACATTCGTTATTTTTTTTATCCAATATTTTAATATGATCACCTTTGTTAAATCTTCCCGAAACTTTTTTAATTCCTGCTGCTAACAAACTTTTTCCAGATTTTAATGCTTTTTTAGCACCATCATCAATTATTAAAGCTCCTTTAGGTGCCACAGAACTTATTATCCATTTTTTTCTAGCATCTAACTTTGAAATTTTTGGACTAAACCAGGTGCAGTTATTTTTTTCAATTATTTTTGAGATAGGATTTGAATAAAGTCCATTTGCAATAACCATACTAGTACCAGCAAGCTGACATATTTTTGCTGCTTCAATTTTTGTATGCATACCACCACTTCCATATTCATTTATGCCTTTAATATAAATTTTTTTTAGATCTTTTTTTAGGTCATCAATTTTTTTTATAAGTTTAGCATCCTTAAAAATTTTAGGATTTTTTGTATACAAACCATGAACGTCAGATAATAAAATTAAGGTATCAGCGTTTGTAATTTGTGCAACCCTAGATGCCAGTCTATCATTATCTCCATATTTTATTTCACTCGTTGCAATAGTGTCATTTTCATTTACTATTGGAATAAAACCAAGTTCAAAAAGATTATCAAAAGTTCGTTTTGCATTGAGAGATCTTCTTCTTTCCTCAGTATCTTCCAATGTAAGCAAAATCTGAGAAATATTTAATTTATACTTTGAGAAAGTTTGTGAAAATAAATTCATCAACTCTATTTGACCAATAGACGCAATAGCTTGACTCTTATCTAATTTGATATTTTTTTTGTTATAATTCATTTTCTTGCAACCCAAAGCTATAGCACCAGAGCTAACAATAACTACTTTTTGATTTTTATCTCTTAATTTTTTAATATCTTTTGCAAAACTAGATAACCATTGTTTCCTAATTTTTTTATTTTGATCAACTAGGAGAGATGATCCAATTTTGACAACAATTATTTTAGAATTTTTAAGATACATAAGACAAAAGCTTTGCTTTAATTTTTGATACAGATTTTTTTTCAAGAGTTGTCATTGTCATAATCTCACAATTTTTACCCTTTGAAAAATGATCTATAACTTCATTTACTGTTTCTTCATCAATCAAATCAACTTTATTAAGCACAATTAGTTCTTTTTTTTCTAATAACTTTGCACTGTAGCTTTTTAATTCATTTTTCACCTGATTATAAGACTCATTTAGATCTAAGTTGGTGACATCAATTAAGTGCAGTAAAGACTTACATCTCTCTATATGTTTTAAAAATTGTATCCCTAGACCTATACCTTCGTGAGCACCTTCAACTAATCCTGGAATATCTGCAATGGTAATTTCTTTATCATCGTAAGAAGCCACGCCAAGGTTTGGATTAATAGTTGTAAATTTGTAATTTGCAATTTTTGGACTTGCGTTTGTTAATGCTGCTAACAAACTTGATTTTCCCGCATTCGGCAATCCAATAATACCGATATCAGCAATTGTTTTTAATTGAAGCCATATTGTAAATTCTTCTCCGATAGTGCCTTTAGTAAATTTTCTTGGAGCTCTATTTGTAGAACTTTTAAATCTTGTGTTTCCCAAACCTCCTTTTCCACCAGCAGCTGCAACATATTCTTCACCTTTTTTATTAAAATCAAAAAGAAGAGTTTTGTTATCTTCTTCAAATACCTGTGTACCTAGAGGAACTTTTAAAATTAAATCTTCACCACTTTTTCCCGTTCGGTTTTGACCAGAACCATTTTCTCCACGTTGGGCTTTGTGGTGTTGTTGATATCGATAATCAATAAGGGTATTTAAATTTTCCTCTGACTTCAAAATAATTGATCCACCTTTTCCACCGTCCCCACCATCTGGTCCGCCAAACTCAACATATTTCTCTCTTCTAAAACTTGGAGATCCGTCTCCACCGTTTCCAGCTTTAATATAAATTTTAACTTGATCGAGAAATTTCATAATACAACATCTATTTTAATTGGTTGTACTATTAATTGGGCTTTACAGAAACAAAAGTTCTATCTGATTTAGATTTTTTGAAAACAACTTTCCCTTTAACAACTGAAAATATTGAATGATCTTTACCCATACCAACATTTTCACCTGGAAAAATCTTAGTTCCTCTTTGTCTTACAATTATGTTTCCAGGAATTACTGTTTCACCACCATACTTTTTTACACCAAGTCTTCTACCGGCACTATCTCGTCCGTTTCGTGATGATCCACCTGCTTTTTTTGTTGCCATAATTTACCTAATAACTATTTGCTTACTGCTTCCTTAACTTCTTCTTTTTTTGAAGTTTTAGAAATTTTTTCAGCTTCTGATAACACTTTACCATCTTTTGAAAAAATTTTGTTAATTCTTATCATAGAATATTGTTGTCTATGCCCATTTTTTCTTCTTGAATTTTGTCTTCTTCTTTTTTTAAAAATTAAAATAGTTCTATTTTTACTATTTTTAATTAAATTAGCTTCTACTTTTGCACCCTTAACATTTGGATTTCCAATTTCAATTGATTTGTCATCACCGTATGCCAAAATTTCATTAAACTCTATCATAGTCTCAGGTTTAGAATCTGGTAGTTTTTCAATCTTTAGAATTTCACCAGATTTTACTTTGTACTGTTTTCCACCTGTTTTTATTACTGCGTATGACATAGTATGATTTAATTTAAAGTTATCGCAATATAGTTGTAGTCAGCCTTTAGTCAAGCCGAATTAATTAGAAATTATCCTTAAAATCTCTTAATTTTGAAAAGGTTTTTACATCTTTTGCTCTTAAAAATATATTACAATCCAATTCCTCTTTTAAAGTTGAGGGTATGGTGGGGATTCCATTTTCTCTTAATTTTTCTATTTTTTCTATTTTTTTTTGTAAATCTTTGTTCTCAGAATCATATTTTTTACAAAATTTTGCATTGTTAAGAGTGTATTCATGACCACAATAAATTTTTGTCTCTTTTGGTAATAATTTAATTTTGTTCAAAGACTCAAACATTTCTTCATAAGAGCCTTCAAATATTCTTCCACAGCCAAGTGAGAAAAGTGTATCTCCAGTAAAAACTAATTTTTCTTTAAAAAAATTAAAACAAATATGGCCTGATGTGTGTCCAGGTATATGCATAATTTTAGCTTCAAAGTTTTCAGCTTTCCATATTTGATTGTCTTCTAACAATATGTCTATTCCAGGTATTCTTTTTGAGTCTCCTTTAAAACCCACAACAATTGAACCATATTTTTTTTTTAATTCTTCATTTCCTCCAATATGATCATAATGATGATGAGTATTAAGAATATATTTTAATTTTATATTTTTGTTTTTTAGGAAATTTATTATCGGTTCAGACTCACTGGGATCCACAACACACGCAAAATTGTTACTTTCGTCTATAATTAAATAGCTATAGTTGTCTTGAAGACAAGGTATAATTTCAATACGCATTTTATTTTTCTATCAAAAATATACCTAGATCTGCAAACAAATTTTTAACTCCTAAATTACTCTCATTTATTATTGATGAATTAAGATTATTTAAAGCGAGTGATTTAAAAATTTTAATATCTTTCGATTTTACAAAGCGAAAAAAATCTTTGATTGTACACATATGTAAATTTGGTGTGTTATACCATTCATCTGGCAATGTTTTTGTAACTGGCATTGTACCTTTAAATAATAAATGGAATCTTACTTTCCAGTATCCAAAATTAGGAATCGTAACTATTGCTTTTTTTCCAACTCTTAAAAGTTCATCTAAAACTAATTCTGGATTAAGAAAAGCTTGAAGGGTTTGACTTAAAACAACATAATCAAATGATTTGTCTGGAAATTGCTTTAAATCTTTTTCAGCATTTCCTTCAATTACAGTTAAACCTTTAGCAATACATTCTTGCACTTTTTCTTTTGAAATCTCTAATCCTCTTATATTTATGTTTTTATTGTCTTTTAAAAATTTCATTAAAGTTCCATCGGCACAACCTACATCTAAGACTTTCTTATCTTTTTCAATTAAATCAGCTATTACCTGAAATTCATTTTTCATAATTAATTTTCTTCGTAAGATTT
Source organism: Candidatus Pelagibacter sp. (assembly GCF_052049995.1). GTDB lineage: Bacteria > Pseudomonadota > Alphaproteobacteria > Pelagibacterales > Pelagibacteraceae > Pelagibacter. The sequence continues at coordinate 71,204 of NZ_JBNGYX010000002.1, read as the reverse complement.
ATCTAAAAAGTTTTTAAGTGCGCTCAAGAAATCAGGAACATCAAGTAAAAAGGAGTCGTGACCTTTATCTGACTCAATTTCTACAAATCCAACATCAGCTCCTATTGAGTTTAAAGCAATCACAATATCTTTGTTTTCTTGTGTTGGATAAAGCCAATCTGAAGTAAAAGAAATTATAAAAAATTTCGCGTTTGTATTTATAAATGCTTCTGAAAGATTACCATTGAATTGCTTAGCTAAATCAAAATAATCCATAGCTCTAGTAATATAAAGATAACTATTTGCATCAAATCTATCTACGAAAACTGAGCCCTGATATCTTAAATAACTTTCTATTTGAAAATCAGCGTCAAATCCAAATTTAAGATCTTCTCTTTCTTGTAACTTTCTTCCAAATTTTTCCTGCAAACCTTTTTTTGATAAATAGGTAATATGAGCTGCCATTCTAGCTACTGCTAATCCTTTTCCAGGATTAGTATCGTTTAATGTATAATTCCCATCTTTCCAGTTACTATCAGCTGTAATAGCTTGTCTACCAAGTTCGTTAAAAGCAATATTTTGAGCTGAATGACTAGATGTGGTTGCTATCGGTATCACTGTTTTAGATTTATCAGGAAAGTTACTAATAAACTGAAGGACTTGCATACCTCCCATTGAACCACCAGTTATAGAAAATAGTTTATCAATACCAAAATGCTCAAGTAAATTATATTGAGCATTCACCATATCATTAATAGTAATAACTGGAAAATTTGTTCCAAAAATTTTTTGATCAGGATCTTTATGACTTGGTCCGTATGATCCCATACATCCACCAATTACGTTAGAGCAAATAACAAAATATTTATTCGTATCGATAGCTTTATCAGGACCTACTGCATAACTCCACCATCCCTCTTTGTTAGTTACAGGGTTTATTCCGCTTACAAATTGATCTCCCGTTAGAGCATGAAAAACTAATATTGCATTATCTTTTTTTGAATTAAGTGAACCGTAAGTTTCATAGGCTATCGGAAAATCTTTTATAGTCTTTCCACAGTCTAATTTTAGTGGTTTTTTTACAATTAAAGTTTTTATGTTTTTCTCAGTATTCATTGTTTTTGACTGTTTCGAATTGTGAGAAAAAAAACTATTTTAGCGGTTTTTTTTAAGCGCTCGCAATTCAGTTAAATCAGCGCATAATTTTTTTACTAGAACTTATTTATTATGTCAATTTTTTAAAAAATCCTCTTATTCTCTATAAAATTTTGTAATTTTATCTATAAAGAGCACATAAATTAAAAAAAATGACAACTCTAAATTTCAAGAAATTTAATATTGAGGCTTATAAACCTGGTAAATCAAAAGTTAAGAAACTTAAGAACGTAATTAAGCTTTCTGCAAATGAGTCTGCTTTAGGTATGAGCCCTAAAGCAAAGAAAATAATATCAAATAAAAATCTGAATTTAGATAAATATCCAGATGGAAAATCTCAAAATTTAAGAAAAGCAATATCTAAAGCTCATAAATGTAATTCTGATAAAATTATTTGTGGAGCTGGTTCAGATGAAGTTATTCAAATGCTCTGCCAGTTGTTTTTAAATCCGAAAGATGAGGTTGTGGTACCAGAGTACAGTTTTTTAATGTACAGAATTTACTCAAAAATTATAGGTGCAAAAGTTGTATTTGCAAAAGAAATTAACTTTAAAGTTTCAGTAAATGAAATTTTAAAAAAAATAACAAAAAAAACTAAAATTGTTTTTATAGCTAACCCAAACAATCCTACAGGAACTTACTTAACGAAAAAAGAAGTTTTAGAATTAAGAAAAAGATTAAATAAAAAAATTTTACTAGTCATTGATGATGCCTATGCAGAATATATGAAAAACAAAAATTATTCATCTGGGTTAGATTTGTTTAAAAATAAAGACAATGTTTTCATTCTCAGAACTTTTTCAAAAATGTTTGGATTAGCTTCTCTCAGAGTAGGTTGGGGATATGGATCAAAAAAAATAGTTGATGCGCTAAATGTTATAAAACCACCATTTAATGTAAATGGTATTGCTCAATTAGCTGCCATCGAGTCACTGAAGGATAAAGCTTTCATAACCAAATCGATTAGACATAATTTATTATATTCTACAAAAATTAAGAAATTTCTTGAGACATATAATATTTTTACAAATTCAGTTTCAGCAAATTTTTTGTTACTTAATTTTGAAAAATGCAGATATTCAGCAAAATTTCTATATGAAAAACTTAAAAATAAGGGAATTATTTTAAGATCAACAGAAGACGGTTATCATATAAAGAATAAATTAAGGTTAACTATTGGATCTAAAGAAGAAAACTTAAAATTTATGAGTGTTATTAAGCAAGTATTGAAAAAATGAAAAATATTTTTATTATTGGCTGTGGATTATTAGGTTCATCTTTATTAAGGTGTATTAGCAAAAAAAAAATAGCAAAAAAAATATTTATTTACGAAAAATCAAAATCAAATATTGCTAAGATAAAAAAATTAAAATTACCTGGAACAATTGTTAAATCATTAAAAGAAGGTGCAAGTAATTCTGATTTAATCATCTTTTGCACACCAATGAGTGAATACAAAAATATTATTTTAAAAATTAATAAATTTATACCATCGAAAACATTGATTACAGATATTGGTTCTTCAAAAATTGAAACTTCTAAGATTATAAATAAATCTTTAAAGAAAGGTATTCATTGGATTCAAAGTCACCCAATAGCTGGGTCAGAGGTCAGTGGACCTGAGCATGGTAAAGAAAATATGTTTACTGATAGATGGTGCATAATAATTACTGAAAAAAATATTAAAAAAAATAATATAAATATTCTAACTAAGTTTTGGAAAAAAATTGGAGCAAAAGTAGTTGTTATGAGCGCTGAAAAACATGACAAAATTTTTTCTATTACTAGTCATTTACCACACTTAATTGCATATAATCTGGTGAAATCTGCACAAGATTTTGAGAAAAAACAAAATTATGAGTTAATCAAATATAGTGCTGGTGGATTACGAGATTTTTCTAGGATTGCAGCATCAAATGAAATCATGTGGAGAGATATTTTTTTTAACAATAAAAATAATATTTCAAAAGCGATTGATTTATTTATAAAAAATTTAAATCAATTTAAAAAAGATATTAATTCAAAAAATAATAAGTCTATCATAAAGAAACTTATTCAGACTAAAAAAGTAAGGTCAAAAATTATCAAATTGAAACAAGATATTGATAAACCTGACTTTGGAAGAAATTAATATTTTATTCTAGATACTTTTTTTACCTTTAGCTTGGCAGTTTTTTCAATTCTATTAATTGTTTCTATAATTGGCATAATAACTACTTTTTTTTCTGGACCATAAGCATGAATTAGTTGTTTAGAATTTAAACACATGGCAACATGACCTTTCCAAAAAATAATATTTCCTTTTTTAAATAGTTTTTTCTTTAAATTCTTTTTTGTATATTTGATCTGATCTTTTGTATCTCTTGGATAAAACAAATTATTATAACAATAAAATATTTGCAATAAGGCCGAACAATCAATACCTTTAAATGTTTTTCCACCCCAAACATATTTTACATCGAGAAATTTTTTAAATATTTTTGTAAAATTATTTTCTTTATGGTTTATTTTTTTAATATCTACTTTTTTAATCCATTTATTTTTTTCAATTTTTACGTAATTTTTATTTTGTTCAAATACAGATAATTTGGATGCAAGTGGAAGCCAACTGCTAGTTCCAATTCCAGGTTTTTTATAAATCTTTGCTTTTAGTGAACTGACTTTATATTTGGGGCTAAATTTTTCTATATATTTTGAATTTTTTATAAACCCTTTATAATTATCAAATAAAGTTTTAATTTTTATCCAATTTTTATTTTTTGCTAATATTTTGAATTTTTCACCATATATAATTTGTGAAGTTACTTCAGATCTTCTCGAAGGATTTTTGTAAATATTCGAAAAATTACCTATGAAGTAAAAATTATTTTGCACCAATTTTAATTTTGTTTTTAATTAACCACAAACAAATCAACGAAGGTATCACCATAATAGTTGTTAAAACAAAAAATGTTCCCCAATCTCCATTTAACCAGTCAACTAAAGCTCCAGAGGATGAAGCTAAAGTAGTACGACCAGCAGTACCAATTGAAGCAAGTAATGCATATTGTGTGGCTGTATAAGTTCTATCAACTAGTAATGATATAAATGCAACAAATGCTACAGTTGCAAAAGCTGCTGTGATGTCATCAGCTATAACCGCAATTGCAAATAAAATTTCTGATTTTCCAGTCCATGCTAAAACTGCAAATAAAAGATTGGTTACAGCCATTAATCCACCAGCAAAGAACATAGTTTTAATTGTTCCAGCTCTCATGGCCATTACTCCACCCAACAAAGTAAATACAACTGTAGTTATCCAACCAAGACCTTTTGAATAAATTGCAATTTGACCTTTGGAGAAACCAATTTCTTTATAAAAAACAATAGACATTCTTCCCATAAATGCCTCACCTATCTTAAATAAGAAAACAAATCCTAAAATTCCAGCTGCAATGGCAAAACCATTTTTTCTAAAAAAACTAATAATAGGTCCGCCTATAGTTCCTGTAATATAAGCGATAAAGTTTGTAATAATATTGCTAGATCCAAGTTTTCCTTCAATTAATTTGTCTGTTTCTCTCTGTTTTGCCTCTCTGTTTGTCTCTATCGGTTCATGAACATACATTAATCCAATATTCATTAAGATTATTAAAATACCTAAAATTAAAAAAGTAGCTTGCCAGTAGTCAGCTATCCCTAGGTTTTCTAAAAATTCTGCCGTAAATAAAGCAACAACTCCACCTAATTTATAACCTGTCCACCAACCAACAACGGCCATGGCTGCGCCTGCAGCCATTGATTTTCCTTCATTTTCATTTATCTGTTCAATTCTTAATGCATCCACAGTTATATCTTGGGTTGCTGACGCGATAGCAATAATTAAACCTATAGTAATTAATAAAGCCAAATTTTCAGTTGGATTAATTACACTCCAAACAACAAGACTTAACAAAATAATTAATTGCATCAAAACTATCCATCCTCTTCTATGACCTAATTTTTTTGTTAGAATTGGAATTTGAATTCTATCTATAATGGGAGCCCACAAATAATTGAAAGCGTATACTCCAAAAATTAAACCTGCCCATCCAATTGTTGATCTACTAAGACCTTCTTCTTTAAGCCAAAGACTTAAGCTACTTGCAATTAACACCCATGGAAATCCACTTATTGCACCTAATAAAAGAATTCTCATCATTCGAATATCTTTATATACTGCAAGTGAATCAAGCCATGTTTGTTTCTTTGTTTCAGACATAATTAATTTCTCCAAAAAGATGGTAAGAACAATACTAATATTGCAAACAACTCAAGTCTACCTAAAATCATACCTACAGTTAAGATCCATTTAGAAATATCAGGCAAAGATGAAAAATCTCCATTAGGTCCTATTATAGGACCTAAACCAGGACCAACATTTGATATTGATGTTGCTGCTCCAGAGATAGCAGTTATAAAATCAAGACCAGTTAATGATAATAATGCAGCTAAAATAAAAAAAATAACAAAGTAAAAATAAATAAATGAAATTATTGATGCAATAAATTTATCTTCAACAGATCCTTGATCATATTTAATTACAAATATTCCCTTGGGATATATAATTTTTTTTAATTGATTTAATATAAATAAATATAGAATTTGAATTCTAAAAATTTTAATACCACAAGTAGTTGATCCAGCACAGCCCCCAATAAACATTAATGCAAGAAATATTGTTATAGGAAAACTTCCCCAACCATCAAATTCAGCATTAACATAACCTGTTCCAGTCAATATTGAAATAGTATTAAAAAAAATAGATCTTAAACTAAAGTTTCCGTTATTATTAAATAATAAATAAATTGATAATATAATAATGCTTATTATTATTATTTTAATAAATGTTCTGATTTGAATATCGTTTAAAAATATTTTTTTATTACCACTAATAAATTTAATGTATGCAATAAATGGAATACTTCCTAAAATTATAAAAATCATAGATGATATTTCTATAAGAACACTGTCAAAATATCCGATTGATTGATTATAATTAGAAAATCCACCTGTAGCTATGGTAGTCATAGAATGAGTTAAACTATCAAATTTTCCCATTCCAAATACCCAATATGATAATGCACAAAGAGCAGTTAGGCCTGAATAAATATAGATAAGTCTTAAAGCTATTTCTTTTGATTTAGGAAGAATTTTTTCAGATGAGTCGTTGCTAGAAATTTTAAATAATTGCATACCACCAACATTCATTATAGGCATCAGGGTAATTGCCATAACAATTATACCAATACCCCCCAACCATTGAAGTATTGCTCTCCATAATAGAATACCTTTCGGTGTATTCTCTAAGTCAGAAATAATTGTTGATCCAGTTGTTGTAATACCAGACATACTTTCAAAAAAAGCATCAGTAATTGAAAGTTCAATAGTCGAAAATATAAATGGTAAAGATCCAAAAATAGCAATACTTAACCATGACAAGGCAGTTAATAAAAATGCTTGTTGCAAATTTAATTTTTTTTCGTGGTCTAGATTTGAAAGAAAAAATAATGATCCAAAAATTATAGTAACAATAGATGCACCAAAAAATGATGAATCTATTTCTGAATAAATAAATTGAGCAATTATAGGGATGAACATTGAGATCCCTAAAATTATTTGCAAAATTCCTAGTGTAAAAAAAACAGTTTTATAATTAGACATTTTGAAAGAACATTATTTTATGGTAAATAAATTTCAACTCTATAAGAATTAATAAAATCGCCAATTTAAGATTTTTATAAAAGATATATTCGTGATTAAAAAAGAAATTTTAGACAAAACAAGTGCTTGGCCTTTCGTTGAAGCAAAAAAAATGCTTCGTGAGAGAAAATCATTTATTGATAAAAAAGGTAAAATTACTCTTCAAACAGGATATGGCCCAAGTGGCCTTCCTCATATTGGAACATTTGGAGAAGTTGCAAGGACCTCAATGATGGTTAATGCTTTAAAGCAACTTACAGATTTACCAGCAGAAATAATTACTTTCTCTGATGATATGGATGGTCTAAGAAAAGTTCCTGATAATGTTCCTAATCAGGAATTGCTAAATAAAAATCTACATAAACCATTAACACAAGTTCCAGATCCATTTGAAAAATTTGCAAGTTTTGGAGAACATAATAATGAAATGTTAAAAGATTTTTTAAATAGTTTTAATTTTAAATACAGTTTTAAAAGCTCAACATCTTTATACAAAAGTGGTTTTTTCAACCCAACTTTAAAAATTATTTTAGAAAATTATGATGGTATAATGAATATTATACTTCCAACTTTAGGCAAAGAACGTCAACAAACTTACTGTCCTTTTTTACCAATTTGTCCAGATACAGGTCATGTTCTCGAAATTCCAGTTATAGAAATTGATAAAAAAAATTCTAAAATAATTTTTGATAATAACGGTAAAAAATTAGAATCTAGTATTTTGGATGGAAATTGTAAATTACAATGGAAAGTTGATTGGGCAATGAGATGGTATGCTCTAGATATAGATTTTGAAATGTATGGAAAAGACCTTATTGAGAGTGCAATTTTATCAACTAAGATTATAAATTTAATTGGTAAAAAACATCCATCTGGATTTGCTTACGAATTATTTCTTGATGAAAAGGGTGAAAAAATTTCAAAATCTAAAGGAAATGGTATTACCATCGACCAGTGGTTAAAATATGCCTCACCTGAAAGCTTATCTTTATACATGTATCAAAATCCAAAAAGAGCTAAAAAACTTTATAATGAAATAGTGCCAAAAGCTGTAGATGAGTACCTTGATAATATTGAAAAATCAAAAAAACAAACAGAACAACAATTGGTAATGAATCCTGTTTGGCATGTTCATAATGGCAATATTCCAAAAGAAGAAATGATTATGTCTTTTTCTATGTTGTTGAATTTAGTTGAGACAAGCAATGCTGATAACAAAGATTTATTATGGAAGTTTGTGAAAAAATATAAATCTAACATTCATGAAAAAAACTTTCCAATTTTTGATGGACTAGTGGGCTATGCAATTAAGTATTTTAATGATGTTATTAAGGCTCAAAAAAAATATAAAAATCCATCTGAAAATGAAAAATTAGCTCTACAAGCTTTAGTTAAAACTTTAGAACAATGTAATGATCAGATGTCTCCTGAGGATATACAAACATTAATATATTCAACAGGTAAAGAGAATGGATATGCACAAAACCTAAGAGATTGGTTTAAATTAATTTATGAAGTGGTATTTGGAGATGAAAATGGACCTAGAATGGGTTTTTTTATAAGTTTTTTCGGTGTTAACGAAACAAAAGAGTTGATAATTAGTAAATTGAAATAATGTATTCAAATTTAAGATCATTAATATTTAAAATAGATCCTGAAAGAGCACATTTTTTAGCAATTCAATCTCTCAAACTTAATTTAGTTTCAAATATATTTGATGAAAATAAAAATGATCCTATTTTAAAAACAAAACTATTTAATCAAAATCTTGATAATCCCATAGGGATTGCAGCAGGTTTCGATAAGAATGCTGAGGTATACAACCCTTTATTTAAGTTGGGTTTTGGATTTGTTGAAGTAGGTACGGTCACACCATTAAAACAATATGGGAATGAAAAACCAAGAGTGTTTAGATTGGTAGAAGATCAAGCATTAATTAATAGGTTAGGTTTTAACAACCATGGATCAGATACAATATTAAACAGAATAAAAGTTAATAAAAAGCTAGGTGTACTAGGTGTAAACGTAGGTCCAAACAAAGATTCTAATGATAGATTGAATGATTATTTAATTGGATTAGAAAAATTTTCTGAAGTTGCAGATTATATTACAATCAATATTTCCTCGCCAAATACTGAAAATCTAAGAAACTTTCATGATGAGAATAAATTAAAAGATTTATTAACATCTATCTCAGAGAAAAAAAAACAATTAAAAACTGAAATTCCTGTGGCTGTAAAAATTTCACCAGACATTAACGAAAATCAAATTGACTTAATTTCAGAAATACTTTTAGAAAATGATATAAGTGCAATAATAATTTCAAATACATCCGAAGCTTCTAGAGAAACACTTCAAAATATACAGAGACATCAAAAAGGCGGTTTATCTGGAAAACCTATTGAAAAAAAATCGAATTTTTTAATAAGTAAATTTTACAATTTAATTCAAGGTAAAATTAAAATAATTGGAGTAGGTGGTGTTGATTCTGGTAAATCAGCTTATGATAAGTTTTTATTGGGAGCAGATTATGTTCAACTTTATACTGGCATGGTATTCCAAGGACCCAATATTGCTGGGATGATAAAAAAAGACCTAAAAGAATTACTGATAAGAGATGGTGTCAAAAATTTCACAGAAATTGTGGGAAATAAAACTGTTTCTTAAATGTATTAAACTTGACGCCTTCAATATCTCCCCTTATATAGGCACTGTTATTATGTCAAAAAAATGTGAACTTACCGGTAAAATTCCAATGAAAGGTCATAATGTTAGTCATGCTAACAACAAGACTAAAAGAAGATTTTTACCTAACCTAAAGAAAGTAAAATTTACAAGTGAGCTTACCGGAAGAAGTTTAAAACTTACTGTAAGTAACTCAGGTGTAAGGTCAGTTGACAAAAAAGGTAGTTTTGATGAATTTTTAAAAACTGTAAAAAATAAAAATTTATCTCCAAGATTAAAAAAGTTAAAAAAAGTAGTTTTAATTAAATCCCCTTTTAAAAAGAAACCTGTAGCTAAATCAGCTTAATGAACAAATTATTTATCACTCTGTCAATAATGATGGGGGTTGTTGTACTATCTTCTAATTATTTAGTTCAGTTCCCAATCAACTATTTTGGATTAAATGAGATTTTAACTTATGGAGCTTTTAGTTACCCAATAGCTTTTTTAATAACAGATTTAGCAAATAGGTCGTATGGAAAATTATTAGCAAGGCAAATTGTATATTTGGGCTTTCTAATAGGAATTATATTTACGTTGTTATTCTCAACTGATTTTGCAGATTTAATCTCGGTTAGAATTGCAATTGGATCAGGGGTTGCTTTTATTACTGCTCAATTGTTGGATATTCAAATTTTTGATCGATTAAGAAAAAAAGAGTGGTTTGTTGCACCGCTTACCTCATCTTTGATTGGATCAACAGTTGACACATTTTTATTTTTCTCTATATCATTTTATGCAACAGGGGTACCTTGGGTTACTTTATCTCTTGGAGATTTAGCGGTTAAAATTTTAGTTGCTTTAATAATGTTGATACCATTCAGAATGTTATTGAAAATTATTAAACCAATTAAAGTTTAATATAAAAATTTATAAGACAAAATTTTATAAGCTAATTTTGCAACAAGAAAATTATAAGAATTAAATCCTTTAATTGGAGACAGCTCATTAATATCTGCACCAACAATTTTTGAGTTTTTGGCTGCAATTCTAATTATATCCAATGTTTCATCCCATAAAAGCCCTCCTGGTTCAGGTGTACCAGTTGCAGGCATAATACTTGAATCTAATCCATCTACATCGAATGTTAGATAAACAGTTTTGTTTTTAATTAGTTTTTTAAATTTAGACAAATTCCATTTTTTTTTATCTTTTGCCCAAAATATATTTATTCTTGAAGAATTCTTTTTTAAAAATGGAATTTCACTTTCTGAGATATTTCTTATCCCAAATGAAATTAAAGAAACATTTTTATAATCCAGACATCTTCTAATTGCTGAGGCATGTGAAAATTTTTCTCCATTATAGCTTTGACGTAAATCTGCATGGGCATCAAAATGCAAGAGACAAATATTTTTATATTTTTTAGTAAAAGGAACAATACATCCAGGTGTTATTGAATGTTCTCCACCTAAAGTCATTGGGAAAAGTTTTTTATCTAAAATCTCTTCATTAATTTTTGAGATTTTATTCAGGGCTTTTTTAATATTATTGTGTATTTTAAATGGTTTTAAAGTTTTAATACCAATTTTCTTATAAGGTTCGCAGTTAAGCTCTTCATCATATAGCTCAACTTGATGAGATGCTTTTATTATTTCTTTAGGTCCATTTCTTGTTCCTCCTCCATAACTGACAGTTTTTTCTAATCCAAATGGAACAATTACAGCTTTTTCTTTAAAGCTAAATTTATTATTAATTCCTAAAAATCCTTTTTTATTTAATAGATATTTCAATTTTATTTAAAAATTTTTGTAAAGTTTTTTCTTGTTCTATTTTTCCACTCACCTTTATGATAAGCATCACTAGCAATTAATGGCAAAACACTAGTTGCTTCTGCAAATACCATCTGTTCTTTTGTAATATCTACTTTGCCCCATGAGCTTGCTTCTTTTAATGTGGAGCTGCTACATGCTCCGTCTCTACTATCAGCAACAGTAATTTGAACAGCATATTTATGCATGTCTACATCTTTTCCTAATAGTTCAGCACAAATAACAGTATCTTGAATGAAGTTTTTAGGCACACCACCACCAATCATAAATAATCCAGAACCTTTAGATTTGATTTTAATTTCTGTTAGTTCTCTAAATTCTCTAACTGAGTCTATTGTTATATGTTTTTTTGGATTTTGTTCTTGATGCATAACTAATCCGAATCCTGCACTCGAGTCAGTAAAAGCAGGGCAGAAAATAGGAACATTATTGTCAAAAGCGGTTTCAATTAAAGAGTCTTTTTTCTTTGAGTTATTTTTTAAATATTTTCCCATTTCATAAATGAACTCTCTTGAAGTATAGCTTCTCGCCTCTAAGTTATTAGCGATTTCACATATAATTTTATCACACATTTGAAGCTCTTCTTCATCTATGTAGGTATCGTAAATTCTATCTATATAGTTGTCTCTCAGCTCAGTATCATCTTGAAATTGTGAACCTTGATAATGTTTAAAACCAAGAGCTTCAAAAAAATCCATATCTACTATAGAGGCTCCTGTTGCAACAATTGCATCGATCATATTATATTTTACTAAATCTTTATAAATATTCATACATCCAGCTGCTGAAGTAGAGCCTGCTAAGGTAAGGAAAATTGTACAATCTTTATCTTTAAGCATCTCGTTATAAATATTAGCAGCATTTGCTGTTTCTCTAGAAACAAATGACATTTTTTCCATTGAGGATATAATTTTTCTAGAGTCGAAAGAAGTTATATCTATGTGCTCAACAGGATTTTTTAAGAAATCTTTTTTACTGTTATGACCTGGATTTTTTTGACTCGACATTAAGCTACCATGTTAGCTTTGTTAATGCCTTTATCATACATTGTCATTATTGGGTTATCTTCAACTTCATAAATTTCATTTGAGTAATAACCATTAAACTGAGTTCTAAATGTCAATCCGTATGCCCCAAGTTGACCAAGTTCAATATAATCATTTTCTTTAATATTATTTGGAAGCAAAAAAGGACCTTTCATATAATCCATGCTATCACATGTTGGTCCGAAGAAGTCAAAAGCAGTTAATTTTTTTGAAATTATTTTATTAGAATTTTCTTTAATCATTCTAGATGGGAATACAATGTTAGGTGTACCTGCATCAAAAAGAGTACCATATGTACCATCATTAATGTAAAGCTTTTGTTTTTTTCTTAAATTAACTCTTACAACTGTTGAGCCACTTTCTGCAACTATAGCTCTACCAGGCTCACAAATAATTTCAGGAAGTTTTTCAAGTTTTAAATTTTCTAAACTCTTATTTATTTCATTAAAATAACTAATTAAAGATTGTGGAATTAAGTCAGGATAGATTGTAGGGAAACCTCCACCTACATTTATATAATCCGGAATTATCTTGGTTTTTTTAATTATATTTCCAATTTCACTAATTCCTTTCGCATAAGAAATTGGATGCATACATTGTGAACCAACATGAAAACTTAAGCCAATCTTTTTAGCATGTTGTTTTACAAGTCTTAACAAACCTATTGCTTCTGATGTTAAAGCACCAAATTTTTTAGATAAATCAATTTCTGCATGTTCATTGGAAACAGCAACTCTTACAAATAATTCTAAATCTTTAGCATTATTTGTACTTTCAATTATTTTAATCAGTTCATCTTTAGTATCTAATGAAAAAGTTTTTACACCATAATTAAAATATGCTTCTTTTATACTTTCTCTACTTTTTACAGTATGCATATAAGAGCATGTAGCAGTTTTGCTAAAAGTTCTAATATTTTTAATTTCCTCGATTGACGCTACATCAAATTGATCAACTCCACTTTCTATAATTGTTTTAATTACTTCAGGGTGTGGATTGGTCTTAACCGCATATAAAATTTTTCCTGGAAATTTGTTTAGGAAAAATTTAACAGCAGATTTTATGGAATTCTTTCTTATACAGTAAACTGGTTTTTCAGGTTTCAGCTGATTAACTAATTCTTCAACTGATTTAAATTTTTGCATTTTAAATGCCTCCAAAAAAAATTTAATAAAAAAAAGTCTTTTTTAAAAAAACTTTAATATTTTTTGGCATATAAAGTAAACAACACCAATGTAAAGCAAATAATTCAAGCCAGAAATGCGTAAAATTCATATATTGTAATATCCTGCAGAGACCCCATATAAAGGTTATGAAAGAAGAAGCAAAACTGCAGAATCTTAGCGATTTTGAGAATAAATCATTATTAATCGTGGATGATGATAATCCTTTCCGTGAGCGTTTAGCAAGAGCGATGGAAAAAAAAGGATTTGAAGTTTTTCAAGCTGAGAGTGTGCAAAAGGGAGTTGAATCTGTAAAAACTAAGAAACCTGGTTTTGCTGTAGTTGATTTAAGGCTTGGAGATGGTAATGGACTTGAGGTTGTAAAAGAAATTCAGTCTTCAAATAGTGATAGTAGGATTATCATGTTAACTGGTTATGGAAATATTCCAACGGCAGTAGCTGCAATCAAAGAAGGTGCAATAGATTATTTAGCCAAACCTGCTGATGCAGAAGATGTAGAAAAAGCATTATTGGCAGATCCTTCAAAAAAAGCTGCCCCACCAGAAAACCCCATGTCGGCTGACAGAGTTAAGTGGGAGCATATACATAGAGTTTTTGAATTATGTAATAGAAATGTTTCAGAAACAGCCAGAAGACTTAAAATGCACAGAAGAACTCTTCAAAGAATTCTTTCTAAAAGATCACCTAGATAAATTTTTTAATTTTAATTATTTGCTTAGTCAAAAGAGTTAAAAGCATAATTTTAAAAATCTCGGCTAATAGAAACGGTTTTGCACCTAAAGCAAAAATTGGCTTATCCCATCCAATCAATGTTCCAAGCCAAATTAGACCCAAAATATAAATTGTTGAAGTTGCGATAATTAACTTAAATAAAACAACGAAAAAATTATCATCAATCTTAATTTTAGAAGCTAAGTAACAAGCTGTTAAAAAACCAATTAAGTAACCCATAGTTGGCCCTGTAAAGTAAACTAATCCAACACCTTTTTCAGGAGAATTTGAAAATACGGGAAGCCCTGCAATTCCTTCAATTAAATACAGACCAATTGTAGCTAGTGCAATTTTATGTCCTAAACTTATTCCTAAAAATAATACTACAAATGTTTGCATAGTCATAGGAACCGGATAGAAAGGAATTTTGATCTTTGCAGATATAGTTAGTGCTATTGAACCAAGAACAATAACAACCAGAGATTTAAATAGTTTAGCTTGTGAGAGATTTTTTGTTAATTCCATTGTTAAATAATACTCAAAATATAAAAAATAATCTACTTATAATTGCTATAATAATTGAAAGTAAATTTTTTTATATACAGATTATATTATCATTATAATATTTAATATTACTTCATGAATAAAATTCAAAAAACAGATCATTTTTATTTGATTGATGGCTCTGGTTATATTTTTAGAGCTTATTATGCTTTGCCTCCATTGAGTAGAAAAAGCGATGGACTTCCAACAGGTGCTGTAAGTGGTTTTTGCAGCATGTTATTTAAATTATTAGAGGACTCAAAATCTGATCAAAACTTACAAAAACCAACACATTTTGCAGTAATATTTGATTCAGCAAGAAAAACTTTTAGAAATGAAATTTATAGTAATTACAAGGCTAATAGATCTGAGGCGCCTGACGATTTAGCTCCACAATTTGAATATATAAGAAAATCAGTCCTGGCATTTAATTTGCCATCTGTGGATCTTCCTAATTACGAAGCAGATGATTTAATAGCTACATATGTGGATCAAATTCTTAAAAAGGGTGCAAAGGTTACAATTGTTTCATCAGATAAAGATTTAATGCAGCTTTACAAAAAAGGGGTTCGAATTTTTGACCCTATGAAAAATAAATTTATAACTGATGATGATGTTGTGAAAAAGTTTGGAGTAGATGCTTCAAAAGTTATTGATGTACAATCTTTAGCAGGAGACAGTAGTGACAATGTACCTGGTGTTCCGGGGATAGGTGTTAAGACAGCCGCAGAGCTAATTAACAAATACGGTACTTTAGAAAACTTACTAAAATCTGCTCATGAGATTAAGCAAAATAAAAGAAGAGAAACATTAATTGAGAACAAGGATAAAGCATTAATAAGTAAAAAACTTGTAACACTAGATCACAACTCTCCTGTTGATAGAGAGTTAAGTGAATTTAAATTGCAAAATATAGATAAAGATAAATTATATAAATTTTTAAGAGAAATGGAATTTAATAGGTTGTTAAGCTCTGCAATTTCTGCTTATGGAGAACCTGAACTAGAAAGTAATAAGATTGAAACTCAAAATCTAGAAAAACAACAAACGGTAAATAACAAAAATTATTATTTAATTAATAGCTTAGATGAAATTGATAAATGGATAGAAGAAGCAGAGGAGGTTGGTGAAGTTGCAATTGATACGGAAACAACTTCATTAGATCCTCACCAAGCAGATTTAGTGGGTATTTCTCTCTGTTCTAAAATTGGAAAAGCATGTTATATACCAGTTGGTCACAAGTCACCTAAGTGTCTTAAAAAAGATGCTGTAATTAAAAAATTAAAAAAAATATTAGAAGATCCTAGTATAAAAAAAATAGGTCAAAATATAAAATTTGATTTTATTGTACTTAATAAGTGTGGAATAACGCTTTCATCAATGGAAGATACAATGCTGATGTCTTATGTCTTAGATGCTGGAAAAAATAGACATAATATGGATACTTTATCAGAAATTCATTTAGGTCATAAAACTATTTCTTTTAAAGACATGGTAGGAACAGGTAAGAAAGAAATTAATTTTAGCGAAGTAGAATTAGATAAAGCAAAAGATTACGCTGCTGAAGATGCCGATGTTACTTTTAGATTATACAAGAAATTTATCAAAAATTTAAAATCAGAAAAAATGATAAATATCTACGAAATTTTTGAAAAGCCTCTAATAAAAATTCTTGCATTTATGGAAATAGAGGGAGTTGAAATTGATAGTAAATTTTTAAAATCTCTTTCATCTAAATTTGAAAAAAAAATCCAAAAACTTGAAAAAGAAGTATTTAAAATTTCTAAAAAAGAGTTCAATATCGCATCCCCGAAGCAATTAGGTGAAATAATTTATAATGACTTGAAAATAGCTGGTTTAAAGAAAACTAAAAAAGGAAGTTTTGCAACAAGTGCAAGTGTTTTAGAGGATTTAGCTTTTAAAGGTCATGAGTTTCCAAAATTAATTTTAGACTGGAGACAAGTTTCAAAATTAAAAAATACTTATTCAGATGCTTTACCTGAACATTTAAATCCAAATACAAAAAGAGTTCATACTTCGTTTTTGCTGGCTGCTACAACGACTGGAAGACTAGCATCTAGTGATCCCAACTTACAAAACATACCAATTAAATCAGAAGATGGAAAAGATATAAGAAAAGCTTTCACCGCAAAAAAAGGGCACCTATTAATTTCTGCAGATTACAATCAAATTGAGATGAGAATTTTAGCAGACCTGGCAGATGTAAAAGAACTGAAAAAGGCATTTAAAAATAAAGAGGATATTCACTCCTTAACAGCTAGCCAAATATTTAATATTGATATCAAAAAAGTTAATCAAGATCACAGACGAAAGGCTAAGGCTATTAATTTTGGAATTATTTATGGAATTTCGCAATATGGATTAGCTAAGCAAATAAATGTTTCTAATTATGAAGCAGAGGAATTTTTGAATTCATATTTTGCTAAGTTTCCAGAAATTAAAGTTTATATGGATAATACAATTAAATTTTGTAGGAAAAGTGGATATGTTAATAATATTTTTGGACGAAGATCCCACTTTAAAGGAATCAATGACAAAAACTTTAATGTCAGAAATTTTCAAGAACGTGCTGCAATTAATGCTCCCATTCAAGGTTCTGCTTCTGAAGTAATGAGATTAGCTATGATTAGATTGGATAAGAAATTGTCAGATGAAAAAAATTCTAAATCAAAAATGCTCTTGCAAATTCATGATGAATTAATTTTTGAAATTCCAAAAAAAGATGAAAAAGCAATGATTAAATTAATTGAGAAAGAAATGACCAGTGTAGCTCAGAGTGATTATCATTCTTTTTCAACTCCTTTAACAGTTGATATTAATGTTGGAGATAATTGGGGCATGTTACATTAAATTTATAACATTGCCCAAATTAGGACAATTTAGTATTTTTAAATTACTTTATGCAAAAACAAACAATAGCTTTGATAGATGACGATAGAAATATTTTAACAAGTTTGAGTATTGCATTAGAAAAAGAGGGTTTTAAAGTTCAAACATACATTGATGGTGAAAGCGCATTAATCGGTTTAACCAGAATGCCACCCGACTTAGCAGTCATAGATATTAAGATGCCCAAGATGGATGGAGAGGAATTATTAAAAAAACTTCGAAAAAAAACTTCCTTACCAGTAATTTTTTTAACATCTAAAGATGATGAAATTGATGAGTTGTTAGGTCTAAAGCTAGGCGCAGATGATTTTATAAAAAAATCAGGAGGTTTTTCTATAAAAGTTTTGATTGAAAGAATTAGAGTGCAGTTAAGAAAAAAAGATTCAAATAATATTCTAGAGGAAAATAAAAGTCTGATATCTCATGGAAGATTAAAATTAGATCCATCACAACTCGAGTGCGAATGGAATGGAAAACAGCTGCCTGATAAATTGACGACAACTGAGTTTTTAATTGTTAAAGAATTAGCAAAGAGGCCTGGTATAATTAAAGAAAGAGCTCAGCTTATGGATATAGCTTACCGAGAGGATACAGATATTGAGGATAGAACTATTGATAGTCACGTAAAACGAATTAGAAAAAAATTTAAAAAAGTAGATCCTGATTTTTCAGCTATTGAAACTAGGTATGGTAGTGGATATAGATGGAATGTTAGCTAATGTTTAGTAAATACTTAAAAACTCTTTCTATATTAAAAAAATTTTTGTTTATAAATTTTGTAATTTTTACAATTATTGGACTATTTACATTCATATATCTAAACAATATTCAGCCAAGTTTAATAAAAAAAAAATCTCAAAACCACACAAACATTATTAACAACACTATTGATAATATTCTAAGGCTAGATGTTAAATTCCAATCAGACGACATTAGAAGATTTTTATTTTCTACAAGGTTTATTTTTCAGAATTTAGATAGAGTAATATTTTTTGACGATCAACTTAACCTTATTGGAGACACTGATACATTAGATCTTGATCCAAGATCATTCTCTACAAGACTTGATAAAATTGAATTTGAAAGTTTAGATAATAAGGAAATAGAAAAAACTATTGAGGAAAAAAATATAAAAATTGATGAAAAAAAACCTGTTTCGTTCAAAGATATATTGAAAAATTATTCTAGTTCTGAAAATTTAGGAGCTCCTTACACATTTACGCAAGAAGGTTTAAATCAATTTAATGTAACAACAATTAAGAATGTTACAAAGAATGAAATTAATCTTGGTTATGTAGCTATTACAGAAAACGCTAATGAAATAAAGACAGCGATAGATGAGAGAAAAGCATTTGTAATAAGAACAGCTATATCAGTAGGATTTGTAATATTAATTTTTTCTTTTGTTTTAAGTAGATATTTTATTAAACCAATACAAAATCTCGTTGGATATACAATTCGTATCAAAGAAAAAAGTCAAACTAAACCAGGTATTGAAAATTTAAAAAAAAGAAATGATGAATTAGGACTTTTATCTAATTCTTTAGAGGATATGACAAATGAGCTTCAAAATAGAGTTACACATGCAGAAAACTTTTCTACAGATTTAGTTCATGAAATTAGAAATCCATTAGCATCTTTAAAAAGTGCATCGGAAATTTTACAAGACACAAATGATAGCGAACAAAGAAATAGATTATTGAATATACTTAGTCATGATGTTCAAAGAATAGAAAGATTAATTACTGATTATTCTCAAATGTTAAAGGACGAAGTTGCTTTAAGTAAAGAAAAAATGAAAAAAATTGATATTGAACCTATCATTCAATCTGTTGTTGATGATTATAACAATATTCATCAAGTGAAAAAAGGAATTAAAATTGAATATAAAAATGATGGAAAAGATAAATATTTAATAAATGGTATAGAAAACAGAATTGAACAAATCATTGCAAATTTATTAGATAATTCAATATCATTTAGTAAAGATGGCGCTAATGTTTTTGTTGATGTTTCTCTTAATGGAAAAAATCAAATATCAATAAAAATTATTGATGAGGGACAAGGATTTAAAGAAAAAGACACATCAAGAATATTTAAAAGATTTTATAGTAATAGACCTGAAAAATTTGGAGAACACTCAGGCCTAGGTTTAAATATAGTAAAAAACTTAGTTGAACTCCACGATGGTGAAATTGTAGCATCTAATCGTATTGATAAAGAAGGAGCAATGATAGAGATAAGATTTCCCAATGTTTAATCATTTCTTGATAAATAAATACTTAGCTGTATAAAGCTTGCCATGGAAGATTATAAAGTAAAAGACATTACTCAAGCTGCATTTGGCAGAAAAGAAATATCAATAGCTGAAAGTGAAATGCCTGGTTTAATGGCTTTAAGAGAAGAGTATTCTAAAAATAAACCATTAAAGGGTGCAAAGATTATAGGATGTCTTCATATGACAATTCAAACAGCTGTACTAATCGAAACTTTAGTTGCATTAGGTGCTGAAGTTCGTTGGTCTTCTTGCAATATTTTTTCAACTCAAGATCATGCAGCTGCTGCAATTGCAAAGGCTGGGATCCCTGTTTATGCCTGGAAAGGTGAAACAGAAGAGGAATATTTATGGTGCATTAAGCAAACTATAGTTGGAAAACCTGACTGGAAGCCTAACATGTTATTAGATGACGGTGGAGATTTAACAGCTATCATGCATAACGAGTATCAGGATTTAATGAAAGATATTAAGGGTGTTTCAGAAGAGACTACCACTGGAATTAAAGCATTAAATAAAATGGAAAAAGATAAATCCCTTTTGGTACCAGCAATAAACGTGAATGATTCTGTCACAAAATCAAAATTTGATAATTTATATGGATGCAGGGAAAGTTTAGTAGACGGGATAAGAAGAGCTACTGATGTAATGATGTCTGGAAAAATTGCAATTGTCGCTGGTTTTGGAGACGTTGGAAAAGGAAGTGCTGCATCTTTAAGACAAAGTGGTGCTAGAGTTTTAGTTACTGAGGCAGATCCAATTTGTGCTCTCCAAGCTGCAATGGAAGGTTATGAAGTGGTATTAATGGAGGAGGCTATAAGTAGAGCGGATATAGTTGTAACAGCCACAGGTAACAAAGATATTGTTACCGCTGACCATATGAGAGATATGAAGGATAGAGCTATCTTATGTAATATTGGTCATTTTGATAATGAAATACAAGTTGATGCTCTTAAGAATTATAAGTGGACTGAAGTAAAACCTCAAGTGCATGAAATAGAGCTGCCTAGTGGTAAAAGAATTATTCTTTTAGCTGAAGGAAGATTAGTTAATCTTGGTTGTGCAACTGGACATCCAAGCTTTGTAATGAGTGCATCATTTACCAATCAAGTTATTGCTCAAATAGAACTTTGGCATAATCATAAAAATTATAAAAATAAAGTTTATGTACTTCCAAAACATTTAGATGAAAAAGTAGCAACTTTGCATTTAAAAAAAGTTGGGGCAAAACTAACAAAATTATCAAAAGAGCAAGCAGATTATATAAGCGTTGGAACAGAAGGTCCTTTCAAACCAGATGCCTATCGCTATTAAAGATAGCACAATCGATATCACTTCAGAGAAGTTAACTAAAGAATTAGCTAAAGAATTCTCAAAATATCTTAAAGGCGGTGAGTTTGTTTTTTTATATGGAGAGATGGGTGTTGGTAAAACAACCTTTGTTAAATATTTTATAAATGAGTATCAAAAAAAAAATAATTTAATTCAAACAGAAATTACAAGCCCTACTTTTAGTTTATTAAATGAGTATCAGGTGAAAGATATAAGAATAAAACATTATGATTTATTTAGAATTAATAGGAAAGAAGATGTCAATAATTTAGACATTTTTGAAAAAGATAATAAATTAATAACACTTATAGAATGGCCACAATTGATTGCTGATAAACAAGATATAAAATTTATAACTTTAACATTTAATTATTTAAATCAATTAAATGATAGAACTGTAGATATAAAAGTTTAAATTAAAACCTGTTTTGATGAAAAGCTTGGCAAAATTAAAAAAAATAAAAGGTGACGCGTCTTTTAGAGAATTTTATAGAAACAGAGAAAATAAATCTATAATTGTAATATCCAAGAAAGAAAAGTTAAAAAATCTTTTAATTTATGATGCGGTAAATAAAATTTTAATTAAAAATAAAATTTTAGCACCAAATCTAATAAGCGAAAATTACATTAATAATTATATAGAAATAAATGACTTTGGAGATCAAACTTTGTTTCAAATTTTAAAAAATAAAAAGAATAATAAATATGTTATTTTTAAGAAGATAATAAAAATTTTAAATAAAATACAATTAATAAAAGATAAAAAAGTAAAAAATTTTAAAAATAAATTATATAAAGTTCAAGAATATAAAAACAAAACTTTGATTGATGAAACTAAACTTTTTTGTGACTGGTATGTGCCAAAGATATTGTCTAAATCCAAAAGTATTCAATTTAAAAAAAAATTTAGATTAGAGATAAAAAAATTATTATCAAAATTAAATTATAAAAATGTTACATTTGTTCATAGAGATTTTCATGTTTCAAATTTGATGTATTACAATAAAAAAATTGCAGTAATTGATAGTCAAGATGCACTAATTGGTAATAGAGCTTACGATTTAGCATCTTTAATTGACGACGTAAGATTGAAAACATCTAATGAACTGAAAGAGAAAGTATTTAAATTTTATATCAAAACAAATAAAAAAATTGATTTGGAAAAATTTAAAAAAGATTTTGAAATATTATCTGTTTTAAGGAATTTAAAAATAATTGGTATATTTATGCGCTTGGCTGAAAGAGATAATAAAAAAAAATATCTTAAATTAATTCCTTACGCTTGGGAATTGATTAATCATAGAATAAAAGAGCAAAATCAATTTAATAATTTGATGTTGTTATTAAAAAATAATTTTCCAAAATTTATAAGGTAAATTTGTGAAAATAAATACAGCTTTAATTTTATGTGCAGGTTTTGGTAAGAGATTAAACCCAATTACTTTAAACACTCCTAAGCCCTTATTAGAGATTAAAGATGTAAGTATGCTGGAGAGATGTATTAATTTAATCGAAAAACTAGGTATTCAAAAAATCTTAATAAATACTTTTTATTTAAAGGATCAATTTTCAGTTTTTTTAAACAGTAAAAATTTCAATATTGATATCAAAATAATTGAGGATGGTGAGCATATTTTAGATACAGGGGGAGGTATTCAAAATATGATTAAAGACTCCAATGAAAGAGATTTTATAATTTTTAATCCAGATACAATCTGGAGGAATGATTATAAAGACGAGATAATAAAAATGGAAAAAAAGTATTTTTCTGAAAAATTAGAAAACATTCTTCTCTTGGCAAATAAAAAATTAAGTTTCGATAAAAAATTAAAAGGAGATTTCAATTTAAAAAATAATTTAATTAACAAAGAGGCTGAAAAAGAATTTATTTACATTGGATGTCAAATAATTAATAAAAAATTATTTATTAAAGAGAAAATAGAAAATTACTCAATTTTGGAAATTTGGAATAATTTATTAGATCAAAAAAAGTTATTTGGTTATGAAAGCCAAAAAGACTTTTATCATTTAACTGATCTAGATATTTTTAAAAAACTAAAAGATCTTTAGCTCTTTCTTGATCAAGATATTTACAATTAGAAATTTCGCTGTTTTCTAATTCAATTAAAAGGGGGTTCCCAGTAGGAATTTCAAGTTTAGAGATTTCATTATTATCTAAATTAAACAAATATTTGCATAAAGCTCTTATAGAGTTTCCATGAGCGGAAATTAGAATATTTTCACTTGTTTTATTTTCTATCTCTTTTTTATAAAATTTTATTACTCTTTCATATGTATCTTTAAGTGACTCAGTATTTGGAATTTTTTCTAAGGGAATTTCTTTGTAAGTTTCAATATTAAGAGGGTGATATGGATTTTTTTTATCTAAAGGGTCTGGTCTTAGATCCCAAGAACGTCTAAATTGATGAACTTTTTCTTCTCCAAGTTTTTTTTTCATTTCATCTTTATTTAATCCAGTAAGAGCCCCATAATGTCTTTCGTTTAATTCCCATGCACTCTTTACTTCCTTAAAATCTTGCAATTCTTCTTGTATAATTTTTAAAGTATTTTTAGCTCTTAATTGAAAAGATGAGTAATACAGATTAACTCCAATATTTTCTTGTTTTATTAATCCACCAGCCTTTTTTGCCTCTGATTTTCCATTTTCTGTTAGATCTACATCAACCCAACCAGTAAATTTCTTTTCAAGATTCCACACACTTTGACCGTGTCTTACTAAAATTAAATGACTCATTTGTTTATCTTTTAAATCAATTTGATAAATAAAACTATATTATTAATGATTAATTATTTTTCGAAATATAAATTTATTTTCTATTTGTGTAATCTTATTCTTTTATTAGAATATTTATATCCTGGAAGTTTATTAGGATGTATAATCTTTAATAATTGTACAATTCAACCACAGTTGACTTCAGATTTTATTATTTCAACAAATCATTTTTACTCTTTTTTCATTCTTTCAGTTGTAGGATTTCTGACTTATATTAAAGCAAATCAAATTATTTATTTAAGTATTTATTTGATCTTTCTTTCTTTTTTATTAGAAATTATGCATTACATCATTCCAAATAGGAGTTTTGAATATCCTGATTTATTTGGAAATTTAGCTGGAGTAATTCTACCAATTGTTGTGAGACTCATCTTTAAAAAAAATGAAAATTTTAAAAATTAATTATTTATTCATTTTAATAATTTTAATTTCAGGTTGTTCATCTATTCCTAAAAATACTTCTAATAGTTGTGCAATATTTGATGAAAGATACACGTGGTATAAACATGCAAAAAAAACTGAAAAAAAATGGGGAACCCCAGTTTATTTGCAACTTGCTATTATAAAAATGGAATCAAGTTTTAATTGGTTAGCAAAACCTCCTAGACAGAAATTATTTAAAGTAGTGCCTTATAAGAGACCATCAAGTTCTTTTGGTTATTCGCAAGCGATAAAAGGAACATGGAAACAATACAAGCAAGAAACTGGAAATAAATTTGCAACAAGATCTAGATTTAAAGATAGTGTAGATTTTATTGGTTGGTATACAAATAAAACTGAAAAAATATTAAAAGTTTCAAAAAAAGATGCCTTTAAACAGTATATTGCTTATCATGAAGGGTGGGGTAACTATAAAAATTATAAAAATAATAAAAAAGTTATTAATTTAGCCAAAAGAGTGGAGAAACAATCAAATATTTATAAGCAACAATTATCAGAATGTAAAAATTCTTTATCAACGTCAAAATATATTATTTTTTAATTCAGCTGTTTTTTTAATTCTATATCAACTGCATCGATACGCTTAGTATTTTTTGCAAGAGCTAAATACATCGTTGGAGTTACATATAAGGTAAAGAAGGTTGAAATAATCATTCCTCCTAAAATTGTAGAACCTACGGCTAATCTAGAGCCTTCACCTGCACCAGGGCCGATATTACCAATAACTAACGGAAGCATTGCTATCATTGTACTAAGTGAAGTCATTATGATTGGTCGAATTCTTAGTTGGCAAGCTTTAATTATAGCGTCCTGAATTTTTACACCGGTAGTTCTTATCTGGTTTGTATAATCTACAATCAAAATACTATTCTTTGTAGATATACCAATGAGAATTATTAAAGCGATTTGAGAGAAAATATTTACAGAACTATTTAAAAATAAAATAAATACTAAGCCACCAAATACAGCTAATGGAACTGTTAAAATAATGATAAATGGATGAACAAATGAGTTAAATGTTGCTGCCATAACTAAATATGCAGTTAACAACGCAAGAGCAAAGATTAAGTATATTTCATTTGTTGTTTCTTTTAATTCTTCAGATTTTCCTTTCCAAGTAATTTGATTTTGAGGAGCAACTCTAATCATGACATCTTCCAAGTATTTTATAGCCTCTGTTAGAGTGTAATCTTCTGAAAGCGCAGCAGAAATTGTAACTGCTCTTTGACGATTGTATCTTGGAAGTGCTTCAGCAGTACCTTTCTCTTTAAACTCAACTAAACTTGCAACAGATACAAGTTTACCAGTTGTTTCAGATCTAACAAAAATTTTTGACAACCCATCTTTATCTCTTCTGTCTGCTAAATATTGTTGTAAAATAATTGGGTATTCTCTTCCCTCTTTGCTAAAAGTTGTTACTCTTTTCCCTCCATAAAGAGTTTCTAGAGTTCTACCTATATTTTCAGTAGAAACTCCCAAATCATTTGCTCTGTTTTTATTAGTGATTAATTTCACCTCAGGTTTATTTTTTGTATAATCACTTTCAATTCTAGACATATTTCTATTTTTTCTTAACTCTCTTAAGACACTATTTTGAATTTCCTCTAATTCTTCATAGCTAGATCCATATATCACCATTTGAACAGGCTTATTGTAACTAGATACTCTTATTGATTGTGGAGAAATTGGAAAGGCAAAAGTTTCGGGCACAGAAACCACTTGTCCAATTGCTTCTCTTAATATTGTTTGACTACCTTTATCTCTATTTTTCCATTCATCAAGTAATGCAATAATTATAAAGCTGTTATAAGACGTTGCAGATCTTCCAAAACCAGGAACTCTCATGATTAGTCTTGCATACGGACTATCTTCTGCCTGCAATAATTTTAATATTCTTCCTTCAATTATTTGCGCTTTTTCTTGAGTATATTCAAATGAACTTCCTTCATCAGTTGACCCAATGATTAAATAAGCACCCCTATCTTCAATTGGTATCAATTCTTTTTTAGAAAAACTAAATAAGTAAGCTGAGGCAGCAATAATTAAAATTATAAACACAGAAATTGTTTTTTGCTTATTCACCCAATATCTAAGAGAATTAATATAAAATCCTGTAAAAGATTTAAATCCATTATTAAATTTTTTTACAAAAAAATTAATTTTTTCTTTTTTATTTAAAAATTTACTACCTAGCATTGGAGACAATGTTAATGCCACAAAAGAAGATACAACAATTGAAAAAGATAAGGCTATTGCTGTTTCTTTAAACAAAGTTCCAGATATTCCTTTAATAAAAATTAAAGGTAAAAATACTGCTACAAGAATTAAAGTCGTTGCAATAATTGCAAATGTAATTTGTTTAGAACCTTTGTAAGCAGCCACTAAAGGTGTTTCTCCATTTTCAATTCTTGTATAGATTGCATCAGTCATGATTACAGAGTCATCAGTGATTATACCTATTGCTAGAATAAAACTTAGTAATACAAAAATATTAATTGATAGATCAAATATATATAACCCGAGAAATGATCCAATAAGACTAACTGGTAAAGCAACTGCAGGAACTATTACAGCTTTTAGGTTACCTAAAAAAAGATAAATAATTAAAACAACTAGTACGAATGCAATTACTAAACTTTTATATACTTCTTCAATTGCTGCACCAATGTAGGTCGCTCTGTTAAATGCTATCTCTAACTTTAATCCATCAGGTAAGGATTTGTTAAGTTCTTTAATTTTAATTTTTATTTGTTTAGAAAGCTCCACCGTTGATGCGCCACTTTTTGCATAAATTCCTATTCCTACGGTTTTTAAATTTACTGCATTTTTTCTTTGTGCTTTAAATAAAGTTTTTTCTGAGACAGGTCCAAACTCTATATTAGCCACATCAGATAAAATAATAACTTTTTCTTTATTTTTCTTAAGTGGTAATTGTTTAATAGTATCAATATTAGAATAGGATTTATCAATGTTTAAAGTTAAGTCTTTGTTATTAGCTTCTAAGGTTCCAGCTGGAAGATTTATGTTCTCATTTCTAAGAGCTCTTTCAACTTCTTGAATTGTAAGATTGTTTGCAGCTAATTTTATTGGATCTATCCAAACCCTAACACTAAGCTCTCTTAATCCACCAACTAAAATTCGACCTACGTTTGGTACGCTTGAAAATGCATCTATTAGATATCTTTCAGCATAATCACCAAGATCTAAATCATTCCATGTTGGAGATGATAAAGCAACCCACATTGTAGTTGTAAAACCTGCTGCCTGTTTTAAAATTTGTGGAGGGTTTGACTCACTTGGTAAATTATCTACAACTCTTGCAACTCGTTCTCTAATATCATTAGCTGCATCATCTAAATCAATGTCTGTGTTGAATTGAATATTAATTCTACTTCTTCCATTGAGAGAACTTGAGTCAATATTTTTGATTCCTTCAGCGCCTCCAATTACATCCTCTAATTTTTGAGTTATTTCTTCATCAACGATTTCAGCAGAAGCAGATTTATAATCAGTTTGAACTTGAACTACTGGTGGCTGTATACCATCTGGAAGTTCTCGTACTGGCAATTCTAAAAAGACGAAAACACCAAAAATTATCAATATTAAAGACATAACCCAAGCAACAACAGGTCGTTTAATGCTAACTTCAGTTATATACATTTAATTATTTTTTCTCTTTATCTGATTTTTTAAAAATATTTTTTAGCCAATCAAATTTACCTTTTTTTTCCTCAGCTTTTTTTGATTTGCCTTTTTTACCCCAGTTAGAATTTCCTTGTTTTTTTTTAGCACCTTTTTCAATAGGTCTGATTGTTAAATTCGGTCTTACTTTTTTTGTTCCTTCTGCAACAATTTTATCTCCATTATTTAATCCATCTAATATTTCTACAAAGCCTAAATATCTATCACCAATGGTTACCTTTGTTTTCATTACTTTATTTTTATCATCTACTTTATAAATAAAAACATTTTCACCCTCGACAATTGTACTAGTGTCAGGAGCACTTAAGCCATTTCTTACGTCATATTTAATTGATATTTCTAAAAATGAGCCAGGTAAAATTTCACCTGATGAATTGTCCATCTTAATTCTTGTTGCTAAAGCTCTAGTATCTTCACTTATCCTACTAGCAAAAGAGTCTACTTCACCTTTATAAATTTTATTTTTATATCCAGAAAATTTAATATCAACTGGCAGACCAACCTCAATAAATGGTACAAAAATTTCAGGTATATCTACATCACAATATATTGAGCTAGTATCTTCAAGATTAATTAATATTGATGATTTTGAAACCTCTATATCTTCCGAAAATTCTCTTTTTCCAATAACACCATCAAATTGAGCAATAACTTTTCGATTTTTAAGCTCAGCAATTACATCACCCTTTTTAACTTTTTGATTAAATTTTATAGGTTTTAATATTTCATATTTTTCAATTTTAAATGATTGTGTTTGAATTGGAGTTGCAGTCCCATAGGTATTAACAACATTTTCAAAAACTCTCTCTTGAGTAGTAGTTATTATTATTCCGGGAGGCGGTCTTTTACTAAATTTTTTTTTGAAATGATTTCCTATCATTGTTCTTCCAATGATCACTGTTGCAATGATTAAGAAAAATATGATTACTATACTTGTTATTTTTGTAGATGTTTTCATAAGTTAATTTTTTCCGTATTCAGCCCAAGAGCCATCGTAAATTGTCGGCATATATTTAGCATTTATTAAAGAATAAGCTAGTGCCAATACACTTGCAGTCACTCCAGAACCACATGAAAATACTAGATTTTTATCATGGTCAAATTTAAAGGATTTAAATTTTTCCATTATTTTATCTTTACTAACGAAAGTATGGTCTTCGTTTACCAGTTCAGAAAATGGTAGGCAAAAAGAATTTTTTATTGAACCACTTCTAAGACCTTTCCTTGGTTCAGCAACTTTGCCTTCAAATCTTTCTCTACTTCTTGCATCAATAACATTAAATTCATGTGAATTAATGTTTTCATCTATTTGTTTTTTATTTTTAACTAATTCTATATTTTCTTTACATATATACTTTGAAGTTTGATTGGTTACTTTTTTGTTATCTGTAGATTTATTTTCTTTTTTCCATTTTTTTAATCCACCATCAAGAACATGAACTAGTTTAGGATCATGTCCATAATAAATTAAATTGTACCAACATCTACAAGAACTAATAACATCAGAATTATCATAAATTACTATTCGATCATTATTTTCAATCCCCATTTTACCCATTATTTTTTCCCAAGATTTAGTATCAGTGAGCATGTGTGGTAAATCAGTATCCAATTTAGAATTTTTATCTAAATCAAAAAAAATAGCATTAGGAATATGTTCCTCTGTATATTCCTTAAAACCGTTTCTTTGAGTTTGAGGCATATGCCATGAGCAATCAATAATTTTTACTTTATCAATATTATTTTCTAACCAACTTGTATCAACCAAAGACATTTTATCTTTTTTCCAAATATCGTTGATGATATTCTTCAGCTGGACAATAATTTTTGACTAATGAAGTTTTTGTTACAACCTTTCCTGATAATTTGATGTTCTCTTTTTCAATTAATTTTTCAGCAATAATTTTTTGTTGATCATTTAAATAAAATATTTCACTTCTATATTGGGTTCCAAAATCTGGACCTTGGGAATTTAAGGTTGTGGGGTCATGAATTTCAAAAAAATATTCAAGAATTTTCTCGTAAGATATTACTCTAGGATCAAAGTCTAATTTTACTACTTCCGCATGATTTGTTCTACCTGTGCATACTTCTTTGTAATTTGTTTCGGCATTGTTTCCTCCACAATATCCTACTTCTGTTTTTATAACTCCATCAAGTTTACTAAACTTAATTTCTGGTCCCCAAAAACATCCTAATCCTAAAATTGCTATTTCCATTGATAATTAAGTTAATTAATCTAAAGTTAATCATATGCTATCAAAAAATCAATTAGGCTTTTTTTACATGTTCATATCAGTATGTGCATTTTCACTAATGGATGTGATTGTTAAATGGTCTGATGATTATCCCGTTGGACAAGTACTCTTTTTCAGAGGATTTTGCGGAATAATTCCTATTTTATTTCTTATTCCTAAAGACAGATATTTAGATTTTTACAAAACAACCAGACCGTTTTTGCATTTTAAAAGATGTTTAGCAGGATTAATTGCTTTGGTTTCTATATTTGTAGCTTTAAGAAATTTACCTTTAGCAACAGTTGTAAGTATTTCTTTTGCAGCACCAATATTTATAACAATATTTTCAATTTTTTTATTAAAAGAAAAAGTTGGTATTTATAGGTGGCTAGCGGTCTTAGTTGGATTTGTGGGTATAATTTTCATAACTGAACCAGGTTTTAGCTCTTTAAATTTATATTATATATATCCAATAATTTTTTGTTTAGGCCTATCTTACGTTGCTATTGCTATTAGAAAATTATCCTCAACTGAGCCAGCTTGGTTAATTAGTTTTTTCTTTTCATTTTCAATAATGCTTTTAAGTTTTTTATCTTTTTATCAGGGATGGATTTTGCCAAGTTTAATTGATTTATTTTTGTTGTCCATGGTTGGTATATTAGGTGGCCTTGCTAATTTATGGTTATCACAATCTTATAAATACTCAGAAGTAAGTTTAGTTTCCCCTTTAAAATACCTTGGATTAGTCTTTGCTATAATATTTGGATATTTTATTTGGAATGAAATACCAACTTCTAAAACATTATTAGGTGCTTTATTGGTTATTGTTTCATCTATTATTATATTTAGAAGAGAGATGTATTTGAAAAAAAAGCTATCTGTTTCACGACATGACTAAAACACCATCATATTGGAATAAAGCAAAAAAATATTTATCAGATAAAGATAAAACAATGTCAGCGTTGATTAAAAAGTATAAATCACCATCAGAGACAGTTCTTACTTCAAGAAAAGATGTTTTCTTTTCTCTATGTAAAAGTATTGTTGGTCAACAAATAAGTGTTGCTGCTGCTAATTCAGTTTTTTTAAAATTTAAAAAAAAATGTAAAAATAAAATTAATGCAAAATCTGTTAGTAAGTTATCTACCGCTCAATTAAAAAGCTGTGGTCTAAGTAGACAGAAGGTAAAAGGAATTAAAAGTTTAGCAAAACAAGTATTGAATAAACAGTTTAATCCAAGACTGATTTCAAAAATGTCTGATGAGGATGCTATTATTTACCTTTCTCAACTTAGACAAATTGGAAGGTGGTCAGCAGAAATGATCTTATTATTTACCTATAATCGACCCAATATTTGGCCTATACAAGATATTGGACTTTTAAGAGCTATTTCTCAAAATTATAATAAAAAATATTTACCTCCTGAACGTTATGTTTCTTATTTAAATAAAAAATTTTCACCTTATTGTTCGGTAGCAACATGGTATCTTTGGAGAAGTATAGATCCTGAACCTATCCAGTACTAAAGATTTTTATATTTGTTTGTCTCAGAAACTAGTTGTGCAACAATTGATAAAGCTATTTCAGGAGCAGATTTTCCCCCTAGTTTTATTCCAATTGGTCCATGTATAGAGTCAATTTCTTTATCATTAAATCCTTCATCTTTTAATCTTTTACATCTGTTGTTATGAGTTTTTTTACTCCCTAAAGCACCTATATAAAAAAACTTTTTTTTTAAAGCATGTTTTAACGCTGGCTCATCAATTTTTGGATCATGACTCAAAGTAATTAAAGCAGTATTAGAGTTTGTTTGAATATTTTTAAAAAATTCTTCAGGCCATTTATTGATAATTTTAACATTTCGAAATTTTTGTTTAGTTGTGAAATATTCTCTTGGATCAACTACAGTAACATCAAAATTTAAATCTTTTAAAAATTTAATTAAATATTGTGTTATATGTACTGCGCCAATGATAATAACTTCGATTGGTTTAATATAATTTTGAATTAAAATTTCGGTATTATTAATTACGCCACTTTTCTTTAAATTATAATAATTCTCTATATCGTTTTTATAATTAATAAAATTATTACTTAAAGGTATTCCTATTTTATATATTTCAGAGGATCCATTACTTAAATTAGTTAAAACAGCAAATTGTTCATCGGATGATTTTTTTTTTATTATTTCTTTAAGTATTTCTATTTTCATCAATTTATTTGTTCTATAAAAACAGTCATTTCTCCTCCACATGCAAGGCCTACGCTCCAAGCATTTTCATCTGAGACTTTGAAATCAATTTTCTTAAATGAATTTTTATTTTTTATTAGTTCAACACATTCAGTAATTACGCTTGTTTCCACACAACCACCCGAAACTGAACCTAAAAAATTACCTTTTTCGTCAATTATCATTTTGCTTCCAATTTGGAATGGAGAAGATCCCCATGTTTGAACTACAGTTGCAAGAACTACTTGTTTATCAGATTCAATCCATGAAATTGCTTCTTCTAAAATTGTATCTATAAATGGTTGTGTCATTTATTATGTTATTATTGAATTTTACATTCCTTCAAAAATAATGTGTTCTCTAACAGCATTATTTTCTAAATGTTTTCTAGCTTCAACATACTCTTCGGAATTGTAACAATTTTTTGCTGTTTCAATGTCTGGAAATTCTGCAAGTGCTACTCTAACCATTTCCCTACCTTCCAAAGTTACATTATTTGCACTTCTTGCTATTATTTTTCCAGAATATTTTTCAACCGCTTCTTTAGCTTTAATAGCATATTTTTTAAGTCTTTCGTCGTCTTTTATTTCAGTATAATTTGCAATCCAATAAGCTTTCATAATTCTCCTTTTTAAATTTTTTTAATTATGATACCAAATTTATGTGAAAAAATTATTTTTAAATTTCTTTAATACATTATTGTTTTTGATATTATTATGGTCAACCCACGTTAATGCTGATCAACTGTTTAATAAAGGAAAAGAAGTTTTTCTAGGGGCCGGTAATTGTGCAGCATGCCATATGCTTTCAGATGCTGGATCGAACGCAATGGTTGGTCCAAATTTAAATGAAATTAGACCTGATATTCAAAGAATTATAATGGCAGTTAGAAACGGTATAGGAGTAATGCCCGCAATGGAGGGTATACTAACTGATGAGGAAATAGAAGCGGTTGCTCACTATACTTCTATAGCTGCGGAACAATAATAAAAATTTTAACTATAATTTTTTATCCAATGTTTAGCTATGTCTACTCTTTTGCAGATCCAAATATCCTTAAATTTTGTGATGTAATTTAAAAATTTTTTAAGAGACTGTA
This sequence comes from Candidatus Pelagibacter sp., assembly GCF_052049995.1. Lineage (GTDB taxonomy): Bacteria > Pseudomonadota > Alphaproteobacteria > Pelagibacterales > Pelagibacteraceae > Pelagibacter. The sequence continues at coordinate 37,349 of NZ_JBNGYX010000002.1, read as the reverse complement.
TTCTACCAGGTCTTCCAATTAATCTACAATGCAAGCCAACTGACATCATCTTAGGTGAAGTTTTTCCTTCCTCATAAAGTGCATCGAAACTATCTTTTAAATAATTATAAAATTGTTCACCTGAATTAAATCCTTGATTGGTTGCAAATCTCATATCATTGTTATCAAGTGTGTAAGGAATCATTAGTTGTTTTTTATTACCTTTTTTAATCCAGTAAGGAAGATCATCACTGTATGTATCGCTACAGTATAAAAAACTACCATTATTAATTACTAAATCTAAAGTATTTTCGCTACACCTACCTGTGTACCAACCAGCAGGTTGATTACCGAAAATCTTTTTTATAGATTTGACTGCAAGCTCCATATCATTCTTTTCTTTTTTCTTTGATACATTTTGATAGTCAATCCATCTCCACCCATGACTTGCAACTTCATAATTTGCTTTTTTTATAGCCGAACAAACTTCTTTATTTCTTTCCAATGCCATACCAACTCCAAAAATAGTAAGTGGAATTTTCTTTTTATTAAATAGATCATGAATTCTCCAAAACCCTCTTCTTGATCCATATTCATAAATTGATTCCATATTTAAGTGTCGACCTTTAATTGGTTTTGCTCCTATAATTTCTGATAAAAATACTTCTGAAGTTTTATCACCATGAAGAGTACAATTCTCTGCTCCCTCCTCGTAATTAAGCACAAATTGCAAAGCCAACTTAGCATTACCAGGCCACTTTACCTTAACTTTTTTGGAACCATATCCAACCAAATCTCTTGGATACTTTTTTTTCATTTTTTCAAAATAATTTTATCTTTTTTAAATTTATAAATAACAAGATTGTTTCCTTTTCCTTTTCTATCAACAATTAGAAAATTCATATTTTTCATAGAAATCAACGGAAAGTGCCAAATACCAGCATTATAATTAACCCCAGTTTGTTTTGGGACTAAAAAAGATTGGATTTTATTTACATCTGGTTTATCTCCTTTTGGTGCTACAAATACTAAAAATTTTGTATCTTCCATTGGTATAAAGGCTTGGCTTCCTAAAGGATGTTTTTCCATCATGTCAATTTTCATAGGAAAACTTCTTTTTTTTGCTTTAAAAATACTAACAATTGCTTTCCCTTTGTTTTTAGATGCATCTACGTTTATCAAATTATCAAATCTTTTTGCATAACCATCATTAATATTTATAGGATTTTTTTTTGACGTATCTATTAATTGACCAAATTTAGAAAAATTTTTTTTAGTAATTTTTTTTGCTTTTATTATTTTCATCTCACAAAATTTCCAAATGCCCTTATTCTTGAAATTCCACCGTCTGGATAGATATTTATTTTAAGATAATTTTCCTTACTTCTTTTAATTAAGAATTTTTTAAAAATATGTTTCTTGTGAGCTGACAGTTTTGACTTATTTAAAATAAACTTCCAATTTTTTGAATTATTGACAATTGATTTATTGGACAGATTTTTTGAAATGCTTGCAGTTTGAATTGAACAACTATCGGGGTAGTTTCCTTTAAAATGATGGGTATCTATCTCTAGTTTTTTTATTAATCCTGGTTTTCCAAATTTTATTATAAGCCAATCATAGTTTTTTCCTCTACTTCTTTTTGTTTCCCAACCATCTCCCATATTTTTTCCTTTACCAGGTGCTATAATATTTTCAGCCCTGCCGAAATGTTCATTATTACAACCAATAATTGAAGCGCCATTTAAAACAGATGTAAGGTTGATAGTTTTGTTATTTAAAAAGTTTTTCTCCATTTCAATTTTTCCATAAAGCCTTAGTCTTGCAACTCCACCATCTGGAAAAATGTTTAGTCTTATATAATTAAAAACAGATTTGTTGTTTGATTTGAAGCTATGGTTTCGGCTTGGCCCAAGTTTTTTTTTGCTCAGTAAAGAAATCCATTTTGTTTTCTTATTAGGCTTTGTTTTACTTAAGCAACCCTCTAACGAAGCATGTGTGGGATGGTTTCCATTGAAGTGTGTTGTGTCAATGTCTATATCAAATATCTTCCCAGGTTTACCAAGTTTTAAAATTAAATAATCAAAACCTTTTGATCTTCTTCTCCTTGTTTCCCATCCATCCATCCATTTACCATGTTTGTCAAATAGTCCATCTTTAAAAACTGGAGTTTCGATGTTTAATATTCTATGAGCAGCTGCAAAAAAATCGTCAGTCTTAAATATAACTTTAGATCCAATTCTTGGGTCCGCTAAGTTAATCATTTTTGCACTTATAAATTTTTTCATTTTTTATTTATTTCATTCAAACGAAAGGTTGCAATTTTTTTTACTTGTTTTTTTGCTTCAAGGAATTCACTTTCTACATCACTTTGTATTCTTTGTCTAAAATTATTCAAAATTTCATTTTTATCTTTACCTTTTACGGCAATTATAAAAGGAAAATTAAACTTTTTTTTATATTCTGAATTTAATTTTTTAAATTCTTCATATTCATCATTAGAACATTGGTTTAATTTTGCAGAGGCTTGTTCTGATATAGATTCAGAGGTCATTTTTTTTGCTACAGCAAGCTCAGGATGAGCATTTAAAATCTCTAAAATTTTATTCTTTTCGTAATTTTCATAAATATCAAGCATTTTAAACATAATATCTTCAAAGTTTTTAAATGGTTTTGACTCAAATGCTTCCACTGCAACTGACTCAGTTTTTTCAAAAACATTACCAAATAAAGACAAAAAATCAGACTTGTTAAGATCGTTAATGTTATCTATTGTTCTCATATAACTTTAAAATAATTAAAGTTTAAAATTAAATGATACTATAATTTTATGACAAAGCTCACAACTCATGTTTTAGATGTGTATTCTGGTAAACCTGGCAAAGGTATCCTAGTTGAGTTGTTTTATATTAATAATTCAGAGCGAAAAAAATTAACGTCAACAAAACTCAATGACGATGGTAGAGCTAATTCACCATTAGCTGAGGGAGATATTTTTGTTAAGGGTAAATATGAATTAGTTTTTCATATTGGTGATTATTTTAAAAATACATCTGCAGCTAGCGATGTTCCATTCCTGGATGATGTTATCATCAGATTTGGAATTTTAGATCCCTCACAGCATTATCATGTTCCTTTGCTTGTTTCACCTTGGAGTTATTCTACTTATAGAGGTAGTTAAGTGATATCGAACTCTGTTAAATTTTTATTAAATGATAAGCTTATAGTAATCAATAATCCTGATCCAAATCAAACCATACTTAATTATATTAGAACCGAATTAAAAAAGACTGGAACCAAAGAAGGATGTTCAGAGGGTGGTTGTGGCGCGTGTACAATTGTTTTAGGTGAATTAGTCGATAATAAGATTATATATAAAGCAATTAATTCCTGCATTTCATTTGTTCCATCATTAAATGGTAAACAACTTTTAATTGTAGAAGATTTGGTTTCCAAAAATGGCAAACTTCACCCTGTACAAGATGCGATGGTAAAATTTCATGGCTCTCAATGCGGTTTCTGTACACCAGGATTTGTTATGGCTTTATTTTCAATGTTTAAAAATAACAAAAATCTTAATAATGAATTAATAACAGATTCTATATCAGGTAATTTATGTCGTTGCACTGGATATAGACCTATAATAGATGCTGCAAAAAGTTTAGACAAGAAAAACAGGAATGATCAATTTAGTAAAAATAATAATAAAGTTATTCAATTATTAAAAAAAATTAAACCAAAAAATATTTATATTAAAAAAGATGATAAAATTTATTTTTCACCAAAGAACATTAAGGATTTAAAAAATATAATTAAAAAATACTCTAATTTTAGTTTTCTTGCAGGTGGAACAGACTTATCTTTAAAAGTTACAAAAGAAAGAAAAGAAATTCCTTTTATAATTGATTTAAAAGAAATAAAAGAATTAGACTTTATAAAAGTAAATAAAAATTACCTTGAGGTTGGCGCCTCTACACCTTTAATAAAATTTGAAAAAGAAATTAAAAAACATTATCCAGATTTTTATTTAGTTCTTAAAAGATACGGTTCTGTTCAAATTCGAAATGTAGGAACAATAGGTGGTAACATTGCGACAGCATCTCCGATAGGTGATACATTACCAATTTTGTTATCTTTAAATGCAGAAATTTTAATTGAAAGCTTCAATCAAAGAAAAGTTATTCCTATAAATAATTTTTTCCTTGATTATAGAAAAACTAAATTAAAAAAGAATGAATTTATTCACTCAATAAAAATACCATTATTTAAGAAAAATATTTTTAAAGCATTTAAAATATCAAAAAGATTTGATGATGATATTTCATCTGTTTGTGGATCTTTTAATTTTGAAATCGATAAAAATAAAATTAAAGAGGTTTTTATTGCTTTTGGAGGTATGGCAGCTGTACCAAAAAGAGCTAAAGCTTGTGAGAAAATTCTCAAGAATAAACCTCTTAATTTAAGTACTTTTAATCAAGCCAAAAATTATCTTGATAAAGACCTAAGTCCCATAGGTGATATGAGGGCAAGTAAAGAATATAGACTAGAGATAGCAAAAAATTTATTGATGAAATGTTTCGTAGAAATAGATTCTAATAAGCTAACAAGAGTTAATTAAATGAGCAAAGAGAACTATATTAATGATGTAAGACCACATGATAGTGCTTATAAGCATGTAAGTGGATACGCTGAATACACTGACGACATTAATGAACCAAAAAATACAATTTATGGTGCTATTGGTCTAAGTAAAAAAGCTCATGCAATAATCAAAAAAATAGACTTAAGCGATGTAAAAAAAAGTGAAGGGGTGATATCAGTAGTCACTCAAAATGATATCTCAGGAAGGAACGATGTAGGACCTGTTTTTGATGGTGATCCAATATTTCCAGATAAAAAAGTTGAGTTTTTTGGTCAACCATTGTTTGCTGTAGCTGCCACAACTACTGAACTTGCAAGAAAAGCAGTATTAAAGGCAAAAATCACTTATAAAGATTTAAAACCAGTTATCACAATAAAAGATGCTTTAAATAAAAAACAGTTTTTATTTAAGCCTAGAAAAATTAAAAAAGGAAACCCTTCTAAGAAAATTAAAAATTCAAAATATAATTTGAAAGGAATCTTTACAACCGGAAGTCAAGAACACTTTTATTTAGAGGGTCAGGCAGCGTTTGTTATACCTAAAGAAGATGATAATTTTTTAGTTTACAGTTCAACACAACATCCTTCTGAGACACAACAATTAATTGCAAAAATGTTAAATCAGAAAAGTAATTCTATAAATGTTGAAGTAAGAAGAATTGGAGGTGGATTTGGAGGGAAAGAGACAAATTTTATGACTGCATGTATTTGTGCGTTGCTGGCAAAAAAAACATGTCAGCCTGTAAAATTAAGACTAGATAGAGATGATGATATAATTTTGACTGGTAAAAGGCATGAATTTTTATCTGAATACGAAGTTGGATTTAATGATGAAGGAATTATTGAAGGATTAAAAATTAACTTATCATCAAATTGTGGAATGTCGCCTGATTTATCAGCAGCAATAAATGAAAGAGCTCTTCTTCATATAGACAATGCGTATTACATATCAGATATCGAGGTAACAAATAATTTATGCAAGACAAATATTCCAACTTCAACTGCATTTAGAGGCTTTGGTGGAAATCAGGGTATGATGGCTATAGAAAATGTTATTGATAATATTTCAAGGTATTTAAAAATAGATCCTATTCAAGTTCGAAAGAAAAATTTTTATCAAAAAGATAAAAAAAATATAACTCACTATGGAATGACTATTGAAGACAATGTGATTAATGAAATATTTAAAAATTTAGAAAATAAATCTAATTATAAGAAAAGATATTCAGAGATAAAAAAATTCAATGAAAAAAATAAATTTAAAAAGAAGGGTATAGCTATTACACCAGTAAAATTTGGGATTTCATTTACAACAATTCATTTAAATCAAGCTGGTGCTTTAGTGCATATTTATACAGATGGAAGTGTTTACTTGAACCATGGTGGTATAGAAATGGGTCAAGGGACTCATACAAAAATAGCTCAACTAGTGGCCAATTCCTTGGGATTACCATATAATTTAGTACATATTTCATCAACAAATACAGCTAAGGTTCCAAATACTTCAGCTAGCGCTGCATCTTCAACCACAGACCTTAATGGTGCTGCAGCATTAAATGCAGTAGCAAAAATTAAATTAAATTTAGAAAAATTTATTAAAAAAAAATATAAGATTTATAATCAAGAAGCAATTTATAAGGATCAATATATAATATTTGGAAACAGACAATTTGAATTTAAAAGTATTATTCAAGAAGCATATTTAAATAGAATTTCTCTTTCATCCTCAGGTTTTTATTCAACGCCAAAAATAAACTTTGATAAAAAAAAATTTAGAGGAAGACCATTTTATTATTTTTGTTATGGTGCAGCTGTTTCAGAAGTAACTATAGATACACTGACAGGTGAAAATATCCTAGAAAGAGTTGATATTTTGCATGATGCAGGGAAACCAATAAATCCTGCACTTGAATTAGGTCAGATCGAAGGAGGTTTTGTTCAAGGACAAGGTTGGTTAACTATTGAAGAACTAAATTGGAAATCAAATGGTCAGATTACAACTTTCTCTCCATCAACGTATAAAATTCCTGCCGTAAGTGATATTCCAAAAAAATTTAATGTAGAAATTTTTAAAGATGGAATAAATAAAGAAAAAGTTGTTAATAAAGCAAAGACAACAGGCGAACCTCCTCTAATGTTAGCTATGAGCGTTTTTTATGCAATTAAAGATGCAGTTGCTTCAGTTGGAAATTATCAGTTTGCGCCAGAACTTAATGCGCCAGCAACACCTGAAAGAATTTTAATGAGTATTAATAAAATTAAAAATAAAATAAAAAAAAAAAATGGAAGATAAAAAAAAATTTATGACAAAAGCCATTGAACTTTCAATAAAAAGTGCGAATACCATAGGTGGTCCCTTTGGAAGTGTTATAGTTAAGGATCAAAAAATTATTGCAGAGGGCTCTAACAAAGTTACTTCCACAAATGATCCAACTGCTCATGGAGAAATAGTAGCAATTAGAGAAGCTTGTAAAAATTTAAATACTTTTGATCTATCCGGATGCGAGATTTATACATCTTGTGAACCTTGCCCGATGTGTCTTTCAGCAATTTATTGGTCAAGATTAGATAAAATATATTATGCAAACACTAGAGAAGATGCAAAAAATATAGATTTTGATGACTCTTTTATTTATACAGAAATTCCGAAAAAAATTGATGATAGAAAAATTAAAATGGTACAAATGCTTAGAGAAGAAGCTTTAAAAGCTTTTGAAATTTGGGATAAAAAAGTAGATAAAATAAAATACTGATGGAATTTTTACCTTATACAATTAAATGGTTAGAAGTTATTCTAAGATGGGGCCATGTAGTATTTGCAATATTATGGGTAGGTAACAGTTTTTTATTTAATTACTTAGACAATAATTTAAATAAAAATATAACAAGCAATGATGTCGATGGAGAAGGATATCTGATGCATTCTGGTTTTTTTTATAAACTTTCAAGGTTAAAAACCTCACCACCACAGGATTATTTAAATAGATTAGTAATTTTTAAATGGCAAAGTTACCTAACTTTTGTAACAGGAATGTTGCTCTTAGTTGTAATTTATTATTATAACGCCGGTGTATTAATGGTAGATAAACGTGTCCTGTTGATGCCTCCTAGTTACGCCATTATTATTTCGCTTTTATCATTAATTATTTTTTGGTTTATTTATGATCTATTGTGTAAATCAAAATTGATTGAAAATAATGTACTATTTATATTTACAGCAATTATTTTATTAGCAGCTGTTTCCTTTGGTTTAACAAAATTGTTTGGACCAAAATTTGCAATTTTGAGTGTTGGACTAATTATAGGAACCAATATGTTTGGTAATGTTTTTACAGTAATTATACCCAATCAAATGAACATCATCAGCAGTAGTAAAAGAGGTGAAAAATTTGATATGAGTTTATCTCTAGCAGCTAAACAGAGATCAATTCATAATAATTATTCCACTTTTTTAGTATTGTTTATAATGCTTTCTGGACACTCAAGTTTCTTAGTTTATCATCAGTATAATTGGTTAATATTATGTGCATTAGCAGTTATTACTGGAGTAGCACGACATTATTTTAATTTAAGAGGAAGAAACATTCATAGGTTGTATATCTTAATATCTTCAATAATTGCACTTATCGTTCTTGCAGTTTTAGTTTTATTATTTAAATAAATAGATATTAAAAAATTATGACAGAAAAAATGATTGTCAGTTGGGATGAGTACAACCAGACTGTTGAAAAGTTAGCCATCCAAATTGATGAAAGTGGATATAAACCAACAATACTGATTGGCATCATGCGTGGCGCAGCACCAATGATAGACGTATTAAGCAGAATATTTAAATTAAAATGTGCATATCTTGCAGTTGAATCTTACAGTGGTAAAGGAGTAGAGGATGAGCAGGGTGATATTGTGTTCTCAAGGGAAATGAGTTCTATAGCACCTAATATGGGTGGTAAAATACTTTTATGCGATGATTTATCTGATACAGGAATAACTTTTAACAAAAGTATAGACTGGTTAAAAAAATATGAACCAATAAAGGATAAAATAGAGGATATCAAAACTGCTACTTTATTTAAAAAAAAGAAATCAACATTTGAGCCAGATTTTTGTGCAAAAAAACTTCCTGATAATCCTTGGATTGTGCAGCCCTTCGAAATTTATGAAGAATTAAGAATTGAAGAAATTAAAAAAAAACATCAGATATAAAAAAGGCCAGTTAAAAAACTGGCCTTTTAAATTTTTTAAATTGGAAAATGATTACTTAGGTATATCTCCTTCAACACCTTTAACATAAGTCATCATACCTGCTAGCATACCATCATCTGCAGTTTTCCCTTCTGCTACCATTAAATTTCCCTTTTGGTCATAAATTGGTCCAGTGAAAGAATGAACTTTACCAGATGCTAAATCTGCTTGAAGTTTTTTAACTTTTGCTTGTAGGTCACTAGGCATTTGAGAATCTAAACCTGAGATTACTACCATACCATCACCTATACCGTGCCATGTATCTTTTTGATCCCATGTACCATTTGCAACAGCTTTAACTCTATCGACATAATATGGTCCCCAGTTATTCTCAACTGAAGTTAATACAGCCTTTGGTGCAAACTTATCCATATCACTTGCTTGTCCAAAAGCATATACTCCAGCTTTTTCAGCCATTTGAACAATAGCTGTACTATCTGTATGTTGAGCAATTACATCAGCACCTTGATCAATTAAAGCTTTTGCTGCTTCTGCTTCTTTACCTGGATCGTACCAAGTGAAAGCCCAAACAATTTTAGTTTTGATATTTGGATTAACTTTTTGAGCTGCTAAGGTAAATGAATTGATACCTCTAATTACTTCAGGTATTGGAAAAGACGCTACATAACCAATCACATTAGATTTTGTCATAGTCCCAGCAATTGTTCCCAAAATAGTTCTACCTTCATAGAATCTAGCAGCGTAAGTTGAAACATTTGGATGTTCTCTTTTGTATCCAGTAGCATGTTCAAATTTTACATTTGGAAACTCTTTTGCAACTTTGTTAGTAGGATTCATATATCCAAAACTAGTTGTAAAGATAATGTCGTGACCAGAATTAGCTAACTGTCTAAGAACCCTCTCAGCATCGGCACTTTCTGGAACGCCTTCTACGTATGTTGTTTTAAATCCGGCAGCTTCAACAGCTTTTCTACCTACATCATGCTGATAAGTCCACCCATGGTCACCAGTTGGACCAATATAAACAAATGCTGCTTTAACATCTTTTGCAATTGCAGCTACAGTTAATGTAAATAATAAAACTAAAGAAGAGACGAAAGAACGAATTAAAAATTTATGCATAAATTTATTTCCCCTTTTGATTTTTTATTTGTTAAATTTAAATTAATTTATCTAAAAAAAAATGATTATTTTAAGATTAATTGTCTTTATGAAAAGATTTCCCCAAGGAACTAGGAGTACTTAGTCTTATTTTTCTACTATCACGAGAAATTACAACTAAAACTATTATTGTAACGATGTAAGGTAGAGCTGTTAAAAATTGCACAGGAATTCTTACTCCGATTGCTTGCATATGAAATTGAATAATGGTCAATCCACCAAAAATCATCGCACCGATTAAAATTTTAATTGGGTTCCACGTTGAGAAAACCACTAGAGCCAATGCGATCCAACCTCTTCCACCTGTCATATTTTCAATCCACTGAGGAGTATAAATCATAGATAAATATGCACCAGCAAGTCCACTCATTGCGCCTCCATAAAGTATACAAGCGTAACGAACTAGCCTAACATTTATTCCTTGATTAGATGCAGATTCAGGTGAGTCTCCTACAGCTCTTACAATTAATCCAATTTTCGTTTTTTTTAAAAAATAGCTAGTTATAAAGGGAAGGGCAAAAGCAAAATAAAAAACAATTGAATGTCCAAATAATATTGGACCTAAAAGTGGTATTGTGTCTTTTAAACCTTCAAATAAAACAGGAAACTCTTTTCCAGGAATACCTACAAAATTTTTTCCTATCATCGCAGAAATACCAATTCCAAATATGGTAAGCGCCAAACCAGTAGCAACATGATTTGTTATCAATGTTTGCGTCAGGAATGCAAAAATAGTTGAAATTAAAACTCCAGCTAACATTGCACCAAAAATTGCAATAATTAAACTCCCTGTAACAGTCATTAATGCGAAACCTGAAATAGCACCAATGATCATCATTCCTTCAACACCAAGGTTTAAAACTCCAGACCTTTCTGTAATTAGCTCACCACAAGACGCTAGGATTAAAGGAACAGCAGAGGCCATGATTGATGCAATTATCAGCCCAATAAAATTTATATCGATGATCATTTTTTTAAACCTATAAATTTAATTTTGAAAAAAAGTAAATAATCCGATGCAAGAAGAAAAAATAAAATCATTCCTTGAAAAACCTGACCAGTATATTTAGGTATTTGCATAAATATTTGAGCTGTCTCAGCACCCAGATAAGTTATTGCAACAACTAGAGATGCAAAGATGATACCGACAGGATGTAAACGACCTAAAAATGCTACAATTATAGCAGTAAAACCATAATCCGGAGAAATTTCTCTATGAAGCTGTCCAATAGGTCCAGTTATCTCTCCAACTCCAGCTAAACCTGCGCAAGCACCACTTATTAGAAAAACAAGAATGATCATTTTTTTACCTTTGAATCCGGCATATTTTGCTGTCTTTAAACTAAAACCCGAAACTTTCATTTGGAACCCTAAATACGTTTTATAAAAAACAAACCAACTGATAACCACCGCAGCTAAAGCTAAAAATATTCCCGCGTGAATTCTCAGTCCTTCAAATAACAACGGAAGTTTAGCAGAGTCACTGAACTGTCTAGTTTCGGGAAAATTAAACCCTTCTGGATTACTCCAAGGGCCAACAACAAGATAGTCTAAAATTAATTTTGAGACATATACCAACATAAGACTTACTAATATTTCATTTGTATTAAAGTAAGTTTTTAAGATTGCGGGTATTGATGCATACAGCATACCACCGATTGCACCAGCTAAAATTACTGTTGGAAGAATGTAAAATCCTTCTTGCTCATAAAACAATAATGCAACTCCTCCAGAAACTATCGCCCCGAAAGTTAATTGTCCTTCGGCTCCAATATTCCAGTTATTACTTTTAAAACAAAAAGATAAACCGATTGCTATTAAACAAAGAGGTGTAGCTTTTAATAGTAATTCACTGAAACCATATTTATCTGAGATTGGAACTATGAAAAAAAATTTAAGAGCTTCAAATGGTTTAAAACCTAAAATAAAAAAAATCAAACCTCCCGCTACTAATGTTAGAAAAATAGCTAATACGGGTGTAAAGAAAAAAATAGCTCTTGATGGTTGATCTCTTTTTACGATTTTAATCAATTTGCTCCTCCCATTAGTATCCCAAGTTTTTCAGAGGTAACTTCTTCAGAATTCATAATTTTTGACAACTTTCCTTTATGAATTACTGAAATTTTATCACTTAATTTTAATAACTCATCGGTGTCTGTAGATATTAATATAATTGATTTATTTTGTTCATTGATTTTAATTAATGTTTCGTGGATATAATTTATTGCTCCAACATCTAGACCCCAAGTTGGATTAAAACAAATTAATAAATCTGGAGATGTTATTAATTCTCTTCCAATAATTAATTTTTGAAGATTACCTCCGGACAAAAATTGACTTTTTAATTCAATGTTGTCCGTATTAACATTAAAATCTGAAATTATTTTTTTGGAATGTTCTTTAATTTTTTTTTCGTTTATTAATCCATTATTAAAAAAATTTGATGATTTAAAATTATTTAGAGCTACATTTTCAAAAATTTTCATTTGTGGAATTGCAGCCTGCTCAAGCCTATCCTCTGGAGAAAAGGCCATCAAATATTCTCTTCTTTCTTGAGGACTTAAATCTCCTATGTAATTATTGTTAAATTCTATAGAGTTCTTTTCCGAAATAATTTCACCGCTTAATACTTGAAATAATTCACTTTGTCCGTTTCCTGATATACCAGCAATTCCTAAACACTCCCCTCGATTAACAGAAAAATTAATATCCGTTAAATTTGTTTCAAAGGGGTCTTCACTTGTAAAATTAAGATTCGTTATTTTAATTAATTGATCTGATGAAGTTTTTATTTTTTTTTTCTTAATTGTTTTTAGGTTCTGACCCACCATTTTGTTAGCAAGTGACTCAATATTTTCGTTCTTTATTTCACTAATAGAAACTAACTTTCCTCTTCTCATTACAGCAACTTCATCACAAAGCTGCATAACTTCCTTTAGTTTATGCGTAATATAAATAATTAAAATTCCTTCTTCTGAAAATTTTTTTAAAGATAAGAATAATTCACTCGTTTCTTGTTCTGTTAATACAGATGTTGGTTCATCCATAATTAAAACTTTTGGACTCCTTATTAGGCATCTTATTATTTCCACTTTCTGTTTTTGACCTGCTGATAGATTTAGAACAGGAATATCAAGATCAATTGAAAAATTATATTTTTTCATAATTGCATCAATTTTTTCTCTTATACTTTCTCTTTGTTCATCTGAATCTATTATTAAGTTTTCAAATACAGACAAAGTTTCAAAAAGATTAAAATGCTGGAATACCATTCCGATATCATTTTTTTTTGCATCTAGTGGCGAATTAAGCTTTAGATTATTTTCATTTAAATAAATTTTACCTTCGTCAGGAATGATGACGCCTGATAGAATTTTAACTAGTGTAGATTTTCCAGCACCATTTTCTCCAAGAAGAGCAAAAATTTTACCACTATTAAATTCGAGTGAAATATTGTCGTTTGCAACACACCCAGGATATATTTTAGTTACATTTGAAATTTTAAGTTTTGTATTCATTAATTAATTTAATGGTATAGAATTTCCATCCTTATTTTCCTGATATTGATTTGATAATTTTTGATATTTTTTTTTAATTTCGTCTAATTGATTTAAAATATTTTCATTTTTTGAAGAAGGTAAATTTTCAATAAGTAAATTTATGTTCTGACTTTTCCAATAGGAATTTTCTTTATTATATTCTCCATTATTAATTTTAAATACTTCTTTGAGTATGTTTAAATCATGTGGAATATTAAATTCATCATTTGTGGCAGTATAAGGAAACAAATAATAAAAATTATCAAATCCAGAAAATGTGATTGCGCTCAAACACATACTGCAAGGCTCATGTGAACTTAAGAACATGCAGTCTTTTTCTTTTGGTCTTTTATTTGCATCCAATTCATAAAATTTTTTAAGAGTATGCATCTCACCATGCCACAATGGATTTTCTATTTCGTTGTTTGTTTCTGCAACTACAAGAGATAAATCATTTTTTTTAATTATTGCTGCACCAAATATTTTACTACCTTTGGCAACACCTTGTACAGTTAAGGGTAAAACTTCTTTTAAAAATATATTTAGTATTTTTTCTAGGGCTTTTTCATTCATATGCTTGAACCATCAAATAAAGAACACAATTGTTACTATAATTAAACTATAAAGTAATAAGAAATAAATTATTTATACAACTTAAAAGTTAATAATTTGTGAAACAAAGAGTGCTAATTTAAACTTATGTCAAAATTAAAATCAGCAATAAGTCTTGTAATTATATTAATTTTTTTTTCAGGGTGTCAAACTGTTAAAGATAAAACAGATGCTATTGTTGAAAAGGAAAATGAAAAATTAAGTAAATTTCTTGGAAAATCAGCTAGTGAACTTCAGATGGAACTTGGAAAACCCGACGAAGACTTTAAAAATGCTAAAGGCAATTTTGAGTTTGTTTATAATAGCAAAAAATACCTTGTTCCATGTGAACGTAGATTTGAAATAAATTCAGAAAATATAGTTGTGGGTTTTGTTTCAAACGGTTGCTTTTAAAATCTATTAATTAAAATAAATCTGCTCATTATAGGTTTTTTTTACTATCTAAAGTGGAGTTGTTCTAAACTAATCAGTTTTTTTATATTAATTCATAGCCAATAATGTAACGTCTATTTAGTTAACGACGGAGGTTATATGGCTTCAAGAAAAACAAGAGCGGGCTCTACAAACAGTCCGGATAAAAAACTTCCATTAAATAGATCCATACCTTTAGGAATTCAGCACGTACTAGCAATGTTTGCTGGTAATATAACGGTTCCTATAATTGTGGCTGGAGTTTTTGGTCAAACGCCCGAACAAAAAATATTTTTGATTCAAATGGCTTTGTTTGTTGCGGGAGTTGCAACGATTATACAGACAGTTGGATATAAAGAAATTGGTGCAAGACTTCCTATTGTTCAAGGAACAAGTTTTGCGTTTATACCAATTATGTTACCATTTAAAGCAGCAGGATTAGGTGCGGTCTTTACAGCAGCTTTCATTGGAGGAATTTTTCAAATTTTTATTGGAAAAGTTTTAAAACCAATAAGACATCTATTCCCACCATTAGTCACTGGTATAGTTGTACTAATGATTGGATTTAGTTTGCTTAAAGTTGGTTTTATGTATGCTGGTGGAGGTGGATGGTTAATGAATAATAAACCTGAAATATTTGCAAATGCAAATCACTTAACTGTTGCCGCTACAGTGTTCATAGTTGCTATCTTTTTCAATCTTAGAGGAAAAGGAAT
The DNA here is from genome assembly GCF_052049995.1 of Candidatus Pelagibacter sp. Lineage (GTDB taxonomy): Bacteria > Pseudomonadota > Alphaproteobacteria > Pelagibacterales > Pelagibacteraceae > Pelagibacter. The sequence goes on along the minus strand of NZ_JBNGYX010000002.1, from coordinate 22,087 downwards.
GGCTTCTGCAGCCTCAATTTTAATTGGAATAGTAGCTGGCTTCATAGTTGCAGCAGCACTAGGAATGGTTAACTATGGCAAAATTGCATCCGCAGCATGGTTTGCATTTCCAATGCCACTTCAATATGGAATTGATTTTGTACCTGGTGCAATAATACTAATGTTGTTTATGTCTGTTGTTACAACAATTGAAACAATTGGAGACATAAGTGCTACGACAATGGGTGGTGCTAAACGAGAGGCAACTGATAAAGAAATATCAGGTGGAATTATGGCAGATGGTGTTGGTACTGCATTTGGTGCAATATTTAATGCGATGCCAAATACATCCTATTCACAAAATGCCGGACTAGTTGCGTTTACTGGTGTGGTAAGTAGGCACGTTGGAACTATTGCAGGAATAGTCTTGGTTCTAATGGGATTATTTCCAAAATTAGGTGGAATAATTGCAGCGATGCCAGAGTCTGTGATAGGTGGAGCAGCAATCATTATGTTTGGTATGATTGTAGCTGCTGGTATTAAATTGATTTCAAGGGCAGAAATGGATCAAAGAAATTTATTAATCTTAGCTCTTTCATTGTCTTTTGGAATTGGGATGTCATTGTTACCAGACTTTGTGAAAAATATTCCAGATTTTGGAATAAGTTTAAAACTACTGTTAACAACTGGACTTATACCTGCTGGATTATTAGCATTTGCTTTGAATGCTATAATGGCAAAGAAATAACAAATTTAAACTTGTGGGGAGAAATCCCCACAAGCAAGGTTTAAGACTTATTTAATTTCAATAAGCTTCTTTTTTTTATGTTCTGGAATTATTCTTTCACAAGATATTGTTAAAAGACCGTCTTTAAGTTCAGCACCATTAACTTTTACATCGTCAGCAATAGTGAATGATCTTGCAAACTGTCTTTGAGAAATACCTTTATGAATAATTTCTCCATTAACTTCACTGTCTTCAGATTTATTAACTTGTTTAGTTCTGACAGTTAATAAATTATCTTCGAACTCAACCTCAACGTCTTTTTTGCTAAAGCCAGCTAATGCTACTTCAATTGCATAGTTGTCTTTACCTGTCTTTCGGATGTTGTAAGGTGGATAATTTGACTGCATCGTCAAATTGCCATTTCCCAACATATTTTCGAATTGGTCGAACATATCATCAAAACCAATTGAAAAAGGTCTAAGTGAGTTAAATATAGATAAATCCTTACTTGTCATAATATCCTCCTTTGTTAAGCAAGTTTATTTATGTAAGCCCCATTAGGCGACTTACTAGATTTATATGGGAATTAATTTTTTTTTTTCAAGATTTAAAATGTACTAAATTTTTTTAGAAATCTTTAATGCAAATGCATAGTCAATAGCAATTTCTTCTATTGCCCCATCTCTTCCAGATTTTCCACCATGACCAGCATTCATTTCGGTTTTTAAAAGAAGTAAATTATTATCTGTTTTATAGTCTCTAAGTTTTGCTGTGAACTTTGCAGGTTCATCAAATAAAACTCTATTATCACTTAAACTTGTTGTAATTAAAATATGTGGATAATCCATTTTTTTAATATTATTATAGGGCGCATATGAAAAAATATAATCAAAGTGTTCTTTATTCTCTTTTGCATTTCCAAATTCGTCAAATTCTCCCACGGTTAAAGGTAAAGAATGATCAAGATTTGTTGTTAAAGAATCCACAAAAGGAACAGCCATTATAATTCCTAAAAATAATTCAGGAGATTGATTGACTACAGCCCCCATTAATAATCCTCCAGCTGATCCACCCATTCCAATAATATTTCCTTTTGACGTATAATTCTTTTCGATCAAATATTTTGCTGCGTATATATAATCTTCAAAAGTATTTTTTTTGTTTGTTAATTTTCCCTCTTTCCACCACTTCATACCTTTTTCCATACCACCTCTAATATGGGCTGTGGCCCAAATTATACCCCTATTGATAAGACTTAATCTTGTAGAAGAAAAACTTGGGGACATAGAATTTCCATAAGACCCGTATCCATACAATAAAACATTTGCAGACCCATCAATTTTTGTTTTTTTGTGTCTAGTAATTGTTAATGGAACCATTCTTCCGTCATGAGATTTAAACTCAACTCTCTCAACAATATAGTCATCTTTGTTATGACCAGATGGGATCTCTTGTTCTTTAACAAGTTCTTTTGATTTTGTTGCTAAATTATATTTAAATACTCTAGAAGGAGTTTTAGGTGATGAATATCCCAAATGAACTTCATCGGTATTTCTATCTTTTTGAGTTAAGCTTACTCCTGGTACATAAACAGATTCATCTGAAACAATTAATTCTTCTTCTATATTTGTAGAAATATTTTTGACAAATAATTTATCTAGTGCATCTGATGTTTCACCACGAATAATCCAATTTTTAAGGAATGTTAATCCACCAATTAAAACTTCATCTTTTGCTGGAATATATGTTTTCCAATTTTGATTTTCTAAATTGTCACAAATATCAATTTTAAAGTCCTCAGCATCTTTATTTGTATGATTATAAAATTTACCATCCCATGAATTAACAGAATACAGAACACCTCTTTCTCTTTTAATAATAAGTTTTGGAGATGGATTTAATTCATCTGATTTAAAGTAATATTGTTCTGAAGTATTATGGTCAGAAGTATTTATAAAAAAATATTTTTCATCTGAGCTTTTTCCAATTCCTACTGTAAAAGCCTCGCTTTTCTCCTCAAATATTAATTCATCTTTGCCCTCAAAATCACCTATTCTGTGCCTGTATATTGTTCTTGCTCTATGATTTTCATCAAGTTTAGAATAAAAAATATATTTATCATCTAAACTAAATGTTATTCCCCCCGATGTTTCTGCAATTTCTTTTGAAATAATTTTGTTTGTTTTTATATCTCTTAAATAAATTGTATAATATTCAGATCCTTTAAGATCTAAAGAGTATCCAAGATATTTATCATTGTTACTTACTTCTAAATCTCCAACCCCAAAATATTCAGTTTTAAGTTTTTCTTTTTCTTTATCTCCATTCCATATTTCCTCAATATTTTCTGAACCAATTTTTTTTCTAAGTTTTATGGAATAATTTCCTTTTTTTGTAGTTTTTGTCCAATACTCATAGGTATGATCTTTATAGGGCAAAGATTCGTCATCTAATTTAATTCTTCCTTTAATTTCATCAAATAATTTTTTCTGGATATCTTTTGTGTCTTTAAGATGATGTTCCGTATAAGCATTTTCATCTTCTAAATATTGTTTTACCTCAGGATCTAACTTATTTTTATCTTTGAGAACTTCCAAAATATTATCTTGATGAATCCAGCTATAATTGTCTTCCCAATCAATATTGTGACAAGTTTTTATCTCTAGTTTTTTTTTAAGTTGTGGTAATTTCATTTAAGTAGGAAATATATGAATATTATTATTTATCTAGTTGTAATATTAGTCATTTTATATTTTTTATTGAGATGGTGGTCAAATATTTCTCCAAAAAAAATGTCAAAAGGAGTGAGGCTGGTAACAATTTTATTATTGGCCTTGTTAGCTGTTTTATTTGCAATTGGGGGAAAATTTTTACTTACATTGCCATTAACTCTTGCAAGTCTTGCTTTGGTTAAACTTAAAGGTTTGTCGCTGATCCAATTACTCTCTCTTTATAGACTTATTCAAACTTTAAGAAATTCTGGAAGATTTTCTTTTAAGCAGAATCAAAATAATAACTCTTCTACATTATCAATATCTGAAGCATATAAGATTTTAAATTTAGATATTAACAAAAAACCAACTAAAGAGATAGTAAATAAAGCTTACCAAAAAATTCAAAAAAAAATTCATCCTGATATTTCTCCAGAGACCTCAAGATTATCAGCCATAGTTAATGAAGCCAAAGAAATTGTTCTTAAAGATATTTCTTAATTAATTATTGATATTAGTTTTTCATAAATTTTATCTGGATTAATTTTATCTTTACCGAGTGTATTGTGAGAAACTGTTTTTTCTCCATCAGGAATTATTGGATACATATTTGTGTTGTAAGAACCATAAATTAACGGAGTATCTGCCATTAGTGTAATTGTTTTAATTCCTAATGCTGAAGATAGATGTGAGAAACTTGTATCATTACATATTGCAACATTACAATTTTTAATAACAGGTAAAATTTCTCTTATACTAAGATTGTCTAGGGCAACACATTTTTCTTTAAATTTTGTACTATATAATTCGCTTAAAACTTTTTGTTCATCTTCATTTTTACCTGTAGCTAAAAAAAATCTACATTTTTTAAAAGTTTCTAATTTTTCCATTACGTCTAGAAAAGTTTTTGATGGTATTCTTTTTGTTGGACCTGAACCACCAACACCCAACAAAACATTAAGCTCATCATTATTAATATTAAAGTTTACTGCTGTTTTTTTAACTAAACTATTATCAATTTGAATTTCAGGATTATCACTAGTTTCAATATTTAAATACCTTTTTATTAATTTTTTAGCAGATTCTGTTATATGTTGATTTTGTTTTTCAAATAATGGGTATTGAAATATTTCTTTAATTCCTGCCAATCTAGAAATTAAGTTATACCTCAAAGATGAATTGAAAATAAAAACTTTATCGAAATTATATTTTTTAAGATCACTTGCTAATTTGAAAAATCCTTTAAAACCATCATGTTTTCGATTTATTTTATTGTCTCTCTCTAAGTGAATTATTTCATCAATATAATTTGTTTGATTTAAAAACTCGTTAGCTTTTGAATTTTCTTTAACCAACAAACTAACGGGCACTCCACATTTATTTGAAATAGCTCTAATATAGGGTAGGAAAATTACTGTATCACCTATACCCATTCTGTTTTGAATAGCTAATATTTTCATAGTTAATTTATAAACTTTACTAATTAATATTTTTATATAAATTTTTATTATGAGTAAAATTAAAGGCATTTATGCGGCCTCAATGTCGATCTTAAATGATGATTTGACGCTTGATATTAAAAAAACCATTCTGCACGCAGAAATGGTTATAGACAATGGTTGTCATGGAGTAGCTATATTTGGAAGTACAGGGCAGGCCCAACTTATACCTGTCTCAGAAAAAATTAATTTATTAAATCATCTGACTTCAAGCAAACATAAAGAAAAGTATATTATTGGCACTGGTTTAAATTCTTTAGGTGAAACAATTAATTTGATGAGAGTTTCTAAATCTTTGGGATTTAATAGATTTTTAATTATGCCACCTGCTTATTATAAATATGGAGATAAAGAGGTAATAGAATTTTATAGTAAAATAGTAGATGTAATTTCTGATTGTGAAATAGTACTATATAATTTTGAAAAACTCTGTGGTTATAAATTCAGTATTGAGTGTATTGAAGAGTTAGTAAAAAAGTATCCAAAAAATATAATTGGAGTAAAAGATAGTTCCTATAATCTTTTTGAAAATTTAAAAATTGATAATTTTTCAGTTTTACCTGGATCAGAAACTAAATTATTTAAAGGACTTCAATTAGGCTGTTCTGGAATTATTACAGCAACATGCAATGCTACTTCTACACTGGCAAGAAAAGTTTATGATGATTTTAATGATGGAAACGAACAGACAGTAAATCAAAATCTTTGTGATGTAAGAGTGGAATTTGAAAAGTATAATTTGATTTCAGGTTTACATACTTACTTTAGTAAAAAAGAAATATATTATAAAAATCTTTTGCCACCACTAAGTATTTTAAACTCTAAAGAGGCATCAGATTTAATAACAAATTTACAGAAATTAAACTTTTCATTAAATAATACTAAGGCAGCTTAAATGCAATTAGCTAGATTTTTAAATAATGTTTTTAAAAAAGATGGATTTATCTTAATTGATGCTAATTCTAAAAGTTATATTATTGGTAATCCAAAAAGTGAAAACCCTATAAAAGTTAAAATTTTAAATAAAAATCTCCATTATAAGTTACTACTTCATCCAGATTTATATTTTGGTGAAGCATACACAGATGGAGAAATAATTATAGAAAATGGAACGCTAACAGATTTTTTAGATCTTTCCTTAATGAATTTTGGAAGAGGAGAATTAAATTTTTTCAGTTCTTTAATTAATAAATTAAGAGGTTCATACAGATATTTTACTAACTTTAATTTTATAAAAAAATCAAAAATGAACGTTTCGCATCATTATGATATTTCAGATGATCTTTATGATTTATTTTTGGATCCTAAAAGACAATATTCATGTGCGTACTTTAAAAACGAAACAGACACGCTTGAAACAGCACAAAATAATAAAATTCAACATATTATAAAAAAACTTAATATAAAGCCTAATCAAAAAGTCTTAGATATCGGATGTGGATGGGGATCGCTTGCAACTGACATAGCAAAGAGTGCAAATTGTGAAGTCACAGGTATCACCCTTTCCGAAAATCAATTTAATTATTGTAAAAAAAGAGCAAAAGAACTTAATTTAGAAAATCAGTTACACTTTAAACTTATGGATTATAGGGAGCTAGACGAAAAATTTGATAGAATAGTAAGTGTTGGAATGTTTGAGCACGTAGGAAGAAAATTTTATAGAAAATTTTTTTCACAAGTCGAAAAACTTTTGAAAGATGATGGAGTTTCATTGATTCATACTATAGGGTCAGTAAATCCACCTCGAGATCCACATCCGTGGATTACGAAATATATTTTTCCTGGTGGATATACACCAAGCTTGAGTGAGGTAAGTCCACATATAGAAAAGTCGGGATTAATCGTTGCAGATATTGAAGTTTTAAGGCTACATTACATGCACACTTTAAGACATTGGAAAGAAAATTGTCTCAAAAACAAAGAAAAAATAATTGAAATGTTTGATGAAAAATTTTTTAGAATGTGGGAATTTTATCTTGCAGGTTGTGAGATGGCATTTAAATGGGGTGATCAAGTTGTATATCAATTTCAATTAACAAAAAATTATTCTTCAACACCAGTTACAAGAGACTATATTTATCAATAAATTATTGATAAATATAAATTTCCTCAAATGAAAAAAAAGAAAAAAAAAATAAAAAAAAATTTTTCCAAAAATAAAAAAAAAATTAAAAAAGCTCTAAAAAAAATCAGGAAAAGCAATATTAAAAAAGTAAAGGTAAGACAAAAAAAAAATTCTAAAAACAGAAAAGTTAAAAAATCTAAAAAAGTAATAAAAAAATATAAATCTAAATCACCAAAGAAAACAGATTTGCTTTTAAAGTTAGTTAACTTTCAAAATTCTCTAAAGCCCGAATTTAAGTTTAGATTAAATTTTGGTTTTGAAAAATATATTCAAGCATTTTTTGACAAGATAGCAGATACAATTTCACAATATAAAACTCTAAAAAAAGATGAAGCAAGAAGATTAAAATTAGAAAAACAAGAACAAGAAAGGTTAGATAAGATCAAAATTGCAAAAGAAAAGCAAAAAGAGGCTGAATTAAAAGTTAAATTAAAAGAACAAGCTTTAAAAGATGAAATTAGATTAGAAAAACAAAGAACAAAAGAAATAAAATTATTCTTAAGAAAAGAACAAGCTCTTTTAAGAATTGAACAAGCAGAAAAACAAAAGCAATTTTTACAACAATTAAAATTAGATAAACAAATTGAAAAATTCAGAGTTAGAGAAGTTAAAGAATTGGAGAAATTAGAAAAAATTTCTCTAAGAGAAAAGAGAGAGGATTATGCAGGCTTACAACAAAGAATAGAAAAATTAAAAGAAAAATATCGAATTATAAGAGATCAAAAAATTAGAGAAAGAGTAGAGGCTTTAGGAGTTAAAATTCAGGGAGATGAAGATAGAGAAACACTTTTACAAAAAGAAAAAGAATATACTTTAGCTAGACAGAAAATTGAGTTTGCTCTCGAAAGTTTTTACAGAAGTGCTAGCAGTTTAGTATTTCAATTAAACAAAAGACACATAACAAGACATATGTCTATTTTTAGGTGTATAGACAGAAGATTTGAAACAGGAGAAATATTTATTAAATGGGATGAAGCCTCAGATGATGAATGGCTTTTATTAATTTATATAAAAAATAATTTACCAGATGAAGGAATAGTTATTGAAGACAAAACCAATCCGGAAAAAAATATTTCTCATGAGTTTAAAAATAATGAAATATTTAAGGCCTCAGATACTATGGTTGATGCTCTTACACAGTTAATCGCAAGAAAAAGAGCCAAAAATATCAATTAAATTTTCATACATAATTAAGTATCATTAAGAATGTTACTTTCTTCAATACTAATGATTATTTTGTATCTAGTATTAAAATATGTTCTTGCATGGATAAGATATTTTAACAGTCTCGACTCTAGATTAGGCCAATCTACATGGCGATGGAGTTATGATTATCCCGTAGTTGGTGAAAGGGATATTTCAGATCTAGATGATAAAACTTTTGTCAGACTGAGGAGGAAAAGAAATAGAGTTATAACTCTTATGTATTCAATTTTATTAATTATGTTTTTATTATCTATGTCTTTACTAAGTGAATTTTTAATATTTTTTTTAACTTAGTTTTTTAAGTTGTTTTTTATTTTTTAAATATAAAAAAAAGGCAATTATTTCATACCCATATTTAAAGATTGTGAAAATTATTGGTAGTTTGAAAAATTTATATAAAAATTTGTATTTTGGAATTTTTTTCCAAACATAAAGAAATGCCTCAGCGCCTTGAATAATTTTACCATTCTCCTTAACATGCAATCTTCTTAATAATTCTTTATCATTTCTAGATGTTTCTTTTTCAGCATCTGAGTTATTTGTTATATCTATCCAGTCAATATCTTTGATATTTTCTTTTTTATATAAGTTAATTTCTGATCTACAGATTTTACAAGAGTTATTAAAAAATACTTTCATTTAACTATAATTAACTTTAAGTAAGAAATTGTACATGCGTAAAATGATCAGTTGAAAATTATCAACAAACCACTATTTAAGATGAATGAGTAATTTCTTTAACAAATCTGATTTAACAAGACAAGATGCAGATAAAATTATATCTGATACACTAAATAATTGTGATGATGGTGAGCTTTATTTAGAGGAGTCAAAATCAGAGTCAATTTTGTTAGATGACAATAAAATAAAAAGCTCAAACTATAGTTCTGATTTAGGATTTGGCTTCAGAGCTATCTCAAACGAGGTTGTTGCTTATTCATATTCTAATGAAATATCAAAAGATTCATTAAAAAATTCTTCAGAAAATCTTAAATCCACTCTTAAATCAATAAAAGGCATATATAATCATGAAATTCCAAAATCCAATAAAAAATTTTATGAAGATATTAATCCAATTGAACAAAAAACATTAGACTCGAAATTAGAAGTTTTAAATAAAGTAAATGATTTTTTAAGAAAAAAAGATGGATCTGTAAAACAAGTGACTGCTAGTTTTGCTGGTGAGCAAAAATCAATTGAAATTATTCGATCAGGTGGAGAAGCGCTTACAGATGTACGTCCATTAATTAGATTTAATGTCTCTGTAATGTTGGAAAAAAATGGAAGAAAAGAAACGGGAGTATATGGAATTGGTGGCAGACAATCTTATGACGATTATTTAAAAAATGATAACTGGAAGAATGTTTGTGAAGAGGCTTTTAGAATTGCATCAGTAAATTTAGAAAGCAAACCAGCACCTGCTGGTGAGATGAAAGTAGTCTTAGGACCTGGTTGGCCTGCTATATTAATTCATGAAGCAATTGGTCATGGTCTAGAAGGAGATTTTAATAGAAAAAAAACATCAGCATTTCACGATCTTATGGGAGAAAAAGTTGCAAGTGAGGGAGTAACAATTGTTGATGATGGCACGATAGATAATAGAAGAGGTAGTTTAACTATTGATGACGAGGGAACGCCAACTGAGCGAACAGTTTTAATTGAAAATGGTATTCTTAAAAACTTTATGCAAGACAGGCACAATGCAAGATTAATGAATACAAGATCTACTGGATCTGGAAGAAGAGAAAATTATAGACATATTGTTTTGCCAAGAATGAGAAATACAATGATGTTAAATGGCAATCAAACTCAAGATGAAATGATCAAATCTGTTGATAAAGGAATTTTTGCGGTAAGTTTTGGAGGTGGCCAGGTGGATATTACATCTGGAAAATTTGTATTTAATTGCACTGAGGCTTACGAAATTAATAATGGTAAAATTGGATCTCCAATTAAAGGTGCAACACTTATTGGTGATGGACCATCAATACTTAAAGAGGTATCGATGGTAGGAAATGATATGATGTTAGATCCGGGCATTGGAACTTGTGGAAAATCAGGACAAGGAGTTCCTGTTGGAGTTGCTCAACCTTCAATTTTGATCGATAAAATGACAGTTGGTGGAACAAAACTTTAAAGTATTATGGTTAAGGATCAAGAATTTCTAAAATCTAAAGCTTCATATTGTATAGATTTGGCAAAAAAAATGGGAGCAACTGATGCAAGTGTTACAGTTGGTCACTCAATTTCAGAAACAGTTAATTTTAGAAATAAATCCCTAGAAGCCTCAGATAGATCAGATGGATTGGCATTAAGTATAGAAACTTATTTAGGAAAAAAAAGATCATCAATTTCATCATCAAATTTACTAGATGAAAATATAAAAACTTTAATTGAAAAGTGCTTTGAAACTACAAAAATTACACCAGAGGATGAATTTAATTCATTGCCTGATAAAAATTTGTTAGCCAAACAAATTAGTAGTCTTAATTTGTATGATGAAACAAGATTCGAAAATGATAAAAAAATAAAATATTTAAAGGATTTAGAGGAATCTGCTTCATCAGATAATCAAATCATAAATACAGAGTCTAGTTTCACTGAAAATAAATCAAATTTTATATTAGCTAATAGCGACGGTTTTTGTGACGGTTATAAAACTTCTTCTTTTGTGGCCTCTTGTGTAACAGTTGCAAAAGATGAAAATAGTATGGAAAGAGACTACGAGTTTTCTAGCAAACGTCATTTGTCTGATATTAAGCAAGCAACAGATCTCGGAAATAAAGCCGCCAAGCAAACTATTAAAAAATTGAGCCCTAAAAAAATTGGAAGTGAGAAGATCAGCATAATTTTTGATAAAAGAATTTCAAAGGGAATGTTAAGTACTTTTGCAAGTGCAATTTCTGCTTCCGCAATTGCAAGAGGTACTTCATTTTTAAAGGATAAAATTGATGAACAGGTTTTTGCTAATTCGATAAATGTAATTGATAAACCTGATATTATTAAAGGTATGGGTTCTCAAAACTTTGATTCAGAGGGTGTAAACTCAAATACATTACAACTTATAGAGGACGGAATACTTAAAAATTATCTTGTCGATACATACAATGGAAAAAAATTAAATTTAAAATCAAATGGAAGAAGTGGTGGAACTACCAATTTATATTTTGAAAAAGGAAATATTAGCTATCAGGATCTTATGAAAAAAAATTCAAAGAGTCTTTATATTACCGAAACTATTGGTCATGGGTCTAATATTGTAACTGGAGATTATTCAGTAGGTGCAACTGGTTTTTTAGTTGAAGACGGAGAATTTAAATATCCTGTTAATGAAATAACAATTGCTGGTAATTTTAAGGATATGTTCAAAAATATTATTTTAGCTGATGATTTAGAATTTGAATATTCAGTCAATTCACCAACTATGATGATAGAAGGTATGACTGTTGCAGGAAAATGAGTAGTTATTGTGTAATTGGCTCTGGAATTTCTGGAGCAACAATAGCTAATTTGTTAAGTAAAAAAAATTCCGTTCACATTTATGACAAAGCTCGAGGTCCAGGTGGCAGATCTTCTTTTAAAAGATTAAATAAGTTAAAAGGATTTGACCATGGAGCACAATATATTTCTCCAAAAACAATTAAATTTGAAAAATTTATTACAAATTTATGTAAAAAAAAAATTCTAAAAAAATGGGGTGGCAAACATATTTTTTTACATAAGTTAAAAAAAGAAAATAAAAATCATGTTAAAATAATTGGCTGCAAAGGCAACAATGATATTAGCAAACATTTAATAAAGAATATAAATTGTAATTTTCAAAGTGAGTTGGAGAAGATTAAATTTGTAAACAAAAAATGGAAGCTAGTTTTTAAGAATAATAAAACAAAATATTATGATAAATTAGTATTAACTTGCCCATTCCCGCAATTAAAAAAATTATCAAAAAAATTCATTAAGGATCCATTCATTAAGCAAAAAATCAAAATGGATGCGAATATTACAGTCATGATTGAAATTAAAAAAACAAATAAAAACATATCAAGTTATTTATTTGACGATAAAATTCTAGGGTGGGCCGCTAAAGAAAATAGTAAAAAAAGATTTAAAAGTAAAAATGATTTATGGACTTTACAAAGCACAAACCTATGGGCAAATAAAAAAATAAATAAAAATAGAGAAAATAAAGAAAAAAATTCAAAGATTTTAATTAATCAATTTTTTAAACTTACTGGAATTAAAAAAACAAAAATATTAACTTCATTAAATCATGGTTGGAAATATTCTTCAAATTCTAGATCTTTAAAAATTAAAAGTTATTGGAGTAATAAATTAAATTTAGGAGTGTGTGCAGACTGGTTTGTGGGTCCTAGATTAGAGGCTGGATGGATAAGTGCAAACGATCTTTATAAAAAAATAAATAAATAATTTTATTCAAGATTTTTTAAGCGATACTCCCAATTTCCCATTCTTTCATATGTGACTTTGACAATAACTGAAGTTTTTTTATCAAGCCAAATATCAAAATTTAATTTTTTATCTTCTGGAAGAGACATATCTTTAGATGTGAGTTTGAAATGATCTGTTTCATATTGTTTGCCATCAATTGAAATATTTTCCTTACCAATAAAAGTAACTATTTGTCCTTTTATACTTCCAGAAATAGGACTTATTTGGCTTTCTGCTTGTAAAATTTTATGACTCCACCAATTTCCAATAATATTTTTAACTGAAGCTTCACCTGAATATGAAGATCCTTTAATATCAAACTTTTCATTATTTTTATCTAGTTTTAAGTTTACAAATTTTTCTTTTTTATTTTGGAGTGTCTTTGATTGAAAAGATATCAATTTATCTTTTAAATAAATTTCTTCTCCATATCCTTCTACTTTAAATATTGTTGCAGATAGTAATTTTACCTCAAATTTATATTGATTTTTTACTATCGTTTTTTCATCATCTCTTTTAAAATAATAATTGTTATATCCAATTACTTCATCATTTCTTAAGATCTCCATTTCTATTTTGTCAAATTTGTTATAATGACCTATATGAGCTAGAGAAATTGATGAGGAAAATATAACAAGCAAAATAACTGCAAACTTTTTCATTTGCTGGTTACAATATTAGATTTCTTCATTAATAGATATAGCTTATTACAATTATGTTTTTAAAAATTAAAAAAATTCCAAAAGTAAAATGGAGCTCAGAAAAACCATTTAATTTTAAACCAAAGTTTTCTACATTTTTTTTCTTATGTTTTGGTTTGTCTTTATTTGGATTGGGTGAAGGATTGTTAATTGTTTCATTTACAGGAGCCTCTCCTTGGAGTGTTTTAGCCCAAGGTATTTCCTTAAATGTTAATTTAAGTATTGGAACTATCACATTATTAATAAGTATTGCTGTTTTAATTTTATGGATCCCTCTTGGGCAAAAACCAGGAATGGGTACAATATTTAATGCGTTGATAATTGCAATTATGATTGATCTTTGCATTAAATTTGTTCCAACACCATCAAATTATATTTATCAATTATTATTAGCTGTAATTTCTGTAATCATGGTTGGAATAGGTGGCGGTATTTACTTAGTATCTAATTTAGGAGCCGGTCCTAGAGATGGATTAATGATAGGATTACAAAAATTAACTAATTTTCCTATAGCTGTTGTAAGAGGAACATTAGAAATTTCAGTTGTTAGTGTTGGGTGGTATTTAGGAGGAACAGTTGGGGTTGGAACTTTATTATTTGCATTTGGCATAGGTCCTTGCGTTGCTTTAGGACTTTATTTAGTTGATAAAACTTTTGATTAGGCTGCAGCTATAGCTTTTTCGCTTTTTTTTCTTTCATGTGGATCAAGAATTGCTTTTCTTAATCTGCATGAGTCTGGTGTTATCTCTAAAGCTTCATCTGTATTCAGCATACTTAATTGTTCTGCAATTGACATCTTTCTTACTGGTGTAAGAACAACATTCTCATCAGTGCCTTGAGTTCTCATATTAGTCAATTTTTTACCCTTCATTACATTAATAATCATATCACCTGGTTTAGGTGAAAGACCAACTATCATTCCAGGATAAACAGAGTCATTATGTGTAACAAACATTTCTCCTCGTGCCTGTAAGTTAAAGATAGCAAATGCAACAGCTTTTCCTTGCTCCATTGAGATTAATGCCCCATTTCTTCTACCTTCCATCTCTCCTTCAAAAGGACCATAGCTATGGAATATTCTATTGATCACTCCATTTCCTTTTGTAAGTGTAAGAAATCTGCTTGTGTAGCCCATTAAACCTCTAGTAGGTGCATGAAAAATTAATCTTTTTTTGTTAGTTCCAGTATCTTTTAGTTCTATTAGTTTACCTTTTCGTCTGTTCATTGAGTCAATTACTTTTGATGAATGTTCTTCATCAAGATCAATAGTAATTTCTTCAATTGGCTCAAGTTTGTTTCCACTTTCATCAGTTTTATATAAAACTTTTGGAGGACTAACTGTCATTTCAAAACCTTCTCTTCTCATTTGAGTTAAAAGAATTTCCAACATCAACTCACCTCTACCACTAACAACAAAAGAGTCTTTTCCCTCGTTTTCAGAAAATGTAATTCCAACATTATTTTGTGCCTCTTGAACTAATCTATCTCTTATTTGGGTACTGGTTAGTCTTTTACCTTCAGTTCCAGCTAAGGGTGAAGTATTTACAGTGATTGTAATTGACATTGTAGGAGGATCTATTGGTGTCGCAGGGATTGGCTCATTTACCCCTAGATCACATATCGTATCAGCAACATTTGCTTTTTCTAACCCGGCTACAACTACAATATCCCCAGCCTCGCCAATATCTATTGGAACTTTTTTTGTCCCTTCATATCTAAAAATTTTTGTTAACTTTCCTTCATCAACTTTTTCACCATTTAAATTGATTGCTTTTATAGATTGATTAGCTTTCGCAGTTCCCTGTGCAATTCTTCCAACTAAACTTCTTCCTAAAAAATTATCTGCATAAAGTAGTGTTGATAACATTGCAAAAGGTTTATTTTTATCAAGTTCAGCAGGTTTTACATGATCAACAATTAAATCTAACAAAGGGTTTAAATTTTCTCTTGGACCATCAACTTCATGATCAGCCCAACCTGATCTTCCACTTGCATACAGAACTGGAAAATCTAATTGTTCTTCATTTGCATCTAAGCTAACAAACAAATCAAATGTTTCATCCAAAACTTCATTAGCTCTTTGATCAGCTTTATCTAATTTATTAATAACAACAATTGGCTTTAATCCTTGTTTAAGAGCTTTGGATAACACAAATTTTGTTTGAGGCATAACACCTTCTGCTGAGTCAATTAATAGTAATGCTCCATCTGCCATACTTAAAACTCTTTCAACTTCAGCAGCAAAATCTCTGTGGCCTGGAGTATCGATTATATTTATTCTTGAATTATTCCAATTAATTGAAGCAGGTTTAGCTAAAATTGTAATTCCTCTTTCTTTTTCGAGCTCGCCTGAATCCATTAATCTTTCATTAACAACTTCATTCTCTCTAAATGAACCGCTTTGTTTCATTAAATTATCAATTAGAGTAGTTTTGCCATGATCAACATGAGCTATGATTGTGATGTTTCTGATATTATTACTCATAAATTCTGGCTCTTATACATATTTAAAAGGATATTAAAACTCAAAAAAACTCATAACTGGCTTGAATAATTTTCAAAATTCAGGATTAATTTGTCTTTTTTTGCTTATCTTTTTTAAGTTTTCTTTTTTCTTTAAAGCTCAATTTAGGTTTTTTTTTAACACTAGAGTCTTTAAATGATTTGCCGCTATATCTTTTTGACATAATTAATCTTCACATAAAAAAAAGGCCATCATAAGATGGCCTTTTAAATTTATTCAAGAAAATGAGGGATTACATTCCCATTCCGCCCATGCCACCCATGCCGCCCATACCACCAGGCATACCACCAGGCATTCCGCCAGCAGCATCTTTTTCCTCTGGTTTGTCAGCGATCATTGCTTCTGTAGTTACTAATAATCCAGCAATTGAAGCAGCGTCTTGTAAAGCAGTTCTTACAACTTTTACTGGGTCTATGATACCCTTTGCAAACATATCACAATACTCTTCGTTTTGAGCATCGTAACCGTTAGTTTTTTTCTTCTGCTCTAATAATTTACCAACTACCACTGAACCATCTACACCAGCATTTTTAGTAATTTGTCTAATAGGAGCTTCCAATGCTTTTCTCACGAGATCAACACCTGCTTTCTGGTCATCACCTTTTGCTTTAACTTTATCAAGTTCTTGAGCAGCATAAAGAAGAGCACATCCACCACCAGTTACAATACCTTCTTCAACGGCAGCTCTAGTAGCGTTTAAAGCGTCTTCAACTCTGTCTTTTCTTTCTTTGACTTCAACTTCGGTTGCACCGCCAACTTTGATAACTGCAACTCCACCAGCTAACTTAGCAAGTCTCTCTTGAAGTTTTTCTCTGTCATAATCAGAAGTAGTTTCTTCAACCTGTTGTTTGATAGAAGCACATCTAGCTTCAATATCAGATTTTTTACCACTACCATTAACGATAGTGCTGTTATCTTTATCAACTTTGATTTTCTTACAAGATCCAAGATCATCAAGCTTAACATTTTCAAGTTTAATACCAAGGTCTTCAGATATAACCTGACCTCCTGTTAAAATAGCAATATCTTCAAGCATAGCTTTTCTTCTATCACCAAAACCTGGAGCTTTAACAGCTACAACTTTCAAACCACCTCTAAGTTTGTTTACTACTAAAGTTGCTAAAGCTTCGCCTTCAACATCTTCAGAAATAATCATTAATGGTCTACCAGCTTGAACAACAGCTTCTAAAAGTGGAACCATTGGTTGTAAATTAGTTAATTTCTTTTCATGTAATAAAATAAAAGGATTTTCTAATTCTGTTGTCATCTTATCACTGTTAGTAATAAAATATGGTGATAGATATCCTCTATCAAATTGCATACCCTCGACTACATCTAATTCAGTTTCAATACCCTTGTTTTCTTCAACTGTGATTACCCCTTCATTTCCAACTTTTTGCATTGCTTTTGCAATCATCGTTCCAATTTCTTTATCACCATTCGCAGAAATAGTACCAACTTGTGCAATTTCATCACTGTCTTTTACTTTTTTTGCAGATGCAACAAGACTATCTTTCACCGTTTCTACAGCAGCATCTATTCCTCTTTTTACATCCATAGGATTCATACCGGCCGTTACATACTTGACACCTTCTTTAACAATTGCTTGCGCAAGTATAGTTGCAGTAGTAGTTCCATCACCAGCTTCATCATTAGTTTTGCTAGCAACTTCTTTAACCATTTGTGCACCCATATTTTCAAACTTATCTTCAAGATCTATTTCTTTAGCTACAGACACACCATCTTTAGTAATTCTAGGTGCACCATAAGATTTATCCATTACGACATTTCTTCCTTTTGGTCCTAAAGTTACTTTAACAGTGTCAGCTAAGATATTTACACCTCTAATCATTGCTGCTCTTGCTTCAGCATCAAATTTAACAACTTTTGCCATTATTTTTCTCCTTTAAATTAAATTACTTACCAGAAATACCCATAATGTCTGACTCTTTCATTATGCTATATTCTTTACCATTAATTTTGACTTCAGTTCCTGACCATTTGCCAAATAAAACTTTATCACCAACTTTAACATCCATTGGAATTATTTTTCCATCTTCAGTTTTTGCACCACCACCAACAGCAACAACTTTGCCTTCTTGAGGTTTTTCTTGAGCTGTGTCAGGGATAATTATTCCACCAGCAGTTTTTTCACTGCCATCTAATACTTCGATTAAAACTCTGTCATGTAACGGTTTAAACTTCATAAATTCTCCTTAATAAATCTTTATAAATATGTGCTTCATATAGATATTTCACCGCCTATTTCAAGATCAGAAAAACTTTAGGAAATTAATATTGCTAGTAAATTCGGGATTTTATGGTTTATACCTTAAAATATGACCAAAAATATAGATTTAAATGGCTTACAATCAATTGCTGATAATTATGATCTTTTTTATATAGACTTATGGGGTGTTGTTCATAATGGGGTTAATCTTCATGAAAAAGCAATAGCTGTTTTAAATGAACTTTTAAAAAAAAAGAAAATGTTTGTACTTTTAACAAATGCCCCAAGACCAAATAAAACTGTTCAAAATTTTTTAGAAAAGATGGGAATGGATAAAGTACTCAGAGATCACGTATTTACTTCAGGAGAAGCAGCATTAAATTATTTGAAAAAATCTTACTTATCAAAAAAGTTTTATCACATAGGTCCACCTAGAGATTTTGATTTATTTTATTTATTTGAGAAAAATAAGCGTGAAAATATTAGTGATAGTGAATATTTATTGTGTACAGGGTTGTTTGATAATCACGATAAGGATTTAAAATTTTACAAAGATTTACTTGAAAAACATATTTCCAAAAAAATGATTTGCACAAATCCAGATTTAATTGTTGATCGTGGTAAAGTTAGAGAGCTATGTGCAGGTTCTGTCGCAATGGTTTTTGAAAAAATGGGTGGAGAAGTAGTATATTTTGGAAAACCACATCCAGAGGTTTATAATCAGTCAACTGACAATAAAAATAAAAAAATATTAGCAATAGGTGATAATTTAAATACAGATATCAAGGGCGCAAATCTTTTGAATTATGATTCTTTATTAATTAGTAACGGAATACATAGAAATGAAATAAAAAATAAAGGTATCCAAGATGTTTCAAGAGAGTATGAGGCGATAGTTAATTTTATTCAATCAGATTTAAAATGGTAAAACATTATACAAATTTTAATATTAAAAAATTACACAGAGGATCAATTATTTTAATAGGTAATTTTGATGGTTTGCATTTGGGGCATCAAAAATTATTTCAATTAGCACAGTCCTATAAGAAAAAATATAATCTAAAAATTGGCGTTGTAAATTTTGATCCAATGCCAAAAATGTTTTTTAATAAAAACTTAAAAAATTTTCGACTTTCAAATATTGATCAAAAAATTAAATTACTAAGTTCTTTAAAAGTAGATTTTGTTATTACAAAAAAATTTGATAAAAAATTTTCAAAGACTAAAGCACTAAACTTTATTTCTCAAATTTTAAATAAAAAATTAGGTTCCAAATTTATTTTTGTTAGTAATAATTTTAGATTTGGAAATAAAAGAGAAGGAAATGTTAATTTATTAAAAAAATACGAGAAATCGTTTAATTATAAAGTAATTAAACCAGAGCCATTAATTAAAAATAAAAAAACTGTATCTTCATCTTTAATAAGAAATCTTTTAGAGAAAGGTTTTTTAAAACAAGCAAATAATCTTCTGAGTAGAAATTGGACGATACAGGGAGTCGTAAGAAAGGGAAGACAAATAGGAAAGAAAATTGGTTTTCCAACATGCAATATAGATATTCAGGATTACGTTTTAGCAAAACCAGGAGTGTATGCTGTTAAAGTTTTGAGAAAAAATAGCAACGAGTATCTTAAAGGAATTGCTAATCTTGGATACAGACCAACATTTAATGAAAAACAATTGTTGTTAGAGGTTCATTTATTCAATTTTTCTGGAAATCTTTATAATAAACTTTTATCAGTAGAGTTTTTAGAGTTTATAAGGAAAGAAAAAAAATTTAATAATGTTAATCAATTAAGGGCACAAATAAAAAAAGATTTAAATATTGCAAGAAAGACTAAATGACTAAAGCACAAATAAATCTTCCTAAAACAGCTTTTTCCATGAAAGCTAACCTGCCTACTAAAGAGCCTGAAATTCTTGAATATTGGAAAAAAATAAATCTTTACGATGAATTAAGAAACGAAAGTAAAGGCAGAGAAAAATTCGTCCTACATGATGGTCCTCCTTATGCGAATGGAAATATCCATATGGGAACAGCTCTTAATAAAATTCTTAAAGATATAATTGTAAAATTTCATCAAATGGATGGAAAAGACTCTATTTATGTTCCGGGTTGGGATTGTCATGGTTTGCCCATTGAGTGGAAAATTGAAGAACAATATAAAAAAAACAAAAAAAACAAAAACGAAGTTCCTATAGTTGAGTTTAGAAAAGAATGTAGAACATTTGCTGAGAAGTGGATTGAAATTCACAAAAGCCAATTTAAAAGATTAGGTGTCGTTGGAGATTGGGAAAATTATTATTCCACAATGAGCTTTGATGCAGAGGCACAAATAGTTAGGGAGCTTGGTAAATTTTTAAAAGAAGGAAGTTTATATAGAGGTTTTAAACCTGTGTTGTGGTCAACAGTTGAGAAGACTGCACTTGCTGATGCCGAAGTAGAATATCAAGATCATAAATCAGATACAATTTATACTTCGTTTAAAGTTAAATCATCTAATTTAAAAGATTTGGTCGGAGGTGAAATAGTTATTTGGACAACAACTCCATGGACAATACCAGCTAATAAAGCTTTAGCATATAATGAGTCTCTTGAATATGTTATTTTAGAAATAAATGACGAAGGTGATTTTAAAAATAGAAAAATTGTTATTGCAGACGCTTTACTTGAATCAGTCGTTAAAGAGTGTGAATTAAAAGAATATAAAAAAATTCTCACGTTTAAAGGTAAAGAATTTAAAAATACTATTTGCAGTCATCCATTTTTGAATCTTGGTTATGATCACGATATCCCTATGTTGGAAGCTAGATTTGTAACAACTGAGCAAGGAACTGGAATTGTTCACTGTGCACCAAGCCACGGACCTGATGATTTTAATTTATGTCTGAACAATGATATTAAAGCAATTGAAACTGTTGATGGGAATGGAAAATATACAAATAATGTTAAATTGTTTGAAGGAATTCATATTTTTAAAGCAAATCCTATTGTAATTGAAAAACTAAAAGAGCAAAAAAATTTATTATTAAATAGTGAGCTAGTTCACTCTTACCCTCATTCGTGGAGATCCAAAGCTCCACTTGTTCATAGAGCTACACCTCAATGGTTTATTTCAATGGAAAGTCATAAACTTAGAGATAAAGCATTAAAAGCCATCGATGAAACAACCTTCTATCCAGGCAAAGGTAAAGAAAGATTAAAATCAATGATAGAAACAAGACCTGATTGGTGCGTTTCAAGACAAAGAGTTTGGGGGGTGCCTCTTCCAATTTTTGTAAATAAAAAAACAAAAGAAATTTTAGTTGATGATGAAGTTATCGAAAATATTTCATCAATTTATGAGAAGGAAGGGTCAGATTGTTGGTTTTCAGATGATCCTCAAAGATTTTTAGGTAAGAAATATAAAGCTGATGATTATCAAAAATTAAGTGATATCGTAGAGGTTTGGTTTGATAGCGGTTCAACTCACTCTTTTGTATTGGAAAAAAGAGAAGATTTAAAATGGCCAGCATCAATGTATCTAGAGGGATCAGATCAACATAGAGGCTGGTTTCATTCATCATTATTAGAATCTTGTGGGACAAGAGGTAGAGCTCCATTCGAATCTATCCTATCTCACGGTTTTGTCGTAGATGGTAAAGGTTTGAAGATGTCTAAATCACTAGGAAATGTAATTGCACCTGAAGATATTTTAAAAAAATATGGTGCTGATATTTTAAGAATTTGGGTAGCATCTTCAAATTATGCAGAAGATCTAAGAATAGATTATTCAATCTTAGATCAACACGCGGACTCATATAGAAAAATTAGAAATACTTTTAGATACTTGCTTGGAAATATAAATGACAATTATGAATCAATAAATTTTGATACACTAGATATAAATGAGTTACCTGAGTTAGAACAATTAATGCTACATAAAATTTATATTC
>NZ_JBNGYX010000001.1:0-411124 GCF_052049995.1 Candidatus Pelagibacter sp. | reverse complement strand
TTTCAATAGTTTATATAAATATATTAAAGTATTAGTTTATTAATTAGTAATTATTTATTTACTATTAATTAGAGCGAGTAAGCAAATATTCTCTTCTAGAAATATATAAACCACTGAGAACAATGATAAATAAACCTAAATAAGTCCAGTTATCAGGCAATTCATGAAAGAAATAATAACTAATTAGTATATTGGTAATTATCTCTGTATAGCCTAAAGGAGCTAATTTAGAAGCATCAGCGTATTTGAGTGATAATATAAGGAAAAGATGCGCTACAGAGGCTATAAGGCCGATTAAAGCCATTAAAATCCACTGATTTGACGTAGGATTAACCCAAACTGAGGGCATAAATAGGCTAATAATTACGGTTCCTATTAAACCCGATAGTAAAAGAGTTAAAAGAGGATTGTCAGAGTTACTGAGCTTCCTCGTGATAATAAGATAAAAACCATAGCAAATTCCATTTCCTAAAGCAGCCATGGTAGCCAAGTTAAGCTCAATAAAACCAGGTCTGATTACAATTAAAGTTCCAATAAATCCTAATGATACAGCAGTCCACCTCTTCACCCCTACTTGCTCATTTAAAAAAAATGGAGATAAAGCTGTAACACAAATTGGAGCTACAAAAGCTAAAGTTAGGGCTTTTGGAAGTGAAATTTCCGATATTGCATAAAAGAATAAATAAGTAGAAAACACAAAAATTAATCCTCTAATTAATTGAAGCGCTGGTTTTTTTGTCCATACTAATGATTGTCTATAAAAGATAAGCATTAAAGATAACGTAAAGACCACTGTAAAGAAATATCTAGCCCACGTTATCTGCAAAACGTCCATAGATGAGCTTAAATATTTAGCAAAAGCATCCATTACAGGAACAATCATCCAAGCAGTAGCATTTAAAATTATAGCCTTCATGAAAGAAGGATATCTCTTAATAGAAGTATTTTAAAGCAAAGAATAATGTAATTGGAATAGTAAATAATGACATGATTGTAGACACAACAATCGTACTAGAAATATTATCCACAATTTCTTTAGGAGAGTACATGTGGGCAACTAAATAACATAAAATTGCACTTGGCATACACGATTGTATCAACAATACACCCGCTGGTATTCCGGATAAATTAAAAAATTTTATAACAGCAAATCCTATAATAGGACCTAATATTACTCTGCCAAAAGAAGTTATTAAGGCATCTTTAAAAGAAAATACTTTCATTTGAGTAAGAGCTACTCCTAGAGACATCAAGATCATAACAATCATACCATAGGCTAAAAGCATCACAGTATTTAATACAAATTGAGGAAAAGGTATTTCAAAATATAAAAAAATAACTGTTATTAAAATTGCATAAAAAGATGGGCTTTTTAATATAATTTTAAAATCAAAAGAGCGTTTTGCTAAGAATATGTTAAGTGTAAAATGCAGTAAAACTATTAGAGATGAAATTGCTGCAGCTATCCCCATTCCTAATTCGCCATATGCAAATAAACATATTGGTATACCCATATTTCCAGTGTTTGGTAAAATAAAAGTTGGTAATTCTCGAATATAATCTTTTTTCATGAGTATAAGAAATATTAATCCAACAACACCAAAGAGACTTAATAGAATTATTGAGTAACCAAAATACTCTTTGAACACGTCATAAGTAACACCACCTGCTGTGATAGCAAAAATAACAAGAGCTGGTGTTCCAAAATTACCAGCATATGTTGTTATAAATGATGTATCAAAATCTGGATTTTTTTTACCCAAATGATATCCAAGACCTACTATTAGGAATACCGGAAATAAAACTTCGAAAAGTTTTAAATAAATTTCCATTAACCAAGCAATCTAATTAATGTTGGTGATTTTAAAATATTTTTATTTTTCTTTAAAATAGACAAACAATTATGAATATTAATATCAGTTGTTTTATGTGTAATAATAACAATTGTTGCTTTATTATTTTTTTTATCAGGCGTCTGTATTAGCCTTTTAACCGAAATTTTATATTTAGCTAAACGATTAGTTATTTCAGATAACACACCAGGCTTATCTTTTACCTCGAATCTCAAATATAATGAATTTACATAATTATTTACATTATATGGTTTTAAAGATTTAAGTTTAGAAACGCTAACACCAAAAGGTTTTTTTATATTTCCACGCAAAATTGATAATAAATCAGAAAGTAATGATGAAGAAGTAGGACCTGGTCCAGCTCCCTCCCCTTGTAAAACGCTTTCTCCAACTGGTTTACCTTGAAGAATAACTGCATTCATTACACCGTTTACATTACCAATATAAGATTTTTTACTAACTAAACATGGATGGACGGTTTCAAAAAGATGATTATTCTTTAACTCTGAGATTCCTAGTAGTTTTATTCTTAAATCTAATTGATTTGCAATTTTAATATCTTTTAATTCAATTTTTTCTATTCCTTCCATTAAACATTTATGTTTAGAAATTTTACTATTAAAGGCTAAAGCAGACAAAATTCTTACTTTGGCAAATGCATCAAAACCATTTAAGTCTAATTTTGGATTACCAGGTTCAGCATAACCAAGTAACTGTGCTTTTTTTAAAACATCTACAAAATTTTCATCTGAATTTTCCATTTCGGATAGTATGTAATTTGAAGTACCATTCAGAATTCCATAAACTTTGAATATTTTGTTTGTTGCCAATCCTTCTTTAATTGATCTTAATATTGGAATACCACCAGCAACTGATGCTTCAAATTCCAAATTGACTTTATTTCTTTCCGCAAGTTTTGCTAACTCATTGCCATGTTTTGAGATTAAAGCTTTATTAGGTGTAATAACATGGATTTTACTTTTTAAAGCAGTTTCGACAACTTTTTTAGAAATACCATCTGATAAACCTATAGCTTCAAATAATATATCAATATTATTTTTTTTAAAAATTTCTAAAGGATTTTTGTAAAATATTTTTTTTTTAACTTTGAATTTTCTTTTTTTATTAATATTTCTAGCAGAAACAGCGACCACATTAATTTTCTTACCTGTTTTAAGCTCTATATCTTTTTTTTTTGTATTTAGTTCATTTAGCAAATAATTGCCAACCTGACCAAGTCCTACTACTGCAATATTAATTAATTTACTCATTTGCTAATATCTGGATATTTACTTTTTTTTGTATAGTCATCTATATAAATCTTATATTCCTCTAATGTCATTGATGTTATATCGTCTGACTTTTTTAATATTTCATTTAATTTTTTTTGATTAGTTATGCTTTCGATAGAATTTTCTGTCCAATATTGAGAATCTTTGTTTAATGAACAATTTGCTAATATTAAAGAGGAAAAAATTATTATAAATTTTCTCATTTTAATCCAGTCGTTTCAGAAAAATTAAATTTATTATTCAGATTTTGTACAGCTTGACCTGCTCCACCCTTAATTAAATTATCAAGAGCAGATAGAATGATTATTTTATTACTATATTTAGATTTGCACACAGAAATATAACATTTATTAGTATTTATTACTTCATTGGTGCTTAACAAAGAGTCAGGGTTTAATATTTTTACAAAACTTTCATTTTTATAAAAACTAATTAAAGTTTTTAATACTTTAGTTTGTGAAATATTATTTTCTAAATCAACATATATAGTACTCAGAATACCTCTAAACATCGGTGATAAGTGAGGGGTAAAACTAAATTGAAATTTTTTCTTAGTAAATTTTCTTAGCATTTGGTCTATTTCAGAATTGTGACGATGAAAACCAATCCCATATGCACTTAAGGATTCATATAAATTTTTATCTTTATATTTTTTGTGTACTCCTCTGCCAGCGCCTGAATATCCAGATTTTGAATCAATTATAATATTATTTAATTTAATTAAATTTTTCTTTAATAAAGGAAATAGAGGTAGCAATATTGATGTTGGATAACATCCTGGACATGCAATTATATTATACTTTTTAATCTCTTTTCGGTTTATTTCTGGAAGCAAATAGATGCTTTTCTTTATTAAATTAGTTGCGCGATGTTTTTGTTTATACCACTTTAAATAATCAGAAGCTTTTTCTAATCTAAAATCTGCAGCAAGATCGATTAGAGTATGATTTTTGTTTAAATGTTTAGATATATCCTGTGCTTCCCCATTTGGAAGTGCTGTAAAAATAACTTGAACGTCTTTTAATAATTTTTTATTAAATTTCATAATTTTTGGTAATTTATATTTAGATAAAGATTTATCATAAAATTTAATGAGTTTACCTACAGAAGAGTTTCCACAAAGGTATTTAATATTAATATGTTTGTGTTTAACTAATAATTTAATTAATTGAACACCAATATATCCAGTTGATCCAGCAACTAATGCGTTAAGCTTAGGCATTTTTTATTATAACAGTTAAAAATTAAAAAAAAATTATCTTTTAGAGAATTGGAAGCTTCTTCTAGCTTTTCTTCTACCAGGTTTTTTTCTTTCAACTGCTCTTGAGTCTCTGGTAGTAAGTTTCTCTGTTTTTAAGGTGGCTTTTAGATTTTCATCAAATAACACTAAAGCTTTAGAAATACCATGAACCATAGCTCCAGCTTGGCCTGTAGGTCCACCTCCTTTTACACTGCATCTTACATCATAATCAGTGGCCTGATTAATAATTTCAAAAGGTCTTGTAATTTGCATTT
This sequence comes from Candidatus Pelagibacter sp., assembly GCF_052049995.1. Classification (GTDB taxonomy): domain Bacteria; phylum Pseudomonadota; class Alphaproteobacteria; order Pelagibacterales; family Pelagibacteraceae; genus Pelagibacter. Next base: position 406,464 of record NZ_JBNGYX010000001.1, on the reverse strand, counting down.
TATGAGTTTCGTCAGCAAAATAATCACTAAATAATTTACCATTTACATAAATTTTACCAGAACCTTTTTTTAACCAAACTTTTGCAATTGATGTTTTTCTTCTACCAGTAGCGTATTTACTGTCTTTAAAATCTAATTTTAATTTTGGAGATTTTGATTCTGATTGAATATTTTCCATCTTAGTTTCTTGCTATATTTTTACTATTTAATTTACCTAACTCTATTACAGTAGGATTTTGTGCTGAATGAGGATGCTCATTACCTGCATATATTTTTAATTTTGTTAATTGTTTTCTGCCCAGTACTCCACCAGGTAACATTCTTTTAACAGCCATTTTTAGAGTTTCTCCAGGTTTTTTTTCATGAAGTTTCTCAGGTGTTGTAACTTTAATTCCACCTGGATGACCAGTGTGTCTGTAATATTTTTTATCTTGAAATTTTTTTCCAGTAAATTTTGCTTGTTCAATATTTTTAACAACAACAAAGTCACCATCATCCATATGAGGTGTATATGTAGTTTTGTTCTTGCCTCTAATGATATTGGAAACAACAGTTGCTAATCTTCCAACTACCGCATTCTTCGCGTCTATTTCATACCAAGATGAATTTAATTGGTCTTTTTTAGTGAATTTTGTCATTGTGCGAGGATTAATACTATTAATAATTACAAAGTCAATTTTATATTTAGCTTGAAATATGTAGCTAATATGCTAAAAAACAGTTGCCGATTTGATCCTATTGCGGGCTTATAACTGCTAAAAAGGAAATTTCATAAAATTATTAAAATCGGTAGGCATTTGAACTGTATTGTGCGCCTAACATAATGTTGAAGCACTAAAAAAGGAGTAAAATGACTAAAAAAAGAAATAACCCTGAAACTATTGCCATACATGGTGGTGACTATAGGAGTGATCCAGCAACGAACGCTGTAGCCGTTCCAATTTATAGAACAACATCATACCAATTTAACAATACAGATCACGCTGCTAACCTTTTCGCTCTTAAAGAATTTGGTAACATCTATACACGTATTATGAACCCAACAAATGATGTCCTGGAAAAAAGAGTTGCCGCTCTTGAGGGAGGTCTATCATGTGTAACTGTATCCTCAGGTCAAACCGCATCAACGTTTGCTGTATTAAATGTAGCCCAAGCCGGTGATAATATAGTAAGCTCAACTGATCTTTATGGTGGTACAGTATCTTTATTTACACATACACTTAGCAAACTTGGTATAGAGATAAGATATGCAGATCCGAGTAATCCTGAAAATTTTAAAAAATTAATAGATGATAAAACTAGAGCTTTTTACGGTGAAACCTTACCAAATCCATATTTAAGGGTTTTTCCAATAAAGGAAGTTTCTGACATAGGAAGAAAATATAACATTCCACTAATAATGGACAACACAGCTGCTCCAGTAATATGCAAACCGATTGAACATGGTGCTGCAGTAGTAATTCACTCACTTACAAAATATATAGGTGGACATGGTACGGCAGTTGCAGGAAGTATAGTTGATGGTGGTAACTTTGATTGGACCGCAGATCCCAAAAGACAACCTTTATTTAACGAACCTGATAATAGTTATGGTGGTGTAATTTGGGGAAAGGCTGTACCAGAACTAACTGGTGCCAATGTGCCATTTGCTGTTAGGGCAAGAGTTTGTTTATTAAGAGATTTGGGATCAGCTCTGGCTCCAGATAATGCTTTTGCAATAATTCAAGGACTTGAAACAGTTGCTTTAAGAATGAGACAACATTGCGCTAATGCCGAATACGTAGTTGATTTTCTTAAAAAACATAAAGAAGTTACAAAAGTTATTTATTCTACTGAACATGATAAACCTATTGCTGATAGAGCGAAAAAGTATCTTAAAGGTGGAAATGGACCAATGATTGGTATCGAACTTAAAGGTGGTATTGAAGCTGGTAAAAAATTTATCGAGTCTTTAAAGATGTTCTATCACGTAGCTAATATTGGTGATGCTAGAAGTTTAGCAATTCACCCAGCAAGTACAACTCATAGTCAATTAAATGAGAAAGAACTAGCTGCGTCAGGTGTTACTCAAAGTTATGTGAGACTTTGTATCGGTATTGAACACATTGATGATATAATTGAGGATCTAGATCAAGCATTAAATAAATCCTCAAAGGGCAATTTAAAAGCTGTAAGCTAATTTGAGGTTTTAATGTCTACAAACAGAAACTAATAAACAGGTTGTTTATATCTTGCAATATAAAGAAAATACAAAGTTGAAAGTATTATAAAGATTGAATTTATCTGGTGTAGAGATGCATAAAGCATTTTTACTCCAGATAAAATTGTAAAAATTCCCAAAAATATTTGAGATAATAAACTAAGTCCAATAATAAAAATTGGAGCTCTTAGATTTATACTTCCATTTTTTAAAACTAAATAAAGTATGTAAAAGTATATTATGACAATTAAATAAGCTAAATTCCTATGAATAAATTGAACAAGTGATTGATCATCAAATACTTTCAGAGTAAAAAAATCACTAATCATACTGTCATCAGGAAAATATGATGAACCCATTAAAGGCCATGTATTATAAATTTTTCCTGCATCCATACCAGAGACAAATGCTCCAATTATTAATTGTAAAAATAATAATAAAAGAAAGAATTTAATTAAGTTTAATTTAAAATTAATTTGATTAATTTTTATATTAGTTAGTTTCAAAAACTTCCAGAAAACTAAAGATAAAATAATAAAAGCAACAAATAAATGTAGTGATAATCTATAATGACTAACATCAACTCTATCAACTAAACCACTTGAAACCATGTACCATCCAATAAATCCTTGAAAACATACCAAGAAAAAAATAATTGAATATTCTCTTAAAATCCAAACACCATTTTTAATTGTAAAATAAATCATTGGCAAAAGAACAGTTAGACCAATTAATCTCCCCAATTGACGGTGTGCCCATTCCCACCAAAAAATTATTTTAAATTCATTTAAAGTCATATTGAAATTTTGATTTTTAAATTCAGGTATTGTTTTATAGAGATCAAAATATTCTATCCATTTATCACTTGTTAAAGGAGGCAGTGTACCAACAAAAAGCTCCCAAGTAGTAATAGATAGGCCAGAGTCAGTTAATCTGGTCAGACCCCCTACTAGAATTATAAGCACGATCATTAATAATAAAATGATCATCCATATTTTTAATTGAGAATTTAAAGAATAATTCTGACTGTACATGATTAGATAAATATAATAATTATTAATTAAACCAATAAATTAAATGTCGCCTAAAAACAAAAAAAAATTAGGAATAATAAGATCTAAATTAGATCAGTTAGATAATAAGTTGTTATCCTTGATTAAAATTAGAACAAATCTTGTAAAAGAAGTTTTAAAACTTAAAGAATTTAAAAAAGAAATTGTAGATAAAAAACGTATCGATTTTATACTTAAAAAAATTCACACGAAGTCTAAGAAATTAAAGATTGATCCTAAAATCACAAATCGTATATGGAAAAATATGATTTTGTCTTACATTGATTACGAAAAGAGAAACTTCAAAAAAAAGTAATTACTTACTGTGTGGTGGAAGCTTTTTTTCCACGAACATTTCATGTTTTCTTGTATCTGGATTGTATTTTTTTGCTGAAAGTTTTACTTTAGCTTTTTCACCCCCAGCAGGTTTTTTTACATAATAGAAGTAAGGACTATCAGGTTTAGCCTCAGGCACCATTCTTACTTTAACGTGTGTTTTTTTTGCCATTTTTTAATTCTTTTAATTTATTAGAAATTTTTAATAACTTATTTCTTAAATTTTCCGTTCTTATAGATTTATCTGCAATTTCGTCAAGCTTTAAAGAATCTTCATTATCTAATATTTTTTTTACACCATTTATTGTCATACCTTGGTCTTTAAGTAAAAATTTAACTTTTTTAAGAATATTTATTGTTTTCTCATCATAATATCTTCTATTTGAATTCAATATCTTTGGTTTAATTTGTTTAAATTGAGACTCCCAAAATCTAATTACGTGCGTCGGTAAAGTTCCTTTATTATTTGATTTAAGATTTAATATTTTAGCGACTTCACCAATAGTTTTATAAGCACTATCTGATTTATCCATTATCTTTCAAATTAATAAATTCTTTAAATTCCTTTGATGGTTTAAATAAAACAACATCTCTACTTGAAATTATTTTTGTTTCTTTTGTTTTAGGGTTTCTTCCAATTCTAGATTTTTTTTGTCTAATAGAAAAAGTGCCAAATTTAGATAATTTTAATTTTTTTTCATTTTTAATGTTAGATACAATAGTTGACAAAAAATCTTCAATTAAATTTTCTGATATTTGTTTTGAAAAACCAAGCTGCATATAAACTAAATTAACTAAGTCTTTTTTAGTTAAATTAATTCTCATTTTTAAATATTTTGTTTGATCTTTTCTATCAAATTACCTTTTACAATTCTATGACAAACATCTAAAGAGTTTGAAAAACCTATATAGTCTGTTCCTCCATGACTTTTAACAACTGGAGAGTCTAAACCAATAAAAATTGCTCCATTATATAATCTTGGATCTAGTCTTTTCTTAAATTTCCTCAGGTTTGATATATTTAATAAAGATGAAATTTTACCTATTAGTGTTCCTGTCATCGCATTTTTTAATTCACTGGTAATAAAATTTGCAGTACCCTCTGCTGTTTTTAATGCAACATTTCCTGTAAAACCGTCTGAAACTATTACATTAACTTCTCCATCCATAAGATGATTTCCCTCAATATAACCAGCGAAATTATAACTATATGATTTTTTTTCATTTAATAATTGATAAGTTTCTTTGATAGTCTCATTACCTTTTAATTCCTCAGAACCAATGTTTAATAAAGCAACATTAGGTTTGTCATTAGGATATAGTGATGTGTACAAAGAGGCACCCATAATTGAAAAATCTAATAAATTTTTAGAACTACAATCAATGTTGGCTCCTAAATCTAACACAACACTCATTCCCTTTTTGTTTGGCCATAAAGCAGACAATGCAGGTTTATCTATATTTTCTATCATTTTTAAATTTAATTTTGATACAACTAACAATGCGCCCGTATTACCTGCTGATATAACTATATCTGCTTCTTTATCTTTAACACTTTGAACAGCAAGCCACATGCTTGTGTCTTTCCCCCTTTTGGCGCCTTCTAAAGGACTATCAGTGCTTTCAATTTTTTTTTCAGTATGAAACAATTCAAAAAATTTACCTGGGATTTTTCCATTAATTAATGGATATATCTCATTTTTATCTCCAAAAATTTTAAAAAAATTATTTTGATTTGAAGAATGATTTAAAATAATACCATCTATTATTTTTTTTGGAGAGCCATCACCGCCCATTGCATCTACTGCAATTTTAACTAAATCTGACATTTTAATAGATTATAATATACTATTCTTTTGGGTCTAAAACTTGTCTTCCCTTATACATACCAGTTTTAAGGTCTAAATGATGAGATAGCCTATATTCACCCGATTTTTTATCCTCAACTATATTTTTAGTTGAAAATTTCATTGTTTGGGCTCTTCTCATTCCTGTTCTGGAAGGGGTTTGTTTTCGTTTTGGTACTGCCATAATTATGGGTTACTTACACTTTTTAAATAAGAATTCAAAGTTTTTTTTGATAAATTTTTGTTAAATTCTTCAAAATAATCAATTAAATGATCAATATTTTTAAAATCACTCAAAAAAATTGAAATTTTATTTATTTTTTCAGTTCTAGACAGATTGTCCCAAAAGTGGATTTCTGAGACCATTGAGTGAAATAAATTAATGTAATCTTTCATTTTCTTATTTATTGATTGATCACCATATCCGATTTCTCTGATACTTAATTCTAATTGTCTAAAACTAAAGTCATAAATTTCCTGTAAAATTTTCTTATTATCTTCATTTTTGAAGTTTTTTAAAAAAAAAGAAAAGTGTAATAAAAACAATGTAAGACGATCAGAAAAATTATCAGACCTATTAAGGTTTTTGTATAAATCTTTATTTCTAGTGTAATTTATAAAATTGTTATAAATATTAAGATAATTTTTAGACATGATTAGAATATTATATATAATTTTACTCTCATTTGTTATTTCAAATTGTTCATTTAAACCTGTTGTAAATCATCACGGTGTTCCTTTTTTAGAAAAAAAACAATTAAAATTAATTGTAAATAAAACTAACAAGAATGATATAATAAAAATTTTAGGTAGTCCATCAACTAAAAGTAAATTTGATAATGATGTCTGGATTTATATTGAAAGGAAACAAACACAATCAAAACTTAAAAATCTAGGGAAAATGAAAATTTTTAAAAACGATGTTTTGGTTTTAGAAATTGATGAATATGGAATTTTAAAAGATAAGAAATTTTACAATAAAGACGATATGGAAAGAATTAAAGTTGTAAAAGCAGAAACAGGTGCAATCTATAGAAAAAATTCATTTATTTACGATTTTATGTCTAGTATGAGACAGAAAATTAATGACCCTCTTGGACAGAGGGCCAAAAAACGTAGTCAATCTAACCGGCGATAACAGCTAATAATAACAAGGCTACAATATTAGTTATTTTAATCATTGGGTTTACAGCAGGCCCAGCGGTATCCTTATATGGATCACCAACCGTATCTCCTGTTACAGCCGCTTTGTGAGCCTCTGAACCTTTGCCACCATGATTACCATCTTCTATATATTTTTTTGCATTGTCCCACGCTCCACCTCCAGCAGTCATTGATACGGCAACAAACAGTCCAGTAATAATAACTCCAAGTAACATGGCACCTACTGCAGCTAATGCCGCAACTTGTCCACCAATAGATAAAATAATAAAATAGAGAACTACAGGTGATAAAACTGGAAGTAATGACGGTATAATCATCTCCTTTATTGCAGCTACAGTTAGTAAATCTACTAACTTAGCATAATCAGGTTTTTGTTTTCGTTTCATTATACCTGGAAATTTTTTAAATTGTCTTCTTACCTCAACTACAACTGCACCACCCGCTCTTCCAACAGCTTGCATTCCCATTGAACCAAAAAGATATGGTAACATTCCACCAATTAGTAAGCCAACGACTACATAAGGGTTAGATAAGTCAAAAGTTACCACTATTCCCTCTAATGCAGATCCTGCTTCTTTTGAAAAATGTTTAATGTCTTCAGTATAAGCAGCGAATAAAACTAAAGCACCTAAACCGGCTGAACCAATTGCATAACCTTTTGTTACAGCTTTAGTTGTGTTACCTACTGCATCTAAAGCATCTGTTGTTTTTCTAACTTTCTTGTCAAGATTAGACATTTCAGCGATACCGCCTGCATTATCAGTAACTGGTCCATACGCATCTAAAGCAACAACCATCCCCGCTAATGCAAGCATAGTAGTTACTGCAATAGCAATACCAAAAAGTCCAGCAATAGAATTTGTAATAAGAATTCCGGCAACAATTATTAATGCTGGAATTGCAGTTGCTTCCATAGAAACAGCTAGCCCTTGAATAACATTAGTACCATGACCAGTTGTTGATGATAACGCAACAGATTTAACAGGTCTATAACTTGTTCCAGTATAGTATTCAGTTATCCAGATCAATAATCCAGTAATAACTAACCCTATAACACCACAATAATATAAATCCATTCCATTAAATGTCTTATCATTTATTGTATACTCATTTGTAAAACCAATTACATAATCTGTAACAGGCCATAGTATTGCTAAAGATGCTACTGCAGAGACAATAAATCCTTTATACAAAGCATTCATAACATTATTACTTTTTCCAAGTTTAACAAAAAATGTTCCAACAATAGATGTTAACAAGCACGCAGCACCAATTGATAAAGGGTAAATCATCATATTTAGATCTCCAACAAAGAAAATTGAAGATAAAACCATTGTTGCAACAATTGTTACAGCATAAGTTTCAAACAAATCAGCAGCCATACCAGCACAATCACCTACGTTGTCACCAACGTTATCTGCTATCACTGCAGGGTTTCTAGGATCATCCTCTGGAATTCCAGCTTCAACTTTTCCAACTAAATCAGCACCTACATCCGCACCTTTAGTAAAAATTCCTCCACCTAATCTTGCAAAAATAGAAATTAATGATGCACCAAAACCCAATGCAACTAAAGCATTAACTATTTCTCTTTCTTCAATATTAGATTTCAATAATATATAATAATAAACAGCTATAGCTAATAAAGCCAAACCAGCAACCAACATTCCAGTTACAGCACCAGATTTAAATGCAACAGATAGGCCTTGAGCTAAGCCTTTTCTAGATGCTTCTGCTGTCCTCACATTTGCTTCTACTGAAACTAACATTCCTACATATCCTGCAATACCAGATAAGGCTGCACCTATTAAGTAACCTAAACCCACTAGCGGACTAAATGCAATACTTACGATTACTAAAACTACAGCACCAACAATACCAATAGTTTTGTATTGTCTTGCTAAATATGCCTTTGCACCAATTTGAATTGCAGATGCAATGTCTTGCATTTTTGCGTTTCCTGCACTTGAATTAAGAATATTTTTACCAGTTAAAAATCCATAAACGATAGATAATAAACCAGCTCCGATTGTGTATAATAGTATTGTTTCGACTGTTCCGCTCATATTAACCTTAAGTTGTTGGTTGTTAAATTTTAAGCCCGCACAATACAAAAAAAGATAGAAAAGACAACGATTAACTTCTAAAACTGATGAATATAACCTTTAGATTTAGCTTGTATTTGCTTACCTTTTTCATTGAATATCAATGATCTATCTTTACCAGATACAATTTTACCAATTTTAGTTATTTTAATTCCAGTTGATTTAGATACGTTTTGAATGATTCTAGCTTTCCTGATATCTGCAGTAAACAATACCTGATAATCATCTCCATTAGAAATTAGATTAATTTTATTTAATCTTTGTTTTTTAATTAATTTACTTAATTTTTTAGAAACAGGAATTTTATTTTCAAATAAGTGAAATGATAATCTTTGTCTATTAATCATTTTTGCTAAATCATCAATTAACCCATCTGAGACATCGATAGAGCTATTAGCAAATTTAAATAAATATTTTGTTAAATTTAAGGGTAACTCTGGTTTGTAATATTTATCTACAAAGAATGATTTTTCTTTATTTTTAAGTTTAACTTTATCACTTAATGATTTAAATCCTAAATAACTATCTCCTAAATTTCCAGTAACATAAATGTCATCATTTAATTTAGCATTATTACGATAAATTATTTTATTCGAATATCCTAAGGAAGTAATTGTGAAACTTAGTTTATTTGAAAAAGTTGTATCTCCACCACATAAATCAATATTAAATTTATTTTGTTCAGATTTAAGTGATTTTGAGATTTTATATAAATTATTTTTTGTAAATGTTTTTTTATTACCAGAACCAGAAATAAAATAAAACTTTGGTTTTACACCTTTGCAAATTAAATCAGAAATTGATGATCTTAATATTTTTTTAATTACTAAATCTGGTGATTTAAAATCATAAAAATGTGTCCCAATATTGTATGTATCAACGGATATAACAACACCTCTTTTTTTATCAAAAAAGACATCATCATTAAGATTAAGAGCAGATTTATTTTTTTTAACTATTTTTAAAAAATAATTATTTATTAGATCAAATTCATGCATTGTTAGATCTTAATTTTTTTCCTACGTTGTCTAATAAAGCATTAAGATACTTTGTTTGTGAATCTTCAAGAAAAAAATTAGAAGAATTTAAATATTCTTTAATTATTATATTAATAGATAAATTTGGCTTATACATAAATTCATAAGTTGCTGCTTTTAAAATTGTTTGAAAAACTTTGTCTAATTTTTCAAATACAAATTCATCTCCTAATTTATTATTTAATTCATCTAGTATAAGATCATTTCTTTCTATCGTTCCTAAAACAATATCTTTAATAAATTTTTTAAATCTGTGTTTTGGAAAATCTAAACTATCATCGTCATTATAAAATTTACCATATAATTTCTGAATAATTATAACTCTAGGGTTGTTTTTTGGATTATAATGAGTTCTCATTTTTGAGACAAAACTGAAATCACAGCTTCTGCAGCTTCAGCACCCTTTTTCCTTCTTGCTCTTGCTTGAGCCATATTTAGGCAGGTAATTATTCCATTTCCAATAGGTTTTTTACTATCTATAGATAATTTCATTATAGCATCGGTGGATGCTTGAGAAATAAAATCAAAGTGTGGAGTTTGACCTTTAATTACACATCCTAAGGCTAAAAACCCATCAAATTTTTTTAAATTTTTGGAGATTGTAACTGGAATTTCAAAAGCACCTGGTACTTTAATAATTTTTATTATATTTTTTTTTGGAATTATTTTTAAAGCACTGTTTATTAAGCCATCAGCAATATCTTTATAATAATCTGCTACAACAATTAAATATTTTTTTTTCATCAAATTAATTCCTGTTTTGTAATTTTTATACCATAACCGTCAAGACCAATAACTTTTTTTGGTGATTTGGTGATTAATATCATGTTTTTAATTTTTAAGTCTTTAATAATTTGAGCTCCAATACCATAATTTCTTATTAACTTATCATTTCCTTTTTTATAAAAGTTTTTGTTTTTATAATCTTTTAAAGTTTGGGTTACTGATTTTAAATTTGAGTCTTTAATAAAAACTAAAACACAATTTTGATATTTTTTAAAATAATTTAAAGTCTTGTTAAATGAATTTGGTAGTGATTGATTTATTAGATAGTTTTGGACAACATTAGATGAAATTACTCTTACTCTTGGAGTAATGCCTTTTTTTATTTTACCTTTTATTAATGCGAAATGCTCTGAACCATCTAAAAGATTCTCATAAATTCTAATATTGTATTTTTGTTTTTTTACATCAATCTTGCTTTGTTTTTTAAGTTTAATAAGTTTTTCTTTTTTAAGTCTATATGCGATCAGATCTTCTATCTTTCCAATTTTTAATTTATGTTTTTTTGCAAAATTGAATAAATCCTGGCCTTTAGCCATTGTTCCATCTTCATTCATAATTTCACAAATTACAGCAGAGTTATTTTTTTTGGCTAATTTAGATATATCAACTGAAGCTTCAGTGTGCCCTGCTCTTACAAGAACTCCACCATCTTTGGCAATTATTGGAAACACGTGACCAGGTGAAACAATCTCATTTTTATTTACATTTTTTTTTGAAGCAACTTTGATAGTTTTCGCTCTATCCTTAGCAGATATACCTGTTGTTATTCCTTTTTTTGCTTCAATAGAAATTGTAAAAGCCGTCTTGTTTCTTGATTGATTTACTGGAGACATTAAAGATAAATTTAATCTTTTTGCTTGAAGTGAATCAAGTGCTAAACAAATTAAACCTCGCCCGTATTTTGCCATGAAGTTAATGTTCTTTGCATTTGAGTCTGATGTTGAAATAACTAAATCTCCTTCATTTTCTCTTTTTTCATCGTCTACTAAAATAAACATACCACCTTTTTTGGCTACGCTTATAATTGACTCTATTGAGGTAAAGTTATTTTTTTCCATTAAAATAGTTCCTAACGTATTTAGACAAGATATCTATCTCTATGTTGACTAAACTAGATTTTTTTAAAGTTGATAAATTCGTTTCTTTGTAGGTGTGGGGGATAATCCAAATTTGGAAACCTTTTTTAGTCACTTTTGAAATTGTAAGAGAAATACCATTCACACAGATTGACGCTTTTTCTATCAAGTGTTTTCTTTCCTTTTTAGGTAAATCAAAGTCAAAAAGAAATGATTTATCTATTTTTTTTATACTTAATACTTTACCAACAGTATCAACATGACCTTGACAAATATGTCCTGAAATTTTTGTCCCATATTTTAATGGTAATTCTAAGTTTATTTTATCTTTTATTTTTAAAAATTTAAATTTTGATCGAATAATCGTTTCTTTCGAAAGATAAAATTCCATAATTTTGGATTTATATGAAATTAAAGTTAGACAAACACCATCACAAGCAACAGACAAACCCATGTCTTTATTGGATACTTTAACATTACTTTTAACAAAAATGTTAAGACCTTTAGGTCTTTTAATAATTTTAGTAATAGTACCTTGGTTATAAATTATTCCGTTAAACATTTTTTCTAACTATATAGTGTTATTCTGTCTTTTCGTAAATTAAGATTTAGATTAATTTTTGTTTTATATTTTTGATTTAATATATTTTGACTTGTAAATTTCAAATATTCGAAGTTTTTAGAGATTTTTTTTGGACTTTTATACAAATAAAATTTATTAAAAATTTTATTCTTAATCAGTGAATTTGTTAATTTATCTCCTCCTTCAATTAGTAAATTTCTGCATCCATGATTATGTAATTTTTTCAAAATTAATTTAATGTCAAATCTGTTATTTCGATCAATTCGAGATTTAATTAGATGAATTCCTTTTCTTTTAAATTTTGAAATTTTTAATTTGTTTGCTTTATTATAAAAAATTATAGTATTTTTGTTATTAGAGGATTTTATTATATAACTGTTTATTTTAGAATTTAACTTGTTATCCAAAATAATCCTTTTTGGAGAAAATTTTTCAAAACCCTTCAGACGACAATTTAATTTTGGATTATCTTTATTTAGTGTTTTGTGAGTAATCATCAAACTATCATTTTGATATCTCAACATGTGTGTAAACTGATCTGAATAAGAATTTGTAATCTTTTTCTGGTTCTTACTGTAAATAATATTATTTTTTGAAATAGCTATTTTGCCAGTGACGAAGGGTAATTTTTTCTTTCTATTAAAAAAATACGGTAAATAGAAACGTTCAATTTTATTTTTTAATAAACCTTTTTTTACAATTATTTTTTTTGACTTTAAAATTTTAAAACTTTTATTTCTTACTCTTTTGTCTATGTCGGTAACAGCATATATAACTTCTGAAATTTTTGATTTTATTATCGCGCTAGTACATGGTGGTGTTAAACCATGATGACAGCATGGTTCTAAAGTAACATACATTTTTGAACCATCTAATTCTTCAAAACTATTTTTAATTGCATTAAATTCAGCGTGTGGTCTTCCATTAAATGAAGTTTGTCCTATGGAAATAATTTTATCATTTTTGACAATAACACAACCTACAGAAGGATTTGAACCGGTCTGTCCATGACGAGATTTAGCCAACTCTAAGGCTAATTCCATATAAAATTTATCTTTTGATGAAAATTTATCTTTTTTTGTAGACATCAAGCTTGTCCACGAATTGTACGAAATCTTTTTCTTCTCTAAAGTTTCTATATACAGATGCAAATCTCACATATCCAACTGGGTCTAAATCTTTTAATCCATCCATAACCATAGTTCCAATTGTATTAGTAGATATTTCACTTTGGCCAAGTTCTTCCAAAGATCTTGAAATATTACTGATGAATTTTTCTATTGTTTCGGTATCAATAGGTCTTTTTTTAAGAGCAATATAAATAGATTTAGATAACTTATCTCTATCAAATCCTGATTTTCTTCCATTTTTTTTAACAACCATTAGCTCTCTGAATTGTACTCTTTCAAAAGTTGTAAAACGAGCTCCGCAGACGCATAGTCTTCTTCTTCTTATAGCTGTGCCATCTTCAGTTGGTCTAGAGTCGACAACAGAGGTCTCCCCTTTTTTGCATATTGAACAAATCATCTATTATAAGTTCTTATATATCGGAAATGATGAAGTTAAAGAAATTACTTCATTTTTTACTTCGTTTTCTATTTTGCTATTATCTGTTGGGTTTTCAGATAAACCTTTTAGAGTTTTTGTTATTAATTCACCTACCGTTTTAAACTCATTTAAACCAAATCCACGAGTTGTAGCCGCTTGAGTTCCTAATCTTATTCCAGATGTAATCATTGGTTTTTCTGTATCAAATGGAATACCATTTTTATTACATGTAATGTTTGCTCTAGACAAACTTTCTGCCGCAAGATTTCCTTTTACATTGTAGGGTCTCAAATCAACCAACATCAAATGTGTATCTGTTCCATCTGAATAAATTTTAAATCCATTGTTTTTTAAGGTTTCTGCTAACATTTTTGCGTTTGCTAAAACAGATTTAATGTAATCTTGAAATTCTGGTTGTAGCGCTTCAAGAAAGCCAGCTGCTTTTGCCGCAATAATATGCATTAAAGGTCCTCCCTGATAACCAGGAAAAACGGCTGTGTTAAATTTTTTAGCAAGATCTTCATGATTAGTTAAAATTATTCCTCCTCTTGCGCTTCTAAATACTTTGTGAGTTGTTGAAGTAACCACATGAGCATAGTCACATGGATTAGGGTATCCTTTACCAGCAACTAATCCTGAGAAGTGAGCCATATCAACCATTAGATATGCTCCAATTTTATCTGCTATTTCTCTAAATCTTTTAAAGTCAATTACTCTAGAATAAGCACTTCCGCCTGCAATGATTAGTTTAGGTTTATGTTCTAATGCAAGTTTTTCAACATTATCATAATCTATCAACTCAGATTCTTTGTCTACATCATAACCTATAGCGTTAAACCATTTACCAGACATTGAAATTTTTAATCCATGAGTAATGTGACCACCTGAATTTAAACTCATACCCATGAACGTATCACCTGGGCTTAACAAGGCTAAAAACACTGCTCCATTAGCTTGTGCACCTGAGTGTGGTTGAGCATTTGCAAATTTACAATTAAATAATTTTTTTAATCTTTCAATTGCAAGGTTTTCTGCTACATCAACATGCTCGCAACCATTATAATATCTTTTACCAGGATAACCTTCGGCATATTTATTAGTTAAAACTGATCCTTGCGCTTCTAATACTGCTTGGGATACTATATTTTCAGATGCAATTAGCTCTATATGTTGTTGCTGTCTAATTAATTCATCTTTAATAGCTTTATAAAGCTCTGGATCTTTTACAGATAAACTATCCTCAAAAAAACTTTTATAACTATCGTTTAAATAACTTTTTTCGCTCGACATAATTATATTTTCTTAATCCTTCTCAAGTGTCTTCCACCGTCAAATTTTGTATTTAAAAAAACACTTACAAATTTCAAAGCGTTTTTTTTAGTTATTAACCTTGATCCTAGTGTAATGATGTTTGCATCGTTATGCAATCTGGATAATTTCGTTGATTTTAGATTAAAACATTGTGCAGCGCGAATATTTTTATGCTTATTTGCCGCAATATTCATACCGGTCCCGGATCCACACACTAAAATGCCAACATTGCTCTTATTAAGTTTAACTTTATTTGCAACTTTATGAGCATAGTCAGGATAATCAACACTTCTGTCATCTTTTGGACCAAGGTCCTCAAATTTAACATTTTTAATTTTTAAATAATTTTTAATTATCTCTTTTAATTTAAATCCAGCGTGATCTGATGAAATAAATATTCTTCTCAAATTAATTAAATTTGTAATCTAAAACACAAGCAACTAAATGTATTCTATTCTCTTCTCCACCATTAAATGCATTGTGATACTTGGTATTATTTGTAATCCAAACAGAACCATCTGCAGGCAGATGTTTCGCAACGTTATCAATAACCATTATACAACCAGGGTTAGTAATTAAAGGTATGTGTAATCTTGGCTCAGGATCTCTATGCCAGCTTAAGGTTGATCTTGGCTCTTTTAAAAGAATTCTTACTCTGCCAAGTTTATATCTAGATGAAAGAGTGTCATATACTTCTTTAAAATAAGTGTTTTCATAATCTTTTATAAATTCTGAATATAATGACTCATCAAGTGACTCATCTCTAACAACTTCTTTTCCTGATTTATCAGGTTTTGTCCAATATACTCCTCTAGCCTTGTTACCTTTGATTGAGTCTGGGTCACCAGGTATTTGAGTTAATGATATCGCTCCAAAGTGAGTTACACCAGCATCTTCAAATTTTTTAATTTTAACTATTTGTTGATAAGCCTCTTGTAATTTTTCGATGTCAAATTTCACTTCTTGCTTTTGGAAATCACTAAAGTCTAAAACTCTATCTTCCTTTTTGACATTTAAGTCTATAACTTTTGAATTTTCTATTGTCATCTTGATTGCTTTCTACCCTTTTTTTTGTATATGTGTATATTACATTTGTCGCAATTTAAAAGTAAATTAAAACATGATTATTGGTAAATATCCTAGTCTTAGACTCAGAAGAAGTAGAAGAGAATCTTGGTCAAGAAGATTGATTCAAGAAAATACCTTAAGTCCAAATGACTTTATATTACCAATTTTTTTAATAGAAGGATCTAATAAACGACAACCGATTTCATCAATGCCAGGTGTTTATAGGTATACAAATAATCGATTGAGCCAAATTGTGGATAAAGCAATAAAATTAGGAATACCAATGATAGCTCTTTTCCCAAAGACACAAAACTCAAAAAAAGATGAATTGGGAACAGAATCACTGAATGAAAATAATTTAGTCTGTAAAGCGATACAAGAAGTCAAAAAAAGATACAAAAACCAAATTGGTATAATGTGTGATGTTGCTTTAGATCCTTACACATCACATGGTCATGATGGTTTAATCAAATCTAGAACTATACTAAATGACGAAACAATTGAGGTTTTGATCAATCAGTCATTACTACAAGCTGAAATGGGTTGTGATGTCCTTGCGCCATCAGACATGATGGATGGAAGAATAGGAAAAATAAGAAAAGCTCTAGATAAAAATAAATTCCAAAACGTTCAAATACTATCCTACGCTGCAAAATATGCTTCAAGCTTTTATGGACCTTTTAGAGATGCAGTCGGTTCTAAAGGTTCGTTAAAAGGAGACAAAAAAACTTATCAGATGGATTATAGAAATTCTGACGAAGCTTTAAGAGAAGTTGCATTAGATATTAAAGAAGGTGCTGATATGGTAATGGTTAAACCAGGTATGCCCTACTTAGACGTAGTAAAATCAATAAAAGAAAAATTCAAATTACCTGTATTTGCCTATCAAGTATCAGGAGAATACAGCTTAATTGAAACAGCTATAAAGAAAAAATTAATTAATAAAGACGCTATATATGAAAGCTTAGTTGCTTTTAAAAGAGCTGGAGCCAATGCTATAGTAAGTTATTACGCTGATAGAATTGACAAAATAATAAAATAATTATTTAAAAGTATTTAAAAATAACAACCTACTATTTGGATAATTTAAATTATTTGGTCTTAATATAGTTTTATCTAAATAATCACCTACCAATTTTAAACCATTCAATAAAGTACCGAGATCATTAACTTCTATATCTTTTTCAATCAAAAAATTAGGTACATATTTTTTTTCATTTAAAGAGCTAGCATAATATACTGTTTTGTTACCTTCTAAATCTTTTTCAACCAAATTTTCAAGCGCTAAGTCATATCCTAATATTTTAAGTAACTCCAATTCCCAAAATATATATTTTTTTATCCAATCTTTTTCTTTTAAAATTAAAAAAAA
The DNA here is from genome assembly GCF_052049995.1 of Candidatus Pelagibacter sp. Classification (GTDB taxonomy): domain Bacteria; phylum Pseudomonadota; class Alphaproteobacteria; order Pelagibacterales; family Pelagibacteraceae; genus Pelagibacter. Next base: position 388,979 of record NZ_JBNGYX010000001.1, on the reverse strand, counting down.
ATCTTGAATTATAAAATAAACTTTGTCGTTAGATTGAGACTCTGCTGTTAATATTTTGATCAAATTCATAGCAGATGTGATACAAGACAACTTTTGTTTGTGATCAAAATATAGAGGGGTATAGGCATTTAAAATTTCAATTTTAAAATAACCAATTCTATTTTCATTTTTAGAACTATAATTAACATGAAGTTTATTACCAACTTGGAGATAATTTTTAATTTTTTTTGAAGTACCACCAAATATAATTCCAGATATCTTTCCTTTATTTTTTGTAAATAATTCGGCAATTAATGAGTTTTCATTATATCTTGTTTTGCTTATTAAAAATCCTTCGTCTGACCAATTCATTTTTTATTTGTATTTTTTAAACATTCTATAGCAGCATTTTGTTCAGCATCTTTCTTTGATTTTCCAGTAGCTATAAAATATTTTGTATTGGGTAATTTTACTCCAACTTTAAATATGGGTTTGTGTCTTGGACCTGTATTTGAAATTAATTTATAAGTAGGTAATTTTTTAAAGTTTTTTAAAGTTAATTCCTGTAACTTGGTTTTAGCATCTATTTCTGTAACTACACTTTTTTCAATATGATCTTGCCACAAGTTTAAAATTGTTTTTTCAACTATTGTAAAACCTTTATCAAGATAAATAGCACCAATTAATGCTTCACAGCTATCAGATATAATTTTGTCCTCAATTTTTATTTTTTTATTGTTTGGGTTAAATGTTTTAACATAACTAGCTAAATTAATTTTTTTTGCTATATCCAGACAAGTTTTTTTATTAACTAGCGATGCAAATTTTTTATCAAGAATACCTTCTTTTTCTCCTGGATAAATTTCTAAAAGTTTTTTTGCTATCACCAAGCCAAGAACTCTATCACCTAGAAACTCTATCTTTTCATTATTTTCATTTGGATTAAAGCTTTTATGTGTGAGGGCTTGAACAAGTAGATCTTTATTTTTAAATTTTAAATCAATTTTTTTTTCTAAACTTTGGTAGTTAATTTTCATTAATTAATTTTATTAAATGTTCTATTAAATCTTATTGACTTATGCCATTTCCAAAATTCAATAAAACTTCCTATTCTTTTATCTGAAGAGAAAAATATAAATTGAGCTTTTCCTACTAAGTTATCTTTATGTACATATCCAACGCTTGTTAAGTACCTGCTATCTTTAGAACAGTCTCTGTTATCCCCTAAAAAGAAATAATGATCTTTTGGTACAGTAAACACATCAGAATTTTGATAAGTATAATTTTTTAAATAAACAGTATGAAATTTTTTACCATTTGAAAGTTTTTCCTCAAATCTATAAACATCAATATTATTGTCGCCACAGAAAATTGTAGTTTTGTTGTTAATTTTAGATTTGAAAATTTCAGAATTATTTAAATATAAATTAGAGTCTATAAATTGAATTTTATCGCCAGGTAAACCAATTAATCTTTTAATGTAATCTGTTCGATTATCTGCTGGCGTTTTAAATACAATTACATCACCTCTTTCAGGGCTACTGAACATAATTCTTTTATTTAATATTGGTGGGCTAAAAGGAAATGAATGTTTGCTATATCCATAGGAATATTTTGTTACAAACAACCTATCACCCACTAATAAAGTAGGTTCCATAGATGATGAAGGAATATAAAATGGTTGTACTAAAAGCGATCTAATTATAACTGCAATTATTAATGCATAAATTAAGGTTTTTATATTTTCTGAAAAAAAATTTTTATCTAATTTCATAATGTTTGAATAATAGTAAATGCTGTTGAATAATTTTTTTCATCCGAAATTGATAGAAAACATTTAAAATTTTTGATTTTAAAGTTTTTTTGAATGATTTTTGTTATTTTTTTATTTTTAACATAATAAGGCTTTCCCATTTTGTTATTTAGAACTTCTATATCTTTAAAATTTAAATTCATACGAAAACCTGTGCCAAGAGCTTTAGAAAATGCTTCTTTTGCAGCAAATCTCTTTGAAAAATAAGCTACTTTATTATTTACAACATTAGATTGTTTCAATTCTTTAGATGAGTAAATTCTTTTTTTAAATAAAGGATTTTTAATCGATTTTTGAATTCTTTTATTTTCTACTATATCAACGCCAATACCAAGAATTTTCATTTATTTTTTTATAATTTTTTTAAAGTTTTTAATTACTTTTGAAAGTCCATCAAATATTGACTCCCCAATTATAAAATGCCCAATGTTATACTCCTCAATTTCTATTATTTTTGTTAACATTTTGGTGGTTTTATAGTCTAAACCATGACCAGCATGAACTTCTATATTTAGACTTGATGCTAATTTTGCACTTTTTTTAATTCTGTTTAACTCACTAGAATAATTTTTTTTTAATTTAACTAGGTTTGCTAATTTTCCAGTATGTATCTCAATACAATCAGCATTTAATTTTTTAGCAAGTCTAATATCATTTGTAGAAGGATTAATGAATAAACTTGTTCTAATCTTTGCTTTTTTAAATTTTTTAATTATTTTCTCTAATTTATTAAGATTGTTTTTTATATTTAAACCTCCTTCAGTAGTAATTTCTTTTCTATTTTCAGGAACTAAACAAATAAAATTTGGTTTTATCTTAAGTGCTTTATTAACAATTTCTTTATTCATAGAAATTTCAAGGTTTACAAGCACATTTTTTAAATCACATATTTTTTTGGCATCAATATCATTTATGTGTCTTCTATCTTCTCTTAAATGAATTGTTACAGAATCAGCTCCATAACTAATAACTTTTTTTGCTGCGAATAGTGGATCAGGATGTTTCTCTCCACGAGCGTTTCGTAAAGTTGCAATATGATCTATATTTACACCTAACCTTTTCACTTAATAAATCTACTTCCTGGGGTTGTTATTGGTATTAATTTAAGTTCTGGTGGTAATTTATTTGCTTTAAAAGTTGGAACATCTATTTTTAGATGAGATGTTATTTCAGTTTTAATTTTTAAAGAATGTTTAGTTGATCGATCAATTATAGATGCAAATCCAATTAATTTTGCTTTTGATTTTTTAATTAACTTTACACACTCTAAACTTGATTTTCCTGTAGTGATTACATCTTCTATAATTAATACTCTTGCACCTTTTTTAATAGCAAAACCTCTTCTAAGAGTAAATTTACCATTTACTCTTTCACAAAAAATTGTTTCTTTTTTTAGCAATTTTCCGATTTCATATCCAATAATTACTCCTCCAATTGCAGGAGCTAATATTAAATCAATTTTTTTAAATTTTTTTTTAATTTTATTTGCTAAGGATTTGCAAATTTTATCAGCTAAATTAGGATAACTTAAAAGTTTTGCACATTGAATATATTTTGAAGAATGTAGACCTGAGGATAGAACGAAGTGACCTTCTAATAATGCATTAGTTTTTTTTAAAATATTTAAGGATTTTTTGTGTGAAAGCATTTCTTTTTTCTTCGTGTCTAATTATCTTAAATTTTATACTCTTTTGTTTTAGCTCTGCAATAAAATTAGTAAAATTCTTAAGGTTTCTAATAATTAATTTAAATTTAAAATTAATATAATTGGGATTTTTACCAACCATTTCTAAGCTCGATATATTTAATTTGTGACTTCCAATGAGTGAGCTTATATCTCCTAACTGACCTGGCTTGTCAGGTAATGACATCCATAGAGTGGTATTATATTTTTTTGTTTTTTCCTCTTTTTGCTCTCCTTTGTCATGCCAATATCTTCTTATTGCGGCTCTAGCTTTACCTGTTTTAGTTGTTGGGATCCAGTGAAGTGAAGGTGAATTATTTTTAGATGTTATAATATTTACGCGATCACCATTTCTTAAAATGGTTTGTAGTTCGTTTTTGTTTCCATTAATTTCACAACCAACTGCTGAATTTCCAATTTTAGTATGAACAGCATATGCAAAATCTATAGCTGTTGCATCTTTAGGTAATTTAATTACTGAACCTTTTGGTGTAAAACAAAATACGTTTTCTTGAAACATTTGTAGTTTTGTGTACTCATATGAGTCTTCAGGGTTTTCATTCTTTTCTATAATCTCAACAAGATCTTTTAACCAATCATACTCCTTCCAGCTTAAAGAATTAAATTTTTCAGAAGATTTATACTGCCAATGAGATGCAATACCTCTCTCAGCAAATTCGTGCATTTCTTCTGTTCTAATTTGAATTTCTATTGGTTTTTTGTTTGAACCAATTACAGACGTATGAATAGATTTATAACCATTAATTTTTGGAGAAGAAATATAATCTTTAAATTTTCCTGGTATGCAATTCCATTTTTTATGAAAAATACCAAGAGTTTTGTAACAATCATCTACGTTTTTTAAAATTATCCTAAAACCAATTATGTCTGTTATTTGTTCAAGTGAAACTCTTTTTTTTTGGACTTTTCTCCAAATTGAAAAAGGTGTCTTTTCTCTACCATGTATCTCGGCATTAATTTCGTTATCATTCAAGATTTCACTTAACTCAAAAGATTGTTCTTCAAATAAATCTTTTCTGTCTAATTTTATTTCATCAAGTCTTTTTTTTATTAATTTTCTTGCGTCATTATTTAAAATTTCAAAAGATAAATCCTCAAGCTCGTCTCTTATTCTGTGCATTCCCATTCTATCAGCTAATGGCGCATAAATTTCCATAGTTTCTTGAGCTATCCTTTTTCTTTTATCCTCTTTAGTAATCGCTTTAATGGTCCTCATATTATGTAGTCGATCAGCAATTTTAACTAGCAGAACTCTAATGTCTTTTGATGTTGCTAAAATTAATTTTCTGAAATTCTCAACTTTAGAATTAGCTCCAGCTGAGTTTTCAAATGCTGAAATTTTCGTTACACCTTCTACTAAATCAGCAACCTCATCACCAAATTCTTGTTTGATAGTCTCATAAGTTGCAAAAGTATCTTCTATAGTGTCATGCAATAGACCTGTTGTAATTGTAGCGCTATCTAATTTTAATTCAGTTAAAATATTTGCAACCTCAATTGGGTGAACAGAATAAGGGTCACCCGAAGCTCTTTTTTGACTTTTATGTGCTTTAACAGCAAAATTATATGCTTTATCCAATTTTTCAGGATTAAGAAATTTATTATAATTCTTAACTTTATTTATAAGTTCATTTGAATTAAGCATAATTAATATTATACCATTAAATTAAATTTGTTTAATAGATCTAATGTCTCTATCAGGAAGTAGAGAAATCAAGGTTTTAACATCAATTTTTTTATCAGGATGGATCCAATTCTTTTGAATCTCGAATAATGGAAATAATACAAAACTTCTTTTGTGCATCATTTTATGAGGCAAATTAATTTTAGAATTTTTTTTTGATACTAAATTATTAAAATCGATTATATCCAAATCACATGTTCGAGGAGCATTTTTTTTTGCTTTTTTTCTACCTAATTGATTTTCTATAGCTTTACATATTTTTAATAGCTCTTGAGGACTGTAATAACATTTTAATTTTAAAATTATATTTAAGAACTTAGGTTTTCGGGGATCAGGCCAGGAAGGAGTTTCATAATAACTAGATACCGAGAGAAAATCTAAGTTATGTTCTGCTAATAAAAATTTTGCTTTTTCTATATTTCTTTTTTTTATACCTAAATTTGAACCTATTCCTAAAAAAACAATTTTAGCTTGATTTTCTAATATATCTTGCTTTTTCACGGTTCCAATCCCTACTTTTTTTTGTTGCTCTTTTATCATATTGCTTCTTTCCTTTTGCAACAGCTAGTTCTAATTTAGCCTTTCCTTTTTTAAAATACATTTTTGTTGGAACTAATGTGAAACCATCTCTTTGCATTTTACCTATTAATTTATTTATTTCTTTTTTATTAAGAAGCAATTTTCTATCATCTGTTGGGTTATGATTAGAGTAACTGGCTTGCTTGTATGGTGATATATGTGAATTAATTAAGATAATTTCACCTTCCTTCTCAACAGCATAAGACTCAGCAATATTTACCTTGCCATCTCTTATTGATTTAATCTCTGATCCCTTTAAAACAATTCCAGCTTCAAAAAAATCTTCAAAAAAATAGTTAAAACTAGCTTTTCTATTTAAACAAATGATTTTCAAACCAGGGTTGGTTTTTTTGTTCATTAAATTAAATTAGCAGACTGAAGAGCTTTTTTTACAATTTCTTTTGTTGTTTCTGTTACTTTTACAAGTGGTAGTCTCACATTATCATCACAAAGTCCTAAAAGTTTTGCAGCATATTTTACAGGACTAGGATTGCTCTCAACAAACATTGAGTGATGAACTGGTTGTAATATTTTGTCTAATCTTTCTGCTTCTTTCATTTCGTTATCGGTGTCTGATTTGGAAAATTTTTGAAAATCTGAACAAAGTTTGGGTGCAATATTTGCTGTTACACTAATAGTACCTACCCCACCACGTTTATTAAATTCAAAAGCATTATCATCATTACCTGTTAATTGAATAAAATCTTTACCCATTTTTTTAAGTGTCTGATTAACTCTATCTAAATCACCTGTTGCATCTTTAACACCAACTATATTTTTTAATTCATAGAGTCTGGCCATTGTATCCACTGACATATCGATCACAGATCTACCAGGAATATTATAAATTATAATTGGAATTCCACACTTGTCATTAATTGCTTTATAATGTTGATACAAGCCTTCTTGAGTTGGTTTATTATAATAAGGTGTAACTATTAAAGCGCCATTAGCTCCTGCTTTTTCTGCGTGTGTGGTTAAAGAAATAGCCTCCTCAGTTGAGTTGGAACCCGTACCAGCAATAACTGGAATTTTTCCATTACTTTCTTTTATACATAAATCTATTACTCTTTGATGCTCATCATGACTTAACGTAGGGGACTCACCTGTTGTACCAGCCGGCACAAGTCCATTAGTACCATTATCGATGTGGAAATGGATTAATTTTATATATGCTTCCTCATCTAGACCATTATTTTTAAATGGTGTAATTAAAGCAACATTTGATCCTTTGAACATAAATACTTATAACATAGTTTAAAGATTCATATACTAAAAGATTATGCTCAAAAAAATATCATTTTTAGGTTTCACCGTATCCATATTAATATTTTCAAATAATCTCTTTGCTGAAATCAATTCAGTTGTACCTTTAAAAAAACCTATTTTAAGTAAAGAAGAAATTCAAAAGAAAATATCTATAAATATCCTTAAGCCTTTAAAGAAGCCCTCTAAAACTAAAGAAATTAAAATCGAAGAAGTGATTGTTAAAAAAGAGTTGGTTTTAAAAGAAAAAAAATTAAGTTTTAAAATACCAAAGAAAAAACCAACTATAGCTGGTACTAGCACAGCTAAAAATATTAAGATTTCAAGATATTATAGTAAAAAAGACTTTGGGTTAGCTAAAAAAGCTATTTCAGAAATGCAGAAGAGAAAATGGTCTTCTGCGCTTAAAATTGCAAAAAAAGCAAAAGACAACTCTATTTATAATTTTATACAATGGAGACACCTTTTAACGTCTGGTAACCAGGCGTCATTTTACGATTATCAAGTTTTTATAAATAAAAATTCAGATTATCCTAGAATAGGCAGAGTTAAATATCTTGCTGAACATAAACTATCAACAGAAAGTGTTTCACCTAAAAAAATAATAAATTGGTTTGGAGAAAAAGATCCATTAAGTGGTTATGGAAAAATGATACTTGGAGAAAGCCATATTTTAACTGGGGACAAAAATAAGGGTATAAAATTAATTAAAGAAGGTTGGGTAACAGCAGATTTATCTAAAAACGAATTAAAATATTTTAGAAAAAAATATAAAAAATTTTTAAAAGCAGATGACTATATTAAACGAGCTGATTATTTAGCATGGAACGGTGATCGTTGGAATTTACAAAGATTAATAAGATATCTGCCAAAAGATTATGAACTTTTATATAACGCAAGACACCTTTTGATGAGTAAAGGCTACGGAGTTGACCAGGCTATAGCAAATGTTCCTCAAAAATTTAAGAATGATGCTGGTTTAAACTATGATCGATTGAAATGGAGAAGAAAAAAAGGACGTGTAGATTCCTCAACAGAAATATTATTGAAAATAAGAAATGATAAAAAGTATTTAGTTAGGCCTGACAAATGGTGGAAAGAAAGAGAAATTATCTCAAGAGCATTGCTTTATAAAAAGAAATATGAAATTTCATATAAAATTTCAAGCAATCATGGAATGACTGAAGGATCCGAATATGCGGCTGCTGAATGGATGAGCGGCTGGATAGCTTTAAGTTTTTTAAATGATCCACTAACTGCTAAAGATCATTTTAAAAATTTTTATGAAAATGTTAGTTATCCAATAAGCTTGTCTAGAGGTGCATATTGGCTTGGAAGAGCATATGAAAAAATAGGTAAAAGAGACCAATCAAATAATTGGTACAGAGAAGCCACAAAATATCTTACTACTTACTATGGTCAGCTAGCTTTTTTAAAATTAAATCCAAATGGAAAATTTGAGTTAGAAAAAGATATGGAAATTGATCCAAAATATAGAATTCAATTTTTTAATAAAGAGCTTGTAAAAATTTCTTATCTTCTAGATGAATTAAAGAAAGATAAATATACAAAACATATTTTAAGGCATTTAGCTAACGATAATATAGCTAAGGGTAGTGAGGTTTTGGCTGCAGAATTAGCTACAAACATAAACAGATATGATTTTGCTATTCAGGTTTCAAAAATTGCGTCTTATCAAAAAAGATTTCATAATAAATATAACTACCCAATAATTAGCACTCCTAAATATATTAATAAAAGAAAAATTCCAGAAAGTGCTTTGATCTTATCTATAATTAGACAAGAAAGTGAATTTGATTTAGAGGCTAATAGCCGTGCTGGCGCAAAAGGATTAATGCAATTGATGCCCTACACAGCAAAATTGGTTTCAAAACAGGCCAAACTTCCTTATTCAAAATCAAGATTAACCACTGATCCAGAATATAATATTAATTTAGGCTCACATTACATTGCAGGTTTAATTTTACAATATGATGGTGCCTACCCTTTTGCCGTGGCTGCGTATAATGCTGGACCCAACAGAGTTAAGTATTGGAAAAAAATTAATAAAGATCCACAAAAAAAACAAGTTGATTATGTTGATTGGGTTGAATTAATAAAATTTAGAGAAACAAGAAATTATGTACAGCGTGTAATGGAAAATTATAATGTCTATAGATATATATTGGAACAACGACCAGTGCCTATGAAAAATTTTTTTAAAGATCAGCCTCTATTTTAGTGGCGGAAGAGGAGGGATTCGAACCCTCGGTACAAGTTTCCTCGCACGGTCATTTAGCAAACGACTGGTTTCAGCCTCTCACCCACTCTTCCGTATGACATTGTGTATTAAGCGATTGTATTGAAAATTCAATATATATAAAGTAATTATTCAATTATTATGAAAAATAAATACTCAGTATTTTCGTTAATCAAAAATGCTCTTTCACATCATGAAAATTGGCAAAGGGCTTGGAAAGATCCTGCACCTAAAAAAGAGTACGATGCAGTTATTGTTGGTGGTGGTGGTCACGGATTAGCAACAGCCTACTATTTAGCAAAAAAACACAATATGAATAATATTGCTGTAGTCGAGAAAGGTTGGATTGGTGGAGGAAATACTGGACGGAATACAACAATTATTAGATCAAATTATTTATGGGACGCCAGTGCTGGATTATATGATCATGCATTAAAAATTTGGGAGGGTTTATCTCAAGAACTAAACTATAATGTAATGTTTAGTCAAAGAGGTGTAATGAACCTTGCACATAATTTACAAGATGTTAGAGATTTAAAAAGACGAACACATGCAAATAGACTAAATGGAATTGATGCAGTCTACTTGAGTACAGAAGAAGTTAAAAAATTTTGTCCAATTATAAATACATCACCAGATATTAGATACCCTGTTTTAGGAGGAACTTTACAACGAAGAGCTGGTACAGCAAGACATGATGCTGTTGCCTGGGGATATGCTAGAGGAGCCGATGCTATGGGTGTTGATATTATCCAAAATTGTGAAGTTAAAGGAATTAAAAGAAATGGAGATAGTGTTGAAGGAATAGAAACAACAAAAGGATTTATAAAAACTAAGAAAGTTGGTGTAGTTGCAGCTGGTCATTCTAGTGTAATAGCTAATATGGCGGGTCTAAGACTTCCACTTGAAAGTAAACCTTTACAAGCTTTAGTTTCTGAGCCTGTAAAACCAATTATTGATACTGTTGTAATGTCTAATGCAGTGCATGCTTATGTTAGTCAATCTGATAAAGGAGAATTGGTAATTGGTGCTGGAACAGACGACTATGTTTCCTATACTCAAAAAGGAAGTCACCAAATAGTCGAAGGAACATTAAATGCAATTTTAGAATTATATCCAATTTTCAGTAGAATGAGAATGTTAAGACAATGGGGAGGAATAGTAGATATTTGTCCTGATGCTAGTCCAATTTTAAGTAAAACTTCAATTAGAGGATTATATTTTAATTGTGGTTGGGGTACTGGAGGATTTAAAGCTACTCCTGGATCTGGAGATTTGTTTGCACATACTATTGCAAATGATGAGCCACACAAACTTAATGCTGCATTTAATTTGAATAGATTTGTAAGCGGAGACCTTGTTGATGAACATGGCGCTGCAGCGGTTGCTCATTAATGTTTTTAATAAACTGTCCATACTGTGGAGAACGAGATCAACAAGAATTTAAGGCTGGTGGTGAAGCTCATATTGAAAGACCCAAACAACCAACAGAATTAAGTGATGATGAATGGGCAGAATATTTATTTATGAGAAAAAATATTAAAGGTATTCAATTTGAAAGATGGAACCATGCACATGGTTGTCGTAAATGGTTTAATATGGTTAGAGATACTTCTAATGATGAAATAAAAGCAATTTACAAAATGGGTGAAAAACCACCTACTCAATAAAATGACTAAAAACTTAAGAGTAAAATCCAGTGAGTACATTGATGAAACTAGTAGAATTTCCTTTAAATTTAATGGCAAAACTTACCATGGTTTTAAAGGTGATACGTTAGCCTCAGCGTTACTTGCAAATAATATTCATTTAGTTGGAAGAAGTTTTAAATATCATAGACCAAGAGGAATTATGACGTCTGGTTCTGAAGAACCAAATGCTATAGTTCAAGTAAATCCTGGTACAAACAGAACAGAACCTAATGTTAGAGCAACAGAGGTTGAGATTTACGAGGGCTTAGAGGCATCCAGTCAAAATTGTTGGCCAAGTGTAGAATTTGATATTGGTGGAATAAACAATTTTCTCTCTCCTTTTTTTCCTGCAGGTTTTTATTATAAAACATTTATGTGGCCTGCTAGTTTTTGGGAGAAATATGAATTTTTCATACGACACTCAGCCGGTTTGGGGAAATCACCAACATCAAGTGATCCTGACATTTATGACCACCGAAATATTCACTATGATGTATTGGTTGTAGGAGCAGGTTTATCAGGAATATTAGCAGCAAAAAATGCAGCTAAAAATAATTTTAAAACGTTGTTAGTTGATGAAAAAAATGAGCTTGGTGGTTCAACTGTTTATGAAAACAATGAATTTAACAAAATTGATAATAAAGCCCCCTCAGAGTGGTTAAAAAAAGAAATAGAGGAGCTTAAAAGTATTAAAAATCTTGAGATAAAAACTAGAACAAGTGTGGCTGCTTATCATCAATATAATTATCTTTTGGCTAGAGAAAATCTAACTGATCATTTAGAAGCTAAAGATAAAACAAATAAAATCAGGCAAAGACTTCTAAAAATTAGAGCTAAGAAAGTTATTTTGGCAACAGGTGCATTAGAAAGACCTTTGATTTTTAATAATAATGATAGACCAGGAATAATGCTATCATCTGCAATAAAAAAATACAGTGAATTTTATGGTGTTGCGTGTGGAAATAAAAATGTCTTTTTTACTAATAATGATAGTGCATATGAAAGTGCTATGTCACTATACGACAAGGGTATCAATGTTGAAGCAATAATTGATATTAGAGAGCAATCTGAAAGTAAAATTGTTAAAAAAGTTAAAGAAGCTGGTATTAAAGTTTACTGGTCACATACAATTGTCGATACAACTGGTTATAAAAGACTAAATAGTCTTTCTATTATGAAGCTATCTAATGATGGTACTTCAGTTACTGGAAGTAAAATTTCTATTTCATGTGATTGTTTAGGAGTTGCTGGTGGTTGGACACCTGCTGTACATTTATATACACAATCAGGAAGTAAACTGAAGTTTGATGAAGAAAAAAAAGTTTTCTTACCAATTAAGAATACATCTGAACAAATAAGTGTAGGATCTTGTAGTGGAGATTTTAAAATTGATGAAATCATTAAAAATTTAAATCAAAAGCTTAAAGATAACTTAAATATTAATGAAACAGATTTAGATAATATTCAAGTTGAGGTTGATCAGGAAAATTCGAAAAGAAACATTTGGTTGCTTCCTTCTGATAAGCCTTTGGGCAAAACTAAACCATTTGTAGATTATCAAAACGATGCTACTGCTAAAGATATCAAATTGGCATTAAGAGAAGGTTTTAGATCTATTGAACATGTTAAGAGATATACAACTACTGGAATGGGAACTGATCAAGGTAAACTAGGAAATATGCATGCGTTAGGCATAATTGCAGATACAGCTGGAGTTAAAATGGGTGAATTAGGGACCACTACTTTTAGACCTCCTTACACACCATTAACATTTGGAACTATTGTAGGTCGAAATGTGGGAAAGTTTTTTGATATTTTTAGAAGAACACCAATGAATGATTGGCATGTTGAAAATAAAGCTGAATTTGAAAATGTCAGTCAATGGAAGAGAGCATGGTACTACCCTATTAACGGAGAAACTATGCATCAGGCAGTACAAAGAGAAAGTAAAGCTGCTAGAGAAAGTGCTGGTATATTAGATGCCTCTACACTTGGTAAAATTGATATTCAAGGAAGTGATGCTTCTGAATTTTTAAATAGAGTTTATACAAATGCTTGGTCAAAATTAGCTATAGGGAAATGTAGATATGGCCTAATGCTAAATGAGGATGGTATGGTTTATGATGATGGAGTTACAACAAGATTAGGTGAAAATCATTACCTCATGACCACAACAACTGGTGGAGCAGCAAATGTGCTAGGTAAACTTGAAGACTATCTTCAAACAGAATGGCCTGAACTTGATGTTTACTTAACCTCTGTAACAGATCATTATGCTACAGCAAGTTTATGTGGTCCTAATAGTAAAAAAATTCTTAAAAAAATAATTCCTAATTTAGATTTATCAGATGGAAATTTTCCTCACATGTCATTCAAAGAAGCGAATATCGGAAATATCCAATGCAGAATAATGAGAATTAGTTTTACTGGAGAACATAGTTACGAAATAAATGTTCAAGCAAGCTATGGAAAAGATTTATGGGAAAAATGCATAGAAGCAGGTAAAGAATTTAATATTACTCCTTATGGAACTGAGACAATGCACTTATTAAGAGCAGAAAAAGGTTTTATTATTGTTGGTCAAGATACAGATGGAACAATGACTCCTATCGATCTTCAAATGGATTGGATAGTAAGCAAGAAGAAATACGATTTCATAGGAAAAAGATCTCTTTATAGATCTGATACAATGAGAGAAGATAGAAAGCAATTAGTAGGTTTATTAACTGATGATCCAAATATTGTTTTAGAAGAAGGAGCACAAATAGTTTCTGAGTTAAATCAAAGTCCAGTAGAAATGCTCGGACATATAACTTCAAGTTATTTCAGTCCAAACCTAAAGAAATCAATAGCTCTTGCAGTAGTTAGAGGTGGAAAAGATATGATGGGAAAAAAACTTTTTGTGCCCATGGAAAATAAAAATATTAATGTCACTGTTGCGAATCCAGTATTTTATGATGAGAAAAATGAAAGGTTAAATGCTTAACTATAATTCAGTTATTAAAAATGAAATTAAGCAAGACAGTATTTCTGTGAAGGAAATCTCTCCAGTAATAAAAATTAATTTAAGAGGTAAAAAAAGAGAATTTTTAACTAATGTTGGTAAAAATCTTAATATGATCTTGCCAACAGAAGCAAACACTTCAACAATGAGTGACAAATTAACAGCAATATGGCTAAGTCCAGACGAGTGGATGATAATCTCAAATGAGCTTGCAAGTAAAGACAATAATAAATCCGATCTATATGAAATGTTATTTAATAGTATTTCAAAAACAAATTTAGGTGCTGTCATAGATGTAACAGATCAATTTGTTCAATTAGAACTTAAAGGTGAAAATGTTTATGAAATCTTTTCAGCAGGATCTCCCTTTAATTTTAATGAATTTAAAGAAAAAAAAGGATCAACAGCTCAGACTGTTTTAAATCATGTAGATGTAATTCTTCACCATAAAGATGAAAATATTTTAAATCTGTTTGTTAGAAGATCTTTTGCTGAACATCTTTGTTCTTGGATAGAAGACTGCGCTTCAAGATTATAACATTATTTTTTTCTTCTAAAGTCCCATGGCATTTCAAATTTACCTTGCCAAAGGCCTTTTTTTTCATTTTTAGCATTAATTTCGTTTGATATATATTTTTTTGAATATTTTCTATAAGCTACTGCATAACCGTTTGAAACTAGCCAAGAATTCAGATTTAAATTTCTTTTATAACATTCTCCAATAAATCTTTTGTATCTATCAACATCCAAAATTTTACAAGTTATTACTTTGTTATTTATTTTTTTTTGTAATTTTTGAGTTGAAATTTTTCCACATGGATAATCTTTAGTAAATGTAAAAAAAATTATTGTTAGATATGGTTTTTTACACATTTGCTTAAATTCAGGTGCATCAATTCCGTATAATCTTATCTTTTTTGAATTTATTTTTATTGTATCACCATCAATAATTTGAGCATTTCCAGAAATTTCTTTAATCTCTTCAGACCTAACATCTTTATATGTGAGAATAAAAAAAATCGAACAAATTATAATTAAAATTATCGCTTTTCTTTTTGTAAAAAACATATTTAAAAAAAATTAAATGTTAGCTAATTTATGTTTAATATAATATTTGACATAAAAAAGTAACATCAATGATATCAACCATTGAAAGATAGCCCAAATATAAAAAAAAGTTTTAAAATCTGCATTTAAATACTTTGCAATGTAAAAGGATAAAACTGGTACTATAACATTTCTGGCAATATTATTAACCATGGCTTTTTCAGATTTTTTTAAAGCCATAAAGAAACCATTAGATAAGAAAAATATTGGATAAGCAGGTAAAATAAATGCTGAAATCTTAAGGTACATCGATCCATGCATAATTACCTCTGGGTTTGAAGAAAAGAATTTAGGAACAATGTCAGCGCTTATAAAAATAACTACACCAGCGATTAACATTATAATTAAACCGTATTTTATTGAGGTAAAATAGGATTGTTCCACTCTATCGTAATATTTTGCACCAATATTTTGCGCTATTATAGAAATTATTGCTGTATTAATTCCTAATATTGGTAACAAAACTACTTGCTCAATTCTTGTGGCAGATCCATACCCTGCTACAGCATATTCGCCAAATAATCCAACATATGTAAAAACAACTGTTGCGGCAATAGAATATCCTAATATGGCAATTGTAATTGGCATTGATTGAAAAAAAATATTTTTTAAGAAAAAAAATTTAGCTTTGAAATGGTCTAAAGTTATTTGTTTAATTCTTTGATTTTTTAATATTTTTATCAGAATAACCAACAAAGATACAAATTGAGCAATTAAAGTTGCTATCCCAATACCAGTTATTCCTAATGGTGGTATAAATAAAAAACCAAAAATAAAAATTGGATTTAAAATAATGTTTAAGAAAAAAGAAAATATTAGAACATTTCTGTAAGTTTTAGTATCTCCTTCTGCATGTAAGAATGAATTTAATGCTACTACTAAAATAAATAATATCGTACCTAAAAAAATTACATTTATATATTCGAGTCCAAGAATTGTTACTTCTTGAGAAGAATTCATTAATAAGAATATCTTTTCTCCAAAAGCAAATCCTAAAATAGATACAACTACCGAAATTATAATTGAATAAATGATTACATTTCCAAAATAAATTAAAACATTTTTTTCGTTTTTTTCTCCGATACTACTGCCAATCAATGATGTACCCGCTACGGTAACTCCAATAGATGTCGCAATTATCAAAAAATATATCGGAAAAGACTTACTCAAAGCAGATAAGGCTTCTGGCGATATTTTTCCTGCATAAAAAGTATCTACGATTGTGTAAAGTGTTTGGAATAAGGTTCCTACACTTGCTGGTACAGCAAGTTTTCTTACTAACAACGAAACTTCATCTTTTAATAAATTCATTAATTTAAGATTTGTTAATATTCTTTTTGGAAGATATGTCTTTTTCCTGCTTCTTTAGCAAGATTAATTTGTTTTTGTCTCATCCTAAATCTTGATTTTTGATGATCTGTTAGATTGTCGTGACAATTTGGACATGAAACACCCTCCTCATATTTTTTTGATTTTTTATCCTTACGAGATACAGGCTTCCTACAACCACTACACATTGAATAAGAACCAACTTTTAGACCATGTATTAAACTAATCCTGTTATCAAAAACAAAGCATTCACCTTTCCATAAACTTTTTTTCTTATTTGTTTTTTTTAGATAATTTAAAATTCCACCATTTAACTGATAAATGTTATTAAACCCTTTATCCTCCAAATATACAGATGCCTTTTCACAACGAATTCCACCAGTACAAAACATAGCTATAGGTTGATTTTTTTTTAATTTTTTTAGATATTTTGGAAAATCTCTAAAGTTATCAACATCAGGATTGATTGCTCCCTTAAATGTTCCAACATCATACTCAAATGGTTTTCTCGCATCTATAAGAACAGTATCCTTTTCTTTAATCAGCTTATTCCATTTGATTGGATCTACATGGCTATCCTTTTTCTTTATTCTTTTGTTTAAAATTAAATTCATAGGAACAACCTCGTTTTTGATTTTCACTTTAGGTTTATGAAATGGTTGGAATAAGCTTTTAGACTTATTGCTGCTGTTAAATTCTTTAAATTTAAAAACACCTTTTAAATTGTGAATTGTGAATTTAATGTCTGCAGCTTTACCAGAAATAGTTCCATTTATACCTTCTTTGGAAATAATTATAGTACCTCTAATGTTTTTCTTTTTTAAAGTTTCTAATAAAACTTTTTGATTTTTCTTTAGATAAGAAATTTTGACAAATTTATAAAAACCAACTACTTCAAACATTATAATTTTCTACAAACAGTCATACCATCACCAAGAGGAATTATTATTTTTTCAACCCTTGTATCCTTTGAGATATGGCTATTAAACTCTTTAATATTTTTAGTAAATTTATCATTATTGTTTTCATTCACAACTTCTCCATACCATAAAACATTATCAATGATTATTAGACCTTTTTTGTTCAATAATTGTAAAGAACGTTCATAGTATTCAATATAATTCATTTTATCAGCATCAATAAAAACTAAATCAAACTTTTCATTTTTAATTTCATCTAAACTTTCTAAAGCAGGTTTAATTAATGTTTTTATTTTATGGTCTTGCTTGGCTTTTTTAAAAAAATCTGTTGCAACTTTATTAGTTTCTTCATTTTTATCTAAAGCAATTATTTGACCTTCATCCGATAATGCTAAAGCCATAGATAACGTACTTAATCCTGTAAATGTACCTATCTCTAAAATTTTTTTGATATTTGAAATTTTTATAATTAGATGCAGAAATTGACTTTGTGAAATTGAGATTTGCATTCTTTTGATATCACCAAGAGAAGTGTTGTATTCAATTATTTCTTTTTGGACTGGATGTAACTTATATCCATGACTTAAAATATACTCTTGGAGTTCTTTAGTTATATTTAGGTCTGAACCCATAAATTCTAAAGTTTTTTCTTTAAAATCTCATTAACTAATTGAGGATTTGCTTTTCCACCAGAAACTTTCATTACTTGACCTACAAAGAAACCAAATAATTTAACTTTACCTGATTTATATTCGGTGGCTTTATCTCTGTTATCATCAATAACCTTATCTATCAGCGCCTCAAGTGCTTTTGGATCACTCTCTTGTTTTAAACCTTTTTCTTCAACAATTTTTTTAGGATCCTTGTCGCCTTCCATCATTTGTTCGAAAACTGTTTTTGCAA
The DNA here is from genome assembly GCF_052049995.1 of Candidatus Pelagibacter sp. Classification (GTDB taxonomy): domain Bacteria; phylum Pseudomonadota; class Alphaproteobacteria; order Pelagibacterales; family Pelagibacteraceae; genus Pelagibacter. The sequence continues at coordinate 370,739 of NZ_JBNGYX010000001.1, read as the reverse complement.
TTTTTCCTGAAATTGTTCCATCTTTAATTAAATTGATTAACTTTGATAAATTGCCTGCGCTTATAGGGCTTTCAGTTATTTCTAAATTTTTTTCATTTAACGCTGCAAACAATTCACCAATTATCCAATTTGTTGCAAGTTTTACATCAGATTGCTTAATTACATTTTCAAAGTAATTAGATGTTTCAATATCCGAAACTAAAATGTTAGCTTCGTAAGGAGATAACTTGAATTTTTCTATAAATCTTTTTTTCTTTTCATCTGGTAGTTCTGGAATTTCTGATTTTAATTTTTCAATAAAATCATCTGAAACTTCTAATGGCAATAAGTCTGGATCTGGAAAATATCTATAATCATGAGCATCCTCTTTTGATCTCATTGATTTAGTTTCATTCTTTTTAGTATCAAAAAGTCTTGTTTCTTGATCAATTGTTTGACCATCCTCAATTAAATCAACTTGTCTATTAGCTTCATATTCAATTGCCATCTGCATGAACTTTATTGAGTTAACATTTTTGATCTCACATCGGGTTCCAAACTCTTTTGAACCTTTTTTTCTAACCGATACATTTACATCAGCTCTCAAGGATCCTTCCTGCATGTTTCCATCACAGGTACCTAAATATCTCATTATAGATCTTAATTTTTTAATATATGCATTTACTTCATCTGGAGATCTTAGGTCAGGCTTGCTTACAATTTCCATTAAAGCCACACCAGATCTATTTAAATCTACAAAAGTATTTTTAGGATCTAGATCATGAATACTTTTACCCGCATCTTGCTCTAAGTGTAATCTTTCTATACCTACCTCTTTTTGACCATAGGGCATATCAAGTATTACTTTGCCCTCACCTACAATTGGATCTTTGAATTGTGAGATTTGATAACCCTGAGGTAAGTCAGCATAAAAATAATTTTTTCTATCAAAAACAGATCTATTATTGATTTTAGCTTTTAAACCAATTCCTGTTTTAATAGCTTGTTTTACGCAATACTCGTTTATTACCGGTAACATTCCTGGAAATGCTGCATCAACTAAACTTACTTGAGTATTTGGTTCAGCTCCAAATTTGGTTGCTGATGTGGAGAATAATTTGGATTCCGATGTAACTTGTGCATGAACTTCTAAACCAATGACAACTTCATATTGATTATCATGTCTATTAATTAGATATTCAGATTTATTCTTACTCACTTAATCCACCAATCAGTAATATTATTTTTAAAATTAATTTTTTCTTCCATAGCATATGCAATGTTTAAAATATTTTGTTCATCAAAGGCTTTACCAATTATCTGTAATCCTAATGGATACCCTTTAGCATCATGGCCTGCAGGTATAGAAATTCCAGGTAAACCTGCTAAATTTACAGGAACAGTAAAAATATCATTTAAATACATTGAAACCGGATCATTTGTTTTTTCACCAATTTTAAACGCAGAACTTGGAGTGGATGGGGTTAGAATTGCATCTACTTTTTTATAAGCTTCATCAAAATCATTTTTAATAAGTTTTCTTACTTTTTGCGCTTTTAGATAATAAGCATCATAATATCCTGAAGATAAAACATAGGTTCCAATCATTATTCTTCTTTGAACTTCAGCGCCAAAGCCTTCAGATCTAGTTTTTTCATACATATCAATAAGATTTTCCCCATCTGCTCTAAAACCATATTTAACACCATCGTATCTAGCCAAATTAGATGAAGCCTCTGCCGGTGCTACGATGTAATAAGTTGGCAGTGCATAATTAGTATGAGGTAGAGATATATCTATAATCTCACCACCACAATCTTTTGCATATTCAATACCTTTTTTCCACAGGTCCTCTATTTCTTTAGGCATACCATCCACTCTATATTCTTTGGGTATTCCTATTTTTTTTCCTTTTATATCTTTAGTTAATTCTTTGCTGTACTCATTTCTTTTAAAATCTATAGATGTAGAATCTTTTTCATCATAAGTACTAATAACTTCCTGTAATAAAGCACAATCCTTTACATTTTGTGCCATAGGTCCAGCTTGATCTAAAGATGATGCAAAAGCTACAATTCCATATCTTGAACAACTTCCATAAGTAGGTTTTAATCCAACAGTTCCAGTGAATGAAGCAGGCTGTCTTATAGATCCACCTGTATCTGTTCCAATAGTTATTGGAGTTAATTGAGCTGCTACAGCAGAAGACGATCCACCTGAGGAACCCCCCGGAACTAAATTATTATCAATTGGGTTTTGTACATTACCAAAAAAACTAGTTTCATTAGATGAACCCATTGCAAATTCATCACAATTTAATTTCCCCATTAAGATAGCTCCTTCATTCCAAATATTTTGTGTGACTGTTGACTCGTAAGTTGGAACAAAGTTATTTAAAATCTTACTACCTGCCGTAGTTCTTAAATCTCTTGTACAAAATAAATCTTTTACAGCCATTGGAATGCCAGGTAATTTCAGATCAAGATTAGGTTTTTCATCAAACCTTTTTGCTTTATTTAAAGCATTTGCATAATCTTCAGTTATATATGTATTTAATTCTTTAGATTTGTCTGACCTTTCAACAAATGCTTCTGTAACTTCACTTGAGGAAAGTTTTTTACTTTTTATATTTTCAACTAACTCAGATAATGATTGTTTAGTTATTTCTGACATTATTCAATCACCTTTGGCACTACAAAATAATCTTCATTTTCCTTAGGAGAATTTTTTATTACTTGATCTCTTAAGTTTTTGCTTTTTACTTCATCTGATCTTAGTTTTAGAGTTGTTTCAGCAACAGAAGTTAATGGTTCAACATTGTCAGTTTTTAATTCGTTAAGTTTTTCAATAAAATCGAAAATTGAATTTAAATCTCCAGCAAGTTTCTCTGCTTTTTTCTCATCTACAGAAATTCTTGATAGTTTAGATATGTGCTTTATTGTTTTAAGATCGATGCTCATATGGTATTTAAATATGTCGCAAACTATCACTTAAGTTTAAAATATACAATATGATCACTATCGAAGAATTCAAAAAAAAACAGTCTGAAACCTCTAGATTGATTGGTTTAGATCTTGGTTCAAAAAGAATCGGTGTATCAATTTGTGATGAAAAACAGTCAATAGCCACACCCTTTAAAACAATCAATAAAACCAATGGCGACGATCTAATCTACGAATTAAAAAAAATAATAGAGGAAAACAATATTAAAGGAATTATCATTGGATATCCAATTAACATGGATGGATCATTAGGTCCTTCTGCTCAATCAGTAAGTGATGTGTCTAAAAATATAGACCAAAAAGTTGATGTAGATGTTTGCCTATGGGATGAAAGGCTTTCAACTGTTGGTGCTTTTAATCTTTCCAGTCAGCTTGATATTAATGTTTCTAAGCGTGAAAAAAATATAGATCAAAACGCAGCTGCGTTTATTCTTCAGGGAGCTATAGATTATTTAAATAATTAATCCTTGCCATTTAAGTGCTTTATAGCTATAGAGTTAATTTTAATGGCAATTAAAACCACTAAAGCTGTTAAAATCTCACAAAAACATCTGTTAGGTATCCAAGAATTATCGGTAAGCGATATTAATTATATCCTGGATGAGTCGGAAGCTTTCATAAAATTAAATCAGAGTAAAAATAAAAAAATTGATGTGTTAAGAGGTAAAACTCAAATTAACTTATTCTTTGAACCATCAACTAGAACTCAAAGCTCATTTGAACTTGCTGGTAAAAGACTTGGTGCAGATGTTATGTCAATGAATATGGGTAACTCTGCAATTAAAAAAGGAGAAACTTTGATTGATACTGCAATGACTTTAAATGCAATGCATCCTGATATAATTGTAATCAGACATCAAGATTCTGGTGCCTGTAATCTATTATCTCAAAAAGTCAATTGTGTTGTATTAAATGCTGGTGATGGTAGACGTGAGCACCCTACTCAAGCATTATTAGATGCATTAACAATTAGAAATCGAAAAAAAAAAATCCAAGGATTAAAAATAGCAATATGTGGAGATATACTTCATTCAAGAGTAGCTAGATCAAATATTTATCTTCTTACAATGTTAGGAGCTGAGGTTAATATAGTTGCTCCATCTAATCTTATGCCAAAAGAAATTGAAAAGTTTGGTGTAAACACTTTTACAGATATGAAAAAAGGTCTCAAAGATTGTGATATTGTAATGATGCTTAGATTGCAAAATGAAAGAATGACCAGTTCATATCTTTCATCAAATAGAGAATACTATGAATATTATGGATTAACCCCTGACAAACTTGATCATGCAAAATCAGATGCTCTGATTATGCATCCTGGTCCAATGAATAGAGGAATTGAAATTGATACAAGATTAGCTGACGACATAAACAAGAGTGTAATTAAAGAACAAGTTGAATTAGGTGTTGCTGTAAGAATGGCATGTTTAAAAATATTTTGTGAATAAATGAAAAAACAATACTTTATAAATGCAAATATTATAGATCCTCATAACTCTATAAACGAAAATGGTGGATTAATAATTGGAGAAGATGGAAGGATAGAAGCTATAGGAAAGAAGGTAAATACAAATAATTTACCGACTAGAGAAAAACCTACTGACTTAAAAGGTAAATATATATTTCCTGGTATAGTAGATATGAGAGTTTTTGTAGGCGAGCCAGGATATGAATATAAAGAAAATTTTAGAACTTTAAGCAATGCTGCATTGTCTGGTGGAGTTACGTCAGTTGTAACAATGCCTAATACAGATCCAATTATAGATAATGTGTCAATTGTAGATTTTTTAAAAAGAAGAGGACGTGATAAGTCTAAAATAAATATCTTTCCTTGCGCTTCATTAACCCAAAACACTGATGGCACGAATATGACTGAATTTGGGTTGCTAGCTAAAAAAGGAATTATTGCATTTACTGATGGAGTAAAAACAATTCAAAATACTAGACTTATGTCTAGAATTATGAATTCTGCTAAAGATTTGGGATGTCTTATAATGCAACATGCTGAAGATTTCGATTTAGCTAAAAATGGAATGATTAATTCTGGTATTATTGCAACAAAACTAGGCTTATCAAGCATACCAGATATTGCTGAAAGAATTATAATTGAAAGAGACCTTACTCTCTTAGAAAAAACTAAATGTCGATATCATATATCTCAACTTTCAGCAGGAAAATCTGTAGATATAATTAAGGAACGTAAACAAAATGTTAAATTTTCTTGCGGTGTATCAATAAATAATCTCTCATTAAATGAAAATGATATTGGAGATTTTAGAACATTTTTAAAATTATCACCTCCACTGAGAAGAGAAGAAGATCGTGAAGCTTTAGTGCAAGGATTAAAAGATAAAACTATTGATGTAATAGTTTCTGACCATAAACCTGAAGATGAAGAATCAAAAAGATTAACTTTTGCTCAAGCTGCAACAGGTGCATCTGGTATTGAAACATTGTTATCTTTAAGTTTAGAATTATTTCATAATGGATCTGTAAAACTTGAAACTATAATTCAAGCTTTAACCTCTAATCCAGCAAAAATATTAAATATAGATAAAGGAAACCTATCTATCGGTAATGATGCAGATTTTTGTATAGTAGATATCAATAAACCATGGATTGTAAAAAAAGAAAATTTAATCTCTAAATCTAAAAATACTTCAATTGAAGATAAGAAACTTCAAGGAAAAGTAACCAACACATTTGTAAAAGGTAAAGAATTATTTAAAATATAAAAATGGAATTTTTTATAATAGGTATAATCTCTTACCTAATGGGGTCAATTCCTTTTGGATTAATTTTAACTAAAATATTTTTAAAAAAAGATATTAGAGAAATAGGTTCTGGTAATATTGGCGCAACAAATGCTTTAAGAACTGGCAATAAATTAATTGGTTATTCAACACTAATACTTGATGTGTTAAAAGCAGTAATACCTGTTTTATACGTAAAAATTAATTTCCCTGATGCAGTATATATATCAGCCTTATGTGCTTTTATAGGTCATGTTTTTCCAGTATGGTTAAAATTTAAAGGTGGCAAAGGTGTAGCCACATATGTTGGGATACTTTTTTCTTTAAATATTATTTTTGGTTTTGTATTTGGTATTTGTTGGTTAATAATTTTTTTTATTTCTAAATATTCATCTTTAGCTTCCTTGATAGGATCACTTTCTATACCGGTTTATATTTTAATTTTTGAGAGTTTGGAAAATGTATTTTTTTACGTAATAATGTTTATTTTAATATTTTTTACCCACAGAGAAAATATTAAACGCTTGAAAAATAAAGAAGAAACTAAGACAAAAATTTATTAATTTGACTATCAAACTCTTTTGAGTAGTTTGTTATTTTATGAATCTAGTCATAGTTGAAAGCCCTGCTAAAGCGAAAACAATTAATAAATATTTAGGTGATAACTATACTGTTTTAGCTAGCTATGGTCATATTAGAGATCTTCCTTCAAAAAATGGATCTGTTGATCCCGATCAAAATTTTAAAATGGAATGGGAAGTTGACAGCTTTTCAAAAAAATATTTAAAAGAAATTACTGATGCTGCAAAAGATTCTTCAAAAATAATTCTTGCTACTGACCCAGATCGTGAGGGTGAAGCAATAGCATGGCATGTAAAAGAATATTTAGATGAAAAAAAACTTTTAAAGGATAAAGAAATTGAACGTGTTGTATTTAACGAAATAACAAAAAAAGCTGTCACACATGGTATTGAAAACCCAAGACAGATAGAGCCCTTATTAGTCGATGCATACATGGCTAGAAGAGCACTAGATTATTTAGTGGGATTTAATATATCACCAATACTTTGGACTAAACTACCTGGTTCAAAATCTGCCGGTAGAGTTCAATCTGTTGCACTTAAATTGATCACTGAAAGAGAGCATGAAATTGAATTATTCAAACCTGAAGAATTTTGGACATTAAGTATTAATTTTCAAGATAAAAACAAAAGCAAAATTACAGCAAGCATTTCTCAGCTTGATGGAGAGAAAATTGAAAAATTTTCATTTAAAAATAAAGAAGAAATTGGAAAGGCAATTAATAATATTAAGAACAAAAAATTTAACATAACTGATATTTCCTCAAAAGTTGTTAGCAGAAATCCCTCAGGACCATTTACTACTTCAACACTTCAGCAAGTTGCTTCTAGTAGATTGGGTTTTGGTGCATCAAGAACAATGCAAATAGCACAAAAACTTTATCAAGGAATAGAAATTGAGGGAGATACAGTTGGGTTAATTACTTATATGAGAACAGATGGAACTAATTTATCTGCTGATGCTGTCACTGATTTTAGAAATTTTATTAAAAAAGAATATGGTAACGAATACTTGCCAGAAAATCCAAATAATTACTCAGGAAAAAAAGCAAAAAACGCTCAGGAAGCTCATGAAGCAATAAGACCAACTGATATTAATAGAAATCCAGAGTCTATTAAAAAGTATTTAAGTTCTGACCAGCAAAAATTATATTCTTTGATATGGTCTAGAGCTCTATCGTCTCAAATGGAAACAGCAAAATTTGATAGAAATACAATAACGATTGAGTCTGAAGACGGTAAAACTATATGTAAATCAAGCGGATCGGTTTTGAAATTTGATGGATTTTTAAAAGTTTATTCAAATCAAAGCAAGGATGATGATGAGCAAATTTTACCTGAAATGTCAAAAGGACCAATTAATATAGAAGCTCTTATTGATGAACAACATTTTACTCAACCTCCCCCACGTTACTCTGAGGCGAGTTTGGTTAAAAAATTAGAGGAGTTAGGAATTGGAAGGCCTTCAACTTATGCAAGTATCATTTCAACAATAGCAAATAGAGGATATGCAGAAATAATTAATAAAAGATTTTTCCCAACTGACAGAGGTAAATTAATTTCTGCGTTTTTAGAAAAACTATTTTCAAAGTATGTAGATTATAACTTTACAGCTGGACTAGAGGATCAGCTAGATGAAATAACTTCTGGAAAAGAAAGCTGGTTAAAAGTCTTAGAAATGTTTTGGAAAGATTTTAATAGCAATGTCTCAGAAGTAAAAGAAAAAAGAACTAGAGAGGTTTTAGATCTCTTAAATGAAAGTTTGGGAGCATTGATATTTGACACTGATAAAGAAGGAAAGATAGTTAGAAAATGTCAGTTATGCAGTACTGGTTCACTGAGTTTAAAAAATAGTTTTAGAGGAGGTGCTTTTATTGGATGTTCAAATTATCCAGAATGTAAATTTACAAGACCACTATCAAAAGCTAAAGCGGCTGCTCAATCACAACTAGCTGAACCAAAATTTCTTGGAAAACACGAAAATGGAAATGATATTTTTTTAAAAAATGGAAGATTTGGTCCTTATCTTCAGTATGAGAAAGTTCTTGAAGAGAATATTGAAGAAGAAAAACCAAAAAAAAGAAAAAAAACCAAGAAAAAAAAACCTGAGGTAAATGAACTATTGAAAAATGTTTCTATACCAAAAGGTATTGAATTAGAAAGTATCGACATAGAGAAAGCAAAATTTCTATGTTCGCTTCCTAAATCATTAGGCATTAACCCAGAAAATCAAAAAGAAATCACGTTAAATACTGGTAGATTTGGACCGTATTTAAAATGTGAAAGTAAATCAGCCAGAATAGAAAATGTAGAAGAAATTTTTTCTATAGGATTAAACAGAGCAATTACACTCATAGCTGAAGCAAAACCTGGAAGAATGTCCTCATCAATCATAAAAGATTTAGGAGAACATCCTGAAGATAAAAAGCCAGTTCGAATCATGAAAGGTCAATATGGACCATACATAAAGTATAAATCTCTAAATGCGACAATACCAGAGGAAAAAGACCCGGTAGAACTAACGATGGAAGAGGCACTTATACTAATTGAGAAAAGAAGAGAATACGATAAAAATAAAAAATTAAAAAAAAAGAAAAAATGAAAATAATTAAAATCATAATTTCTGTTTTATTCATTTCTTTATTTAGCTTAACATTTTCATCTGCTGAGGATTGTTCAAAATATGATAAGTTAAGTAAAGAGTATGCAAAATGTACATCTGATAAATTGAAGAAAGAAACCTCACAAAAAGCGGAGGAGATAAAATCTAAAACTGCAAAGAAGATAGAAGAAGGTAAAAAGAAATTAAAGAATTTTAATTTAAAAGAGAAACTAAAAAAATTTAAAAATAGTAAAACACATAAAGAGTTTTCTGAAAAATAAAATGGATTTTGAAAATAAAATTAAAGAATTACAAATTAATTTACCAGAGGCTAAACCACCTGTTGGATCTTATGTTGCAACAAAAATTGTTGGTAATTTACTTTATATTTCGGGACAGATTTCTATCTCAGGAAATGGTGAATTAATTAAAGGAAAAGTTGGAAAAGATTTATCTGTAGATGATGGTTACAAAGCGGCTGAAAGATGTGGTTTAAGTATCATATCACAAGCAAAAGTAGCATGTAATGGGGATCTTTCTAAAATTAAATCGTGTGTAAAATTAACTGGTTTTGTTAATTCAACTGATAACTTTACAGAACAGCCAAAAGTAATTAATGGTGCTTCTGATTTAATCGCTTCTGTTTTTGGTGAAGCAGGAATGCATACAAGAGCAGCAGTAAGCACAAATAGCTTGCCTCTTGGTGTGTCTGTTGAAGTTGATGCAATATTTGAGTTAAATTAAATTATCTTCCAACACCGAAATATTTAAAACCTTGTTTTTTAATTTTATCTGGTGAATAAATATTTCTCATATCATAAATAATAAGTTTTTTATTTTTTGAAAATTGTTTGAAATTAATTGATTTAAAATCATTCCATTCTGTATGTATAATTATAATATCTGACCCTTTAATTGATTCTATTATTGAATTAGAAAATTCAACATTTTTTAATTTTTTAAATTCTTTTTTTGATCCTGTAGGATCATAATATTTAATTTTTGCACCTTTTTTGGATAAAAAAGGAATTAATTTTAAGCTAGACGAGTCTCTCATATCATCGGTATTTGCCTTAAAAGTTACACCTAAAAAAGATACAACTTTGCTTTTAATTTTATTTTTCAAAATTGAATTTATTCTTTTACATAATAAATTAGATCTTAAATCATTAGATGTGATAACACTTTTAACGACTGATAAATTGGTTTTGAATTTATCAGCTGTAGAAACTAAAGCTTTGGTATCTTTTGGAAAACATGATCCACCGTATGCAGGTCCAGGTCTTAAAAACCTGCTACCAATTCTTTTATCAAGTCCAATTCCTATTGAAATATCCTCAATGTCTATACCGGTTTTTTCACATAAATTTGATATTTCATTTATAAAGGTAATCTTTGTTGCTAAAAAAGCATTTGAAGCATATTTAATTAATTCTGCTGCTCTTCTTTTTGTAGAAACAAATTTTGCTCCTTTTGATATTAACGGTGAATATAAATTTTTTAATATTCTCTGTGATTTACTATCATTTGATCCAACTACCACTCTATCTGGATAGATAAAATCTCTAATAGCCTCACCTTCTCTTAAAAATTCAGGATTAGATACTACTGAAAAAAATTTTTTATTTACTTTTTTAGATATAATTTTTTCAATCTCATCACCTGTTGTCACGGGAACAGTAGATTTATTGATTATAATTTTAAATTTTTTAATAGATTTAGATATTTCTTTTGCGGCAGCATATACTTGGCTTAAATCAGCGCTATTACTATTTTTTTTGGTTGGCGTTCCTACACATATAAAAACAATATCTGATTTTTTCACCGACTCTTTCAGGTTTGTTGAAAAATTCAGTCTTTTATTTTTATAATTTTTTAAAACTAACTCTTCTAAACCAGGTTCATAAATAGGAACAATACCCTTTTTTAAATTGTTAATTTTTTTTAAATCTTTATCAACACATATGACATCATTACCTAAATCAGAAAAACAAACGCCACTAACTAAACCAACATAACCAGTGCCAATCATACATAATTTCATATTTTTCCTATTTCTTTCGAGGAGTTGATGTAGCCACTCATTGTTCCACAATCAAGATACTTTCCTTCAAAATTATGAGCTATGAATTTTTCTTTATCATTAATTAATAGCTGTATTGCATCCGTGATATGTATCTCTTTACCTTTACCAGGTTTAAGAGATTTGATTTTTTTAAAAATTGTTCGTGGCAATATATATCTTCCAATAACAGCATTGTTAGATGGTGCTTTTTTAACTGATGGCTTTTCAACAACACCATCAATAATATAATTTCTTTTATTTAATTTTTTATTAATTTTATATATCCCCCATCTTGAAACATTGTTTTTTTTTACTTTCATAGATGCCATAACTGAAGCTTGATATTTTTTATGAACCTTAATCATTGACTTAGAACAATTTTTTTTAATTATTAAATCATCAGGTAACAACATTAAAAAATATTTATTTTTAATATATTTTTGAGTTTTAATGACAGCATCACCTGTACCCTTTGGAATATTTTGAAATACAAACTTAATTTTTTTTTTATATCTAAGTATCTTTTTATATTCATTAATTATTCTGGTGTCTTTCTTTTTTTTTATTATGGTTTTATAAAAGTGATCACTATAAAAATATTTTTTTATCATTATTTTTTTAGTGGAGATAATAAATATAATTTCTTTAATACCTGCTTCAACACATTCATCAAGAATATATTCAATTCCGGGTCTGCCATTAATAGGTAGAAGCTCTTTAGCAAAAACACTCGTTAAAGGTAGTAAACGAGTTCCAAGTCCAGCTAAAGGAATAATTGCTTGTTTAATCATTTAAATGTTTTACTTATTAAATATTTTTATACAAATGAAAGTTTTATTAAATAATAAATCATTATTTGAATCATTAAGGCCATTTAATGACCTCGGCTTTGTTCCTACTATGGGTGGAATACATAAAGGTCATTTATCACTGATAAATAAATCAAATAAACTTTGTAAAAAAACAATTGTAAGTATATTTGTTAATCCAAAGCAATTTAATAATAAAAAAGATTTAAAATCTTATCCACGAAATATAAAGAAAGATTTAAAAATTTTGAAAAAATGCAAAAAAGTTGATTTTGTTTATATTCCAAAATTTAAAGACATATACAAAGATAAAAAAAAATCAAAAATTAGATTACTTATAAAAGATCAAATTTTGTGTGCAAAATTTAGAAAAGGTCATTTTGAAGGTGTTTTAGATGTAATGAATAAACTAACTAAAATTATAAATCCTCAAAAAATATTTATGGGTGAAAAAGATTATCAACAATTGTATTTGGTAAAAAAAAAATTAGAACGAATATATAAAACCAAGGTAATTGCATGCAAAACAATTCGTGATAAGAATAATGTAGCTCTTTCATCAAGAAACTTTCTTTTAAAGAAACCCAATTTAGTTATAGCAGCAAAAATTTATGAAAAACTAGTAAGTATTAAAAAATATATTAAACATAAAAAAAATATTAGAAGTTTTTTAAATCTTCAAAAAAAAGATTTAAAAAATAATTATAAGATTAAAATCGATTACTTGGAGCTAAGAAATATAAAAAATTTAAAAATTTCAAGTACAAATAAAAATTCTAGATTATTTATCGCTTATTATTTAAATAATGTCAGACTGATTGATAACCTGTAATTTTATAAAAAATATGCTCCAACACCTAAAAAGGAAACAAAACCAATTACATCTGTAATAGTCGTCACAAAAACACTAGAAGCAATCGCTGGATCTATATTCATTTTTTTTAAGGTAAAGGGAACTAATATACCAAATAGTCCAGCTATGATCATTGTTAGTACCATTGATATTGCTATAATCAATGAAAGAATACTGTCTTGAAACCAAATCTGAACAATAAAAGCACTTATTGCTGCAAATATAATTCCATTTAGTATACCGATAGAAAATTCTTTATATACATTTGATGAAAAATTATTTTGAGTTAAATCATTTGTGGCTATAGTTCTTACAGTAACCGCAAGTGTTTGCATTCCAGCATTTCCTCCCATCGAAGCTACGATAGGCATTAAGAAAGCTAATACTACCATTTGTTCTATTGTTGCTCCAAATAAACTAATACACCATGTAGCTAGAAAGGCAGTAAATAAATTAAGTAAAAGCCAATTGAATCTTCTCTTTGTTTTTTTAACAACTCCATCAGTAATTTCTTCATCTCCTACACCTGCTAATCTTAAAGCATCTTCTTCTGCCTCCTCTTTCAATACTGTTAAAACATCATCGTTCATAATCATACCAACTAATTTATTGTTTTTGTCTACAACAGCAGCTGAATTCAAATTGTAATTTTCAAACAAGTTAGCAACTTCCTCTTTATCCATCTCAACAGGAATTAATAATTGTGACTCTGACATAATCGTTGCCATTTTAGTATCACGAGGTGTAGTTAAAACTCTAGATGATGGAACAGTACCTATTGGTTTAAAATCCTGATTAACAATGAAAATTTCTAAAAACTCCTCCGGTAAATCTTTGTTTTCCCTTAAATAGTCAATTGTTTGACCTACAGACCAATTGCTGGGTATAGCAGTAAATTCACGCTGCATAAGTCTAGCAGCAGTATCTTCTGGATAGCTTAAGCTCTCTAGAAGAGCAAATCTATCTTTTGGTGGTAAAGAGCTAAGAATTACATTTTTATCCTCTTCAGGAACATTTTCTAATATAGATATAGCATCGTCTGACTCTAAACCTTTCAGAATACTTACTATAGATTCTGAGGATAAATAGGTAATAATTTCTGATTGAATAGACTCATTTAATTCAACAAAAACCTCAGGATCAATATTGAAATTATTTAATTTAATTAAACTTTCTCTATCCCCTTCGCTAAGGTGTTCGATAATATCTGCAGCATCAGCAGGGTGCATTTCGTTAAATGAATTGGTAATAAATTGAGCGTCATTGTTAGCTATTTTACTAGTAACAACTCTTATATATTCTTTATTAAATTCAAAATTTACTTTTTTATCTTTAGTTTTTTTAGTTAAAGACATAAATCTACCTATAATTTAGATTTGCACTATTAATACATAATTAAGATAATACAAATTATAAATGAACATAGAGATCAAAAAGTCAATAAAACCAGTAAATTATTTTGATGCTATTAATATACTAGAGTCAAGATTAAAGGATTTATATGAAAATAATGATAGAGAATTAATTTGGACTTTGGAACATAATGAAGTTTTTACAGCAGGAACTTCTTATAAAGAAAATGAGATTATTGATAAATCCGTCAAAATATTAGAAACAAATAGAGGTGGTAAAATTACCTATCATGGGCCTGGTCAATTAATTTGTTATTTTGTTCTAGATTTAAGAAAAAAAAAAGATATCAGAAAATTTATAACAACTATTGAAAAAACAATAATTCAAACTCTAAAATTTTATGAAATAGATTCTTTTCCAGATAAAAATAATATCGGCATATGGCATAAATATAATAAAGAAGTAAAAAAAATTGCTGCAATAGGTATAAGGGTAAGCAAATGGATTGCCTATCATGGTTTTGCAATAAATATAAATAATGATTTAGAAAATTATAAAAAAATTATACCATGTGGTATTTCAGATAAAGGAGTAAGTAATTTAAAAAATATTTTAGACCAAGATTATTCGAATTTAAGTGATGTATTAATTAAAAATTTTATTTCAAATTTGAGAGACTAAGCCTTTTAGATTTTAAAAGTTTTTTAAAATAGTCTGGTAACAATGCTGAATAAGTATGTTTTATGTTATTAATCTTAAATTTAATTTGATATGAATGTAACATTAAATTTTTATTAATTCCTTTATTGGAATTTGATAATTTATATTTTATATCTCCAAATATAGGATTTCCAATTGCATATAGTTGTTTTCTTAACTGATGCTTTCGTCCAGTAATAGGTTTTAACTCTAATAAAGTTGCTTCAGAATTTTTATCAATAACTCTGAAAATTGTTTTTGCTTTTTCAATTATTTTTTTATCACCATCGTACCTAATTAAATCATCGTCCCATACACCAGATTTTTTATTTATTTCGCCTTGGCATACAGCTAAATAAGTTTTGTACACTTTTCTTAGTCTAAATAAAGAAGTAAGTAATTGAGCGCTCTCTCTGTTTTTAGCCATAATGAAAACCCCAGAGGTATCTTTATCTAATCTATGTACAGAATATGGTTTTGTTCCTTCAAAAATTTCACTTTTAGCAAAAATATCAACTAGATTTTTTTTCGATTTAGTTCCACCTTGAACAGATATGCCAGAAGCTTTATTTAAAACTACAAAATTATCATTATTGTCAATAATTTGATCCTCATTTGATTTTATAATTTCTTTTGAAGGTAAAAACTTAATTTTTTTTTGCTGAATTGACTCCTTAAATTCAATATTAAATAAATTTATCTCATCTTTTGTTTTTACTTTAAAAGAACTTTTTACTTTCTTTTTATTAATCTTTATTTTTCCTGTTCTTAAATATTTCTCAACTAGACCTTGTGGAATTCTTCCAATTTTTAATCTTAACCATCTGTCCAAACGCATTTCATTACACGTTGAATCAACGATGTAAGATTTTTTCATGATTTAAGATTTAAGCTGTAGCTTGTTTTTTCTCTTCTGTTTTAGGAGTTTCTTTTGTTGCTTCTTTTTTTGGTTTATCAACTCTTTTTGCTTCGACGTCTCTATCAACAAATTCAATTATTGCCATAGGAGCATTATCACCATATCTAAATCCAGCTTTAATTATTCTTGTGTAACCACCTTTTCTATTTTGATATCTTTTAGAAAGTGTTTTTTTTACTTTATTAGCTGATTTAATATCTTGTAGTTTAGAAACCAATATTTTGGTTGTTTGCAAAGTTTCTTTCTTGCCTAATGTTATTATTTTATCTGCTTGAGGTTTTAGAAATTTAGCTTTTGGTAAAGTGGTTTTAATCTGCTCATACTTAATTAAAGAATTAAGCATGTTCTTAAGTAGAGCTTTTCTGTGTTCTGATGTTCTATTTAACCTCTTATTTGCCAAACCATGTCTCATTAAATTGCTTCCTCCAATTTTTTAGACATTTCTGCAATATTGTCTGGTGGCCAGTTAGGAATTTCCATTCCTAAATATAAAGACATACCTGTTAAAACTTCTTTAATTTCATTTAATGATTTTCTTCCAAAATTGGGCGTTCTCAACATTTCACCTTCAGATTTTTGAACCAGATCACCGATATAAATAATATTATCATTTTTTAAGCAGTTCATTGATCTAACTGATAGCTCTAACTCATCTACTTTTCTTAGTAAGTTTTTGTTAAATTCAGGTTCAGTAGAAACTTCTTTTACAGGAACTTCAACTGGCTCATCAAAGTTTATAAACATTTTGAGCTGATCTTGGAAAATTCTAGCTGAATAAGCCACAGCATCTTCAGCAGAAATTGATCCATTAGTTTCAACTTCCATTATTAATTTATCATAATCTAATGCTTTACCTTCTCTAGCAGTACTCACAGAATATGAAACTTTTTTAACTGGACTATAAAGTGAGTCTATTGCAATAAGACCTAATGGTGGCTCTTCAGGTTTATTTAGCTCTGCAGGAACATATCCTTTGCCTGTATTGACATTCATCTCCATATGAAAAGTAGTATTTTCATCTAGATTACAAATAACTAAATCAGGATTTAAAATCTCAACATCAGCAACTGGAGCTATATCTGAAGCTTTAATTTCTCCAGGTCCTTTTGCGTCTAAAATTAATTTTTTTGTGCCTTCAGAATTGCTTTTCAACGCTAAAGATTTTACGTTTAAAACGATATCGGTCACATCTTCCCTAACACCTTTTATTGAAGTGAATTCGTGTAAAACTCCATCAATTTGAATTGATGTTACAGCAGCACCTCTTATAGATGACAATAAAATCCTTCTTAGAGAATTTCCTAAAGTTAATCCATAACCTTTTTCTAAGGGCTCAGCTACAATTTTTGCATGAGTTAAGTCATCACTTATTTGTACATCTAATTTAGATGGTTTAATTAATGACTTCCAGTTTTTTACATTAACATTTTCGACTTCCATTAAACTCTCCTTTTCTTTGGTGGTCTAGTTCCATTATGAGGCATAGGCGTAGTGTCTTTAATTGACAATATCTTAAATCCTCTGGCTTGTAATGCTCTTAAAGCTGTTTCTCTTCCTGATCCGGGTCCTTTGACTTCTACGGATAAAGTTTTCATTCCGTATTCAAGAGCTTTGGAGGCTGCAGCATCAGCTGCTATCTGTGCAGCGTAAGGAGTGGATTTTCTTGATCCCTTAAAACCTTTTTGTCCAGCAGATGCCCAAGAAATTACATTTCCATTTGTATCAGCAATAGATATGATAGTGTTGTTAAATGTTGATTGCACATATGCAATTCCATTTAAAATATTTTTTTTAACTTTCTTTTTTTTTGAATAAGAACTTTTTACACTTTTCTTAGTAGACTTTTCTACCTTCTGATCTTTATTCTCAACCTTATCAGTTTTAGCCATTACTATTTTTTAGTTGGTGTTAATTTTTTTCCAGCAATAGCGATTGCTTTACCTTTTCTTGTCCTAGCATTACATCTAGTTCTTTGTCCTCTAACAGGTAATTTTTTTCTGTGTCTTGTTCCTCTGTAACAAGCTAGATCAATTAATCTTTTTATGCTTAATGAATAATCTCTCCTTAAATCACCTTCTACTTTAAAGTTTTGATCGATGTACTCTCTAATTTTTAAAATCTCTTCATCTGTTAATTCATTTACTCTTTTAGCTGTTGGAATTTCTAAAGATGAACAAATTTGCTGAGAGAATTTATCACCAATACCGTAAATATAAGTTAAACCTATGTGAACAAGTTTATTCTGTGGAATGTTTATACCTGCGATACGAGCCATAATTTTTGTGATAAATTGTGCCTTTTATATAAGAAGATTAATCAAAGTCAACGTCTTAAACATTGGTAAAAGCGTCTATTTTCCTTGTTATTTCTTCAATTTCTAAGCTTCCATCAATCTCTTTAAAATTTGGATTCCCAGAGTAGAAATTTAGAACTGGTTGTGTTGTTTCCATGTATTTCTCATACCTTAAAACTATCGTATGAGCATCATCATCAGACCTATTTTCTATAATTTTTCTCTTCTCAAGTCTTTTGAGAATTGTTTCTTTATCGACTTTTAGAAATAAAATTAGATCTATGTTCTGATTTGAACTTTTTAGTAACATTTCTAAATTTTGAGCCTGGCTTAATGATCGAGGATATCCATCAAATATTAATTTGTTTTTTTTTTGAGGATCAGATATTAATTTCTCTATAAGTTTATTAACAATATCATCACTTATAAATTTTCCATTCTTCATATCATTAGTTATAGATTTACCAATGTTTGAATTTTTTTTGATTTCTTCTCTTAAAAGATCACCTGTTGAAATTTGAAAAGCATTTAATTTTTTTACAAGATATTTAGACTGAGTACCTTTTCCAGCACCAGGAGGTCCAAATAAAATTATATTCACTTACTTACCAAATTTAGTTTTTTTAATCAGTTGCTCGTATTGTGAGCTCATTAATCTCGTTTGTATCTGCGTTACAGTATCAATCGCTACTACAACAACAATTAATATAGATGCACCACCTAAATAAAAAGGTATTGGATAGTTTGCAATTAAAAATTCAGGCATTAAACAAACTAACGTTAAATATAAAGCACCAATTGTTGTTAACTTAGTTGAAATATTCTGAATATAAAAAGCTGTACTTTCACCTGGTCTAATTCCTGGAACAAATCCTCCATACTTTCTTAGATTCTCAGCAGTTTCCGTTGGATTGAATGTTATAGAAGTATAAAAAAAAGTGAAAAATATTATTCCTGATGCATATAACATCATATAAAGAGGTTGTCCTTGAGTAAAATAAGAACTCAAATTTAAAAATGTTTCGTTATTTGAAAATGAAAAATTTGAAAATGTTACTGGCAGTAATAGAAGTGCAGAAGCAAAAATTGCAGGAATTACTCCAGCTTGATTTATTTTTAAAGGTAAATGTGATGACTCTCCACCATACATTTTATTACCCATTTGTCTTTTTGGATAATTAATCAGAATTTTTCGTAAGGCTCTTTCCATAAAAACTACAAAAAGAATTGTAACTATTAATAGAACAAATAAAGTTAAGATCATAAATGTTGAAACTGCTCCTGTTCTACCTAATTCAAAAGTTGTAACTAAAGCTCTTGGTATTTCAGCTACGATACCAGCAAAAATTATTAACGATATACCATTACCAATTCCTCTTTGAGTGATTTGTTCTCCCAACCACATTAAAAATATTGTACCCGCAACAATAGTTGAAACGGTAGTTATTTTAAAAAAAGCTCCTGGATTGATTACCAGATCAGCAGATGACTCTAAACCAACTGATAAACCATATCCTTGAACAGTTGCAAGTAACACTGTTCCATATCTAGTAATTTGTGTAATTTTAGCTCTTCCTGTCTCACCTTGAGCTTTAAGATTTTTAAAATAATCAGAAACCCCAGTCAAAAGTTGAACTATAATTGCAGAAGAAATATAAGGCATTATACCTAATGCGAATATCGCCATTCTACTTACTGCACCTCCTGCAAAAACATTAAACATGCCTAGCAATCCTTTTTGATTACCCTCCATCATAATTTTCAATTGCTCAGGATCTATACCTGGTAAAGGTACAAAAGTTCCAAATCTATAAACTGCTAGTATTAAAATAGTAAATATAATTCTATTTCTTAAATCATTTGTTGATGATGATGCACTCATATAAACAAACTATTTTTTTAATTGAATAGATCCACCAATTTTTTCTAGTTTTTCTATTGCTGATTTAGAGGCTAGGTCAGCTTCAATATTTATTTTATCTTTTACTTCCCCAGAACCTAAAATTTTTAATTTTTTTGAGTTTTTATTTATTAATTTACGTTTTTTCAATAATTCTGAGTTTAATACTTCATTTGGATTAATATTTTTTTTATCTATGTAAGATTGAATTTTATCTAGATTTAAGATTGCAACACTTTCTTTTGATATTGGGTTAAAACCTCTTTTTGGAAGTCTTCTGTATAATGGCATTTGACCACCTTCAAAACTTTTTATAGCTACCCCAGATCTTGATTTTTGACCTTTAACACCTCTGCCTGATGTTTTTCCTTTACCTGAACCAATTCCTCTTCCAACTCTTATTTTAGATCTATTGATTTTTTCTCTATTATTTAAAGTAATCATTAGCCTCTTTTTTCAATTATTTCAGAAATTTTTTTATTTCTAATTGCTGATATTTGTTTTGGTGAACTTTGTTTCATCAATGCTTTCATTGTGGCTCTAATAACATTGTGTGCATTTGAAGTACCCATAGATTTTGCAACAATATCTTTTACTCCTAAAACTTCGCATACTGCCCGCACTGGACCACCTGCAATAATACCTGTTCCCTTAGAAGCTGCTCTTAATACAATTCTGCCTGAGCCATCTTTTGCCTTAACGTCATGATGTATCGTTCTGCCTTCTCTTAAGGGTATATGAGTAAGTTTTCTTCTTGCCATCTCATTTGCTTTTTTTATAGCATCAGGTACTTGTTTAGCTTTTGCGTGAGCTATACCGATTTTTCCTGCTTGATTTCCAACAACTACAAGCGCAGAAAATCCAAATCTTCTTCCACCTTTTACAACTTTAGTAATACGATTTATGTGGACTAATTTTTCTAATATGTCGTCAGTTTTTTTATCCCTTAAATTTTCCATAATTAAAATTCCATTCCATTTTCTCTTAAAGTTTCTGCAAAAATTTTAATTCTCCCATGATATTTGTAAGAACCTCTATCAAAGTAAATTTTAGTAATTTTTTTCTCTTGAGCTTTTTTAGCTAATTTTTGAGCTACCAATTTAGATAATTCTATTTTATTAACTTTATCAACTGATTTAAGATCTTTTTCTATAGATGAAGCTGATAACAAAGTTATTTTTTTTGTATCATCTATTATCTGTGCTGAAATATTTTTTGATGATCTAGAAATACTTAATCTAAATCTGTCTTTTGAAGCAACTTTTTTAACTTTATTGCTAACTCTAAATCTTTTTCTGATACTAGTGTTTAATTTCATTATTTTTTCTTTCCCTCTTTTTTAAGTACGTATTGTCCTTTTTCTCGAACACCTTTTCCTTTATAAGGTTCGATTTTTCTTAATGTTTTAATTTTAGATGCAACTTCACCAACTAGCTGCTTATCAGATCCTGTAATTTTTAGTGTTGTTTGTTTTTCAACTGCAATTTTAATGCCCTCTGGTATGTCAAAATTAATATCATGACTGTAACCTAATTGTAAATTTAACTGATTTCCTTTTAAAGCTGCTCTATAACCAACACCAACTAATTCTAAAGTTTTTTCATAACCTGTGCTTGATCCAATTACAGCATTATTGATTAAACTTCTATTCATTCCCCAAAGTCTTTTTGAGTTTTGATCTACTTTTTTTGGTTTAATAGAAATTTCTTTCCCTTCAATAATATCTAAACTAAACATGTCTAGATCAACATTGATTGATTTTTTTCCTAGAGGTCCTTCTATATTTATAATATTTCCAGCTAAAGCAACTTTTACTTTTTCAGGGATCGATATGTTTATTTTACCTATTTTAGACATTAAAATACCTTACAAATTATTTCGCCACCAACTTTTTGTTTTCTAGCATCTATATCTGTCATTACTCCTTTTGGAGTTGAAACAATAGCAATTCCTAAACCATTATTTATTTTAGGTAAGCTATCAGCAGATGAAAAAATTCTTCTTCCAGGTTTTGAAACTCTTTCAAAAGCACTAATTACTGGATTGCCTGAATGGTACTTAAGCTCTAATGATAAAATTGGTTTTTTTTCTTCAGAACTTACTTTAAAATCTTTTATAAAACCTTCATTTTTAAGTATATCTGCAATTTTTGTTTTAAAATTAGATGAAGGTAATTCAACTTTTTTATGATTTCTGGCTTGAGCATTCTTCACTCTTGCAATCATATCTCCTATTGGGTCACTTAAACTCATAATTTTCCTTTCTACCAGCTAGATTTAACTAAGCCAGGTATCTTTCCTTGTAATCCTAATTGTCTTAATGCAATTCTTGAAATCTTTAATTTTCTGTAAACACCATGAGGTCTTCCAGTAATCTCACATCTATTCATAACTCTTGTTTTAGCTGAGTTTCTTGGCAGTTTTGATAATTTTTGTTGCGCTTTAAATCTTTCTTCTAATGGAATCTTTTTATCCATTACAATTTTTTTTAATGCTTGTCTTTTTTTATAAAGCCTATCTGAAAGCTTAATTCTTTTTTTATTTTTATTAACAGCGCTTAACTTTGCCATGTTTAATTATCTCCTTTTTTAATAAATGGAAAATTCATTTTTTCTAGTAATGCAAAACTATGCTCTTTGTTGATTGCTTTTATAACTATTATTATATCTAAACCTCTAACTTTGTCTGCTCTATCAAAGCTTACTTCTGGAAAAATTATATGTTCTTTAATTCCAAATGTATAATTACCAAATTTATCAAAACCTTTTGATGACAAACCTCTAAAATCTTTAATCCTTGGTAATGCTATATTCACCAATCTATCTAAGAATTCATACATTCTATTTTTTCTTAATGTTACCTTTAAACCAGCATTTGAACCTTTTCTTGTTTTAAAATTAGCTACTGATTTTTTAAATTTTGTTGTAATTGGTTTTTGTCCAGTAATTTTAGCCATATCTTCTTCACATGATTTTAAAATCTTAGAATCTGTAGCATCTAAACCAAGACCCATATTTAAAACAACTTTCTCAATTCTTGGAGCCATATAAATATTTTTAAAACCAAACTGATCTTTTAACGCAGGTTGAATTTCTTTATTGAATATTTCTTTTAATCTTGGTGTCATTATTTTTTAGCCTCTTTTTTCTTAGCCGCTTTCTCATCAATTAATTTTAAGTTTGAAATATGAATAAAGCTTTCTTTTGGAAAAATTCCACCTTTTTTCTCTTTTGTTGTTTTAACGTGTTTTTTAACCATGTTTATTTCTTTAACTTTAGCTCTGTTATTAGCTCTATCAATTTCAATAACTTCACCCTCTTTTTTTTTATCTTTTCCAGTTAAAACTCTTACTTTCAATCCTTTTTTAATCATTATAAAACCTCCGGTGCCAATGAAATAATTTTCATTTGACCTCTGCTTCTTAATTCTCTTGTAACTGGACCAAAAATTCTTGTTCCAACTGGTTCTCCTTTGTCATCAACTAAAACAGCTGCATTATTATCAAATCTTACTTTAGAACCATCATTTCTATGAATTCCTTTTTTAACTCTCACAACTACAGCTTTATGGACAGATCCTTTTTTAACTTTTCCTTTGGGTATCGCCTCTTTAACTGCAATTACAATTGTATCACCAATACTAGCGTATCTTCTTTTTGATCCACCTAGAACTTTTATGCACTCAATTCTTTTTGCACCAGTATTATCAGCTACTTGTAATTCTGTTTGAACACCAATCATTACTTCGTACTCTCCATAACTTGAAATTTTTTATTTTTAGAAAAAGGTTTGCTCTCAATTATTGAAACTTTGTCTCCAGTTTTGAACTTATTATTTTCATCGTGAGCGTTATAGTTTTTTCTAACTTTGATTACTTTTTTCAGAACTGGGTGTGAGTATTTACGTTCTACCATAACAGTGACTGTTTTATTTGGTTTATCGCTTATAACTACACCTGTAAGTATTTTTTTAGGCATTTGCTTTTCCTTTTAAAATTGTTTTTAATCTTGCTATTGTTTTTCTAGTTTCCCCAATTTTAGCTGGGTTTGTTACTTGTGAATTCATTTTTTGAAATCTGAAATTAAAAAGATCCTTTTTAAGTTTATCAATATTCTTCACAATTTCGTCCTTTGATAATTTTTTAATTTCTTGTTTTTTCATTATGCAAATCTCTTAATTGTTTTAGTTTTTATAGGTAATTTTGCTGATGCTTTGTATAATGCTTCTTTTGCAATTTGTTCAGAAACACCATCAACTTCAAATAGTATTCTTCCTGGTTTTACTCTGCATGCAAAGTATTCAGGTGAACCTTTTCCTTTACCCATTCTGACTTCAATTGGTTTTTTTGAAACTGGTATATTTGGAAATATTCTTGTCCAAACTCTTCCCTGTCTTTTCATATGTCTTGTTAAAGCAACTCTTGCAGCTTCAATCTGTTTTCCAGTAACTCTTTCAGGCTGCAAAGCTTTTAATGCGTAAGCACCATAATTAATAGTACTTGCTCTTGTAGCATTACCATGAATTCTACCTTTATGCGCTTTTCTCCACTTTGTTCTTACTGGTTGAAGCATTACTGTTTACCTTCCTTTGGTGTTACCTTGTTGGTCTCTTGACTAAATTCTCTGGCAAAAACCTCACCTTTATAAATCCAAACTTTAATTCCAATAATCCCATATGTTGTAAGAGCCTCTGCCTCTGCATAATCTATATCCGCTCTTAAAGTATGTGATGGAATACTTCCATCTCTTAACCACTCTGTTCTTGCTATTTCATTTCCACCAAGTCTTCCACTAACTGAAACTTTTATTCCTTTGGCACCCAATCTAATACATGATTGCATTGCTCTTTTCATTGCTCTTCTATAAGAAATTCTTTTAACAAGCTGCTGTGCTATATTTTCCGCTACCAAATAAGCATTTGTCTCAGGTTTTTTTACCTCTTTTATGTTTAAATTAACTTCATTTGTTGTTAATTTTGAAAGATTGTTTTTAATTTTGTCTATATCACTTCCTTTTTTTCCAATAACAAATCCTGGTCTAGAAGTGTAAATTGTAACATAACATTTATTAGATGTTCTTTCGATCATTACCTTGGATACACCAGAGTTAATTACATTTTTCTTGATATATTCTCTGATTTTAAAATCTTCAATTAGGTAATTTCCAAAGTCTTTTTTCTTAGCATACCATACAGAGTCCCATCCTCTGTTGACACCTAATCTAAAACCTACAGGATTAACTTTTTGCCCCATGCTTCTCCATTTGTTTTGCTTCTGATAAAATTATTGTAACAGTTGACCAAGGTTTCAATATTGGTGCTGCTCTTCCTTTGGCTCTTGGTCTAAATCTTTTCATAACTATTTTTTTTCCACAATATGCTTCTTTAACTATTAATTTATCAATATCGTATTGAAAATTATTTTCAGCATTGGCTACAGCTGAACTGATAGTTTTTCTAACATCTCTAGTAACTCTTTTTTCTGAAAACTGTAAATCTCTAATTGCAACATCAACTTTTTTGCCAACAATGCTTTTTAGTATTGGATTTAGCTTTCTAACACTTGATCTAATACCATTATTAACAGACTTTACAGTTTTTTGGTTCGATTTATCAATTTTCTTTTTCTTACCCATAATTATTTTTTCTCTGCTGTTGCTGGTTTAACTTTTTTATCAGCTGGTGTATGACCAAAGAATGTTCTTGTTGGTGCAAACTCACCTAATTTATGTCCTACCATATCTTCTGAAACAGTTATTGGTATAAATTTTTTTCCATTATAAATTTGGAAACTTACCCCTACAAAATCAGGTAAAATTGTAGATTTTCTTGACCAAGTTTTAATAGGAATTTTCTTTGGATCGTCTTTGTACTTGTCAACCTTCTTCATCAAGCTTTCCTCTACAAACGGTCCTTTCCAAACTGCTCTAGCCATTACTTAGTATCCTTCCTCTTATTTCTTCTCTTAACTATAAATTTATCTGTTCTCTTATTATCTCGAGTTTTTAAACCTTTAGCAGATTGTCCTGTAGGTGAAACTGGATGTCTTCCTCCAGCAGATTTTCCTTCACCACCTCCATGTGGGTGATCAACAGGGTTTTTAACAACACCTCTAGTATGAGGTCTTCTGCCCAACCATCTTGATCTACCTGCTTTTCCAATTTTAATATTTTTTTGATCTGGATTACTTAAAATTCCAATTGTAGCTAAAGCTCTTGAATCTATTTTTCTCACTTCACCTGAGGCTAATTTTATTAAACTATAGTTTCCATCTAGACCACTAATAGTAACTGATGAGCCAGCTGCTCTAGCAATTTTTCCACCACCACCTGGCTGTATCTCGACATTATGTATATTTATACCCACTGGAATGTCTTGCAATGGCATACAATTACCTACTTTAATTTCTTTTTTAGAACCGCTTACAACTTTATCTCCAACTTTAATTTTTTGTGGTGCTAAAAAGTATGCATGAGTACTATCCTCAAATTTAACTAACATGATGTAACACGACCTATTTGGATCATACTCTATTCTTTCAACTGTAGCTTCCATGTCGAATTTTTTTCTATAAAAATCAACATGTCTGTACATTTTTTTATGCCCACCTGCTCTATTTATAGAGGTAATATGACCATTGTTATTTCTACCTTTCATCGCATTTTTAGGAGAAACTAAGGTCTTGAATGGTTTACCTTTCCATAAACCAGTTCTATCAACTAAGATAGTGCCTCTTGTAGATTTAGTGTATGGTTTAAAAGTTTTTAATGCCATTTATTAAATTCCTGTTGTTAGATCAATACTTTGACCTTTTTTTAAAGTTATTATTGCTTTTTTATAACCGGATACTTTTACTTTTCTACCTCTGGTAACTTTTGTTCTGTTCTGTTTGTTTATAATATTTATCTTGGTCACATTAACTTTAAATATTTTTTCTATATTCTTTTTTAAATTTTTCTTATTTGCTCCATCCGGAACTTTAAAAACAATTTTATTAAGTTCAGATAAATTAGTAGATTTCTCAGTAACCACTGGAGAAAGAATTTTGTCGTATAAGTGAATTTTTTCCATTTTATGAATATCTCTTTTCTAATTCTTTTACGGAGCTTTCTGTGAAAACTACTTTTTTAAATTTAATAATGTCGTAAGCACTAAAATGATTTACATCTGTAACTTTAACATTTGGAATATTTCTTACTGATCTTTCTATTTTTTCTTTTGAATTTTTGTCTAAAATTATTAGTGAATTTGTAATTTCAAGTTTATTAATAATTGAGTTCATCTCTTTAGTTTTTTTAATTTCTGAACTAAAGTCATTTAAGATTAATAAGTTTTTATTATTATTTTTTTCTGTAATTAGTGAAGCTACGCTTTGTTTTTTCTCAGTTTTATTTAGTTTTCTTTTTTTATAAGCTAATTCACCTTTTGGTCCATGAGCAATACCACCACCAACAAATATAGGAGCTTTTCTACTAGCATGCCTTGCACCACCAGTCCCTTTTTGAGCATATATTTTTGAAGTTGGTCCTTTTACTTCATTTTGTTGTTTAGTTTTGGCATGTCTTCCTTTGTAATTAGCATTTGTTTTATAAAGAACAGCACTAACTAATTTATGGTTAATTTTGGCAGAAAAAATCTTATCCAAAACTTCAATGCTATCTTTTTTCCCGTCTATACTAATTTTATCTAATTTCATTATTTTTTCTTTTTCTCAGGTGTTTTTTTAGCCTCTTCAGCAGCTGCTTGTTTCTCACCAATTGTCATTTTACTTATATTTTTTACAGATTTTTTAACCATTACTTCAGAATTTTTTGAACCAGGTATTGATCCTTTTAAGTAAAGGAGTTCGTTTTCTAAGTCAGTTTTTATTATTTCAATATTTTGCATTGTTCTTAGCTTGTCACCCATATGACCAGCCATTTTTTTTCCTTTAAAAACTTTTCCTGGATCTTGACTATGTCCTGTCGAACCATGTGCTCTGTGAGATATAGAAACACCATGACTGGCTCTTAAACCACCAAAATTATGTCTCTTCATAGCACCTGCAAAACCTTTACCAATTGTTTTGGATCTTGTGTCTACAAATTTAATGTCTTTGAATATTTCTAAACCAAACTCGTTTCCTTCTTTGTAAGCAGATGTGTCGTTTACTCTAAATTCTTTTAATTTTTTCTTAGCTTCAGTATTTTTTTTAGCAAAAACACCTTTCATAGCTTTGGTTAATTTTGAATTTTTAATTTTCCCATATCCAAGCTGAACAGCTTTGTATCCTCTTTTTTCCTCTTCAATAACCTGAATAACTCTAGCTTTTTCAACCTTAAGCACAGTCACAGGAACTAACTGACCAGATTTATAAAATTCTCTCGTCATTCCTATTTTTTTTCCTAATAATGCTATCTCGCTCATAATTAAATTTTTATCTCCACATCTACACCAGAAGCTAAATCAAGTTTCATCAATGCTTCTACAGTTTGTGGTGTTGGTTCAATAATATCTATTAATCTTTTGTGTGTTCTTGATTCAAACTGTTCTCTACTTTTCTTATCTATATGAGGTGATCTTAATACAGTGTATCTTTCAATTCTTGTAGGCAATGGAATAGGACCTTTAATTGTAGCTCCAGTTCTTTTAACTGTATTCACAATTTCTTCTGTAGAAGCGTCTAGAACCTTATTATCGTACGCTCTTAGTTTTATCCTTATATTTTGCTTTTCCATTATCCCGCTACCTTTTTAGTTACTTCATCTTGAACGTTTTGAGGAACTTTAGAATAATGATCAAAGAACATTGAATATTGTGCTCTTCCTTGTGACATTGATCTAAGATTATTAATGTAACCAAACATATTAGCTAGAGGAACCATAGCTGTAATTACAGTTGCATTCCCTCTTTGTTCTTGAGTGCTAATTTGGCCTCTTCTACTGTTTAAATCACCAATAACATCTCCCATATAATCTTCAGGAGTAACAACTTCTACTCTCATAATTGGTTCCAGAAGTTTTAATCCACCTTGAGTACAAGCTTCTTTAAAACATGCCCTACTTGCAAGTTCAAAAGCTAAAACACTTGAGTCAACATCGTGATGTAAACCATCAACAATAGTTACCTTGTAATCAATCATCGGAAAACCTGCCAAAATTCCACTATCAGAGACAGTTTCAATACCTTTTTCAACACCGGGAATGAATTCTTTAGGAATAGCTCCACCCTTAATAGCACTTTCAACTTCTCTTCCTTTTCCTGGTTCTTGAGGTTCAACGAATAATTTAACCTTAGCAAACTGACCAGCACCACCACTTTGTTTTTTATGTATGTATTCGTACTCAGCTGATTTTTCTATAGTTTCTCTGTATGCAACTTGTGGAGCACCTACGTTTGCTTCAACTTTAAATTCCCTTTTCATTCGATCAACAATAATATCTAAGTGAAGTTCACCCATACCTTTAATGATTGTTTGGCCCGACTCTTCATCTGAAGAAACTCTAAATGATGGATCCTCTTTAGCTAATCTTGCTAATGCTTCACCCATTTTTTCTTGGTCACCTTTTGTTTTTGGCTCTACAGCAATTTCAATTACTGGGTCTGGGAATTCCATTGGCTCTAATAAAACTGGATTTTCTTTGTCACATAAAGTGTGACCTGTCATAGTATTTTTTAACCCTGCTAGTGAAACAATATCACCTGCATTAGCCTCTTTAATATCTTCTCTTGAATTAGCATGCATTAAAAGCATACGACCAACTCTTTCTTCCTTATCAGATGAAGAGTTGTATACGGCAGTTCCAGACTTAATCGTACCAGAATAAATTCTAACGAATGTTAAAGAACCTACAAAAGGATCGTTAGCAACTTTAAATGCTAAACCAGAAAAAGAAGAACCATCATCAAATTTCATTTCTATTTCATCTTCTGATCCAACTTTTGTTCCTTTAATTGAACCAATATCAACTGGGCTTGGCAAGTAGTTCACAACTGCATCTAATAAAGGCTGAACACCTTTATTTTTAAAGGCAGAACCAGTTAAAACTGGAACAAAACTAAAATTCAATGTTCCTTTTCTTATACACTTAACTAAATCTTCCTCTTTAATTTCCTCTCCATTTAAATAAGATTCCATTAATTTTTCGTCTTGCTCTACAGCAGTTTCGACTAATTCTGTTCTATATTTTTCAGTAATTTCTTTAAGATCATCGGGAATATCTTTGTATTCCCATTCAGCACCTAATGCCTCATTTTTCCAAACTTGAGCTTTCATTTTAACTAAATCAACGACTCCAGCTAAAGAAGCCTCAATTCCAATAGGAACTTGTAATACTAATGGCTTTGCGCCTAATCTATCTTTAATCATGTCAACACATCTAAAGAAATCAGCACCTGTTCTATCTAGTTTATTTACAAAACAAATTCTTGGAACTTTATATTTGTCTGCTTGTCTCCATACTGTTTCAGATTGTGGTTCTACACCTGCTACACCATCAAAAACAGCTACGGCACCATCTAAAACTTTTAAAGATCTCTCTACTTCAATAGTAAAGTCTACGTGGCCTGGGGTATCAATAATGTTAACTCTGTGATCATTCCAAAAACAAGTAGTTGCTGCTGAAGTAATTGTAATTCCTCTTTCTTGTTCTTGTTCCATCCAATCCATGGTTGCTGCACCATCATGCACTTCACCAATTTTATGGCTTTTACCTGTATAATATAAAATTCTTTCTGTAGTAGTTGTTTTTCCAGCGTCTATATGGGCCATGATCCCAATATTTCTATACTTATCTAATGTATGAGTTCTAGCCATATCTTATTACCATCTAAAATGAGCAAATGCCTTGTTAGACTCTGCCATTTTATGTACATCCTCTCTTTTTTTAACAGCAGCTCCTTTTTTTTCATAAGCATCATAAAGCTCATTAAAAATTTTATCTGCCATGTGTTTATCTTTTCTTTTTCTTGCTGACTCAACTAACCATCTGATCGCTAACGCTTGTGCTCTTTTACTTTTTACCTCAACAGGAACTTGATAAGTTGCACCACCAACTCTTCTAGATCTAACTTCTACTGTTGGTTTGATGTTGTTAATTGCTTCATTAAAAATATTAATCGGTTCATCTTTAGTTTTTGTTTTAATTTTATCTATAGCGTCATAAACTATTTTGGCAGCAATACCTCTTTTGCCGTCATACATGATATTGTTGATTAATTTAGGAATAATAGTTGATTTGAATTTTGGATCTGGAACTACATTTTTTTTAGGTTGAGTTTTTTTTCTAGACATTATTTACCTTTTTTCGTTCCGTATAAAGATCTTCTTTGTTTTCTATTCGCAACACCTTGAGTATCCAGATTACCTCTTAGAATATGATAACGAACACCTGGTAAATCTTTTACCCTACCACCTCTAATTAGTACTACCGAGTGTTCTTGAAGATTATGACCTTCACCTGGAATATAAGCTGTAACTTCAAATCCATTTGACAATCTCACTCTAGCAACTTTTCTTAATGCAGAGTTTGGTTTCTTAGGGGTTGTTGTATAAACTTTTACGCAAACGCCTCTTTTTAGAGGTTGTTTTTGTAGAGCAGGAACTTTATTCCTTACTGCTGGTTTAACTCTTTTTTTTCTTAACAACTGATTTATAGTAGGCATAAATTTTTTAAAATTAATTAATTTATTTTTAGATGAAAATAACTGACAGGTTATTTTGTGGCAGCGTTTAGTACTGTTAGAAGCACTACATTCCAACCAAAAATATCGCCAAATTACTTATTAATAGCCCTTTGTCAAACTAAAACTGCAATTTTTAGGCGATTTTTTTACTGATTTGCTTGTGTTTCTTCAGGTTCTGAAGCTTCTATTTTTTCCTGCTCTGCTAAGAAATTATTATCATCCTCTAGAGCTTTATTGTTCCATCTATTTTTAATATTACCAGTACCTGCAGGAACTAATCTTCCAACAATTACGTTCTCTTTTAGGCCATTTAATGGATCAACTTTTCCTTTAATCGCAGCGTCTGTTAATACTCTTGTTGTTTCTTGGAAAGAAGCAGCTGAAATAAACGATTCTGTTTGAAGTGAAGCCTTAGTAATACCCATTAGAACTCTTTCACCAACGGCTGGTGTTTTTCCTTCTGCAACCAATTTTTCATTAGTATTATCAAACTTAATTCTATCAACCACTTCACCAGGTAAATAACTTGAGTCACCTGATACTTTAACTTCAACTTTTTTAAGCATTTGTCTTAAAATAGTTTCAATATGCTTATCGTTTATTATTACACCTTGTAATCTATAAACTTCTTGAACTTGATTAACAAAATATTCTGTTAAATCTTTGATTCCTAAAATTCTTAAAATATCATGTGGTAATGGTTGACCATCTAAAAGATACTCTCCTTTTTGAATTTTTTCACCTGGATTGAAATTGATATGTTTACCTTTTGGAATTAAATAATTTGAAGGTTCTGATCCATCTTCAGGAACAATAGATACTCTTTGTTTACCTCTTACCTCTTTACCAAAAACAACACTACCATCATTTTCTGCAATGATTGCACTATCCTTAGCTTTTCTAGCTTCAAATAACTCAGCAACTCTTGGAAGACCTCCCGTTATATCTTTTGTTTTTGTAGTTTCTTTAGGTAATCTTGCAATCACGTCACCTGCATAAACTTTTTGACCATCTTTAATTGATAAAATTGAATCTGGTACTAAATAATATCTAGCTTCATTATCATCAGCTTTTTTAATCACATTTCCTTTTTCATCTCTAAGAGTAATTCTAGGTTTTAAATCAGTACTTTTTGATTGACCTCTCCAATCAATTACTGATTTAGAAGAAATTCCTGTTGCATCGTCAGTAGTTTCTTGAATTGACACACCATCTATTAAATCTACATAGCTAGCTGTACCACTTTTCTCTGCTATAACTGGAGTTGTGTAAGGATCCCATTCACATATTTTAGTATTTGCTTTTACTTTGTCACCATTGTTGAAAAATAGTCTTGATCCATAAGCAACTTTATAAACTGCTATCTGAACTCCTTTGTCGTCCTCAATAGAAAGTTGAGTATTTCTTCCCATAACAATCAAATTCTTTTTAGAGTCTTCTAAAATATTTGAATTGATTATTTTTAAAGTTCCATCATTTTTAGTTACTATCTGAGAATCTTGTTTTACTGAAGCTGTACCTCCAACGTGGAACGTTCTCATTGTTAGCTGCGTTCCTGGTTCTCCAATTGATTGAGCAGATATCATTCCAATTGCTTCACCAACATGAACCATCTTACCTCTTGATAAATCTCGTCCATAACAAGTAGCACAAACACCCTCTTTTGAACTACATGTCATTACTGAATAAACTTTAATTGATTTAACTCCTGCGGCATCAATTTTATCACAGCCTGCCTCATCAATCATTTCAGATTTTTTAATTATTACCTCGCCTGATAAAGGGTTTTTAACTTCAGCTGCTGTTACTCTTCCTAATGCTCTTTCAGATAAACTAACAACAACATTACCACCCTCTAAAATTTCAGAAAGCTCAATAAATCCAGGATCATCACATTTAACTTTGGTTATTGTTAGATCTTGAGCTACATCACATAGTCTTCTTGTTAAATATCCTGAACTAGCTGTTTTTAGAGCTGTGTCTGCTAATCCTTTTCTAGCCCCGTGTGTTGAATTGAAATACTCTAGAGCGGTTAACCCTTCTTTAAAGTTTGAGATAATCGGACTTTCAATAATTTCCCCTGAAGGCTTAGCAATCAATCCTCTCATACCGGCTAATTGTTTCATTTGGGCAGCAGATCCCCTAGCTCCACTATCAGCCATCATAAATACAGAATTTATTTTTAATCCTTCATCAGTTTTTTCTGTAGCTGAAATTCCCTTCATCATTTCGCCAGCAACTTTGTCTGTACACTTAGACCAAGCATCAACAACTTTGTTGTATTTTTCACCTCTTGTAATTAATCCTTCTGCATATTGAGTTTCATAGTCTGCAATTAATTTCTTAGTATCATCGATTAATTGAGTTTTATTTGCAGGTATTACAAGATCATCCTTACCAAATGAAATTCCTGCTTTAAATGCATGTTTAAATCCTAAATCTTTAAGCTTATCGCAGAAAATTACTGTTGTTTTTTGACCACAAAATCTAAATACTACATCAATTATTTCTGAAACTACTTTTTTAGGCAATAATCTATCTACTAATGAGAATTTAATGTTGCTATTCCTAGGTAGCAAATTTGCTAACAAAAATCTTCCTGCAGTAGAAGTGTATTTCTCTATTTTTTTGTTACCTTGCTCGTCTACAGTTTCATATCTTGAAATAATAGTGCTATGTACATTTATTTGACCAGATGATAATGCAAATTCAATTTGATCTGAATTTGTAAAGTATCCAGCTGGTTTGTCAGATATAGGTTCTTGTGACAGATAATAAATTCCTAAAATCATGTCCTGACTTGGAACAATGATCGGTTTACCATTTGATGGAGAAAGAATATTATTTGTAGATAACATCAAAATTCTTGCCTCTAACTGTGCTTCTAAACTTAACGGAACGTGAACTGCCATTTGGTCACCATCAAAGTCAGCGTTAAATGCTGCACAAGTTAAAGGGTGTAACTCAATTGCATCTCCTTCAATTAATTTTGGCTCAAATGCTTGAACTCCGAGTCTATGCAGTGTTGGAGCTCTATTTAATAGCACAGGATGCTCTCTAACAATTAATTCTAAAGCATCCCAAACAGCATTTGTCTCTTTTTCGACTAATTTTTTAGCTTGTTTGATTGTTGATGCTAATCCTAATTTATTTAATCTTGCATATAAAAATGGTTTAAATAATTCTAAAGCCATTTTTTTCGGTAAACCACACTCATGGAGTTTCAAATCTGGGCCAACAACGATTACTGATCTTCCTGAATAATCAACTCGTTTACCTAAAAGATTCTGTCTAAATCTACCCTGTTTACCTTTTAGCATTTCTGCAAGTGATTTAAGTGGTCTTTTACCTGTTCCTGTAATTACCCTACCTCTTCTACCATTATCAAATAATGCATCTACCGACTCTTGAAGCATCCTTTTTTCATTTCTTACAATGATATCTGGAGCTTTAAGATCCATTAATCTTTTTAATCTGTTATTTCTGTTTATTACTCTTCTGTATAAATCGTTAAGATCTGAAGTAGCGAATCTTCCACCATCAAGGGGAACTAAAGGTCTTAATTCAGGTGGTATAACTGGAACTACTGTCATAATCATCCACTCAGGTTTTTGACCTGTTTCAATAAATGACTCAATTAATTTTAATCTTTTAATTGCTCTTTCTTCGTTAACCTTTGATTTAGTTTCTTTAATAAAGCTAACAAGATTTTTTCTTTCTAATTCTAAATCTAAATTCTTTAACATCTCTAGAACAGCTTCTGCTCCTATTCCCGCTGTAAAACTTTCTTCTCCAAACTCATCCTGGTATTTTGCTAATTCTTCCTCATTTAAGAGTTGATTTTTTTGTAAACCAGTTAAACCAGGTTCTATTACTATAAAGTTTTCAAAATAAAGAACTCTCTCTATTTCTTTTAATTTCATATCAACTGCCAAAGCAATTCTGCTTGGAAGAGACTTTAAGAACCAAATATGTGCTACTGGTGTAGCAAGATTAATGTGGCCCATTCTTTCTCTTCTCACATTTGATTTTGTAACCTCAACACCACATTTCTCACAGATAATTCCTCTAAATTTCATTCGTTTATACTTGCCGCATAAACACTCATAATCTTTTATAGGTCCAAAAATTCTTGCACAGAACAAACCATCTTTTTCAGGTCTAAAAGTTCTATAATTAATTGTTTCAGGCTTTTTAATTTCACCAAATGTCCAAGATTTAATTTTCTCTGGGCTAGCAAGTGAAATTTTAATACTATTAAAATTTTGAGCTTCTGAAATTTCGCTACCCTTAAATAGATCTGTTAATTCTTTTTTCATTAATTTAACTCCACATTTAATGCTAATGATTTAATCTCTTTAACTAAAACGTTAAAAGATTCTGGTATTCCAGACTCAAAATTTTCTTCACCTTTAACAATTGTTTCATAAACTTTAACTCTTCCTGCAACATCATCGGATTTAACAGTTAAAATTTCCTGTAATGTATATGATGCACCATATGCCTCAAGTGCCCATACTTCCATTTCACCAAATCTTTGACCACCTAACTGTGCTTTACCACCAAGTGGTTGTTGAGTAACCAAACTGTAAGGTCCTGTAGATCTTGCATGAATTTTATCTTCAACTAAGTGATGAAGTTTTAACATATAAATTATTCCAACAGTAACTGGTCTGTCAAATTTCTCTCCCGTTCTACCATCCCACAAGTAAGTTTGTCCTGATCCTGGTAAATTTGCTAGTTCAAGCATCTCTGTAACATTTTTTTCTTTAGCACCATCAAAAACAGGCGTTGAGATTGCGATACCATTTTGTAAATTTTCACAAAGATCTTTAAATTCACTCTTGCTTAACTTATCAACTTTATCGTTAAAAATTTCTTCTCCATAAACAGATTTTAAGAATTTTTCGATTTTTTCTGTTCTTTCGATTTTTTTGTTATTTTCGTTAACTAAATTTTTAACTTGTTCACCAAATTCTTTACATGCCCAACCCAAATGTGTCTCTAGAATTTGACCAACGTTCATCCTGCTTGGAACACCCAGAGGATTTAATACAATATCAACTGGTCTACCATCTTCTCTATATGGCATATCTTCAACAGGTACAATTTTACTTACAACTCCTTTGTTTCCATGTCTTCCTGACATTTTATCACCAGGTCTTAATCTTCTTTTTATAGCAACGAATACTTTTACCATTTTCATAACGCTTGGTAATAAATCATCACCACTTCTAATTTTTAAAACTTTATCTTCAAATCTCTCTGTTATGTCTTGTTTTGCTTTATTATGTTGATCTTTTAATTGAGCTAATGTTGCTTCATCATTTACATTTCCTACTGTGATTTTGAAAACATCATTAATTGATAGTTTATTGATTTTATCAAAATCTAACTTAGTTCCCTCAGATAAATCTTTTATTTTTTTAGTTAAAGATGATCCTGACAGGAATTGTGAAGCTCTTTGCTTGATACTTCTTTCTAATATTTCTTCCTCAACAATTTTATCTTGTTGAACTTGTTCAATTTCAGCTCTTTCGATTGTTATTGATCTTTCGTCTTTCTCAATTCCATGTCTATTGAATACTCTTACGTCAACTACCGTTCCACTTGATCCTCTAGACATTCTTAAAGATGTATCTGTAACATCGATAGCTTTTTCTCCAAATATTGATCTTAATAATTTTTCTTCAGGACCTGATGCTGAGTCACCTTTTGGAGTAACTTTACCAACTAAAATATCTCCAGCATTAACCTCTGCTCCAATATAAACTATTCCTGATTCATCAAGGTTTTTTAAAGCTTCTTCATTTACATTTGGTATATCTCTAGTTATTTCTTCTTCGCCAAGCTTTGTATCTCTCGCCATTATTTCGTATTCAACAATGTGAACAGATGTAAATACATCATCTGTAACACATCTTTCTGAAATTAAGATTGAATCTTCAAAATTATAACCTTGCCATGGCATGAATGCTACAGTAACGTTCTTACCTAAAGCAAGTTCACCTAATTTTGTTGAAGGACCATCAGCTATAATGTCTCCAGATTTAACTTTATCACCAACTCTAACTAGTGGTCTTTGATTTATGCAAGTATTTTGGTTCGATCTTTTAAATTTTTGAAGGTTATAGATATCAACACCAGATTTACTAAAGTCTGTTTCCTCTGTTACTTTTATAACAATTCTTTTACCATCTATTTTATCAACAACTCCATCGCGCTTAGCAACAATAGTCACCCCAGAATCTAAAGCAACATCACTTTCTATTCCTGTACCAACAAGCGGCGACTCAGGTTTTAATAACGGAACTGCTTGCCTCATCATGTTTGATCCCATTAAGGCTCTGTTTGCATCGTCATTTTCTAAGAATGGAATTAAAGATGCTGCAACTGAAACTAATTGTTTTGGTGATACGTCAATATAATCAATAGAGTCTGGTTTTGCTAAAAGAAAGTTTAGGTTTTGTCTGCATGAAACTAGTTCTTCAGTAATTTTTCCATTTTTATCAAGTTTTGTATTTGCTTGAGCAATAGTGAATTTTGTTTCTTCCATTGCTGATAGGTATTCGACTTTATCTTGAACAACCCCATCTTTGACTTTTTTGTATGGACTTTCTATAAAACCATACTTATTAATTTTTGCATAAGTAGATAAACTATTAATCAAACCAATATTTGGACCCTCCGGTGTTTCAATTGGACAAATTCTTCCATAGTGCGTTGGATGCACGTCCCTAACTTCAAAACCTGCTCTTTCTCTTGTTAGACCACCCGGACCTAACGCTGAAACTCTTCTTTTATGAGTAATTTCAGATAAAGGATTTGTTTGATCCATAAACTGAGATAGTTGTGAACTTGCAAAAAAATCTTTCAATGAAACTGTTAATGGTTTTGCATTAATTAGATCTTGTGGCATTGCTGACTCAACATCTAAAGTTGTCATTTTTTCTTTAATAGCTCTTTCCATTCTGTAAACACCGATTCTAGCTTGGTTCTCAACTAACTCTCCAACAGAACGAACTCTCCTATTTCCTAGGTGATCAATGTCATCAACATCATCTTTACCGTCACGTAAATCCAACATTTTATGAATAATTGCTATTATATCGTCATTTCTTAATATGGTAATTTTATCAGAACATTCTTGGTTTAATCTTGAATTCATTTTTACTCTTCCAACATCAGATAAATCATATCTGTCTGAGCTAAAGAAAAGATTATTAAATATTTGAGTTGCTATCTCTATGGTTGGTGGCTCTCCTGGTCTTAACATTTTATAGATTTCCGTGATAGCTTCGTCTTTAGTATTATTTTTATCAGATAAAATAGTTGTAAGTAGATAAGGTCCTTTATTTATAGAGTTTGTAACAGAAATTTGAAGTGTATGTATATTTGCATCTAAAATTTGTTGAATAATTGTATCATTTAATTCAGTCCCAATTTTAAATACACCATCGTCTTCCTCATTGACTTTGACATCTCTGTGTAAAAATTTACCAAACAAAGACTCTCTAGAAACTAGTATGTCTTTCAAACCATCATTAGCTAATTTTTTTGCACTTAAAAAATTAATTTTGTCACCTAATTTAATTACAACTTCTCCAGTTTTGGCATCAATTACTTCTTCTGAGAAATTTTTTGCTTTGTAGTTTTCTGGATTAAATTTAGTTCTCCACTTTTCTGTTTTTGAATCAAAAGTATACTGTTCACTTTCATAGAACTCATCCACAATTTCTGATTTTGTATAACCTAAAGCTAATAATAAAGTAGATGAAAAAATTTTCTTTTTTCTATCAATTTTAAAATATAGAAAATCCTTAACATCATATTCAAAATCTAACCAAGAGCCCCTATTAGGTATTACTCTACAATTAAATAAAAGTTTACCACTTGCATGAGTTTTTCCTTTGTCATGATCAAAAAATACACCTGGACTTCTGTGCATTTGGTTTACCACAACTCTTTGAACACCATTGGTTATAAAAGTTCCGCTATTAGTCATCATGGGGACCTCACCCATATAAACTTCCTGCTCTTTAGCTGATAAAATATCTTTTGTATTATTTTCTTGATCTATTTCATAAACTACTAGTCTTAAAGTACATTTAAGAGCTGATGAATATGTAAGTCCTCTTGCAATACACTCTTCAACATCAAATTTTGGTTTATCTAGTCTGTATGAAACATACTCTAAAGTTGCTTTATCATTTAAATCCTCAATTGGAAAAATACTCTTGAATACTCTATCGAAACCTTTGGTCAGTTCAGCTGCTTGAGCATTAAATTCTGTTAATTCTTTGTAGGAATTTT
This sequence comes from Candidatus Pelagibacter sp., assembly GCF_052049995.1. Lineage (GTDB taxonomy): Bacteria > Pseudomonadota > Alphaproteobacteria > Pelagibacterales > Pelagibacteraceae > Pelagibacter. Next base: position 330,959 of record NZ_JBNGYX010000001.1, on the reverse strand, counting down.
TTTGTACTTCAATTAAGTTAGGTATAGATAAACTTTCTTTTAGTTTACCAAAACTTTTTCTAATATTTTTCTTTTCAGTAAAAGATAATTGCATCTATGTTTATTAATACTGATTAAAAAATAATCAGTATTCGAATTCTTTCTATTTAATTTATTTAAGTTCTACTTTAGCGCCAGCAGCTTCTAACTTAGCTTTGATCTCTTCAGCGTCTTTTTTGTTTACACCAGATTTAACTTCTTTTGGTGCTCCCTCTACAAGATCTTTAGCTTCTTTTAAACCTAATGAAGTAGCTGCTCTTACTTCTTTGATAACATTAATTTTTTTATCACCTGCAGAAACTAGCATGATTGTAAAATCATCTTTATCTTCTGCTGGAGCCGCACCACCTGCTGCTGCTGGAGCTGCTGCTGCCATAGGAGTTACACCCCATTTTTCTTCTAATTGTTTTGAAAGTTCAGCTGCTTCTGCAACAGTCAAACTTGATAAATCTTCAATAATTTTGTTTAGGTCAGGCATATGTATTACTCTTTGGGTTGTGTTTCAGAATTTTCTGCGGTCAAACTACTCATTTTTTCTGAATGTGCAAGCAAAATACTGATTAATTTAGATGCAGAAGCGTTCAAAATACCCACAATATTGGCTCTTGCTTCATCTAATGTAGGTAAACTTGCTACATTTTGGACACCGGCCTGATCTAAGACCTCGTTATCCATGATTCCACCAATCAATTTTAAGTTTTCATTATCTTTTGCAAATTTTGAAAGAATCCTTGCTGACATTATAGCATCTTCTCCAAACGCAACTGCCGTAGGACCAGTAAATAAATTAGATAGATCTTTACACTTTGTTTTTTCTAAAGCTAATTTTGTTATTCTGTTTTTTGTTATTTTGAAAATAATTCCATGTTCTCTCATTTTCGCTCTCAATTCATCTAATTGAGTCATGGTTAAACCTTGATAATGAGTAACCATCACAGCTTTACTGTTCTCAAACTTACTAGTCATCTCTTCAATATAATTTTTCTTTTGTTCTTTGTTCATCATAACTATATCGATTTCCCTAATTTAACTTTATATGAAACACCCATTGTTGATGTAGCAAATACACTTCTAATTAAATCACCTTTCAAAGTATTGTTTGATTTTTCTTTTTCTAAAGCATCTAAAATTGCATTATAGTTTTTCATTAATTGATCATCACTAAAAGATTTTTTACCAATGCTAACTCCAATATTTCCGTCTTTGTCATTTCTAATTTCTACTTGACCAGATTTAGCATTAGTTACAGCTTCTTTAATATTTTCAGAAACTGAACCAAGTTTAGGGTTTGGCATTAAACCTTTGGGTCCTAAAACTTTTCCTAATTTAGAAAGTTTAATCATCATTCCAGGTGTACAAATTAATTTTTCAAAATTTAACTCTCCAGCTTTAATTTTTTCAACAAATTCATCACCACCCACAATATCTGCACCCGCATCTTTTGCATCTTGTGCTTTATTATCCTCACAAACTACTGCTACTTTGACTTTCTTACCTGTGCCTCCAGGTAAATTAACTACTGTTCTAATATTAACTTCACTTTTCTTTTGTTTGTTATTAATTTGGAAACTTAAGTCTAAGGACTCGTCAAATTTAGTTGTGCAGTTTTTCTTAAGCTCAGGTAACAATTTTTCTATAGACTCCGCTTTCAAGTCTTTTGTCTTTTCAGGTAATTTTTTGTATCTTTTTGATGCCATTATTCTTTTACCTCAATACCCATAGATCTAGCAGATCCTGCAATAATTTTTATAGCTTCTTCAATATCATGTGCATTCAAATCATTCATTTTTTCTTTTGCTATACTCTCTAGTTGTTTTTTTGAGATTGAAGCAACAATATTTCTTCCAGGTTCTTTAGATCCACCTTTAAGTTTTACTGCTTCTTTAATATAAAAAGATGCTGGAGGTGATTTAATTTTAAAATCAAATTTTTTATCTTTATAAACTGTGATTTCAACTGGAACAGGCTTACCTGCCATTGATTTAGTTTTGTCATTAAACGCTTTACAAAACTCCATAATATTTACACCTCGTTGACCTAATGCTGGACCAACTGGAGGAGCTGGATTAGCTTGACCACCCTTAATTTGTAGTTTTATAAATCCACTAATTTCTTTTGCCATTAACTTACCTTCTCAACCTGATTATATTCTAAATCTACAGGTGTGGGACGACCAAATATAGAAACTGACACCTTAAGTCTAGCTTTTTCTTCATCAATTTCTTCAATCATGCCAGTAAATGAAGCAAATGGACCATCTACAACCTGAACTTTTTCACCTACACTGTAATCTACGCCAGATTTTGGCTGAGCAACACCATCTTTTATCTGGCCTAAAATCTTCTCTACTTCTTTATCTGAAACTGGAACAGGAATACCTTTTGTTCCTAAGAAACCACTGACCCTCTTAATATTCTTAATCATGTGATAAATATTATTATCCATCTCACTTTTAATAAGCACATACCCAGGAAAGTATTTCTTTTTTCTTTGAATTCTTTTACCTCTCTTAACCTCAGTAACGTCATGAGTTGGTACAATAATCTCCTCAAACTTATCAGCAATTTTAGCTTTATCTGCTTCCTCTTTGATTAAAGCTGCTACTTTATTTTCAAAGCTAGAATGAGATTGAACTATGTACCAATTTTTCATTAAATACTCACTTTAAGTAAAAGTTCTAAGAAAAATTTTAAAACCTGATCTAAAAGAAGAAAAAATAAAGACATTACAACTGCCATTACAAATACCATTAAAGCACCTTGTAATGTCTCTTTCCAAGTTGGCCATGTAACTTTAAAAGCCTCTTGTTTAACTTCTTGTATAAATTTAATCGGGTTTCTCATAATTTATATGCTCAAATTGGCAGGAGCGGAGGGACTCGAACCCTCAGCCTCCGGTTTTGGAGACCGGCGCTCTACCAATTGAGCTACACTCCTATTTATAGAGTTACTCTATAATTTTAGTTACTACTCCTGCTCCAACAGTTCTTCCACCTTCTCTAATTGCAAAGTTTAGTTTCTCTGCCATAGCTATAGGTGTAATCAGTTTTACAGTAAATTTAGCATCATCACCTGGCATAACCATTTCAGTACCAGCTGGTAATTCTACTTCACCCGTAACGTCTGTTGTTCTAAAATAAAACTGTGGTCTATACTTAGTAAAGAATGGAGTATGTCTTCCTCCTTCATCTTTTTTAAGTACATACGCTTGAGCTTCAAATTTAGTATGTGGAGTTATTGATCCAGGCTTACAAAGAACTTGACCTCTTTCAATGTCATTTCTTTCTATCCCTCTCAATAAAATTCCAACGTTATCTCCAGCTTCACCAGAATCTAAAAGTTTTCTAAACATTTCTACTCCAGTACAAACTGACTTTTTAGTTTCTCTAATTCCAACTATCTCAACTTCTTCACCAGTTTTAATTACACCAGATTCAACTCTTCCAGTTGCAACTGTTCCCCTACCAGAAATTGAGAATACGTCCTCAACTGGCATCAAGAAAGGTTTATCAACTTCTCTAGCTGGTTGTGGAATATGTTCATCAACAGCTTTCATTAATTCTAAAATCGAATTTTTTCCAATTTCATCATCTCTTCCTTCAACTGCTGCTAAAGCTGAACCTTTTACGATTGGTGTTTTATCACCTGGGTACTTGTATGAAGTTAAAAGTTCTCTAATTTCTTCTTCAACAAGTTCAATCATTTCTTTATCATCAACTTGATCTACTTTATTTAAGTAAACAACAATTGCAGGAATACCAACTTGTCTTCCTAAAAGAATGTGCTCTCTTGTTTGTGGCATTGGACCATCAGCTGCATTAACAACTAAAATTGCTCCATCCATTTGTGCAGCACCAGTAATCATATTTTTAACATAGTCAGCGTGACCTGGGCAGTCTACGTGAGCATAGTGTCTTTTTTCTGTTTCATACTCAACGTGTGCTGTTGAAATTGTTATACCTCTCTCTTTTTCCTCAGGTGCTTTATCAATTTGATCATAAGCAACTGCAGTTCCACCGCCAGCTTGTGCTAATACATTTGTAATCGCGGCAGTAAGAGTTGTTTTACCATGGTCGACATGACCAATAGTCCCAATGTTACAGTGGGGTTTATTTCTTACAAATTTTTCTTTTGACATTACTTTTTTACCTCAGTTTATTTGTTTTCATTTTCAATTTTATTTTCTTGGAGCGGGTAAAGGGAATCGAACCCTTACATCCAGCTTGGAAGGCTAGCGTTCTACCATTGAACTACACCCGCACAACCCCAAGAGTAACACTCCATGTTATCTAAAATTTATTAAATGGTGGAGGGGGAAAGATTCGAACTTTCGAAGACCGAAGTCAACGGGTTTACAGCCCGCCCCATTTGACCGCTCTGGAACCCCTCCTTTGGGGAAGTGTCCCCTTGTTCAATAAAGCTTCAAATAACAAGCGTTTTATATATTTTATTTATGCAAATGCAACACGTGATTTAATAGGAAAATATTAAAAAAACCGTATAAAACAGATACTAATTTATGAATAAATCATCATTTTTCATTGTTGGTCAACACGCAGTTATTGAGGCTCTAAAAAATCCTAAAAGAAAAGTTTTAAGAGTATTTTTAACGGAGGAGTCTAAAAAAAATATTCATAGAAAAAACCCAAATAAAAACATTTTAGAGGATGTCAAAATTTACTTTAAATCTAAAAAAGAATTAGACAAATATACTTCTAAAGAACAATTAATGCATAATGGTTATGTTGCAGAGATTGAACATTTGGATCAACCAGATCTAAAACAATTTATAAAAAATAAAAATAATTTAACATTTGTCTGTCTTGATGAGGTTACTGATCCAAGAAATATTGGTTCATTAATCAGAAGTGCAGCATCATTTGATATTGATGGATTAATAATTAAAGAAAGACATTTTCCACGTGATAGTAAGCTGATGTATAAATCGGCTAGTGGATGTATGGAACACGTAAATATATTCCAAGTATCTAATATTAATTCCACTTTAAAAAATTTAAGAGAAAAAAATTTCTGGGTTTATGGTTTTGATTCAAAAGGTCAAAAAGATTTTACAGACATCGAATGGGAAGGAAATAAAATCCTTCTATTTGGATCAGAAGGATTTGGTATGAGACAACATACAGGAAAATATACAGATTTTTTTGTTAAAATTAATATTAATGAAGATATAGAAAGTTTAAATATCTCAAATAGTGCTGCAATAGTGTTTCATCACCTTGCTTATTTAAAAAAAAAGAGTTGATTATTTAACAAATAGTTAATAATTATTGCGCATGCCCTTGTAGCTCAGCTGGTAGAGCAATTGATTTGTAATCAATAGGTCCGCGGTTCGAATCCGTGCGGGGGCACCACTTCACTTAGTTTTTTATCAAAATAATTTATGCAAAAGCTATTCCTAACACAATAAGTGTGGCCAGAGTGTGGGCAGGTTTGTAGACCAATCAAGTGTTCAATTTAAAATCCACCTCTCCAGTTATCTTTATCTTCGAACCGCTCTTTCTCTTTTTTGGATGTAGGTCTGAATAAAAAATAAACTGCAAGAACAACGGTTAATAAAATTATAATAATCTCAAGTGTCATAACTAAGAACCACAATCCATAAAAATTTTTTCATTTAATCTACCAGGCTGTTAATTTCCAGCACTCATTAGCGTCTTCAATACGAACGTAACAACCAAGAAAAGACATAATTTTAAATGCACAAAAACCTGCAACCAAAACAATGACTACGAGCATTATTGGATTAATTTTTTTCATTTATTTAACTAGTCTCTCTTCTTATTTGCTCTATTTTAATCTTCTTTTGTAAACTTCTGTTTTTATCATAAAGAAGATTAAACTTTATTTTGTTATTAGTTTTTACTGTAATTAATTTAGCATTTCTTACTTCTAAATTATCTGCTACAGCACTTATAGGTCTCTTGGTTGGGTTTAAGTTAGTTATAACTATTTTAGTTTTATCATTAACTATTTTGCCCTTCCATCTTCTTGGTCTAAATGCACTTATTGGAGATATTGATAATTTTTTTGAATGAAGACTTAAAATAGGTCCATGAACAGAAAGATTGTAGGCAGTACTTCCTGCTGGTGTTGATACCAACACACCGTCAGACACTAATTTTTTGATTATTTGTTTTGAACCTTGCTTAATAGATAATGAGGCGGCCTGCCTACTTTGTCTAAGCACAGAAACTTCATTTATTGCTATAGATCTCTTGGTTTGATTATTTTTATTTTTAACAATCATTTCTAGCGGAGAAATTGAAACCAAATTTGCTTTTGACAAGTTTTTTAGAATATCTTTTGAGGAAAATTTATTCATAAGAAATCCATAATTTCCAGAATTAATCCCATAAAAATGTTTATGAGAATTTTTATTCTTTTTTAGTGTTTGAAGCATAAAACCATCACCACCAATAACGATGATAAGATTCTCTTTTTTAAACTGATTTGATTTTATTTTATTTAATAATAGATTTTTAATGCTTGATGATTTTTTATTTTTATCTGAAATGATTTGAAGTTTACTCATTTAGTGGTGCCCTCGGCCAGACTCGAACTGGCACTCCGCAAGCGGCAAGGATTTTAAGTCCTTTGTGTCTACCAATTTCACCACGAGGGCATTAATGAATTTCATGAGTGTTTATGCTAATATTTATAATTGAACAAGGCTAATTAGTAAAATTGTTATTTATTAGAATATTTTATAAATATCAATTAATGGAAAAAGCAATCAAAATTTTGATATTTACTGACCTAGACGGTTCTCTGCTTCATAGAGATACGTTTAAATTTGATGAAATAAAAGACTATTTAATACAACTCATATCAAAAGGTATCTTTATAATACCGAATACTAGTAAAACTGAGAAAGAAATTTTACAATTTAATTACGAGTTAGGATCAAATTTACCTTTTATTTCTGAAAATGGAGCTGCTATTAATGGCTTAGACTTATTAAATCCAAATTTACCCAAAGAATTAATTCTTAGTAGAGAAAAAAATGATATTTTTAATATTTTTAAAAATATAGTTCCATTAAACCTGCAAAACAAATGCAAATGGTTGTCTGAAATGAATAATACAAACCAAAGTTTAATTTTTGGTTTATATGATAAAAAACTTAAAATGGCTTTAGATCGTAGGTACACTATTCCTTTTATATTTAATGGAACTAAAAATGAAAAAAATCAATTATCAAAAATAATAAAAAAAGACGGTCTATCTTTGCAAGAAGGTGGCAGGGTAATTAATTTAACTGATAAAGTAAATAAAGCTAAAGCTCTTCGAGTATTTGTAAGATTTTATAAAAGATATCATCAAAATGTAAAAACAGTGGCAGTAGGAGATAATTATAATGACTTAGATATGTTGAAAACAAGTGATTTTCCCTGCTTAGTATTTAATGATAAATTCATTTTAGATGAAATTCCTATAAATAACTTAATTACAACTAACAAGCCATCACCTGAGGGCTGGGCAGATGTGATTAAAATGGCTCTAGTTAAAATTAATAAAAATTAATAAAAAACTGTATGAGTGAATTTACACAAAATGGAATTATATCTACACTTCATGACTTTGGAACAAAGTCAACAAGACAAATAGAGGAAGAGCTTTTAAGTTTTTCAAAAGAGAGGAAAATGGAACTTATCTTGCCATGTCTTTATAGCGAGTTAAATGGAGAGGCATTACCAAAAATTGTTTCTGAAATTGCTCAAACTAACTATCTTCATCATATAATAATAGGATTAGATCAAGCTAATGAAAAACAGGCTAGGAAAGCATGGACATTTTTTGAAAAATTAGAAACCCCTTTCACAATACTTTGGAATGATGGTCCAAATTTGAAAAAATTAGATAAAGAATTAAAAAAAAAAGCATTAGCACCAAATGAAAAAGGTAAAGGAAGAAATGTTTGGTATTGTATTGGGATGTCAATAGCAAGAAATAGTGCAAGATCAGTTGCTTTACATGATTGTGATATAAAAACATACGATCGAAGGATGCTAGCAAAATTATTTTACCCAGTGGTGAATCCTTTATTTAATTTTGAATTTTGCAAAGGTTACTATCCCCGGGTTGCGGACAATAAAATGAATGGAAGAGTAGCCAGACTGTTAGTTTTTCCGATGTTAAATGCTTTAGAAAAAACAATAGGCAAAAGTGAATATTTGGATTTTATGAAATCATTTAAATACCCACTAGCTGGGGAATTTTCTTTTAGAAGAAATATTCTTCCAGAATTAAGAATTTCATCAGACTGGGGAATAGAAATTGGAATATTGTCAGAAATGCAAAGAAACTTTTCTCCACAAAATATCTGTCAGGTTGATTTAGCAGATACATATGACCACAAACATCAGGATTTATCTATTGATGATGAAAATAAAGGTTTATCAAGAATGTCCATTGATATAATTAAGACCTTTATCAAAAAGCTTGCCACTCAAGGTCACTCGTTTAGTAGAGAAGAATTAAGATCACTTAAAGCAACATACTATAGGTCAGCACTTGATTTAATTGACGCTTATCGAGGTGATGCTGAAATGAATGGTTTGAAATTTGATTCACATTCTGAAGAAAAAGCAGTTGAATTATTTTCAAAAAATATAATTAAAGCTGGCGAAGACTTTTACTTAAACCCCATGGATGCTCCATTTATACCAACATGGAGCAGAGTTAAAAGCGCTATCCCAGATTTTTTATTAAGATTAGAAAAAGCTGTTAATGAAGATAATAAATATTATCTTTAGTCTTATTTATGTTCTAAGTGCTTTATGTAAAAATCTTTTATCAAGTTTACAATCTCGATATCCTTTTTTTACAACATTTAGATATCTTTCAGTTGGAAATTTGAATGGAGATTTTTTAACCATTGTATAAGTCATCACTTTTTTTCCATAATAATAAAAATAATGTTTTTTATATAATATTGGAAAATCTTCATACACATCTAGCTTTTTTTCATCACTTTTAGAAATTTCAAATAAAGCACCTGGTACAATTGAATTTTTTTTTGCCTCTATATCTGCAGCTCTATATTTGCTTCTAAAGGTTAATTTAAAATCTTTTAAATTTATTTTTTTTAAAAAAATACTGTCTTTGCATCTACGTTTCATTTGAAAATGATGAAGATTACTTCCATAAGCAAAATACAGCATTATCTATCTACTACCTCAATTTTTTTTTCATTAACAAATTTTAAAATTTGAGAATTACAATCATCTATTTTATTCTGATCTTCTGATCTAATCACAATTGATACACCTAATTTACCTGCATGGAAGAAAGGATAGCTTCCAATTTCTACATCAGTATTATTATTTTGAACCTTTGTTAATGAATTTGCTATTTCACTTTCGACAGTTCTTAAGCTTATAGTAAGACTTTTGATTGGCTTCCCTCCTACTATACTGTTAGTCAAACCACCCAACATTGATTTCAAAATGGATGGAACTCCTGGCAATGAAAAAACATTTTTAACATTAAAACCTGGTGCGCCACTCGTTGGATTTAAAATTAAATTTGCATTCTCTGGCATCCAGGCCATTTTTTGTCTTCCATCATTAAATTCACCTGGTTGATAATAAGCTTCTAAAATTTTAAAAGCTTCTTTATGAACTTCATATTTTATTCCAAAAGCCTTTGATACTGACTGAGCTGTAATATCATCATGTGTTGGACCAATACCACCAGTTGTAAAAACGTAGTCATATTTAGATCTAAGTAAATTTAAAGTATCAACAATAATATCTTCAACATCAGGTATTACTCTAACTTCACCAACATTAACACCGATTGAATTTAGCCAGATTGCTAAAGTAGATGTATTCGTATCTTGGGTTCTTCCAGATAAAATTTCATTACCTATTATTAAAATTGAAGCATTAACTTTTACTTTTTTATTCATATGAAATATATAATTTACTAATGGAATTTACCAAGTCTTTAATAAAAGGCAAATTAATCAAACGTTATAAAAGGTTTTTTACTGATGTGCAGCTAGGTAAAGAAATTGTCACAGCTCACTGTCCTAACACAGGATCAATGAAAGGTTTACTAGATGAAGGTAATGAAGTTTATTTGCTTCCTAATAACGATCCAAAAAGAAAACTTAAATATGGATTGGAAATTATTAAATCTAGAAAAAATTTAGTTGGAGTTAACACTCATATGGCAAATAGAATAGTTGAGCATGGTCTCAAAAACAATCTAGTAAATGAGCTCAATAATAATGACATTATTAAACCTGAGGTTTTTTTTAATAAGGAAACAAGATTTGATTTTTTGTTAGAAAAAAAAGGTCAAAAAATGTTTGTTGAGGTTAAAAATGTTACTTTATTTAGAAATAAAGATACTGCTGAATTTCCAGATGCGCCAACAGCAAGAGGAACTAAGCATTTATTAACCCTTATTGATGCCATAAAAAAAAGTTATAAAACATACTTAATATTTTTAGTTCAAATCCAAAATATGAAATATTTTAAAATAGCCAAAGACATAGATGAACAATATTATAATAACTATTTAATAGCTAAAAAAGCAGGTGTAAATTTTTTAGCATATAGATGTGATATAAGTTCTAAAAAAATTTTTATAGATAAAAAATTAAAAATTATAGATGACTGATTATAAAGAAAAATTTGAAAAAATGAGAATTGCAGGAAATTTAGCTGCAAGAACTTTGGACATGTTAACTGAGAATATCAAAGAAGGTATATCCACTGACTACATAGATAAACTAGGTTATGAATTTATAAAAGATAATGGAGGCTACTCTGCGCCACTATATTATAGAGGCTTTACAAAATCGTTATGCACATCTTTAAATCATGTTGTGTGTCATGGAATACCCTCTGATAGAATTTTACAAGAAGGTGACGCTGTAAACGTAGATGTAACAGCAATTGTTGATGAATATTATGGTGATACAAGCAGGATGTTTTGTATTGGAAAAACGCCAGTAAAATTAAACAATCTTATAGATGCTACTTACGAATCTATGATGAGAGCAATTAAAATTTTAAAACCTGGAATTAAATTAGGAGACATTGGTTATGAAATTCAATCCTATGTAGAAGAAAAAGGATTTTCAGTCGTAAGAGATTTTTGTGGTCACGGAATAAGTACAACATTTCATGAGCCTCCTAATATTCTACACTATGGAAATAAAAACTCAGGAATGGAATTAAAGCCAGGCATGACCTTTACAATAGAACCAATGATTAATTCAGGTAAATATGATGTTAAAATGTTAAATGATGGCTGGACAGCTGTTACAAAAGACAAATCTTTATCTGCACAATTTGAACATACGTTAGGAATTACTGAAAATGGTTATGAAATCTTTACAGAATCTGCTAAAGGTTATTCAAAGCCTCCATACTTATAATTAATGATTAAAAGATACTCGCGAAAAGAATTAACTGATATTTGGTCAGAAGAAAATAAATACAAAATCTGGTTAGATGTTGAGGTTGCAGCTGCAGAAGCAATGGAAAAACTTGGTCAAATTCCAAGAGGTGTTGCTTCAATAGTTAAAAAAAAAGCTAGAATTAATGTAAGCAGAATTCACAAAATAGAATCTGAGGTAAAACATGACGTAATAGCATTTCTTACCTCTATAACTGAAAAAGCTGGAATTAAAGCACGTTACCTGCATCAAGGAATGACATCATCAGATGTTTTAGATACTAGTTTTAATATTCAATTAGTCCAATCAGGTAAAATCATTTTAAAAGATATAGATCAAATTTTAAAAGTTTTAAAAAAACAAGCCAAAAAATATAAATTTACACCGTGTATGGGAAGAAGCCACGGCATCCATGCTGAACCAATTACTTTTGGATTAAAATTGGCTTCGTTTTATGAGGAATTTAAAAGAAACAGAAATAGATTGAAAAATGCAATCGATGAAGTATCAACCTGTGCAATATCTGGCGCTGTTGGAACATTTGCTAACATTAATCCAAATGTTGAAAAACATGTGGCAAAAAAATTAGGACTGAAAGTTGAACCAATTTCTACACAAGTAATTCCAAGAGATAGACATGCATTTTATTTTTCTGTTTTAGGTATTATTGCAGGGTCTATTGAAAGAGTAGCAGTTGAAATAAGACATCTACAAAGAAGTGAAGTTTATGAATTACAAGAATATTTTTCTAAAAATCAAAAAGGATCGTCAGCAATGCCTCATAAAAAAAATCCAATCTTAAGCGAAAACTTAACAGGCTTAGCTAGAATGGTTAGAAGTGCGGTTGTACCAGCACTTGAAAATATAGCACTTTGGCATGAAAGAGACATTTCTCATTCAAGTGTTGAGAGAAATATCGGACCAGATGCCAATATAACAACTGATTTTGCATTGGTTAGACTTACAAATATTTTAGATAACATGATTGTTTATCCTAAAAAGATGCTTGAAAACTTAAATTTAACAAAAGGTTTAATTTTCTCTCAAGAAGTTATGTTGGAATTAACTAAAACAGGATTGAGCAGAGAAAAATCATACAAGATGGTTCAAAATTATGCAAAAAAATGTTTTGCTGAGAATTTAAACTTAATTGACGTTATTTCATCTGATAAATTTATAATGAATAAAATTTCACAAAAAAAACTAAAGTCTATATTTAATTATTCTAAACACTTTAAAAATGTAAATTTTATCTTTAGAAGAGTTTTTAAATAATGAAAAAAGGTAAAAAATTATACGAAGGGAAAGCTAAAATCATTTATTCAACAAATGATAAAAATTTAGTTATCCAATATTTTAAAGATGACGCAACAGCATTCAATAATCAAAAAAAAACTACCATTGAAGGTAAAGGTGTTCTAAATAATAGAATATCAGAACATATACTCTCTAACCTCTCCCAAATAGGAATTAAAAATCATTTAGTTAAAAGATTAAATATGCGTGAGCAAATTATAAAGCTTGTAGAAATAATTCCGATTGAATTCATTGTGAGAAATGTTGCGACAGGTTCAATTACTAAAAGATTGGGCATTGAGGATGGTACTGTTTTAAAAGAACCTCTAATTGAATACTGCTTAAAAGATGACAAGCTTGGAGATCCATTGATATCTGAAGAGCATATTTTAGCATTTGATTGGGCGGCAAAAGCAGAGATAGATAAAATAAAAAAAATGATTTTCAGAATTAATGATTTTATGATTGGAATGTTCAGAGGTGTTGGAATTAAACTTATCGATTTTAAATTAGAATTTGGAAGAATTAAAATCGATGGAAAAAATGAGGTTATTTTAGCAGATGAAATTAGCCCTGATACATGCAGATTGTGGGACAGTATTACAGAAAAAAAATTAGATAAAGATAGGTTTAGAAAAGATCTGGGTGATTTAATTCCAGCATATACTGAGGTTGCTAAAAGATTAGGTATACTTCATGAACAATCTAATGTTTCAGCAGTAAATGTAACTAAATTATCTTCAGTTAAAAGAAAGAAAAAATGAAAATTTCTGTAATCATTACTCTAAAAAAGGATGTACTTGATCCACAAGGAAAAGTTATTCATCAAACTCTGGATGGAATGGGATTTCAGGATATTAATGAAGTTAGACAAGGTAAATATTTTGAAATAAACACCAAAGAAACTGATAACGACAAAGCAAAAGCAAAAGTTGAAGAAATGTGCAAAAAACTTTTGGCAAATCTTGTAATTGAAAATTATAAAATTATTGATCCAAAGTAATTAATGAAATCATCAGTTATTACTTTTCCAGGTTCAAATTGTGACAGAGACATGGATGTTGCTCTAAAAAAATTTGGATTTAAAAACAAAATGGTTTGGCATGCTGATGCTGAATTACCAAAAAGTGATTTGGTTGTATTGCCAGGTGGTTTTTCATATGGGGACTACTTAAGATGTGGAAGTATGGCATCTAAATCAAAAATAATGCAGTCAGTAATTAATTTTGCGAATTCTGGCGGTATGGTTATGGGTATCTGTAATGGATTTCAAATATTGGTAGAAACTGGTTTAGTTCCAGGTGTTTTGCTTAGAAACAAATATTTAGAATTTATTTGTAAAAATGTTTTTGTAAAAATTAATGATAAAAAAAATAAATATTTTAAAAATGTAAATAATGATGTTTTGGAATTTCATATCGCTCATAATGAAGGAAATTATTTTTGTACCAATGATCAATTAAAAGAAATTGAAGATAATAATCAAGTAGCTATTAACTATTGTGATGAAAATGGGAAAATAGAGGATCAATTTAACCCTAATGGATCCTTAAAAAATATTGCAGGTATATTTAATAAAGAAAAAAATGTTCTAGGAATGATGCCCCACCCTGAAAGAATGATTGATACATCTTTATCAGGTGAGGATGGATCATTATTTTTTAAAAACTTAATAAACAACTTAAAATGATTGTAAACGAACAAGCAGCAGTTGATCATGGTTTAAAGAAAGATGAATACGCTAAAATTTGTGAGCTATTAAAAAGAACTCCTAATATCACAGAGCTAGGTATTTTTTCTGCAATGTGGAATGAACATTGTTCTTATAAATCATCAAGATTACACCTAAAAAAACTACCTACTAAAGGAAAGAAAGTTATTCAAGGTCCTGGAGAAAACGCTGGTGTTATAGATATTGAGGATAATGATGCGATAGTTTTTAAAATAGAAAGTCACAATCACCCTTCATTTATTGAACCATATCAAGGTGCTGCTACTGGTGTTGGAGGAATAATGAGAGATGTATTTACAATGGGCGCAAGACCAATAGCTAACTTGAACTCAATTCATTTTGGGTCACCACAACATAAAAAAACAAAAAATTTATTAAGAGGCGTTGTTCATGGCATAGGCGGTTATGGAAACTGCATGGGTGTTCCAACAATAGCTGGACAAACAAGCTTTGATAGCTCGTATAACGGAAATATTTTGGTTAATGCTATGACATTGGGATTAGTCAAAAAAGATAAGATTTTTTATTCTAAAGCTGCAGGTTTAAATAAACCAGTTATTTATGTTGGGTCTAAAACTGGTAGAGATGGAATACATGGTGCAAGTATGGCTTCAGCTAGTTTTGATGAAAAAATAGAGGAAAAGAAACCAACTGTTCAAGTAGGAGATCCGTTTACAGAAAAACTTTTACTTGAAGCTTGTTTGGAGTTAATGGCAGGAGACTCAATTATAGCTATTCAAGATATGGGTGCTGCCGGATTGACTTCCTCAAGTATTGAAATGGCATCAAAAGGAAACCTTGGAATAGAAATTAATTTAAACAAAGTACCTTGTAGAGAAGCCAAGATGACACCTTATGAAATTATGCTATCTGAGAGCCAAGAAAGAATGTTAATTGTTTTAGAAAACGGTAAGGAAGAACAAGCAAAAAAAATATTCGATAAATGGAATCTTGATTTTGCTATAATTGGAAAAACCACTAAGACCAAAAAAATAGAACTTTATTTTGATGAAGAAAAAGTTGCAGACATTCCAGTTAATATCTTAGTTGAAAACTCTCCAATGTATGACCGTAAATGGAAAAAAGCAAAACTTCCAAAAAAGAATAAAATTAAAAAAGAAGACATTAAACAATTAAAAATTATTAATGTTCTAAAGAAAATTTTAGCAAATCCAAATGTATGCAGCAAAGAATGGATTTGGCAACAATATGATCATACTGTAATGGGTGATACAATACAAAAACCTGGTGGAGATGCAGGTGTAGTAAGAGTTCATGGAACGGATAAAGCTGTTGCTGCTTCTGTAGATTCTTCTGCAGTTTATTGTTGGGCGCATCCTTTAACTGGTGGAAAACAAGTTGTATGTGAAAGTTTTAGAAATCTTATATCGGTAGGGGCAAAACCAATTGCTATAACTAATTGTTTAAATTTTGGTAGTCCTGAAAATGAAGAAAATATGGGCGAATTTGTTGAATGTGTTCAAGGAATTGGTGAAGCAAGCGATTATTTAAAATTCCCAGTGGTTTCTGGAAATGTATCTTTCTATAATCAGACAAAAGACCAAGGTATAAAACCTACACCTTCAATTGGTGGAGTTGGATTAATTAAAGATTATAAGAATATGATTACTATGGAATTCAAAGAAGTTAATAATTTAGTTTTGGTCATTGGAAAAACTGAGGGACATATTGATCAAAGTTTATTTGCAAGAACTATTTTAGATGAAAAAAATGGACCACCACCAGAAGTAAATTTATTTAATGAAAAAAATAATGGAGAAACATTGCTTAAATTGATTGCTAATAATTTAATAAAAAGCGCACACGATGTTTCTTTAGGTGGCATAATTACTGCGGTTGCAAAAATGTGTATTAAAGGAAAAAAAGGAATAAATATTAAAAAACCTAAGTTTCTAATAAATGAGATTGAATACTTATTCGCTGAAGATCAAGGTAGATATATTATAGAAATTAATAAAAAAGATTTTAAAAATGTAGCTGATATACTAAATAAAAATGCAGTCCATTTTGATGAACTTGGTACAATTAGTGAAAATGAACTATATATTAACGATAAGACAAAAGTTACAATTGACGAATTATCAACCACGGATAAAAGTTGGCTAAAGAAATATATGAGTAAATAATGGCAATGGATTTAAAAGAAATTGAGAACTTTATAAAAGAGGCAATGCCAGATGCAATTGTTGAAATCCAAGATTTAGCAGGAGACGGAAATCATTATTCAGCAACAGTTACCTCTTCAGAATTTTCTGGAAAAAGTAAAATTGAGCAACATAAAATGGTTTACAACTCATTAAAAGGTAGAATGGGCAATGAATTACATGCTTTAGCAATTAAAACAAAGGAGAGTTAAAATGGATCAACAAACAAATGATTTAATTAAAAATGAAATTGAAAACAACGAAGTTTGTTTATTTATGAAAGGAACGCCAGATGCACCACAATGTGGATTTTCAATGGCTACATCCAATATTTTAAAAATCCTTGAAGTAAATTTTAAAGGTATAAATGTTTTGGAAAATCAAAATTTAAGAGAAGGTATAAAAGTTTTTAGTGATTGGCCAACTATTCCACAATTATATATTAAAAATGAGTTTATAGGTGGATGCGATATAGTTAAAGAAATGTATGAAAGTGGTGAATTAAAAAAACTGTTGGTTGAAAAAAATATTAAACACAAATCTTAATAATTTTCCTTATTAATTTTTTCTAAAAAAAGTCCTTAAGTTTTTTGAGATAAATTTTCTTAACAAATAAAGTCTAGAAAATTTTTGAGTTATTTTACTTTCTACATTTTTTTTATATTTTATCTGGTTTTCCCAATAAAGTTCTAAAACCAAGCTTTGTTTAAAAATTTCTGACAATTTTTTTATAGTAGAAACTGTTAAAATAGGCTCAAAATATTGAACCTTTTTTGAAATAATTAATTCATAATTTATATCATCAAACTCCATATGCCAGATATGGTCTTTTTTATTTTCAAAAACTAAATTATCCTCAAGTTTGGTGGGTACTTCAATATAACCTTTTGAAGAAACTCTCTCCAATTCTTTTATAAATATATCTATATCTTTAACATGTTCGAGAACATGTGAAGCAATTACAAAATCAAACTCTTTATCTTTAAACGGTAAAATTTCAGTTTCGAGTTTAATAAATGTTTTATCCTCATAAAATTTAGATAAATCTAGCACATCACAAACAACTGAAGCTTTTTTATGTGCACCATATCCACAACCAATATCTAACACTTTCCAGTTTGGATTATCGTCTAAGAGTTTATTAATATATTTTTTTGAGGATCTTTTAATCAAGAGGTTATCTTGAATAATATTCAATTACTAGGTTTGGTTCCATAACTATTGGATAAGGAACTTCTTCAAATTTTGGAATCCTAACAAATTTAAGTTTTTTATTTTTTTCATCCATTTGAATATATTCAGGTGTTTCTCTTTCTTTGTTTGCTAATGCAATATCTATTATTGCAAGTTGTTTTGACTTATCTCTAATCTCAATAGTATCTTCTTCTTTAATTAAATAACTACCAATATTTACTTTTTTGCCATTTACTCTCACATGACCATGGTTAATTAATTGTCTAGCTGAAAAAATTGTAGTAGCAAATTTAGCTCTATAAATAACTGCATCCAACCTTCTTTCTAATAGTCCTATTAAGTTTTCACCTGTATCACCTTTAAGCATTACAGCTTTTTTATAAATATTTCTAAATTGTCTTTCGTTAATATTTCCATAATAAGCTTTTAGCTTTTGTTTTGCTTGAAGCTGAATACCATAGTCAGAGGGCTTTGATGTTTTAGTTTGTCCATGTTGACCTGGCCCATAAGCTCTTTTATTAAAAGGACTTTTAGGTCTACCCCAAAGGTTTACTTTTAATCTTCTATCTACTTTATGTTTAGAGTTTAATCTTTTTGTCATCTGATAGTGGGCTTTATAAACTTACTCTTAATTTTGTCAATCAACGTTTTTTACCTAAACTAGCAAATACACCAGATAAAATACGTGTTTCTTTAGCTGATAATTCCATCCTGTAAAAAATATTCCTTAAGTTTTCTAGCATTATTGGTTTCTTTTCTTTTGTTTTAAAGAAATCAATATCATCAAGATTCTTGATACAAAGGTTTGCCATAGCAACTATCTCTTTTTTAGAAGCTGATTTAACTTTATCTGATTTCTTAAAAGGGAATTTTTTTGAATTAATTATATTTGATACATATTGCGCAACTATTATTAAGCTGTGAGATAAATTTAAAGATTTAAAGTCAGGATTTGTTGGAATTTGAAGTGTGTAATTTGCATAGCTTATTTCGTTATTTGATAAACCAGATGCCTCTGATCCAAATAAGAAAGCTACTTTTTTTTTATAATTAATTTTTTTTAAATCCTCTAATTGGATATGTTTAATATTTTTATTTCTAAATCTTGTAGATGTAGCAATAACAATGTCAATATTCTTAAGAGCTTTTTCAATATTTTCATAATTCTTTGAGTTATTTATTACGTTTTTTGCTCCTACAGAGGTTGCTAAGATTTTATCATTTGGAAATATTGGTTTAGGATTAACAACAATCAATTTATTAAAATTAAAATTTTTCATACCTCTGGCGCATGATCCTATATTTTCTGAAAGTTGAGGCTTATGTAGAATAAAGGTAATATTGCTTGTTAACATTATTAATTTAATTTATAGACTAGCTGGTGCCTTATCTTTAAACAATTTATAATCCAAGCTATCTACTAATGCTTTAAATGATGCATCAATTATATTCGGAGAAACGCCTATAGTGAACCAGTTAACACCTTTAGAGTCTGTACTTTCAATTGAAACTCTTGTCACTGCTTCTGTACCTGTATTTAAAATTCTCACTTTATAGTCAACTAATTTTAAGTCTTTTAAATAATCAGAATATTTCGCAAGTTTATTTACATTTTTTCTAATAGCATTATCAAGTGCATTTACAGGACCATTCCCCATTCCCTCACATAATATTTTTTGACCATCAACTTCTAAGTGTGCTTTGGCGTGTGAAACAATTTCACCTGAGCTATCCTTTTTAACTGAAACATCATATTCATTAATTGAAATATACCTTGGTATATCACCCATTAATCTTCTGGCTAATAATTCAAAAGAAGCGTCTGCACCATCATAACTATATCCAATAAATTCTCTATCCTTAACTTCTGCTAAGAGTTTTTTAATTTTTGGATCATTTTTTTCAATTTGAATACCAATTGATTTTAATCTGGACATTATATTTGATTGTCCAGCTTGATCTGAAACCACAATATTTCTTGAATTTCCTACTTCTTCTGGGTCAATATGTTCATAAGTTTTTGGATCTTTTTGAACTGCAGAAACATGCATGCCTCCTTTATGTGAAAACGCTGAGGCTCCAACATAGGGTAAATGTTTATTAGGCTTTCTGTTTAAAAGTTCATCCAATAATCTAGAGCACTGAGTTAAATTTTTTAGATTTTTTCTCTTAATATTTAATTCAAATTTCTCACTAAAATTTTTTTTTAAAAATAATGAAGGAATTAAAGACATCAAATTTGCATTACCACATCTCTCCCCTAGTCCATTAATAGTTCCTTGGATTTGTCTAGCACCTGCTTGGACTGCTGCCAAACTGTTTGCTACAGCATTTTCTGTGTCATTATGAGCGTGAATACCTAAATTTTCTCCTGGAATATGCTTGATAACTTCAGATACAATTTCACTAACTTCATGAGGAAGTGTACCACCATTAGTGTCACATAAAATAATCCATCTAGCCCCTTGGTCATATGCAGCTTTTAAACATTTTAATGCATAATCAGGATTAGATTTGTATCCATCAAAAAAATGCTCCGCGTCAAACATAAATTCTTTACCTGATCCGACTATATGTTTTGCGCTTTCACTAATATTTTCTAAATTTTCCTCATTAGTAATTCCAAGTGCCACACTAACTTGAAAATCCCAAGATTTTCCAAACAGACAAACCGATGTACTTTTTGAATTTATCAATGATGCTAACATTGGATCATTTTCAGCACTATGCTCTGACTTTTTAGTCATGCCAAAAGCTGTAAGTTTTGCATTTTTAAAACCATGATCTTTATTGAAAAATTCAGTATCGGTTGGATTAGCTCCTGGCCACCCACCTTCAATATAATCTACACCTAGGGCCTCTAATGAATTTGATATTTTTTCTTTATCATCAATTGAAAAATCAACACCCTGAGTTTGAGCACCATCTCTTAATGTAGTGTCAAAAATATATATTTTTTCCTTATTCATTTGAATTTCCAAATCGTTTTACCATCTTTATCTTCTATTAAAACACCTTTGTCTAAAAGATAATCTCGAATATCATCGGCTTCTTTATATTTTTTATTTAATCTAGCTTTATTTCTAAGTTCTATCTTATTTTCAATTTCTGCCTCTGATATATCTGCTTTATCTTTTTTATACTTTAACCACTCTTCTTTTGTTTCTTGAAGCAGACCTATAAAATTACAAGCTGAATTGAATATTTTTTTATCTTCATCACTTCCTTTACTGGCTTTGTCATAAAGTTTGTGCAAATTTGCAATATAACCCGGTGTATTAATATCATCATGTAGGGGTTTAGTAACTTCATTATCCAATTCTTTATTTGAAGGTAAATAGACATTGTACCATTTATCAATTGTATTTTTACAATCCTCTAATAATTTATCATTCCAATCTAATGGTTGTTTGTAGTGAGCACTAATAAGAGCTAATCTTAAAACTTGTCCACTAATTTTACTTCTAAAATCTTTTATCTTTAAAATATTACCCTGAGATTTTGCCATTTTTTCATTAGACATAGTAATAAAAGCATTATGCAACCAAAAATTAGCAAAAACTTTAGTACCATTAGCACATCTAGATTGTGCTATTTCATTCTCATGATGTGGGAATAACAAGTCAATACCACCCCCATGAACATCAAACTCTTTACCCAAGTATTTTTTTGACATTGCTGAACATTCTAAATGCCAACCTGGTCGACCCTTACCCCATGGAGATTCCCAATAAGGTTCATCACTTTTGGATGGTTTCCATAAAACAAAATCTTCAGAATTTTTTTTATTCTCACTAACCTCAATTCTTGATCCAGCTATCAATTCTTCTAATTTTTTGTTTGATAGTTTTCCATAATCTTTAAATTTTTTAACTTCAAAATAAACATGGTTATTAATTTCATATGCATAACCTTTTTTTAGTAATTCAGAAATCATCTGAATCATCAAGTCAATATGTTCAGTAGCTTTGGGTTCATGTGTTGGTAATTCACAATTTAAATAATTACAATCTTCACTAAAACTTTTAGTTACTTTTTTAGTTAATTCTGAAATAGAAATTTTATTTTCTTTAGAAAAATTTATAATTTTATCATCGACATCAGTGATATTTCTTACATAGGTTACTTTTTGATAATTTTTTTTAAAAATCTTATAAAGGATATCAAATATAACTATTGGTCTTGCGTTTCCTATGTGTGGATCATCGTATACTGTTGGTCCACACACATACATTCTAATATCATGATCATTTATTGGAACAAATTTTTCTTTTTTATTTGTTAAATTATTTGTTAAAAAAATATCTTTACTCATTAATTGAGAAATATACTTAAATTATAGATTTGTGAATCTATTTGATTAATTTGGAATTATGCATACGGGAATTGGCTCCATTTTATGCATATTTTGTTTTCTAATAATTTCGTATTTTGCACGATTCGGAGAATTTGGATTCTCCATAGCTTCTTCTAATTCATTATATTTTAAACCAAGTTGACCTTCATCAGTTCTACCGTCGTCCCATAAACCATCAGTTGGAGGTGCATCGATAATCTCTTGTAAAATTCCTAGCTCTTTTCCTAATTCCCAAACCTGAGTTTTGTTACAATCAGCTATTGGTGAAATATCTACTCCACCATCTCCATACTTCGTATAAAATCCAACACCAAAATCCTCAACTTTATTTCCAGTTCCTACAACAATTCCTTTATTTGCTGCTGCTACTTGATAAAGAGTAGTCATCCTTAATCTAGCTCTTGAATTAGCCATTCCATGCTCACTATCAAATTTTGATAAGCTTGCATTAAATGCTAAAAATAACTCGTCAAGATTAATTGTATGTGCTTCAACATTTTTGAAATTTTTTAGTAACCACTCCTGATGCTTTAGACTTAAATCATGTTGATGAGATTTTTGTTTAATTGGCATAGATAAAACAATAGTTTTTAAACCTGTCATAGCACTAAGTGTACTTGATACAGATGAGTCTATACCTCCAGAAATTCCTATAACTAATGACTCTGCTTTTGAGGGCATTTTATCCACATATTCTTTTATCCAATTTGATATAAATTTTACTTTTTCTGAAGAATTCATACTTTGTTAATATAAATAATTTTTTTTTTTACAATGTCTAAGATGCCGCTCTGCTTGCATTTTTAGAATATGAGCTATTCTTCTTTATCTCATCTGATATTAAAAAAGCTAATTCTAAAGCTTGATTTCCATTAAGTCTTGGATCACAGTGAGTATGATATCTAGAAGATAAATCTTTTTCAGATATTTTTTGAGCTCCACCAATACATTCTGTAACATTTTGTCCTGTTAATTCAATATGAAGACCACCAGCATAACTTCCTTCGCTTTGATGGCATTCAAAAACATTTTTAACTTCTTTTAATACGCTGTTGAAAGGTCTTGTTTTGAAACCAGTTGCAGCTTTAATAGTATTTCCATGACAAGGATCACATGACCAAATAACATTTAATCCTTCTTTTTTAATAGCTCTGATTAATTTAGGTAGAAATTTTGAAACATTGTCAGCACCAAATCTAGATATCAACGTAATTTTACCCTTTTCATTCTTCGGATTAATTCTATTACAAAGATTAATTAGATCTTCTGCTTTTAATGTCGGGCCGCATTTAATCCCTATTGGATTCTCTATTCCTCTACAAAATTCTACATGTCCCCCATCTAATTGCCTAGTTCTGTCTCCTATCCAAACAAAGTGAGCTGAAGTATCATGATTTTCTCCAGTCGTAGAATCTGTTCTAGTCATAGACTCTTCAAAAGGTAACAATAAAGCTTCATGTGATGTCCAAAAATTTACTGTATACAACCTATTATTAAAATCCGACGTAATACCACAAGCTCTCATGAAAGCTATGGCATCAGCAATTTTGTCTTCAAGGTCTTTAAATTTTTTAGCTTGTGGACTTTTTTTAATATAATCTAAATTCCATAAGTGAACTTTATTTAAATCTGCAAAACCTCCTTTTGAGAAAGCTCTTATAAGATTAAGAGTTGCAGCTGATTGAGAATATGCTTTAAACAATCTTTTAGGATCTGGAACTCTAGCCTTTTCAGTAAATTCCATAGCATTTATGTTGTCACCTAAATAACTTGGAAGCTCTACCCCATCTTTTGTTTCTGTTGGTGCACTTCTAGGTTTTGAAAATTGACCAGCTATTCTTCCAACTTTAACAACTGGTAAAGAAGCTGAATAAGTTAAAACTAATGACATTTGCAACATCAGTTTAAAGGTATCTCTTATGTTATCTGGATTAAATTCAGCAAAACTTTCTGCACAATCTCCACCCTGAAGTAAAAATGCTTTTCCATCAACAACATCTGCTAATTGATTTTTTAAATGTCTTGTTTCACCTGCAAAAACTAATGGTGGAAATGTGCCAATTTTATCTAATACCTTATCCAATTCTTTTTTATCTGGATATTCAGGTATGTGTTTTACTGGATACTTTCTCCAACTATTTTTTTTCCAACTTTTCATATTCAACCAAAAAGTGTTTTAGCAGAGTTTAAAGTTTATTCAACAGTGACAGATTTAGCTAAATTTCTTGGCTTATCAATATCGTAACCTTTTTTAAGGGCAGAATAATATGCAAGTTTTTGAAGTGGAATAGTCAAAAGGAATGGAAGTAAGTCATCATTGGTATTTTCAACTTCGATAGTTTCCCAAATATTTTCTGACATCACTTCATCTTTACTTTTATTTGTTATTAATAATACCTTTGCTCCTCTTGCAACAACTTCCTGCATATTTGAAATTGTTTTTTTATAATAGCTATCTCTTGGAGCCAAAACTACTACTGGCATACCTTCTTCTATTAAAGCAAGTGGTCCATGTTTCATTTCTCCCGCGGGATAACCTTCAGCATGAACATAGGAGAGTTCTTTAAGTTTTAGTGCTCCTTCTAAAGCTATTGGATATGAATACCCTCTTCCTAAAAACATTGAGCCTTTAGCTTCATTAAATGTTGAAGATATTGCTTGAATATCATTATCATATAATAAAGTTTTTTCTATTAATCCCGGTAAATCTTTTAAGTCTCTGATCTTTTCTTGATACTCTTTTTTTTCAATCTCATTTCTTAAAGACCCAAATTTTAAGGCTAATATATATAAAACAAGAATTTGTCCTAAGAATGCCTTTGTTGATGCAACTCCTATTTCAGGACCACAATGAATTGGTAAAACAAAATTAGAGTCCCTTGCGATTGAACTTTCAATTACATTGACTACTGCACATGTTTTCATATTATTTTTATTACAAAGATCTAAGGCTGCATAAGTATCTGCTGTTTCTCCTGATTGTGAAACAAAAACATATAGAGTGTCTTTTTTGAACCTATTTTTTCTGTATCTAAATTCTGATGCTATATCTATGTTTACATCTAAAGTTGTAAGTTCTTCAAACCAATATTTTGCCATTAAGCAAGAGTGATACGCTGTTCCACACCCTATTAATGTGATTGAATTAATCTCTTCTATTTTCCAAGGAAAATTAAAAATATTTATATCTTTATTTACATTATCTACATATTCTTTAATTCCAGTTTTAATAGTTGTTGGCTGCTCTTCAATTTCTTTTGCCATGAAATGTTTAAAGTCACCTTTATCGTAATTTGTTTGATCTGATGATAGTTCTAATATTTTTTTATTAACTTTTTTTCCTTCTTCATTGAAAAAAAGAACTAGATCTTTTTTAACAATACAAAATTCACCATCATCAAGATATGTGATTTTATTTGTCATTGATTTTAAAGCATAAGAATCTGATCCTAAATAATTTTCATTAGGACCATATCCAACTGCTAAAGGCGAGCCTCTTCTAGCACCAACAATTAAATCTGGCATCTCTTTAAACACAATTCCAAGTGCAAAACTACCATGAAGTTGTTTTAATGTTTTTGTTATAGCTTCTTCTAGTTCTGAAGTTTTTAAATGTTCTGTTATTAAATGAACGATTACTTCTGTATCTGTCTGAGATTTAAAACTATGACCTTTATTAACTAAATATTTTTTTAATATTGTCGAATTTTCAATAATTCCATTATGAACCACTGAGACATTGTGAGAAGAATGAGGATGGGCATTTAAACGATTTGGAACACCATGTGTGGCCCATCTAACATGCCCTATACCAATATTTCCTGTTAAGTTTTTTAAATCAAAGTTATTTTCTAAATTATCTACTCTGCCCTCTGATTTTATCTCATTAATTTCACCATCTGAAAGTGTAGCTATACCTGCCGAGTCATATCCTCTGTATTCTAATTTTTTTAACGAATTAATTATATTTGCAGAAACAGGTTTGTTGCTAGATATTCCAATAATTCCACACATAAATTATTTTTTCTTTCTTTTGTAATTATTAACTTCTAATTGTGGCGATCTTGTTAGTGCTAAAGATTGTTTTTTAACGTCTTTTGTTATAACTGATCCAGCTCCAACAACACTATCTTTGTTTATAGTAACTGGAGCAACTAAGGAAGAGTTTGAACCTATAAATACTTTATCTTTAATTTTTGTCTCACTCTTATTTACTCCATCATAATTACAAGTAATTGTACCAGCTCCAATGTTCACTGATTTTCCAATTTGAGCATCTCCAACGTAAGATAAATGGTTTACTTTAGATTTATTTCCTAAAGTACTTTTTTTAATCTCTACAAAATTACCTACTTTAGATCCTTCTTTTAAAATTGTATTAGGTCTAATTCTGGCATATGGACCAATCTCAACTTTATTTTCAATTTTACAAGATTCTAAATGTGAAAAAGATTTTATAATTACATTATTCCCAATTTTTACCTTAGAGCCAATAACAACATAAGGTTCTATAGTCACATTATTTCCAATCTTGGTATCTTTTGAAAAAAAAATGGTTTCAGGACCAATCATCTTTACGCCTGACTTTGTAAATTTTTCTCTAAGTTTTTTTTGATTTAAAACTTTCATTTAAAATTTATTTACATTAAGTATATACATTGATTAATTCACAATTTATTTCTTTAAAATACTTTTAAAATGAAACAACAATTTACAATTTTATTCGATTTAGATGGTACATTAGTTGATACTGCCCCAGACTTAATGAGGGCTCATAATCATGTTATGAAGAAATTTGGCTACCCGACCAAATCAACTGAGGAAATTAGAAATCTTGTTGGTAATGGTGCTGGGGCAATGATTGGTAGGTCTATATGGGGTCAAGCAAAAAAAGAATTTGGTAAAGTAAATGATGAAAAAGTAAAAAAAGAAATGGTTACTGAGTTTGTTGATTTTTATGGAAAGAATATAATAAAGGAAAGTACACTTATTAAAGGTGTAAAAGAATTTTTAAATTGGTGTAAAGATCAAAGTATATCCATGGCTGTTTGTACAAATAAACAAGAACGATTATCAAATGATCTTTTAAAAAAAATTGGTATCTATGATTATTTTGAATATGTGGCTGGATCAGATACTTTTGATTATTGTAAACCAGATCCAAGGCATCTTACCTCTGTGGTTGAAATACTAGATGGAGATATAAAAAAATCGATAATGATAGGTGACAGTGAAACTGATGCAAATGCAGCAAAGGCAGCTGAAATACCAATTATCTTATTGGAGGACGGATATACTGAAAAAAATAAAGACGAAATTTATCACAATCACTTAATAAAAGACTTTGTAGGTATTGAAAAAATTGTATCTCAATATCTTTAATATTGATTAATTTATTTTAACTATTAAAACAAAATCACTAATTAGGAGTTATTTTGTTATTACATACAGTTAAAGTATATCCATCAAAAATTAATCTTCCAAAGAAGAAACAACTAGCATGGAAGATAGCTGAGATAGCAAGTGATAATGCTAAATTAAATAAAAACGCTATCCAAATGGTTATCAATAGAATAATTGATAACGCCTCAGTTGCTATTGCTTCGTTAAATAGAAAACCAGTAATCTCATCTAGAGAGATGGCTTTAAAGCATTCTAGAAAAAATGGTGCTACTATATTTGGGGTAAATTCGAAATTAAAATTTGATTGCGAATGGGCAGCTTGGTCTAATGGAACTGCAGTTAGAGAATTAGATTTTCATGACACTTTTTTAGCTGCTGATTATAGTCATCCTGGTGACAATATCCCTCCACTTATAAGTGTTGCCCAACAAAATAAAAAAAGTGGATTGGATTTACTAAGAGGAATAATTACTGCATACGAAGTTCAAGTAAATTTAGTTAAAGGAATTTGTTTGCATAAGCATAAAGTTGATCACATTGCTCATTTAGGACCTAGTGTGGCTGCTGGATTAGGAACAATGTTAAAATTAAATACAGAAACTATTTATCAAGCTATTCAACAGGCGCTACATACAACAATTTCTACAAGACAATCAAGAAAAGGAGAAATTTCAAGTTGGAAAGCTTATGCTCCTGCACATGCAGGTAAGCTTGCAATAGAAGCGGTAGACAGAGTAATGAGAGGTGAAGGAGCCCCAAGTCCAATATATGAAGGTGAGGATAGTGTAATAGCAAGAATATTAGATGGTAAAAAAGCTAAATACAAAGTCCCTTTACCAAAAAAAGGTGAAAGCAAAAAAGCTATTTTAGAAACATATACAAAAGAGTATTCTGCTGAATATCAGTCTCAGGCATTAATTGATCTAGCAAAAAAATTAAAAACAAAAATATCTAATTTAAACCATATAAAAAAAATTGATATTTTTACAAGTCATCACACTCATTTTGTAATTGGGACAGGTGCTAATGACCCTCAAAAAATGGATCCTAATGCAAGCAGAGAGACATTAGATCATTCTATAATGTACATCTTTGCCGTAGCACTTGAAGATGGAGATTGGCATCATGTCAGGTCTTATACAAAAGCCAGAGCTAATAGAAAAAGTACAATCAAAATTTGGAAATCAATAAAAACACATGAGGATAAAAAATGGACAAAGAAATATCACGATCCGAACCCAAAAAACAAAGCATTCGGAGCTAAAGTAGTAGTGACGCTTAATAATGGAAAAAAAATAACAGAGGAACTAGATAGAGCAGACGCACATCCATATGGTGCTAGACCATTTAAGAGAGAAAATTATATAAATAAATTTTTAACTTTAACCGATGGTATTTTAGATAGAAATGAGAGTGATCGTTTTTTAAAAACAGTACAAAATTTAAAAAATTTAAAACCTGGTCAACTTGATAAACTAAATATTGAAGTTAGAAAGAACAAATTAAAACAAAATAATAAAAAAGGAATTTTTTAATGCACTTTGTTGAAAAAGAACCAAGTCAAAAGAGATTAGATTTTAACCAAAAATTAAAATCAAATAAAATATTACGAGTTCCTGGTGCATATAATCCACTGACAGCAAAATTAATTGAAGAAATTGGATATGATGCAGTTTATGTATCTGGTGGAGTAATGGCTAATGATCTTGGCTTTCCTGATATTGGTTTAACAACACTGCAAGATGTTAGTACAAGATCTTATTTAATTTCTAGAGTTACTAATCTTCCAACAATAGTAGATATAGATACAGGATTTAAATCATGTAAGGAAACAATAGAAATATTTGAGGAATTTGGGATAACAGGAGTTCATTTAGAAGATCAAATTGAGAGAAAAAGATGTGGTCATCTTGATAATAAAGAACTTATTTCAACTGATGCTATGGTTAAAAAGATTAAAGAATGTGTAGCAGCAAAAAAAGATCAAAATTTTAAAATTATAGCCCGTTCAGATGCCAAGAGTGTTGAAGGTATCGATAAAATGATAGAAAGATGCAAGGCCTACATTGATGCTGGTGCTGAAATAATATTTCCTGAAGCTCTTCAAGATGAGAAAGATTTTGAAAAAGTTCGTAAAGAATTAACAGGATATTTATTAGCTAATATGACTGAGTTTGGTAAGTCTAAATTGTTTAACTACAAAGAGTTAGAAAATTTTGGATACAATATTGTGATTTATCCAGTTACCACACAAAGATTAGCTATGAAAAATGTGGAAGATGGATTAAGAGACATTTATGCAAATGGACATCAAAACAATATAATTGATAAGATGCAAACTAGAAAAAGACTTTATGAATTAGTTGATTATGAAAAATATAATTCATTGGATGAAAAAATTTATAATTTTAGTACGGAAGGACATGAATAATGAGTGATGATATCAAGAAGGGATTACTAGGCATTGTTGTTGATGAAACAGAGGTTTCAAAAGTAATGCCTGAGATTAACTCCCTTACTTATAGGGGTTATGCTGCTCAAGATTTATGTGAGTATTGTAGATTTGAGGAGGTTGCATATTTAATTTTAAATAAAGATTTACCAAATACTCTTGAACTTAGAAAATTTGAGAAAGAAGAAAGAAATCATAGGGAGCTAACTAAAAATTTATATGAAATTATTAGGCATATGCCAAAAAAATCTCATCCGATGGATGTAGCTAGAACTGCTGTAAGTGTAATGGGATTGGAAGATAAAGAGACCACTGACTCTTCACCTGAAGCAAATATGAGAAAAGCCCTAAGAATTTTTGCAAAAACTCCTACAGCACTTGCTGCTTTTTACCGAATAAGGAAAGGAAAAAAAATTATTAAACCAAAAAAAACTTTAACTTTTGCTGAAAACTTTTTCTATATGTGTTTTGGAAAAGTACCTCAAAAAGAAATTGTTAAGGCTTTTGATGTATCTCTAATTCTTTATGCTGAGCATAGTTTTAATGTTTCTACATTTACGGCAAGAACAATCACTAGCAGTTTGTCTGATATACATGGAGCAATAACAGGCGCAATCGCCAGTTTAAAAGGCCCTCTTCACGGTGGAGCAAATGAAGAAGTTATGCATATGATGAACAAAATTAAAAAGCCTGAAAATGCCTTAAAATGGATTAACAACGCCTTGAAAAATAAAGAGGTGGTGATGGGATTTGGACACAGGGTTTATAAATCAGGTGATTCTAGAGTTCCAACCATGAGGAAATATTTTGCAAAAGTTGCGAAAATTAAGAAAGATAAAAAATTCGAGAAAATTTACGATATTGTTGAAAGGGTAATGATAAAAGAAAAAAACATATATCCTAATGTAGACTATCCTACAGGACCTACTTATCATTTAATGGGATTTGAAACTGATTTTTTTACTCCAATATTTGTAATTTCAAGAATTACTGGTTGGTCTGCTCATATAATGGAGCAACATGCTGCTAATAAACTTATTAGACCTTTAGCTAGTTACAAAGGTAGCAAGCATCGAAAAGTGATGCAGTTAAATCAAAGATAATTTTAAGATTAACTAAAAGCTTCTGCCCAAGTACCCTGGGTTGATGCTTTAGAATATTCAGTCGCTCTACCTTCGAAGAAATTCATATGCTCAACTGCATTTAGCATTGTATCCAACCAAGTTAGTGGGTTTTTTTGAACGTCATAAATTGGTTCTAACCCTAATTGGATAAGTCTTCTGTTCGCAATGAACCTAATATAATCTTTAACTTCTTGAGCTGTTAATCCTTCCATTGGTCCCATTTCAAAAGCTAAATCAATAAAAGCATCTTCATGCTCAACAATTATTCTACAAGCTTCATAAAGTTCTTTTTTAAGTTTAGGTGTCCAAATTTCAGGATTTTCTTTTATAAATTCTTTAAAAATTCTGATCATAGAATTACAATGAAGTGTTTCATCTCTTACAGACCAAGTAACTATCTGCCCCATTCCTTTCATTTTATTGTGTCTTGGAAAATTCAATAAAATTGCAAAACTTGCAAACAACTGTAATCCTTCTGTAAATGCACTAAACACTGCAACCGTTTTTGCAATATCCTCTTTAGAATTTACATTGAAGCCCTGCATGTAATCGTACTTGTCTTTCATTTCTTTATATTTCATGAAAGCCGAGTATTCTGACTCTGGCATACCAATAGTATCTAAAAGATGAGAATAAGCGGCTACATGAACTGTTTCCATTGCAGCAAATGCTGTCATCATCATTAATACTTCTGTTGGTTTAAATACAGTTGTGTAATGTCTTAAATAACAATTATTAACTTCTACATCCGCTTGAGTAAAAAATCTAAAAATTTGTGTTAATAGATTTTTTTCTGGTTGAGACAAGTTTTTTTGCCAATCTCTAACATCATCACCTAAAGGAACTTCTTCTGGTAGCCAATGAATTCTTTGTTGAGTTAACCATGCATCATAACACCATGGATATCTAAAAGGTTTGTACACAGGGTTTTCTACTAATAGACCCATCTTTTTTGGTTGAATAATCTCTTTATTAATTTTTTCTGCTACTGACATGATAAACACTCCTCGTACTCTGGCTGCTCGTTAGATTGTTGATTTTTAGATTTATAAACGTTTGCCGTAATATCAGTAGATTTGGCATCATTGATATTTTCAGCTCTTTGAATTGATTTTGATCTACAGTAATAAAGGCTTTTTAAGCCTTTCTTCCATGCATCAAAATGAATTTTGTGTAATTCTTTTTTATGAACATCTGCTGGTAAAAATAAATTTACTGATTGAGCTTGGGAAATATAAGGAGTTCTGTCTCCACTAAGTTCAATTATCCAATTTTGATTAAGCTCAAATGCTGTTTTAAATACATCTTTTTCTAAATCAGTTAAAAAATCTAGATGGCTAACAGAGCCCTGATTGGTAGTAATAGTAGACCAAGTTTCATCATCATTTTTACCATGATTTTGTAGTATTTCTTCTAGATATCTATTTCTGACATTAAAAGAACCTGATAGAGTTTTATGAGTATAGCTGTTTGCTGCAATAGGCTCTACTCCTGGAGATGCTCCACCACAAATAATTGAAATTGATGCTGTTGGAGCGATTGCTGTCTTATTAGAAAATCTTTCTTTGTAACCATACTCAGCTGCATCTGGACAAGCACCTCTCTCTTCAGCTAAATCTTTAGATGCCTGATTTACTTTTTCATCAATATTTTTAAATATTTTTTTATTCCATGATTTTGCCATTACTGACTCAAGTGGAATTCTATTTTTTTGTAAGAAAGAGTGAAAACCCATTACACCTAAACCAACACTTCTTTCTCTTTCTGCTGAATATTTTGCATCTTTAAACTGCTCAGGAGCTTTGTTAATAAAATCAGATAAAACGTTATCCAAAAATCTCATAACATCATTAATCATGTCTGGATCATCTTTCCATTCATCATATTTTTCTAAATTTAAAGAAGATAAACAACATACTGCAGTTCTGTCTCTTCCATCTTTATCAATTCCTGTTGGTAAGGTTATTTCACTACACAAATTGGAAGTTTTAACTGTAAGGTTTGCTAACTTGTGGTGCTGTGGAATTTGTCTATTAACAGTATCAATATAAATAATATATGGCTCTCCTGTTTCTATTCTTGCAGTTAATAATCTAATCCATAAATTTCTTGCTGAAATAGTTTGTTGTATGGATCCATCAACGGGACTTTTTAAAGCCCATTGTTCATCTGTTTCTACAGCTCTCATAAATGCATCTGAAACTAAAACGCCATGATGAAGATTTAATGCTTTTCTATTTGGATCACCACCCGTTGGTCTTCTCATTTCAATAAACTCTTCTATTTCAGGATGATCAATTGGAAGATAACATGCTGCAGAACCTCTCCTTAATGATCCTTGACTGATAGCCATAGTCAAAGAGTCCATCACCTTTATGAAAGGAATTATTCCAGATGTTTTTCCAACTCTTCCTATTTTTTCACCAATAGATCTTAAGTTACCCCAATAGCTTCCAATTCCTCCACCCTTCGCTGCTAACCAAACATTCTCACTCCATAAATCAAGAATACCTCCTAAGCTATCAGATGCTTCATTTAAAAAACATGAAATTGGTAATCCTCTTTTTGTACCACCATTTGACAAAACTGGTGTTGCTGGCATGAACCAAAGGTTACTTATGTAATTATAAATTCTTTGAGCGTGCAAATTATCATCTGCATATGTGCTTGCTACTCTTGCAAATAAATCTTGATAAGATTCGTTAAAACCTAAATATCTGTCTTTTAAAGTTGCTTTACCAAAGTCTGTAAGGTTAGCGTCTTTTGAACGATCAATTTTAATTATGATACCTTTATCATTTTGAAATAATTCTGTTTCATTATTTAATGAGAAAAGATCAGGTTTATTTATCTTAGAAACTTCCTTAACTACGGGGCTATATTCAGAGACAGCTTTTTTGAGGGCTTGAGAAAGAATCTTATTCATAAATTTTAATTATATTTTGTTATTAGTACGAAAACAACTATATGTTGTAGGCGTTTAACGTAAATATACTATATAAACATTTGTACAATAGAACATTTATAGAACGCGACAAAATGATAATCAATAAAAAAATAAATTTTTTTGAAAGAAATTAACAAAAAAAGGGTAAGAAAATAGGTAATGAATCAAAACATAAAAATAGACCCATTTGGCTTTAGGGAATATGACGCCCGATGGTTGTATGAGAAAGATATAAACCAATCTGGAATAGAGAATCTAGGAAAAGGCCTTGGAACACAGATAAAAATACATACTGAAAAAGATAATCCTAGAATCGTAGTTGGGCATGATTATCGTTCTTATAGTGAAGAAATAAAAACAGCTCTTAAAAAAGGATTATTATCTACAGGATGCAATATAGAAGATATTGGCTTGTCGTTATCACCAATGGTTTATTTTGCACAATTTAATTTAGATGCTGATGCAGTCGCTATGGTTACAGCTAGTCATAATGAAAATGGTTGGACTGGTGTGAAAATGGGAATCAAAAAAGGATTAACTCATGCACCTGAAGAAATGAAAGAATTAAAAGAAATTACCTTAAATGAAAAGTTCACAAAAGGCGAAGGTAGTGAAAAACAAATAAAAGATTTTGATAAAATTTATAAAGAAAACCTGATTAGTAAAAACAAAATTAAGAAAAAAATTAAAGCTGTGGTGGCTTGTGGAAATGGAACAGCGGGTGTTTTTGCCCCAGACATTCTTAGAGGTATTGGATGTGAGGTAATAGAGTTAGACTGTAACCTAGATTGGAATTTTCCTAAATACAATCCAAATCCGGAAGATTTAGAAATGCTTCATGAGATAGCAAAAGTAGTTAAAGAAAATAATGCTGATATAGGTTTTGGATTTGATGGTGATGGAGATAGGGTTGGTGTTATTGATGACAAAGGTAACGAAATATTTTCAGATAAAATAGGACTTCTAATTGCTAGAAATTTATCAAGCAAACATAAAAATTCAAAGTTTGTGGTTGATGTAAAATCAACAGGTTTATTTACAAAAGATAAAATCTTATTAGAAAACAATTGTGAAACAATTTATTGGAAAACGGGTCATTCTCATATTAAAAGAAAAGTGAACACTGAAAAAGCATTAGCAGGCTTTGAAAAAAGTGGTCATTTCTTTTTTAATCAACCTATAGGATATGGCTATGATGATGGAATTAACTCAGCAATTCAAGTATGTAACTTATTATATAATCAAAATAAAAAAATGAGTGAAATTATTAGTGAATTACCTAATACATTTCAAACACCAACAATGGCACCTTTTTGCAAAGATGAGGAGAAGTATTTTGTTGTTGAAGAGCTTGTTAAACAAATTAAAAATTTAAAAGAAAACAAAACTGAAATAGATGGCCAAGTTATTAATGATATTTTAACTGTTAATGGAGTTAGGTTTTCATTCGAAGATGGTTCTTGGGGACTTATAAGAGCTTCTTCAAACAAACCATCTTTAGTTATTGTCACTGAAAGCCCAACATCAGATGAAAGAAAAAGAAAAATCTTTGATTTTATTGACGATTTGTTACAAAAAACAGGTAAGGTCGGTGAATATGATCAGAAAATTTAATTTTTTAAATTATCTTCATCGTTTTTATTTTCTAAATTATCGTTATTAACTTTAGTTTCTAAATTATCGCCATCCAGATTGTTTTCTTGTTCAGAAATTTCATCGCTATAAAACTTTCTAACTAATTCCTCCTCTTTTAGTCGCTGTTCTTCATCAAATTTTTTCTCCCATTCTTTCATTCGCCTGTTTTCCTCATCTTCTCTCTCTTTTTGAGCAATTTCAGCTAATCTAATTCTCTCGTTTTCTTCATCAACTCTTTTTTGTCTTTCCTCCTCTATTTTCAATTCTCTTTCTCTTTGACGTCTTTCATTTTCTTTATTTATTCTCTCACGTTCAGCTTCTTTAAGTTCTTTTTCTTTGATCCTTAATTCCTCTTCTTTCGCTCTTTGCTCAGCCTCTTCTTTTAAAATTTGTCTTTGAATTTCTTGCTGTCTTTCAGTTTCTAGATCTCTTAATCTTTCTTCCATTTCTTTAAGTTTTTCTTGCTCATATTTCAGCTTCCTTGCTGCCTCTCTTAATCTTTGTTCTTCCTCAAGTCTATTTTTCCTTTCAATTTCTTTTAATCTTATTTTTTCTTGTCTTTCTTTTTCTTTTTCATCTCTTCTCTTTTGGGCTTCAATTTCTTTATTTTTTAATTGTTCCTCTTTAATTTTAAAATTTTCTTCTCTAATTCTTTGTCTCTCTAACATTTTTAGCCTTAAATCTTCTTGTTTAAGCTTTCTGGCTTCCTCTCTAAGTTTTTTAGTTTCTTCGTCTTTAATTTTTTTCTGTTCTATTTTAATTCTTTGGGCTTCTATCTTTTGTCTTTTTTCTTCATTCTTTTTTTTTTGTTTATCATTTTCAATGATTAATTTTTTTTGAAAAAGAAGTTTCTTTCTTTCTTCTTTTAATTCATCTTGTTTGGCTTTTTTCGCTAATTTTTTTTCTAAAGTTAATTCTCTTTTCTTTTCTTTTTCTAATTGTTTTTGTAATGCTAAATCTTTTTTAATTTTGTTTTTTTTGAAATCTTTTAAAAGTGAGGAAAACTTATTTTTAGTTTTATCTATTGGATCAAATAATTTTTTAATATTTTTATTAATGTCTTTTACTGAAACCATTTTTAAAAGTATCAATTAGAATAATAACACTAAATATTATGTATGGCTAAATTGAGTTTTTTTTTAAGACTAAATACAACTTAAGATTGTTTGGGTTTAAATTAGTTAATAAATTGCATTTACAACTATTAAGTGTTCATAAATATTTAAAGAATCACTTAATTTGAATTAGTGAGGTGATGGAGGGAGACTGAAATCACCTCTTTTTTTTGCTTGTTATAATTTTAAGTATTCATAAAAAAATTTAATCGAAACCACTAGAAGAAAAATTCCAAAAAACTTACTAATTTTATTCTTATCAATACTATGAACTGTTTTAGCTCCTATCCTAGCCATAAAAGTTGTGATTGGTATGAAAATTAAAAAAGCAGGGATATTTATAAAACCAATACTTAGTGGAAGACTTGAATTTAAATAACTTCCTGAAACAAGGAATCCTATTGCTCCAAATAAAGCAATTAAAAAGCCAATAGCAGCTGCACTTCCTATGGCTTTATTTATTGAATAACCAAAGAACTTTAGAATAGGAACATTCATTACAGCTCCTCCAATACCCATAGGAGCAGATATAAAGCCAACAAGAAAACCAAGTATTACTTTTAAATGTAATTTCATTTTAACAATTATGTTTTGTTCCTTTTCTTTTATTAACAATAAGTAAATTCCTAAAAATAAGATCATAATTGAAAAAAATAAAACCAAAGATTTGGTTTTTACAGAAGCTGCAAAAGCAGTACCAACAATAACTCCTAGTACAACAAATAGACCGTAATTCTTAACGATATCAAAATCAACCGCTTTAAATTTATGATGTGTTAAAACTGAAACTGTAGAGGTTGGTATTATAATTGCAAAGGAAGTTCCGACCGCAAGGTGCATAACATATTGAGGGTCAATTTCTAATGAACCAAAAATAAAATACAAAAATGGAACAGTTATCAACCCTCCACCTATACCAAATAATCCAGCCACAAAACCTACTGGAATAGCTGTTAAAGCCATTAATAAAATAATATAACTGTATTCGTTTGTTAGAATTGAATTAAGCAGACTGTCCTACTCTAGTATCTACATTGTTGTATTTAATTTTATCCATGATGTGGTCAATTTTTTTTACGTCAGCATCTCTTACACACATGTTTTCACTTAAATATCTTTTCCAATAACTTGCACCTGTTTGACCATGAAATAAACCAAGAGTGTGTCTCATAATTTGATTCAATCTTGTCCCTTTTTTTAATTCTTCTTTAACATAAGGAATTAGTTGTTCAATTACATCTTGTCTACTTGGAACATCGTCGTTATTAAATATTTCTCTTTCAATATCTGCTAACAAATATGGGGTATGATAAGCGGCTCTTCCAATCATTACACCATCTGTTTTTTCTAAATGAGGCTTTATTTCATCTACTGAAGTTATTCCTCCATTAATAATTATCTCTTCATTAGGAA
The DNA here is from genome assembly GCF_052049995.1 of Candidatus Pelagibacter sp. Lineage (GTDB taxonomy): Bacteria > Pseudomonadota > Alphaproteobacteria > Pelagibacterales > Pelagibacteraceae > Pelagibacter. Next base: position 292,651 of record NZ_JBNGYX010000001.1, on the reverse strand, counting down.
AATCTTTTTTTAATTTATAAACATATTCGTATTTTAGAGGAGGAATATTTAAGTTTTGCTTAGGTGTAAACTTACCTAACATTGCTTTTCTTGCATGAATGATGAAAGTTTTAACTCCAGTTGCTTTTAAGGTAGAAATAAAACTATGTAAATTTTCATAATCATCTACATCATCGTAACCAATTCTTGTTTTTATAGTGACTGGTAGTTTTGTAACTGATTGCATTTTACTTAAACAATCTGCCACTAAATTTGGCTCTTTCATTAAACAAGCACCAAATCTATTTTTTTCAACTTTTTTACTGGGACAACCTAAGTTTAGATTAATTTCATCATAACCAAAATCTTCGCCTACTTTAGTGGCTTCAGCTAAAAGTTTTGGAGAAGAGCCTCCTAATTGAAGTGCTACAGGTTTCTCATTAATATTAAACTGCAATAACTTTTTTTTATCTCCTCTATTTATAGCTTCATCGACTACCATCTCAGTGTAAAGAAGAGTGTTTTTGGATATTAATCTTAGAAAAAATCGTTCATGACGATCTGTGCAATCCATCATAGGAGCAACTGATACTTTCCTATTCATGGTATAACTTTATATTATTTTTTTATGAGTTTGAAGCTTCAGTGTCATCTGAAGATACGTCTGCTTCTTGATTTTCTGATTCTGATACTTCATCTAAAGAAACTTCTCCTTGCTCATTCATCGTTTCTTCTCCTACTGAATTATCAACTTCTGCTGTAGCTGTTTCAGATAGCTCAGCCAAATCTTCTTTTGTTACTTGAATTTTTTCAGGAGTTTTTCTTGCTCTTTTAGATGGTAAGATAGGGGTACCACTTTTTGAGATTTCGCCTTTGTATAAATTTTCAAAGTCATCGCCTATATCCTCGTCATCTTCTACAGTATCATCAACTTGTTCAACATGTTTTCTAAGTTTATAAACAGCACTATCTGTTAAATCTGAAACTTTAATTTTTTCTTCAGCAATTTCTCTTAATGAAATGACAGTATTTTTGTCATTATCTCTATCAATTGTTGGTTCTATTCCTGCATTGAGTTGGGTGGCTCTTTCTTTAGCAACTAGAACTAATTCGTAAGGACTCTCTACTTTATCTATACAGTCTTCTACAGTAACTCTTGCCATGCGGAGTATCTACACAGTGAGTCTTTAAAAATCAAGAGCTATTTTGTAAATAATATGGATTTAGCTTATTTTTTACTAAATAAAGAAGAATTATTGAGCCAAAGATATAAGTTCCTGAAACAACGGCTATCTGTTCAATTGAAAAACCAATATCAATCAAAAATCCAAATAAAGCTGTACCAAAAGCTGTTGCAAACACCATCAGTGCAGTTGTTAAAGCCTTTATAGATCCAATATATTTGACACCATAAATCTCAGCCCAAGTTGAAGAACCAAGTACGTTTGCCAAACCATTCGTGACCCCCACTAAACCAAAAAATACAAAAGAGGAAATCGGTGCATCAAAATAGTATAGAACCACGGTGCCAAAAAAAAGTGGGATATTCATATAAATTAATAATTTTCTACTTGAAAATTTATCAATTAAAAAACCAGATATAAAAAGAGTAATCACTGATAAAATTGAGTATGCCATAAATGATTGCGCAATAACATAAGGTCCCCACTCTTTAGAAGAAGATATAAAAGATTGATAGACAAAAGATCCTGTTGCAATCCATGGCATTGCTAACATCGTCATACAAATAATATAAAATCGATAATCTTTTAAAACTTCTATTCTTTTCCATTGTTTAATTTCCTTATTGTTTTCTTCTATTTTGGATTCTTCTCTAGTATCAAGCTTAACATCTTTAACTAAAATAAATGTTGCAACAGGCAGAACAAGTATAACTAAAATAGAAATTGAAACCCAAATATCTCTCCATTCTATAAAAGTTAAAAAGAAAACAATTAAAACTGGCATTATAAATTCAGCCAATGACAATCCTAACCAACCTGTACTTAAAGCCCTACCTCTATTTTTTTCAAAAAAACGAGATATGGTTGTTGTTGCTGTATGACTTGATAAACCTTGTCCAGCTAATCGCATTAAAAAAATTCCTACAAATAAAAAAATAACAGATGAAATCTTTGAAAATATAAAACAAGAAGCAGATAGAAAAATAATTACATAAGAAGCAAACTTTAATATGTTTACGTCATCAATTTTTTTTCCAATCCAAACTAAAACAATACTACTTAGTAAAGTGGCTGATGCATAAATTGAGCCAAATTGTCCATGTGTAATTGATAAGGCGTCTCTAATACTAGAATTAAATAGGCCAAGAAAAAAACTCTGTCCAAAACTTGAAAAAAATGTAAAAATAAATCCAAATACAATTACTTTTAAACTTAAACTTTTAAACATAGAAATAAATTATGACTTGTAATGTTGCTTTCATAGGTCTTGGGGTTATGGGCTACCCAATGGCTGGTTATATATCAAAAGCTGGACACAATGTAACTGTTTTTAATAGAACAAAATCAAAAGCTGAAAAATGGATTGGTGAATATAAAGGTAAAATGGCCAATACACCTGCGGAGGCTGCAGATGGAGCTGATTTCATTTTTACATGTGTAGGTAATGATGATGATTTAAGAGAAGTAGCAACTGGGGCAAATGGATTATTTAACACAGCAAAAGCTGGGTCTATTTTTATTGATAACTCAACTGTATCTGCAGAAGTATCAAGAGAATTAAATAAAAAAGCAAATGATAAAGGGTTTAGTTTTTTAGATGCCCCTATTTCTGGTGGACAAGCTGGTGCTGAGGGTGGAATACTAACAGTAATGGTAGGTGGTGATGAAGAAGTGTTTAAAAAAGCTGAGCCTGTAATTGATTGTTACAGTAAAAAAGTAAAATTGATTGGTCCTTGTGGAAGTGGTCAGTTAACAAAGATGATGAACCAAATGTGTATTGCTGGAACAGTTCAAGGTTTATCTGAAGCAATTAATTTTGGAATAAACGCCGGTTTAGATATGGATAAAGTAATGGAAACAATATCTAAGGGTGCAGCACAATCTTGGCAAATGGAAAATAGATATCGAACTATGACTGATGATAAATTTGATTATGGTTTTGCTATTGATTGGATGAGAAAAGATTTAAAAATTGCAATCGAGGAAGCAAAAAAAAATGGTTCACCTGTGCCTATAACAGAAATTATTGATGGTTATTATGCTGAAGTTCAAAAAATGGGTGGCAATCGTTGGGATAGCTCAGGTTTGATTGCTCGATTAAAAAAGAAAAAATAATATTTGTGACGGATACAGTTCCTTATTACGAGGACTTTGCAGAGATCAAAAAGAAAATTTGGTCAATGTTAGATAATGCTGTTAAAGATAGAAGTTCACCTTTTAGAATACCTGTGTTTATTTGTGGGGATCAATCTGACCTAGATGGAAGAATTGTAGTTTTAAGAAAATCAGACCAATCAAATAATATAGTGCAATATCATAGTGATATTAGATCAGATAAAATAGAAAAGCTAAAAGCAAATAAAAATGCTGCAATGTTATTTTATGATAAAGATGAAAAGATACAGGTCAGATTAAAAGTAAAATGCATTATTAATCACAATAATGATGTAACAAAAGAATCGTGGTCTAAAACCCAGCATATAAGTAGAAAATGTTATTTAGTTGATAATGGTCCAGGAACTGAATCAGATCTACCAACCTCTGGACTAAAACCAGAATTAGACAATTTTGACTACACAAAAGAAAAAAGTGAAGAAGGTTATAAAAACTTTACTGTTATTCAGTGCAAAATTAAATCTATGGAATGGCTTTATTTAGCAGCTAAAGGCCATCGAAGAGCTAAATTTAATTTAGAAAATAATAAAGATACCTGGTTAGTTCCGTAGATGGTTACTGGATATATATTCACAGCATTTCTTATTATTCTAGGATTAGCTATAATGAGATTTGGGAGCATTCTTTTTAAAAAATTTAAAGAAGGAAAAACAAAATTAAAAGCGCACTTAAGTGGGCAAATTTCTTTTTTAACTTTATTAATAATAATTATTGGATTAATAGTTTATTCAATTAATGGTTTACTTTTTAGTTAATTTCCAACATTGTAAGTGCACCAGGTTCTTTTAGCTTTTATTTTTTGTAGTTTTTTATGTGAATATCTTTTTCTCCAGTCATAATTCTCATTTGGAGCTTTTCCTCGTCCAACTTCAGCTGCCATTGCACATTTTAGCTCAACAGGATTAAAAGGACTATTAGATTTTGGTTCTAGAAAAGCAGAGTCTTTAAAATCTGGACAAGTATCATCACCGTGATCATACAAAACTCCAAGTCTATACGAATCGTCACCAACTGGACCACCAATAACAGTTGAGCTTGATGTGTGTCCATTAGAATTACCTTTTGTACAAGGCCATGCAAAACCATTTACATGTAGTATTTCATGTAATGTCATCATCATTCTTTTATTTGCATTTGTTATGTATTTACTTTGTAAAAAAATATATCCATGGTGAACACTTCCCTGTCCACCATCACGATGTTTAACATCAGCCCAGGCAAAATATAATTTGTTAGGATCATTAAACCCTTTTTGTGTTAAATAAGCATCAGGATAATTCATTCCATAATTACCTTTATATTGCTTATTAAATCTAACAAATGAAATATCTAATTTTCCATCTTCTCTCATATCATATCTAAATTTTTGTTTACCTTTTGTCATTTCAAAAACTTTTTCATTTGCAGCTAATAGCTCTTTTTCCATTTTGCCATTAATATCCCACTCGTTATCCTCACTGTCTTTATTCAATATATAAATAAAATGAACTTGAGGTTCATCTGTAACATCAGGTTGATCTTTAAAAAATCTTCCAGGTTTTTTATCATTTTCATCTATTTCCAAATTCATCTTTACACTTGCAATAGGTTCATCAATATTAGTCCAAACAATTTTGTCGTTAATTGCAAACAAAAAACATTCATTTTGAGTGTACTTTTTTGCTCTCTTCATACACTGTTTATAGGCTTGTTCATGTACTTGATCATTTATATCTTTTACAATTTTAAATCCAGTCGCCCATCCTCCTCCACTTGTAGATCCATAAAAAATTAATTTTTGATTCTTTTTTTGAGATTTCTTAAGTTGTTTTTTGTAAAATTTTTCAAAATCATTCCAATAATTAATCCCCCCAGAACCTGGAACTTTAATCTCTGCAAAAATATTATTTGTTAAAAATGATGTAGAATAAAAAACTATAGCAAATAAAAATATAAATATTTTTTTCATTTTGATATTTTTTTATCATTAAGCTTTGTCATTGCTTTGCCAGCAGAAAATGTATAATCATTGTCATCCATTAATTTTCCAGCTCCATCGTAAAGTTTCCAATTAAATGTTACTTTATCTTTTTGTTTTTTTCCCAGTTTTAAAATAGTCAATTCAATTTTTCTAGTCTTTCCTCCAGAAGATCCTTTAAATGTTCTTTTTTCACCTTCATTCCACACTCCTAAAGGAAATTTACATCCATTTACAATTATTCTTCCACTCCTCCTACTATCCCATACTCTTCCAATGCATTGTCCATCATTAGTAACGGCAAATAATTGTGTTTTAACGCCACTTTGGCTTTTTCTTGTTCTTTTATAGACTTTAATGATCTCACCTGTATTTGGATTTTTCCAATCTTCAGGTCCTACTATTTTTTTTCTTTTCTTGTCTCCAAAGACCAAATTGGCTTTTGTAAATTTAATTTCAGTATCATCACGAATTTCCCCACCTGTAAATAATTCAAGTGGTATAAATCTTTCGTTTGCTTGAGATAATTGAGAAATTAAAGAAATTATTAAAACTATAAATATTTTTCTCATAGACCTTTGATTATTATATTTGTTCCCTCAGCATTATCCAATCTTATTTGTTTTATTGGTTTATATTCCTCTGAATTATACCACTCAAGAGCTCTTTCATAGCTCGGAAATTTTAAAATAATTATTCTTGGAAATTTTGTTTCCCCATCAAATATTTGAAACTCACCAGCTCTTACCAAATATTCTCCACCAAATTTTTTTATAATTGGATTCACTTTTTCAATATACTCTTTATAACTTTCCGGATTAGTTATTTTCAATTGTGCTATGACATATCCTGCTGGCATTTATCTCCTTTAAAAAATTGATTTAGAATATTTTTTCCAATTATCTTGATAGTGTTTTGTATTTTCAAAGACTGCTTGTTTTTCTTCCTCTGTAACCTCTCTAATTACCTTGCCTGGAGAACCAACAACTAAAGAGTTATCAGGTATAACTTTATTTTCTGTAATTAGGGCTTTAGCTCCAATTATACAATTTTTACCAATATTAGCTTTATTTAAGATGACAGCTCCAATTCCAATTAAACTGTTGTCTCCTATGGTGCACCCATGAAGCATAACTAGATGGCCAACCGTAACATTTTTTCCTACTTTTAAAGGACATCCAGGATCTGTGTGTAATACGCTTCCATCTTGTACATTAGATCCTTCACCAATATGAATATTTTCAATATCTCCTCTCAGCACTGCATTAAACCAAATACTTGTATTTTTTTCTAAAGTAACATCTCCAATTATTGTGGCATTAGGAGCTACCCAATTTTCGCCAGAGTTTTTTGGTTTTTTATCTTTTAAATCATAAAACATAATTTATATATTTTACATTATGCCTATACAAACTCCAATATGTGATTTTGGTCAAAAAGCTATTCCATTTGAATTAAAATCTACTGATAATAAAATTCTGTCTTTAAATGATATCAAAGGTGAAAATGGAACTTTGATAATGTTCATTTGCAATCATTGTCCATATGTAAAAGCTATTACAAAAGAATTAGTTGAAGATTGTAGTGAATTGAAAAAAATTGGTATCAACCCAGTCGCTATCTGCTCAAATGACTTTATTAATTATCCAGATGACTCATTTGATAACATGATCAAGTTTTCAAATGAAAATCATTTCAATTTTCCTTACTTACATGATGAAACTCAAGAAATTGCTAAAGCATATGATGCTGTATGTACTCCAGATTTCTTTGGCTATAATAAAAATTTAGAACTTCAATACAGAGGACGTTTAAGAGAACTTAAAAAGTTTATTCCAGTTAAAGACGGAGAAAGTGATCTGCTAACAGCTATGAGGCAAATAGCTGAAACTGGAAAAGGTCCTGAGGATCAAATACCCAGTGCGGGCTGTGGTATTAAATGGAAGTATGATTAATGTATCTAATTGTAACTAGATCATTTCCACCTGAGCTTGGTGGTATGCAAAATCTAATGTGGGGTCTTTCAAGAGAATTATCTAAAAACTTCATGATAAAAGTTTTTGCAGATCATATAGAAGGTCACAAAAATTTTGATGAACAAGCTTCTTTTTCAATCGAAAGAGTTGGTGGAATTAAATTACTAAGAAAATATAGAAAAGCACAATTAATTAATGAATATATAAAAGAAAATAAAATAGATGGAATTATTGCTGATCATTGGAAAAGTTTAGAACTAATTAAAACTTCTAAGAAAACATACTGTTTAATTCATAGTAAAGAAATCAACCATCCTAATGGTTCTAGTCAAAATAAAAGAGTGGTTAGTGTTTTAAATAATGTTGAAAAAGTTATAGCAAATTCTCAGTTTACAAAAAATCTAGCAATAAAACTTGGTGTTAATGCAAATAAAGTAATTGTAATAAATCCAGGTGTGGATCCAGCCGCAGAACTAAACAAAAAAACTTTAGATAAAGTTGAAAGTATACTTAAAGTTAAAAACCCAAGACTAATTACAGTTTCAAGATTTGATAAGCGTAAAAATCACGAAAAAATAGTAATGGCTTTGAGAAATTTAAAACAAATTTATCCTGACATTGTTTACATTTGTATTGGATATGGAGAAGAAGAAGAAAATATAAAAAAACTAGTTAAAGAGCTAGATCTTGAAGCACAAGTTATGTTTTTTAAAGATATAAGTACTGATTTAAAAAATGCTTTAGTTTCAAAATCAAATATTTTTGTGATGCCATCCATAATCCATAAAAAATCAGTTGAGGGTTTTGGTATATCGTATGTTGAGGCTGCACAGTATGGTATTCCATCTATTGGTGGTAAAGACGGAGGTGCTGCAGATGCAATTGAACATGAAAAAACTGGCTTAATATGCGATGGTAACAGTCTTGATGAAGTTTATTCTTCAATTAATTCACTGTTGGAAAATAAAAGATATTTGGAGCTTGGAAAAAATGCAAAAGAATTTGTGAACAAATTTCAATGGTCAAAAATTATTGAAGAATATAAAAAAACCCTAAGCTAATTTATGCTTATTTTAAAATCCAAAGAGTCTATTGGAATACTTTTTGGAATTTTTGCTTACTTATCTTTTTCTATTTTAGACACTATACAAAAAACTCTAATTATTAATCATTCAGTTTTTCAATTACTTTTCGTGAAGTATTTTTTTGTTTTATTTTTAGCTTTTTTTGAGGCTAAGAGAAAAAAAAATAATTTATTTTATAAATCTAAAGATGTTAAATTACAGATATTTAGAAGCTTATTATCTGTGTTAGAATCTGGGTGTTTTGTTTTGTCATTTAAATATTTATCTTTAGCAAATGCCCATAGTATTGGTTCCTTAGCGCCAGTAATAGTGGTTGCTTTATCTGCAATAATCTTGAAAGAAAAAGTATCTGTTAAAACATGGACAGCAATTTTTATTGGATTTCTCGGAGTTTTGATAATTCTAAGACCAACTTCATCAATTTTTGATCCTAAAGCTTTAATACCTCTATTCGCAGCATTTGTGCTAGGACTTTATCAGGTCATCACTAAAAAAGTTTCACAATATGACTCAAACGAAACATCTTTGTTTTTTACCTCAATAATTGGTTTGTTAGTTATGTCGTTATTAGCTTCTAATTTTTGGAGACCAATAGATTACTCTTTATACCCAATGTTTTTGGGTATAGGCATATTTTTTTCATTAGGTCTTTACCTTCAAATAATTGCTTTAAGTAAAGCTAGAGCAAGTATAATTCAACCATTTCATTACACTTTAATTTTTTGGGCAATAATTTTTGGATATATATTTTATAATGATATTCCAGATATGTTCACAGTTATTGGAGCTATAATAATTACTTGTTCTGGCATTTTTGTTTTAAACCAATCATCAAAAAATTAACTTAAACTATGATTGTTTATAGTTTAGTTTTACATATAGTCATCTATTGATGTCTAATAATAAACTAGCAATTTTTTTAATTATAGCTTCGGTGCTATTTGGAACTTTGATGCTTACATTTTTAAAATTAGCCCAAGAAGAAGTTAATGTTTATGTTGCTGGATTTTTTAGATTTTTGTTTGGCTTCCTAATTATTTTTCCTTATATGTTAAAATCTAAATTTACAGTTTTTAAAACTAATCATCATAAAAAACATTTTTTAAGAGCAGTTTTAAATTTACCTTCAATGCTGTTATATTTCTCAGCTTTAGTAATGATGCCAATTGAAAAAGCTACAGCTATATCTTTTGTGGTTCCTTTTATAGTAACAATATTGGCAGTTTTATTTCTAGGAGAAAAAATTTACATATACAGGAGTTTTGCACTAGTTTTAGGATTTATAGGAATGTTAATAATTTTAAGACCAGGAATAATTGAAATCTCTCTTGGAGTTTATATGGCACTGGCATCGTCTTTTATGTGGTCAATAGTGATTATAATTACAAAAACTATCGCAAAAGATGATAGTTCGATTACGATTTTATCTTATGGATATACGTATATGACAATTTTTAGTTTCATTATTGCGTTGTTTTATTGGCAAACACCTAGTTTTCAAACTTTGATTTATTTATTTTTTGCAGGTTTATTTGGTACATTATTACATCTTTGCATTAATCACGCATACAAATTAGTAGATGTTAGTATGACACAACCATACTCATTTCTTAGTTTAGTGTTTGCCTCTTTAATTGGATATTATGTTTTTAGTGAAACACCTGATCTCTTCACTTGGATTGGTGCTAGTATTATATTTTTAGGTGTTTTAATAATGTCATATCGTGAAATGAAGCTTGATAAAGAAATCATTAGAAAACGTATAGATATTAAATCTTAATTTTTCTTCTTAAAGGTTTTGTAAATATGCCAAACTACGATTAAAATTGTAGTTGCTAGGATACATGCAGTTAATGTTCTGTCCCACAAAAATTCCCATGAACCATTACTTAATAACAAAGACCTTCTAAGATTCTCCTCCATCAATCCACCTAAAACAAAAGCTAATATTAAAGGTGGCATTGGAAAATCATATAATCTTAAAAAAGTTGCAACTACAGCTATCCCAATCATTAAATAAATATCAAAATTATTAAATGACATTACGTAAATTCCAGTAACAGAGAAAAATAAAATAAGAGGAATTAAATAATTTTTAGGAACAGCAAGAATTCTAGCTATATACGGAATAAGTGGTAAGTTTAATATCAACAATATTACCATTCCAATATACATAGACATAATTATTGACCAAAAAATCTCTGGATTAGTCATGTAAAGTCTAGGACCAGGCTGAACACCAAATCCTAAAAGTGCTCCTAGCATTACAGCGGTTGTTCCACTTCCAGGTATTCCCAAAGTAAGCATTGGAACAAATGAACCTGAACAGGCTGCATTATTTGCAGTTTCTGGTGCAGATAAGCCATTTACACTTCCTTTACCAAATTTTTCTTTCTCCTCATCGCTAACTACGTTTCGTTCCATTCCATAAGCTAAAAATGATGCAATTGTTGCACCTGCACCAGGCAATACACCAATCAAAAATCCAATTACTGATGATCTTGGTATTGTTTTGTACATCTTAGTTCGTTCTTCTTTATTAATTTTAATGGAACCTAATTCAGTCAATGAAACTTGTTTAGCAGCACTAGTAGGATCATTTCTTTTTAAAATAATTGTTAAAGCTTCACTCATTGCAAATGTTGCCATCACAACAAGTACAAAACTAATTCCATCAGTTAAGTTCATATTATCAAATGTAAATCTGGTAATATCAGACAAACTATCTTGACCAACTGATGCTAGCATCAAACCAAGTACTACCATCATCATTGCTTTTAAAAATTGTCCTTTAGATGAAAAAGCAGCAATTGCAGTTAAACCTAAAATCATTAGCGCAAAATAATCAGGTGATCTAAAAGATAAACTTACTTTTGATAAACTTGGTGCCATAAACAATAAATAAATTGCAGATAATGTTCCGCCTGCAAACGAACTCCATGCAGCAATTGCTAATGCTTTTCCTGCCTTACCTTGTTGTGCCATAGGATAACCATCAAATGAAGTTGCAACTGTTCCTGGAACCCCGGGTGCATTTAACAATATAGAAGAAGTAGAACCACCAAATACTGCTCCATAATAAACTCCAGCCATCAAAATTAAACCTGTTGCAGGATCAAAACCATAAGTTATTGGTATCATTAATGCGATAGCTGTCATTGGACCAAGGCCTGGAAGCATTCCAATGATTGTTCCAAAAAAACAACCAACCATAACCATTAATATGTTCTGAAAAGTAAGTGCTGTTGTTAATCCAATTAATATTCCTTCAATCATCTCATAACTCCAATTGACTGTAAAAATGGATCTCTTAAATAAATGTCAAGAATACCATGAAGAAGATACATAAAGGCAGCAACAAATGGAAAGGATAATAAAAACATTAAAATCCATCTTCGTTCTCCTAAGAAATAATATGAAGCAAATAAAAATAAAGAAGTAGTTAAAAAATAACCAACTTTTAAAATTGTAGCTCCATAAATAATAGCAATCAATATAAGAATACCTGTTTTCTTATATTCTAAATTTTTATGATCAACTTTAATAGTATTTGGGTCTGGTAAAATAAGTTTTAATCCAGAAAAGAATAATCCAGCATAACCTAAATAAATTGGAAATGTTCTTGCATTAAATGGTGCATTTTCATCAAATGTAAAAACTTGAATTTGATAAGCAGTATATAAATAAAATGCTGAAAATATAAAAAAGAGCAGTGATATAATTTTTGTAGTATTTATATTCACTGCTCTAGTTTTAAATAACCCTAAGGATTATATCACTCCTAGTTTTTTCATAAGAGCTGTCATTTCTTGAGTTTGTTTTTCTAAGAAAGAAACAAACTTACCTTCTGGATTATAAATATTAACCCAAGCATTTCTTGCTCTGACAGTTTCCCATTCAGGAGTTTTTTGTACATCGCCAAGCATTTTTGCAATAGCTGATCTATCAGCATTGCTCATACCTGGAGGGCCAAAGAAACCTCTCCAGTTAACGAATTGTACATCATATCCTTGTTCTTTAAGAGTTGGCGCATCTGGTGCATCAGAAACTCTTGAAGGAGCAGTAATACCAATAATTCTTACTTGGTCTCTTGCACCCATCAATTCACCTAAACCAGTTGAAATGATTTGCGTTTCTCCAGATAAAAGTCCAGCTAAAGCCTTTCCACCAGCATCATAAGGAATGTATTGAACAGCATTTGGATCTGCACCTGCAGCTTGGAAAGCTAAAGCACCAATTAAATGGTCCATACTTCCTCTTACTGATCCACCAGCCATTTTAACTGAATTTGGATCTTTTTTGTAAGCATCAACTACATCTTTAAAATTTTTAAAAGATGAACTTTTTGCAACTGCAATAGCGCCGTAGTCACCAATTACACCGGCAATTGGCACAACATCTTTATAAGATAATGTTCCGCTACCTTTTACATAACCTTTGTGTCTCGTAATTGATCTTAATACTAATGGTGTTGATTGAACTAAAACTGTATTAGCAGGTTTAGTATTGATCATATAAGCTAAAGCTTTTCCACCACCACCACCTGACATATTTTCAAATGATGCACTACTTAACATTCCAGCTTTTGTTAAAGCTTCTCCAGTACCTCTAGCGGTTCCATCCCAACCACCACCAGCACCACCACCAATTACAAAGTGCAATTTGTCAATTGCTACTGAGCTTGTAGTTGTTGCTGAGAATAATAGGATTGCTGAAAATAATACTGAAACTATTTTTTTTAAGTTTTTCATTATTTATCCCTCTCTAATTTAAAAATGTAAGTTAATTATAGTCTTAATCTTTATTCAACCTCTAATTAAGTAACACAACTTTTAATTGAAAGAATTTTCTCAAAAAAGATATTAATAAAACTTAAAATTTTATTAATTTTAAAAATTAAATTTTCACTTTATTGACTAATACATTTTTTCTTATCTTTTGCATAGTAGATGGTAGAAGCTTAATGGATGATTAAACATCAAATCAAATCTTATCTTGAAAATGCAAAACAAGCATTTTCAATTAAATTTATTTCTGTTTTAATAATTTCTTTTCCTAGCGCAATTATTGCTGATTATTTTAATATTCCTTTAGCTTGGTTTTTGGGCCCTATGATTATCACCTCAATTGCTGCTTTATCAGGTCTAAAAATCATTATGCCTAAAATTGTATTAAGCTTTATCTTGATAATTTTAGGATTGCATATTGGAAATTACATAGACCAAAATCTATTTAATCAAATGCTTGATTGGATTTGGACTTCATTGATTATGTTAATCTACATAATAATATGTATTTTGGTTGTTGCTAAATACCTCCAAAAATTTGCAAGTTATAGTGAAAAAGCATCAATATTTTCAGCAGCTCCCGGTGCTCTGGGTCCTTTAATGATATTAGCTGAAAATGAAAAAACAGATTTATCTCAAGTAGCAACCTCTCACTTGATTAGATTAATTATCATAATAACTTTCATTCCATTTATTATAGTTAATAATACTGACAATAATGTTTTATTAAATGATGACTTCAATTATTTAGCTCAGAATCATTTAAATTTAATTGTACTTATTATTGCATCTTTGTTTTTTATTTTTGTTTTTGATAAAATTAGAATTCCTGCCGCTTTACTGTCTGGAACTTTATTTGCAAGTGGTTTATTACAAATTACAGATATAGCTTCATATAAATTACCCGATGAAACAGTAAACTTTTGCCTGCTTATTCTTGGTTCTTCGGTCGGATGTAGGTTTGCTGAAAAAACCGTCAAAGAGATAGCTAATAATTCTCTTCATAGTATTGTAGCTACTACTATTTTGGTAATATTAGGTTTAGTTGCAGCGTATATTGCAACATTCTTTGTTGAGACTAATATTTTAACTTTAATATTATCTTTTAGTCCTGGTGGAATTTATGAAGTGGCAGTTATAGCAATTGCTTTTGATTTAGACCCAGACTTTGTTGCTTTTCATCATATCATAAGATTACTTTTCATACTTTTCACAGTTCCTATTTTTTTAAAAGTATTAGAAAAAATTAAGAAATAATTTCAGAAAGCCTTTCAAGAACTTTTTCTACTGAGATTTTAGATAACTCAGGTGCCTGAATTGCTTTAAAATTTTCTCTTTCAATACTTACTTTAAAGGGAGTTGTATGAGATCCAAATAAAGCAATTCCTTTAGATCCCAAGTGAGCTGTCATATGTGCAGGTCCAGTATCATTAGCAACAACAAAAGTACTATCTTTAATCAATGCTGCTAACTGGGAGATATCTAAAGCTTTACCATTATCTAAAACACAGAGTGCATTAATATTTGACGCTTCTTTAATTTCACTTGGTCCAGGCGCAATTATTATTTTAAATTTATTCTTTGACTTTTGATTAATCATTGAAATTAATTCATTGTAATAAGGCCATTTCTTTGAACTTAAATGAGACGAACAAAAAGGAAAAAGAAGAATATATTTATCTAATTGATGATGGTTTTTTATCTGAGATATATCTGTTGTACTCCAAGAAAAATCAGGGCTCATAGTATGACTTGTGTTTATACCTGAGCTTTTTAATTGATGATCAAATCTAGACAAAACAGAGTCTTTATCAAAGTCTTCTTTTGTTGTTCCTTGAGGTAAAGTTGTATCAGTAGATGACCAAGTATCTTTTGTTGCTTTTGGAAATAAAATTTTTTTATAAAAGGCTGTTCTACTTGAGTTCTGAAGATCATAAATTTTAGAGAAATTATATTTTTTTATGTTTTTCATTAATGAATATAAATAAATCAGGTTTAATCTTGATAATCGCTTATCTAAAATAACATTAGAAATGTGTGGATTTTTTTTAAATAAATCAAAGTATGGTTCAGTTGTTAGCAAATGAATTTCATCTCCTTTATGATTCTCAGAAATATCTTGAATTGCACCACAAGCTTGAGCAATATCACCCAAAGATCCATGTTTAATGATTAAAATATTAGACATATTTCTAACAACTTAGCATAGTATTAAATTTTATGAATAAAATTATAGTTGAAATATCAATTGGGGAATTGTTAGATAAAATTTCTATACTAGAAATTAAGAGAGATAAAATTAAAGACCCTGAGAAGTTAAAATTCATTTCAGATGAGCACTCTGTTTTAAAAGAGCAATTAAACAAAAATATCAAATCAGATGATAAACTTAATAACTTATTTCAATCACTAAAAGATATTAACTCTAAACTTTGGGTTATTGAAGATGCTAAAAGACTTTGTGAAAAAGATAAGGATTTTACTGAAAAATTTGTAAAACTTTCAAGAGATGTACATTTTCTGAATGATGATCGAGCTAAAATTAAATTAGAAATAAATGAGCATACTGGATCAAAAATAAAAGAAATTAAAGAATACACTAGTTATTAATTAATGGCGCTTCATTTTTCAAAGCAAGAATTTTTACAAAGAAAAACCAAAGTACTTCAGTCAATGAAAGAACAAAGTCTTGATGCCTTATTAATGTTCAGACAAGAGTCAATGTATTGGTTAACTGGTTATGATACTTTTGGTTATGTTTTCTTTCAAACATTAGTTCTCGATAGCAAAGGTAATATAATTCTTTTAACTAGAGCTCCAGATTTAAGACAAGCGCAAAATACATCTAATATTGAAGATATTAGAATTTGGGTTGATAAAGATAACTCAAACCCTGCTTATGATCTTAAGAATATTTTAGAGGAATTGTCTTTGAAGGGGAAAAAAATTGGTATTGAGTATGAAGCTTATGGTTTAACCGGGCGTAATGCTTTGAGATTAAATAAATCGTTAGAAAGTTATTGTAATATAGAGGATCAATCAGAATTGATAACAAAACTGAGAGTTATCAAATCTCCAGAAGAAATTACTTATGTGAAAAAAGCTGCAGAGTTAGCTGACTTAGCTTTAGATCAAGCTTGGAAATATACTAAGGCCGGTGAAAGTGAAGCTAAAATTTTAGGCGAGATGCAAAAAGTTGTCTTGGAGGGTGGCGGAGATTATCCTGCTAATGAATATATTATTGGATCAGGCCATAATGCCTTGCTGTGTAGATACCAATCAGAAAAAAGAGTTTTATCAAATACAGACCAATTGAGTATTGAATGGGCAGGTACTTACAAACACTATCACTCTGCAATGTTTAGAACTATTACTGTAGGAAAACCTGATGCTAAACACTTTAAAATGTACGATGCATGTTTAGAAGCATTAAAAAATTGTGAAAAAAAATTAATACCTGGAAGTAAAGTTGGTGAAGTTTTTGATATTCATGCAAAAACTTTTGACGATCTTGGATATAATAAATCAAGAATGAATGCTTGTGGATATTCACTAGGATCAACATTTTCACCAAATTGGATGGACTGGCCTATGCTATATACCGATAATCCTTATATCATAAAACCAGGTAATGTCTTTTTCATGCATATGATCTTGATGGACTCGGATAATAAGTTAGCAATGAATTTAGGGGAGACATATCTGGTAACGGAGAATGGTAACGAAAGATTAGGTAAACAAAAATTAGATTTAGTAAATCTATAAAATTTTAGGAAACCAATCTTCTCTCATCGAATCTCCTGTTTTTAAATTAATACCATCAAATGGTGGCGAAGTAGGTCCTCCTCTATCAATATATTTAACATCGTCCCCTATAAATCTCATAGAAAAAGCCCTTCTAGCTTTTGAAGTATTGTTTCCTGTTGATCCATGTATAATTTTAAAATTAAACAAAACAGAATCACCTAAGCTTAGTTTTGGTATTAAAATATTTTTTTTAAAT
Source organism: Candidatus Pelagibacter sp. (assembly GCF_052049995.1). Taxonomy (GTDB): domain Bacteria; phylum Pseudomonadota; class Alphaproteobacteria; order Pelagibacterales; family Pelagibacteraceae; genus Pelagibacter. Next base: position 275,505 of record NZ_JBNGYX010000001.1, on the reverse strand, counting down.
TCTTCTTCTGAAGGCATATCCATAAAAGAATCATCATCATCATACCAGGATTGATTATTGGACCATTTTGTAGGTTTAATTAATTTAGGCCATTTGTGAGAACCTAAGATTAATTTAAGATTATTTTTCTGATCAACTTCATCTAATGGAATCCAAAAACTTCCTGTATTGTTACCATCAACACAGTAATATGGCATATCTTGATGCCATGGTGTTTCTTTGTGAGTTCCTGGATCCTTTATAAAAATGTGTTCATGAAAAATTTGAGTAGATTTAGAGTTAGTTGCTTCTGCAAATATTTGAGCTCCAGGTGAATTAAATAAACAATCCTTAAATTCATCTATTCTTTCCCAGTTACAATAATCCTCAAAAAATCTTCCATTATCATGAGCTACATTCTCACGTCCATGCTTACTTGGATTATCTAAAACTTTTTGAAATCCTTTTCTAAGTGGCTCAATCCAATCTTTAAATACATCTTTAATTATTATTACACCATCATTTTGATAATCATTAATTTGTTTCTCTGATAAAAACATTTTTATTGTTGAAAGCTGTACTTTTTCTCTAAATATTTAATCACATTATGAATGATAAAAGTCATGAACAAATAAATTCCACCAGCAACAATGAATACTTCGATTGGTTTAAAAGTTGTTGAAATTATATATTTAGCAACACCTGTTAAATCCATCAAAGTTACTGTACTTGCTAAGGAAGTCCCTTTCATCATTAGTATTATTTCATTTCCATATGCTGGAAGTGATTGTCTTATCGCAATCGGAATTTGAATTTTATAAAATATAATTTTATTTGAAATACCTAGACTTTTTCCAGCTTCAACAATACCTGGTTTTATAGTTTGAAATGCTGATCTTAAAATTTCAGAAGTATAAGCTCCTGTATTTAAAGTAAATGCTATTATTGCACACCAATAAGGCTCTTTTAAAATTACCCATAGAAATGTTGTTCTTAAATACTCAATTTGTCCTAATCCAAAATAAATTATGAAAATCTGGACCAATAACGGTGTTCCTCTAAATATATATGAATATCCATAAGCAAATTTATTAATAAATATATTTTTATTTAATCTTAAAATTGCAAAGAAAAGACCTAGGAATAATCCAAAAAATAATGATGCAGATAATAATTTTAAAGTAACTACTGTTGCTCCTAAAAGTTTAGGGAAACTAGTAATCATTAAATCAAAATCCATTAATACCCCCTGCTATACTTAACTTCTAATTTGTTAATTAATTTCATACTCACATAAGTAAGCAAAAGATATAATACTGCTGCAAATGAATAGAAGAATAATGGATCTCTAGTAGATCCTGCCGCAATATAAGATTGTCTCATTATTTCAACTAAACCTGTAACTGAGATAAGAGAGGTATCTTTTAAAGTTATTTGCCAAACATTACTTAAATTTGGAATAGCTAGTCTTAACATCTGGGGTAGTATTATTTTATAAAACTGCCCAAACTTATTTATTCCAAGAACTTTTGCAGCTTCAAACTGACCTTTATCTATTGATTGAATTGCTCCCCGAAATACTTCAGTTGAATAAGCTCCAGAAATAATGCCAATAGCCATTGATCCTGTGACAAAAGCATTTATTTCTATATATTCATAATAACCAAAAATAGAAGCTACATACATGATCGCTCCACTGCCACCAAAAAAGAAAAGATAAATTACTAATAGTTCAGGCACTCCACGGATTACTGTTGTATAAAAATTACCAACTAAATTTAAAGTTTTATATTTTGAAAGTTTTAAAGGCGTAAAGATTAATGCAAAAAAGAAACCAACTAACATTGCTGTAATCGATACAGCAATGGTCATCAATGTGGAGTAAAATAACTCATCACCCCAACCTGTTTTACCAAATGCGAGAAGTTCCATATAGATTGGCGACTATATATTATAGTCGCCAGATCTGAAATTAATTACATAGAAGCGTCGAAACCAAAATGCTTAATAGCAAGTTTGCTAATAATTCCTTGTTTTCTAGCTTTGTTAATTGCTTTGTTGAAGTCTTTTAAGATTTTGGCATCTCTTTTTCCAATAGCACTATCGCTAGCTTGTCTAATACCAACACCTACACCATTACCAAATGCACCACCTGAAAAAGTTGGTCCAACTAATACTACTGGTTTACCAGATTTATCTGCATAATCAGTAAATGCTACTGCTGCTGCTAAAGCAACATCACATCTTCCAGAAGTTAGATCAAGGTTAACTTCATCTTGAGTCTTATAAGTTCTTACATTTACACTTCCTACATCACCAGACTCTAAAAAATTTTGGTGAATTGTACCTGTTTGAGTGCAAACAGTTTTACCAGCAAGTGCTCCAGTTAATGTTTTAAGAGCTTTCTTAACATCAGATCCACCTAATGATAAATTAATACCTTCTGGTGTATCAATTCCTTCTAAACTTGAACCTTTCATTACTGCAAGAGAAGCTACTTCGTCAGCATAACCTTGAGAAAAAGTAATTGTCTTTTGTCGTTCAGCAGTAATTGACATTCCAGCCATTATTGCATCAAACTTTCTCATTACTAGAGCTGGAATCATTCCATCCCAATCTTGTTCAACAATCGTACACTCATATTTCATGATCGCACAAAGTTCTTGAGCAAGCTCTACCTCAAAACCAATAAGATTACCTGATGCATCTTTTGAATTCCACGGAGGGTAAGCGCCTTCAGTTCCTATTTTTATTTTTTCAGCAGAAACATTTCCAATGATAAATAAAGAAGCAAGAACTGTTAAAATAGTTTTTTTGAATATATTCATTATTTTCTCCTTTAATTAAGAAGAATTATTTCACAAATTTTAATAAGAAAAAAGAAAAATTAATGATTAATTGATGAAGAAAAATTCCAAGAGCAATCAAAACTAGGTATGTAAACTCTTGATAATTTTGCATTCCCAAAATTTTGATTAAAAACATTTAACCAATTTTCAACCTGTTGTGGTTTTTTGTCCTGGCTTCCAACCTGTGTAGTAATGACTCCTTTAGGTTTTAAAATTCTTACTAATGAGTCCATATTCTTAGCAGCTAAATCTATACAAAATTGATCATCATTAAGATCAACAAAAATATGATCATAAGTGTCATCACCTACTGATTTAATACTTTCAAATGCATCACCCCACACACATTTAACAGAATTTTTTTCTGTTGCCTTCTTACCAATTTTTCCAAGATGCTTATTACAAACATCAACTACTTCAGGATCCAATTCATACCAATCGATAAAATTAAATTTTTTAGAAATACATTCTCTTGCTACACCACCGTCACCTCCTCCAATGATTGCAGCCCTTTCATTGTCTTTATTTAAATCTAAACCAGAACCAACAAAAGTTGAGCTGTACAAATGTTCATCATTTGACGCGACTTGTATTTCACCATCTATAAATAAAGACTTACCAAATTGTTCTAAATCTAAAATTTCAATATGTTGACCTACTTTAGATTTAAAGTCTTCTAATACATCGTTTACAACATATGACTTTTGTAAACCTGGTGAACTATAAATGTCATGATAAAGAGATTTTGTGTCTCTATTAAATTCTTTTTTAACTATTCTTTTGTGTTCAAATTCTTTTTTTATAATATCAATTGCAACGGAAGGGCTAACCTTTCCACAAGTAAAAAAATCAAAACTAATAATCCCCTTTTCTGGAAAAGTATGAAAGCTAATGTGACTTTCAGCCAATAAAGCTAAAATTGTAAAACCTTGTGGTTCAAATTTATATTTTGAAATATTAAGAATTGTTACTTTGGCAGCTTTTGCAATATCATGAATTACCTTTTCAAATAAAACAGGATCATATTCTTCTGTAGTTCCAATAATATCTAGGGTAATGTGTTCACCAACTTTTGTCATAATAACCTTGATGAAACCTTACTAATCAAATTTTTTGCTTCTTTCAAACAAAAAACTATTATAATACTTCGCTGAGGTTGTAACTGTGAAAAACAATTGGTCTAATTTAGAAGCAAAAAAATACATCAAAAAGTATACAAAACTTGGTCATTCAAAAGATATGGCTTTAAGAGTTTATACGACCAGATTATTAGGAAGAAATAGTGAACTTGTTCTTCATGGAGGAGGAAATACATCTGTAAAGACCTCAATTAAAGATATTGATGGCAAAAATTATGAGGTGCTTTGTGTTAAAGGAAGTGGATGGGACATGGCTGAAATAGAGCCAGCTGGTTTGCCTGCTGTAAAATTAAATCCACTCTTAGCTCTTAAAAATAAAAAATATTTAAGTGATGAAGATATGGTTGCTTACCAAAAAAGAAACTTAATTGATATTAAGTCACCTAACCCATCTGTAGAAACTTTTTTACATGCCTTTTTACCTTTCAAATTTGTTGATCACACCCATTCTGATGCAATTATGGATGTAACAAATAGGCAAAATGGTAAAGATCTTTGTAAAAAAATTTTTGGAGCCAAGGTTAGTATTGTACCTTACGTAATGCCTGGATTTGGTTTGGCTCAAAAAATTAATGAAGTTTATAATAAAAATCCAAATATTAACTGCTTAATACTTTTAAACCATGGAATATTCACTTTTGATAATGATGCTAAAAAATCATATGACTTAATGATTAAATATGTTTCTATAGCAGAAAAAACTATTAGAAAATTAAAACGAAAAAAAATAAAACAAATCAAAAAATATAATACAAAGTTTAAGCCACATGAAATTGCACCAATTTTAAGAGGCTTATTAACTGAAAAAAAAGATCAAAAATTTATCTTAAATTATAGAACAAATAAAAATCTTAATTATTTTATTAATGGTAAAGATGTTAAAAGATACTCTGGCATAGGAACGGCAACACCAGATCATGTTATTAGAGTAAAGCCATTTCCACTAGTTATAAGCCCAAAAGAAAATTCTTCAATTGAAGATTTTAAAAAACTAGCTGAGAAAAGTTTTAATGATTACAGAAAAAAGTATGTGAGATATTTCAATACCAATAAGAAAAAAGTTAAAGGTAAGAAAACTATGCTGGATACTTCCCCGAGAGTAATTTTGGTACAAAATGTTGGTTTGTTTAGCGTAGGAGATAGCCTTAAGGCATCTAAAATAGCTGGAGATTTAACTGAAACAAACGCAAGGGTGATTTCATCTGTCGAGGAAACTACAAAATATAAATTTATACCAGAAAAAGATTTATTTGATGTTGAATATTGGTCTTTGGAGCAAGCTAAGATTAAAAAAGCTAAAAAAATTCTTCAAGGAAACATTGTTGTAATCACTGGAGGGTTTGGTGCAATTGGCACTGCAACCTATAAACTATTTAAAACTTATGGTGCTGAAATTGTTCTCTTAGATTACGATGAAAAAAAAGTTAAAGAAATGCAAAGCAAAATTACAGATCTTTGTTTGCATTGTGATGTACGAAATAAAAATAGTGTTAAAGATGCTTTTAAAAAAATAAATGAAATATATGGTGGTGTTGATATTTTAATTTCCAATGCAGGAACTGCGATTGGTGGTTCAATTGCTGAAGTAGATGATAAAATTTTAAGAAAAAGTTTTGAGGACAATTTCTTCTCACACCAAAATTGTGCATCGGAAACGATTAAAATAATGAAAAAGCAAAATATTCAAGGATGCTTGCTGTTTAATATTTCTAAGCAATCAGTAAATCCAGGAAAAAATTTTGGTCCTTATGGTTTACCAAAAACTGCTTTATTAAGTTTATGTAAACAATATGCAGTAGATTATGGGTCTCTTGGAATAAGATCTAATGGTGTTAATGCAGATCGAATTAGAAGTGGCTTGCTTAATGATGGAATGATTAAATCCCGTGCAAAAGCTAGAGAAGTTTCTACAGATGAATATATGAGAGGAAACTTACTTTTAAATGAGGTAAAGGCTGAAGATGTTGCTAAAGCATTTTTTCATCTAGCGGTTTCAAAAAAGACAACTGGTGCAGTATTAACAGTAGATGGTGGAAATATAGCTGCTTCCCTAAGATAATTTATTTAAAGAGTTTTTTTAATCCTTCAGAAGAAGCTGTGGTAACACCTCTTTCAGTAATCAATCCAGTTACATATTTTGCAGGTGTAACATCAAATGCTAAATTTAATGCCTTACTTTTTTTTGGATATATCAAAACTTTCTTAAGTTGATTATTCTCGTCTATACCTTCAACGTGAGATAATTCCTCTAAATTCCTTTCTTCAATTGGTATATCTTTTGCATCTTTAATATCCCAATCAATTGTTGAGCTTGGAAGAGCAACATAAAATGGAACATTATTATTATGAGCGGCTAATGCTTTAAGATAAGTTCCAATTTTATTGCAAACGTCTCCGTTAGATAAAGTTCTATCAGTACCTACAATACACATATCAACTTTTCCTCTTTGCATTAATATTCCACCTGTATTATCTGCTATAATTGTATTTGGAATTTCTTCTTCATTAAGTTCATATGATGTAAGGTTTGCTCCTTGATTTCTTGGTCGAGTTTCATCTACCCAAACATGTAGTGGTATTCCTTTTTTATGTGCATGATAAATAGGAGATGTTGCTGTTCCCCAATTTATTGTAGCTAACCAACCTGCATTGCAATGTGTAAGAATATTTACGGTATCTTTCTTTTTATTATATATATCTTCAATAATATTTAATCCATTTTTACCAATACTTTCACAAAATCCCTCGTCTTCTTTACAAATTTCCTTAGCTTCATTGAGAGCAACTTTAAATAAATCTCCAGGTTCAACAAATGACAATTTGTTATTCATTCTATGAACTGCCCATTGAAGATTTATTGCTGTTGGTCTAGATGCAACTAATTCTTCTGAACTTTTTTTAATAAAATCTAAACTGTTATTTTCTTTTATAGCTAAAACCAATCCAAATGCAGCTGTGCCTCCAATTAATGGTGCACCCCGGACCTCCATTGTTTTGATAGCATTTATAGCGTCTTTAACTGAACTTAATTCTTTTATTATAAATTTATGTGGCAGCTTTGTCTGATCTATAATTTTTACAATTTGTTTTTCTTCATCAAACCAAATTGTTTTATATTCAACACCATTAATTTTCATTATTTTATTCTTGAAGCAATGTATTCTTTAATTGTTGGATTATAATATTGAAAACAATCAGCCTGGTTCATTTCATGACCAGGATTTTTCTGAGCTGAGATCTTATTTTGCCAATCAACTCCTTTAACAACACAAGATTTTCCGTTAATTTTATAATCTTCAGAAATAACAATTCTTTTAACTCCTGGAACTTCTTCTAACCAGTCAGATAACAGACCTTCAAACTTATCTTTTGGATGCGTAAAAGCTAGAACAGGAACATTTTCAGAATTTTTAATATTATTAATTTGTCTTGCTCTTAATTCAGCAGGGCCTGGGTATTTTTTAGCAAATTTTTCTAATGCCTTTTCAGGGCCAACTTTTTTTACCTTATAACTTTTAGAAAGCTTACCAAAGCAAGCTTGCATATATGATATACCGCCACCTACTTTATCAGGGTGAGATGATAATAACATTAGGGTTAAAAGACCTCCACATGAATGACCTGATATGATAATTTGTTTTCTTGGAACTCCTATGCTTATAAATTTTTCAACTAATTCTAAATTTTTTTCAATCCTTTTGTCTAACTTATGTTTACCCACATAAGAAGTTTTGGACTTCCACCAGTGTTTTTTTAAAGACATATCGCCTGCAAAATCATTTGAGCAGAAATTATAAACCATAATTTTTTTACCATTAATTTCCTCATCAACTAATGAAGCTTGATTTCTTATTTGATTTACCCAAATACATTCATTCTTGTGTGCTTTATCATTTGAATTTTGACCATGATTATAAATAATTATAATTTTGTTTTTTGGATCTTTTACGTCCATACCCACCTCTACTGAAGCTGATTTAGTGAAAAATCCACTTTTTAAAATTTTACCATTAGCGTAAGCGAAATTAGAAATAATCAAAAATAATAAAATTAAAAATATTTTCTTCATATATTTAAAACCCTTCCTGCAATTGTTTTTAATTTATCTTTAGTTTTTTGTGTCCTTTTTTCTGGAGCCGTAATTATTGCAACATCTAAACAATTATTAGTGGGATCATTTGGATCAATATGATTTTCAAAATTCTCAATTAAATTTTTTATCATATTTTTTGCTTTTGCGGCATTATCTAAGAGTACTTTTATAACTTGTTGAACATCAACATTTTCATGATCTGGATGCCAACAATCATAATCAGTTACCATTGAAACTGAAGCATATCTAATTTCAGCTTCTCTTGCTAGCTTAGCTTCTGGCATATTTGTCATTCCAATTACATCTGCTTTCCAAGATCTATATAAATTAGACTCTGCTAATGTAGAAAATTGAGGTCCTTCCATAACTACATATGTTCCATTTCTTTGATAGTCTATGTTTGATTTTTTAATTGCTTCTTCGCATGCATTCATTAATCCATTAGAGGTTGGGTGAGCCATTGATACATGAGCAACAATCTCATCATCAAAGAAAGTTTTATTTCTTGCAAAAGTCCTATCAATAAATTGATCAACAATTACAAATTTTCCAGGGGGTAAATTTTCTTTAAGAGAACCAACAGCTGATATGGAAACAATATCTGTTACACCTGATTGTTTAAGAGCATCTATATTTGCTCTAAAATTTATATTTGAAGGAGAAACAAAATGTCCCCTTCCGTGTCTTGGTAAAAAATAAACTTCCTTGCCATTATATTTAGTTTTTAAAATCTGATCAGAAGGTTTTCCCCAAGGTGTTTGTAAATCAAGTAATTCTCTTTCTTTGAATTCCTCAACATCATAAAGGCCGCTGCCACCAATTATTGCTAATTTATTTGTTGTCATAGTTAAAAAATTATTTATTTATACTTTTATATTTAACTATTATGAATTTAAAAGATTATATTAGATCTATTCCTGATTACCCAAAAAAAGGCATTTTATTTAGAGATATAACTACTTTAATCAAAGATGAAAACGCGTTTGCAGAGACAATTAATCGAATTATTGAAATATCAAAAAAGTATAATTTTACAAAAATAGCAGCTATTGAATCTAGGGGTTTTGTATTTGCTTCAGCTGTTTCGTTTGTCCTAAAAAAACCATTTATTATGCTCAGAAAAAAAAATAAATTGCCAGCAGATGTTCACTCGGTAGATTTTGAGCTTGAATATGGAACTGCAACAATTGAAGTTCACAAAGACTCTATTGATGAAAAAGATGAAGTTTTAATCATAGATGATTTAATTGCGACTGGAGGTACAGCTGAAGCAGCAGCAAAATTGGTTGAGGTTTCTAAAGGTAAAGTTGCAGCATTTGTATTTGTAATAAACCTATTTGATCTAGGAGGATCAGATAACCTAGTAAAAAGTAATTATAAAGTTGAGAATTTAATTGAATTTCCAGGGCATTAGAAACTAAAAAAACTTATCCACAGGCTATATATTGTTTGAAATTAATATTTATGATTATAACTTAATCGGGAATGAGAATTGAAGAAGAGTTAAAATTAGATTATTCAGATGTGCTGTTTAGACCTAAAAGAAGTACATTAAAAAGTCGCAAAGACGTAAATCTCTTAAGAACTTATAGATTCAAATACAGTAAGAATGAATGGTCAGGTATTCCAATAATGGCTGCAAATATGGATGGGGTTGGAGAACTGAGTGTGGCTGAAAAGTTAAATGAATATGGAATGATTACATCTTTAACAAAACAACATGATGTTAAAAAACTTAAACAAAATAAAAATATTAAAAAAATCTTTCCTAATATCGCACTTAGTGTTGGTATAAAAAAAGAAGATTTTCAAAATTTAGATAAAGTATTAAAAGAATTTAGTTTTTTTAAATTTATTTGTATTGATGTTGCAAATGGTTACACAGAACATTTCACTAATTTTATTAAATCAGTAAGAGATAAATACCCAACAAAAACAATAATTGCAGGTAATGTTGTAACAGCTGATATGACTCAAGAATTAGTTCTGAGTGGAGCCGACATTGTTAAAGTTGGAATAGGACCAGGTAGTGTTTGTACAACAAGAATTCAAACTGGAGTTGGTTATCCGCAATTAAGTGCAGTAATCGAATGTGCTGATGCAGCTCATGGACTTGGTGCACATGTAATAGCAGACGGTGGATGTACTTGTCCTGGTGATGTGGCTAAAGGTTTTGGAGGTGGTGCAGATTTTGTAATGCTTGGAGGTATGTTAGCTGGACATGATGAAGGAAATGGTAAAATTGTTAAAATTAATGGAGAAAAATATATAGAGTTTTATGGATCTAGCTCTGAAGTTGCTAATAAAAAACACTATGGTGGACTTTCAGATTATCGAAGTAGTGAAGGGAGAAAAGTAAGAGTAAAATACAGGGGTAAAATAAACGATACTATTTTAAATATTCTTGGAGGTGTGAGAAGCAGTTGTACATATGTTGGAGCACCTTCACTAAAACAATTAAGCAAATGTACAACATTCGTTAGAGTATCCAATCAATTTAATGATAGTTTAATTAAATAATTTATTTCTCAAACTTATAATCTTTTATATTTGTAGTTTCGTATTTCTCAAAAGGCATATGTATCCAAGGAGAATCTTTTAAATAATCTACAGAATAATCAGGTTTAAATTTTGAAGTTGATTTGTGCCATAAAACTGCAGTTTTAATTTTTTCATCAAAATAAAAACCATAAAAATGTTCTAACCATTTAATACTTTTTATTAAAGTTTTTCCAGAGTCCGCCAAATCGTCAACTAACAAAACATGTGAGCCTAAATTTGGAGTAGTTTTTGCTAAATCTCTTGAAAAAGTAAACTGTCCTTGTTGATTTTTTATATCGTCACTATCACCATGGTATGACTCAACAGATAAAATGGCTAAAGGGACATTAAAAAGTCTACTAAAAATATCCCCAACCCTTAATCCACCTTTTGCAATACAAATTATTTGATTAAATTTTAAATTATCATCATGAACTTTTTTAGCTAATTGTTCAATCTTTTTATGATAATCTTCCCAAGTTACATAAATATCTTTCATAATTTTTTGGTAGCGGGAAGTGGGATCGAACCACTGACCTCGGGCTTATGAGTCCCGCGCTCTAACCAACTGAGCTACCCCGCCTTAATTGATAAGTGGTTTATAATACAAATCTTTATTGATTCAATAAACTTTTTTTAATCAAATTCTAAATTAAATAATAAAATAAATAGCTAACAAACTAACTAAACCAGCCAGAAAAATTGACAAAACAATTCTTTTTTTTAAAGTTCTTTTTTGATCTAATCGAACCCTATTCAGTAAAATATTTACATTAGTAGTTTTAATCTTGTCTGACTCAAAATCTTTAGTTTGAGCAACATCTGTATTAAATAATGATGTGTCTTGATCTTTTTTTTTCACACTTAATTTAAACAGGTAACAAGTATAAATACAATAAAATTAGAGAAAACTAAGCTCGTTTAAAATCTTTAGTATTCAAAGGTTTTGATAAAATTTCGACTGGATACTTGATCTTCTCAACTTCTATAAACAAATTTTTATCTTTAAGTGTATCTATTGTGTTTCCTGAATTTACGTAGCCAAATGATAAGTTTTTGTTAAAGCAGAATGAATAATTTCCTGAAGTTGTTCTTCCAATGATTTTATCATCTAAATAAATAGGCTCTTCATGTAACAACAAAGGTTGACCTGGTTTACTATCTTTTAATGTAAACATCATCATTGTCTTTACTAAAGGTTTATCTTTTATTTTTAATAATGCGTCTTTGCCAATAAAATTAACATTTTTTTTATAACTAATAGTAAAATTTAAACCTGCTTGGTACTGATTTTCTTCTGGTGAAATATCATGGCCCCAATGTAAAAAACCACTTTCCATTCTCATTATATCCATTGCATGCATACCGCAATGAGATAAGCTAAAATTTTTTCCCTCATTAATTAAAATTTCATATAATTCCAAGGCATCATTTTTATTTACATATAATTCAAAGCCAAGTTCACCAACATACGATATTCTTTGCGCCCAAACTTTTATATTTTCAATTAATACATTTTTTCCTGATCCAAATTGAAAATTTTCTGGTGAATAATCTTCATCACTAATCTTTTGAATCATATCTCTACTTTTAGGACCAAATAAACCAAGACAGCAAATCTCCTCAGTAACATCTGTAAATTTTACATCTTCAGATAAATATTTGAGGATATGAAATTTGTCTCTTTCTCTTGTTGTTGCTGAACTAACTATTCTAAAATGATTTTTATCAATACAAACAATTGTTAGATCTGTTTCGATACCACCATCCTCATTAAGCATATGAGTATAGGTAGATTTTCCAATTTCATTTTTAATGTTAGCTGTACAAATTTTTTGTAAGTCACTATGTGTTTTGTCACCTTTTAAATCAAATTTTGAAAAAGTTGAAAAATCAAAAAGTCCAACATTTTTTCTAGCATTTATTGTTTCATGTTTTGCAGATGGGTACCAATTTTGAAAATTAAAACTATAATTATATTTTGGCTCCTCTCCATTTAAAGCATACCACATAGGTCTTTCAAACCCTCCAACAACTCCAAAACAAGCACCAGCTTTTTTTAATTCTTCATGATAAGGTAATAATTTTTCATTTCTTGAAGTTTCGTGCTGTTTATACGGCCAATGCATACCATATAAATCACCTAAGGTTTCAGTAACCCTATCCATGATAAATTTTTTAGATGAATGAAACTTTTGGAATCTCTTTATATCTAATGAAAATAAATCTTCATTTATATGACCGTTAATCATCCATTCCGCAGTTACTCTTCCTGCTCCTCCTGAGCTTGCTATTCCAATACTATTAAAACCACAACAAGTATAAAGATTTTTAACTTCTGATGTTTCTCCAAGTAAATACTGGGTATCAGGTGTAAAAGACTCAGGACCGGAAAAAAATTTTCTTATACCAGCTTTTTCTAACATTGGAAGTCTATGAAAAGATTTTTCAAGATATGGTTCAAAGTGATCAAAATCATCAGGAAATTCTCCAAATGAAAAATTATCAGGAACTCTTCCGCTATCTTTAAAAGCAGGTTTTGCATTAGGTTCAAAAATTCCAACTAACATTTTTCCAGCATCTTCTTTTAAATAAAGGCAAGCGTTGTAATCTCTGAAAACAGGTAAATCTTTAGGAAGGTCTTTCATTGGTTCTGTAATCACATAGAAATGCTCATTTGGATATAACGGAACACTAACACCTATATCTCTTCCAATTTGTCTAGACCACATTCCTGTTGCTAAAACTACATATTCACAATCAATTTTTCCATGGATAGTTTCCACACCACATATTCTTTTTTTTTTTACTAAAATTTTTTTTACTGGCGACTTCTCAAATATTTTAGCACCCAGCATTTTAGCAGCTTTAGCCAATACATTGGTAACTCCTACAGGGTCTGCCTGACCGTCTTTTGGCATATAAACACCTCCTACTAAATCTTCATTTTTTACTACTGGATATAACTCTTTTATTCTTTGTTGGTTTAAAACTTCAACTTCAACATTAGATAATTGTGCTGTTGTAGCCTGTCTTAATAATTCCTGCATCCTCGCCTTAGACGATGCAACAGTTATTGCTCCATTTTGTTTAAGACCAGTTGATAAACCTGTTGTTTTTTCAAGCTCTTTGTAAAGATCTAAAGAATATTTTCTTAATTTAGTAATTGTAGAAGTTGCTCCTAATTGACCTATTAATCCTGCTGCATGCCAAGTTGTACCAGATGTTAATTGATCTCTTTCTAACAAAATAACATCATTCCAACCATACTTTGCTAAATGATAAGCACAAGAAGTGCCAGCAACACCACCCCCTATTACAACTACCTTTGCGCTTGAAGGATAGTTTTTTTCCATTTCTAATGTTTGATTGCTTCTCCAGGTTCAACAAAATTATGCCCAAACACATCTGCAACTGCTTTGTAAGTTACTTGACCTTTATGGACATTTAACCCTGCTAAAAAGTTTTTATCTTCACTTAATGCTTTTTGATAACCTTTATTAGCAAGTTTAACTAAGAAAGGTAACGTTGCATTATTTAATGCCAATGTTGAAGTTCTAGGAACACCTCCTGGCATATTTGCTACACAGTAATGAACTACATCATCAACTATATAGGTTGGATTACCATGTGTTGTAGGTTTACTTGTTTCAACACATCCACCCTGATCAATTGCAACATCAACGATCACTGAACCTCTTTTCATCAATTTCAACATATCTTTAGTTATCAGTTTTGGAGCTTCTGCACCTGGAATTAATACACCTCCGACCAAAAGATCCGCCTCAGCAACTAATTTATTTAAATCTACTTTATCACTTTGTTCAGGTATTATTTTGTCGCCAAAAATTTCTACAAGTTGTTTTAATCTTGCTTCCGATTTATCAACAATATGAACTTTCGCTTGCATCCCAGTTGCAATTGTTGCTGCGTTTTCTCCAACTACTCCACCTCCCAAAATTAATACATTAGCTGGTTCACCTCCTGGCGCTCCTCCTAATAATACCCCTCTACCTTTTTGATTTTTTTCTAAACAATGAGCACCTGCTTGTACTGACATTCTTCCTGCCACAGCACTCATTGGAGCAAGTAATGGTAATCTTCCGTTATCATCCGTTACAGTTTCGTAAGCAATGTTAATACTTTTTGATTTTATTAATCCTTTAGTTAATTCTTTTGCAGCAGCTAAATGGAGATAAGTATATACAATTTGATTTTCTCTAATCATGTCAACTTCTACTTTTTGAGGTTCTTTTACTTTAACAATTATTTCTGCATCATTAAAAATGTCTGCTGCTGTATCAGCAATTTTAGCTCCAGCTTTTTTATATTGATCATTCTCAAAACCAGCTTCAAATCCACCATTGTTTTCAACCAATACTTCATGACCTTCTGAAACTAAAGTTTGAACACTATCTGGTGTTAAACCAATTCTATTTTCTTGTGGTTTAATTTCTTTGGGAACTCCAATTTTCATAAATGAAAATTAATTTTTTTTACTTTTTGCGTAATTTGTTATTCCAGTTCGAAGTTTTTCAATTATCTCATCAATATGTTTTTTTTCACAAATAAACATTGGAGCAATGATTAAACAATCACCTGTAGCTTTAAAATTTACCCCTGCCTCATAACAATGTTTAAAACAAGTAAGTCCTGCTGCACCTGGTTTTTTATCCATTACAATATCAATTCCGCCCATCATTCCATATCCTCTGATGTTATCAACAACATCAATATCTTTTAAAGACATTAAACCTTCTTGGAAATAAGGAGCTAAATTTTTAGCTCTATTAAAAATGTCATCCTTTTCAATAATATCTTGCACAGCTAAGCCAGCGGCTACAGAAATTGGAATTCCTGAATAAGTATATCCATGAAATAGTTCAATTGTTCCTTTAGGAGCATTTTCTGCAATAGCATCATATATATCCTCTTTACATGCAACAACTCCCATTGGACTAATACCGTTTGTGGTAGCTTTTGCCATTGTCATCATGTCTGGAGTTACTCCGTACTCTTGTGATGCAAATGGAGATCCAGTTCTTCCCCATCCAGTGATTACTTCATCAAAAATTAAAAGTATTCCATGTTTATCACAAATTTCTCTTAATCTTTGTAGATATCCTTTTGGTGGAACTAATGTGCCTGTAGATCCTGCAATAGGTTCAACGATACAAGCTGCAATATTTTCAGCCCCAAAGTTCGTACAAATTCTTTCTAGATCTTCTGCTAACTCAACACCTGTTTCTGGTTGACCGCTTACAAACTTATGTTCTGGTAAATGTGTATGTCTCATATGTACAACACCTGGCATTAAAACACTTGCAAAAGTTTTAACATTATTCACCATACCACCTACAGAGGTCGCACCAATATTCATACCATGGTAACCTCTTTCTCTTCCTACAAATCTAAATCTTTGACTATCTCCTCTTGCTCTATGATATGCTATTGCAATCTTGATTGCAGTCTCAACAGCTGTTGATCCACAAATAGTATAAAACATTCTATTTAGATTTCCCGGAGTATGTTTTGAAATCCTTGTTGCTAATTCAAATGATCCTCCAAAACCTTGTTGGAAAGGTTGACAATAATCTAAAGTTTTTAATTGATTTGTTATTGCATCAATAATTTCTTGTCTACCGTGACCTAATGGATTACAAAATAATCCAGAACTTGCATCAATTTGAGTTTGACCTTGATGGTTTTTTAAATACACACCTTTGGCTTCAACAATTAATCTTGGGTTCTCTTTGAAGTCTTTGTTGGATGTAAATGGCATCCAATGCTCATTTAAAGAATTTGGAATTGCTGTTTTGTTTTGTGTGCTCATAAAAATTTTTTTCTATAAAATAATTTAATTTAATCTTAAGGCCTCTTTAGACTAAAATAAATGGATTAACTACCACATTATTGACACAACCAAAGATTGTATAAGTTTCTTTTTTTGTTTTACTTCGAGCTCAATTTAAACTTAAATATCGATAATTTAATTAATTAAACATAGGGGAATAAATGAAAAAAATACTAAGTTTTATTCTAGGATCTATCTTTGCACTTAACCTATCAATTTCAGTTGCTAATTCAGCTGCAAATGAAGTTAGAGTTGCATACTTTCTAGAATGGCCAAGTCCAAACCTAGAGGACATGATGAAGAAAAATTACTCAAAAGCTTTAGGAGTTCCAGTCAAGTGGACAAGCTTTAACACTGGTGTGGAAATGACAGAAGCAATGTTAGCAGGAGATATTGATATTTCTTACTCACAAGGTTTAGTGCCTTTTATCAATGCTGTGAAGTCTAATGCACCTATCAAACTGATTGATATTGCAATGGAATACGGAATGGGTGGAACTACATGTGTTACATCTAATGCTTCTGGAATTACAAAAGCAAACGCTAGTGAATTAGAGGGTAAAAAAGTTGCAGTGCCTTTAGGAACTATGGCTGATTATGTTTTTACTGCAAGTATGGAAATTGTTGGTGCCGATCCAAGCAAAATGACTGTTATTGATATGGTTCCAGAAGATGGAGCTGCAGCTTTAGTAAGTGGTGATGTTGCAATGGCATGTTTATTTGGTGGTAATTCAATTGCAGCAGCTACAGAAGTTGGTTCTAGATTAATTTCAGTTGAGGAAGCTAGAGCTGGAGGTATTCTAGGTATAGATATTACTTCTGTAACTAATAAGTTTATGAATGAAAATCCAGGTATGGTAAGGACTTTTGTTGAAGTTACTCATGAAGCTAACGCAAGATATAATTCAGGTAAAAGCGATATGAATTCTATGTCTAAAGCATCTGCGATGGAAGTATCAAAAATGAAAGGTACTTTAGATGGATTTAAATTCTTAACTCCTGAAGAAACTAAAAAATCTATGGAGAGTGGTAATCTAGCTGGTTTCTTAGATGGAATGGGAACACCAAAAGGAAACGTAGATACAAGTTTCTTACCTTTATAATTTTAAAGGTTTAAAACTTTTTAAATAGGCACTGATTTAAAAAAATTAGTGCCTATTTTTTTTAAAAAATTTCAAATATAAGGGCACTATGAGTGATCTTGTTTCTCAAAATCTGAACATGATTTTTAAAACTCCAAAAGGAGAAACAGTTCATGCACTTAAGGATGTCAGTTTTACTTTAAAAAAAGGAGAATTACTTACGGTTCTTGGTCCTTCTGGTTGTGGAAAAACAACCTTATTAAATATTACCGCTGGATTTTTAAGACCTACTTCAGGAAAAATTACATTAAATAATAATGAAATTGATGGACCTGGTGTTGAAAGAGGAATGGTATTTCAACAAGGTGCTTTGTTTGAATGGTTAACGGTAGCTGAGAATGTAAATTTTGGACTTAGGATGAAAAAAGAAGATCCTGAAGTTACAGTAAAGAAAGTGGATGAGTGGTTAGATATAGTTGGACTGAAAGGTTTTGGTAATACACCTACTTATCAATTATCTGGAGGTATGCAGCAAAGAGTAGCGCTTGCAAGATGTTTAATTAATGATCCAGATTTAATTTTAATGGACGAGCCATTAGGGGCTTTAGATGCATTAACAAGAGAAAAGATGCAGTCTTTAGTTTTAAAAATTTGGAAAGAGACGGGAAAAACAATTATCTTAATTACTCACTCCGTAGAGGAGGCTCTCTTACTTGGTGAAAGATTATATGTTATGGCACCAAGACCAGGAAGAATACATAAAGAATACAATCTTCCATTTGCAGAAATGGGTCTTACACAAGATTTAAGAGAAATTAAAAAAAATAAAGACTTTTCATCTACTAGAGAAGAAATTTTATCCATGATCTGGAACATGGAAGAAGAAATAATGGGAAAAGAGAATTAATGCTAACCCAAATTGTAACAATACTAATTATAGTATCTATTATTGGATGCATTCTTTATGGAAGAAGATTAATTAAAACTGAAAAAGTTGATGCTGTATTTGGTAATCCAGAAAGATCTAAAGGTGGAACGCACTGGGTAATTGTTGGTAGTAGTGTAATATTAATGCTGTGGCTTTATTATTCATGGGATATAGCAAGAGGTTTTTATCCAAAATCTGCAAACGAATTGTGTCAAGTTGCTAAAATAAATGAATCATTATTAGGTTTAAAATATCAATTTCCTATTGAAGAGAGAGAATTCAAAAGTACATCTATTATAAAAATTGAAAATAAAAATCTTATAAAGATTGCAAATGAAATAAAAGGATCTACAGATCTAAATGATCTACAAAAAACAATCCTTGTAAGTTACATTGATAGAACCTCTAAATTAATTCCATTTTTAACTAGTGAAGAATTAATAGAAATGGATACCAAAATAAAAATTCAAGAAATGACTGAGCAAATAAAGCAACTCAGTATTAATTTCCAAAAGAAAGATTATCCTTTTGAAACAGAAGTTGAAAAAAATGAAAGACAAAAACTTATTGATGAACAAGGTGGTTGGGGAATTGTCACAATAGACTCTGGAAGTGGATCAATAGAAAACACAATCGAGATACCAACTGCTCCTCAGACAAAAAAAGGGTTAAAATTTCATGCAGCAGCAAAAGAACTAAGTTCAATAAATGACAAGTTTTTTAAATTAAGAAATCACAATCCATTATTCAAAAGCGCAATAAAACAATTAAAAGATGATATTAAAGCTTTCAGAAAAAGTTTAGACGATAGTGGTGAGATAGCATCTGACTATGCAAAAAATATTGTTAAAATTGCAAGAAGAATAGAATTTGCAAGTATTTATCCTCCTAATGCTTTAAATGAAATGCAAGAAGCCATCTTAGAGTTTGATGAATTGCAAAACAAAGAACAAGGTGGATTAAGATTAATTGATATCCTTTTGTTTCCTTCAGGAACAATTGTAGCAAGTGGAGCAACATGTTCTGAACAAGGTTCAGGTAGATGGCTGCCTAAACCATCTGATACATTTAATAAATTTGTGGAACTATCAAAACCAAGTGTTGGATACAAAAATGTTCCTCTTTTATGGATTGAAATGGTTGATGTCAGTAAAATGATAGGGTTTATTTTGCCAGATTGGATAGCTGATATATTGCCTGGTGAATACCCGGTTCATACAAAAGATGGAATTGTAAAAGAAAACTTTAAAAGTAATGTTTTAAAAGTTGCTACAGGTGACTTTAAATTACTGAAAGTTCCTGTTCCATACGGACATATCTGGGACTCTTTTATGAGGGTGTTTTTAGGATTGGCGTTCGGGATTATTATTGGTGTTCCATTGGGATTATTTATGGGTCTAAACAGATTTGCTAAAGGTTTCTTTGACCCATTAATTGAACTTTACAGACCTGTCCCTCCTCTTGCATGGGCACCTTTAATTATTTCTGTACTTGGAATTGATAACTCTGGAAAAGTATTTTTATTATTTATGGTCTCGTTATCGATTATGATTATTTCTGCAAGAGCTGGTGCATCAGGAACTCAATTATCAAAAATTCATGCTGCACACTCTTTAGGGGCTACTAAAAAACAGATTTTAAGATATGTGATTTTCCCTAATTCACTTCCTGAAATTCTTACAGGAATTAGAGTTGCAGTTGGTATGTGCTGGGGAACACTTGTTGCTGCAGAGTTTTTAGCGGGGACTACAGGTATTGGTTTTGTTGAAAATGTTGCAAAAAAATACTTCCAGTGGGAAGTTATTTGGATAACAATAATTATAATGGGTTTACTAGGTCTTTTATTTGATATTACATTAAGAAAAATAATAGACAAAACTATTCCATGGCGTGGAAAAGGTTGATGAATTATAAAAAAATATTAAATCTTTTTAAAATTCCGGTTGATTTAATTTTATCAATCCTAATAATTCCGGCCTCATATATAATGTTATTTTTTAGATTTATAGGCGGTCATAAATTTAAAATTAGCAGAGCTATTTTAAAAAGAATTGGCGTTTTTCCTATAATTAAAAATTATTATGAGCCTATTTTCGATTTTGAAATCTTAAAAAATGACTTGAATAGTAAAAGAAATTTACCTGGAATAAACTTTAATATTCAAGAACAAATTAGTTTTTTAAGAAAATTACAATATATTGAAGAATTAAAAAGTTTAAATCTCTTAAAAAGTAGTCCGAATTATAATTTTAATCTTAAAAATAATTTCTTTGAAGAAGGTGATGCTGAAATTTATTATTCAATAATTAGACATTTAAAACCAAAAAATATTATTGAAATAGGGTCTGGTCATTCATCTTTAATTGCTTTAGAGGCAGTTGATAAAAATTATAAAGTAGATCAAATCAAATCCGAACTTTTGTGTATTGAGCCTTATGAAAATAAATGGTTAGAAGAAAAAGGAGTAAATGTTATTAGAAAAAAAATTGAGGAAGTTAAAGAAGACCTTTTCATAAATTTAAAAAAAAACGATATTTTATTTATAGACAGTTCACATGTAATCAAACCCCAAGGAGATATTTTAAAAATATTTTTAGAATTATTTCCAAAGCTAAATAAAGGTGTTGTAATTCATATTCATGATATTTTTACTCCCAGAGATTACCCATCAAAGTGGTTAAAGGAAGAAAACAGATTTTATAATGAACAATACTTATTTGAAGCAATTATGGACCATTCAAAGAGATACAAAATTCTACTTTCATTAAATTTACTTAAAAACGATTATTTCAAAGATCTTAAAAATAACTGTCCGTATTTAAATGAAAATTGTCAACCAAGTTCTATATATTTAGAAGTAATGTAATGAAAAAAAATAAATTAAAGAATAAGATTATACTCATCTTCAAAAAATATGGTCTAAATAATGACCACGCCTCTATTTCTGCTGATGCATTAATTAATGCAGAATTAGTTGGTGCATATGGACATGGTTTATCAAGACTTAAGATGTACTGCGATCGAATTTCTAAAAAAGTAATTAATCCAAAACCAAAAATTAAAATTAAAAAAATTTCTACTTCAATTTCCCATATTGATGCAAATAATAGTATTGGTTTTGTTGCAGCTGATCTAGGAATCAAAACTGCAATTAAACATGCACAAAAAACTGGAATAGGAATGGTTGCTGTTAAAAATAGTGGTCACTATGGTTTATCGGGTTATTATGCTGAACAAGCAGTAAAGAAAAATTTAATTACAATGATCTATACAAATGCCCCTCCTGCAGTTGCTCCACATGGTGCATTAAAAACATTATTTGGAACAAATCCAATTTGTTTTGGATCCCCTACTGGTTCTAAAATTCCATTTATTTTAGATACATCAATCTCAATGATTAATAGAGGTAAAATTAGAGTTGCAGCGAGAAACAATCAATCAATTCCTGCGGGAGTTGCTTTAGATAAATTTGGAAAACAAACTACAGACGCAAAAAAAGCATTAGCGGGAGTTCAATTACCAATTGCAGGTTTTAGAGGTTCAGGACTTGCTTGGATGGTAGATATTTTAAGTGGAGTTTTAACTGGAGGAAATCATGCAGGAAGAGTTAAAGATCCATTTGATGATTTTTCAGGACCACAAAATATCGGTCACTTGTTTATAACTTTTAAAGCGAATTTATTTCAAAAAAATTATAATCAAAGAATTAAAGATAATATTAAAACAATAAAAAAACTTCCTAAGATAAAAGGAGTTAAAGAAATAATGTATCCAGGACAAAATAAATTTAACCGGTATAAAAATAACTCAAAAAAAGAAATTTCTATACCGGATATAATAAAGAAAGATTTGGAAACTTTAATAAGTTAACATCGTTAGAGCACCCAAAGAAAAGATAACAGATGATAAAATTATTGTTCGTTTAACTTTTTCCTTCTTTTTTTCTTCTAGAAGTCTTTGCTTTAGAACATCCACGTTAACTCTTTTTGGAGTTTCAACATATTGAGAAGGGGTCTCTATAATTTTAGATGTTCTATTAAAGCTTTCTGTACTCATTGCCATAAGTAAACATAAATTGAGTTTTTTTTAAATAGATCTATTTGTCCAAAATGGGTTGACTCGTTATTCGATATTGTTCATATTGGGTTTTTTTAAAAAACATGAGCACTTTACCTAGTATATCCGAGCACATTAATGAGAAAATTATTAACAAAGTAATTGAAGATAACTTTGCCGCACTAGCACCATTTTATTTTACTCTAACAAGTAACTGGTTCATCAGAGCCTATGATCATTGGAAAGACATAGATAAGTTCGTCATCATTATATATTTGATTCATCAAGATCTTATATATTTCAGGCAGAATGGCTTAAAAATTAACTACGAAACGTTTTACGAAAAAAAATCAATCGAGATTGATAAAATTAATATTTCAGATATCTCAAAAGATTTAGGTATTCCGAAAGAAAGCATTAGACGAAAAGTTTTAGAATTAGAAAAACAAAAAGTAATTAAAAGAGCTGGTAAGAAAATTTTTATTGTTAGAGATACCCTGTACTCAGCTAAAGCAGTCGACACTCTTACAGAGGTTGCAAATATCTTACATGAATTTAATAAAATTTTAAAAAAGGAAAAATTAGTAAATAAAGTTTATTCTGTTAAAGAAATAATATTAGCAATAAAAGAAAATTTTTCTTATTGCTTGTATCAGTTTAATAAATTTTGGTTTATTTATATTAATAGATGGAGAAATGAGCTTAAAGATTTAGAAACCTTAGGTATTGGTATGGTTGTAGTAATTAACGCAGTTAAAAATAAAAATTTTACTCCAAAAAAAAATATGCGTTCATTCCATAAAGAAGTTATGGGTTCTGATAGTAGAGGTGTAAATGCTATGTCAATTTCTGAGATAACAGGTATTCCAAGACCTACTGTTGTTAGAAAATTAAAAAATTTAATTGATAAAAAATATCTTCATATAAATGAAAAAAAATTGATAACATTCAATGCTAAAGATAGTGCTTTTATAACGACTAAGGGAATGGTGAATAAAAATATGATTAGCTTAAGTCATTTTATCTATAAAGTTTTTAATCAAATAAGAATTATAAATTCTTAATTAGATTTTCTTAAAATAAAAATAAAAATAAATCCTGTGATATACATGATTAATGCATATGCAGCAGTTGGTATTGCGTACAATATATCGGTACCAAATATTTGTGTAGAAACGAATATAGCTAAAGTACCATTTTGTAGTCCACATTCTAATGCTATACACCTCATTTGTTTAATTCCAGAAGTAAAAGCTTTTGCAATGTAGTAAGCAATAACCATCATCGATACATTTAATATTAAAGTTATTAAACCAGCTTGCATTATAAAGCTAATTAAATTTTCTTTTTCTTCGTAAAATGCTGCAAAGAAAAAAATTACAAATAACACAATATTAAGTTTATTAAAAATTCCAACTTTAGATGCTATGAAATTTTCAGCAACTTTTCTGATAATCATTCCTAAAATTACAGGAACCGTTACAACTAAAAACATTTTTAGTGCTATTCCTGTCATTGAAATATTTTGAGACATTTCTGTTATTCCAAGTAAACCTGCAGATGAAAAAATTATCAACGGAACTGTAATTATACTTAATAAACTAATTATAGCAGTTAAAGATATTGATAATGCAACATCTCCATCAGCAAATTTTGTCATAATATTAGATGTAACACCTCCTGGAGCAGCAGCTATAATCATAACCCCTATTGCTATTTCTGGAGGTGCCCTAAAAATTAAAATTAATACGTATGCTACAATTGGAAGAATTATTAATTGAGAAATAAAACCAACAATAAAATCTTTTGGTGTTTTTAATACTCTTCCAAAATCTTCTAGTTTTAATCCAAGGCCTAAGCCCAGCATTATCAAAGCCAAAATAATTGGCGCTATTTTTGTTACAATGTCCAAAGTGTTACCCTCTTAATATCTAGATTATAACTTTTTACATAATTTGTTTACACGATTTTTTTCTATATACATGTTGAGTTTTTTGACTTATTTAAAGAAAATGCTTTCAAACAAAGAAATAATCTGCCCAAATAACTTGTTAGATTTAGCTCATAAAAAAAAGGGAGTTAAAGTTGCAGTTGTAAATGCTGGTAAACCTTTGCCCATGTTATCAGTTCAAGACGCAGTTAATGAAGGTTTAATTGAGCCAATATTTATAGGTCATGAAGTTGAAATACAAAAATGTGCTGAAGATATAAAATGGGATATTTCTAAATATGAACTTATCCATGAGCCTGTAGAAAATGAAACTGCTAAAATTTCAGCTAAATTAGCAAGTGAAGGTAAGGTTCAAATAATAGTTAAAGGACATATTCATACAGATGTTTTAATGAAAGAAGTTTTAAAACGTGAATATAATTTGCTAGGAAAAACAAGGCTCAGTCATATTTGGCATATGACCCTTGATAAAGACGACAAACCATTAATTATTACAGATGGAGCATTAAATGTTTTGCCAAATTTGAAAACAAAAATGCATATTTTAAAGAATGTTGTTAATTTTTCAAATAGAATAGGAATAGAAAGACCCAAAGTATCTGTATTGTCTGCAACTGAAGAAGTTTTAGAAAGTGTACCAAGTTCGATTGAAGCTGCGGAAATTACTAAATTAGCTGAAAAAGAAAATTTAAATGCTGATGTTTTTGGTCCATTGGCATTTGATAATAGTATTTCAAAAAAGTCAGCAGCTATTAAAGGAATTAAAAACTTGGTTGCTGGAGAAGCGGATGTATTGTTGGTACCAAGTGTAGAGACTGGAAATGCATTGGTCAAAATGCTTATTTATTTCAGTGGTGCATGTGCCGCAGGAGTAGTTGTTGGAGGGAAAGTGCCTGTGGTAATAACAAGTAGATCAGATGAAGCACAAGCAAGACTAGCATCGATTGCTGCTGCTGTGGTTGCTTTAGACTAAATGTTTCATTGAAATTTAAAAAAATTTCATTTAAATAAACTTAATTTTGAAGGAGTAAAATGGCTATAACATATCTAAAAAGATCACCTAAAACTTCATCTACAGATGATACTAAGACGCGAGAAATAGTAGAAAATATTTTAAAAGATATTGAAAAAACCAAAGAAGAGGGATGTAAAGAACTTTCAAAAAAATTTGACAAATATGAAGGTGATGTAATTATTTCTAAAGAAAAAATTGAAGAGATTAAAAAAAATTTAGATCAAAAAACTAAAGATGATATTCAATTTTCCCATGAAAGAGTGAGGAAATTTGCTGAAGCACAATTAAAAAATTACGGTCAAGATTTTGAAGTTGAATTATCTGATGGTCTGTTTGCAGGTCAAAAATTAATTCCAGTAAATACTGCTGGTTGTTATGTCCCAGCTGGTAGGTATGCTCATATAGCATCTGCCGTAATGAGTGTAACAACAGCCAAAGTAGCAGGAGTTAAAAATATAATAGTTTGTAGCTCACCTAAACCTGGTGTTGGTGTGCATCCATCAATTGTTTATACGGCAGATTTATGTGGCGCTGATGTAATTATGAATTTAGGTGGTGTTCAAGCTATTGCAGCAATGACTAACGGATTATTTGGAAATGCACCAGCAGATATTTTAGTTGGACCAGGAAATCAATTTGTTGCTGAAGCAAAAAGACTTTTATTTGGTAAAGTTGGTATCGATTTATTTGCAGGACCAACAGAAATTGCAGTAATTGCAGATGAGACAGCTGATCCTGAAATGGTTGCCTACGATCTTGTTGGACAAGCTGAGCATGGTTACAATTCTCCTGCATGGTTATTTACAAAAAGTAAAAAAATTGCTGATTATGTATTGCAAAGGGTTCCTGAATTGATCGAAGATCTTCCAGATTTACCTAGAGAAAATTCTGGTGCAGCATGGAGAGATTATGGAGAAGTAATATTATGCGATACTGATGAGGAAATTGCAAAAGTAAGTGATGATTATGCGCCAGAGCATTTAGAAGTTCAGACAAAAAATTTACAATGGTATCATGATAGACTTAAAAATTATGGCTCTTTATTTATTGGAGAAGAAACAACAGTAGCTTATGGTGATAAATGCTCAGGTACAAATCATATTTTACCAACAAAAGGTGCTGGAAAATATACAGGCGGTTTATTTGTTGGAAAATTTATCAAAACACTTAGCTTCCAAAGAATGAGTAAAGAGGCAACGAAAGAAGTGGGAGCAGCTTGTGCTAGAATTTCTAGATACGAAGGCATGGAAGCACATGCACGAACAGGTGATGTTAGATTAAGAAAATACGGCTTTTCAAACTAACTTTTATTAAGCTTTAAGTCTAAGTAAAGAGCTGCTGACCAAGAAAAATTTTTTGCACCCATTGGTTTACCATTCTTACAACTAAAATATTCAAAAAATCCTTTTTTTTCTAGTATTTGGATAGTTTTATTTTTTATTTTATCAGAAAATAACTTATCTTTATTTTTTAGTCCTTTATAAATAAACCAATTACAATTAATCCACACAGGGCCACGCCAGTATCTTTTCTCCTCAAAACTTTTATGATTTGATTTAATTGATGAAAAAAAATATTTTTCTTTTAAATTATGTTTTTTAAGGTTTTGAATAAGTCTTTTATTAATTTTATCATTATTGAAATCAGCAAATAATAAAAAATAATTGGTTATTGAAGGAATGTAGATCTTTTTATTATTTTTTATATCTTTTGAAAAAAAAGTTTTTCTTTTTTTATCATACAATTTAAGAAAATTTTTTTCTGTCACTTTAATATAATTATCTATTTTAGTTTTGTTAAATCCAAAAGTATCTAATAACGTAACGAGATCTTTGTTTGCTTTTAAAAATATTGAATTAAAACCTACGTCTACAACATTAAAAAATGAGGATTTGTAAACCTTCTTTGGATTATATTTCAATTTTCTCAAATTGTTTTTGATTGTTACATACCGATCGTAATCAATATCTAATGGTCTAAAATCTGGATTTACAACTTTATTATCAGCTCTCTTATATTTAATATTTTTCTCAATTTTTACTTTATTCATAGGCTCATCCCATATAGGAGAATTATCGTATCCACTTTCCCATGGATGCAAAATCGATACTAAACCAGTTTTTTTTGGATCTCTATATTTAATAAACCATTCATGAAATTTATTTATTTTTTTTATTATTTTTTTTATATTTAAAAGTTGAGATTTGTTAATTTTATTTTTATTTAAAATTTCCTTTAAAATTGTTGCTAATATTGGTGGTTGAGTTATTCCAGATGAATGAATTTTATTACCACAATTCCACGCAGTGTAATTTGGATAATAATTTGTTTTTGTGTTATGAAATAGAATATGTGGAACCATTCCATCATTCCATTGTCCATCTAATAATGAATTTATTTCTTTTAATGCAAAGTTTAAATTAAAGTAAGAATAGCCGAGAGCTATAAAACCAGAGTCCCAATTCCACTGAGCTGGATAAAGTTTGCTATTAGTTGGCAAAGTATAACCTCTCCTTCTATTGCCAAGTAAAGTTTTTTTTGCTTTATTAATTGAAATTTTCATTAACCCTTCACACTTCCAGCGGTTAGACCACTTACTAGATATTTTTCAAAATAAACAAATATAAACAATACGGGCAACGTGACAACAACTGATCCTGCCATTAAATATTGTCTTGGGGTTTCGGCATCACCACTTAAATATTGAATTGCCCTTGATAGTGTAAATGAATTAGGATTATCCAAGAACATTAAAGAAAATAAAAACTCATTCCATGCAATCATAAATACATATAGTGCAACAGAAGAAATAGCAGGGATACTTAGAGGAATTATAATTTTTGTTATAATTCCGAACCAGCTTAATTTGTCCAATATTGCTGCTTCCTCTAATTCTTTAGGTATGCTTTTAAAATAACCTTGCAGCATATAAATTGCTACTGGGAGTGTGGTTGCTGTGTAAACAATCAATAAACCCTCTATTGAATTTCGTAATCCTAATTGACTAAAAATTGTGTAAAGTGGAATTACAAGCACAATTGCCGGAAACATATATATTATAAGTATGGATGTAGACAAAAATGTTTTTCCAAAAAAATTCAATCTTGCAACTGCATAAGCTGCAGGAATTGCAAAAAGAAGGGTTATAATAACTGTACCTACAGAAACAATTGTACTAGTCAAAATATACTTTCCAAATTTATAAGATTTAAAAATAACAAAGTAGGATTTAAATAAATCTTTAATATCTTGCCCAAAGTTAATACTGAAATCTAAAGGATTAACCAACAATGCAATCTGTGTCTTAAAACTCGTAATTAACATCATGTAAAATGGAAATAATATTACGAATGAAAAAAATAAAATTCCAAATAAAGTTAAAAAGTCAAATAAAATTACTTGAGTTGAGTGCTCTTCTTTTAAACCTATAAAACTATATTTGCCAATTTTATAACTAAAAAAATATAATATTAAAAATACTCCCACATTATACCAAATAGGTAATTTTTGAATTAAATAGCCATCACAAAAAACAAATACTAATGAAAAAATTATTGATTTATATATTGATTTAATTCTATTAGCTATTCCAAGGTGAGCTAACGATATTAATAATCCTAAAATGAAAAGTACTTCTATTTTAAAACTATTGATGTTTAAACCCTGTAACGTAGCTAATATTTTCCAGATTGAAATTAAAAAAATTAAGAAAAAGCTAGAAATTAATGAAAATATAATTGTGTTCTTAATTCTCATCTACCCTCTTTCCTAAAAGTCTGAAATAAAAAAACATAAACATTAAAAGCAATACAACAATTACTATTGAAACAGCTGAGCCCATTCCAATATCTGATATTGCGAAACCTTGCTGATAAACATTTATTGGCAAAGTTCTTGTTCCAGATGCCCCTCCGGTTAATAAAAAAACATCCTCAAATTTATTAAAATTCCATATAAATCTAATCATAAAAAGAATTGAAATTACTGCGGTAATTTGAGGAAGTGTAATTTTAAAAAACTTTTGAAAAGGACTAGCACCATCAACATCAGCAGCTTCATATAATTCTTTTGGTATGGCTTGAAGTCTTGCAAGAATAAATAAAAAGGCTAAAGGGAAATACCTCCAAATTTCAAACATTATAACTGTTGTAAGTGCTAATCTTAATTTAAAATCAAAACCAAAAATACCAATTTCAATATATTTTTGTCCAAGTAAATTTATTGGAGTTTCAATAATTTGATAATTCAATAACAAACTATTAAGTGTCCCACTGTTTGGGTCCAATAATAGTTCCCAAGTGTAAGCTAAAGCGACAACTGGAGCTACATAAGGGAAAAGTAAAACACTTCTCATAAAAGTTCTTCCATAAAATTTTTGGTTAACCATCTGAGCAGTTAAAATACCAAATACAATAGACCCAACTGTTCCAAAAAATGTGTAATAAAAAGTTGTAAGTAATAAGTCTACAAATTCATTTTCGAATAAAACCTTTTTAAAGTTTTTGAGAGTAAAGTTAGTATTAAGTAATATATTATCAGATTTTCCCTCTAATTTTGGCTTAATTGACTTAAGATTTTTTTTGTCTATTTTTGATCCATCATTTGTTGCAAATATTACTTGGAAATTTTCCCTATATTTAGCTGGCCAATTTCCAAATTCACATTTTAGATTTTGCCTTTTATAAGAGCATCTTGGATCTAAATTTTCTATTTCAAAAGTTTTTGGGAAATTATCTTGAAACGAAACATCTCTTATCTCTTGAATTAATGAACTGTTTCTTAATTTATATAGTATTTTTATTTTAGAAGGCTCATCAGAAATAGATTTTACAATTTTTTTTGCTCTAGGTTCTGGAATTCTAATATCTTTTAACTCAACCTCTTTAAAGCTAATCCAAACATTTGCAAAAATTGGAAATAAAATTATTGAAAAAACTAATAGGACTGCAGGTAAAGTTAGGATGTATGCAGTTTTTTTTTCTGTATTTGCTAGAGTATCATTCATAAAAAAAGCGGATAATTTATATTATCCGCTTTTTTATAAAATTAAAATTATTTGAATTTAGCTAATGATTTGTTAATCATATCAACAGCTTCATCGACATCAATTTGATCATCAATATAAAGTCTAGTAATTCTATTAATAAATTGAGAATTTATAACTTTTGATGCTCTTGATAGTTCACCTTCTTTAACACCCCATCTATTTGCAGTATCCAAACCAGCTACAATATTATTAATTACATCTGGGTCGTATAGATCTGACAAAGGAGCTTTTCTATCAACTCCAACAGGTAGTTTACTCCATGCTTTTGTGAAAGCCTCAGGGTCACTCGAATTTCCTCTTCTTACAGGAAATTTACCTTCTGGAGCAATGGATAGTGTGCTTGCATAACCTTCATCCATAGAGTACATGACAAATTGTTTAGCTTCATCGGTATCAGCATCAGCTGTTATACCAAAGTATCTAATATCTGCCCATGCAGCACCTTTTTTGTTACTAGGTCCACTAAAATTTGTAATGAAACCAGTTTTAGATGCTAGTTCAGGTGATGTTGGATCACTGTTAATTGTTGGTGGAGCTGAATCTCTTAATCCAGCAAGTTCATCCATAATAAATGGAGACCAAATTATCATTGGAGTTTTACCTGCAAAGTAAAGTGCTCTAGATTGTTTCCAGTACAATTCCCCTGGAGGACTTGCTTTAGCAATTACTTTATAAAACTCTAATGCTTCTTTAAGTTTCTTACCTTGTTTCTTGATACCACCTTTTTTAACAATATTAACACCATTTGCTAAAAGTACATGCTCTAAAACCTGACTCATGAAATTTTCATCAGTTTTTGTAGCAGCAACAAAACCAAACATGCCGTTTTGTTTTGATAATTTCTCAACCGCAGCAACAATGTTTGCATAACTTGTTGGTGGAGCTAAATCTGCATTATCAAAAAGGTCTTTTCTATAAACAACCATTTGTGTCCATCCATCAACCGGAACAGCTGCAATCTTTGAACCTTTTTTAGCCATGTTAAGTGCACCAGGTGCAAATGTGTCTTTACCTAGGTCTTTAACTACAGCATTGTTGGCATCTACATCTAAAATTCCTGCTTCAGCCCATGGTAATACATATTGTAGAGTATGATAGATCACATCTGGTAAATCACCTGCAGCAGCAGCTGCTGTAGCTCTAGTTCCCAAATCTTTTTCTTCTACTGGGATCACCTCTACTTTAATTCCTGTTTTAGCTTCAAAAGCTTTTGCCATTTCCTCTTGCTTAGCCATTCGGGCAGGCTGAACTTCTGTAGTCCAAAACTTTATGTCTGCGTAAACAATACTTGAAATAAAAAAAGATATTACGCAAAACAGTCTTATTATATTTTTCATTTCCCCTCCTATTTATAGTTAAAACTATATTAATTTGAGAATGTTTCGCAAACTACTCACTGTCACATATCAGATATGTGCTAGCCTCATAGCAAATATCAAAAAATTGGGAAAAAATTGAAATTTGTCAATTGTAAGTTGTGCTAAGATTTTAGTCTTTTTCCATTTTCATCAAAAATAAAAATGTCATTTAGATCAAATCCAATTTTATTTCCAATTTCTATGTTGCTTGGGATTTTGGCACTTAATTGATGTTGTTCTTTTTTCATGTAAGCAATTTTTTCGTTACCTAAGTTTTCAATTAATTCTATTTCAGGATTAAAAGTAAATTGATTTTCTTGATTTGCTTTTAAGTGTTCAGGTCTTATGCCCACAAAGTGTTTTGATTTATTGAGTTTTAGGTTATCAAACATAATATCATTACCTAATAACCTAATTTTGTTATCAGAAATTACGTTTTTTTCATCAATTTCTAAAATATTCATTTTGGGTGTACCAATAAATTGAGCTACAAAAATATTTGCTGGGTCGTTATAAATTTCTTCAGGGGTACCAACCTGTTCGATGTTACCTTGGTTTAAAATAACTATTCTATCAGCTAAAGTCATAGCTTCAACCTGATCATGAGTAACATATATCATGTTGGTTTTTATTTGATTATGTAATTTTGATATTTCTACTCTCATTTCAGCCCTTAAAGCAGCATCTAAATTTGATAATGGTTCATCAAATAAAAATATTTTTGGATTTCTTGTAATAGCTCTTCCTATTGCAACCCTTTGTCTTTGACCTCCAGATAATTGTTTTGGTTTCCTCTCAAGAAGTTCTTCAATTTTTAGAATTTTTGCCGCTTGCATAACTTTTGTATTGATTTCTTCTTTTGGTCTTTTTTCTATTTTTAAACCAAAAGACATATTTTCATAAACATTCATGTGAGGGTAAAGTGCATAAGACTGAAAAACCATTGCAGTTTGTCGCTTTGAAGGATGAAGTTCATTAATTTTTTGATCGTTAATAAAAATTTCACCTTCATCAATTTTTTCTAATCCGGCAATCATTCTCAATAATGTTGATTTTCCACATCCGGATGGTCCAACAAGAACAAGAAACTCATCCTCTTTACCTAAAAGATTAAAATCAGTAATAATTTTATTTGATCCAAAAGATTTATGCACACCTGTAAATTTTATATTTGCCATTTTAATTTTTTATATTTTCTAAAATATCTATTCCGATTTGTTTTAATATATGAATTATATCAATTGGTACCCAGTTTTCACGAATTTTTCCTTCATCATGATGATAAAAATCCATAACTCTCATAGTTACTTTTTGATTGTCAGATTTATAACCTAGCCAGTCATCAGTTCCATAAGTAGCATGAATACTATTCCAGCCAGCAGTTAAAGAAAATTTTCCATCTCCTAATTCACAATAATGACCAAGTTCCCAATAATTTCTTTCTTTAAAAGTTTTTCTAAACGGTAATTGATGATTATCTACAAATCCCTCTAAAGTTCTTGCAGTACCAATGCCGCTTGGTCCATACCAAACCATTTTATCATGCCAATAATCACTTTGTGGATGATTGATTAATCTTTCTTTAAGATCTTTATCAGAAGAAACTTCCAGTTCAGGTTTTATATTTAAGCTTCTCTGCATAGTAAGTGATTGTTTCAAATTATTTTTCGAAATTTGTATGTCCTTTTCAAAAAAATTTATACCATCAGTATTAATTGGGTTTAGCCAATTTCCTTCAGAGCCTCTTGAATTATTTAATGGATTTTTTCCTGTTTGAATTAATAGATCTATTAAATCAATTAAAATATAACTCTCAATAATCTTGTTATTTTTTAGTTCGTGAATTTCACAACATTTTAGATTTATCATTTTGTTGTTTGGTTTGATGCTCAACCATGTTTTTTTAAACACTCCTGATAAAGTAGAAATTGTTCCGACTTGAATTTTATCCCTAAAAGCGCCACTAATTACTAACTGTTCTCTCCTTTCAAGATCAGGAAATGAGTTAAACAATGGTTTCCAGAATTTTTCTTTAAAATCATCAATTCCATTAAATTCATTTAATGGATAGAAACAATTAATACTAACATCTTTTGAGAACATATTTTGAAGGTTTTGATCAAGCCTAGAGATACCCTCTCTTACAATCGTTCCTAAATATTTTCTAACAACCTGTTTATAATTATAGTTTTCTTCAGGTGTTATATCTATTTTTTCTACATTCTTCTGACCCTTAAGACCTGTATCAAATTGTTCTATTTGCATAAATTTTTTGTTAGATAAATTTAGTATCACAAAATATAGTTTAAAAAAATATGAATAATCGATTAGCTAAATTTGAAGATCTTGTACCAAGCACTTTGCCATTTGTTGAGGGAAAACTTGAGGGACACAGAGAAAGAAAAAATTATTCTATTGTAGGTCCTGGAGTTGCGGAAGATAGTAAACAATTCGTTAAAATAGCAATGCCTCATAGCTTTAATTTAGGTGCAGTCTCAGCATTGCCAAAAAATGGCTCAGGTCTCCACAGTCATACAACTGCTGAAGTTTTTATTATCTATTCTGGTAAATGGAGGTTTTATTGGGGCGCTGAAGGTAAAGATGAAACAATTCTAAGTGCAGGAGATATAATTTCTATGCCAACTAATATGTTTAGAGGATTTGAGAATGCAGGAAATAAAGAAGGATTAATTTTTGTTGTATTAGGTGGAGATGATCCAGGAATAATCACGTGGGTACCTAGTATCTTAGAAAAAGCTAAACAGACAGGAATGGCCCTTCTAAATGATAATTCGCTAATTGATTTATCTTTAAATGAAATTCCTAAAGATAAATCCCTACTTAAACCAATTTCTTCTGAAGAAATTAAAAAATTTGATAATTATAAATTAAATGAACTTGAAAAATACATTTGTAAATTTTCTGATAGAACAAATTATGAAAATAAAATAAATGAGGATTTTAATTTAATTCAAGTATTAGGTGGTACTTTTCAAGATAAAAAGTTTAATCCTGTTATAAATCAAAATACAGGTTTTAACTTTTCTATTTTAAAAGCAAAAAAGGGTAAATTAGAAAATTTGAAATTTTTAAAGCCTACAATAATGTTCTCACAGAAAGGAAGTTGGCAAATAAAAATTGATGATTTTTTAATGAAACTTAATCCTAGAGATACAATTTCTATTCCAATTAATTCACAAGTAAATATTGAAATTAATGATGATGAAGAAAATTTATTGAATTGTGTAAATCAAATCTAATGAAAGGGTTTGATAAAAAATATAAAAGTTTTCCTGATTTTATTCTGAAGATTACAAAACAAATTTGGGAAGGTAAAGACGTAAACTCTATAGCAGATTTTTATACCAATGATATTCCTGTAAGATCTCCTTTTGGAGTTACTTATGGAAATAAACCAGTTATTGATTCAACATTTAAAACGCTTAAAGAATTCCCGGACAGACAATTATTGGGAGAGGATGTTATTTGGAATAGAAACAATCATGACAGTTATCATTCCTCTCATAGAATTTTAAGTAAAGGTACTCATCTTGGAGAAGGTTATTACGGCAAACCAACAGGAAAAAAAATTTATTATAGAGTTATTGCAGATTGTGCATGTAAAGATAATCAGGTTTACGATGAGTGGATTGTAAGAGATCAAGGTGCTATGGTTAGACAAATTGGTTTCACTCCTAAAGAATTTGCTCAAAAAATTATTGAAAATGAAGGTGGATTAGAAAAAGCACAAAAATTATTTAATTCTAAATCTGATATGAGTTCAGAGTATAAACCGAGCCCTGTACCAAAAAACTCTGTCGGAATTAAATATTCAAATATACTAAATAAAATTTTCAACGATGATTATGATTTTTCTGATTATGCCAGAGCCGGGAGTATTTATTGGCCAGGTAATAGAATTGGACATGGTAGAGAAGATATTCTGAAATTTTGGAGTTTAATAAAAGAAGCTTTAAGTAATATAAAATTTTCTATTGAACATATTGGATACTTAGAGGAACCCAATAAAAATTATAAGGCATCAATTAGATGGTTTTTAGAAGGTGTTCATTCAAATGATACTTCCGAGTTTGGTGAAGCAACAAATAAAAATATTTTTGTAATGGGTATTAATCATGCAGAAATAAGTGACGGAAATGTTATAAGGGAATGGGTTTTATTTGATGAAGTGGCAATCTGGAAACAAATCTTGATGAAATAATTTATGGTCAAAATTAAAACAACACATGTTGGAAGTCTACCAAGATCAAATGAGTTATCAGATCTTTTATTTAAGAAAGATCAAAAGCAAAAAATTAATTTAGATGTATTTGATCAAATAGTTAACAGAGATGTAAATGAGGTTGTTAAAAAACAAATCGATGTAGGTATAGATTTTATCAGCGATGGTGAAATGTCTAAAATAAGTTATGCTACCTATGTTAAGGATAGAATTGATGGTTTTTCTGGTGAAAGTGATAGAAAAGCGCCAAAAGATTTAGATGATTTTCCATCTTTTAAAGAAAGAATAGCAAGAACAGGTGGAACACCAACCTATACAAGACCCTGTTGTACAAATGAATTAAAAATAAAAGATAAAACTTCTCTTTCAAAAGATATTAAAAATTTTAGAGAAGCATTAAATAAAAATAATCATAAAAATGGATTTATGAATGCTGCTTCGCCAGGTGTTATATCTGCATTCTTACCAAATAAATTTTATAAAAATGATGATGAGTATTTAGAAAATTTATCAAATGTAATGAAAGAAGAATATGAAGAAATTACTTCAAATGGAATAAAATTACAATTGGACTGCCCTGATTTAGCATTAGCTAGACACATGACATTTAAAGATTTTTCCGAAAACGAATTTTTGTTAAGAGCTGAAAAACAAATTGAATGTCTTAATAGTGCAATTAATAATATTGATAGTTCAAAAATAAGACTTCACATTTGTTGGGGTAACTATGAAGGACCACATTTACATGATATTGCCCTAGAAAAAATAATGCCGATAGCATTAAAGGCAAATGTACAAACCTATCTAATTGAGTCATCTAATCCAAGACACTCTCATGAGTGGCAAATTTTTGAAAATTTAAAAATTCCAAGTGATAAAATAATTGCTCCAGGTGTAATAGATTCTACTACAAATTTTATAGAACATCCCGAAGTTGTAAAAAATAGAATTTTAACCTTTTCTAAAGTCATTGATGCAGAACAATTACTAGCTGGCACTGATTGTGGATTTAGTACCTTTGCTGGTTTTGGAAATGTAGACGAAAATATAGTTTACAAAAAACTTGAATCACTTGTGAGGGGCTCAGAGCTTGCGTCAAAAGTGATTTAATTATCTCTTTTATTCTTTTTGAGGAATAGATATAGTTTTTGTACTTAAATTATAATTTAACTAACAAATATAGAGAGAAAAATATGAGAAAAATACTAGTTACTTTATTGTTTCTACTATTTGGAACTTCTGCTTTTGCAGATTGTAACATTAAAAGTGGTTCAATAAATATTTTGGCTAATGATTTTCCTGCATTAAGAACTTTCGTTGAAACTTCTAAACAATGTAAAGGAAGTGCTGATTTTAAAGTGACTCACTCATCAGAGCACAATAAAATTGCAGTGCCAGCATTAACTGCGAATCCCTCTGAGTTTTCAGCTAGGATCGCTGCTAATAGTTCAATTGTTCCTTTAATGAACCAAGATTTAATTAGACCATTAGACGATCTTGTTAAAAAATATGGTAAAGGAATTCAGGACTCACAATTAATTACTATTGATGGAAAAGTAATGGCTGTAGCATTTATGGCTAATACACAACACTTATACTACAGAGAAGATGTTTTAAAAGATCTTGGTATAGCTGTTCCAAAAACATACGAGGAAGTAGTTGCTGCATCTGAAAAAATCAGAGCCTCAGGTAAAATGCAATATCCTTATGCTGCAGCTTATAAAGCAGGTTGGAATTTAGCAGAAGAGTTTGTAAACATGTTTATTGGTCATGGTGGTGAATTCTTTAAAGCTGGTGGCGCACAACCTAACATTAATAATGCAAAGGGTGTTGCTACTTTAAACATGCTTAAAAAATTATCTGAACTAAGTAATCCTGATTACTTAACTCACGATAGTGAAGCTATTAAAGTTGAATGGGAGTCAGGTAATGTTGCATTAATGACATTGTGGGCTTCAAGATCAGGTACTCTTTTAGATGATGAAGGAGATCCAAATATTACTAAAGCAACAAAACTAACTGGACCAGCCACGGTGGGTGGTGGAAATATTCCAGCAGCTACATTATGGTGGGATGGTTTTACGCTTGCTAAAAACAGATCAGATGCAGACGCAGAAGCAACATTTAGAGCTTTAGCGCATGCAGCATCAAATAAGAAAATGGTAGCTGACGCTGCTGACCAAGCTGTTTGGTTAGTTGAAGGATTTGTACCAGGACCAAAATCTATTGGTGTAATTGAAGCTGTAAAAATGGGAGCAAAACCATATCCAATGTTACCGCAAATGGGTTTAATGCATGGTGCATTAGGAAGTGAGATTGTTGAGTTTTTACAAGGTAAAGAGTCAGCTGAACAAGCATTAAAAGATGTTGAGGCTGCTTACATTAGTAAAGCTAAAGAACAAGGCTTTCTATAAAATCTAAAAACTTCTAAGTGGGGATTTATTCCCCACTTAATCAAAATTTAAATGCCTAATAAAACATTTTTTTGGTTTTTTTTACCAACAGGTCTAGCAATGATCCTGTTTATTGGGCTGCCGATTATTTCGACAGGTATTCAATCTTTTTATGCGCAACACGATCAAGTAGTTAAAGAAGTTAAAAAGTGTGACCCTTTTGGTTGTACTGTTTCAATAGTTGTAGATAACGAAGAAACTACAAAATTAAGAGAAGCAAAGCCGCTTGGTAAATTTAATGGGTTTGGAACCTATGTAGATAGAAATCATCTTGCTATTGATGAAATTAAAAAATTTTGGAATGAAACTGAGAACTTTGGTGCTTTCGTTGATCAAGTAACCAATCTTCCATTTTACAAAGCATTAATATTTACCCTAACCTATTGTCTATTTGTTACACCGAATGTTCTTTTATTAGGATTTATTATTGCTTTAAGTTTAAATGCTGTTGCAAGAAAAATTAGGGGTCCATTAATTTTTGGTACGATATTGCCTATGATTGTCACACCTTTAGTAGGGTCACTTGTATTATTTTGGATGATAGATTCTCAAGGGATTATTGGAGCTAATATTCAAAATTTAATGAATGATCCGTATTTATCACTTAAATCCTCTAAAACATTAACCTGGATCACTATTATTATATATGGAATTTGGCATCATTCACCTTTTGCATTTGTAGTATTTTATGCAGCTCTTCAAACAGTTCCTCAAGAACCAGTGGAAGCAGCAATTATTGATGGTGCTTCAAGGTTTCAAAGAATTAAACATATAGTGTTACCACATATTTATCCTGTAGTTACATTTGTGGCTTTGATTTCGTTAATGGATAACTTTAGAGTTTTTGAGCCAATAATTGGTTTCAGTGCTGAGGGAAGTGCGCAATCATTATCATGGTTAATCTATGATAATTTAGTTAATGAGGAAGTAATATTATTTGGATCTGCTGCAGCGACCTCTATGATGACGATTGTTGGTATAGCAATTTTATTAGCGCCAGTTTTAATAAGAACATGGAAAGAATTTAAGACAGCGAGATAATTATGGATTATGGTTTAGATAAAAAATCAACAAGTTTAAAAACTTTTAATACAATCTTTATTATCGTTTGGCTTTTAATTGCTTGCTTTCCTTTCATTTGGACTTTTTGGGGATCATTTAAAGTTAGAGCTGATTTTTTTTCAAGATCAGATTGGTGGTATGCAATTTCTGCTTTTAACACTTTAATTGAAACTGGTGGAAAATTTACAACAGATGCATATACCCAAGCTTGGACTGAAGGAGAATTTTGGAAAGCTTCAAAGAATACAATAATTGTGACTGTATTTGTCGTAAGTATTTCTTTGTTTTTAGGTACACTAGGTGCTTACGCTCTTTCAAGATCAACTGAAAGATATGCATTTTGGATATTAATTGCTGCATTAATATTTAGAGCAATGCCTCACATCACTTTAGTATCTGGATATTTATTTCCATTTTTTCAATTACAAATATGGGGAATTCTCCCTACAACTATTATTGTGCTAGTTGCAATTAATCAACCATTTACTTTATGGTTACTATATTCATTTTTTAAAACAGTCCCTAAAGAGCTTGATGAAAGTGCTTTAATAGATGGATGTTCATACTTTCAAGCTTTTAGACATATTATCATGCCAGTGATGTGGCCAGGAGTAATTACTGCAGGATTATTTAGTTTAATGCTTGCTTACAATGATTTTACGGTAACCGCATTACTTTTAAACCAAGAAAATCATACAATGGTTCCAAAAATTCAAAGTTATTTAGGAACAAATCAGCATGAAGGTAATTTAATGTGGGCAGTTTCTGCAGTAGTTTCAGCAACAGCCCCTCTATTTATGTTGGTGATGTTTTTTCAAAGACAGGTTATTAGTGGTTTAACTGCTGGAGCTGTAAAAGGTTGAAGTATTACAAAGCTTTACTTTTTGGTTCTATTGGATCAATTGTCGAAACTTCAGAGATTCAAAGAAAGTCATTTAACAAAGCATTTAAACAATATGGGCTTGATTGGAATTGGACTAAGCGAGAGTATGTAAGTTTACTAAATAAATCTGGGGGAAAAGATAGAATATCTAGATACGCAAAGAAGAATAAAGAAATTGTAAACTCTACATATTTAAGAAATTTAAAAACTAAAATATTCAATAATTATCTTAAAAAAAACCAGCTTAAATTAAGACCAGGTGTTAAAAATTTAATTTTATTCTGTAAGAAAGAAAAAATAAAATTAGCTTTTGTCTCATCAACATCTACAAACAATATAAATGCAATCTTATATTCATTAAGGAATTCAATACATAAAAAAGATTTTAGTTTTATAGGTAATTCAAAATTAGTAAAAAAATTTAAACCAAATCCTGCAATATATTTGCTAGCACTAAAAAAACTTAAGATTAAAGCTAACGATTGTTTGGCCATTGAAGACACGCAAGAAAGCCTAAATTCAGCTAAGCGAGCTAAAATAAAATGTATAATTTTTCCTGGAAAATTTCACTCTTCAAGAAAATTTATTGGTGCTTATAAAAAAGTTTATAGACTTAGTAAAAATATTATTTTGAAATAAATTCTTTTACTAAATTATTAAATTGATCAGGCTGTTCTAAATGAACATTATGAGCACAATCTTTAAAAATTTCTAAACGACTATTTTTTATGTTTTTATTTAATGTATCAACTTGATCAAAGTTATAAGAGGTATCTTTATCACCCCATATAATCAAAGTTTTATTCTTTATATTTTTTAAATTATCTATTCCTCTCCAATTTTTCATTGCCAGTAAAGCATTATCAGCAGTCTCTAAAGAAACATTTTTGACTGCATTTTTACATAAATAATAATTTTTATCTTTAACTCCTTTAACAAACCATTTTTTTGGGACTCTAGAAAATGAAACCTCAATTCCATCCTTTTTTAATTTTTCTCTTGTTTCATCAATTGTTTCAAATCTACCGGGAATTTCTCCAATTGATCCGGTAGCAAAACAAATTAATTTATTAACTCTACCACCAATTAGTTTTGTAATTTCTTGAACAATCATTCCTCCCATTGAATGTCCAATTAGATTAAATTTATCAATATTTTTTTGATCTAATAAATTTATTATTTGTCTGGCCATTTTATTTATAGAGTCTAAAGATTTAACATTATGACTTTCACCAAACCCTGGAAGAGCTGGAATTATTACACGATAATGTTTTGAAAAAAATTTTTTTTGAAAGTTCCACATTTCAGATGAGCCTAAATAACCATGAACAAAAACAAATGGAAACCCTTTACCTACGTCCTCTACATAAATATTACTCACAACATTTCCTTAATAATAAAAAAAATTAAGACAGTCATAAAACCTATAATAAATATATTAATTACTTTCCAAATTTTTTTACTTTTAGCATACTTTGATAAATAATTAGATAAATACCCTAATAAAAAAAAAAATAAAAATGATGCTATAGACGCACCTACTCCAAATAAAATTTTTTGATTTAGTAAATAATTTTTTGAAAAATTTCCAAGAAAAAAAACTGTATCAGAATAAACGTGTGGATTTAAATAGGTAAATCCTAAAGTTTTTAATATGATGTTTAACTTTGAAATATTATTTGGCTTAGTACTAAAGTAAAAATCTAAATAATGAGATTTTATTTTTTTATAAATAAAGTGAAGTAAAAATAAAACTAAAAATAAATTTAGAATTAGTTCAATTAAAGAATTAAAATACTGATTAAAATAATGGAAAAGGAAAATACCTAAAAAAATTAATATCAGATCTGATAAAGAGCATATTAAACAAACAATAAATACATGTTGGTTTTTTAAACCTTGTTCTATAACAAAAATATTCTGGGCACCTATAGCTAAAATTAAGCTAATCCCTGTGAAGAAGCCTAATACTAGGTATTCCATTAAGGTTTTGGACTACTCTGGATTTGCTGTTAAAGTTTTAATTTCTAGTATATTTTCGTTTGGGTCTTTAACAAAGAAAGTTTCTTGCTCATATTTTGTTCCTTTAAATCTCAAATAAGGTTCGTCGTAATACTTGGTTCCACTATCCTTTAATCTTTGTTTTAGAGCATCAAAGTCTTTTCTTGATAAATGAACACCAAAATGAGGAACTGAAACATTACCCATGTCTACATCGTGTCTCTCATTATCTAATTTATGTTCACTTTTATGTAAGGTTAATTCATTGCCCCAAAAATCTACATCTGCCCACTCTTGTGCTGAGTTGTCTAATCTACATCCCAAAGTTTCACTGTAAAACTTTTTTGCGATCTCTAAGTCTCCACACGGGATGGCTAGATGAAAACAATTGGTGTTTTTATACATTTAAACCTCTTTAAATTAAGCAATTAAGTACTATATAAGGCATATTATTTTTTAATCAACAGCAACTAAACTAAAGAAATATGAGTGATTTTTTACAATCCATAATTGATAGAGATCCTGCTGCAAGGTCTAAGTTAAGTTTAATATTAACTTACCCTGGTGTTAAAGCAGTTTTTTTTCATCGAATTGCAAATTTTTTTAGTACTGCAAAATTTCATTTGATAGCAAGAATCATTTCTCAATTTTCTAGATTCTTAACTGGAATAGAAATTCATCCTAATGCAAAAATTGGAAAAAATTTATTTATAGATCATGGAATGGGTGTTGTGATTGGTGAAACTTCAGACATTGGAGATAATGTAACTATTTATCACATGGTTACGTTAGGTGGAATTGCTCCAAGTATTAATTCAAATGACCAACGAAATATGAAAAGACATCCTACTATAAAAGAAGATGTGGTTATTGGCTCAGGTGCACAAGTATTAGGTCCTGTGGTCGTTGGCAAAGGTGCTAGAATTGGAGCAAATGCAGTTATTACAAAAGATGTTTCAGAAAATGCTGTAATGGTTGGAATTCCTGCAAGAAGTGTTGGAATAGCAGATAGTGAATTTAAACCTTATGGAATTACGTCTGATAGTGATAAAAAATCAGATAATGAATAATACCCAAAACGATTTTATTTCTGGAATAGGAAATACTCCATTAATTAAACTCAGAGCAGCCTCTGAAATTACTGGGTGTAACATTTATGGAAAAGCAGAATTTTTAAATCCCGGAGGATCTGTAAAAGATAGAGCTGCACTTGCATTAATAAAAGACGCTCAAGAAAAAAAATTAATTTCTAAAGGCGGGACTGTTGTTGAGGGAACAGCTGGTAATACAGGAATAGGTTTGGGTCTTTTAGGAAATTCTCTTGGTTACAAAACAATAATTGTAATGAATGACAATCAAACACAAGAAAAAAAAGATTTACTTAGAAACCTTGGAGCTGAATTAAGATTAGTTCCACCTAAGCCTTATAAAGATGATAACAACTTTGTAAAAGTAGCAGCGAGACTTGCAGATGAACTAAGACCTACAAATAATAACGGGGTTATTTGGGCTAACCAGTTTGATAATACTGCAAATGCTAGAGGACATTATGAGGGAACAGGTCAAGAAATCTGGGAACAAACTGATGGTAAAGTTGATGGTTTTGTTTGTTCTTCAGGTACTGGAGGCACAATTTCAGGTGTTAGCAATGCTCTTAAAGAAAAGAACAAAGATATAAAAATCTATTTATCAGATCCAAAAGGTTCTGCTCTTTATAATTATATTAAAAATGGTGAACTTAAATCGGAGGGTGGTTCAATTACTGAAGGAATTGGCTCAAGTAGAGTAACAGCTAACTTTGGTGAGGCCAAAATAGATGACGCCTATTCAATAGATGATCATGAGGCATTGCCTATACTTTATGACTTAATTCAAAATGAGGGTCTTAGCCTAGGAACTAGTTGTGGTATCAATATTGCGGGAGCTATTAGAATGGGAAAAGAATTAGGGCCAGGAAAAACTATTGTAACTATTCTTTGTGATAGAAGTGACAAATACGCAACTAAAATGTTTAATAAAAAATTTTTAGAAGAAAAAGGTTTGCCGATACCTAATTGGTTTTAAATATAAATTTTATCAGCTAATCCGTAAGTAAGAATAGCACTTAAAATTGTAAGTACTCCAGCAGCTATCACACCTTCACTGTTAGTTTTTTCAGTGTGTCCAAGTTTATTTATATA
Source organism: Candidatus Pelagibacter sp. (assembly GCF_052049995.1). GTDB lineage: Bacteria > Pseudomonadota > Alphaproteobacteria > Pelagibacterales > Pelagibacteraceae > Pelagibacter. The sequence continues at coordinate 230,791 of NZ_JBNGYX010000001.1, read as the reverse complement.
AATGGTATAAATACCAAATATTAAGTACATTAAATTTTGAACAAATACTAAATTAAAGAATGCCCAAGTTCCATTTACTCCACCATCTCTTACAAACATGATATAAAGAGCCATTAAGAAAGACCCAACAAAAGGAGCTCCAAAAAATCTTGTAATCACAGCTGCCGAGTGATCGATGTTATATTGATCCATAAAACTTTTTGTTCCAACTATAGCTCTAAAAGCATAAACAGCATAAACAAGGAAATGAACAATAAAGATTATAAGATAAACAATTCCATTAAATTTTTCGATCATAATTATTTATTATCAAATATTTAAGTTAAATAAAACAGCATAATCAAGATTTTTTACCCTCAGAAATTGCATAACTGTCGCGCGCTATAAACACAAGAGACTTCTAAACAATTATGAAACACTGATGGATAAATTAAAATAATTTATAGGAGTAATAATGAGAAAAATTTTGTTTGTTATGATGTTTTTAACGATTTCAAATTATTCTTTAGCAGATGGACATGTGAAGAGAATTATATCTACCAGTGAGACTGGTATGGGTAAGGAAATAGTTTACCCCTCAGGTAAAGCGATGATAACAGCTTTTGAATTTACTGTACCTGTTGGAAGTCCAGTTGTTGCTCATACTCACTCCTTTCCAGTGTTAATAATGATCCAACAAGGAGAGATTGAACTTACCCAAGGTGGTAAAAGCTATAACTATAAAGCTGGAGATGCATTTGTAGAAGATGTAGGTGTAGTTCATGAATCAAAAAATATTGGAAATGTACCGGTTAAAGCAATTGTTGTTGCAATAGGAGTTGAAGGTCAAAAAATTATGACACCGGTAAAATAGAAAGAGAAAAAATGAAAAAAATAATTTTTACGTTTTTATTGATTTTGCTAACAGCAACTTCACATGCAGATATGAGTGATAAAGAAATATCCGATTCCTTAAAATGTGCAGGAATTTTTACATCTACTCAATTTATTAAACAAGGTGAGCTTCCAAATGGAGATTTGGCTTACAAAGAAAATAGTTTGGCTGCAGCAAAGGTTACTAGAGAATTTCTTACAAATGAGGGTGTTTTAGAGGATAAAATAAATTCAAGTATAAATTCTACTGTTGATGAAATGTTTGGTAAACCTTATCAAAAAACTTTAATGGATAATTGCTATGCGTTTATTTTCAAATTAATACCAAATGGTAAAGAAAAAGTAGAAGAGACTTCGAAAACAATTTATGGAGGATAAAATATGATTATAAAAATAGAGGAAAATATAAAATCGTTTTCAGCATGGAGGGATATGGTTAAAGCTAATGCTGAAAAAATTAAAGGATTTGGTGCAACCATTATTTTTGCTGGTGTATCAAAAGAAGATGCTTCAAAATTTACAGTAATTGTAAAATATGCAACTATGGAGGGGTTTGAGGCATTTAAAAATGATAAAGAACTTCACGCAGCAAGAGCTGCAGCTGGAGTTGATTTAGATTCTGCAAAAATCACTCCCATGGATGGAGACTTTATGGAAAATTTTTCAGGATAATAAAATAGGAGGTTAAAATGAAAGATATATTGGTAGTAGGAAAACTAAAAGAAGGAGCCTTTGAAAAGTTTATGGGCTTTATGCAATCAGATGAGGGTATGGCTGAAAGAAAAAAAGTTGCAGATGTTTCAAAAACAATAGCTAGTGTCTCACCTGATAAATCAACAATAATGTTTAAAATTGCAGTTCATGACATGGCAGCACTTCATTCATTTTTGGATGGATCAAATCCAGTTTCAAAACCTGTATTTGATGAAGTGATGAATGGTTATGAAATTTACGAATTAGCTAAAGTATAATAGAAGACTGAGTCTACACATACTGACTAATCTCTGCTAGACTATATAGCTAAATAATTGGTAACAAGGAGGAAAAATGGCTGGGATAGAAGTAAAAAGTTTTGATAAAGCAGATGAGGTAAATGATAATTTTAATAATGCTAAAATCGAAGCGGTAAAAGTTGGAAATCAAAGATTGATGAAACTTACTTTGCAACCAGGTTGGCAATGGTCAAAAGATATAAAGCCAACAGTTGGTGGCGAAAGCTGTCAAGCTACACATCTTGGTATAATTATCTCGGGTGCTGTTTGTGCAAAACATAATGATGGAACTGAACTAACTTATAAAGCTGGTGATGCATATTCAATACAACCAGGTCATGATGGATGGGTTGTTGGAGATAAACCAGCAATAGTATATGAATTTCATGGAATGTGGGGTGAATAATGTCTAAATTTTATGTGATTGGAAAGGCAAGTCCTGAGTTATTAAAAAAAATGCATGCTGACCCTAACGCAGATAGAGGTGCGGTAATGAAATCAATGTGTGATAGCTTGGGAGTAAAAGCCATTAGTTATGAATGGTTAAGAGGACGTTTTGATGTTCTTTTCTGTGTTGAAGGAGATTATGAAAGCGTTCTTGCTATGAAAGTAACTGTTTTAAATAGTGGAATGATGTCAGATCTAATGGTTCATGAAGTATTTGATTACAACAGTGCATTTAAAAAGGCAGCTGATGTTTCAAAAAGTTATAAAAAACCAGGTGAATAAATAGAAAGGAATAATATGTCTATATTAGAAAAATATAGTGCTGCAATAAAAAATAAAGATGAAGCAGTGATGAATGATCTTTTGCATGATGATTTTAAATTCACAATGCATAAGTCAGGAAATGTTTTAGGCAAAAGTGACGTTATCAAATGGGCAATGAGCGGCGATATAAATCAAGATAAAGTAAGAGTTGTTTATGAAAATGACGAGGTTGGTGTTCATCATTCATTTGTCACTTTTGATGATGGAAATGTAGAGGCTGTAATGGCAGTTTATAAATATGATAATGGAAAAATTGTTAGTTTAGAAACTGGTGCTACACCTATGCCAAAGTAAGTGAGTGGTATTGATTTTTATTTTTCGATAGGGAGTACTTACACCTATCTTTCTGTAACTAGAATACTTGATGTTGAAAAACAACATCAAGTAAAATTTAATTGGAAACCCTTTTCAGTTAGAGCAATTATGAAGGAAATGAATAATATCCCATTTCCAAAAGACAAAATTAATAAAGTCAATTACATGTGGAGAGATATTGAAAGACGAGCAGAAGGATATGGTTTTTTTGCTAAGACACCAGTTCCCTACCCTCTATCTGAATTCGATTTAGCAAATCAAATAGCAATCTTAGGTTTTGAAAAAGGCTGGGGAGAAAAATTTGTAATGCTGACTTATAAAAAATGGTTTCAGGAAGGAAAAGAACCTGCAATTGAACCTAGCATTTCTGAGGTTTGTACTGAATTAAATTTAAATAAAGATGAAATAATATCAGAAGCAAAATCAGAAAATATAGAGTTAAAATACAACGAAAACACAAATTCAGCTCGTGAAAATAAAATTTTTGGTAGTCCATCTTTTATAGTGAAAAATGAAATGTTCTGGGGTGATGATAGAATGGAAGATGCTATTAAATGGTCTCTTAAATAATTCTATATATTCTCTCAAAATTCATTTAAAGTCATTGTATGAGTCTTGCTAGTTCATACTTATTTTTAGGTATTGCGGTATTTTTAGGTGTAACTTCTAATAGTTTTGCAAAAAGTGCTGAGGGTTTTACACTTCTTGTTCCAAGCATAATTACAGCAATTACAATTGTGTTGTGTATGTATGCACTGTCATTAGTAATGAAAAATATTCCTATGGGAATTACTTACGCCTCTTTTGCGGGACTTACAATTATAGCGACAGTCATCGTTGGTGTAATTAAATATAATCAAGTTCCAAATTTATATTCTATGATAGGCCTAGCATTTATTATAGTTGGGGTATTAATGGTAAATTTATTAGGAAATCAATAATATGAAACCTTTGTTGGGTTATTTATTTTTAGCTTTAGGTATTTCTTTTGGAATTGCATCCAATAGCTTAGCCAAAATTTCTGAAGGATTTACAAAATTAACTCCTTCTGTTTTATGCATTCTATTTATGTGTATTACAATGTTTTCAATTGCAAAGGCAATGCATGCTCTTCCAGTTGGTTTTGCTTATGCAACATATAGCGGGCTAACTGTAACGGGGGTTGTTCTATTTGCAGTATTAAAACTTAATCAGGTTCCAAATATTTACGGAATTGTAGGAATAATATTAATTATTGTTGGTGTAATTATGGTTAATTATCTTGGACGGCTAAACTGATATTTTTTTAAAATCTCTGGAAGTATATGATTTCCATCACCATTTAATGGCAACTCAAACTCTTCCTCAACATTTGCAATGTCTAAAGGCGAATATAAATGAGGATACATATCTCCATTTGAAGCTTGTTCCCATAGTAAGTGCTCAAGTTTAAATGCATTCACTTTTAATAAAAATAAATTATCTTTTTTTGGATAATGTCTTCTTAGGGTTTCCTCTACTTGATCTTCCTCTGAGAAATGTATGTAACCGTCTTCAATATCTTTTTTTGATCCTCCATAGGTTCCGGTTTGTTTGGCTTTTTGCCATTCATCTTTATCAATAATTTTGAAAATAAACTCTAAATTCATTTTACCAGGAAGAGTTTGGACCTTTTAAGAATTCTTTTTCTTCTTCAGTAGATTCTCGACCTAAAATTTCATTTCTATGTGGATATCTATGAAATAATCTAATAGCTTTTGTATGATCCTGCCAAAACTTTTTAATTTTATTATATTCTTCATGCTCTCTTAAATATTTATTTAATAAATAATATGCCATTTCGTGATCACTAATTTCCTCACTATGAATTAAAGGTAATAGCATAAAAAATCTTTGATCAACATTCATTGTTTCTAAATAACCGGAGTAAACTGCATCATTTACAATTAATCTTGTTTTTTGGTCCTGATCAAAAGCTCTTTTATTGCCTCTAAATAAATTTCGGGAAAATTGATCAAACAAAATTACAAGAGCTAGACAGCTCATTGGGTTATCTTGCCAATCGTCATACTCATTATTACATGCAAGCTCATAATCTTTTTGAAAATTTTCTCTGATTTTTTTATCAAAGATGTCATCTTTTTTGAAACGCATTTCAAAAGGGGTTTCTTTAAACCAAAAATCTAAAATAACTTGTGCTCTTTCTGGTATCATTTAGAGACTGGTTTTAATAATTTTAGAAAATTATTATGAATTTTTTTATTTGAAGAAACTAAGATATTTCCAGCGTTAGCGGCATCTCTATTATCCCAAGTACTAATGATACCACCTGCTGCCTTAATAATTGGTATAAGTGGGTGAATATCCCAAATTTTATTTGAGCACTGTATTACTATGTCTACTCTTCCTTCTGCTAAGTGAGAATAACTTAAAGCATCACTGCATGGAAATTGCATTAATTTTAAAATTTTTGGAATTTTTTTTTGTTTGTTTAATGACAACCACCCATGAAATGCTGCAGAAACCTTTATATTTTTAAATGTAGCTTTTTTATTTACTGATAATTTTTTCTTTTTTCCTTCAGCAACAACATAGGCAAGTTTATCAGAATAATTTAAATAATATTTTTTAAGAACTGGAAAGTTTGCTAATCCCAGAATTGGTGTTCCTTTAAAATTTAATGAAATTAAGTTACTCCAAGTTGGGTTTCCTATAACGTAGGATCTTGTTCCATCTATAGGGTCAATTACCCAAGTATAATCACTTTTAGAACTTGTTGAACCATATTCTTCGCCAATAACTTGGTGTGAAGGAAATTTTTTTTTAATCTTTGCGCGTATAAATTTTTCAAAGGCTCTGTCTGAAGTAGTTACTGGATCATAACCTTTGCCTTTAAGTTTGTTAGATACTTTAAAGGTTCTATTCAATTTTGAATGATAGAACTGAGTTAAATCCTTTGCTAATTGATTTAAAAAACTAGCATATATAGGGTATTTTTTTCTATCAAAATTAATCACACAGAACTCTTACTATTTAATTTATGTTGATTAAAGTTAAATTTTAAATAATCCTCAGGTAGCAGTTATGAAAATTGAGCTAAATCAAAATAAGGTTTTTTACAATAATGGTTCCGAAAAAAAAGAAATTCACCCATTTTGGTTGCGTGAAAGAGTAAATGGTGAAGAATACTTAGATAAGGGAACTCAACAGAGACTTTTTGATCCAACTTCTTTAAGTAATAATATTTCAATAAATAAAGCAAATATTAATGAAAAATATTTGGAAATTGACTTTAATGATGGTGTTAGTTTTAAACTAGAAATTGATAAAATTGCTTTAGAGTTTTCTAAAGAAGATATTGTTATTAAATCAATAGAAAAAGCTAAATGGGACTCGAGACTTAAAAATATTAAAAAATTTCAGTATCAAGAAGATTTTTATGAAAGTAGAGAAATGCATGATTTGCTTGTTTCTTTTTATAAATATGGATTTGTTATTATTAAAAATATTCCGACATCAAAAAACTTTATTGTAGAATTTGCAAACTCTATAGGAAGTGTACGAAGAACAAATTTTGGAGAATATTTTGATGTTAAATCTAAACCAGATCCCAATGATCTTGCTTATACATCTTTAGCCTTAGCTCCTCATACTGATAATCCTTATAGAAATCCTGTGCCTTGTATTCAGCTGTTACATTGTATTGAAAGTAAAGTATCAGGGGGATTATCAACCTTAGTAGATGGATTTACTGTTACAGAAGAATTAAGAAATAAATTTTCAGAATTTTATGAAATTTTAACAGAAGTAAAAGTTAGATTTAGATTTATAGATAAAGAGGTAATTCTTGAAAACATCTCCCCTTTGATTGAACTTAACGATGATAAAAGTTTTAAACAAGTCAGATTTAGTCCTAGACTAGACTACGTTCCGATTTTAGATAAAGAAAAATTAGATCTTTATTATCAAGCAAGAAAGAAACTATCTGAAATGTATAATTCTGAAAAATATAGAATTGAATTTAAACTTGAACCTAAAGACTTAATAATGATGGATAATCATCGATTACTTCATGGGAGAACATCTTATGAAACCAAACAGGGTGAAAGATTTTTACAAGGTTGTTATATTGATTTTGACAGTACCGAAGGGAAACTTAGACATCTAAAAAGAAAGTTTAATCTTTAAATAATTTTTCTATTTGTTCCTCTGCATCACTTATTGATTTTTCATAATCTAATGCCATTTGATCTGCACTAATTATATCTACTTTTTCAATCCCAAAAAAATTAAGAATAAATTTTAACCAAGGAGTTAAGAAATCCTCAGAGCTATTTAATTTTGTTCCTCCAGAGGTTATTACTAAATAGGCATGTTTATTTTTTAATAACCCTTCTCTTCTCCCATTAGGTTTAAATCTAAATGTTTCTCCTATTCTTGCTGCTAAATCTGACCAAGCTTTAAGTGTTGCGGGAGGACCATAATTATAAATAGGAGCTGAAATTATAATCACATCACTTTCTTTTAGCTCTTTTACTAATTTATCAGAAAGTTCGAACATTTTTTTGTGGTGCTCTGTCTGATCTTTTTCATCAATTTTCATACCCGACTCTGTTAGTCCGCTTACAAAAAACATTTCATCATCTAGATCACGATAAATCACCTCGTCTCCAGGCTTTTTAATTTTTTCTAAAAGCTTTTTAGCAAGTGCACGTGAAGTTGATCCTTTTTTTCTAGCACTTGAATCTATTTGGTAAATCTTCATTAATACCTTTTATCCGAATTTTTGCATAAAAGGAAAGATTTCAATTATATAAAATCCAATTGCCTGTAATTGATTAGTTAAGATTAAAATACCTGTTACTAAAAGAATAATTCCGCCAATTTTTGATATTAAATTAATATTTTTCCTAAAGTTCTTAGAAAATAATAAAAATCTTTGAATTAAATATCCTGATAAAACAAAAGGAATTGCAAGTCCTAATGAGTAAAAAATTAATAATATGACTGCTCTTGTTAAAGTTTCTTCAATAGATGCTAAAGCTAAAATTGAACCTAAAATTGGACCAATGCATGGTGTCCAACCAAAACCAAAAGCTACTCCGATTACATATGGAAAAAGAATATTTCTTGATTCTTTTGCGTCGAATCTTTTCTCAAAATTTAAGTAGGGAATATTGATTATTCCAATTAATTGAAGAGAAAAAATAATTATAACTATTCCGGCTACAATTCTTAATATTTCTGAATTTTGTAAAAGTGTTTGACCTAAAAATGATGCAGATGCTCCTAAAAGAACAAAAACTGTTGAGAACCCCAAACAAAATAAAATTAACGGAAAAAAGTTTATTTCTTTTTTATTTAGTATTTCTTGTAATGATTGACCAGATATATAAGAAATATATCCGGGTATTAAAGGTAATACACATGGAGACAAAAAACTTATAAGTCCTGCTCCAAATGCAATTAAATATTCAAACATTTAACCAGTATTTTTCATTGCAGCAGATATCCCTGCAATAGATGTCATTAAAGCATCATCAAGAAATTTTTTATCTAATTTTTTGTATTTTTTCTTTGTTAATTTATTCATTATATTTGCCTGTAAAATGTTTAACATTTCTGTGTAATTGCTCCTTATAAACAAAGCCTTTCTAAATTTTTTCCTCTCTCTTATCACTTCTCCTGGAGTTATTTTATTATGCAATTTGACCAGTGCTTCAAATTGAAATCTTAATTTTTTACCAATTCTCCTTAATGGAGCATCTGCCAAATTATTTTCATAAATCACTGAAATTTCTGGATCAACTTTTGAGATTACCATGTCTAAAATATCCATTGTCGAAACAAAATATGGCCAGTTTTTTTCCATGTCCATCATAGTTTTTTTAAATTTTTTAATTGATCCATATCTCAAAGCCTCTGTTGTTCCTAACCAAGCTGGTAACATTAATCTAATTTGTGTCCAAGCAAATACCCACGGTATAGCTCTTAAACCTTGAATATTATCAACATTCTTCCTTTTTGTTGGTCTTGACCCTATAGCTAACTTTCCAAGAGATTTGTGAGGTGTAACTGTTTTAAAGTATCTAATAAAGTCTTCGCTTTGATTTAAATATTTCCTATAAGCAGATGTTGAAATTTCAGACATGTTCTGGATTAACTCTCGCCAATTAGGCTTTGATCTTGGAGGTGGATTTAAAGAAGCATCCATAACCGCTCCGATGTAGCTACATAGATTGTATTCAGCTAAAGGTTTGTATCCATATTTTTGTTGAATTACTTCCCCCTGATCAGTAATTCTAATTTTTCCATTTACAGTTCCAGCTGGTTGGGATTTTAATGTTGCCTGAATAGGACCACCTCCTCTTCCAGGAGACCCTCCTCTTCCATGGAAGAAAACCAAATCAAACCTATATTTTTTCGCTAGACCTCTTAATTCCTCTTGAAGTTTGTATTGATACCAACTAGCTGATAATTTACCTGCATCTTTACTTGAGTCTGAGTATCCAATCATTACTTCTTGCTTAGCGCTTGTCATTTTTCTGTACCAAGAAAGTTTAAATAAATTTTTCATAACGCTATTTGCATTTTTTAGGTCATCTAAAGTTTCAAAAAGTGGGACAACCCTTAAAAAATTCTTTATTTTTGCTTGTATTTGTAAAAAATATACAGATAAAATATCTGACGCAGTTGAAGTCATTGATATAACATAGGCGCCTAAACATTCATGAGGAGTTTTTGATATCTGCTTAAATGTGTTCCAAACTTCCTTGTTTTCTTTGTTAGTTATTTTTATTCTATCGACAAAATAGTTTTTTTCTTTAATTAATTTATTTAATAATTTTATTTTTTCTTTTTCACTTAAAGAATTATATTTAATATTATATTTTTTTCTAAAAAGTTCATTTAGAAGTTTGGTATGTCGATCTGCCTCTTGTCTAATATCTAATCTAGCAAGATTGATGCCAAAACATCTTACTCTTCTCATTAAGTCTAATAAATCTGCATTTGCAATATGGTCCTCTCTGTTTAATTTTAAAGAATTTCTAACCTCTCTTAATGGAAGAGTAATTTCATATTTATTTTGTATCAATTTCTTTTCATCTAGATATGAATTATTATTTAAATGATTTTCGATTAGCTGATGTGTTAATCTTACTTTATTTCTTATAGGTCTTAGAAATACTCTGTATGGTTCAAAACTATTTCCAGTTTCTTTTTTAATTTTCGCCGAACATTCTTCCATTGATAAATCTTGTATTAATTTTGTAAGTTCTTTGTCGTATAATTTTGCGGCCTGCCATCGAGAAAATAGCAAAACTTTCTTGGTGACTTCAGCAGTCACATTTGGATTTCCATCTCTATCTCCACCCATCCAGGATCCAAATTGAATTGGATTAAAGTCTCTAGGTAAATCTTTCTTTAAATTTTTTCTAAATATATCATTAAGTCTCTTATAAACTTTAGGTATTGTATCCCATAAACTATCCTCTATTACTGCTAAACCCCATCTTGCCTCATCTATTGGTGAAGGTTTAGTCCTTTTAAGTTCGTCTGTTTTCCATATTATAGCAATTTCTGAATATAGCTGTCTGTCTAATTCAATAATCTTGGATGGGTATTTTTTATAAAGATGCCTTTTTTCCAATATATCAATTAAATTTGCATATTTTTGAATTAAGGTCCTTCTTTTTACTTCTGTTGGATGTGCAGTTAAAACAATTCCGATGTCAAGTTTTGTTGCCTGTTCATAAATTTTTTTGTTAGAAATTTTTTTATTTTTAAAAAGACCATTAATTAAATCTTCAATAAATAAATTTTGATTTTTATCTTTAAAATATGGATTTTCATATTCATTAAGTTTTCTTGAAGCATCAAGTGACTCCGCAAGATTTAATAAATTTAAAATGTGTGAAAATGCTCTTGTTAATTTAAATGAGTTTAATGGTGAAAGTTTTTTAACTTCTGATGATATTCTCGAAAAAACTTTTCTTTTATTTTTGTTTGTTAGAGTATTTTTTGATATTAGCCTAAACTTTTCAACAATATTGAAAAATTTCTTGCCCTCTTGATCCTTTATAACTTTGCCAAGAAAAGTACCTAATAATCTAAAATCCTCCCTTAAAAGCTTTGTAGGTATTCGTTCATAGTAAAGATCTCTTTTCTTCATTACTTAAAATAAATTTTTTCTGTAAAATTCCTTTCGAATTAGTTTTTACACTAAAAAAGAAGCCAGAATATCTAAATTTTCGCAAATCTGCTTTGTTCATTCCTTTTGTTGCTGTTGAAACATAGAGTTCTTGATTATTTTTTCCTCCAAATGCACAGTTAGTAATGTTTTTAGCTGGAAAATGAATTCTATGAATTAATTTTGCTTTACTGTTAAATACTGAGATACATGCCCCACGAAAATGCGCTACCCATAAATTTTTATTTTTATCTAAAGTCATTCCATCTGGAACTCCTTCTTCAGGTGAAAACTTTTTAAATATATTTTTACTAATTATTTTGTTTTTTTTATTAATCTTAATTTTATAAATAGTTTTTTTCCGACTATCAGTGTGATAAAGGTTATATTCATCAATAAATGCTGGACCATTTGTAATTCTATAATTTTTGTCAACTTTAGTTAATTTAAGATTTTTATCTAACTTATACAAAGATCCTTTTTCAACATTTCTCTCTAGATTATCCATAGTACCAAACCAAAGATTTCCAGCAGGATCTGTTTTACCATCATTTATTCTATTTAACTTTATTTTTGGCTCTATAGGTATTGATTTTAAAACTTTTTTTGATTTTAAATTTTGAATTCTTAATTCTCCCTGAAGACCTAAAATAAAAATATGATTTTTAATATGAGCAATGAAACCTACTTCTTTATTAACTTTAAATATATTCTTTTTTTTATTTTTAATATTTAAAGAACAAATTTTCTTTTTCTTTATATCTACAAAATAAATTGAATTATGCTCTTTAACCCAAAGTGTTCCTTCACCTAAAGTGCATCTTAATTTCCAAATTGGTTTTGGTTCTGTAGTTATAATTTTATTCATTTATCTCAAACTCTTTAATAAAGTCCTCATTTGGGTTTATACCAATACCTGCATTGTCTGTCACTGATGCAAATCCATTGTTATCTTTAACTTGATCTAAAATCGAAAAACTCTCTTTTGGCAGATCTGTTATAAAGATATTTTTTTCTGTCGTATCAAACTCAAGCATCGATTTCGTCGGAAATAATCCCCCTGGCATATCAGGTTGTGAGGTCAACAAATGAAGATTGACCGCAATACTTACAGCAGATCCCCAAACATGATTGACAACTGGAACAAAGTTAGCTTGAGCAATAGCCAAAACCTTCAAATATTCTGTGATGCCACCTAACCCACATACCTCTGGTTGAGCTATATCGATACATTCGTTGACAATTAATTTATTCCAACCATACTTTGTAAATTCTGCTTCCCCACCTGCGACACTAGTAGATATCTTTTTTTTCAATTCTCGATATCCATTATAATCTTCAGGAGCAACAGGTTCCTCAAACCAATAAATATTTAGTTCATCAAGTCCTTTTCCAACATAAAGAGCATCTTTTAAATTGTAAGCATGATTTGCATCAACCATTAATTTAAAGTCTTTACCTATAGAGTCTCTAACTGCTTGTACTAACTTTAAATCTTCTTTTGGACCCAATCCAACTTTCATTTTCATAGCTTTAAAATTTTTTGATTTAATCTGTTTTGCTTCTTCTTGAAATAATGGAATTAACTCATCAATTGATTTTTTTTGCAACATCATCCCATATCCATATACAGGAACATCATCATTACATTTTCCACCAACAAGTTGGTAAAGAGGAGAGTTTGTTTTTTTTCCTAAGATATCCCATAGAGCTATATCTACTCCTGATAAAGCTTGTATCGGCATCCCTTTTTGACCACTATCTCTTAAAAGATTGTAAACTTTTTGCCAGATATACTCTTTGTTTAAAGGGTCTTCGCCAATCACCAAAGGCTGTATAACCTTTTCAACAATATACTTGTTTGCTAGGGCTATATTTCCAGGGCCAAAACACTCACCCCAACCCGTTATACCTTGATCTGTTTGGACTTCAACTAGATGAGCTGTACGATGTTTGTAATATTGTTGTGAGTATCCAAGTTCTTTTTCTAACTCATATTTAAGTACATGACTTTTAATAGAAGTTATTTTCACAACAAGATTATAAAGCAACTACCTTTGAGTTTTGCTCTCCTAAGTTTTCAACTGATAATTTCATCATATCACCAGCTTTTAAGAACTGCTGCGGCTTCATTCCCATACCTACTCCTGGAGGTGTCCCTGTTGTAATAATATCTCCTGGTAAAAGAGTCATATACTTACTCAAATAAGATACTATCACGTCTACATTAAATATCATTGTGCTTGTATTACCTGTTTGCATTCTTTTTCCATTTACATCTAAGCTCATTTTTAAATTATTAACGTCTGATATTTCATCTTTTGTAACTAAATGTGGACCAACAGGACCGTAAGTGTCATGAGATTTTCCTTTAACCCATTGTCCCATTTTTTCAAGTTGCCACTCACGTTCACTTACATCATTTACTAAACAATAACCTAAAATATGATCCTGTGACTGATTTTCTGAAATATGTTTGGCTTCTTTACCAATTATAATACCAAGCTCTACCTCCCAGTCTAATTTTTTTGATCCTGAAACTATTTCAACATCATCGTTGGGTCCAACTATACAGCTAGTTGCCTTCATAAAAACTATCGGTTCTTTTGGAATATCAGCACCAACTTCAGCAGCATGATCTGAATAATTAAGGCCTATAGCTATAAACTTACGTGGGCTAGTTATACAAGAGCCGATTCTTTCATTTGAGGATAACTCAGGTAAATTCGATAAATCAGCATTTTGTAACTTTGCAAAAGTATCGAAGTTTAAAAAATTAGGATTTAAATCTTTAATGTGTGAACTTATATCCCTAATTTTACCATCCTTATCCATAATAGCTGGCTTTTCACTTCCTTTTTGTCCTACTCTTAATAATTTCATATTTATCCTTTTGTTGTTTAATTATATTGAAATTCCACCATCAACATGAATTGTACTACCTGTTGTAAACGTTGCATCATCACTAGCTAAATAAACAGCCACAGCTGCTATTTCTTCTGCCGTACCTAACCTTCCCATAGGTTGTCTTGCTATAAAATCTTTTTTTGCTTGAACGGGATCTGGGCTTTGATTTACCCTATCTTGCCAAGAAGGTGAATAAACTGTACCTGGCGCAATTGAGTTACATCTAATATTTTGTTTAACGAAGTCTGCAGCAATCGCTTTTGTTAAACCAATAACCGCACCCTTTGTTGTTCCGTAAACAAATCTATTTGGAAAACCTTTAAAGCTAGATGCGCATGAAGATATATTAATAATACTTCCACCATTTTGTTTGATCATTAAAGGTAAAATAGATTTGCACATAAAGTACATCGACTTAACATTTACATTAGAAGAAAAATCCCAATCTTTTTCATTACATTCCAATATTGTTCCATGGTGAACAAATCCAACAGCATTAAATAAAACATCAACTCTATCTAAAGTTTTAGTAAATTCTAAAATCGCATTATTATCTGTTGAGTCTAACCTTTGCACTTTTATCTTAGGATATTCTTTATTTAAATCAGCTAAAGTTTTATCATTTAAATCAGTTGCAGTTACATGAGCGCCTTCTTTTTGAAAAGCTATTGCTGTTGCTTTTCCAATCCCTTGGCCCGCTGCTGTTACGAGAATTTTTTTACCATCTAATCTTCCACTCATTTTTTATTTATCCTTTCGATTTCATTATAAAGTGAACTATGATCAGTGTTTCCATGACCATTATCGACAAGAGTTTTATACATTTCTTTCACTAAATTTGAAATAGGTAAATGTGTATTATATGAATTTGCACACTCTAAAATGTTATTCATATCTTTTAAATGCGTAAAAGTTTTACCTTTTGGAGTAAAATCTTTATCTATCATTCTTTTTCCATGAGTTTGTAAAATTTTACTATCCGCCCAACCTCCAGTAAGAGCTTTAATTAATTTTACTGGGTCAGCTCCAGCTTTTTCACATAAAATTATTGCTTCAGCAACCGCTCCTATAGTAACCCCTACTACAATTTGATTTGCTAACTTTGAAACTTGTCCACTACCAATTGGTCCAACTAAAGTTGGATTTCCCATAGCTTTTAAAATATTTATAGAATTATCAAAGACACTTTGTTCTCCTCCAACCATTATAGCTAATGAAGCTTCCTCAGCTCCAATTGTTCCTCCTGAAACCGGTGCATCTAAATAATTTACATTTTTTGATTTTAGACTATTTCCATATTTTGTTGCTGTCGTTGGTTTAACCGAACTCATATCAATAACAGTTGATCCAGATTTTAAATTTTCTAATAAATCTGAATTACTCATTATTGCATCAACAGCGCTATCATCTGTTAACATTGTAATAATAAAATCATTATCTTTAACAACTTCACCTAATGTTTTTGATATTTCAGCACCAAACTCTTTCAAAGGTTCTGCTTTCTTAATTGAACGATTGAATACTTTTAGTTTAAAATCTGATTTTAACAAATTTTTAGCCATTGGCAGGCCCATTAGACCTGTTCCAATAAAGCCTATTTTCATCATGGTTTCGGTTTAAACTCGTGGAAGTTTTGCGTCATTGCTTCTGGGAAAAACATAACACATGCTAATACAATTAACTGAATAACTATAAATGGAGCAAAACCTCTAAATATATCTGTTAATGAAATATGTGGAGGTGCAACAGATTTTAAATAAAAAGCGGCAGGCCCAAACGGTGGACTTAAAAATGAAACTTGCATATTTACACAAAATAATATTCCAAACCAAATTGGATCAAATCCAAGAGCTATAACTATTGGTAAAAATACAGGCATTGCTAACAATACAATTCCAACCCAATCCATAAATGCTCCCATAATCAAAAACATAATCTGCATCATGAAGATTAAATACATTGGTTTTAAATCATAAGCCAAAATAGTTTCTGCTACATATTTAGGACCTCCAGCAAGAGAATAAGCACCTGCTAAAACTGTAGCACCAAAAGTAATAGTTAAAATAGTTCCTGATGCTTTGAAAGTTCTTGTTAATGCATCTTTAAATAAAAACCACGTAAGTTCTTTTCTTGCAAAAATTATAATCAATGTAGCAACTACTCCCATACCAGCTGCTTCCGTAATTCCTGTCATTCCAGAATAAATTGAACCTAATACAATTATTACAATACCAATAGGTGGTAAAAGACCTGGAAGGTATGACATTTTTTCTTTTAAAGTTAAAGCAGGCTCATCACTTAAAGGTGCCAAATGAGGTTGTAATCTTGTACGAATTAAAATGTATGTAATAATTAAACCTGAAATCATTAAACCAGGAACAATAGCTTCTTGGAATAACATCGTAATAGAAGTCTCTGTTGTTAATCCATAAATAATTAAAACGATTGAAGGCGGTATCATTGTTCCCAAAGATCCTGATGCACAAATTATACCTATCGACATATCTTGATCATATTTTAATCTCAACATTTGAGGTAATGCAATCAAACCTAATAAAACTATTTCTCCACCAATAATTCCACTCATCGCTGCCATGATTGTTGCCATGATGGCAGTTACTACACCTACTCCACCTCTAGTTTTTCTTAACCAAGCATTTAATGCATCATATAAATCTCTTGCTATATTTGAACGTTCTAGCAAGGAGGCCATAAATATAAATAAAGGAACTGACAAAAATGAGTAAGTGACAACAAGAGAATAGTATCTTGAAAGTAATATGCCTAATGCATGTTCACCTATATATAAAAATACTAGTACTGCACCCATAAAACCAGATGCAAATCCCATTGGAACACCTATAGAGATAAGTAATAATAATCCTACTATAAGTATTATAGAAAGTGATCCTATATCCATTTTATTTCAATTCTTTAGAAGGGTCGTATTGTTTTTCTTTAGGATTTCTCCAATCAATAATTAAATTATTTACAGATTGGACGGCTATAAGAAATACACAAATAAGTGTTAGTGGCTTCATAGTAGCAGGAATTGGTGGATCCCAATAAGTTGCAAATCTCTCCCAATTTATAAATGATCTATAAGCGTCCTCCATCCCACCATAAATTACAGCTGCTGCGAAAAGAACAATAATTAAAGTACTGATTATATCAAAAATTCTCTGGGTTGGTCTACCTACCCAATCATACAATAATACTATTCTAATATGGCTTCTTAATCTTGTTGCGTATATTCCACCAACTAAATAACAAACACCAGCAAGCCATAGACATAGTTCATTTGCCCACAAAGTAGGTTTTAACAATACATATCTCATAAAAATTTCATACATCATCACAATTACAATTACAGGAATTAAATATTTAATTGTGTGACTTAAAAATAAGGAAATTCTATCAATCCAATTTATTGGAAAATCATCTTTACTTGCGACTTTTTCACTTTGCTCTTGTAACTGTTTATCTTGCAATTCTTTGTCACGCATAAACTAAAAATTTTTTTAATTTGAAGGGCCTTTTCAGGCCCTTCAAAATTTTTTATATACTTATAATTATAAGATACCGTTAGCTTTCATATAAGCTTTGTGTATCTCAATAAGTGCTGCAGCTTCTGGGGATTTGGTCTTCCATTCTTCCCAAGCACCAAGTGCAGCTTGTCTAAATTTAGCTCTGTCCTCTTTAGACCAGTCGTGAAGAGTAACACCCATTTCTTTTAAAGCTTTAACAGCTTCTGCGTTCTTTCTTTCAACCAAACTAGTGATAGTTCTTCCACAGATTTCGATTGCAGCTAACATTGCACCTTTTTCATGAGGCTTTAACTTGTTCCATACTTTTGTGTTACAAGCTAAGTGGTCAGCTGGCATAGAGTGAAAACCTGGATATGTAGCATATTTATTTTGCTCATAGTGTCCACCTGCATAGTTAGTCGCTAAAGATGAATAGTCAGCACCATCAATTAAACCAGTTTGTAAAGCAGTTGGAACTTCACCAAAGTCCATCACAATTGGCTTAGCACCTAATGCTGTAAAGATCATACTTTCCATTCCTGGAGGTGATCTAAATTTAAAGTCTTTTAATGAAGCAACATCTGGGATTGGTCTGCTAGATATTAAAGACTCGTGTCCTGGTATCCACCAACCAATTAATGTCATTCCATATTTGTTGTAAAGTGCATCAACTGCTTCTTGAGCTCCAGGGAAATTCAAGAATTCATATTGTTGATATGGGTTATCGTATCCACCCATTACATCACCTGCGAATTGGAATGCTGCATTTTTACCTGTTTGGTAACCTGCACCAGTCATATCACAATCAATAATTCCAGTTTGTGCCGAGTTAAATACCTCAGCAGATTTACCAGTTACTGATGATGAGTAGAACATTTCTACTTTTAAGCTTCCGCCAGAAAACTTTTCAACGTTTTTAGCGAATTGAGCGGCAACTTCACCATTAGGTGAACTAGCTGTAAAGTGTGTTTCAATCTTTAAAGTCTTTGCATTTGCAGAGCCAAATAAAGCAACTGAAACAATAGCTACAGCTGCTATAGTTTTAGATATAAGTTTAAACATTATCTTCCTCTCGTTTATGTTTTTTTTAAAGTTAACCATAAATGATTTTTGAGATCAATAATTTCGTTTAATTTTTATATATAGAAATTATATATATTCATTGAACAGACAACTTCTAGTTGTTCTAAACCACTTCTGAAATAAGAGGTTTTTTATTGAAATAACAATAAATGTTGTCAACTGCCATCATACTCATTGCTAATCGAGTCTCATGAGTCGCACTACCAATATGTGGTAAAACAAAACAGTTATCTAATTTTAAATATCTTTTATCTAAATTTGGTTCATTGTTGAAAACATCTAAACCTGCTGCATAAATTTTTTTATTTATTAATGCATCTATCAATGCATCATCATCAATAGTCGATCCTCTTGAAGTGTTAATAACCACAGCATGCTTTGGTAACAAACTTATTGTTGATGAATTAAGAATATTTTTGGTTTCAGCTGTTGCAGGTGTATGAATACTTAAAAAATCACAGACTGGTAGCATTGACTTAATATCAGAATAATATTTTGCACCATCCTCCACATCATCAGTGAGTTTATTTCTGTTATGGTAAATAATCTTCATCCCAAATGCTTTAGCACTTTTTGCAGCCATTCTTCCAATACGACCCATACCAATAATTCCTAAAGTTTTACCTGTAACAGAATTTCCAATCATAAATTTAGTAAGATCTGGTTTTTGATTTTTCCAATTATCAGTTCTTACAAGATTATAAGCTTCACCAATTCTTCTTGAAGCTGCCAGAATTAATAGAATAGTCGTTTCTGCTACTGCTTCATTTAAAACATTAGGAGTATTTGTAATTTTAATTTTTTTTTCTTTTGCAGATTTTATTGAAATATTATCATAACCAACACCAACTTGAGCAATAATTTTTAATTTACCACTTAAATTGTTAAAAAAATTTTCACTAATTTTATCAAAACCAGTCGAAATCATACCATCATAATCGTTAACAATTTTTATTAAATCACTTTCTGGAATAGGTTCGTCTTTTGGATTTAAAGTTACTTCAAATTCTTTTTGAAGTTTTTCCTCTGCTAAATCTGATATTTTTCTTGAAACTAATATTTTTGGCCGCATTAGTGAGAGTCTCTTGGTAAACCTTTGGTATGTGATACGTCTAAATATTTACCTCGAGAATTAATGCATGCACCATCATCCAATTGACCAACAGTATTTCTAAATATTTCTTGCCAAGGAGTTTGATTTTTTGGCTTAAATACTTTTTTGTTTTTCCTTCGTTTTTTAAATTCAGCCTGAGAAATCAATAAATCAACTCTTCTTTTATTTAAGTCTATTTTTATTTTATCGTAAGTTTTAACAATGCCTAGATCTCCACCTACTGCTGACTCTGGTGAAACGTGAAGTATTGATGGGCTCTCGGATGTTCCACTCTGTCTTCCATCTCCCAAAGTTGGTAAATGTCTTATTCCTTTTTTTAATAATCTGTCAGGTGGTTGCATATTAACCACCTCTGCTGATCCAGGATAACCAACAGGTCCGCAACCTCTAATAATTAATAGAGAGTTTTCATCTATCTTAAGCTTCTTATCATTAAGTCTTTTATGATAATCCTCAGGACCTTCAAAAACTATAGCTTTACATTCAAAAACATTTGGGTGTTTGGGGTTTGATAAATATTGATCTCTAAATTCTTTACTAATTACAGATGTTTTCATGATAGCAGATGAGAAAAAATTACTTTTCATAACTAAAAAACCAGCTTTTTCAGTCAATGCATTCTTAAATGTTTTAATTACTTTGTTATCTACATCAACTTTCTTTCTTAAATTTTCTCCTACAGTTTTTCCTGTAACTGTCTTTATTTTTGTATGAATTTTTTTGTTTTTAATTAATTCCCTCATTACCGCAGGTATTGCTCCAGCTCTATGAAAACTTTCCATTAAGTATTCTCCTGCAGGTTGGCAATTCACCAATAGAGGAATGTTGTGCCCAAGTTTTTGCCAATCAGAAAGATCAAATTTAATTCCCATATGTTTTGCAATAGCACTTAGATGAGCAGTGCAGTTACTTGATCCACCAATAGCACTTGCTACTACTACTGCGTTTTCAAAAGCTTTACGTGTCATAATTTTTGATGGGGTTAAATCCTCATAAACCATTCCAACAATTCTTTTTCCTGTTTCGTAAGAAATTTGTTCTCTTTCTCTGTAAGGAGCAGGAATAACTGCACCCCCTGGTAAAGACATTCCTAATGCTTCTGCGACTGAGTTCATTGAAGAAGCTGTTCCCATTGTATTACAATGGCCAGCACTTGGTGAGGATGATGAAACCATATCCATAAATTCCTCATATTTAATTTCTCCTTTAGCTAACATTTTTCTAGCTTCCCAAACTACCATTCCTGATCCAGCTAATTTTCCCTTATAAACTCCATCTAACATTGGGCCACCAGATAAAACTATTGCTGGAATATTTACCGTGGCTGCTGCCATCAAAGCTGCTGGAGTAGTTTTATCACATCCTGTTGTTAAGATAACTCCATCAAGTGGGTATCCATATAAAACTTCTACTAATGACAAATATGAAAGATTTCTATCCAACATCGCAGTAGGCCTTTTTCCTGTTTCTTGGATTGGATGAGTTGGAAACTCCATAGGTATACCACCTGCTCTTCTGACTCCATCTTTTATTCTCTTACTCAGTGACATAAAATGCCTATTACATGGTGAAAGGTCGCTACCAGATTGAGCTATTCCTATTATTGGATTTCCAGATTGTAATTCTTTTCTAGTAAGACCATAATTTAAATATCTTTCTAGATACAAAGCAGTCATATCTGGGTTTTTTGGGTTATTAAACCACTGCTGACTTCTGAAACTTTTTTTTCTTTTTTTAGGCATAATTGTTTAATGGTCTCTTTAGATTTATAGTTATATAATAATTTTATGAATAATCTAATAGTTTTAAATAAGAATGACAATGTGGGTGTTAGTCAATTTATTATTCCTGAAAAAACAAAAATTGAAGGTCATGAAATTAGTACTATCGATCCAATACCTTTTGGACATAAAGTTTGTTTAAAAACAATTAAAAAGGGTGATCCAATCATTAAATATGATCAAATTATTGGTTTTGCTTTAGATGAAATTAAACCTGGACAACATGTCCACTCACATAATTTAGAATTTAGAGAGTTTAAAAGAGAATTTAAAGTAACAGACAAAAAACACATTGTAGATGAAAAAGCAGATACCTTCTTTAATGGAATTTTAAGAGATAATGGACAGGTCGCTACTAGAAATTATATTGGAATAGTGAGCACAGTAAATTGCTCAGCAACTGTCACTAAAATGATTGTTGAAAGGATTAAATATTCTGACATTTTAAAAGATTACCCAAATATTGATGGCATAGTGCCAATTACTCACTCAACTGGATGTGGAATGAATACGGAAAGTGAAGGGATGCAAATTTTTCAAAGGACTATTGATGGATTTAAAAATCATCCTAATTTTTCTCATGTTTTTGTAATAGGTTTAGGATGTGAATGTGCGCAAGTCAGTTTGTTTGATGAGTCTTTAAAAAAACATAACCGAATTCATTTTCTAACAATTCAAGATGAAGGTGGGACTAAAAAAATAGTCGAAAAAGTATTATCACAAATTAAAAATTTGCTTTCAGATGCAAACAATGTGCAGAGAACCTCACAACCTGTAAGTCATCTAACTTTAGCTCTTCAGTGTGGTGGCTCAGATGGATATTCTGGAATAACTGCAAATCCTGCATTAGGTGTTGCAGCAGATCTCCTGGTTAACAAAGGTGGAAGTTCAATTTTATCTGAAACCCCTGAGATTTATGGAGCTGAACATTTATTAATTAATAGAGCTAGCTCTCAAGAGACTGCTGACAAGCTGATAAAAAGATTAGAGTGGTGGAGACATTATACTTCAATCAATAATAGTTCTATGGATAATAACCCAGCCCCTGGAAATAAAAAGGGTGGCCTTACGACAATTTTAGAAAAATCATTAGGTGCTGTTGCAAAAGGAGGTAATTCTATTCTTCAAGATGTACTGCACTATGCAGAACCTTTAAAAAACAAAGGATTTAATTTTATGGACTCTCCTGGTTACGATCCTGTATCTGTTACAGGTCAAGTAGCATCAGGTGCTAATATAATTTGTTTTACAACAGGACGTGGATCGTGCTTTGGCTGCAAACCAGTTCCAAGTTTAAAACTTTCAACAAACTCAGCAATGTTTAAAAAAATGTCTGAAGATATGGATATTAATTGTGGAACAATTGCTGAAGGAAAGGAAAAAGTTGAAGAAGTTGGTCAAAAAATATTTGAACTAATTGTTAATACTGCTTCAGGAAATAAATCAAAGAGTGAAATCAACGGCTACGGTGACGAGGAGTTCAATCCTTGGCAAGTAGGCGTAGTGATGTAATTTTAATTTCCAGTGCCACAGCAAACATCATTAATTAATGTAATTTTATTAGCTGCAGGTGGCTTTTTCATGTTTGTATGTATGGACTCCACAGCAAAGTACCTTGGTACAGTTATGCCTGTTACTCAAGCAATTTGGGGTAGATTTTTTTTTCACCTAGTTTCTTTAGTTATATTTTTTTTAATATTTAAACCAAAAGTAAATTTAAAAAAAAATTTTAAGGTTCAAATAATAAGATCAATATTGATGGTTACAGCAACGTCATTTATGTTTTATTCTTTACAAAAATTTGACTTAGTAGACATATATGTAGTTTTCTTTACAGCTCCTTTATTAGTTTCTTTGCTTTCAGCATACTTTTTAAAAGATATTTTAACACCTAAAGGTATAATTTTAATGTTACTTAGCTTTGGTTCAATTATTTACTCCTTAGGACCAAGTATGAAAATATTTAGTATTGATTTAATTTTTCCAATAGTTCCACCAATTTGTTGGGCTCTTTATCAATTTTTTACTAAACTTGTATCAGGTGACAACGACCCATTTGCTGCGATATTCTATACCTCAATTTTAGGTGCAATTATATTTAGTATATTTATTTTTTTTAATTGGGTTCCATTAGAAAAGAATATTTTTTGGCTTTATTTATTATTACTTGGTGTGGCAGGTTTTGTTAGTCATTCTTTAATAATTTATGCAATTCAACTTTCTAATTTATCATTTGTGACAAACTTTCAATATTCACAACTTGTTTGGTCAACAATTATTAACTTCTTAATTTTTGGTGTACCCTTTGATTATAACAAAATTGTTGGTGTGGTAGGAATTATTGTTTTTGGTATAATGTTTATAAGAACAGAAGGGATAAAGAAAAGTTAATTTTTGAAACAAACATGAAAAATATTGGATTTATTGGTGTTGGTTATATGGGCTACGGAATAGCCAAAAACATTTTGAAACATAAAAATAAACTTTTTGTAATTGCAAATAAAAATAGAAAACCAATTGAAAAAATTGTCAACGATGGTGCAGAAGAAGTAAAATCTTTTGAGGATTTTGCAGATAAAAATCTTGATGCCTTGTTCATGTGTGTAACAAATACCCCAATTGCAAAATCAATATCTGAAAAAATTTCAGCAATTTTAAATAATAAAACTATAGTTATTGATATCACAACTCATAACAAAACTGGTTCTATAGAAACTGAAGCCATATTTGAGAAAAATAATATTAAGTATGTTGAATGTCCTGTAATGGGTGGTCCTGTTCAAGCCGAAGAGGGAGTTTTAGGAGGAATAGTAGGAGCATCAGATCAAAATTTTAAAATAGCTGAACCCTATTTTAAGTTTTTTTGTAAAGAATATTTTCATTTTGGAACCGTCGGAATGGGTGCAAAATCGAAGCTTTTAAATAATTTTTTATCCCTTGGAAATGCTGCACTAGTTAATCATTTAGCTAAAAGTGCAAAAGAAATGGGTTTAGATTTAAAAAAGGTTTTTGATGTTGCTAAACTTGGTTCGGGTAATTCTGCAGCTCTAAATAGAGTTTTTGATAATTTATTAAAAGGAGATTATACCGGATTTAAATTTACCGCCAGTAATTCTGTAAAAGATTTAAATTATATTCAAGACTTATTAAAAGATTTTCCTGAAGCAGAAAAAGTTGCTGAAGTTAACAAAAATTATTTTCAAAAAGCTGTGGATGATGGTTTTGGTGAAAATTTTATTAGTGAATTAATTAATAAAAAATAGTTTTAAGTAGATTGATTAGATACCGGGAATCTACTATAGCACCAGGTTGTATTCAAGAATTTTATTTAACTAAAACTCAAATAAATTTATTGAATTTGTATTAAATATAATTACCTTTTTTTTAGAAGGAGGTTTATGTTAATACTTTCACCACCTGATACTTAGCTGAAGTCTTTTAAATACCAAAAAAGTTAATAACATTAAAATCCGTTTGGATTAAAATGCCAAAGAGGCTTAAAAAAGGGAGCTCTTTAGGTATTCGCTTAAAGAGCGAACCCTTAAAAGTAAATTTTAATGGGGCATCCGGTACTTGCTATGACAAGCTTTGCAATTACTCCACATTAATTGTTTTAATGTATCTCTAATATCATCGCTATCCTCAATAACAGATGCAAGTGTAACCATATCATCAGATGCTTTTTTCATTAAAGAATTAAAAGCATCTTTTTCTTCCCAAATGATTGGTAAGGCTTCTGTTTTAAATCCTTCTTTGGTGTTTTCAGGAAATAAATCAATCAAAACTTTATAATTCTCGCTCATTTCCAACATTAACTCCATTGACTCATCAAAATCTCCATTTGATGCATATGATTGGACTCTTTTAGCAGTGCTATAATTCTTGCTAAATAGTGCTTGCCTTCCCTTTATAATGTCCTCAACACTTTGTTCAGCATTAGTAGTTGAGACCAAAAAGACAGATAAAATTGACAATAATAATATTTTAATGAATGAAGTAATGTGTTTAAATAATTTATGCATATTACAAATACTGTAACAGAGTACGGTCTCATTTCAAAGTTGTTACATTGGATAAGTGCTCTCGTTCTCGTTGTACAGATACCATTAGGTTTTTACTTAGTTGATTTAGATTTTGGTGAAGAGAGAATAGCTATAGAAAATATTCATGTGATATTAGGACTAACTGTATTTTATTTAGTAATTTTAAGGCTAATAAATAAAATACTTAATCCTACTCCTAAACTAGCTGCAGGTATTTTTGTTGGACAAAAGTTTATAGCAAAATTAAACCATGTGCTTTTATATGTGGCAATTTTATCAATAACTATTTCGGGTATTTTAAAAAAATTATTTAATGGAGAAACTTTAGTTATTTTTTTCAAAGAAATAAAAATCAAAGATAATTTTGAATTAGCAGATCAATTTTATAATATTCACATATATTCAAATTATACAATTATAGCTCTAATATCTCTTCATATTTTAGCTGTGATTGCTCACAGATTATTATTTAAAGATAATTTATTGAAAAGAATGCTCTAGATTAATGACAAGCAACTCCATATTTTTTTAATCTCCAATAATTGTAAGGCCAAGGAGTTAAAAAACCTACGATTAACATTATTGGAACAACCCACCAAGTTAATATGGCGCCACCAGTCAAAACATAATCTGTCAAATTCATCATAATTTCCATACTGATCATCGATATTAAACTCATTCCACAAGCAGTTTTAAACGCATTAATAAAATTAAAATTTTGTGTCATTAAAATAATTGTTTCTAAAATAATACTTGTAATCAAACCATTAATGATTGCTAAAATCATAATTCCTAAAACTGGAAAAGGAATTTCTGTTAATTGAAAAAATAAAATTGTACCAAAATCACCTATAGCACAACCTAATACACACCAAGCTGTATTTTTTGCACTTCTTTTCCAGGTATGTTTACAAGACCAATTAAATGTAGCAGTAGAGGTATTCACAATAATTTGATATTAATGAAAAATGATTTTTAAACAAGTATTTGATCAAAAATCGTCTACCTACACTTATTTAATTGCATCGGCAAAAGGTCGCGAAGCAGTAATCATTGATCCAGTTATTGAAAATGTTGATAGCTATATAACTTTACTAAATGAATTAGATCTTAAACTTGTAAAAGTAATTGATACACATATTCATGCAGACCACATAACAGGTGCTTCAAAATTAAAAAAAGTTACAAATTGCTCTACAATCATGGGAGAACACACTCCTGCTGATGCAGTAGAAGTCAAGGTAAAAGATGAAGAAATAATTAAAATTGATCAAATTGAAATTAAAGCAATGTACACACCTGGTCATACTTCAGATAGTTATAGTTTTTTGATGGATAAATATTTGTTTTCAGGTGATACGTTGTTAATTAATGGTACAGGTAGGACAGATTTTCAAAATGGTAGCTCAAAAGATGCTTATAATTCTTTATTTAATAAATTACTTAAACTACCTGATGATACTTTGCTTTATCCAGGTCATGATTATAACGGTAAACTTGTTAGTACTATTGGAAATGAAAAAAAATCAAATCCAAGGCTTCAAGTTAATAATGCTGACGAATATGCTGAGATAATGTCAAATCTTAAATTATCTAAGCCTGAGCTAATGGATAGCAATATTAGAAGTAATATTAAATTAGGTGCTAGCTAAAAATCACAAAAATTAAAAACCAATAAGAAACTAATCCTGCTAAAATAGTTGCAATTATATTTTTTGAAAAATAACCCACAATTACTGCAACTAATGCTCCAAAGATTTTTGGATCATTCATTTCTATAAAAGTTCCAAAATCATTTATAAATATTCCAGGAAATATTATGGCTGGGAATACTGCAGATGGAACATATTCTAATACAGCTTTGACTTTATCTCCCAACATATCTCTAGAAATTAATGCAACCATAGTCATTCTAGTGAAGTAAGTTAATATACCAGCAAAGATAATTGATACTAAAGTCACTTTTTTAACCTCAATAATAACGAAGCAACAAATAAAGCAATAAGTGGTGAAATAATAATATAAGATTTAAATGGTGCATCAAAAAATAACAATGAACTTAAACCACAAGTAATCATTACAATCACATGATCAATTTTTTTTAAATCTTGTACAACGATTGCAATAAATGTCAGAGGAATGGCAAATTTTAATCCAAGTTCTTCAGGAACAAATGATCCTAAAATAATTCCTGAAAGTGTAGCAATTTGCCAACAAACCCACATAGTGCATCCAGTGCCTATTAAATGATAATGTAAATATTCCTCAGATTTATTTTTTTTAAAAAATTTATTAGACTCCGCAAAGCCCTGATCAACTATTACATATGATATTAATAATTTTTTAATAAAAGATAATTTTTCTAGATATTCAGATAAAACTGCTCCGTATAATAAATGTCGAGAATTAATAATTCCAACAGAAGTCACAGCAACTAAACTGGATGCACCTCCTGATAAAAGCTGCAAAAAAACTATTTGCGAAGCACCTCCAAAAATAATGAAGGACATTGCATAAACTAAATAAGGATTAAAACCTAGTTCAACTCCGATAGCTCCACAAATAATTCCAAATGGAATTACTGACAACATATGTGGAGAAATATCCAGCATGCCTCTGGTAAATAATTGTTTTTTTGAAAGCATTCGCTTGTTTTATTAAAAACAAACTATGTGATCAATATGAATCGGTCTTTTAATTCCAAACTTTTCGTCAGCTTCATGCTGATGCTCATGATGAGAATGAACAAATACTGGTATTAATAAATCACTACTGGTTTTTAAGGTGTAAATAAAGTTGGTACCTCTAAATTTTCTATCAACAACCTCTAATTTTAGATTGCTTTTATCATCGTGCTCAAGATCCTCTGGCTGTAATAATAATTGTACGTTCGATCCTTTTGGATAATGCTTAATAAAATTCCCATTTATTGTTCCAAGATCTTTATTTTCTAGTGAGTTTTCTCCTGTTACTTTCGCTGGAATTAGAATTCCACGATTTAAAAAATTCACCACCTCCACTGAATTTGGAAAATGATATACATTATAAGGATCATCAAACTGTTTAATTTGACCATCTAATATAATTGCACATTTATGCCCTAAATAAAAAGCCTCATAAGAGTCGTGGGTTACAATTATTGTTGTAATTTTTAATTTGCTTAAAATTTTTTTCAATCTTACTTGAATTTCTTCTTTAAAACTTTGGTCAACATTTGATAATGGCTCATCTAATAACAAAAGATCAGGTTGTGTTAATAAAGATCTCGCAAGAGAAGCTCTTTGTGCTTCTCCGGCACTTATTTCGTGAGGATATTTTTCAAGTATTTTTGAAATATCAAGTAAATCAACAATTTCCTTAAAAGTTAGTTTTTTTTTCTTTTTTGTTTTGTTCCTCTCAGTGCCTAACAGTATATTCTTTTCCACAGTGTAATGTGGAAACAAACTGTTATCCTGAAAAGCTAAAGAAACATTTCTATATTCAGGTTCAACGTGTTTATCTTTTGATGATATTAATTTTCCGTTTAATTTAATTGAACCTTTTTCAATTTCTTCTAAACCAGCTATAGTTCTTAATATCGTAGTTTTTCCAATTCCTGAAGGACCTAAAATACATAAAGTCTCTCCCTCATTTTCTATGACAAATGAAGCATTTTTAACCTTGGATTTTCCACCAATTGTAAAATCAACATTTTTAATTTCTAAAAAATTATTTTTCATTTTCTCTAAGAATATATTTAGATGTAAACATAATAAATATAGTTGCAATTAAAATTAAAAATAATGATGGAACTGCTGCAGCCTCTAGTAAATCCTCAGACGCAGATATATATGCAGTTGTTGCAAAAGTTTCAAAATTAAATGGTCTTAAAATAAGGGTTATTGGAAGCTCTCTTATAATTTCTAAGGAAATCAATATTGCCACAAATAAAAGTGAATTTCTTAGAAAAGGAACGTGAATATTAAGAAAAGTTTTTTGCTTAGAATAACCTAGCAAATATGAGCTTTCATCGACTGAAATATTTATTTTTTCATAACCTGATTTTATTCCATTAAATGCTAATGAATAAAATCTGACAAAGTAAACTAAAACCAGTCCAAGAACAGAACCAATAAAGATTTTTTTAATAGATATAAATCCTAAGGTCTTAACAATATTTTCATCAAACCAAGCAATGAATGAAATAAATGCTACTGCCAGAATAACACCTGGAATAGCATAACCTGAGATAGATATTGTTGATAAAAAATTTAAAATTTTATTATTAGAAACTCTATTTCCATAATTTGAAATCAGAGAAAATAAAATCAATACAAGGCTAGATAAAAAAACTAAATAAATCGTATTTAAAGTAAGTGAAATGACATCAAGATCAAAAAGGTTTTCTGGAAACTTTATTGTCCAATATAACATTTGGCTTAAAGGAAATAAAAAACTTAAAAAGAAAATAATAAAACAAAACAAAAATGCAAAAAAAGATTTTTTTCCAGTTAAGTTTATTTTTTCTTTTTGTTTAAATCCACCTCTTGAATTAAAATGGTACTTAGCTTTTTTTCTTGAATAATTTTCGATTATAAAACATCCAAATATAAATATAAGTAAGAAAAATGATAACCTATTTGAAAAAGCTAAATCGTCAAATGTAATCCAAGCATTATAAATACCAGTGGTTAGAGTATTAATTGAAAAGAAATCAACTGCACCAAATTCTGCTAATGTTTCCATTGCAACTAAGGATAACCCAGCAACTATAGCTGGTCTAGCGGCTGGTAATATCAAAGAATATAAAGATTTGAATTTTGAAAAACCTAAACTTCTTCCTAGATCAATTAGGTTTTGAGATTGATACAAAAATGATGCTCTAGAAAGAATGTATACATAAGCATATAATGAGAATGATAGTGAAAGAACTGCTCCAAGAAGACCATCAAATTTTGGAATATTTTTGTTATATTCTCCTTCCCCAAATAAATTCGTTAAGATTGTAAAAGCTGTACCGTAATTCTCAAAAAAAGCTGTCAGAGAATATGCGTAAATATAGGGAGGAACAGCAAAAGAAAGTATAAGTGCCCATTTAAAGAAATCACTAAAAGGAAATTTGTAAAATGAAACTAAATATGCACATGTAGTTCCTACAATAAAAGTTAAGACCAAAACACAAACTAACAAAATGAAAGAATTAAATACATATTCAAATAAAAAAGTATCTTTTAATATTTGATAATAATTTGAAGTTTCCTCAAAAAAACTAAAAAAAACAGTAATTATTGGAATTAATACACCTATGGAAATTAATAAGGATGAGAGAAACCAAATATTAAAATTTTTTACCATTAAGGGTCTTATAGTATAAAAAAAATTTTTTAATATAATTTTACTTTGATGCAGAAAGGTATTTTAGAGTGTTTTCTGGTGTTGTTTCTAAATATGGATCATCATCAGAGCCTGAATTATTAATTCCAGGCTCTTGCCACCATTTTTCAACAATACCGTCATTAATAACTGCCATATATCGCCAACTTCGCTGACCAAATCCATCATGATCTTTAGAAATTAGCATCCCCATATATTTTGTAAAAAGTCCTGAGCCATCCGGAATTACTTTTACGTTAGAAATATTCATCTTTTTAGCCCAAGCATTCATTACGTATGAGTCATTTACTGAGCAACAATAAATTTCATCAATACCTAGTTTTTTTAATTCATCAGCATTTTTTTCAAATCCAGGCAACTGTTGAGAGGAACATGTGGGTGTAAATGCACCAGGTAAACTAAATAAAATTACTCTTTTATTTTTAAAAAAATCGTCAGTAGATTTATTTTTCCACTTTCCACCAATTGCACATGCAATTTCATTATCCGATGTATCACCTTCTCTAATTCTAAAAGTTACTTTGGGTATTTTAAATCCTTCAATCATATTTTTTTAATGCCCACGACAATTTTTAGGAAAGGGTAAAGATCCTAAAGGAGAGTGACGTGGGCACCATCTAAAAAGAAATATATCATCATTTAAAAGGAGTGAGGATGTCTAGAGCCTCGTCTTTTTCAATCTCAGATAATTTTCTATTATTTATTTTTCTTTTAATCTTTTCACACTCTGATGTGCATGGTTCACATGTTATCTGACCCTCAAGTGAACCACTCATGACAGAAGAATTACTTAAATCAAAATTAAATAAATTTTTTTTCACTATATGTTACTTCCAACCAGCAGCTGTCATAACTTCTAATGCAGCAGCTTGATTTTTTCCATAAGTTGAAACTTTAGTTGCTAAATCTTGTTTAAAATCTAGCCCTAAATTATTTACTACTAATGGACTTGGAGAGACACCACCAATCATAGGAAACTCAAACGTGTTATTTGTAAAGTGTTCCTGAGACTCTGGTGATAATAAAAAGTCAACAAGTGCAATCGCATTTGCTTTGTTAGGCGCACCTTTAACTAAAGCAGCACAGCTAATATTCATATGTGTTCCTCTATCATTTTGATTGGGGAAAAACGCTTTTACTTTTTTTGCAGCTTCTTGTTGTTCAGCACCTTTTTTACCTGAAAGCATAAGTGCTAAATAATAAGTATTAGCTACAGCAATATCAGCTTCTCCTGCTGCAACAGCCATGATTTGTGCTCTATCGTTTCCTTTTGGCTCTCTTGCCATATTAGAAACAACACCTTTTGCCCATGCGGCTGTAGCTTTTTTTCCATTATTTGCAATTAATGAAGCCACAAGTGATTTATTATAAATGTTACTAGATTTTCTTATTACTAGTCTACCTTTCCATTTTGGATCAGCTAAACCTTCATAAGTTAAACCTGACAACTCAGCACCACTAACTCTTTCAGGTGAGTAATAGATAATTCTTGCTCTTTTTGCTACTCCAACCCATTTATTCGTTCTGAAATTTTTTGGAACAGACGCTTTAATTGTTGCAGATGATAAACCACCTTGAAGCAAACCTTTTGCATCCATAGCACCACATCTTCCAGCATCGGCAGTGATATATAAATCAGCTGAAGAATCTGCTCCTTCTTCGGCTATTCTTTTTTCTAAAGCTCCTGATTTACCATTAATTAAATTTACTTTAATTCCTGTTGCTGCTGTAAATTTTCCATACATTTCAGCATCAGCCTTATAATGTCTTGCATTAAATACATTTACCTCATTCGCAATCGCAAAAGTTGATACGAATAAAGATGTAATTAACGCTAAAATTGATAATTTTCTCATTAAGCTCCTTAAATTATTACGTTACTTTTGAGAATGAGAACTATTCTCAATGCGAATGATTATCAATCGCAATAGTGTCGCAGATTTGGATTTATTAATAATTTTAAGGGTTTTTGGCTATTTCTATTTCCAGTCGCCAATTTTACTGAATAAGAAATTTCTGAAAGCTTGAACTCTAGCTGTGTTTTTTAACGATTGAGGGTAAACAAAGTGAGCTTCTGTTATTGGTCCTTCTACTTTTGGAAGCACTTTAATTATATTACTAGTATTTGATACTAAATATTCTGGAAGTGCAGCCAATCCTACCCCAGACTCAACACCGTACAAAAGACCACTAACACTATTAACCTTCATAATAGATTTTCTTTTTTTCCCATCATGCATTCCTATTTTTAATGCCCAATCAGGATTATAAACTGGTGAAGGAGCGCCTTTTCCAAAAGAAATAAATTTATGTTTATTTAAATCATTTACTGTTTTTGGCATTCCATTTTTTTCTAAATATTTATTTGAGCCATAGATATAATACTTAATATCTACTAATTTTTTTTGAATATAATTAAGCTGTTTTGGTCTTCTCATAAAAATTCCAATATCAGCTTGACGAGTACTTAAATCTAATTCTTTATCATCAAAAACAAGCTCAATCTCAATCTCTGGATTAAGCATCATAAATTCTTGAATTCTTGGTGTTAACCAGTGGGTACCAAAACTTCTTACAGTTGTGATAGTTAATTTTCCTGTTGGTTTGCTCTTTTGATCACCTAATGAGGTTTCAACTTCTTTAAGTTTGCTAATTACCTCATGAGCAGTTTTAAAAACGTATTCTCCATTTTGTGTGAGAGTTAAACCTCTTGCATGTCTTTCAAACAACTGCACTTTTAAATCTTGTTCTAAAGATTGAATTTGTCTACTTATAGCTGATTGGCTAAGATTTAAATTAATAGTAGCATTAGTAAAGCTTCCAGCTTCAGCCACAGCATGAAAAATTTTTAATTTATCCCAATCCATTATTTATTTAAATCAACTAATACTCTTCCAGAAATTTCACCTTTTAAAATTTTAGGATAAGTCTCAATTAATTCCTCCAAGCTTACTGTTAAAACTGATTTTTCCAATAAATCAAAATCAATTAAATTTATTGCTTCTCCCCAAATGAAACCTCTTCTTTTTATGCTACAATTAGCAGAGTCCATGCCCCAAACTTTAATACCCCTCAACATAAATGGTAATAAATTTGTATTAAGCTCATTGCTGTTTGCATTTCCACAAACTGCTATAATTCCATTTGATTTTGTTTGAGCAATTGCATTTGCCAAAATTTTTCCACCAACCGTGTCTACCACTCCATCCCATAGACCTTTGTCTATTGGACGTGGATCTTTGTCAAATTCAGCCCTATTTATAATGTTTTTTGCACCTAATGATTTTAAATAATCCGATTTTGAATCCTTTCCAGTAACAGCAGAAACATTATATCCCATTTTAGTTAATGCCATGATTGCTACACTACCAACTCCTCCTGTTGCACCTGTTACTAAAACATCATTAACTTTTTCACCTAACAAAATACTTTCTCTTGCTTGAATTGCAAAGGCGCTCATTAATGAAGTTAATCCAGCTGTACCTAAAATCATAGCTTGTTTACTTGTTAAGCTATCAGGTTTTTTAACCAGAAAATCTGCATTTACTTTTGCAATTTGTGAATAACCACCAAAAAAAATTTCTCCTACTCTAAATCCGGTTAAGATTACTTCATCTCCTTTTTTAAATTTTGAATTTTCACTCTCAATAACTTTTCCTGAAAAATCTATTCCTGGAATATGTGGGAATTCTTTTACTAATCGTCCACCGTTTTTTAAAATCATTCCATCTTTAAAATTAAGATCAGAATAATATACTTTTACAGTTACATCTCCATGCTTTAGAAAACTTTTATCAATGGATTTAACTTCACGTGAGAAGTTTTCACCTTCTTGATTAAGAATTAGTGCTTTAAATTGGTCAGACACACTAGTCTTTTAACTCAGTGCTGATAAATCGTAAATATCTATTTTGATAACTCAGATCTTCTTTAAATTGACCTAAGTAAAAATTGGTTACAGTTGTTGCTTGTTCTTTTTTAATACCCCTCATAGTCATACACTGATGGGTTGAATCTATTGTAACAGCTACACCTTTTGCATCTAAGGCTTCCATTAAGCTGTTTGCTATCTGTACTGTTAATCTCTCTTGTGTCTGTAATCTTTTTGAAAATATTTCAACTACTCTTGCAATTTTACTCAATCCCACAACTCTCTCATTTGGTATATAGGCAACATGTGCTTTTCCAATAATTGGAGCCATATGATGTTCACAATGACTTTGTACTGAAATATTTTTTTGGACCACCATATCGCTATAACCTTCTACATCACCAAAAGTTTTATCTAATACTTTTTTTGCGTCTTCGTTATAGCCTTGAAAATATTCTTTAAATGCTTTTACAACTCTTTTAGGGGTTTCCAACAATCCCTCTCTTTTTGGATCCTCTCCCATCCATGACAAAATTGTTCTGATGGCTTCCTCTGCTTCTTTATCTGAAACTTTTTTTGTCTCTAAATTATTGTCGTCTGTGTTTTTTACTAATTTCATAGCGCTTTTTTATACAGTAAATACCTTAAATTAAAAATATTTAATATATTTAGATATGTGCTAAATAATCACCCCGTATGTTCAAAAAAAGAGAAAATATCTATGATATTGAAGAAGGAAATCTTCTTTCACCCAAGTTTGATAATGATGGACTGATTCCTGTAATTACCATGTGTTCAAAAACTAAAGATATTTTAATGCATGGATACATGAACGTAGAAGCTCTAAAAAAGACAATTGAAACTAAAGAGGCACATTATTATAGCAGATCTAGAAAGGCTATTTGGCATAAAGGTAAAACAAGTGGGTTTACCCAAAAAGTAACAGAAATTCGAATTGATGATGATCAAGATTCTATATGGTTAACAGTTGATATAGGTGATGGGGCTAGCTGTCATGTAGGATATAGATCATGTTTTTATCGATCAATTCCAATGGGGCCTATTGATAACGGAAGAAAAATTGAAATGGAATTTCTTGAAAAAGAAAAAAAATTTGATCCAGAAGAAGTTTATAAAGGACAACCTAACCCAACAAAAATTTAAATGAGTGAAAAACAAAAGAATGTCTTGGGTGAAGACTTGGAGGAATGTTCAAATGATCCTTTAACGGGATGGTTTCGTGATGGTTGTTGTAATACTGACGAGAATGATCATGGACTTCATACAGTTTGTGCTAAAGTTACTACCGAGTGTTTAGAGTGGATGAAAGAAGCAGGTAACGATTTAATTACTCCACATCCTGAATTTGGGTTTCCAGGTTTAAAAGATGGAGATGGATGGTGTTTGTGTGCTAGTTGGTATGCAAAAGCAGTTGAGGCTGGTAAAGGATGTCCAATATTTTTGAAAAGAACTCACGAAAACACTCTTAAATATGTTCCTATTGAAACTTTAAAAAAGTTTGCAATAGATTTGTCCTAATTTACATATTTCCATATCTTGGACCACCGCTTCCCTCTGGAGTAACCCAAGTAATATTTTGAGATGGTTCTTTAATATCGCAAGTTTTACAATGGATACAATTTTGAGAATTGATCACAAATTTGTTTACTTCATTTTCTTTTTGAACTTCATACACACCTGCAGGACAATATCTTTGAGCAGGTTCATCAAATTTTTCTAAAGTATAATTTATTGGTAAATCAGGATCTTTAAGTTTTAGATGAACTGGTTGATTGTCTGCATGATTGGTTCCTGTTAGATAAACTGAACTTGTTTTATCAAAAGTTAATACGTTGTCATATTTTGGATAATCTATTTTTGGCATTTGATTTGCAGGTTTTAATGTTTCATGATCAGCGTGTTTATGTTTAAGTGTAAAGGGAAGTTTTCCTCTAAATAAAATTTGATCGATACCTGTGAAAATTATTCCTAAAATTAATCCCCAGCTAAAACTAGGTTTCACGTTCCGAGCTTCATAAAGCTCTTTATGTAACCAGCTATTTTTAAATTTATTTTCATAAATAGATAAATCTTTGTTTTCTTTTAAATGGTCATTTATAGTTTCAGCTGCAATCATCCCACTTTTCATCGCTGTATGAGAACCTTTAATTTTTGGCATATTTAAAGTTCCAGCATCACAACCAACTAGTAAAGCTCCGGGCATGAACATTTTTGGCAAACTTTGAAATCCACCTTCGATTAAGGCTCTTGCGCCGTAAGAAATTCTTTTTCCACCTTCTATTATTTTTTTTATTGCTGGATGCGTTTTAAATCTTTGAAATTCATCATAAGGAGAAAGGTGAGGATTTTTGTAATCTAAACCTATTACATAGCCAAGATAAACCTGTTTATTTTCTGCGTGATACATAAAACTACCGCCGTATGTATTGTTGTCTAATGGCCATCCAGCTGTATGCATTACTAGGCCTTCTTCATGATTTTTATCCTCTATTTCCCAAATTTCCTTAAAACCAATTCCATATTGTTGAGGATCTTTACCTTTATTTAGTTCAAATTTTTCAATCAATTGTTTTCCTAAATGACCTCTACACCCTTCTGCAAAAACAGTTACTTTGCCTAAAAGCTCAATACCTGGTTCAAAACTATCTTTTTTATTCCCATCTTTATCTATACCCATATCTTGAGTCGCAACACCTTTAACAGATCCATCTTCGGTATATAAAATTTCACTTGCTGGAAATCCTGGAAAGATTTCTACACCTAAATTCTCAGCTTGTTCAGCAAGCCATCTACATAGATTTGCTAAGCTGATAATGTAATTTTTATGATTTTGTTGCACCGCAGGTAGTAGCCAAGTTGGCCAACTTAAAGATTTGGTTTTTCCTAAAAATAAAAATTTTTCTTTAGTTACTTTTGTTTTGATTGGAGAATTTAATTCTTTCCAATTAGGTATTAATTCATCTAGAGCACGAGTTTCAAATACATTTCCACTTAAAATATGAGCTCCAATCTCTGATGCTTTTTCTAATAAGCAAACATTTAAATTTGGATCTAGTTGTTTTAACTTTATTGCAGTTGATAACCCTGATGGACCTCCACCAATGATTACAACATCATATTCCATTGTTTCTCTAGACATTAACTAGTTTTTAACTGTAAGGATTATTTTTGTATAGTGTTTAATTTGTTCAACTCTTCCATAAACTGAGGTATTGCCTCAAATAAATCTGCTTCAAGACCATAATCTGCTACACTAAAAATCGGCGCTTCACCGTCTTTATTAATTGCAACAATCACTTTGCTTTCCTTCATTCCAGCTAGATGCTGAATTGCTCCTGAAATTCCAATAGCAATATACAAATCTGGAACAACTACTTTTCCTGTTTGACCTACTTGGTGATCATTACTGATATAACCAGCGTCTACTGCTGCTCTAGATGCTCCAATAGCCGCACCAAGTTTGTCAGCAATTTCTGTAATTAATTTAAAATTATCTCCACTTTGCATTCCTCTACCACCTGATACAACAATTCTTGCCGTTCCAAGCTCAGGTCGATCAGATTTAATTTCTTCTCTTTTGATAAATTTTGTATTTGAAAACTCTTCACCTGCATCTATTTTTTCAATTGCTGCTGATCCACCTGTACTCTCACATGGATCGAATGAAGTAGGTCTAATTGTTATACACTTTTTAGTATCATTACTCTTAATTGTTGCAAAAGCGTTACCTGCGTAAATTGGTCTTAAAAAAGTATCTGGTGATATTACTTTAATAATATCGCTTACTTGCGATGTATCAAGATGAGCTGCAATTCGTGGCATCAAATTTTTTCCAAATGTATTTGCTGAACAAACAATGTGAGAATAATTCTCTGCAAGTTTAACAATTACTGGAGTAAAGTTTTCTGCTGTGAAATTTTCATAGTGAGCTCCTTCCACACTCAATACTTTTTTAACCACTGAAAGTTCAGATAATTGTTTTGCAGCTTCTGAAGAGTTTTGACCAATAATCACAGCATGAACATCTGAATCAATTTGAGATGCTGCTGTAGCTGCATTAAGAGTAAATGGTCTTAACTCTTTATTATTGTGCTCTGCTATAAGTAAAACTGCCATTAAATTACCTTCGCCTCATTTTTTAACTTTTGAACTAATTCAGCAACATTTGCCACTTTTATACCTGCTTTTCTTTTTGGCGGTTCCTCTACTTTTAATTGTTCTAATCTTGGTGATAAATCTACACCTAAATCAGAAGCAGCAATTTCCTCTATAGGTTTTTTCTTAGCCTTCATTATATTTGGTAGTGATGCATATCTTGGTTCATTCAGTCTAAGATCACAAGTTACAATAGCTGGAACATTTATTTCAATTGTTTCAAGACCTTCGTCTATTTCTCTAGTTACTTCTAATTTATTATCTTTTACATCAATCTTTGAAGCAAATGTTGCTTGTGGCCAATTTAATAAAGCACTCAACATTTGGCCGGTTTGATTACAATCATCATCAATTGCTTGTTTACCCATAAATACTAAATCTGGTTTTTCTTTATCTACTATTTTTTGTAAAATTTTAGAAACAGCGAGTGGTTCTAATGTTCCATCCACTTTTACGTGAATACCTCTGTCTGCTCCAACAGCTAAAGCTTTCCTAACTGTCTCTTGAGCTTTTTCTTCCCCTACAGTTACAGCAACTACTTCTGAAGCTTTACCTGCCTCTTTAATTTTTACAGCCTCTTCTATTGCATTGTCATCAGGAGGATTAGTTGACATTTTAACATTGTCAGTAACTACACCTGTTCCGTCTTCTTTAACTCTGATTTGCACGTTGTAATCAATAACCCTTTTTACAGCTACTAAAATTTTCATTAAGCTCTCAATAAATTATTTTCTGAGTCGTATGGACTCTCATCCAAGACAGTAGCGTCGTACATTTCGCCTAATATATCAACTTGTAATTTGTCGCCCACATTCGAACAATCTGGTTTAACCATCGCCAGCGCTATTGATTTATCTAATCTAAAACCAAATTCACCCCCGGTTGCTCTTCCAACAACTTTTCCATCTTTAAAAATTGGGTTATTTCCAAGCACATCTGCATCTTTAGTGTTATGAACCTCTAAAGTGACCAATTTGTTGTCAAAACCTTTTTCTCTCCATTTGTTAAGTGCTTCTAACCCAATAAAGTTTCCTTTATTTGGGTGAACAAATCTATCAAGACCAGACTCGTATGGTGAATATTCAATTGATAATTCTGTTCCAACTAGCTTGTAAGATTTTTCCACTCTTAAACTATTCATGGCTCTAATTCCAAAAGGTTTAATTCCCAAATCTTTTCCTGCTTCCATTAATTTATCAAAAATATGATTTTGATATTCAATTGGATGATGTAATTCCCAACCAAGCTCACCAACAAAGTTTACTCTCATTGCATTTACTGGAGCATATCCAACATTTACATTTTTTGCAGTTAGCCATTTGAAATTTTCATTTGAAAAATCATCTGTTGAAACCTTTTGCATTAACTGTCTAGCTTTAGGTCCTGCTACTACCAGAACTCCTGTGCTATTTGTTAGATCTTCAAAAATTACAGATCCATCTTCTGGCATCCATTTTTGTATCCAATCATGATCTAATCTTAAATTTGCTCCAGCAGAAACTAAATAGTAACTATTCTCTGCTTCTTTCATTATCGTAAATTCTGAATGTACTCCACCTTTAGTGTTCAAAGCATGACACAGATTTATCCTTCCAATCTTTTTTGGAAGTTTATTAGCTACCAAATAATCTAAAAATTCCTCAGCTTTAGGTCCTCTAATTCTACATTTTGCAAACGCAGTCATATCTAAAAGACCCACGTTTTCTTTTACATTTTGACATTCCTTTTTAATTGCATCAAACCATTTTGATCTTCTAAATGACCAATCATCTTTTTGCTCCATTCCATCTGTTGCAAAAAAATTAGGTCTTTCCCAACCAAATTTCTGTCCAAAAACTGCTCCTAAGTTTTTCATTCGTTCATAACAAGGGGCTGTTCTTAATGGTCTTGCTGCTGGTCTTTCTTCATCTGGATAGTGAACAATAAATACATGGCTATATGCTTCTTCATTTTTTGCTTTCAAATAAGATTTGGTTGCATAGTTACCGTAACGTCTTGGTTCAACTCCTAACATGTCAATTGTAGGTTCACCATCAACGATCCATTCTGCTAATTGCCAACCTGCACCACCTGCTGCTGTTATTCCAAAACTATGTCCTTCATTAATCCAAAAATTCTTAAGTCCCCAAGCAGGACCAACAATTGGATTTCCATCAGGAGTATAACAAATTGCTCCGTTATAAACTTTTTTTACCCCAACCTCTCCAAATGCAGGAACTCTATGAATTGCTCCCTCTATATGTGGAGCTAATCTGTCTAAGTCTTCTTGAAATAATTCATATTCAGAATTTTTTGATGGTCCCTCTACATAACAAGCTGGTGCACCATCTTCATAAGGGCCTAAAATTAATCCTCCAGCTTCTTCTCTCATATACCATCTGCTATCACTGTCTCTTAAGACTCCCATTTCTGGTAATCCATCTTTTTTTCTTTTTTGAATTAAAGGATGCGGTTCTGTAACAATGTATTGATGTTCAACAGGTATTACTGGAATATCTAATCCTACCATTTCACCTGTTTGTCTAGCAAAATTTCCAGAACAAGAAATAACATGTTCGCACTCTATTGATCCCTTATCTGTTTCCACAATCCATCCATTTTTAGTTTGCCTCATTGATAGGACAGTTGTGTTTCTATAAATTTCTGCTCCTCTATTTCTTGCACCTGTTGCTAATGCTTGCGTTAAGTCTGCTGGTTGAATATATCCATCTTCGGGGTGTTGTATTGCGCCAACTAAGTCATCTGTATGACATAAAGGCCAAATTTCTTTTACTTGTTCCGGTTTCAAGAATTTTACATCTACTCCAATAGTTCGAGCAACACCTGCATATTGATGATACTCATCCATTCTATCTTTTGTACTAGCTAAACGAATATTTGAAACAACACTAAAGCCAACATTTTTTCCAGTTTCTTCCTCCAATGTTTTGTAAAGATTAACTGCATACTTATGAAGTTGTCCCACAGAATAACTCATATTGAATAAAGGTAATAATCCTGCGGCGTGCCAAGTAGATCCTGAGGTTAACTCTTTTCTTTCAACAAGAACAACATCGGACCAACCTTTTTTTGCTAAGTGATAAAGAGCACTAACACCTACGACTCCTCCACCGACTACTACAACTTTGGTTTTTGTTTTCATTCTGCGATTCCTACTAAATTTTTAATTGTTACGAAACAAAAATGTATGTTTAAAATCAAATTGAGCTTCCTAGAGGGATTGGGCTAGATACCATTGTAGTTAACCAACAATCTTTTAAACTTCCATCCAAAGTATACTTTTCAACTTGCCAATTAAATTTATGATAAATCTTGTTTTTATCAAGAATGATTACCTCAAATTGTGCCCATTTGTCACTACTTCCAAGCTCAGTAATTGTATGACTTAAGTGATTAATCATCATCCCATAAGAGTCACTTTTTAACATCATCTTAAAATTGC
This sequence comes from Candidatus Pelagibacter sp., assembly GCF_052049995.1. Classification (GTDB taxonomy): domain Bacteria; phylum Pseudomonadota; class Alphaproteobacteria; order Pelagibacterales; family Pelagibacteraceae; genus Pelagibacter. Next base: position 188,353 of record NZ_JBNGYX010000001.1, on the reverse strand, counting down.
TTAATGGTCCTGTTACTCTCTTATTGTTTGGGTGAGCAAAATTCCATGTTTGTTCAATTCCACTATCTTTGAATTTTGAGTCATTTTTTTGAAGCCCAGTTAGTTGTATCTCTATAACTTCTTTTGGTTTAATGTTGCTATTTGGATTTAATAATTCAGCGTTTGAAAAAGTCGAAAATATAAATAAAAAAATTAATACTTTAAAGACAGTTTTCATTTTAAAAATAATTACTCTGATGTTTTGTATTTACTATTATTGATAATAATTACAAATAATATTGGAAGAATTAATGTCAAAAGTGTCACAACAATTAATAAAATCCCAAGCTCAGAATAATCTGCTGTAGTTTGAATTTCACCTGAAACTTTATCTTTTACTTCTCTTGTAACCGTAAAAATTTCATTTAAATATTTAGTTCCTAGTGCACTTGCTGATAACGCTAGATTTGTAAAGGATGCAAAAACTGCAAAAAATGTTGCTTTTAAATGTGCTGGAGCATTTTTTGCTATCCATGCCAAAAGAGGAATCATTGAGACTTGTCCCAAAGGAGACTCAAGAGCTGTGTTTATTAATGCGATGAACTTAGCATCAACAACTCCACCTGTTAACGAGGCTGTCCAGTTATGAAAACCATAATACATTCCAACACTTGGTAAAAACAAAATCGCACCGGCAATACTTAGAACTACAATTATTTTAGCAATTGAATTATTTGCCATAAAAGGTCTTAACAATACAATTCCTGCTAATGTTAAAATTGATGCCAATAATGATAGAACAGAAAAAAACTGCTCATTAAATCCAAGCTCATCAATTTCAAACCAAGTTAATCCTGGTCCAGGACCTGGCATAGCTCTAAATACAAAAATAATTACTGCTGTACCTACAATTGTTAATCTTAGTTCCTGAGGTAATTCCTTAATAAGTTTAAACATTAAAAACAAAATGATTATGACTGAGCCAATAAACACAATTTCTTGTGCAAACGGAACCTTAAAGGAACCAATAGACAATGTGAAAATAACAAAAACTAAACTTCCTCCTAATATCCACCAGTTTATCTTTGTTTTCTCATCACCTCTTTCATCTTTAAATTCTAGACCTTTAGATTTTAAATTTTGTATTTTTTTATGTCTTAAATAATTTGCTAAAATTACTCCCAGTATTGAAACTACAGGTATTACAAGAGCATAAATGTAGATAGTTCCATATAAATTTATCTTATCGGCCTGCTCAAGGCTTTCAACATCTCTAAACAATATTACATTAACTAATGCAACAAGTACTGTACCGCCAATAATAGCAAACCTTCCAAGTGTTTGCATTGTTGTGTGCATTATTTTTATTTGATCTTTAGAATAATCATTTCCTGTTTCATCAACCAAAGGAACTGCCTCAACTGTCATAGCATCGGCCACAACGTCCTGAACCACATAACCAACTGGAGCTAAAATTACACTTATCACAAACCATGTTTCTACCGAAAATACCTGGGCCATATCTTCAGTATGAATAATCAATCCATACATAATTAGTAAGCTAAGAGCTATCAATGAAGCTCCAAAATAGACCATGTAATTTTTTCTCTCCCAGATTAGATCTACTAAATGTCCTAAAGGCATTTTTAATGCCCAAGGAATTCCAGCCCAAAAACCTAGGCCTGCTAAAAATGCTGCTGATAAATTTAAATAATCTTTAACAAAAAATGTACCAACAATACCTGTTAAACCAGAAATACCCGCAGCCATATAAACCATTAATGGAGGTAGATAAGTCCATTTAAATTGACGACCCAAATCTAAAAATGTGCTGTCTAAAAATTTAATTATTTTGCTCATTAGTCACTTAAAACCGGAAAAGCTTGTCTAACATTTAAAAAATATTTTTGATATTCCATTTTAGTACATTTGTTTTCTACATACTTAATATCATTTTTTTCCATCAATTCTTTTGCCTTTTCGTCTCGTATACCGAGCTGTAACCATAAAACTTTAGCCCCAATTTTAATTGTATCCTCTGCTATGGCATAGACTTCTTTAGATGGTCTAAACACATCTACAATATCAATATGATCTTTAATATCTGATATTTTAGCAAAAACCTCTTGCCCTAAAATTTTTTGACCCTCTGCTCTGCGGTTAACTGGATAAACTTTATATCCATATTCTTGCATGTATTTCATTACAATAGTTGATGCTTTAGTAGGATCATTACTTACTCCTACCATAGCAATAGTCTTATATTTTGAGAGAATTTCCTTAATATCACTCATTATTTATTTTTAATCTGTTTCTCACAAAATATTCTAGCTTCAGACGCAGTCATTGGTTTTTCCAATGTTTTAGTTCCAGCCACACATGCCTCGATCGCTCTTTTTTGATTATGATCCTTAAAATTATAAATTACTAATGCACCAATAATAATAAAAACTACTATTAAAATATTTTTTATCACTATTTATTTTTCCAATTTGGTTTTCTTTTTTCTAAAAAAGCAGAAATTCCTTCTTTAGCATCCATTGCCATCATGTTAAGGGTCATCATTTTACTTGTATAAGCATAAGCTTTATTTAAAGGCATTTCTAATTGTTTGTAAAAAGCTTGTTTTCCAATTTTAATTGTCAAATTAGATTTTGAGGCAATTTTGTTTGCCACCTTTAATACTTCATTATTTAATTTTGATTTTGAAAAATAATCATTTATTAATCCTATTTCTTTTGCATAATTTGCATTGATAGGTTCTCCAGTTAGTAACATTTTCATCATAGGTTTTCGATTTATCTTTCTACTGACAGCAACCATAGGTGTGCTACAAAATAAACCGATATTTACACCAGGAGTAGCAAACAGTGAGTCCTTAGAACTATAAGCTAAATCACAACTTGCAACCAATTGACAGCCAGCTGCAAATGCAGCTCCATGAACTTTAGCAATTACAGGTTTTCTACCTTCAACAATTTGAAGCATTACTTTTGAACAAAGATTAAATAATTTTAAATATTTATCTCTCTTTTTTAGACCTCTAACTTCTTTTAAATTGTGTCCTGCACTAAATCCTTTACCAGCACCCTCTAATATTATTACTTTAACTTTTTTATCAGCATCTAATTTTTTTAATGCTTTTAATAAATCTGAAAGATTTTTGAATGATAAAGAATTATAAGTTTTTGGTTCATCAATCATAATTGATGAAACTTCGTTATTAATTTTTTTAATTTTAATGTTACTAGTCATTTAATCAGTTAATCCATCGGATCTAGCCTGATTTCTTTCTATATGAATTGGTAAAACTTTGCCATAAATAGCTTTAGAATGTTCTGGAGTGTTTACTCTCCATGGATCTAAAACATAAGCTGGAATACACATATATCTTGATTTTTGACCTTCAACTTTTGTTACCCTGTGCAAAGTAAATCTACCTTTAAATATTTGTAAATCTCCTGGCTCTAATTTCAATTGTCTCACTCTAGTTCTATCTCCTGCTATAACTTTTTGAACTTCTTTGAAATTTTCATTTCCTGGTTCTCTAATATTTGGACAGTACTCAAATACTCCTCCCTTCTCGGGTTTCTGTATCATTAAACTAAGTGTAAATTCACAACTATCAAAATGCCATGGGAGTACTCCATCTGGTTTCATAACATTATAAGCATGACATGCCAAAGGATCTGCCCATCTGTAAATAGGAAAAATACCTAAACAAGCAGATACAAATTTTAAAAGTTCTTCAGTTTCGTATAAATATTTCATCTCGGAATCTTTTGGAAAACAATCTGAATTTAAATATCCATTATATCTATTCATAAAAGTTCTTTTTGGATGATCTTTTGGTAATGAGTGATCGTCCTTTGCATACAAATAAGCATTTATATTCTCTTTAGACATATAAACTTCGTCTAATTGTTTTTCTAACTCAGAATTCATAACTTTAAGTGATTTAGGTAAAATAAAATTTGGAATTGTTGAACAACTATGTTGATCCAGTTCTTCTTTACATTTTTTAACTAGATTTTTAATTATTGGTGAATTTAAATCGTGTATTGGATATTTTTCTAAATCTACAATAGTCTTAAGTCTATCGTTCATTTAATTTTATTTTAACTTTCCCTCTTCTCTCATTTTCGCTCTTATCTTAGTAGCTGATATTTTTTGAGTTTCTTCATCTAAAACTATTTCCTCAATCTTATATCCAACTCCCCTACCATAACAAATATTTGTAATATTAGGTACTAACATTATTTTAAATTGTCCTTCAAACATAGGATTTAATCTGTCTTCAATATTTTTTTTTACTGTTTCAAAATCAAAAGGATTATCATCTACACCTTGTACATCTCTAATTTGAATACAAACTTGTCCAGTTTTTTTAATAATTTCTTTAAACAAAGTATAATGTCCATCGTGAAAAGGTTGCCATCTTCCTAGCATTTGTGCTGTTGGTTTTTTGTTATCCCATTGATGTTTCATTTTTTTATCTCCTCTATTATTTTTGGTGCCCAATTTTTTGCATCCTGAGTTGTTACATGAAAATCAAAATTCTTAGGATTAACAAACATTTGGTTAGTGTCTTCAAATCTTCCTTCCTTAATCGTATCTACCCACACTGTAAAATCTGCAGGAAACAAACTTCTAGCTTCGGGAGTTGGTGCAATAAAATCTGCAATTACATAATGACTTTCTGCTTTTAATTTTAAAGCTGCCTCAGCCATTCTTTTTGCCTGTCTTACCCTTCCTTCTTCAGAAAAATCCCAATCGTTTGCAGCTTTTCTTACCTCGTCTGCATTTAATCTTTTTGCATTTAAAAGTGGTGCCATTTCATCTGCTAGAGTTGTTTTACCAGCACCAGGCAAACCCATTACTAAAATAATTTTCATTAAATATCTTCTAACGGATGATGGGACATTAATTCAAGTCCATTTTCACCTACAAGATACTGTTGTTCAAGTTTTACACCTTCTTTACCACCAACTTTACCAATATAACTCTCAAGTGTAATTGTCATGTTCTTCTCAAAAGTTCCACCTTCTTCTCCACCATCAGTTGGATATCTTATTTGAGGCCACTCATCACACAACCCAATTCCATGAACCATACATGAATACCTATTTCCATAATACTCATCAGGCAAAACCCAAGATTTTTTTATAAATTCTTTAAAACTCATTCCTGGTTTTATTAATCTAAAATTATGATCAATTTGATTTCTAGCCATTGAATATAGTTTTTTTTGCTCATCATTAAATTTATGTCCAACTACAAAGGCTCTTGATATGTCAGCACAGTATCCATAGGGACCAACCATATCTGTATCAAAAGCAACAATTTCTCCTTGTTGCATAACTTTATTACTACTCTCTTGCATCCATGGATTTGTTCTTTCACCAGACGATAAAATCCTACACTCAATCCACTCACCTCCATTTTCAATATTCGTTTTATGTAAAATTGACCACAATTCATCTTCAGTCATTCCTGGCTTAAGATCTGATCTCATTTTTGATACACCTTTTTCTGCAACTTCTATTGCTGCTTTCATACAAGTCAATTCATCAGGTGATTTTATTACTCTTGCTTGTTCTAAAATCAATTTTGCATCTACAACTTCAATTCCTTCTTTATTTAAAGCTGTAACCGCAGGACCATTTAAAACATCAATTGCAATCTTTTTTGATTTAAAATAATTTTTTGATAAATCTTTAACTTCATTTATCCATTTTAATAATTGATTGTTTGCTTGGTCTCCATTACTGAAGTAGTCCCACGTGATTGCAGGTCTTATTTCATCAATTAGATTTAAATGCTTTGATAATATTTCACAATTAAAATACTCAAAAAGAATCGTTGGTCCATTTACTGGAACGAAACAATATCTTGTTAAATTATGCATATTATAAACACTCATATTTACAGTATCTAAAGCATAGCGAACATTTACAGGATCAAATAAAATACAAGCTTCTAAATTATTTTTTTGTAATTCTTTTTTTACCCGATCTAAACGATATGATCTTAGTTTGTCAAAATTAATTTGATCCTCTCTTAATCTTTTTTTTGTTATAAAATTTTGTTTTGGTTTTATTTCTGGAGCTATTTTTCTTTTAAATTTCATAGTTCAAAAAATATTATCTCAAAATTCATAAAATGTATATTTAGCTAAAATTTCTTCACCAGGTTCAATGTCTTTTAATGATACTAAGTAAAAATACTTTAGTTTATTATTATTTTTATCTTCCAAAGATTCTTTAATTTTCATTTCAATATTCTGACCAAAATAATATTTTGGAAGTGTGTCTGATGATATTTTAGTTACATTTGGATTTTTTGAATGATTATAGAAACCACCGAGAGGAGTTCTTATATACATGTCTTGAAAATCATCATGTTTTACATGAGTTATACCTATAAAAGTATTTTTTTGAATTTTGGTTTTAGAAAATAAGCCCAAACCATCAATTTTAGAATCTTTTATCGTAAGACTTTTTGGTAATGGTCTATACATTTTTCGTAACCCTATACAAACCTAACCAAGCATTTACATCTTTACTAGCAATATAGTCTGATTTAAAAAACTCTAGTTCTTTCCATTTATTGTTTTCGTTTAAACTTATTATTTTTTTATCAAACCCATATTCTTCATGAATACCCTCATTAATAGTAAAACAAATTAACCCACCTGATTTTGTAATTCTAACAAACTCATCTAATGCATTTGGTTTTACATGACCAAATGTAAATGTTCCTACACACATAACAGCATCATATGAATTGTCTTTTGTATCAATTGTTTTATTAAGATCAACTTTTGTTAATTTTTGATAGAGATTATTTGGAACAGAATCTAATAAAGTTTGTGATAAGTCTGCTCCATGAAAATTTTTAAAACCATATTTATTTAGCTCTATACCTACTAAACCTGTGCCACATCCAGCATCAAATATTAAAATGTCTTTATTCTTCTCATGTTTATTTAAAATTTCTGAGGTTTCTTTAGGGCCTGTATAGTTCCAATCAACCATGTCTTTATTGTATTTATCTTTATTTCCCCACTCGTCATAATATTTCATAACCTCATCGGTGGTTTTAAGTTTATAAATTGGAATTTTGTTTCCTACATCTTTCTGCGACATTTATTTATTTCTTAAATTAATTGAAATTAAACAGATTATTTCAAACATAATTGAGGATGCAACCAAAGCAGTAATTTGATTTGGACTATCTTTTGTTGGCATCAAGCAGGCAACATCTCCTCCAATTATATTTTTTCCTTTTAAAGACTGAATAAGTTTTCTTACTTCGTCCATATTAAATCCTTTGTAAGCAGGTTCGATGTTAGCTACTCCTGGTGCAACAGTTGGATCTAAACAGTCTAAATCAAAAGTAATATAAATAGGATTATCCCCTAATCTATCTAAAATCATTTGAGCACATTTTTTTTGACCTAGTTCTCTGTACTCATCCATAGTAATTACTTGGTATCCAATATCGTAACTTGCTTGTAACCAATCTAATGTTCTAGGATTTCCTCTTATTCCTATTTGTGTACTTGTATGAGGATCTACATTTCCCTGCCTTACTAAATAAGAGGCCCAATGCGCAGCAGATTTTTTTGCACCTAAAAAATGGTCTAATTTCTCAAAACAGTCTGTATGCGCATCAAAATGAACAAGAGTAATTTTTTTTCCCTTAGTTAATTTTGAATTTTTTTTAGCCAGACTTTGAACGATACCTCCTGTAATTGAATGATCACCTCCAATTGATACAACTGGTTTTTCAGCTTGCTCAATATGATCATAAAAAGTTGATATTCTCTCAATACATTTTTCATTATCATTCGCTTCTGGAAAGGGAACATCACCTAAATCATGTATTTTATTTTCTGTCCAAGGATCAATTTTGTAATCAAAATGAGAACGTCTCAGCATCGCAGAAATATTCCTTACTGCTCTAGGACCTAAATGCTGGTCCCTTTCAGTGGTTCCATTTCCTGTGCTGTGTGGAACACCAACTAATGCAATATCACAATTTTTTGGATTTGGATCATTTTTACATCTAAACAAAGTTGGTATACCCCACCAATAAAGTGTTTCCATCATTATTTTATCTTCATCTGAAATCATTTAGCTTCTCATTTTTTGACCACTTGGATCGTAAAGTGGTTCTTTGATAATTGAACAATTAAATAAATCTCCATTTATCTCTACTTGAATTTTATTTTCAGATTTAATTTTTTTTTGATCAACAAAAGTAAACGCTACACTTTTGTTTACAAAATGAGCAAACCCACCTGAAGTTACATAGCCAATACTTTGATCTCCATTCATAACAGCTTCATTATTTGTTACATCAATATCATTTGTTTCAATAATTAATGGTATGAGTTTATTTGATGAATTTTTCTTCTGTGCACTTTCTTTACCAATAAACTCTTTATCCCAATTAATAAAAGTGTCTAAGCCTGTTTCTTTTGCAGTAAAATCTGGTCTATAATCTAAAGTCCAAGCTCCCCAATTTTTCTCTAATCTCATTGACATTAATGCTCTTCCACCAAATGGTTTAATATTAAATTCTTTTCCAGCTTTTATTAATTCTTCATAAAGTTTTAATTGATAGTGAGGTGCTACATAAATTTCGTATCCGAGTTCACCGGTAAATGAAATTCTATTTATTATTGCTGGAACTCCCCCAACAAACATTCTTCTAGAATCTCTAAATTTAAATTTTTCATTTGAAACATCGTCTCTTACAATTTTTTCTAAAACTTTCCTTGAATTTGGTCCTGCAATAGACAATCCATGATACTCGTCAGATTTGTTAGTGTAACTTAAATTAAATTTTCCTAAATGACTTTCAAACCAACGTCTATGCATTTCCTGAGCAGCTCCAGATCCAAATACCATGAATTCGTTCTCATCTAAACAAGCCACAGTTAGATCGCCACATAATTTTCCTCTGTACGACAACATTGGAGATAAAGATATTCTTCCTGGTTTTGGAAGTCTTCCAGCCATTATGTGATCTAAAAATTTTCTGGCATCAGGACCTTTGAACTCATGCTTTGAAAAATTTGCAACTTCGATTAAACCAACATTTTCTCTCACATTAATAACTTCTTTTGAAACATAGTCGTGTGATCTCGATCTTTTAATGGTAGGCTCTTCGTGAGCATCTTCTTTATTGTTTGCAAACCACAAAACATTTTCCAACCCAAAACTATCTCCCATAACAGCGCCTTGATTTACTAAACGATCATATAAGGCAGTAGTTTTTTGTTTTCTTCCTTTTGGTAAAGTTTCATTAGGAAAAGTCATAATAAATCTTCGCTCATAATTTTCTGAAGATTTGATTGTTCCATACTGAGGTGAAGCATAATCTCCAAAACGAGCAACATCCATAGCCCAAACATCTATTGAAGGTTCACCATCAATAATCCATTCAGCAATACATTTTCCAACACCACCACCTTGACAAAATCCAGCCATCACACCAACAGCGACCCAATAATTTTCCAATCCTGGTACTGGACCAATCAAAGGACTTCCATCTGGACCAAAAGTAAAAGGTCCATTAACAATATTTTTTATTCCTGCCCGCTCTAATGCTGGCATTCTCTCAAACCCAATTGCCAATCTATCTTCGATATTATCTAATTTTGGTTCAAGTAGTTCATGACCAAAATTCATTGGAGTTCCCTCTACTTTCCATGGAGTTGACTTTGGCTCATAAGTTCCAAGTAACATTCCTTTTCCTTCTTGTCTAAAATAAATGTTTCCTTCAAAATCCGTACCAATAGGTAATCTTTGATCACCCATAGCTTCAATTTCTGGAATTGGTTCAGTTATCAAATAATGATGCTCCATTGGTTGCACTGGAAGATTAAGTCCAGCTAGTTGACCAACTTCTCTAGCCCACAAACCACCTGCATTAATTACTATTTCTGCATTGATGTTTCCTTTGTCGGTAAAGACTTCCCAAGTTCTATCCTCTTTTTGTTTCGTGTCTTTTACGACAGTGTGAGTATAGTATTTTCCACCATGGATTTTTGCAGCTTTTGCAAAAGCGTAAGTCACTCCTGATGGATCCACTTCTCCATCAATAGGATCCCATAAAGCTAGCAAATATCTAGAGGGATCAATTAATGGATGTTTCTTTTTTACTTCCTCTAAAGAAATAAATTCTTGGTCAAGCCCCATATATCTTGCTTTTGATCTTTCTCTCTTTAAATAATCTGCCCACACCTCATTTGAAGCTAAATAAAAACCTCCACTGGGTTTAAAGCCTACAGAATGTCCTGACTCTTTTTCTATTTCTTTATATAAGCCTATTGTATAAGCCATCATCCTAGAAATATTAGGATCGGATGAAATAACGTGCACATTTCCCGCTGCGTGCCAAGACGAGCCTGAAGTAAGCTCATTTCTTTCAAGTAAGATACAATCCTTTAATCCAAATTTAGATAAATGATAAAGAATAGAACACCCTACTACACCACCTCCTATGATTACTACTTTGGCATTTTTTTCCATTAGTATTTAATTTCCTTATTTACTTTTTTTAATGACTTATCTGTTCCATGATGGAAATGTTTGCTCATGTCAGGCATGTATTTCATTGAAATTGGTTTTTTACCAATCGCTACAGACATTTCTCTTACGTGATGCGCTTCTGCTCCACAACAAATACCAATAAAATTTATTTTATTTTGAACACAGTCTTTTGCAAATTCTGCCATTTCAAATCTGTTACATAGCAAATTATCTAAAGCGACTGGAAATGCATTACCACCAGGAATACAATTGCAGCCATGATCAGTAATATTTAAGAATCCAGGCTCTTTTTCTGTTGTTCTATATGGCACTGGGAGGCCAGCAACATGACATGATACTTTTTCTCTTACTTTTTTTAATAACTTCATTGTCATCTCTGGACCACGATAACAATTTAAACCGACCACATCGGCTCCTAGATCCTCCATAATCTTACATGCATCTTCAGCACTATGTCCTTCTCTAGTTTTATCTCCTCTGGGGATTGCGAAATTGCAAACAGCAATAAGTCCAGAATCTTTAATTGCTTTTAATGCAATTTTCATTTCCTCTGTCCAGTTTATTGTTTCTGCTATTACAAAATCCACTCCTGCTTCTTTTGCCCAGCTAATTTGTTCTTCATACATTTTTTGACATTCTTTGTGGGTACTAGTATCTCCTGGATCGAAAATATTTGTATTGGCTACATCGCCACAAACCATCAGGTCTAAATCTTTAAATTCATTTGCAGCATCTTTTGCTATCTTAAGAGCATTTTTTTGAAGAGGCTCTAACATATCCTCTTTGCCTATAATTCTAAGTTTTTCTCTATGCCCATAATAAGTAAATGCTTGAACAACATCAGATCCCGCACGAATAAACTCTCTATGTAATTGCGTTACTACCTCAGGATGTTCTAATACAACTTCAGGCACGAATGGTCCTGCTGATAAATACCCTCTTCTTTCCATTGCAAAAAGATATCCCTCTGCACACATTATTGGACCTTCATTTAATCTTGAAATAAGATCTTTTTTCATAATTTATCCTTTCATTTCATTATATTGTTTGCAACCCATTTGTGGAAATGATGGGTAGGATTATCCATCGCAGGTGAAAAATTTCCCCCATTATAAGATGGTGATTTTCTACCATCCTGCATTCCCTCAATTATATTTAAATCTTCACTTTGAACTCCTTTCCAAAGTTCAAAGTTTTGTTTTCTAAGTGTTTTAAATTTTTTCGAATTTGCTGCTTCATTACCAACATAAAAAATTTCCATATGTTCTTTTGTATATTCATTATTTACCGGTTCTAACCAGTAAGCATAAAAGTGGTCTTTATGTATCCCAAGCATAACATTTGGGAAAAGAGCAACGTATTCAGCAATATGCTCTTGATCTTTAGGCCAGTTTGGAAATGTTGGAAATTTTAAGTTACTTTTAAACCTTGGATTATAAACCATAGTGCCTTGCCCAGCAAAACGATTAGGCAATCCTTGAATATGATAATGATCATCAATTTTTGAGTAAGAGTTTAATCCAGGATGAACCCAGGGTAGATGATAACTTTCACAATAATTTTCTATTGCAAATTTCCAATTGCATTTAGCATTTAAATTAAAATAACCATAATCTTTTGAATAAACAATTAAAGTTCTATCTTTAATTGGCCAGAATTTTTTCCATCTATCACTTAAAGGTTTAATATATTTTTCAAAATCAATCTCATTATTTTTCAGATTTATAAATATTAAATCTAACCAAGTATGAGATCTAACTTCTTTAAGTCCACTCTCTGATTTACTAAATTTACTACAATTATGCTTGTTCATTCCACCAATGTGAGGAGTCGCAACTAATTTACCATTAAAATCGTACGACCAAGAATGATAAGGGCATCTAATTACATTTTTGATTTTGCATTTTTCTTGAAGTATTTTGTAGCCCCTATGACTACAAACATTATGGTATACTCTTATTTTTTTATTTTTATCTCTTAAAATAATTAAAGGAATACCTAAAAGATCAAAAGGTTTTGCGTCTCCAATATTTGGAATAGAGCTTCCAACACCAATCACGATCCATTTATTTTCAAATATTTTTTTTCTTTCAATATTTAAATAATCATCATTAGTATAACACTCATTAGGTAGCCCATGAGCTTTATGAATATCTTTATTGACTACTTTTAATTTATTTAAATTGAGTATCTGTGATAACTTTTTCATTTCAACTTTTATTATACCTCCTTGTTAAAGTTGGAATTAATTAAAGCTAAATTTTTTCGACTCTCTTATAATGATTTGTTGAAATACAGTTTTGCAATTTAAAATATAAACAAACTCTTTAAAAAAAAAATTTGCAGAAAATTTCATAAAAAAAACTTTATAACTTAATAAATCGCAATTAAAGACAATTTAACTTCAACTAACAGTTGAAAGATATTTGCAATATTTTCTTCGATATGTTGTAGTGTTAATCTAAATTTAACTAACGGAGATATAATGAAAAAATTAAAAACAATTCTATTTTCCACACTTTTAGCATTTGGTATGACTTCTTTTGCAAATGCATGTGGAAAATTAGTGATTGCCGAACAGAACTGGGCATCTGCTGAATTGATGGCAAACGTTGATAAAATCATACTAGAAGAGGGATACGGATGTGACGTAGAATTAGTACCTGGTGCTACTATGCCAACATTTACATCTATGAATGATAAAGGAACACCTGACATGAACCCTGAGCAATGGGCGAATGCTGTTTACACTCCTTTAAAAAAAGCAGTAAGTGAAAAAAGATTAATTATTGCTAATAAAGCGCCAATTACTGGTCTTGGAGAAGGTTGGTGGTTAAACCCAGCAGCTTTAAAAAAACATCCAGAACTTAAAGGTATGACTGCTGTTCAAATTTTAGAACGACCAGACTTATTTCCTGATAAAGAGGATCCATCTAAAGGTGCTTTCATGGGATGTCCAGCAGGTTGGGGATGTCAATTAGCAAATGCAAATTTATACAGAGCATTTGAGATGGAGAAAAAAGGTTGGAAACTAATTGATCCAGGTTCTGCTGCAGGTTTAGATGGTTCTATTGCTAAAGCATCAGATTCAGGTGAACCATGGTTTGGATATTATTGGAATCCTACTTCAATGGTTGGGAAGTATAATTTACAACCAGTTGATTTTGGTGTTCCTTTTGCAGGAAGAGATAATTGGGATAATTGCATAACTCTTGCTGAGCAAGATTGCGCAAGTCCAAAACCAACTGCATGGACAAAATCTGAAGTGAACTCAATTGTGAGTGCTAACTTTGCTAAAACTGGGGGAAAAGATGTTCTTAGTTATGTTGAAAAAAGAACGTATCCAGGTACAGTTATGAATGGAATGTTGGTCTACATGGCTGACAACCAAGCAAAAGGATCAGATGCTGCAGTTGAGTTTTTAATTAAGCACGAAGATATTTGGACAAAATGGGTGTCTTCTGATGCAGCAAAAAAAATCAAAAAAAGTTTATAATTAAACTTAAAATTACGAGCCTATATAATGTAGGCTCGTAACAAATTTTTTATTTATGGAATTTTTTACTGAATTTCCAGAGCTTGGAAGAAGATCGCAAATGGAGCTAAGAAAAGGTATCGACTTAGCTTTTAGAAATTTTTCGAGAGAATATGGAGACAGTATAGAGGCATTTTTTGATCCATTATTATTTTTTTTAGTATCATTAGAAAAATTATTATTGTCTACACCATGGATAATAGTCATTGGTATAATTTGTGGGTTAGCATGGTTGGGTTCAAGAAGTTGGAAATTAGTTGTAGGAAGTGGAATTGCTTTCTTATTAATTGGTTATTTTGGAATGTGGGAAGATTGCATGGCAACAGTTGCAATTATTACCGTTTGTACAATCATTTGTATTGTTGTTGGAATCCCAATAGGAATTGTAATGGCTAGATCTTCTAGAGCAGAAAAAGCAATACTTCCTGTATTGGATATGATGCAAACAATTCCTAGTTTTGTTTATTTGATACCTATATTAATGTTGTTAGGAATTGGTAAAGTACCAGGATTAATTGCTGTTTGTGTCTATGCAGTTCCTCCAATTATTAGATTAACTAATCTTGGAATTAGAGAGGTAGATAAAGAAACTTTAGAGGCTAGCGAAGCTTTTGGAGCAACCACAGCGCAAAAATTAAAATCTGTTCAAATTCCACTAGCTTTACCAACTGTTTTTGCTGGAGTAAACCAAACCATAATGATGGCTCTAGCTATGGTAGTTATTGCTTCTATGATAGGTGTAAAAGGTCTTGGAGTACCAATATTAAGAGCTGTTTCTAACCAATATTTGGCTCTTGGTATGATGAATGGGCTAGCAATAGTAGCTCTCGCAATTGTCTTTGATAGGGTCACCCAAGAATACGGAAGAAGGATCCAAAAGCATAGAGGCCAAATAAAACACTAGATACTTTGTTGCATCGAATTATCTAGACACATATATCAAAATAAATAAATATTCAGATAATGAATTTTTCATTGGAAATAGGTCCTAAAACAGAGATTGATACTGTTCCAGCATTGTCAGATATATATATTACAATGCTACCTGGAGGCGATTACAGAGAGACTGCTGATAAAGCAGTAGAGCTTGTAAAAAAAGGATTTAATCCTGTTCCTCATTTTCCTGCTAGATCAATGCATGATGAAAAAGAACTTAAAGATTATGTATCTAGATGCAAAGATGGAGGAGTAAAGCAAGCCTTGATTATTGGTGGTGGAAGAGAGCCAACTGGTAAATTTGATAGTTCATTTCAACTTTTAGAGACAGGTTATTTTGAAAAAATGAAAATAGGAATTGCTGGACATCCCGAGGGGAGTCCTGATATATCCGACTCAGATTTAGAAAAAGCTATGATAGATAAAAAGCCTTACGCTGATTACATTGTAACACAATGGTTGCTTGATCCTCAGCCTATTATAGATTTTATTTCTAAACAAAGCGTACCAGTGCATGTGGGAATTACTGGGCCACTAAAAATATCTAGCTTAATTAAATTTGCTAATATTGTAGGTGCAAAAAATTCCATTAACTTTCTTAAATCTAATTTTACTAAGGCATTAGATTTATTGAAACCTAAAGACCCTAATGATTTAATTGGGAAAGTAAAATCGCATACTGATAACTTCCACATTTATACATTCGGCGGCTTGAAGGAAACTAACAAGTGGTTGAAGGAGAATAGTTATGTCTAAGGAATTTGACTATACTAAAGTACAACATGTTACTTCTGTTGATCAGTCTGATAGAGAGGTACCATACAATTTAAGACAAAGTGGTCCAACTAAAGTTGAATTATTAATTTCAACAAGGGTAAGAAAGTCACCTTATTGGCATTTATCAATGCAGGCAGGTTGTTGGAGAGCAACTGTATACAACAGAATTTATCATCCTAGAGGATATGTAAAACCTGAAGATGGTGGAGCAATGGTTGAGTACGATGCAATCGTAAACCATGTTACAATGTGGAATGTAGCTGTTGAAAGACAAATAAGGGTTAAAGGTCCAGATGCAGAAAAATTTACTGACTACGTTATAACTAGAGATGCAACAAAAATTTCTCCTATGAGAGCAAGATATGTAATATTATGTAATGCTTACGGAGGAGTTTTAAACGATCCAATTCTTTTAAGAATTTCAAAAGATGAATTTTGGTTTTCGTTATCAGATTCTGATATTGGAATGTATTTACAAGGTGTAAATGCAGATGGAAAATTTAATTGTACAATTGAGGAAATAGATGCATGTCCAGTACAAATTCAAGGTCCTAAATCAAAAGCTTTAATGCAAGACCTTTGCGGTGACCAAGTTGATTTTGATAATATGCCTTTCTATGGATTAGCAGAAGCAACAGTTGGTGGAAGAAGTTGTGTAATTTCTCAATCTGGTTTTTCAGGAGAAGCTGGTTACGAGATATATTTAAGAAATGCAACTTTATATGCTGAAGATATGTGGAACGCAGTGTTAGATGCTGGAAAAAAACATAAATTGATGGTGATTGCACCAGCACACCATAGAAGAATACAAGCAGGTATTCTTTCCTGGGGGCAAGACATGGATCAACAACATAATCCATTTCAATGTAATTTAGGTTATCAAGTTTCATTATCTGGTAAAGGTGAATGGAATAAAAAAGCTGATTATGTTGGTAAAGCTGCTTTAGAGAAAATGGGAGCAGATATTAAAGCTGGAAAAAGACCATATAAACTTCAATTAGTTGGAATGGAGTTGGGCGGTAAACCAATTGATGATTATGCGCCAGACTTTTGGCTTGTATCACCAGAAAGTGGTGGGGATCCAGTTGGATTTCTTACTTCACCATGGTGGCATCCTGAGAAGAAAACCAATATTGCTATGGGATACGTTCCGTTTGATGGAACTTTAAACCTTAATGGATTTCCAAAAAATAAAATTGGAACTAAGTTTAAAGTTCATCTTCCAGAAAAATACTCAGATACTCCAGGAACACCTGTAGATGCTGTAGTTGTGGATATTCCATTCAAAGAGTCTTTCAACGCAAATACAAGAGAAGTTGTAAAAGGCTAAAATTTACTAAGGGGGAGCTAATTTCAGCTCCCCTTTTCAATTCTAATGACCAAAAGTTTTCTAATAGCAGTTTGCATTATCATTGCTATTGCTTTAATAATATTTCCATTAATTGTATCTTATAAGGCTCAAAAAAATAAAAATAAAAAAAATTAATGTTTGCTGAATTTTTAAATATAATTTTTAAGTCAATCAAATTAGATAAAACCCTTTATTCAGATAATAAAAATTTTGGAGAAGCATCAATATATTTTGCTGGGATTATAATGATCCTAGATGGTATAGCTGGCGCAGTAGCAGCGAATACAATTATTAAAACAGCTATCGCAATGTCTGGTCTAACTGCAATAGTTACTTGGCTAATATGGGCGATTTTTATTTTTGTAATTGGAGTGAAATTATTTCCTGATAAACAAACCAAAGTTTCATTCAAAAAAGTTTTAACAGCTGTTGGATTTGCACATGCCCCTGGTTTATTAAGATTTTTTGCAGTAACGCCAGATTTAATGATACCAATAATTTTTCTTACCCAATTTTGGATTTTTGCAGGTTTAATAATTTCAACTAAACAAATATTGAGTTTAAAATCTAATTTTAAATCTTTTGGGATTGTGCTTTTATCTTTTTTAATTATTGCATTTTTATCTATCTCATTTGTCATGAGTAGGATGAATATGCTTCCAGTTAGTCAAATCAGTTAAAGTGGAAAAATAGTCTTAGATACTCTACAAGATTTACATAATTTAAACCCTGTAAGAATTAAATTTTGAGTGACACTTTCGTCTTCCTCTTTGCATTCATCGCAAATATTATTTAATTCTTCAGTATCTGTATTAATATATTTTTCATCAATTTTATCAGTCATTATCTGTCAAACCAGCACCTGCCGCACCCTCTTTTAAACTGTCACTCTCTTCAACAAAAGTTTCTTCGGATAATTTGTATAAATTATTCCATTCATCGTCTGTAAAGTTATCTTCATTTTCAAGTAGATTGACCTCAATTTTATTCGCTATCTTTGGAAATTCTTGATCAATAAAATTTGAAATAATATTTACATTTAAATTCAGTAACATTTTTTTTTCATCTATTTTTACATTAATCTTTTTTCCAATAATTTCTGATGAACGACTTATGAAGGAAATAAAAATTATTGGATAAGCAACATTTTTGAATTCAATTTTTTTTAAATTTTCTAAAACATTTATTTGATCTAAAAAACTAACACCTAAAGTAATTGGACAGTAAGGATTTTTTGATGATAAGTTATTTTCACTAATTAAATTTAAATTTTCAAATTTACATTTATTTTTTTCATTAAAATATTCATTAAGGTACTTAATACCCGGTAAACTAAATAACTCTAACAACCTTATACTTTTTCCTGTTTCCTCAGAAACTCCCCAAGAATATCCTGCTGCCTTTGAAGCTCTTTTAACAGTAGTTTCAATTTCACTCAGTGATTTCATTATTAAATATTAGTTTTATATACCCAGTGCTCGTCATAATTTTTTAACTCATTTGGAAGTGGAGCACCTTGGAACATACAAATTCTTAACCATTTGTCAGATCGTGGATCAAATTTTAAGGCCCCAAAAAAAGATAATTTTAGTCTTAGCATATCAATTGGCATTAAATCTTTACCAATTGTATTATCTTGTATTTCTGAATAAGGAAATTTTTCTACAATGAACGCCCTTCTTACAACATGTCTTAAATCAGAATTTGATGTTAAAAACTCAGCAATAGTTAAACTATTTTTTGAGACTAATAATTTGTCATAAAGTTTTTTTATATCTCTTGCTATTGCTAAAGGTTGTTCTAATTCTGATCCATGTTCTTCAAAACGATCCGCCAATCTAGGTTCTTCTTTATTTTTTGAAATAAACCAAAAGTTTTTATTATTTTCTTTTTCTTCAAAATTAATATCTAGAATATTAGGATACTTTGCTTCAATGATATTACGCAATTCTTCAACTTTTCTATGAGTTGGAATATTAAAATATTTTTCTTCGTCTGAACTCATTTCTTTTACCAAAGGATTAATAATATTGTTATAAGGTTCCATCATTATTGACACTATGTATTCAATACATTCCTCGCAAGTATTATCCTCTAACCATTGATAGATTTTGTTAAAAGGATATTCGCTCTTAAAATTAAAATCTTTGTCAATAAAATTTAAGAATTTTTCAACATCCTTTAATAATGAAGAAATTTTTTTTTGCTGATATTCGCTATCAGTATTCCAGCTTGTAATGTTTTTTAACGATTTTTTTACACAATCTATAAACAAATGGCTATCTTGACTTTCTACATCTTTGATTTCTCTAATTTTCTTAAGTGCTTTTTCTCTACTTAAAATCCAATTATTTAATAGAGTCGGGTGATTGACTATAAATGGAGCCATACCCAAGCCTGTGGAATTGCCTATTCCCAAGTTTTTACAAATATTATCATCAAGCTTAACAGCTGTTTTTGGATTTTTATGATAAGCGACATGATTAACTTGATCAAAAGTAAATTGTCTTACCAAATAAACCAACATCATTTCTAATCTGAATGGACCATTAATTTCTTTACGATTTTTAATTCTGAATCGATCTGCAAGACCAAATTTGCCTGAGCCATATACTGCTGTAGTCCTATATAAATAGCCTACTTTTGATAATAAGTTTAAATCTGGCTGCTTACCTTTGCTCAAACTTTCAACTACATGATTATAAATTCTTACTGATTTGTTTGCTCTCGATAAAGTTAATTCTTTATAAGAAAGTCTGCCAACTTCTTGTTTTGGAACTTCATTTTTTAATCTTTCAATGTCTTTTTTTGTAGGAACTCCATCATGTAATGTAAAAGCTGCATCCCATTTTGTTGCAATAACTCTGTCTGATCTTTCTTCATCTTTGATTTCATTTGCAAAACAAATTAAAGAATAAACTCTTTTATTTTTTTTAAATGAATAAACAGCTTCTCCAAAACCATTTTCATTTAAATTAAATAAATCTCTTTTATATTCCCACTCTTTAAATTCATTAAGAAAACTTCTTAAAAAAGATAATTTTGATTGATGAAAAGATCCTAGCCTTGATAATTTCATTATCTTATTCGGGTCTCTTAATTCAACTTTCATAATTAAATAGTTTTATAAAAATTGTACCAGTTATTTCCAAGTATTCCATGTGTCTCGGTATCTGAAAAACCTACTTTTTTTAGACCTTTTTCAATATTTGAGAACCCTCTTGCATCAAGAAACCAGTCAGGTTGTTTAGGAAAACCTGGTTTATTTTTCGAACCTTCACCATAATTTTTACTTTTAGACCAAGAACCATTTCTCATCCATTCAACAACAGTATCTGGATGGTCCAAACAAAGATCTGATCCTATTCCTATTTTTTTTACATCCATTATTTCAGCTGTTTTTGCCACCATTTCACAAAAACTATCTAGAGTACAATTTGTGTTATCTTTTAGGTGATGAGGGTATAATGATAAACCCAACATACCACCACTATCACTCAAAATTTTTAATAAATCTAAGGATTTATTTCTTTTAGCTGGATGCCAAAAAGAAGGATTGGCATGAGTAATTGCTATTGGTTTTTCACTGAATTCGATTGCATCTAGAGTACTTTTTTCTGCAGAATGTGACATGTCTACCACGAGGCCAACTCTATTCATTTCTCTTATAACCTCACGTCCAAAATTTGTAACTCCGCTATCTACTTTTTCATAACAACCTGTTGCTAGCAAAGACTGATTATTATAAGTAAGTTGCATAAATCTACATCCTAATTGATGAACCTTTTCAACAAGATTTATGTCATCTTCAATTGGTGAACAGTTTTGAAAACCAAAAAATATTGCAGTTTTGTTTTCTTTATTAGCTTTATCAATATCTTGGAAATTTTTACCAAGAAAAATTAAATCAGAATTTTCTTGAAATAATTTTTCCCATTTTTTAATTTCAAGTTGTAATTCATCAAAATCTTCATGGTAGACAATGGTAACATGTACAGCATCTAATCCAGCAGATCTATTGATCTCAAAGATTTTCCTAGACCAATTACAATATTGAAGATTATCGATTTTATAATTCATAGTATGCTTAACTCTAATCAATATGTATTTTAAATACTATTAATTTTATTGAAATTTTAAGTTAATTTTGAAATAAACATATTGATCAATTTTCATGAAAAAAAATAGTAAATTAAAAGTTTCAATCATAATGGGAAGTCAATCTGACCATAAAGTAATGAAACTAGCTGAAAAAACCTTAAAAAAAATTGGAGTTTCATTTGAAACAAAAATTATATCTGCTCACAGAACACCACAAAGAATGTATGAATATGCTGCAAAAGTTGAACAAAATAATATAGGAGTAATTATTGCAGGTGCTGGGGGATCTGCTCATCTTCCAGGTATGGTGTCAGCACTTACACATGTACCGGTACTTGGTGTTCCTGTTGAAAGTAAAAAACTTAAAGGTTTAGATAGTTTGTTATCAATTGCACAGATGCCTAAAGGAATTCCTGTAGGAACGCTTGCTATAGGAGAGGACGGAGCTATTAATGCTGCTTTATTAGCAGCAGCAATAATTGCTAATAATAATTTAAATGTTCGAAATAAACTCAAAAATTTTAGAACATCACAAACTAAATCTGTAAAGAAATCTCCAAAATAAAATGTCAGAAATTACTCTTGGTATCATTGGGGGTGGTCAACTTGGAAGTATGCTTGCAATAGCAGCTAAAAAATTAAATGTTAAAACTGTTGTTTTTTGTGATGATATAGATGCGCCAGCACAAAATTTTTGCAATCAATTTGTTACAGGAAGTTATGATAATAAAGAAAAAATATCAGAATTTATGAATCAAGTTGATTTAGTAACCTATGAATTTGAAAATATTCCATTTGAAACATTAAATGAAATAAACAAATTTAAACCTGTCTTGCCAAAGCCTTCGGTAAACAGATTAATTCAACATCGATTGGCTGAAAAAGATTTTGTTAATAATTTAAATATTAGAACAACAAGATATGTTTCAATTGAAAAAAAATCTGACATAGATGCTTTAGAAGATTTCTTACCAGGAATATTAAAAACAACAACACTAGGATATGATGGTAAAGGTCAATATCCAATTAAATCAGGCGATGAACTTAATTCATTGAATATTGATTTTTCAAAAGGATATATTCTTGAAAAACTTGTTAAATTAAAAAAAGAGATTTCAATTATAATTACAAGGTTTAGTAATAATAAATATGAAATTTATGAACCAATAGAAAACTTGCACGAAGATCAAATTTTAAAATATTCAAAAATACCTGCTGAGATTAATGAAAAGATTTTTAACCAATCTAAAGATTGGGCAATGCTAATTGCTGAAGAGCTTAAATATGTAGGAACTTTATGTGTAGAATTTTTTATTGACAGAAATGATAATCTCTATGTTAATGAGATTGCACCTAGAGTACATAACTCAGGACATTTAACAATAAATGCTTTTAATGTGAGTCAATTTGAAAATCATGTAAGAGCTGTGTGTGGTTTAGAGCAAATTCCTTTAAAAAAAATATCTAATGCTAAAATGATGAATTTGCTTGGCAATCAAATTACTCAGTATAGAAATATACAAAAGTTTAATGAAAATGAATTTTTCTTTGATTATTTAAAAAAAGATATAAAAGAAAAAAGAAAAATGGGTCATATCACAACTTTAGTATAAATGTTAAAATCAATAGAAGGCAATTTTGATAATCCTGAAGTTAATGAGCTTCTTACTAAACATTTTGTTGAGCTTAGAGCCGCTTCTCCAGAGGGAAGTGCTCACGTCCTAGATATTACGGGTTTAAAAGTACCTTCAATTAAATTTTGGAGTTTATGGGATAATGAAAAACTAATAGGTTGTGGTGCTTTAAAATTTTTAGATAAAGAACACGGAGAGTTTAAATCTATTAGAATTCACGATAATTTTAGAATGCAAGGCAAAGGGATTAATGTAATTAATCATTTAATTAATGAAGCTAAAAAGCTTAAAATAAAAAGATTAAGTATTGAAACAGGAGCAGGTGATTTTTTTATACCAGCAAGAAAACTTTTCAAAAAAACCGGCTTCACAGTATGCGAACCTTTTGCACACTATAAAGAAGACATTAATTCTGTTTATTTAACTATGCTTATTGACAATATATAAAAAATTATTTTTAATTATTGATCTATTTTGTTGACAAAACCCAATAAAATCTAAAGAAAGCCAATATTACTTAATTATAAGTAATAATTAAATAACAAAAAGTAAGAAGATAAATATGAGTCTACAAGGTAAAGTAAAGTGGTTCAATCCAACCAAAGGTTTTGGTTTTATTGAAAGAGAAGATAAAGAAAAAGATGTGTTTGTACATGTTTCAGCAGTAAGAGATGCTGGTATGAACGGTTTAGATGAGGGTCAAGCTTTGACTTTCGATGTTGAAGATGGTCCTAAAGGTCCTTCAGCAGTTAACTTAAAAACTGCATAATTTCACAACTTCCTATTGGCTGAAAAATTTATTTAGCTTTAATAAATTTATTATTCAGCCAATACCTTATTTAAATTTAATAACAATCTTTAAACACAATTATTAATTATAGATTTAAGATAAAAAATTAATAAATTAATCAAAAATATGATTGGAATTTTAGGTGGAATGGGAACTCAAGCAGGTCTTGATTTTTGTAACAAACTTGCAGTTTTAAATAGAGGAAAAATTGACCAAGAGTATCCATTATTTATACTTTATAATAAATCAAATATTCCTGGAAGACCTGAGTCTATTGGCTCTCAAACTAAAAATCTTTCAGACAAATCTACAAATAAAACAAGTAGAGCAAAATATAAGAAAGTTTTAAAGAGTTTGCTTAAAGGCTGTAAACTTTTGGAAAAGAATAAATGTAAATTTATAGTTATACCTTGTAATACAGCTCATTATTGGTTCGATGATTTGCAGGATAAAATTAATATTCCAATTATCAATATGCCAAAAGAAGTTTTCAAATTTACAAAAAAAAAATGTAAGAAAAACTCCAAAGTTGGACTTTTAGCAACCGAGGGTACTCTTAAAACTGGAGTTTATAAAAAATTTTTTGAAAAAGATTATCAATTAATTGAGCCATCTCAAAAAATACAAAAAATGTCAGTTAATAAAGCAATTAAATTAGTTAAAATGGGTAATGTAAAAGCAGCAGCAAAAGCAATTAAACCTGCAATTGATTTCTTAATTAAATTGAATTGTAAAAAAATCATTTTAGGTTGTACAGAGCTCCCTATTGCAATTTTTGCATTTAAATCATTTAAAAATGTTAAATCCTCAAAAGTTTTCTTGGATCCTAACTTAATTTTGGCTCATTCAGCTATGGTTAAGCATAAAAACTAGTTTATGTCTAACAAGACTGAAAAGCCATATGTATTGAGAGCTGCTGAATTTGTTTATTCAAATATAATTGAAATTAAAAAACAAAATCCTGAAATCAATAATATACAAGCTTTTGAAATTTTTATGACCTCTAAGGAATATGACATTTTAAGTTCTGGAGAATTTCATGATAAATGGTTTTTAGAACTTAAGAATAACAAATTTATTGACCAAATAACTAAAAAAGAAATAAATCAAGAAACTTTAAGACTTTTAGAAATACAAAAAGATTCTATGGTAAAATTTTTAATGAAAATTCCAAAGCTTTATTATACCAAGAGTCATTTTCCACTAGAAATTTCACAAAGAGCCTTTGATCACTTGTGGAGAGTTTGTGAAAGCTATGAAATGTGGTGCAAAGAAACTAAACAAGAAAACTTGATATATCTTAATATTATTGAGTAATATTACTTATATTAAGTATTGATCTAGTAACCTCTATTCGCTTTTTAAGCAATTTTTGTAAATTTTGATTATCTAGTTTTTGTCTAGTCATTTTAATTCTTGTTTCGATTAATTGTCTTAAATCTTCATCAAATGAATTTTTTTTTATTTTTATATCTCTTTCTTCGATCAACGTTTCTTTAATTAAAGCTAAAGAATTCTTTCCAGTTTCTTTTTCTATACGTTGATTAACTATAAATTGTGCACTAGCTTTATAGATATTACCTGAAGTAAGAGCAGTTACACCTGGACCAACAAATGAAAGAATGGGCACAAAGCCTGTCAATAAGAGGAAAGACAGAATAATTGATAAAATTCGAAACAATTTAAACTTCATGGTTGAACCTTAGGTGATTTGGTATTTCATTTCCACTTCTAATTTGTTCATAATAGGTACCGATTTGTTTGATTTTATTTGATTTATTTGTTTATTAAACAATATGATTAAAATATTTCCTTTCATATTTATACTGCTATGGTCTTCCGCTTTCATAACAACTAAACCTATCATAGACAATAGTGATCCATTTGCTGCTCTAGCTTTTAGATTTGCATTAGTTGCTTTCGGTTTTTTTTTATTTTCAATTTATTCAAAACAAAAAATTCTAGTAAGCAAAAGAGATTTTTTTGAATCTTTTTTTAGCGGTGTCTTGTTTCATGGTTTTTATCTTGGTGGTGTCTTTTACTCAATTTCAATAGGCATGCCTACAGCAATAGCAGCGCTAATTGTAACCCTTCAACCAGTTCTCACAAATGCATTAAGTGGTCCAATTTTAAATGAAAAAGTATCTATAAAACAATGGATGGGTGTTTTATTGGGATTTGCTGGTGCAGGACTTGTATTAGGTTTTGATGTTGGTTCTAAAATACCAGCAACTGGATTGATAGCAACTATAATAGCTTTATTAGCAATTACTTTTTCAACTTTATGGCAAAAAAAATTAAGCAACAACTTACCATTGTCTGTAAGTAATATGAATCAAGCTATTGGAGGATGTATATTTCATTTATCAATAATTATTTTATTTGTTGATCCATATATTGATTTCTCAGAAACATTTATTATTGCAATGAGCCATCAGATATTTTTGGTGTCATTTGGTGCATTTACAATATTAATGTTTTTAATTAAAAATAACTCAGCGAGCAAAACTGTTTCTATATTTTTTTTAATTCCAGCAACGTCTGCTTTTATGGCATGGCTTTTCTTAAATGAAAGTTTAACTAGCTTAGATTTAATTGGATTTCTAATTACTTCTTTAGGTGTTTATATTGCAACAAGAGATTGAAACCTTAAGTTTATATAGTTTCAAAACCAAACTCTAGAGATGCATCTGTGATAGAATGATATAAAGACTCACCAAAACTTCTTAGCACAAATATCCTTACTTTATTTGGATTATCACTCAACCTATCTACAGTAAAAGCTATTCCATTATAAGTTGAGTTAATTGAATTGTTTTTATTTAATTTATTAAAATTAAAAGGACATCCTTTTTTCAAAACTTCTATCGTATTATTTCCTTCGATTTCTATAATAGCTCTAGAATGAGATAAATCTGTTACAGCAAAATCTGTATCCTTAAATTTATCTTCTACATTTTTTATTAAATCTTTTTTTATTGAAACTAAAAGCCAGTTTTTTGGTCCATTCCACATAATTCTTGTATTTTCATTAAATACTACGACCAAAGGTTCATTTTTTAATTTTAAACCATCAATATCAATACCCTCAAATGAAACTGAAGAATTTTTGTACTGAACTATTTGAACAATTAATATATTTTTGATTTCAGATATTTTAAGTATATCATTATCGTTTTTACCTTCATAATCTCCGAATTGACCTTTTGCATGAACATTTGATAAAGCTGAAATTAATGTCATGATCTAACTCTTTCACCTTTCGGATCTACATAATGTGATGAAACTATCTCAACTGGTATTACTTTGTTTTTAAGTGGTGACATCGCAAAAAGCTTTTGACCAATCATATTTTTTCCATCTTTTAAAATTGCCAAAGAAAAAGGATTGTCATATTCAACACTCCAACAAGATGCAGAGATATGACCTAATTTTGGATTTGGTAACGGTGCCTTATCATCTTTAACTAAGTGAGAGCCTTCTGGTATACTTGTTTGTTTATCTAATGGAACTACGCCCACTATTCTTTGTCTATCTTCAGCTATAAATGCAGATCTTTGTAATGATCTTTTTCCAATAAAATCTTTCTTTTTACTTACAAGACCTTCTAAGGCGTTGTCGAATGGAATTGTTCTACCATCAAGTTCCGATCCTGCAACATGTCCCATTTCAATTCTAAGAGTTGATAATGCTTCAGTTCCATATGGTTGAATATTAAATTCTTCACCAACTTCAATTATTTTTTCCCACATAAAATTTCCATAATTAGACTCGACATTTACCTCATAAGCAAGCTCGCCTGAAAACGAAATTCTATATATTCTTGCTTTTACACCAAATAAATCTCCCTCCATATAGCCCATAAAAGGTAAGCCTTCAT
Organism: Candidatus Pelagibacter sp.; assembly: GCF_052049995.1. Classification (GTDB taxonomy): domain Bacteria; phylum Pseudomonadota; class Alphaproteobacteria; order Pelagibacterales; family Pelagibacteraceae; genus Pelagibacter. Next base: position 160,805 of record NZ_JBNGYX010000001.1, on the reverse strand, counting down.
TTGATACATCAGAGTTTGGAAATAATTTTTGCAGTAAATCTCGAGATTTAGGCCCAGCTATAGCTGCTCCAGCCCACTGTTCTGTAGTTGAAACTACATTCACATTTAATTCAGGCCAAACGAGTTGTAAATAATATTCTAAATGCGAAAGAACGTTTGCTGCCTGAGCTGTTGTCGTAGTCATATGATAATGATTTTCAGAAATCCTTGTGGTTGTTCCGTCATCCATTACAATTCCATCTTCTCTTAACATTACACCATATCTAGCTTTACCAACTGGTAGCTTCAACCATGCATTTGTATAGACTCTATTTAATAACTCTGCTGCATCAGGACCTTTGACATCAATTTTTCCTAAAGTTGTTACGTCACAAATTCCAACATTTGTTCTTACATTTTTAGCCTCTCTTTTAGAGGCCTCAAATAAATTTTCATTTCCTCTTTTATAATACCTGGGTCTTAACCAAACACCTGCATCAACAAAGACTGCATTATTTTTTTTATGCCAAGAATGCATTGGAGATTTTCTTGTTGGTTTTGAATGTTTTCCAACCTCTCTTCCTACTATTGCTCCAATAGAAACAGGAGTATATGGAGGCCTAAAAGTCGTATGACCTACAGCAGGAACAACTTTGTTTTCAATTTCGGATACTAATTGTAATCCATTTAAATTACTTGTTTTTCCTTGGTCTGTTGCCATTCCTAGAGTGGTATATCTTTTAACGTGTTCAATTGATCGATACCCTTCTCTTAAAGCTATTTCTATATCAGATACCGCTACATCGTTTTGAAAATCTAAAAATCTTTTATAATTTTTACCTTTTGGCAATGGAACACACCAAAACTTATCATGCTGAGAAGATTTCTTTTCAACAACATTTGGAATAGCTATCTTATTATCGTTTTCAGTAATTTTTTTTGATAACTCACTTCCTGCTGTAAATGACGTTTTTAAAGTTTCCTCTAACGAAAATACACCATTTGCTGCACCTAAAGTAATTTCATTTTGTTTTGATTGACCTGGAACAAATGCATCAATTTCTTCTTTAAACTTTGTTTTATTTCCTGATTGTGAGGCTAAATGAATAGTTGGTGTCCAAAAACCTGAAACGCAAATGCAATCACATTGCATATTTTCTATTTTACCAAGTTGTTTTTTGTCTTCAGAAATATTTGCAATATCTGCTGATTTTACTTTTTTGTATCCTTGTGCTGCAACAACAACATATGAATTTTTAACATTAATTCCTAAATTTTTTGCCTCATCAATTATTTCTGACTCCGGATTTTTTCTTGAATCTAAAACAACTGGATCAACTCCATGTTTTTTAAATTCAATTGCTGTTTCGTATCCACTATCATTATTTGTAAATACCAATGGTTTTTTTCCAACTAAAACACCATATACTTTTAAATATTCCTTAGCTGCTGAAGAAAGCATTACCCCTGGTGTATCATTATTTCCAAATACTATTGGTCTTTCAATTGATCCTGAGGAAATCAAAACTTCTTTTGCTCGAATGTACCATAATCTTTTGTTAGGATGATATTTTTTAGTTGATGGTAAATGATCACTAACTTTTTCTGACATCACAAGCATGTTGTGATCATAGTATCCGAAAATTTGAGATCTATTTTTTACAACAACATTTGGCATCGTTTTAAGTTCTGCAATTATTCCTTCAGCCCAATCTTTTCCTGATTGATTGCCAATATTGACATCACTAGTTAATAAAGATCCACCAAATCTTGGTTTATCCTCAGCTAAAATTACTTTAGCTCCATTTTTTGCTGCTGCATATGCACCAGCTAATCCCGAAGGTCCTGAGCCTGCAATTAATAAATCACAATATTCGTATTTATGTTCATACCTTTCTTTATCATGTTTTGTTGAAGCTACACCTAAACCAGCTGCTTTTCTTATGAAAGGCTCATAAATTCGATACCAAAAACTTTTTGGCCACATAAAAGTTTTGTAATAAAAACCTGCTGGTAAAAAAATTCTCAAAAAATTATTTATTGCACCAATATCAAAATTAACACTTGGCCAACAATTCACACTTTTTGCTTCTAAACCTTCAAATAATTCCTGCTCTGTTGCTTTAATGTTAGGTTCTGTTTCACCATTTCTATAAAGTTGCACAACTGCATAAGGTTCATCTACACCTGCTCCAAAGAAACCTCTAGGTCTGTGATATTTAAAACTTCTTCCTACTAAATGAACTCCATTTGCTAACAAAGCTGAAGCTAATGTGTCACCCTCATAACCAAAGTAATTTTTACCATTAAATTTAAAAGATAATTTTTTATCTCTATTTATTAATCCCCCATTTTCAATTCTAAAAGCTTGTGTCATTAAACAACTTCCTCATCAGCTTTAAAAGTTCTAAATATTTCATGAGTTGCGGTATCTCTCTCAACTTTAATCCATTGCCTGCATCCAGAAATATGTTGCCAAAGCTCCAAGTGTTTTCCTCTTAAACTTTTTCGGTTATAAACAAAATCATCCCACTCTTTATCAGAAATTTCTGTATTTAATTCTGGTCTCTTAACACTTGCATCACCACCGTATGAAAATTCATTCTGAGATCTCATTCCACAGTGTGGGCAATTTATGTAAAGCATTTATGATATCCAGGTTTTTGTTCCAAGTCCCTTTTCATCAATAAGGTGGCCAGTACTAAATCTATTTAAACTGTAACCAGCGTTTAATTCATGAACTCTATCTTGTGCAATAGTGTGAGCAAATGTCCAACCTGAGGCAGGTGTAGCTTTAAATCCTCCATAACACCATCCACAATTTAAATACAAACCTTCAATATGAGTTTTATCAATAATTGGTGAACCGTCCATTGACATATCCATAATACCGCCCCAAGTTCTAAGCATTTTCAATTTGCTTAAAAATGGCATCATCGCAATCCCTTCTGTCAATACATGCTGTAAGGTTGGTAGGTTTCCTCTTTGTGCATAACTGTTGTATCCATCTAAATCTCCACCCATTACCATTTCACCTTTATCTGACTGACTTACATAAAAATGTCCTGCACCAAAGGTGACTACATTATCCAACACTGGTTTAATTGGTTCAGAAACACAAGCTTGAAGTAAATGAGTTTCTATTGGTAAAGTCATATTTAATTTTTCTGCTAAAATATTTGTGCTACCAGCAACACATAAACCAACTTTTTTTGCTTTAATATTTCCTCTTGAAGTTCTAATGCCATTTATTTTTCCTGCTGAAACATCAAATCCAATTACTTCACAATTCTGAATAATATCTACCCCCATTGAATCTGCCTGACGTGCATAACCCCATGCAACAGCATCATGTCTTGCTGTACCTGCACTTGGTTGCATCAAACCACCAAAAATTGGAAATCTTACGTTTTCAGAAAAATCAGCCATTGGAATAATTTCTTTAACTTGCTCTCTATTTAAAAGAACAGCATCTATTCCATTTAATCTCATAGAATTTCCTCTTCTTGCGTATGCATTCATTTGTGCATCAGAATGCGCAAGATTAATTATTCCTCTTGGAGAAAACATTACATTGTAGTTAAGATCCTGACTCATCTTTCTCCATAAATCCATTCCAAACTCACTGAACAAACCATTTTCGTCATGCATGTAATTGGATCTAATAATTGTAGTATTACGTCCTACATTTCCTCCACCAATCCATCCTTTCTCAATAATTGCAACTTTTGTAATGTTATGTTCTTTAGCAAGATAATACGCGGTAGCTAATCCATGGCCTCCACCACCAATAATTACAACATCGTATTCTTCCTTAGGTGTTGGATCTTTCCAAGCTAAATCCCAATTTTCATGGTTTGAAAAAGCGTTTTTAACAAGGTTAAATATAGAATATTTTTGCATTTAATAATTTTATAACAATCAATTTAAATAGTGCTTATTTTTTTTATATATATTTTTTAGAAGTTTCCAAAAATAGCAAAAAAGGATAAGAAGTCACAGATAAAAAACTTTTAATTTATTTGATTATTTATGGCCGAAGTAAAATCTGACATTCAAATAGCTCGAGAAGCTAAGATGCAACCAATAAAAGATATTCTTTCTAAGGTTGGTGTCCCTGATGAAAATTTTGCTTTTAGTCCAATGGGAAGACACATAGCCAAAATAAATCTGGAATACTTAAAAACTCTAAAAAAAGAAAATGGTAAATTAATTTTAGTTACAGCAATCACTCCCACTCCTGCTGGGGAGGGTAAAACAACAACTTCGGTTGGGTTGAATGATGGTTTAAATAAAATTGGAAAAAAATCTATCGTTTGTTTAAGAGAACCAAGTCTTGGTCCATCATTTGGAATGAAGGGTGGAGCTGCTGGCGGTGGTTATGCCCAAGTAGTACCAATGGAACAAATCAATCTTCATTTTACAGGTGACTTTCATGCTATTACATCTGCACATAATTTACTATCTGCATTAATTGATAATCATATTTATTGGGGTAACAAACTTAACATCGATGTTAGAAGAGTTGTTTGGAGAAGAGTAATGGATATGAATGATAGATCCTTAAGATCTATCATTGTTGATCTGGGAGGAGTGGCCAATGGTTACCCTAGACAAGATAGTTTTGATATTACAGTTGCTTCTGAGCTAATGGCTATTTTTTGTTTAGCAACAGACCTTAAAGATTTAGAAAATAGAATTGGTAATATTACAATTGGTTATACAAGAGATAAGCAATCGATTTATGCAAAAGATTTAAATGCACAAGGTCCAATGACAGTCTTACTAAAAGAAGCGATAAGACCCAACGTAACTCAAACTCTAGAAAACAATCCTGCAATAATTCATGGTGGTCCTTTTGCTAATATTGCTCACGGATGTAATTCGGTTATTGCAACTAAAGCTGGACTTAAATTAGCTGACTACGTTGTAACAGAGGCGGGATTCGGAGCTGATTTAGGAGCAGAAAAATTTCTTAATATTAAATGTAGAAAATCTGATCTCAAACCAGATTGCGTTGTTATTGTAGCAACAATCAGAGCACTAAAAATGCATGGAGGAGTTGCTAAAGAAGATTTAAAAAAAGAAAATGTATCTGCACTAAAAGAAGGGATGGTAAATTTACGTAGACATATAAATAATATTAGAAAATTTGGATTACCAGTTACTGTTGCAGTTAATCATTTTATCACTGATACAGAAGATGAAATGAAAACATTGTTAGATTTTTGTGAAACTCAAGGAGTAAAAGCTTCTAAATGTACTCATTGGTCAAATGGAAGCGAAGGAACTATTGAATTAGCTAAAAATGTTGCAGAAATTTGCGAGGACAAAAAAGATACATTTAAATTTTTATATGAAGATGATCTCCCACTATTCAAAAAAATAGAAAAAATTGCGCAAGAAATATATAGCGCCTCTGAAGTAGTGGCAGATACAAAAGTTAGACAACAGTTAAAAGATTTTGAAGAAAAAGGTTACGGTAAGCTACCTGTTTGTATTGCAAAAACCCAATATAGTTTTTCAACAGATCCAAATTTAAAAGGTGCACCCACAGGTCATGTTTTGCCTGTAAGAGAAGTAAGACTTTCTTCTGGTGCTGAATTTATAGTTGTTGTGTGTGGAGAAATTATGACAATGCCAGGCCTTCCAAGAGTTCCTGCAGCCGACTCTATAAAATTAAATGACAAAGGTGAGATAGAAGGTTTATTCTAAATTTAAGTAGTTTAACCAATTCTCTAATTCTCTCATTCTAGAAACTTTATCTAATTTATTATTCTCATTTTCTAAATGTTTAATGTGATTATCTATTTCATTCTCATCTTTAAATGCACCTTTTTCTAAAAGTCTTTTTTTTCTGAAAATAATCAAATTGATCATTTTATTATAAGTAATCTCAGGATGGTATTGAAGGCCCCATATATTACAGTTACCAACTTTGAAATTTATTCCTTGAACATTATTAATTGAGTTTGAGGCTAATAAAATTGAATTTTCTGGCATTGTAACTACTTCATCAAAATTAAATGCAGGTGTATTAAATTTTCGATCTTTATTTTTATAGAGTGGATGATTTAAGCCAATTTCATTAATTTCTATATTTGAGGCAATCCCTTTATGAGATCCCTTTGTCGCTTTTTTTACCTCCCCTCCTGCTGCAGTCACAGCTACTTGCATACCCCAACATATTGCTAGAATTTTTTTAATTTTTTTCTGACACTCTTTCATAAATTCAATTTGTCTTTTTATTTCTGGAGTATTGTTATAAATATTTAAACTACTCCCACCCCAAATAAGGCCATCGTAGCCTTCAAGTGTATCAATATTTTTATCTATATTTTCATCTGAAGAAGGATTAACTACGTGGATTTTTAATTTATCAGTAAAAAACTCTAAACTATCTTTAAGGCTTTCTGTATGTGTTTGAATACCAGCTGCAGAAAAACTTTGATTTTCTTCTCGTACGTTTCCTTCTACAATTAATATTTTTTTCATTAAAATAATTCTCCAGAAATGCTTTTTAAATACATTTCTTTTAGATCATTTTGACTTAGTTTTTTGGGATTTCCTCCTGTTGATGGGTCTTTAAATGCCATAAAGGAAAGTTCATCTAAATCAACATTATTACAATCCATTACATCTGACAATTTGTGTGGAATATTTAAATTATTTCTCAATTCTAAAATCCAATTTAAAAAACTATCAAATTTTTTATTTAAATTAAGATAATCACAAATCGATATTATTTTATTTTCAATTGAAGGTTTATTAAATGTTAAAACATAAGGCATAAATATTGCATTTGATAAACCATGGTGAACATTAAATTTACCGTTTACAGGGTGGCTCAATGAGTGAATTGCACCCAGTCCCTTCTGAAATGCAGTCGAGCCCATTGAAGCAGCTGAAAGCAAATCCATTCTAGCCTTAACATCTTTTCCATTTGTGAATGCTTTAATTAATGAATTTTTAATCAGTTTCATTCCTTCTATTGCCATACCATCAGCCATAGGATGATATCCTGGTGCACAAAACGCTTCTAGATTATGTGCAAGCGCATCCATTCCTGTTGCTGCTGTTAATCTTGGAGATAAATCTAATGTGAGTATAGGATCTAAAATAACAATCGAAGGTAACATTTTTGGGTGAAAAATAATTTTTTTTGCACCTGTTTCTTTATTTATAATTGCAGATGCTCTACCTGTTTCGGATCCTGTTCCAGCAGTGGTTGGAACTGCAATAATTTTTGAAATTTTAGAACTATCAGCTCTTGTCCAGTAATCACCAATATCTTCGAAATCCCATATAGGTCGATATTGATTGCACATAAATGCTATAGCTTTTCCAACATCTAAACCACTTCCGCCTCCTAAAGCTATTACGCCGTCACAGTCCGCGCTATTGTAAACTTTAACGCCTTCTTCTACATTTTCTCCAATTGGATTTCCCGTAAAATTAGAAAAGATAGCTAAATTTTCAAAACTTTTTTTTAATCTTAATATTATATTTTTTATCAAATCTAAGTTAATTAAATCCTTGTCTGTTACAAATAATGGATTTGAAATATTTAACTGTTTACAGGCCAATGATAAATCTTCAATTCTATTTTCTCCTATCCACATAGTGGTTGGATAATTCCAATTAATACCCATAACAAAATATAATTTTATTTTTTTAAAAATTGTTAGTAAGATATATTTATAAATTTATTAATGATAGGAAAAATTCTATGTCAAAAGTAGCAATCATTGGTGCTGGTCCATGTGGACTTTCAATTTTAAGAGCATTTGAGCATTTAGAAAATAAAGGAGAAAAAATTCCTGAAATAGTTTGCTTCGAAAAACAAGAAAGTTGGGGAGGTTTATGGAACTATAACTGGAGAACTGGTTCAGATCAATATGGAGATCCTGTACCTAACAGTATGTACAGATACTTATGGTCTAATGGACCTAAAGAGTGTTTAGAATTTGCTGATTATTCTTTTGATGAACATTTTGGAAAGCCAATTCCTTCTTTTCCTCCAAGAGAAGTTTTGCAAGATTATATTTTGGGAAGAGTGAGCAAAGGAAATGTAAAAAGTAAGATTAAATTTAATACAAGAGTTACAAATACTATTTACAAAAATGATAAATTTGAAATTAGCTACCAAGATAAAGTTAATAATAAAATTTTAAATGATACGTTTGATTATGTGGTAGTCTCTACAGGTCATTTTTCTGTGCCTTTTATTCCTGAGTACAAAGGAATGAATTCTTTCCCAGGAAGAATAATGCACTCACACGATTTTAGAGACGCAGAAGAGTTCAGAGGAAAAGATGTGATTGTTTTAGGAAGCAGTTATTCTGCAGAAGATGTGGCTCTGCAATGTAATAAGTATGGGGCTAGAAGTGTAACAATAGGTTACAGGCATAACCCAATGGGTTTCAAATGGCCAAAAGGTATGAAAGAAGTTCATTATTTAGATAGGTTAGAAGGGAAAAAAGCCATATTTAAAGATGGAACAGAACAAAATGCTGACGTAGTTATTTTATGTACAGGATATTTGCATCATTTCCCATTTTTAGATGAAAGCTTAAAATTAAAAACACATAATAGATTGTATCCACCAAAACTTTATAAAGGGGTTGTGTGGCAAGATAATCATAAACTTTTATACTTAGGTATGCAGGATCAGTTTCACACATTTAATATGTTTGATTGTCAAGCTTGGTATGCAAGAGATGTGATCGTGGGCAAAATAAAAATGCCTAGTAACGACGAAATAGATAAAGACATCAATAAATGGGTTTCTATGGAGGAAAAATTAGAAAATCCGGATCAAATGATTGATTTTCAAACAGAATATACCAAAGAACTTCATGATATGTCTGATTATCCTAAAATTGATTTTGAACTAATTAGAAAACATTTCAAAGAATGGGAACATCATAAAGTAGAGGATATTCTAACTTATAGAAATAAGTCGTTTTCATCTCCTGTGACTGGATCAGTTGCACCAATTCATCATACACCTTGGGAAACAGCGATGGATGACTCTATGGAAACTTTTTTAAATAAATAAAAAATTAATATTTAATTTTTAATTTCTTATTTTTAACAATTGCCTCTAATAAAGAGATCATTAAAGGGACTTTTCTTTTATTAATTTTTTTAAATATAAAAGGAGCAATTTCTATTGCTAAATCAGCACCTTCTACTGTATCATTTTTCATAAACTTTTTCTTTGCTTGGGTAAAAGTATAGCCTTTACCTAGATAATCTCCCATTTTACTATTTCTTCCTCCCATTGCACTTACGTATAAATCTCCTAAACCTGCCAGACCATAAACAGTTTCCTTTTTTCCTTTAAAATAATTTGCAAGATATTTCATTTCGTCAATTGATTTTCTGAATAAAGCCGATGATGTATTGTGCCATTGTCCAGATCCAATTATCATTGAATAAATATTTTTTATTGCAGATAAAAACTCAACTCCATTAACATCTCTACTAAATTCAGTTTGATAATAATTTGTTGAAATTAATTTTCCAATTTTTTTTGCAGAATTAATATTTTTATTTGCAACAACAGTGAAGCTTTTAACCTTTCTAACTAATTCTTTTGCTAAACATGGGCCTTTCAAAACTGAAATATTTAAATTTTTATTATACTTTCTTAATAAGCTAGACATTGAAATTAAATTTCTATCATCTAATTTAAGACCTTTTGTTAATACCAAAATAGGTGATTTATTTTTAATTTTTGATAGATTTTTTCCAATTAAGTCTATTCCTATAGAACTCACAGCAATTACAATTAAATCCCATTTGCGATCTAAAATGTCACTTGAAAATTTATTTATTTTTAATTTTTTTGGTAAATTTATATTTAATGATGGGTGAATTTTTTTTTTTAAGCTTAATTTTTGTAATAATTTAAAGTTATATGGCTCTGTTAATGTAACTGAGTGACCATTGTCTAACAACGGTATCGAAAAAGCAGCTCCCATAGCTCCAGCACCAACAATTAATATTTTTTTCATTTTATCTTTATGCTAAGGTTTTTTTAATTGCTTGCTTCCAACCATGCAATATATGATTTCTTAGTTTTTTATTAATTTTTGGCTTAAAAGCTTTATCTTTTTTCCATTTACTTTTAATTTGATTTAATGATTTGAATTCTCCTACTTGATAACCTGCAAACAAAGCTGCTCCGAGAGCAGTGGTTTCTAAGACTTTAGGTCGAATTACTTTTAAATTAATTACATTTGCCAAAAATTGTGAAAACCAATTATTAGCTACCATACCCCCATCGATCTTTACTATCCTGGGCTTTAAACCATCTTTATTCATTGAATTAAATAAGTCATAACTTTGATACGCAACTGACTCAACTGTTGCTCTAACCAAAGTTTTCCAATCACTATCTCTTGTAAGTCCTGTTATTAACCCTCTTGCATCAGGTCTCCAATAAGGTGCGCCTATTCCACTAAAAGCTGGGACAACATAAACTTCGTTATTGCTTTTTATTGATTTAGCTATTTTTTCAGTTTCATAAGCATTGTTTATTAATTTAATTTTATCCCTTAACCATTGTACGCCTGCTCCTGCTATGAAAATAGATCCTTCAAGAGCATAGGTAGTCTTATTATTCAATCGATAACAAATTGTCGTTAATAACTTGTTTTTTGAATTAATTTTTTTTGATCCAGTGTTCATTATTATAAATGCACCAGTGCCATAGGTACTTTTTATAGATCCTTTTTCAAAACAAGCTTGTCCTACAGCAGCTGCTTGTTGATCTCCTAAAACAGCTGAAATGGGTATTTCTTTTCCTATAACTCTCTTGTCTGTATTTCCAAAATTATCTGCAGAATTTTTTACCTCTGGCAATATACCTTTTGGAATTTTTAATTTCTGTAATATTTCATTATCCCATTTATTGTTATTAATATTAAACAACATTGTTCTACTTGCATTCGTAGCTTCGGTTAAATGCTGTTTACCTTTGGTTAATTTCCAGATTAAGAAGGTATCTACCGTACCAAACAATAAATTATTAGTTTTGAGTAACTTTTTTGAAACTTTCACATTATCTAAAATCCATTTTATTTTAGTGGCAGAGAAATAAGGATCTATAAATAATCCAGTTTTTTTTCTGAAAGTGTTTTCATAATTTTTATTCTTTAGAGATTTACAATATTCCTGTGTTCTTCTATCTTGCCAAACGATTGCATTATAAATGGGTTTTCCAGTTTTTTTATTCCACAAAATCGTAGTTTCTCTCTGATTTGTAATTCCGATTGTAAGTATATGACCTTTCAAACTTGTAGCTTTTTTAATTGTTTGTTTTAGTGCTTTAAGTGTTGTCGACCAAATTTCATTTGGATTATGTTCTACCCAGCCATTCCTAGGAAAGTATTGTTTAAATTCATATTGAGAAATAAATTTAATGTTCCCTTCAGTGTCAAACAAAACAACTCTTGATGAGGTTGTTCCTTGATCAATAGAGACAATAAATTTTTTCAAAATACTAATCTATACCAAGATGTTTTTTTCTTTTTCCAACCCAAGTTCGAATCAAATTATCAAAGATCAATCCTATAAACGCAACACAAATACCTAAAGTTAAACCAATTCCGGCTCCATTTTTATCTGACAGTGCTTTTAAAATGTATTGACCAAGATCTTCCGTTCCAATGAAGGCTCCAATTATCACCATAAATAAAGCAAAAACTATTGTTTGATTTAAACCAAGCATCATGTGTGGAAATGCCAATGGAAACTCAATTTTTGTTAATCTTTGAAATTTATTTACACCAGACATTGTTGCAGCTTCATGTAAGCCAACAGGAACACTTCTTAACCCTTCAATTGTATACCTTGTTGCAGGAATAGTGGCATAAACAATTACTGCAATTAATACAGAGGTATCAGTAATTCCAAAAAGCATCATTACTGGAATTAGATATACAAATGATGGGAATGTTTGAAATATATCACAAACACCCAGCATAAACGCTGCTGATTTTTTATTTTGAAAACATAATGTTCCGACTGTAAATCCTATTAAACAAGAAATAACTACTCCAAAAGTTGCCATATATAATGTAACTAACGCTCTATCCCACCATGGGCTTAATGCTATAAATAAAGTCAAAGCAGCAACAACTAATGCTGATCGAATTCCCCCAATTAAATATCCTGCTCCAACTGCTAGTACCAATGTAGCAACTGCAGGCATTCTTAAATATAAAGCTCTCATCGGCTGAAGCACATCTTGAATTAACCATGTATTGAATGCTTTAATATACACGAAGAAAGTATCAAAAATCCAATCAACCCCCTTATTCCAAAAATCTGCTGTTGATATTCCTTTGTTATGTGGAATTTCAAACAAATAATTAAAACTACCTTTGAAAATAAAAGTCCCAACATATGCAAGAATTATTCCAACTATAAATGAAGCTGCGAAAAATATTACGTTTTTATTTCTTTGGAAAAATGTCAGGTTACCAAAATAATCTGTTTGTTTATTTGCCCAGGCTAAAGACATTTTATCAAGAAGAATTGCAATTAGACTAATACACAATCCTGCTTCCAATGCTAATCCAATATTAAGTTGGTTCAAAGCTAACAATAAATTAAATCCTAAACCTTTGGCACCAATGAAAGCAGATATAACTGCCATTGAAAAACAAACCATAATAACTTGGTTAACCCCAATTAAAATATCTCGTCTTGCTGTAGGAATTAATACCTTAAACATTAGTTGCCAATTAGTACACCCACTCATTCTTCCAGCCTCAATAACTTCTGGTGGTATAGCTCTCAAACCTAAAATTGTAAGTAATATCATTGGTGGAACTGCAACAACCATTGTAATGATTACTGCAGCATGATCACCAACTCCAAATAAAACAAGTGCAGGGACTAATACAGCGTATTGTGGCATAGTCTGCATCACTAAAAGAATTGGATACAAAGCTTTTTCAACACGTTTACTTTTGTAAGCTGCAATACCTAAGCCTAAACCAAAAATAAATGAAAGTGGAGCTGCAACAAGTATAAAAGAAAGCGTTTGCATTGATGGTTTCCATTGACCAAATATAGAAATATAGATCATTGTTAAACCTGCAAACAAAGCTAATCCTTTTCCACTTAGTTTATAAGAAAGTATCGCTGCTCCGGCTGCAACAATGGTCCAAGGTAAACCTGGCAACTCTAACCATGGATAAGCATCAATAAAATCCCAACTTGTAAATGCAACAATAGTTTCTAAACCTCCAAGTAAAATCTCCCTAATTAATTCAATTAAAAAAGTCATAAATGAAGTTAAATTTCTACTTATCTCTAATAATAATGGTCGAGTTTTAAATTCTTGAGTATCTTCGTTCCAAAACTCCATTGGCATCCATTCATTCATCAAGAAAAATAAAGAGTCGTTTATCCAAATAGGAAGCCATCCTAGAAGTGGAGGCAATCTCCAAAATACATCAAAGGCATAATACCTAACCTCTTTTCCCAGAAAAAAGTAAACACTTTGGTTTGGATCTTTAACAAATTCAGCCTGGCCTCTTATAAATTTATAAGTTTCAGGAACATCAATTGCAAAACATAAACCAAAAAATACAATTAATAAAAATAACCATTGAAATAACTTTGGATATTTTTTTAAGTACTCCATATTTTAACTACCGTTTTTTCTTCCTCCAAAAACTGTATCTATTATTTTTGAAGGTTTAATTGATCCTACAATATTATTATTTGAGTCAACTACTCCTACTAGTTTTTCTTGAGTAAGTATTTTTTCTGCAACATTTTCTATAATTTCATCTTTTGATACTTTTAAATCTCCTAAATTATCTTTACTTGAAGCATCCATTACGTCCTCAATAATCAAAACTTTTTCTCTCGGTACTTCTTCAGTAAACTTTCTTACATATTCAGTTGCTGGATTTAATACAATATTTGCAGGTGTATCTAATTGTTCAATTATACCATCTTTCATGATTGCTATTCGATCAGCCAACTTTAATGCTTCATCAAAATCATGAGTAATGAACATAATGGTTTTCTGTAATTTTTCCTGAAGTCTTAAAAACTCATCTTGCATTTCTTTTCTAATCAATGGATCTAATGCAGAAAAAGGTTCATCTAAAAACCATATATCAGGCTCTACTGCTAATGACCTTGCAATACCTACCCTTTGTTGTTGTCCACCTGAAAGTTCTCTTGGGAAATAATTCTCTCTTCCGTCTAGTCCAACTAGTTTTACCATTTCCATTGCTCTACCAATGCTCTTTTCAGTATTAGTACCTTTTATCTGAAGTGGAAATGCAATATTTTCAACAACTGTTTTATGAGGTAACAAAGCAAAGCTTTGAAACACCATTCCCATTTTATTTCTTCTAAGCTCAATAAGTTCTTTATTGTTTAATTCTAATAAATCTTGACCTTCAATAAAAATTTTTCCACCGGTCGCATCAGTTAATCTTGAAATACATCTAAGAAGTGTTGATTTACCCGAACCAGATAAACCCATTACAACTAACATTTCTCCTTTTGCAACTTCAAAAGAAGCATTATTTACTCCAACTATACATCCTCTTTCCTGAAAGGTTTTTGCATCTACATTGCCATTAGATTCTTCAAGCATCTTTTTGGCATTTTGTCCAAAAATTTTATAAACCGACTCGCATTTGATTACAGTCTCAGACATAAATTGTATTAAAGTTATATTAAATTCTATAAAATTAAAATGTTAATAATTGTTACCTTTCCTCATTAAAAATTTTTGATAAAATAAACTCTTGTATCAATTCCAGTGCTTAAAAAACTTAAAGCTTCTCCACTTATAGTAATACTTTCATCAACACCTACATTATTTCCACTAACTGTAAAACCTGCAAAACATTTGCTTTTTTCTTCATCCCATTTGACAAAAGTCTCATCAATTTTATTTCCATTAATTGTATAAAGCTCATGTGCTCTAAAATTTAAAAAATTAGCACCCATTATTGCTCTTTGAGGAATTAGCTTTGTAGCTTTACATACTTGCTCATATACTTCATCTGTTAATTTGTAGTGATCAGTTCCATCAAATGAAACTAATATGCCAGAGGGTAGTTTAGATATTAACTCACTTAGTTTTTTTTCTTCAGCAATTCTCTCCTCCTCTAACTTCATTCTTTTTACTAAATCATCACCTTGTCCAAAAATTCCATTTAAAATACTAAAAGATACAATTACTATTAGAGTAATAAATATAAGACCAATAAATTGTCTTAGAGACTCAGGTAAATTTTTTATTTTATTAATATAATTTTCTTTAGACATTATTCTTGTAACTTACCATTTTTCCAAATGCCTGTTTTCTGTTTTCCATCTGCCCAAGTAAATGTTCCTTGACCATTCATAAAACCATTTGCCCACTCCCCTTCATAAGTGGAACCATCAGGAAATGTTAACGTTCCAATTCCACTCCAAACACTATTTTTAAATTCCCCGTTATAAATATATCCATTCGGCCAAGTCTCTACACCTTGTCCCTCTTTTTTTGTAGAAACCCACTCCCCTTCATAAGTGGTTTTATCAGTGTAAACCCACTTGCCATATCCATTATCACAATTGCCCTCTTTACAGCCGGTACTACGTGCAAATGCAGAAGAGCTTATTAAAAAGCTTAATAATATAAAAAGGAGAAATTTTTTCATGAATTTATTTTACACAAAATAATATAAAAAAAAATCCCCCCCAACAAGTTGGGGGAGATTTTAAATTTAAACTTTAATCCTTATTGAATAAATGCTTTCCAAACTGACTCGTTATCAGCTAACCATTTTTTAGCTGCATCTTCGTGAGTCATTTTGTCAACGTCAACTAAAGCTGCCATTGCACCAATTTGACTTGTAGAGAAAGACATTTTCTTAAATGTTGCTGCTGCTTTAGGATGAGTTTTTGGAAAATCCTCATGAACTGCTTTTTTCAAATATCCATCAGGAGAACCACATTTACCATCTCCACCATCTTCTGGTCTACAACCAGCTGTGTATGGAGGGAAATCAATAAATGTGAAACCAGCACCATCCGTAAAGTTAGGCGTCCAGTTGAAGATGATTGTTCCTCTTCCTTCTTTTTCAGCTGCTGCTAATTCTGCCCAAAGTGCATCAGCACTTCCAGCAAATTTAACCCACCATAAATCACCTAAACCTAGTGCATCAACCCTTTGTGGAATTAAGTCACCATGCCAAGTTTGTGGACCTTCCAACATTCTACCTTTTCCATCTGGTGAATCAGGTGTTGTAAAGTTTTTAGCACAATCTGGATTTTTTAAGGCTGTCCAGTCTGGTAAACCTGGGCATAATCCTTTCTCAGTAACCCAGTTTGGATATCCCATATCCTCAAGAGTTCTTGCTTCATGATCACCCCAATCTAATAAACCACCTTTATCTAAAGCAGTAGTAAAAGATTTACCAAATGCAGATTCCCATACCTCGTGAGATATAGTTACATCTCCAATTCTAATTGACTCATAAACTGCTTGTGAGTCTGCGTTAACGTATTTAACGTTATTGCCCATACTTTCGAAAATCCCACCAATAACATAAGCCATTACAATTTGACTTGACCAGTTATGAGTTGGAATAACGATAGGCTTCTTGCTATCAGCGTTAGAAATTCCCGCAAAACTTACAACAGAAATCACTAGAGCAGATAGTAATGATATTATTTTTTTCATGTATACCCCTCTATTAATATTAATATTTAATAGTCTATGACAAAACAAATAGGAAGGTAAAGAATTATTAGTTCTAAAAAATATATATATATTTAAACAATAAAAATGATGATAAAAAATATAACAATATTTAAAAATTAAAATGTTAGGAACTAGTAAAGATATTAAATACCCTGGTTTAAATATTTTACCACCTGGAGTTGAAAGACATGTTGTTAATGGTGGTGCTCTTACTGCTTTTCAAATTTTTCCTGATGATGAATTAGAAATTATTAACAATGAGGGTAATCAAATTTGTGAAATACTTTGTTTTAACAAAGATGGTAAATCTGATGTTGGAATATTAAATTTAAAATCAAACAATAAAAAAAATTTCATTAGAAATATTCTTAATGGTAAAGATGAAACTATATTAGCAACAAATTATCAATTAAAAAAAAGAAACTTAAATATCTCAGAGTCTAAATCTTCAATCATATTTGATCCCGATACTAAAGCGGGAGAAAGTATGAAATTTAAATCAAAAGATAAATGTTTTGCTATTTTTGCTGCACCTGGCGATGATATGGATATAACAAATCAAAATCCTCCAAGTGATTTAACGATTTTTATCAAGAGATTTAAAATCATAAATGATAAAGAACTAAATGTAATACCAGATCCTGTATTTGAACCTCTGTATGAAGAAAACATAAATAAAGAAACATCTATATCTTACCAGGTAAAAGAAGGAGATTATATTCAGGTAATTAGTCCAACTGGAAGACAATGTTCTGACTTCGTAGCATTTGATACAAAAAAATTAGAAAAAGGGATTGAAAAGGGATTAGACTGGCAAACCACCAGAACATTTATGGGAAATACTTTTCCTGGACCTGGATTACACTCTAAATTTTATGATACAGACCATGAGCCTCTTGTTGAAGTTATAAGAGATACTGTAGGTAAACACGATACTTTTAATCTAGCATGTACATCTAAATATTATGAAGACGCGGGATATTTTGGTCATCCAAATTGTTCAGATAATTTAACTGAAAGTATGTCAAAATACGGTGTTCAGAAACAAAAAGGTTGGCATGCAATTAATTTATTTTTTAACACTTCTGCTGGAGGATTAAATTCTGTTATTTCTGATGAATCTTATTCAAGACCTGGTGACTATGTAATGTTTAAAGCTTTAAAAGATTTAACAATAGGAACAACTGCATGTCCAAGTGATATAGATCCGTGTAATTCATGGAATCCTACTAATATATTTGTTAGAACTTATGACAAAAATAAAGAATTTAGAAAATCATTTGGTTTTAGAATGAAAACAGACTCTGAAAATAAACTAACTAGAAATTCTGGGTTTTATGAAAAAACTTCAAAATTAACTAGAAACTTTGTTGATGCTAGAGGCTTTTGGCTTCCAAATGATTATACAAAACATGGATTAGTTAATGAGTACAATGCTTGCAGAAATGATGCTGTCTTAATTGATCTATCGTCACTAAGAAAATTTGAAATAATTGGTCCTGATGCTGAAGAGTTAATGAACTACACTCTTACAAGGAATATAAAAAAACTTTCTGTTGGACAGGTTGTATATTCCGCAATGTGTTACGAAAATGGAATGATGTTTGATGATGGAACTCTCTTAAAATTAAGCGAAACAGGTTTTAGGTGGATATGTGGAGATGAGTATGGTGGTGAATGGCTTAAAGAAATTGCAAAAAAAAAGAATTTTAATGCTATTGTTAAAAACTCTACTGACCAAATTAGTAATGTATCTTTGCAAGGTCCAAAAAGTAGAGAAATTTTAAAAAAAATAATCTTTACACCACCAACACAGCCTTCGATAGATGAGTTGGGCTGGTTTAGATTTACAATTTGTAGAATAGAAGAACTTCAAGGTATACCTTTAATTGTTTCAAGAACTGGTTATACTGGTGAGTTAGGGTACGAGATATGGTGTCATCCAAAACATGCGCCAGAAGTTTGGGATAAATTAATGGAAGCAGGTAAAGATGATGGACTTATTCCAGCTGGGTTTGCAGCTCTTGATAAACTTAGAATTGAGGCAGGTTTAATTTTATTTGGTGCTGAGTTTGACGGTGAACAAGATCCCTTTGAAGCTGGCATAGGTTTTGCTGTTCCATTGAAAACAAAAGAGGAAGATTTCATTGGTAAAGAGGAATTAGTAAAAAGAAAGGCAAACCCTCAAAAAAAATTAGTAGGATTGGAACTTGCTGGCAAAGAAATAGCTGGTCATGGAGACTGTGTTCATATAGGCAGATCTCAAATTGGTATAGTTACAAGTGGATGCTTGTCATCTACTTTAAATAAAAATATTGCACTTTGTAGAATAGACGTTCAATACTCTGAGATCGGTACCGATGTAGAGATTGGTAAAATTGACGGTCATCAAAAAAGAATTGGGGCAAAAGTAGTTGGTTTTCCTTTTTATGATCCAACTAAATCGAGAGTAAAAGCTTAATAGCTATGCCAAAAGAAAAGAAAACGCTCTTAGATTTTTGGGAAGATCAAATGAGGCAATCTCATACATCAAGTAATTACTTTTTTAGAAAATCACCGTCCCATTATCATATGATGTTGCTAGTAATGTCTGCATATAAAGAAGGTAATAAATTATCAGTAGAAGAATTAAAAACAAAACTTTTTAAAACCTCTCGACCTAAATCAGCTTTAATAATTACAGAAGCTTGTGAAAAAGGATTCTTTAGACTTGAAAAAACTTCAGCAGACCAGAGAATAAAAAATATAATGCCAAGTGAATCATTTATTAAAGAGTTTAATGATTATTTAGTAACTTTAAAAAACATAAGTTATTAGCCATTTTTTAACGAAAATTTAAGTATCTATTTTTTATATATAATTTTTAGTTCTATAAATAATTATATTAATTATCCCTACCAAAAAATAATGTTTTGCTATGACGACATTACCTTCAAAAGCAAAAGTAGTTATCATAGGTGGTGGAATCCACGGACTAAGTACTGCTTGGAAGCTTTCTGAAACATATAAAAATCCAGGTGACATCGTTGTATTAGAAAAAAAAGATACTGCTGCTGGAGCAAGTGGAATTGCGTGCGGTGTAGTAAGAAATAATTATTTTCAACCAGCAATGAGAGAATTGATGGCTCACTCAGTTTCTGTTTGGGAGAGTGATCCTAAAGCATTTAAATATAATCCAGTGGGTTATTTACAAATATCACCCGAGGTAATGCATAAAGATGTTGCAAGTATTTACGAGCAACAAAAAGCAATCGGATATGAGTCAAATTTTATAGAAGGTGAAAAAGATTGTGCTAACTACATGAAAGGTATTTTTGATGATTGGCAAGCTCAAGGTATAACATCTGTTCTTCATGAAAAGAAAGGTGGATATGCATTCAACAAGGATTCAATTAAGGCACTAGAAAACAAATCTACTTCAAATGGTGTTCAAGTAATGAAAGGTGTAAGAGTAACAGGTTTTAAAAGAGGAAGTAATAGTCAAGCAGTTACAGGTGTTGAAACCGACAAGGGAAACATTGAGTGTGAACAAGTAGTAATTGGTGCAGGTCCATGGGCAAGAGATTTTTGGAACATGCTAGAACTACCAAAAACTGCAAATATTTTAGGTAAAGATGGTAAGATGCATGAGACTGACATGTGGACTTACTGGATGTTACAAGAAGGTGTTATTGGTGTTGAACCAGATTTTTTGAAAACAAATGATGGTAAACAACCACCTGTAGTTCACGTAGACTCGACTGCTCCGTTATATTCAGACAAAAGTAAAAAGTTATTAACAGATAAAATTTGGGGAATTTATTATAAACCCGATATTGAAGGGTTAGGTGTTCAAGGTGGTACTTCACCATACATAGTTAAAAAACATTTTGATCAAGTTAATGTTGATCCTTATGGAATTGAATCTCCTGAGTATCAAACAACCGATGCTTTTAGTGAAATGTGGTGCTCAGCATTAGCACATTGTCAAAAAAGATTTGAAGGGAAATCTGATTTATATAGAAAAGGACCTTCAGGTGGTCTTGGATGTATGACACCAGACTCGTTTCCAATCTTTGACAGATTTTTTGAAAATGTTTACATGATTGCAGATGCAAACCACGGATACAAGATGATCGGTGTTGGTGAGCTTGTTGCAAAAGAAATTCTTGGTACTGAAAGTGATTTGTTAAAACCATTTAGATTCAACCGTTACGAGAAGGGAGAACTTCACCCTACTTCGAACAGTCCGTTTCCTTGGAGCTAGACTCTAAGCCTAGACACAAATAAATTTTTCAGCTACGTTTGAATAAATTAAATTCATTGAGGGGTGAAAATGACAGATCTAGAGAAACATGTTAACCAGCCAGGTAGAGCGAAATTAGTTAAGAAAGTTAGAGAAAAAATTAACGAGCTTGGCATCACTTATATTTATTACCAATTCATTTCTGTAACAGGTAGAGTTGTTGGAAAAGGTATACCCGCTGATCATTGGGAAAGAACTGCCGAAAAGGGTTTTCAATTAGTATACGGTGCTACCGCAAACTTATTTTTAGATCGTCACAATAATTATATTGGTTATGGACCAGAAGCTATGGAGCTTGTTGGAATACCTGATCCTGAAACTTTTGTTCAATTACCGTGGGATAAAAGAGTTGGAAGAGTATTTGTAACTTGTTTTAGAAACAGAGAAGAAAGAAAAAATCCAGGTGGTCATTTAACTTCAGACTGTAGAGGAAACCTAAGAATTTTTATGGATGAATTTAAGAAAAAACATGGTCTAGAATTAAGAGTTGGTACTGAGCCTGAAATGATGTGGTTAACAAAAAATGAGGATGGAACTCCTACAGGTAAAGGTTTTTCTAAACCATTCTGTTATCACATCGATCAGTTTGAGTCATTAAGACCAGTATTTATGAAGGTTATTGAGTATGCCAAAGCAATGGGTCTTGATATGATTCAGGGAGATCACGAAGATGCCCCAGGCCAATTAGAATTAAACTGGACTTACGATAACGTTTTAAGAAATGCAGATAGATTATCAACATATAGACAAATATGTGCTCAAGTAGCAAGAGAACATAATTTAATCGCATGCTTTATGACAAAACCATTTATGGGTGTCTCTGCTAGTGGTTGTCATACAAATATGTCTTTATGGAAAGGTGGAAAAATTAAACTAAACAAACTTGGTAACAAAACACTTCCGGGTGTTGAAGAAGTATTTAGTTATGTTGAAGGCGGAACTAATACTTTCATGCCAGATACAAAAGATATGCAATTACCAGGTAAAATTGGTTTGCAATCAATTGCGGGTATCATGAAGCACTTACCAGCATTGACAGCTCTTGGATCTTCAACTGTAAATTCTTACAGAAGATTATGGGATCAAGGTTTTTGGGCTCCTGTTTACGCTGACTGGGGATATCAAAATAGAACTTGTGGTTTAAGAGTTTCTGCTCCAGGAAGATTTGAGTATAGATCGGTAGATTCTATGCATAATCCTTATCTATTAGGTGCTGCTTTATTAAAAGCTTGCGATGAAGGTATAAGCAAGAAGATGAAACCAGCAGCTCCTGAATCTAGAAATATTTATGAGGCTCAAAAAGCTGGTAAAGATGTTAAAAAACTTCCATTAAGTTTAGGTGAAGCTTTAGATAGATTGGCAGAGGATGAAGTAATCAAATCTGCAATGCCAGATGAAATGTATAAAGTTTTCCATTGGTATAAAAATGATGAGTGGGAAAGATTTCTTGGTGCAACAACACAATGGGATCTGGACACTTATCTTGATTGTCTACCGTAGGTCACAGAAATAGATAGAAAGGGTAAAAATATATGTGTGGAATAGCAGGTTTAATTCATAGAGGAAAATCTTCAAATGTTGGAAGCGAACTACAAGGGATGCTCCAAGCATTAAAACATAGAGGTGAAGATTCTACAGGGTATGCTCTATATGGAGATACAGACGGAAAAAACTTCATTATGCGTTTTAAAGTTGGAGAAAACGTAGGAGAAGGAAGTTCATCGGTTATGGAAGATGTGTCTGTTTACGATGAAAGAAAAAAAATTGTAGATGAAACTCTAGCTGAGATGGGAGCTAAAGTGGTTAAAGAAGAGAGAACTCTTCCTTACTCTCTAAGATATGAGATTGATTATGATACAAAAGATTTGTTAGACTTTTCACAGAGAATTGAAAGTATTCCAGGTGTTGAAATTCTTTCTATGGGAAAATCTTTAGAAGTAATTAAAGATCTTGGAAATGCTAAAATGGTTTGTGACAGATATAGTTTAGATAAAGTGGTTGGAACACATGCAATTGGTCATGCTAGAATGGCAACTGAATCAGGTGTGGATATTAAGTCTGCTCACCCTTTCTGGGGTTATCCATTTAGTGATGTATCTGTAGTTCATAATGGACAATTAACTAATTATTGGAATAACAGAAGAGTTTTAGAAAACAAGGGAATGAGATTTATGTCAGAATGTGACTCAGAATTAATTGCAGTTTATATTGCAGAAAAAATGAGACATGGAGCAACTTTAGAAGAAGGAATGAAAGAGTCATTAACAGGTCTCGACGGAGTTTTCACATACTTTGTTGCAACTAAAGACTCATTAGGAATGGCTAAAGATACAATGGCTGCAAAACCTTTAGTTTTGTATGAGTCTGATGATTTAGTAGCAATGGGATCAGAGGAAATTGCAATTAGGTCTGTATTACCACAAGAAATTGAAACATATGATCCATTTGATGGGGAGGTGAAAGTATGGCAAATCTAAAAACTGTGTCGAAAAAATCAAAAGCACAATCAATGGGAATGCACACTGAGGTATTAACAGGAAGAACTCAACAAAAATTCTTTAATCCTGACGAAGCAGAAAACTTTTATTACTTTGGTACGTATGATGTAGATTTCAATAAAAGAACTGAGCTTGATGTTAAAGATATGACTGCACCAGAAGCTAATAAAGAAATTGATAACTTAATGAGCCAAGGGTATGGAACAATAGTAATTAAAAACCCACAAGGTAAACATAGTCTTGGAGTTGGTATTTTAAATAAACTGAATTTAATTTTTGAAGGAAGTTTAGGATACTTTGGAATGGGTTCTTCTGATGGTCCAATAGTCAGAATTAATGGAAGAGTTGGATGGTCATGTGCAGAAAATTTGATGGCTGGTAAAGTGGTAATTGAAAAAAATGCTGGATCATGTTTTGGTGCGGCAATTAGAGGTGGAGATTTAATTTGCAAAGGTAGTGTTGGTGCCAGAACTGGAATTGACATGAAAGGTGGAACTATCATTATTGGTGGAGATGCGGGTGCATTCACAGGTTTTATGATGCAAAGAGGAAGAATAATTATCCTGGGAGATGTTGGAATTAACCTGGGTGACTCCATGTATGATGGGACAATTTTCGTAGGTGGAGAAATTGGGTCATATGGTAGTGATGCTGTAGATTCGGAATTAACGTCAAGTGATCAAGATTGGCTTAAAAGAAAATTAAAAGTTGCTGAGATTGGTGAAAATTTCGATGTAAGTAAAATGAAAAAAATTGTAGCAGGTAAAAAACTTTGGAATTATGATAATTTGGAACCTACAGAGAAGAAGGGAGCAATTTAATGCCTAAGAAAAAAAGTAAAAAAGTTAAAAAAAATGGAAAAGGTGTTGGTGGAAAAGCAGATGTACATGTGCACGAAGAAGGTAAAAGAAATAAAAGTTTATTAGGACATAATGCTATCTTCACTCCTGAAGTAATAGACGACATTCATATAAAAGCTCAATTAGGAAGATACAGAATGCGTGGAATGGCATTAATGAAAAAAATTCCTACTTTTGATGATTTAGTTTTTTTGCCTGGAACACTAACTAGATTTGTAATCGAAGGTTACAGAGAAAAATGTGAAACAAAAACAGTAATTGGTCCAAGATGTGAAAATCCAATTGAGTTAGATATTCCAGTTTATATTACAGGAATGAGTTTTGGTGCTCTATCTTATGAAGCAAAAACTGCTTTAGCAAGAGGAGCAACTATGGCAGGTAGTGCTACATGTTCTGGTGAAGGTGGAATGATACCTGATGAAAGAAGATATTCTGAAAAATGGTATTACCAATGTATTCAATCAAGATATGGTTTTAACCCACACCACGCGCAATTAGCAGATGGTATTGAGGTGTTTATTGGACAAGGTCAAAAAGTTGGAATGGGTGGACACTTAATGGGTCAAAAAGTTACTGACCAAGTTGCTGAGATGAGATCATTACCATCTGGTATTGACCAAAGATCTCCTGCGAGACACCCAGACTGGTTAGGTCCAGATGATTTAGCTTTAAAAGTAGAGGAATTAAGACAATTAACAAAAAATAAAGTGCCAATTCAATTAAAGTTAGGTGCATCTAAAGTTTATGATGATGTGCGTATGGCTGCAAAATGTGACCCAGACTCAATTTACTTAGATGGAATGGAAGGTTCTACTGGAGCTGGCCCACATATCGCTGCTGCTAATACTGGAATTCCAGGAATTGCAGCGATTAGAGAAGCGAGAAGAGCAATCGATGATGTCGGAAAAACTGGAAAAGTAACATTAATTTATGCAGGTGGTGTAAGAGACGGTGCTGATATGGCAAAAGCTTTAGCTCTTGGAGCTGATGCTATAGCAATTGGTACTGGATCGATGATAGCATTAAATTGCAATAAAGATATTCCAGAGGCAGATTTTGAAAAAGAAATGGGCGTAAAAGCAGGTGAATGTTATCACTGCCACACTGGAAGATGTCCAGTTGGTGTTGCAACACAAGATCCTAAGCTTAGAGCTAGATTAAATCCCGATGATGCAGCATTAAGAGTTTACAATTATCTTCACTCAATGACTTTAGAAGCTCAGTTGTTAGCTAGAGCGTGTGGAAAAACAAATATCCATTCTCTAGAACCTGAAGATTTAGCTGCTTTAACATCAGAAGCATCAGCTTTAGCAAAAGTTCCATTAGCTGGAACTAACTACACTGTTGGAGTTGATAACTATCACAAAATATAGAGATAATTATGCCAAAGAAAAAAAATAAAAAGGTATCAAAAACGAAGTCAAAAGAGATTAAAGGTCAATTAGGTAAAAAGAAAGAGACAGACAGAGAAAAAATGATTGGCCAGTCTATTGGCTATAGATATGATGTTAATCTTTTGCCTGATTATAGTAAAATCACCCCTTTTCTAAAAAAATATATAGAGGCGATGGGATGGGATGATCTGAATTGGTTGGAAGACGTGCACATGGGTTATGAAGAAGATAGACCTGCAGTTTTTTGCAGAAATGCAAATGGTTGGGTTACTATTCCAAGTTCCATTAAGTTACCAAACAATCAACAAGATAGAGATATGATTGCAAGAGAGCTTTTGGTTAAGTTTCAAATGTCTCCAAAACATCCACTTGTTGATTTGAAAAAAGCTTACTTGAAGTTTTAATATTACAATCAATAGTTGATTATTTTTTAAATCTGGTGTTCATAACTGGATTTTTTCAATCTCTTTATATTTGTAACGACTCAGAAAATTTAATAGGGTTTAAATAAACAAATATGGAGAGAGAATATGACTGATCAGTTAGGTGCTCTTACCACGATATTTACAGAATTTTACTACTGGACAACAGTGGTACTAATGTTTTTAATTCACGTTGGTTTCTGTATGTATGAGGTTGGAGCTTCAAGATACAAACACCATCAACATACTCTTATGAAAAACACAATGCTGATACCATTGGTAACAGTAACTTGGTTTTTGTTTGGTTGGTGGATTTATTGGGCTTTTCCAACTGGACCTGGATTAGCTCCGTCAATAATGACAGAAAGTACAGGGCTTGTACTAGGTGGAGGATTTGGAGGTAATGATCTTGCTAATCCTACAAATGCTCTTATGGCAATCAATCTTAATGACCATATAATGGGTGTGTTCTGGGCAGCATTCCTTTTATTTTCATGGACCGCAGCTTCTATAGTTTCGGGTGCAGTTATTGAAAGAATAACAACATTTGCATTTGGAGTTTTAGCAATTGCAATAGGATCTGTTTTCTGGTCAATAGATGCGTCATGGGGATGGCACTTTGATGGTTGGATGCTTAAAATCTTAGGTTATCATGATGCTTATGCATCAGGTGTAATTCACGCTATTGCTGGTGGATTTGCCTTAGGTGTACTTATGGTTTTAGGTCCAAGAATTGGAAAATTTTCATCAAGTGGTGAACCAAGAAATATTGGTCCTCGAAATCCTTGGTTAGTAACAATTGGATTGTTCTTAATTTACACCGGATTTTGGGGATTTTATGCGGCTTGTAACGTTCCAATATATGATCTGGGCCCAGAGTATGGCATGGAAGGTATATCATTCTGGACAGCAACTAATATCTATTTAACACCTACTACTTTAAGTGGAATTACAATGAACTTTTTGATGTCATTGTCAGGAGGTTTATTGGCTGGATATGTTATCGCTAAAGGTGACCCTTTCTGGACTTACTCAAGTGGACTTGCTGGCATTATATGTGCGTCTGCAGGAAACGACTTATATCATCCAATTCAAGCATTAATTATTGGTATGATCGGAGTTGTTATTGCCTACAAACTTCATTACTGGGTTGAACGAAAGTTCAAAATTGATGATGCAGTTGGCGCAGTAGCTGTACATGGTTATGCTGGTTTTGTAGGTCTTGTAATTTGTGGATTCGTCTTAAATGGTTATCCTTCATCTGGTTACAGTGTTGGAGCTATGTTTGATGGAACAACTTATGCAACAATTAATCCATTAGGACAATTTATTGGAGCAATAATAATGTTCTTTGTTTTAGGATTGATACCTGGCTATATCATCGCTAAAGTTCTTAATGGTATGGGTAAATTAAGAATCCCACGAGAAGTTGAAATAGCTGGACTAGACTATGAAATGATGGAAAGTGCTAAAGAAGATGAAAAAGCAGTTTCATCAGCAACCAGGTAAAGGAGAAAAATATGGCAACAGTATCAAACTGGATAGATCATCTTAATAAACCAGCTGAAGAAGTTGGTGGATCGGTTTATCCTGGAGCTGGATCTAGTGAATTTATACTAGTTCTTTTGTTAATTGCTGTGTGGATAGGATGGACTGTAATTACAAGCAAATCTGAAAGTGATGAGCTGAACGCATTATCCAGAAAAAGACACGGTGCTAACGACCATAAAAGTAATATTACTGAATGGTAAAATAAAATTTGGGCGCTACAAAATTGTAGCGCCCTTTTTTAATGATTTAAATGAGTGAAGACAAAAACGAACAACTAAGACCGAGTAAAATGAGAGGTGTTGCTTTTCCAAAAGCAAAGTATGGAGTAATTCTTGCAATTATTCTGATAATTTTAGTTAATTTTACTTATTATAAAGAAACTATCTTTTCATTTTTCAAATAATTGTGGTAGCCTTAGCAATGGCTAAAAACTTATTTAAAATAGCTAAACAAAAAAAAATTAAATATTTTTTAATTAGTTTTGTAGATTTGTTTGGTGTATTAAGATCAAAACTAGTCCCTGCACATGCTATTAAAGAAATGCAAGTTACAGGAGCAGGTTTTGCAGGTTTTGCTGCTTGGTTAGATATGACACCTGCTGACTCTGATATGTTTGGAATTCCTGATCCAGATAGCTTAATCCAGCTTCCTTGGAACAAAGAGGTAGGATGGTTAGCTTCTGATCTATGGATGAATGGTAAACCAGTAGATGCGTCGCCTAGGGTAATGCTAAAAAATCAAATAAAAAAACTTAAAAAACAAAATTTAACAATGAAATCAGGTGTTGAGTGTGAATATTTTTTGATTTCACCTGATGGCGACTCAATTGCAGATCCAAGAGATACACAATCCAAGCCTTGTTATGATCAATCAGCTTTAATGAGAAGGTATGATCTAATTAAGGAAATTTGTGACTGTATGATTGAAATGGGATGGGGCCCATATCAAAATGATCATGAAGATGCTAATGGACAATTTGAAATGAATTGGGATTATTCAGATTGCTTAAAAACAGCAGATAGACATGCTTTTTTTAAATTTATGGTAAAAACAATTGCTGAAAAGCACGGATTGAGAGCAACATTTATGCCTAAACCATTCGAAAATCTGACAGGTAACGGTTGTCATGCCCATGTATCTGTTTGGCAAGGTAGTAAAAATAAATTCTTAGACAATAAAGATAAACTAGGTTTAAGTAAAATGGCGTATAATTTTTTAGGTGGAGTAATTAAAAATGCTTCATCTTTATCTGCTTTTTTTAACCCAACAATAAATAGCTATCGGAGAATTAACGCACCACCAACTAAGTCTGGAGCATCGTGGTCACCAAGTAGTATATCCTATACGGGTAATAATAGAACACATATGATTAGAATACCTGATCCAGGAAGGTTTGAATTAAGATTGATGGATGGTTCTGCTAATCCTTACTTGTTACAAGCAGGCGTTTTAGCAGCAGGTCTATATGGTTTAAAAAATAAAGTTAATCCAGGTAAACCTTTGGATTGTAATATGTATGAAGACCATGCAAAGTATCCTGACTTACCAAAACTGCCTGATAAACTTACACAGTCTTTAAATTTATTACAAAATAATAAAGAAATGAATGAGGCTTTTGGAAAAGAAACAATCAATAGTTATATAAAACTTAGAAAATCTGAAATTGAGGAATTTGATAATAAAGAAAACTTCGATAAGTCCAAACCTGTAACTCAATGGGAAAGACAAAATACTTTAGACTGTTAAAGTGAAGAGTTTAAAAAGTATTAAGAACTGGACACTTACAAAATCTTTAAAAAATAATAATTTTGGTTTTAAAAGAAATTATGTTTTAAGATTTGTCCCGTCATTACTATTAACAAACGCTTTTAAATCAATTTCCAGTTGGAAAAATTATAAAGCAACCCCACTATTAAAGCTTGAGAAATTACAAAAAAATTTAAAACTTAATAATGTTTTTTATAAAGATGAATCTAAAAGATTTCATTTAAAATCATTTAAAGCTTT
The DNA here is from genome assembly GCF_052049995.1 of Candidatus Pelagibacter sp. Taxonomy (GTDB): domain Bacteria; phylum Pseudomonadota; class Alphaproteobacteria; order Pelagibacterales; family Pelagibacteraceae; genus Pelagibacter. Next base: position 131,068 of record NZ_JBNGYX010000001.1, on the reverse strand, counting down.
AGGTGGAGCTTATGCTGTTGAAAAAATATCTAAAGGAAAAAAAAATATAATCATTTCCTCAGCAACTGCTGGGAACCATGGAAGATCCGTAGCATGGGGTGCTAAAAGGTTGGGTTTAAAATGTAAAATATTTGTTAGTCAATACGTTAGTGACACAAGAGTTAAAGAAATTAAAAAATTCGGAGCCAAAGTAATAAGAGTTAAGGGAGATTATGAAAATTCACTTAACGAATGTAAAAAGTTATCAAAAAAAAATAATTGGAAAATTGTTCAAGATGTTTCAACAAAAGAATATAAATTAGTTCCTCAACTTACCATGGCAGGGTATTCCATAATGATTAAAGAAATTTCTAAACAAACAAATCAATATATAACCCATATTTTCTTACAAGCTGGTGTTGGTGGTATGGCTGCTGGTGTAGTTGCTGGTGTTGCAAAATATTTTAAAAGAATTCCAAAGATCATAATTGTTGAGCCTGATAGAGCTGATTGTGTTCTTCAAAGCATAAAACACAATAAATTAAAAAAAATTAAAATTAAAAAGGAGAGCATCATGGGTGGTATGTCATGTAATGAAATGTCATATATTCCTTGGCAAATATTGAAAAAAACGAGCAATTGTTGTGTGTCTGTAAGTGATCGAAATATTGCTAAAACTGTAGCGATGTTGAAAGACAAAAAGCTTAGTAAAAATTCAATAATTGGTGGAGAGTGCTCTGCACCTGGTATTATAAGCCTGGTAGGCGTTTGTAATAATACTAAAACTAAAAAACTTTTAGAACTTAACGAAAATTCTAATGTTTTGGTAATAGGATGCGAAGGTAATGCAGATGTAAAACTTTACAAACAACTGTTATCTAAAGGCAGAAAATAAATTCATATGAAAAAAAATGCAATATTTTGGATTAGGGAAGATTTTAGAATTGAACATAATCCTGCATTATCTTTTGCGAGTCAAAATCACGATAACGTTGTAGCACTGTTTATTTATAATAAAAGTGATTTTGATAAAAAAAGGGAAGCACAAAAATGGTGGTTATATAAGTCTCTAGAGGAATTTAAATCAGAATTATTTAAATACAAAATCAATCTTCAGATATTAGAAGGAGACGAGCTAGATGTATTATCGAAAATTAAAAAAAAAGATAATATTTCTGTATATTGGAATAAAATATATGAACCAGATGTAATTGCTAAAGGAAAAAAAATAAGAGATGCTTTTCAAAAAAACGAAGTTGAGTTCAAATATTTTAAAGGAAATATTCTTAATGAGTTTCAAGAAGTAACTAAAAATGATGGTACACCTTTTAAAGTATTTAGTCCATTCTGGAGAAATGCTGAAGAGAAATATCTTAGTTTGCCCCCAAGCAAAAATTATATTGTAAAAAAAAAAGTTAAATTAATTTCTTTTTTTAAAAATAGTATTGAACCTAAAAACATTTTACCAAAAAAAAATTGGTATAAAAAATTTGAGAAATACTGGAAAGTTTCTGAAAATGATTCGAAAAAAGTTCTTAATAATTTAATTGAAAAAAAAATTAAAGATTATGGGACAGCTAGAGATTATCCATCAATAGAGGGTACATCAAAATTGTCTCCATATATTAAACATGGTCAAATTCACGTGAGTACTATTTGGCAAAAATGTAATGAAATAAAATCTAAAGGAATTGGCTATAGGAAATACATCAATGAATTAGGGTGGCGTGAATTTTCACATAGTTTAATTAATTATTTTCCCGAATTTTTAAAAGGTAATTATAGAAAAGAATTTGATAAATTTCCGTGGGTAAAAAATGATAAATTTTTGAAGGCATGGAAATCAGGAATGACAGGCTATCCTATTGTGGATGCTGGAATGAGAGAATTATATGAAACTGGATGGATGCATAACAGAATTCGAATGGTTGTTGGTTCCTTTCTTGTAAAACATTTAAGAATTAATTGGACTGAAGGTGAGAAACATTTCAGAAATTGTTTATTAGATTTCAATAAAGCAAATAATGTAGCTCAATGGCAATGGGTTGCTGGTTGTGGTGCTGATGCTGCACCTTACTTTAGAATATTTAATCCGATTTTGCAGGGAGAAAAATTTGATAAGGAAGGTTTATATGTAAAAAAATGGGTTCCTGAATTAAGCAAAGTGCCAAAAAAATTCATTCATAAACCATGGGAAATGGAATTAAAGTATCAAGAAGCTATAAAAACAATTATTGGCAGAGATTACCCAGGCCCTATTGTTGTTCACGAAAAAGCTAGAGCTGCAGCTCTTGAAGCGTTTCAATCTTTGAAGAAAAAATAAATTTAATTTTATTCTCCAATAAAATGATGAATTATAGTTCTTTTTTGAGCCTCTAATCTGTGTTCAAATAAATATATGCCCTGCCAAGTTCCGAGCAACAATTCACTATCTTTCACACTAAGAGAAATTTGATTATTTGTTAATGCCGATTTAATATGTGCAGGCATATCATCTTTTCCCTCCGTAGTATGAACATATAGTTTGTTGTCCATAGGAGCTAATTTATCAAAATAATTTATCAAATCTGTTTGTACATCTGGATCTGCATTTTCTTGAACAATTAATGAGGCGCTTGTGTGTTGAATACTTAAATTAAGAATACCATTTTTAAAGTTATTTTGACCAATCCAATGAATTGTATCATTAGTAAACTCATATAACTTTTGACCATTAGTCTTAATTTGAAGATTATAAAATTCTTGTTTCATCAATTATACTCCTTCGATGTAAGCTCATACAAACGACTAATGGTTCGTTTAAATGGTTTTTCTAACAATCTTGAAGAGGTAAATTGATCTAAATTTAGATCAGCTGTAACTGCTAATGAAATATTTTTATCATAAATTACATCTAACAAAGTGATAAAACGTTTTTGTTGATTTGAATTGACATCATTAAATTGAGGTATTTGGTCTATTACCATAAATTTACAGTTTTTAATTATTTCCAAATAATCTTCCGCTCCTAAATTTTGATCACAAAGTTGATTAAAGTCACATCTAACAATTCCCTCATAAAAGTTTTCTATTTTTAATTCTCTTCCCTTGACATTAACTGTTATTGAAGATTGTTTTTTATCCTTAGTTATGGTTCTAAAAAATTTATTAATCTTAAAATTGGTTTCTTGATTAAGTGGAAAAAAATATCTTTGTTTTTGATTATCATTAGATTTTCTATAATCATCCTCAATTTTTAATTCATGCTCGATTGATTGATCTTCCATTATTTTTATAAAAGGTATAAATTGTTCGCGTTGAAGACCTTCTTTATAAAGTTCTGAAATTTCAGTATTTGAGGTAAGAATAATTTTAATATCTTCTTTAAATATTTGTTCAAATAATTTTCCTAAAATCATTGCATCAACAATGTTTGTAACTTGGAATTCATCGAAATAAATTAATGAAGCTTTTGATTTTAAATTTTTAACAAATTGATTGATTACATTTTCTTCATTTTTTTCTTTTTGCTCATGGACAAAATCATGAAAACCTAACATAAATTCATTAAAATGCTTTTTTAATTTTTTTTCTTCAAGATGATCATAAAAGAAGTTTAAAATCATTGTTTTACCAACCCCTACACCACCATACAAATAAAATCCTTTTTTAGTTTTTTGTTTAGAAAATAATTTTGAAAAAAATGATTTGTAATTACTATTATGGTAATCTTCTAATTTTTTAATAACTTTGATTTGATAAGGATTAACTTCTAAATTTTGATTTTCACAATAAGATATGAATTCTTTTTCAAATTTTTTTGGCATCAATTTTTTTTAGTTTTAAAGTCAATACCATACTCTGATCTTGGTCCTTTCCTTAGCCCGAATGGACCTGAGATAAATAAAGTTAATGGTCTGGTTCCTGGTTCCAAATCTACTCGATGCAAATTATTTGCTGATCTAAAACCAATATACCCTGGTGGACGCCAAAACTTGCCAGTGCTTAATGTCTCCCAATAACCACCTCTTAAAATTATGGTAATATAAGGAAATGTGTGATTATGAACTCCTTCTCCATGGTCATCTGCTAGCATCTCATGAATTAATATATTGAATGGAAACCATTTAGGCCGATACCTCATTAAAACATAGTAACGGTTCATCCAAGGCTTTGCCTCTTTAAAATTAGGATGTGAAGGTCCTCTATCTAATACAACTTTTTTTCTGCCAATTTTTTCTAAAAATTTTAAGAACATGTTTAATTATATTGTACAATTGAACCATTTCTTACTACATATAAATTGTTATTAAATATAAACGGTTCAGATACCAGTCCACTAGAAACTTTTTCAATTTTTATTGTTTTTCCATCCTCAATCCCAGCTATGACCATCTTACCATCTGAGTTAGTTAAAAATAGGTTTTTGTCCCCAATTACAAAACCAATTGGATAAATATTTTTTCTTTTTTTATCTTTGTAATTCAGAAATAGATCTGTAATTCGAACTATATTGCCTTTATTTTTGTCAATTAAATATAAATAACCTTCATTAGAGATTGTAAAAATTAGATTTCCAACCAAAATAGGTTTTACATTGGAATTAACTTCATTTATCCAGTTTGTTGTTCCTGTTTTTAAATCAATAGAATAAAATTGATTTTTATTATTTGAAAAAAATACAGAATTTCCATCTGATACTAGTTGAGAAGTCTTAAAGTTATAAGTTTCATTTATTATCGAGCTGCTCTGTGTAGGTAGTTGCCATGTAATTAAACCTGTTTCAATATCTACAGCTGTAATATCTCCTATAGAATTATTGAAAATAACATTATCGTTTAAAATAATTAAAGAATATTTAATATTTGAAATTGTAAATGAGTCTTCTGTTTGCAAATTCCAACATTCAGAACCATCTTTAATTTTAAAACATCTCAATGTATTATTATAATCGATAACAAATATTTTATCTTTATGCTTTTTAATATTTGAATTAAATGGATAATCATTATTTTTGGACCAATTTAATTCTCCAGTACTAATATTAACAGAATAATATTTTGCTATGCTATCAGCTACTAAAAGGTTTTGACTATCTACTAAAAAATTAAGTTTTGGTTTTAATTTTTTTTCAGCTTTTGAATAGTAGTTTTTTTTCCAAATAACTTTCTGATTATTGTCATACCTAATAATTGTACCCTTTTTATCAAAAAATATTATTCCATTATTCAAAAAAATCGGCTCGAAATCTAATTGATTAAGTTCCTCTAGCTTTGAAAATTTAAAGTTTCCAATCTTTGTTAATTCACCTTTGTAATTTTGCAAACCAAGATTATTTTGATTTTCATAATTTTTATTATTTATTTTTATTGATGACAGATCTAATTTTAAATCTCTATTAAATTCTGAAACACTAAGATTTTCCTCAGCAAAAACTTTTGTTATTTTTTTATCTGCTTCTAATTTATTTTCTTTATCTTTCCAAATTCTTGAGTTTTCGTTAAATGAGCAGTTACTAAGAAAAAATAATACAATTAAAGTAAAAATTAATTTATTCACTCAAGTCTCTGTTCAATCTTTTTTCTGCTTGAAGCCTTATATCTGGGTTTGAATTTTCTAAAGCTATTATTTGGTTGAAAAATTCTTTAGCTTTTTGTTTTTGATTATTTGCATAAAAATATTCTGCCATTAAATATAAAGAATGTGATTTCCAGACACTTTTGGAATTGATCAGTGGATTTAATATATTTAAAAGATCACCCTCTTGTGCGTTATCTGCATTGTAAAGTGCCTTCTTGTATATAATTAAGTTGTTAATCTCACTGTCTAATGAAGTATCTTTTATCAATATATCAAATAATGAATTGATTTTGGACTGATCACTTACAAGATTATTATCAATGATGAAATAAAGAGATAAAGGTGAATAAGTTGGATCTTTTTTGTTTATAATTTCAATCAGACTACTAGCTGTTTTTTCTTTTGTTTTGTCAGAATAATCGATGATTATTGAATTATAACTATCTGAGATATCTTTTTTTTTATTAATTAAATATTTATCGTAACTAAAAACACCAAATATAATAATTATTAAGATAATTATACCTGAAATTATTTTATTTTTATTATTTACAAAAAAATTCTTAATTTTTTCATTTCTAGTATTGGTATTTATAATTGATAAATCTTCATCCATAATTAAATCATATTCCTTAAAACGTACTGCAGAATACCTCCATTTTTATAATACTCTAATTCATTTTTTGTATCAATTCTGCATAAAGTTTTAATTTTCTTTATTTCGCCTGAAGCATATTTAATTTCAACTGTCACTTCATCTGAAGGATGAACACCCTTTTCTATATTTAGAATACTAATTAATTCAGAACCAATTAATTTTAGATTTTTTCTATTTACATCTTCGATAAATTGTAACGGTAATATTCCCATTCCAATCAAATTAGATCGGTGGATTCTTTCAAAACTCTCTGCGATTACTGCTTTTATCCCAAGTAATTTTGTTCCTTTAGCTGCCCAATCTCTAGATGATCCGGTTCCATACTCTTTTCCACCAATAACAACCAAATCTGTTCCTCTTTTTTTATATTCAACAACCGCATCATAGACAGGAAGAACTTTTTCTTCTGGGTATAACTTTGTAAAACCACCTTCTGTACCTGGAGCCATTTCGTTTCTAATTCTTATATTTGCAAAAGTTCCTCGCATCATAACTTCATGGTTACCTCTTCTGGAACCGTATGAATTATAATCTTTAGGTAAAATTTGGTGTTCCATGAAATATTCACCAGTTGGACTATCTTTTTGAATACTGCCAGCTGGCGATATATGATCAGTTGTAACCATATCACCTAAAATTAATAATGGTCTTGCGTCCTTAATTTCTTTAAATCCTTCTGGTTTATCTGGTAACGAGTCAAAAAACGGAGGTTTTTTAACATATGTTGATCCCTCATCCCAATTATAGATGCTGCTTTTATCAGTTTTAATTTTTTGCCATTGAGTTGGGCCCTCTGAAACATTTGAGTATCTTTTTATAAACATGTCAGCATTAAGTGAATCTTTTAAAGTTTCTTCTATTTCTTTATTTGAAGGCCAAATATCTTTTAAAAATACATCTTTTCCTTCTTTATCTTTTCCCAATGGATCTTTGTACAAATCAACCTCCATATGCCCAGCTATTGCATATGCAACAACAAGTGGGGGTGAAGCTAAATAGTTAGCTTTTATATGTGGAGAAATTCTTCCCTCAAAATTTCTATTTCCAGATAAAACTGAAACAGCATAAATATTTTCTTTTTGGATAGCTTCTACAATATTTTCTGGAAGTGGTCCTGAATTTCCAATGCAAGTAGTACAGCCATACCCAACTAAATTAAAACCAAGCTGATCTAAATAAGTGTTTAATCCAGCTTTCGCCAAATAGTCTGTAACTACTTGAGATCCAGGTGCTAAAGAAGTTTTTACCCAGGGTTTAACCTGCAAACCTTTTTCAATAGCTTTTTTAGCTAATAGTCCAGCCCCGATTAAAACATTTGGATTAGAAGTGTTAGTACAAGAAGTTATTGCAGCAATTAATATTGAGCCATCTTTAATTTCGTAATCTGTATTTGATACTTTCGAAATTGACTTTTCATTTTTATTTGTAGCTTCCTGCAATACTTTTTGAAACGAACTAGGTGCATCTGTTAACAGAACTTTGTCTTGAGGTCTTTTAGGTCCTGAAATAGTTGGTACGACTGTGGACATATCTAAAGATATAATGTCAGTAAATTCTATTTCGTTACTCGCCCATAAACCTTGTTCCTTGGCATAATTTTCTACGATATCAACAGTTTGTTGATCTCTTCCAGAAAATTTCAAATACTTTAATGTTTCTTCATCGATAGGAAAAAAACCACAAGTAGCACCATATTCTGGTGCCATGTTTGCAATTGTTGCTCTATCCGCTAGTGTTAAATTTTTTAAACCCTCTCCATAAAACTCAACAAACTTACCAACCACTCCTCTATCTCTTAACATTTTAACAACAGTTAACACTAAATCAGTTGCAGTAGTTCCTTCTGGCATTTTGTTCTTCATTTCAAAACCGATGACTTCTGGTATTAACATGGAAATTGGTTGACCTAACATTCCTGCTTCAGCTTCAATTCCTCCAACACCCCATCCTAAAACAGATAAACCATTTACCATTGTTGTATGACTATCCGTTCCAACTAAAGTATCTGGAAAAAGATATTTTTCACCTTTAAATTCTTCTGACCAAACAACTTTTGACAAATATTCAAGATTTACTTGGTGACAAATTCCTGTTCCTGGTGGAACTATTCTAAAATTATCAAATGCCTGCTGTCCCCATTTTAAAAAAGAATATCTCTCACCATTTCTTTCAAATTCTATATCAACATTTTTTTCAAAAGAATCTGCTTTTGCAGATTGGTCGACTTGCACAGAGTGATCAATTACAAGATCAACTGCAGACAGTGGATTTATTGTATTTGGATCTTTGTTTTTTTCTTTAACTGCTTCTCTCATTGCAGCTAAATCTGCAACCGCAGGTATTCCTGTATAATCTTGAAGCAAAACTCTTGCTGGTCTATATGCAATTTCAGTTTTAGATTTTTTTGTCTTTAGCCAGTTTTTAATCGCCTCTATTTGAGATTTTGTTACACTTAAGTCGTCTTCGTATCTTAATAAATTTTCTAGTAAAACTTTAAGAGATTTTGGAAGTTTATCTATTCCATTAAGTCCATTTTTTTCTGCTTCATTTAATGAGTAATAATTATACTCCTTGTCATTGACTGTGATTTTTTTTAGTGATTTATAAGAATTTTTGTTTCCTGGGGTCATATTATAAATAAAAAGTTATTATGCTTGTTAAAAGAAGCAGTGACATAGCATAATTAAAGTAATTAATAAATTTCTGATTTGTCGCAAATTTCCTGAAAAATTTACCTAAGAAGGTCCACAGAGTTATACTGGTCACTGAAACAATTAAGGCCATAATGATAATTTGAGTCGTATAACTTAAAAAGGTTTCTCCTGGATTAATATAAGTTGAAACAAGAATAATTGATGCAATAACGCCTTTAGGATTTAAGAATTGAAAAATAAAAGTTTCATGAAACTTAATTGGATTTTTGTTTTTATTTTCCTGATCAGAAGGTCCTGAAAAAGAAATTTTGTATGCTAAATAAATTAAAAATAGAGTTCCTAAATATTTCAATACCTCTTGAGTTAAAGGATAAAGTTTAAAAATATTTATCAACCCTAGAGCTAAACATAATAACAAAAATGGAAATCCTAAAGTTACACCAATTATATGTGGCAGTGTTCTAAGAATACCAAAATTGAAACCAGAATAGAAAGCAACGAAATTATTTGGTCCAGGAGTAAATGCTGCAACAATTCCAAATAAAGTTATAGAAAGAATTTCAGGATGCATTATTAAGCAATCGGTAATCCGTTTTCTGCCTTTTGAGAAGGATGAACAAGTGTAACTTTGCCATCGGCATCAATTGCCCCTAAAACCAATACTTGAGAAACTATTCCAGCAATATTTTTTTCAGGAAAATTACAAACAGCAATAACCTGTTTTCCTTTTAAATTCTCCTCATTATAATAATGGGTAATTTGAGCCGAAGATTGTTTAATGCCAATTTCGCTTCCAAAATCAACTTCAACCACTAAAGATGGCTTTCTCGCTTTTTCATTTTTTTTTACAGAAATTACAGTACCAATTCTAATATCTACTTTATCAAAATCATTATAGGTAATTTGCTCTTTAATCATAATATAATATAGTGTTTTAAGTTTATGAGTATAGATAACAATTTATATGAAAAATCAATCAAGATTTTAACTGACTTAATCGCATTTAAAACTATCTCAGGTCAAGATAACAGTAATTTAATTGATTATTGTGAAAAAATTTTAAATAACATCGGAATAGATACTTTCAAAGTTTATGATGATGATAAAAAAAGAGTAAATCTTTTTGGAACTCTAAAAGCAAAAAATCAAAGCATAAAAAAACCAATCATATTATCTGGTCACACTGATGTGGTTCCCGTATCTAAAGGTTGGAGCAGTGATCCATTCGTTGCAACTATTAAAAATGATAAATTATATGGAAGAGGCTCATGTGATATGAAAGGTTTTATTGCATGTACACTTGCTTATGCACCTATCTTCAAAGAAAGTAATTTAGATAGAGACTTACATTTCTGTTACACATTTGATGAAGAGACCGCATGTATTGGAGCCCCTTTATTGATAGAGGAATTAAAAAAAAGAGAAATCAAAAATGGAATTTGTATAATTGGTGAACCAACTAAAATGAAAATTATTGACGCCCACAAAGGTATGAATGAATACACAGTTCACTTTGGAGGACTTGCGGGACATAGTTCTAAACCACATTTAGGAGTAAATGCAGCTGAATATGCTACTAGATATGTTGGAAAACTTTTAGAAATTAGAGAAGAATTAAAAAAAAGAGTTCAAAAAGATAGTATTTTTGATCCTCCACATTCAACTTTATCAATTGGTGGAATTAAAGGTGGTATTGCTCATAATGTCATTGCAGATAAATGTAGTGTTGAATGGGAAACAAGACCAGTTGTAAAAGAAGATGGAGAATTTGTTACAAAAGAAATTGATAAATATGCAAATGAAGTACTTCTACCAGAAATGAAAAAAGTATTTCCAGATTCTTATATCGAAAAAGAAGTGATAGGTGAAGTTGTTGGTTTTAACAGATTAGATGAATCTGAAGCATGTGAATTTGTATCAAATATAACTGGTGATAATTCTAGAGAAGTAGTTTCTTTTGGAACAGAAGCTGGTTTGTTTCAAGAATTAGGTATCAGTACTGTTGTTTGTGGACCTGGATCGATAGAACAAGCTCACAAAATTGACGAGTTTATAGAATTAAATGAAATGAAAAAGTGCCTTAAATTTTTAGAAGGTGTGAAAGATAAATCAGTAAATTAACTCCAACCACCCACTGCTTTTACCTCTAAAAACTCCTCTAAACCGTGTTCACCTGCTTCTCGACCTATTCCAGAATGTTTGAATCCACCGAAAGGTGCATCAACTGCAATACCAGCTCCATTAACATCAACCATTCCAGATCTTAATTTTCTCGCAACTCTTTGTACTTTTTGAGAGTCTTGGGTTTGAATATAGTTTGTTAGTCCATAAGCAGTATCATTTGCGATTTTAATTGCGTCCTCTTCTGTTTCAAAAGGAATAACAGATAAAACAGGTCCAAATATTTCTGTTCTTGCAACTTCCATATCATTATTTACATCTGCAAAAACAGTTGGTTTAACAAAGTAACCTTTGTCTAATCCATCAGGTTTACCTGTTCCTCCAGCGACCAATTTTGCACCTTCATCTATTCCTTTTTGGATTAAAGTTTGTATTTTATTATATTGAGTTTCTGAAATAACTGGACCTATATGTTCTCCTTCTTTTTTAGGATCACCCACCTCAAAACTTTCAGTATATTTTTTTAATCTCTCAATTGCCTCACCATACATAGATTTTTCAACTAACATTCTTGTCGGTGCATTACAAGATTGTCCAGAATTTCTAAAACATCTAAAAGCACCTCTTTCAATAGCTTCTGGATCAGCATCTTTAAAAATTATATTTGCACCCTTGCCTCCTAATTCTAAGCTTACTCTTTTAAAATCTTTAGCAGCATTTTGTGAAATCAAAGCTCCTGCTCTTGTTGATCCAGTAAAAGATATCATGTTAATATCTGGATGACTTGTGAGAGCATTACCTGTTTTTGCTCCATCACCATTAACTAAATTGAACACACCTTTTGGAAATTTTACTTCATCAATAATTTCAGCAAGTATCATTGATGAGAGTGGTGCTAATTCTGATGGCTTTAAAACCATTGTGCAACCTGCAGCTATTGCTGGCATTACTTTTAAACAAACTTGGTTCATCGGCCAATTCCATGGAGTTATTAATGCACAAACACCTTTTGGTTCATAAATTAATCTTTGGTTAGGAGCATGATCTCCTAGCGGTTTTTCAAATTCAAAATTTTTTAAATATCTAATAAATGATTTGATATGACTTGCTCCTGTACCTGCTTGTAATTTTGTTGCAAAATCTTTTGGAGCACCCATCTCAAGAGTTATAGCTTCTGCAATATCTGCCCATCTTTTCTTATAATTTTCATAAAGTTTTTCTAATAATCCAATTCTTTGTTCTTTGGAAGAAAAGGCCCAAGATTCATAGGCATCTTTAGCTGCATTAACAGCAATATCAACATCAGCTTTGTTCCCTAAAGTAATTACTGCACAATTTTCTTCTGTAGCAGGATCAATTACTTTAATTTCCTCAGAACTATTTGGCTTAACCCACGCTCCATTAATGTAAAAATTTTTTTTGTCTAACATGCTTTGACGTTACCCTTTCTTTATGTTTTTGCAAATAAATTAGTTAATTCATAAACAATAGTTGCTGCTGCTAAAGAAGTTACTTCTGCATGATCATATGCTGGGGAAACCTCAACGACGTCTGCTGAAACCAAATTTAATCCAGACAAACCTCTTAAAACATTTACCATTTCTCTTGTAGTCATCCCTGCAATTTCTGGTGTACCAGTACCTGGAGCAAATGCAGGGTCTAAAACATCAATATCAATTGATAAGTACAATGGATTGTCTCCCACTCTTTTTCTAATTCTTTCTGCTATTTTATCAGTTCCTTCTGTTTGAAACTCATCACAATGAATTATTTTAAATCCAAAACTTTCATCATTTTTAATATCATTTCTACTATAAAGTGGTCCTCGAATTCCAACATGCATAGAAGCATCATCTAAAAATAATCCTTCTTCTCTAGCTCTTCTGAATGGAGTTCCGTGAGTATAAGGTGCACCAAAATATGTGTCCCAAGTATCTAAGTGGGCATCAAAATGAACTAAAGATACAGGGCCCTTATTTTTTTTATTGATTGCTCTTAACAATGGTACTGCAATAGTATGGTCTCCACCTAAACTTATAATTCCTCCAACCTTATTTAATAAATCTGTTGCACCTACTTCTATTTGTTTAATTGCTTCATCAATACTAAATGGGTTGCAAGCGATATCACCAGCATCAGCTACTTGTTGGATTTTGAAAGGCTCAACATCATAATTAGGATGATAATTAGTTCTTAAATGTCTAGAAGCTTGCCTTATGCTTTGTGGACCAAATCTTGCTCCGGGTCGATAACTTGTGCCAGCATCAAACGGAATTCCAACAATTGCAACGTCACAACTTTTCACATCTCTTAGTTCAGGTAATCTTGCAAATGTGCTTGGGCCAGCAAATCTTGGAACTTTAGTTCCGCTAACTGGTTGAATTGGATTTTTATTTCTTTCTTTTTTCATTTTTTAATAATCTAAGATAATATTATCTCATCTAATTCGTCTATAATAATTTAATGAAAATTTTATTTTTATTTATTCTTATTTTTCATATTTCGCATGTAAATGCTGATGAAATTTATAATCTTATAAAAATTCCAAATTTAGAAATTTATAAATTAAAAAACGATAATAATATTCGTTATTTGAGCGCTAAAGGTAATTTTAAAATTGGTATAAATAAGAACATTTCTTGCGATAAAGTTAGTATCAATAATTTAAATTCAAAATTTCCTTTAATTGAAAAAAATCTTAATCGATATAATTCTAATTTTCTTAATAAGATTAAATTAAAATATATTGTATTTTGTGAAAATTTATTCATCTCTGAAATTAATACTGGAGGAATACCTGATAATAAAAACAGGACATTAATTTTAGATATTAATTTTAATAAAAAATATTTTGAAAGAATGATGCATCATGAAATTTTTCATATGATACAAAACACTCACGTTAAATATTTTGATGAGGATAAATTTTCCTCTTTTAATCTAACATCATTTAATTACGCTGAATGTTCGACTTGTTCTGATAGATTAAATTTAGATCTATATGAAAAAACTGATGGTTTTTTAACAGAATATTCTAAATCTATCCCATCTGAAGATATGGCAGAAATTTTTTCATTTTTAATGACTGATAAGGAAACAATCGAAGATAAAATTAATAGTGACAAAATTCTAAAAAACAAAGTGAATTTTATAAAAATAAATTTAGCTAAAATAGATAAAAATATTTTATGATTAAAACAATTAAAGCTTCAAAATCAGAAAAAATTTTATTTATATTTTTAATTTGTCTTTCAATTTTTGTTTTTACATCTTTTTTTTTATTAAAAAATAAATGTCTATTTGTAGAAAAAAATAATTTAAGTAAACTTAATTTTAATAATTCAGATAATATTGTAGTAATGAATGTTGAGTGTGGAAATGTAATAATTGAACTTTATCCAGATGTTTCTCCTAAAGCGGTGGAAAGATTTAAAATTTTAATTGAACAAAAAATGTATGATGGTTCTGCTTTTTATAAAGTTTCAGAAAATACTTTTGTACAAGCTGGAGATATCGAGTATGGAAATATAAATAATTTAGATTATTCTAAAATTGGTAGCGGAAAGTCTGGACTGGGATTGTTAAAATCAGAACTGAGCAACGATTTTAAATTTACAGAAGGAAGTGTTGGTTTTGCTAGAGCAACAGAATTTGATACAGAAGATAGTGAATTCTTTATTACATTAAAAGAAATTCCAATTTATCAAGGTGAATATACTCCAATTGGTAAAGTAGTTTATGGCTTAGATATATTAACTAAAATTAAAACAGGTAATAAGGCAATTTATGTTTTAAGACCTGATTATATTAAAACCTTTAGAATGTTTAATTCTAATTAACTAAAGGTTTACCTGTCGATAATGTATGTTTAATTCTTTCTTGAGTTTGTTTTGTTTCTATCAATCTCATAAAAGAATCTAGTTCTAGTTTGTACAGATCATCCTCTGACAATACTTTTTCAATAGTAGTGTCTCCACCACTTAAAACGTTTGCAAGCTCAGTTCCAACATACATTCCATGATCTAAAATTACCTTTTCGTTGTATAATTTCTCTAAAACCTTAATCATTTTATCTTTCAACGGCTTTCCAGAAAGCTTAAATTTACACTCTTCTGGAGGAACAAAATCAGTATTTTGATTAATTAAATTTTTTGCTTCCTCAAAAAGGCTATTTCTGTTCATTATTTTTTTATCTTCTGGTCTTAAATACTTTAATGGCTCAGCCTCGATTGGAGATGTGGCTGTTTTAGCATAACCAATAATATCAAAAACTTTTAGTGGGGCATAATCTGGATCTGATTTTGCTTCCTCTGTTTGTGACCATCTCCACAACATTTCTTTACATCCTCCGCCTGCAGGAACTAACCCAACAATAGTTTCAACTAATCCAATAACTAAATTTGTATGTGAGGCAACAAAATTACTTTGAACTAAAACCTCAAAGCCTCCTCCAAGTGTAAGTCCAGAAGGTGCTGATACAACTGGGTACTTAGAGTATTTTAAAGTTTTGCAAGTATCTTGAAAATATTTTATAAATTTTTCAATTGATTTAAAATCACCTTTATCAGCAAAATTCATAGTATAACTTAAATTCACACCTGCTGAAAATTGCATGCTTTCATTAATTACTATTAAAGGTTTGTCTGTTGCATTTTTAAGTGCATCCATCGAGTCATAATCTAATGCACAGGCTTTTGTCGTAAACTCAACAATATTAAAATCTTTAAATCGATGAATTTCAGCTGAATTATTTTTATCTACTTTAATTGCTGATGGCCTTATTTTTCCTAAGGTTTGAATGTCTGTATAAATTTGTCTTTCTCCATAAAAGTTTTCATCTTTTGTTTTTGATAAATTTTCTAAAAATATATTATTTTCAAAGTCATCTATTCTTTCAAAGAAATTCTTTACCCCTATAGATTTCAACATTTCAAAAGGACCCATTGCCCAATTAAAACCAAGTCTCATAGCTTCATCAATATCATTGAACTTATCAGTAATTCCTGGAACAAGTGAAGATGCATATTTAATTATTTTTGAGATTACAATCCAAGCATACTCACCAAACTTATCTTTTCGATTAATTAAATTATTTATGTCAACTGTCTCAATTCCTAAATCTATTTTTTTTGTTGCTGAATACTCTCCTGTTTCTAAATTAATTGCTTCTAAAATTTTTTGATCTCCACTTTTATTCATTCTATAAAAGCCACCTTTTCCTTTACGGCCGGTGTAGCCTGTCTCAATTAATTTTTTTACTAATGGAATTTCTTTTGCAACAATTTTAAATTCATCTTTATCTGAAAGTTCCTTTATAAAACTTTTTAATACATCGGCCATCAAATCAATTCCAATTAGATCATACAATCCAAATACTCCTGTTTTAGGAATACCCATCGGTCTACCAAAAACTGCATCTGCTTCTTCTATTGAAAGTTTCATTTTGAATGCTTCCGTCATAGCAACCTGCATAGCGTAAACACCAATCCTATTACCGAGAAAACCTGGCGTATCGTTGCAAATTATTGCTCCTTTACCAAGCTCAACTTCACAAAATTTCTTTAAAGAATTAATTTTATTTAAGTCATTATTTTCGTTTTTAACAATTTCTAACAATCCCATGTATCTGACGGG
Source organism: Candidatus Pelagibacter sp. (assembly GCF_052049995.1). Taxonomy (GTDB): domain Bacteria; phylum Pseudomonadota; class Alphaproteobacteria; order Pelagibacterales; family Pelagibacteraceae; genus Pelagibacter. The sequence continues at coordinate 114,463 of NZ_JBNGYX010000001.1, read as the reverse complement.
ATTAAAAAAGTGAGTGATACAAAAATCTTTTTTTTCTTCATCATTTAGTTTTTCTGATAGAACTTTAATTGGAATTGATGATGTGTTTGATGAAACTATTGCACCTTTTTTTCTGTTCTTAAATATCTTCTCATAAATATTATGTTTAATATCAATTCTTTCTACTACTGCCTCTACCACCCAATCTGCATCTTTTACTACGTCAAAATTTTCTTCAATATTTCCAACATTAATATTGTTAATTTTGCTCTTATCTATTAGCAAAGGAGGTCTAGATTTATGTATTCTATCTCTAGCTTTTTCACTGATTTCAGTAGACAAATCTAAAAGAGTAACTGGAACACCAGCATTACATAAATGTGCTGCTATACCACTTCCCATTGTACCAGATCCAATGACTACAACTTTTCTAATTTCCATAAAGAACTCTATATATGAATAATTTATTTGGGTAAATTATCTATTTATTCCTCTTAATCTTTCAGATCTTCTTCTTAATAACTCTGCACTAATTAATATCAAGGTAGATAAAAGAATTAAACAAGTTGCAACTGCAAGAATTGTAGGGCTTAGTTGTTCTCTCAAACCAGTCCACATCTGTATTGGGATAGTTGTATTTTCTAATCCTGCTAGAAATAATACCACAACAACTTCATCAAAGGATGTTACAAAAGCAAATAATCCCCCAGAAATTACTCCTGGTAATATTAAAGGGAGTGTTATCTTCATAAATGTGTTAACTGGGTTACTACCCAAACTTGCGGCAGCTCTTGTTACGCTATGATCAAAACCTGAAAGTGTAGCTGTTACAGTAATAACAACAAAAGGTGTTCCTAATATAATATGTGCTAAAACTATTCCTGTGTGGGTTGCTGCTAAACCAGCTTTTGCCATAAAAAAGAAAATTGCAACACCTGATATAATTAATGGAACAATCATTGGAGATATTAAGGTCGCCATTATCAATCCTTTATAAGGCATATGTCTACTGCTGAGTCCTAGTGCAGCTAATGTACCTAAAATAATTGATCCAATTGTTGCAAATATTGCAATTATGAAGCTATTTTTTGCCGCTAGTCCCCATGGATTTTTAGTTCCATAAATCATATCTTTATACCATCTCAAAGAGAATGCATCTGGATCAAGATTTTTCATTCCTTCAGAAAAAACTAAAAATTCTTCTGCATTAAATGACAAAGGAAAAATTACAAATAAAGGTGCAATCAAAAAGAAAAAAACAAAGGTACAAATCGTAAGATAAATATAATGCCAAATTCTATATCTAGTTTCTGTATAACTTGGTAATGCCATAATTATCCTAATTTAATGTTATCAACTCCAACCAATTTATTATAAATCCAATAAATAACCAAAACTCCTGTCAAAAGCATTAATCCCATCGCTGATGCAAAACTCCAATCAAGAGTTGTCTTCATATGAAATGCAATTTGATTACTTATTAAAGTTCCTGATGCTCCACCAACTAAAGCAGGGGTTATGTAGTATCCTATCGCTAAAATGAAAACTAATAAACATCCAGCTCCTATTCCTGGAATTGTTAAAGGAAAGTAAACTTTCCAAAAAGCAACGAAAGGTGTTCCACCTAATGATTTTCCTGCTCTCATTAAACTTGGTGATATTGTTTTCATGACACTATATAAAGGTAGAACCATAAAAGGTAATAATATTTGTGTCATAGCAACGTAAGTTCCAACTTTATTGTACATCATCTCTGGCCGGTTATCGTCTCCAACTAAACCAATCATTACAAAAAAATCATTTACCACTCCTTGCTGTTGCAACAAAATCATCCAACTTGCAGTTCTGACCAGCAAAGATGTCCAGAATGGGAGCAATACACAAATCATCAATAAATTGCTGTACTTCATCGGAAGTGTTGCAAGCAAATGAGCTATTGGATAGCCCATAAAAAAGCTAAAAAGTGTAACAAAAAATGCAATTTCTAATGTTCTAAGCCATAAAATTCTGTGAATTCTTCTGTCTTCGTCTACTTGAGCTATACTGCCATCTGAAGCAACATACATATCCATACCCTTCAAATATTTTGCCATTGTATAAGGAGGGGCAGTTCTTTTAATTGCTAACCAAAACTCTACATTTCTCCATCTCTTATGAATTTTGTTAATTTGTTCTTTTATACTAATACTTTCATCAATTTTATTTCTTTTTATTTGTCTAAAAAGTCTTTTAGTAATTGTATTAAAACCATTTTTTTCTTTATTTAACCTTTGTCCTAATTTTCCATGCTCTTGCTTCTCAACAAGTACTTTATAATCTTCATAAAATCCTCTATATACTTCTTCGGGTGGTAATTCCTCAAGGTTTTCCCATTTTTCCATTGCTTTGAAAGTTTTTGGAAGCATATTGGTGACCATTCTGTCATCAACACTCCTCATAAACATGTCGCCAATTGGAAATATATAAGTGATAACAAGAAATAATAGTAATGGAGCTACAAGAAGAAATGCTTTTATTTTATTTTTCTTTTCTGCTTTTTTTAAACTAACCTCTAAAGGTATTCCGTCAGTTGTTAATATTTGTTTTGTTTCAGAGCTCATAAAAAAATAGGGCGGTTAAAAATAACCGCCCTAAATATATTATATAAATTCAGTGTTTAAAACTGAAATTATAGTCCTGCTTTCATTGCTTCCCACTTCTCACTGATTTCAGTATTGTTATCAGCCCAGAAGAATGGGTCTACTAAGAAATAATTCTTAGTGTTTGCAGGAGCTGTTGGCATTTGTGGCATCATTTCAGTTTTACCATCTTTGTACCAAGGCTCACCAGCAGTAATTACATCAAGAGATGATTTTCTGTATGGTGCATAAGCAATATACTTCGCACTACCAGCTAACATTTCTGTGTTAGTCATCATTGCAAGAGCTTTTTTAGCATCAGCTTCGTTTGGTCCACCTTTAACTAGTGCAAAGTATTCATAATCAAGACCTTGACCATCCCATACTTGTACAAGTGGTGCACCTTCACCAACTATTGCGTTAAAAAATCTTCCGTTCCAACCAGTTGCCATTACAACTTCACCACTCATTAAAAGTTCTGGTGGTTGAGCACCTGCTGACCAGAATACACATCCGCCATTAGGATCTGTACATAATTTTTTAATTTTATTCATCGCTCTGTCGATTCCACCGTCTTCTAGAAGTTTTCTGTAAACTCTAGTTCCGCCGTCACCTAGCTTAACACCATCTGCAGCTAAAGCGATTTCTAAATTAGTTAAAGCACTTTTATAGATTGCTCTTTTTCCAGGAAACTTTTTAGTATTAAAGAAATCTTTAATAGTCTTTGGAGTGCCTTTTAAATTGTTTTTGTTATAAGCATAGTTCCAAGAATATAAAATGTTACCTACAGCACATTCACTCGGCATTGGTGCAAAGAAATCTTCACTTGCTTTAGTTCCATCTGGTGCTGCTGGGAAATCTTTGTCAAAATCAAATTTAACAAATATTCCTTCGTCACATCCGTTAATAGTGTCGAATGCAAATACATCTATGATATCCCAAGTTATTGCACCTGCTTCTTTCTGTGCTTTGATCTCTGATAAACCACCAGAATAGTCAACCCAATTGATTTCTATTCCTAATGCTTTAGCAGTTGGATCACCATACCCTAGCTTTTGAGACTCTGTATAAGCTCCACCCCATGATGCTACAGTAACAGCAAAGGCTGAAGATGTTAGAGACACAACAAAAGAAAGAGCTAGTAATAATTTACTTATTTTTCTCATTATTCCTCCGTTTAAACGTTGATATAAATTAATTTATATAAGTAAAAGTACAACAAATAGGAATGATTAAGTCAACAGCTGATTTTGTCAGTAGTTACTTCTATTAGATGTAAATATTTTAAATAGGATTATTTTGGGTCTAATGCTCTAGCATCAACACTATTCCAGCCAATATTTATATCTTGACTTACTTTTAACTCTAAATTGGATGTGCTGTTGGGTACTTTAAGAATAAACTCTGAGCTTCCTAAAAGATTTAATCTAACTCTTGTATGATCACCGTGATAAATTACTTCTTCAATCTTTCCAGTAAACATATTATCCATCTTATCAGTCGGATTAATTAACGCCCTTTCAGGTCTTAAAGAAACAGTTGTTTTCTCACCTTTAGACTTTACAGAAATTGGATTGGCTAGTATTTCTGAATTGGCTAATTTAACTTTGCATTTATCTTTATCGATATCCACAACTTCACCATTGAAAGTATTGTTCTCACCAATAAACTCAGCAACAAAAGAATTTACTGGCTTCTCATAAAGTTCAGCTGGATTTGAAAGCTGTTGAACTTTTCCATCATTAAATACTGCAATTCGGTTTGACATGGTTAATGCCTCACTTTGATCATGAGTTACATATACAACTGTTACACCAATACTTTCATGAATATGTTTTATTTCATATTGCATGCTTTCTCTTAAATTTTTATCTAATGCTCCAAGTGGTTCATCCATTAATACGACTGCTGGATCAAATACCAAAGCTCTTGCAACTGCTACTCTTTGTTGCTGACCACCAGAAAGTTGAGCGGGCATTCTAGTTTCAAAACCACTTAATGAAACCATCGATAATGCTTTATCAACTTTTTTATCTATTTCGTCTTTTTCAACTTTTCTTACCCTTAACGGAAAAGCTAAGTTTTCATAAACTGTCATATGTGGAAACAATGCATAGTTTTGGAAAACCATACCAATACCTCTTTTATGAGGAGGAATGTTAGAAATTATATTTCCATCTAATAATATTTCACCATGAGTTGGTGTTTCAAAACCAGCCAACATCATTAGACACGTTGTTTTACCTGAACCAGATGGACCAAGCATTGTTATGAATTCGCCTTCTGCAATATCTAATTGAAGATCTTTAACGACAAGAACTTTGCCGTCGTAACTTTTATCTACTTTATCGAATTTTACAAATTCTGGATTTTTAGACATAAAGGTGCATATAAAACATTTGTGTAAATATATTTCAATAGCTAATTAACTCTTAATATGAAGCTCTTTTGGAAAATTACAGAACAATTCTGATCCATTCTCTGTAACTCTTATTGCCTCAGATGCTTCAACACCCCAATCACCAAACTGCATCACTGCTATCATATGAAAACAAACGTTAGGCTCAAGTATTGTCATATCTCCCTTATAAATATTAAGTGTATGTTCACCCCAATCAGGAGGATAACCAATTCCTATCGAATAGCCTGTTCTAGATTTTTTTTCTATTCCATATTTATCTAATATTTTCCAAAAAGCTTGTGCAACATCATCTGCTGTATTCCCAGGTTTAATTTGACTTATACCTGCATTTAAAGCCTCTATTGTTTTATTCATTGTATCAATCTTTAATTGATTAGGCTTTCCTAACAAAATTGTTCTCGCCATCGGAGCATGATATCTCTTATAAACACCAGATAATTCAATAATTGTAGCCTCACCTTCTGCAAATTTGTCTTGTGTTGCTGTTAAATGTGAAGCTGAAGTACCTTTTCCTGTTGGAAGTAAAGTTGCAATACTTGAATATTCACCTCCAAATTCCTTTGTTCCATAAAATAAAGTTTTTTGAATTTCACCAACTGCATCGCACTGTCTGACACCTGGTTTAATAACCTCCATTGCAGTTTTCATTCCTTTTTCAGAAATTTTTGCAGCAGATTTCATGAAACCTATTTCAGCATTTGATTTTACTAACCTTACCCAATTAACTAAACGATCGCTATCTTTGATTTTTGCATTAGGTAATCCTTGCTTTATTTTTTCATAACAAAACGCAGTGAAGTAATGCGCATCCATTTCTAATCCAATGCATAACTTATCCCATTTTCTTTCTTTTATTATCTCTACCAAATTATCATAAGGATGTTTTGGCCAAGTATGGATATAATTTTCGTCATAAACTAAAATATTCTCATCCTTTAAATAAGTTTTAATATATGCACCACCTGCATCTTGAGCCCTAACAAAACATAGAGGCTCGTCTGCATCTATATGAACAATTGCACATTGAGCATAATAAAAAGACCAAGCATCATAACCTGTTAGGTAATTCATGTTGTTAGTGTCATGTGAGATTAAAAGATCGATGCCTTTTTCTTGCATCATTTTTTTAACTTTTGTTAATCTTTGCTTATATTCTTCTTTTGTGAACAACATTAATTTTCATTAAATAATTTACCAAATCCTTCGACGGAATTATTTTTGTTAATTTTAACAAGCGTATCCCAAATTAAAGCCTGATTGCTAGATAAAACTGTAGTATTTAATTTTTTCTCTAATTTATCAATAATTGGCAATACTGGTAAAGCAGTACAAGAAACAAAGAGAGCCTCTGCTCCATTTAAATTTATTTCGGATAGAACATTAAATAAATAATTCTGATCAACTTTTCCGATATCGTAATCAGCTTCTATATCAAAGTAAGAATTTGAAGTAACTTCAAACCCTTCATTTTTAAAATATTCCAAAACTTCATCGTTAAGTTTTTTGCTATAAGGTGTAAATAGACTTATCTTACTTATATTTAACTTTTTTAAAGCTTTAATTGCAGCGGTACTTGGAGTTGTCACCTCTGCCATAGGTTTTGCAGCTTTTACTTTTTTCTCTATAGACTCATAACCTGCAGCTATTGTTCCAGAGGTACAGCCATAAACAACACAATCGATATCCTGATCAGGTAATATATCTTTTGTTACCTCAGTTACTTTGTCTGACATTTTGATCAAATTTTCTTTTGTTAGCGGGTTGTAGCATTCAATACGATTTACAAAAAAATCAACTTCTCTGTCTTTAATTACGTTTATAAAATCTCTTTCAATCATAAAATCGCTTGCAAGCGCAATAAGTCCAATTCTTGGATTTGATTTGGTGATGTATTTAGGATCTATTTTTGTTGAATTCATATTTTAAAAGGTGAATATATCAGAAGTTCTTTAATAATCATTAATATAAAAAAATAGGTATGAATATAAAAGATACTTTCGTAGCATCCTTGGTGCCTATATTTTTAGGCTTTGGTTTTGTAATAGCTAAACCAGCATTTGAATCTTTTCCTCCTATTCTTTTAATGGGTATCAGATTTACATTTGCTGCATCATTATTAATTTGGTGGTTTCCAATTCCAAGAGGATATTTAAAAAGAATTTTTGCTGCATCATTAGTCGCTAATACATTGCAATATAGCATTACATATACTGGTTTAGATTTAATTGATGCATCTTCAGCAGTTCTTTTGGTTCAGATGGAAGTTCCGTTTGGAGTCATTTTTGCTTACTTCATGCTTAAAGAAAAACCAACGATCAGAGCTTTGATTGGTATAGCTATCGCATTTGTTGGTGTTTATATTTTAACTGGATCTCCTAACTTGGATGGAAAATTTATTGGAATTGGACTTACAATTTTAGGATCTGCTGTATGGGCTCTTGGACAAGTTATGGTTAAACCTTTAAGTAAAGAAATAAATCCTTTAGCGTTAGTTGCTTGGTTAGCATTATTCTCTGGACCGATATTAATAATGTCATCTGCGATAATTGATGGAAATACAATTAATTATCTAACAAATGCAAAATTTAATCATTGGATTATTGCTATTTATATTGGTTTCATCATGCAACCAATTACATACGGTTGTTTCTATTATGTTTTAAAAAATAACCCACTTTATAAAGTTCTACCGATTGTAACTATGGGGATACCACCAACCGGTTTATTGGCAGCAATATTTCTTTTAGGTGAAAAACCAACTTCAGAATTATTTATAGGTGGTACAATAATCATAGTTGGTGTGATTTTAATTGTATTTAAAAAAAACAAAAAGGAAGAGGAAATAAAATGAAAATTGGATTTATTGGTCTAGGTAATGTTGGAGGAAAACTTGCTGGAAGTTTATTAAGAAATAACTTTGATCTTACAGTAAGAGATATAGATGAAAATTTAACAAATCCTCTAAAAGACTTAGGTGCTAAGGTAGCAAAATCGCCAAAAGAATTAGCAGAAAAAACTGATTTAATAATTACATCTCTTCCTTCCCCCGAAGTATCCGCTGAAGTGATGGAGGCTGATGACGGAATTATAAATGGACTGTCAGAGAATAAAATTTGGTTAGAAATGAGTACCACAGACGAAAATGAGGTTAAAAGAATTGGAAAAAAAGTAATAGAAAAAAAAGCTATACCTATGGATGGACCTGTTAGTGGCGGATGTCATAGAGCAGCAACAGGTAATATTTCTATATTCGTGGGTGGAGAAAGAAAAGCATTTGAAAAAATTTTACCTGTATTAATTGTTATGGGGAGAAAAATATTGCACACTGGTGAGCTTGGTACAGCAAGTGTATTAAAAGTAATTACAAATTATCTAGCATCTGCACATTTAGTTGCATTAGGTGAGGCTTGGACTGTAGCAAAAAAATCTAATTTAGATTTAGCAAAAACTTATAAAGGGATTGCTATTTCCTCTGGTAATTCATTTGTGCATGAAACTGAAAGTCAGGTTATATTAAATGGATCTTATAATATAAACTTTACAATGGATTTGGTTTTAAAAGACACAAGTTTATTTAATAATCTTGCTAAAAAAATAAATGCTCTTTTAGAAATTTCTCCACAAATAGTTGAAATTTTCAAAGATGGTCAAAAAAAATATGGTTCTAGAGCTTGGTCATCAATGATTGTGAAAAGGATGGAGGATTTAAATAATATTAATTTTAGAGCTAATGGTTTTCCTGATGAGTTGGTTGATAGCGAACCTGAGGAAAAAGGATATGAAATTTAATTAATGTGTTAAGATAAAAAATGTTAGATAAAAGGAAATTTTACATAAATGGTCAGTGGGTTGATCCAATTAAAAAAAATGATTTTGACGTAATTAATCCATGCAATGAAGATCCGTTTGCTGTTATTTCTTTAGGTTCAAAAGAGGATACAGATTTAGCTGTCAAATCAGCAAAAAATGCCTTTAATACTTGGAAAGAAACTAGCAAGAAAGAAAGGCTCAGTTTACTTGAAAAATTATCATCAGTTTATAAAAAAAGATTTAATGAAATGGCTGAGGCTATTTCTCTTGAAATGGGTGCGCCAATGGATTGGGCAACAGATGTTCAAACAGCTTCAGGGAAAGATCATTTAGATGATTTTATTTTAAGATTAAAAAATTTTAAATTTGATGAACACTTTGATAATAAATCAAATAATCATATCTATTATGAGCCAATTGGAGTTTGTGGATTAATCACACCGTGGAATTGGCCTATTAATCAAATTACTTTAAAAGTCGTTCCTGCATTCGCAACTGGATGTACAATGATTTTAAAACCATCAGAAATTGCTCCTATTTCTGGAATGCTATTTGCAGAAATGATTGATGAAGTAGGTTTTCCAAAAGGTGTATTTAATTTGGTAAATGGAGACGGCGCAGGAGTGGGAACCCACATTTCAACCCACCCTGATATTGATATGGTTTCTTTCACAGGTTCAACAAGAGCAGGAAGATTAATTTCAAAAAATGCTGCTGAAACAATTAAAAGAGTTTGTCTTGAATTAGGTGGAAAAGGTGGAAATATTGTTTTTGCTGATAGTTATAAAGATGCAGTAAGAGACGGTATTAGAAATGTAATGAGCAATTCTGGTCAATCTTGTGATGCACCAACAAGGATGCTTGTTGAAAAATCAATTTACGATAGAGCTGTTAAAGAAGCTGTTGATGAAGCAAACAAAATTAAAGTAGATCAAGCTTCAAAAAAGGGAGATCATATAGGACCAGTAATTTCTAAAATTCAATATGAGAAAATTATAAATCTTATTGAAAGTGGTATTTCTGAAGGCGCAACTCTTGCAGCAGGTGGACCTGAGTTACCAAACGGTTTGAACAAAGGATACTTTATCAAACCAACTATATTTACAAATGTAACTAATGAAATGAGAATTGCTAAAGAGGAAATTTTTGGACCTGTATTATCTATAATTCCATTTGGGACTGAAGATGAGGCAGTCAATATTGTAAATGATACTTCTTATGGTCTTGGAAATTATTTGCAAACTGAAGACCGAGAAAAAGCACACAGAGTTGCTAAAAAATTAAGATCTGGATGTGTTTACATAAATGGAAATGGAGCAGATTCCGGAACTCCATTTGGTGGTTACAGACAATCAGGTAATGGGAGAGAAGGAGGTGTTTGGGGTCTTGAGGAATATCTTGAAGTAAAGAATGTTACTGGTTGGAGTTAACAGAATTTTTTAAATATCTTAGTCTCCCAATAATTTCGTCTCGATCCATGTAATAACCTTGCAAATGTCTATGTCCTGAGTTTGGATCATATTCAGTTCTACCGTGTAATAATCGTCTATTGTTAAAAGAAAAAATATCACCTGGTCCTAATCTAAATTTAATCTGGAATTGATCGTCATGAAGTAAATTTCCAAATCGGTGATGAGCTTTATAAACTTTATCCATCAAATCAGGATGACAATCTAAAGCATCCATAGTTGCTACGCTAAACCGAATATCATGGTAATCATTATCTTTTGTTAGAGATATCGCGGGTGCGTAATAACTTCTAACAGACTCTTGTGTATAATCCATGTCTCTAAATTTTAAATGAACGTTTACTAGCGTATCAAATATTTCTTTCTCATTTTTTCTTAAATAATCTGCAACTGCAAAGCCATCTACAGCGGATGAGTCTCCTCCTGTTGCAGAATTAACTAAACAATGAAGAAATTGATAACCAGGTGGTGTTTCAAACCATGGTAAATCCATATGATTTCTTAGGGCATGTGCTGTGTAAGCAGAATTATTTGGTTTAGGGATATTAATTACTTCAAAAGGTGTTTTAAAAAAAGTTTCTCTAGTATGGCTGATTCTGTTTAAAATTTTAAAGCCAGAATTATTTTCAGTTGGAGCATTTTTTACTATAGCAATTCCAGTGTGGTGTAAGAGCTCTAACCATCTGACAAGTCCCTCATATGAACTCATAATTTCATCATGTTCAATCTCAATTGACTTCAGGTCATTTTGTAAAGAGTTGTCCCAAAGTTGATATGGAGATTTATAATCTAAATTATTTTTTATAGTATAGCAGTTTTCTCTTAACCAATTTTGGTCATAATAACTTATATGGTCACCTTCACTCCATTCAATTTCAAGCTTGCCTTCATTATTTACTGCAAATTTTTTTGGATTAATTTTGTTTGATACTTTTAAAATATTAAACATTCTATGACGTGAGTCTTTGTCATGTGCAGTTGGACAATTGTCTCTTAGCCATAAATAATTAAATTTACTTTTTTTTCCATCACTCCAGTCAATTTCTAAATTTGTAGAATTTTTAGTTATATTTTTTATTGTAAAATTTTGTTCCATTAATTTTTATAATTTGAATGTTCTCTCTCTAGTTTTCTTAATAAAGCAGCCCACTCCGTTTTTCCATCATAATTATAATCATCGGAGTCGCTCATGTTTTCCCAAAAATATGCAGCTTTCTGTTTATCTATTTCATGTTTGTTTAACCCCATGGCAAGGTTTTTTACCTGAACTGAACATGCTTGCTCTAGATAATAAGCTCTGAAAAATGCTTCTGCAGCAGTTTTTCCTACTGTGTAATATCCATGATTTCTAGTAATCAAAATATCGTGTTTACTAATTAGGTTTTCAAATTTACTTCCAAATTCTTTGTCCTCAACAAATTCATAATCAATATATCCAACAAGATGATTTAAATAAACTGCGGCCTGTGAAAGATACATTAAACCTTCTTTAGTACCTCCAACTGCCATCACATCGTTGGCATGTCCGTGAACATAAAAGTTTACATCATTTCTTTTATTAAAAATCCATTGAGCAAGATTAATGCATCCGTCATTTAACCAAGGTCCGTCTGAATCTAATTTTTTTCCGTTTTGATCAATTTTAACTAAAGATGAAGCGGTAATTTCCTCATAAAACATTCCGTATGGATGAACAAAAGAACAATTCTTATCTTCAGCAGATCTTGCCCCTGCACATTGGTTAGCAAGGTCTGTCATGCCGTACATATGTAAAATTCTATAGAGAGCAGACAACTCTAGTCGCACATCTTTATCTGTTTGCGCCATAAATAAAATTCTTATTTAAAAAATAAGCAAAAGCAAATAAATACAACTGTTATTTCTTAAAACAATTATAAGTTGTATAATATTTGTTTTACATATGATGATTGTAACTGTTAGAACATTACATCATGTCAAAAATTGAGATCAACAACGTTTACAAAATTTTTGGAAACAACCCTTCTTCTGTACTGCCAATGGTAAAAGATGGTGCAACAAAAGACGAAATTTTAGAGCAAACTGGTCATACCGTTGGATTAGATAATGTTTCGCTTAAAATTGAAGAAGGAGAAACCTTTGTTTGTATGGGTTTATCTGGATCGGGAAAATCAACACTAATAAGACATTTAAATAGACTAATCGATCCAACTGATGGTGAAATTTTAGTTGAGGGCACGAATGTAATGTCACTTGATAAAGATAAGCTTATTGAATTTAGAAGACATAAAATGAGCATGGTGTTTCAAAGATTTGGTTTATTCCCGCATAAAACAGTAATTCAAAATGTTGGATACGGACTAGAAATGCAAGGGAAAGGTGAAGATGAAAGAAATAAAATCTCAATGGAAAAAATTGATGCAGTTGGTCTAACTGGTTTTGAAAATCAATACCCCGCTCAATTATCAGGAGGAATGCAGCAACGTGTTGGTTTAGCAAGAGCATTAGCTACCGATACAGATATCATGTTAATGGATGAGGCTTTCAGTGCTCTAGATCCTCTGATTAGAAGTGACATGCAAAAACAACTAATTGATCTTCAAGCAGAACTAAAAAAAACAATTGTATTTATTACTCACGATCTAGATGAATCATTAAGATTGGGTGATCATATCGGGATATTAAACTCTGGAAAATTAGTCCAAGTAGGAACCCCTGAGGAAATTATTATGAACCCTGCTGATGATTATGTAAAAGCTTTTGTAAAAGATGTGAATAGAGCAAAAGTCATCAAGGCAAAAATTATTATGAAAACTGCTGATCAAGCTAATGACATAGATAAATCAAACTTAATAAAAGTAAATGAAGATGAGTTTATTGAAGATTTTTTACCAAAAATTGTTTGTTCTGACTCAAATTGTGAAGTGGTTGATAAAAGTGGAAATGTAAAAGGATACATTTCAAACCAAGAATTACAGTCTTCATTAACAAGATCATAAAGTGTTATTAAAAACTTTCGAAGTAAAAAAGGAATGGGTTGATTACAACAATCATATGAACATGGCTTATTATGTGCTTGTTTTTGATCAAGCATGGGAAGTTGCTCTTGAAAAATTTAAAATGGGTGGAACAGCAGCAAAAAATCTTAATAGAAGTACAATGGTTGTTGAAACTAATACTAAATATTTAAATGAGGTAAAAGAGGGAGAAATGGTCAATGTTAATCTGACTTATTTTGATCATGATAAAAAAAGATTACATTTAAAAATGGAAATGATTTCTCAAAAAACTAACAAACCTTCAGCTTCTATGGAATGGATATCGCTATATATAGATTTAAGCAAAAGAAAGGTTACTGAATTTGAAGAAGAAAAAGTAAAATTAATGAAAGATTTTATTGAAGAAAATAAGTCAAAATTTTCAAGCGAAGGTCTTCTATTCTCTTCTAAATTAAAGAAATAATTAAATATTCTATACAATTTTTTTTTGATATAGGTGCATAATGGGCGCTAATAATAATTCAAAAGGAATACTTTTAATTATTACTGCAATGACATTTTTTGCAATGCAGGATGCTTTAATTAAATTCATTTTTGAAAAAGCAGCTTTATATGAAATATTTTTTGGAAGATATTTTGTTGCAGCAATTTTGCTATTTGGTTATATAAAATTCAGAAAACAAAAAGTCTCTCTTAAAACTCACTATCCTTTTTTAACAATACTAAGAGTGGTTTTGCATTTTATTGCTTTTTCTGCTTTTTTTATCTCACTAACTTTTATGCCTTTAGCAACAGCAAATGCTCTATTTTTTTCCTCCCCTTTTTTCGTATCAATATTTGCAAAGTTATTTTTAAAAGAAACTATTGGTATTAGAAGGTGGTCAGCAATTGTTTTTGGTTTTGTTGGCGTTTTTATAGTCTTAAATCCAAATTTTTCAGACTTTGAATATCGAAGTCTTTTACCAGTTTTTTGTGCATTTTGTTATGCTGCATCTATGACTATCACTAAATATACATCTGATAAAGATGATGTTAACACTCAGCTATATTACTTTTATCTGATTGCAATATTACTGTGTGTAATTTTATATATTTTTATGGGTAGTGGTCAGCTTAATAATTCAAACTTTGATCCAACAATACAATTCATCTTTAGAGAATGGTTTTCAAATATTGAATATACATGGAAATTTATTTTATTTTTTGGTTTTGCTGCATCAATAGCTTTTGTTTGTATTTTTTCAGCATATATAGTTGCATCACCTTCTGTTGTTTCTTTGTTTGAGTATTCATTAATAATTATGTCTATGATACCTGGCTACTTTTTATTTAATGAAGTACCAACGACCAGAACGTTTATTGGTGTTGCGTGTATTATAGCAGCTGGAATTTATATTTACATGAGAGAGAGAGTTAAAGAGCAATTTATTGCAACAGAAACACCAGTTAGAAGATGAGCAAGAACTTTATACCAACAATTAATATTTCTCCTTTAATAAAAAATAATTTTGAAACTCAAAATGCATTTAAAACAATTAAAGAAATTGAAAAAGCTTGTGTCAATGTAGGATTTTTTCAAATTACTGGACATGGAATTAATCTAAAAGAAATTAAAAAAACATGCGAAGTTGGGCATAAATTTTTTAATTTACCAGACACTAAGAAAAGAAAATTATCACCTAAAAAATGGAATAAAAAAAATAAAAATCTTTACAGAGGATATTTTCCTAATGATGTGAACGGAAAAGAAGGTTTGGATATAGGTGATTTAAAAGTAACTAAAAAATATTCTTCAAATCTAAATAATCAATACATAGAATTTCTTAATCTAAATGAGTGTTTTAAAAAAAGTTCAATAAATATTTTAAACAAATATTTTGATAATATTTATAGATTGAGTGAAACTTTATTTAAGAGTGTAATAAAACTTAATAAAAAAAATCCTGATATTTCTAGTGTAGCTTTTTCAAGATTAAAAACATTAAGCACATTAAGATTTAATTATTATCCTAATCAGACAAAACCAGTAGAAATATCTAAACAAGATGGGGTTGCTCTTGGATGTGAAACACATGTTGATAGTGGTGTATTCACAGTTCTCTATCAAGATAGAAAAGGTGGATTGCAGGTACAAAATAGAAAAAATAAAAAATGGTATGATGTGCCATTTAAACAAAAAGCTTTAGTAGTAAACACTGGTAGAGCTTTGGAGTTTCTAAGCAAAGGTAAATTTAAAGCAACTAATCACAGAGTTTTATGGAATAAAAGTAAGAGACTCTCTGTTCCTTTTTTCTTTGAACCTTCCTATGATTTCAAAATGAACCAATCATTTTTAAACGGAAGCAAATTCAAAAATAATGGTCCAATTTATGAGAAATTTCTTAACAAATCCTTAAAGAAATTTATTGAATATCAGCGCTAGTAATAATAAAGTTTAACTATAAAGCGATACATAACTCGTCGTTAAATTCAAAAATTTACGAAAGTGGGATCGGTCGTCTTTAAATTAATTTTTAAAGGAGGCTTTATGAACTTTGGATATTTTTGTAATACTACTAATTGGGATAAAAAACCTTATACCCAACTTCTAGACGAAGCTAGAGAAATCACTGAATATTGTGATCAAAATAATTGGAATTCTATTTGGTATACCGAACACCATTTTAATCATGAGGGAATGGAGTCTTGCACTAATCCTCTAATGATGTGTACTGATGCTGCTGCAAGAACTAAAAATATTCGTTTAGGACAAGCTTGCAACGTAATAACATTTCATAATCCTATAAGACTTGCAGAAGATATTGCTACCCTTGACCAAATGTCAAAAGGAAGAGTGGAAGTTGGTATTGGAAGAGGAGTTTACGGAAGAGAAGCCATTAACATGAACAAAGAAGCTGACTTAAAAGATCAAGCAAAAAATTTTAGACTATTTTCTGAAACATTGGACATAATGAAAAAAGCTTGGTCTGAGGACTTCTTTTCTCACCAAGGTGAATTCTATACTTATCCCTCACCAAATTTTATTTGGCAACACGATATGAGTCCTCCAAAAGAAAATGTTGTCGATTTAAAAACAAATGAATTAAAACAAATATCTGTATTACCAAAACCTTATCAAAAACCTTTTCCACCAATTTCTCAAGTAGTTGATGGAGAAAGATCAATTCAGTGGGCAGCAGAAAATGGGCTTAATACAATTATGTGGATACCAACTGTAAAAGCTTTGAAAAAAAGATTTGAAATTTATAAAGATGCAAAATCTAAAGCTGAAAATAGAGATGTACCGCTAGGGGAAGGTATTAGTTTGGTTAGAGATATGTTTGTTGCAGAAACTATGGAAGAGGCTGAAAAAATGGCTGGAGAACATATTGTAAATTATATGAGATGGGTTTGTCATTGGAGAGGATTGGGAAATCATATGGATCCAGATGAAAAATTACCAGAGACAAAAAATAAACTAGATTTATTAAATTATGAATTTCTTCATAAAAGAAATCTATTGTTTGGAACACCTGAGTTTGTAATTGAAAAAATAAAAGAACTTCAACAAGAATTAAATCTTCAAAATTTACAAGTCTGGTCTAACTTTCCAGGAATTAAACACGAAGACTGCATGAGAAGCATCAAATTATTTACAGAAGAAGTAATTCCAAATATAAAACCGATAGATACGAACATTCAAAGAGCTAGCTAGTAAATGGATTTAAAACTTAGAAAATTTGCAAAATTTGTAGATAAAACTTTTATAGAGGGTGGAAAAAAAGCTAAAGAGCCTGTTTTGTTAGTTTCAGTTGCAGCTGTTATAGAAAATCCTTGGGCCGGAAAAGGTTTTGTAGAAGATTTAAAACCAGAAATATTAGATCTTGCGCCTAAATTAGGAGATCTTTTGGTGCCAGAGTTAATAAAAGAAATTGGATCAGGTGAAAAAATTTTAGCTTATGGGAAAGCTGCGATGGTTGGATTGAACGGTGAAATAGAACATGCGTCTGCATTTATTCATACTTTAAGATTTGGAAATAAATTTAGAGATGCCGTTGGTGGAACTTCTTATTTAAGTTTTACTAACACTAGAGGCCCTGCGGGAGCAAAAATTTCAATTCCAATGATGCATAAAACTGATGCTGGATTAAGACCTTTTTATCTAACGCATGAATTTACAATTCACGATGCCCCTAATGAAGATGAAATAGTTGTAGCTATTGGAGGTGCTCCAACCGGACGAGCTCATGCAAGAACAGGTGACAGATATCAAGACATGAAAGAGATGGGCATCGATAAATAATTGATGTCTTACAATTTTGATAACAATCAAAATCATTATTATTTTAATAATAAAAATTCGTTACCAATAATTTTTATTCATGGGGTTGGTTTAAATCAGCAAATGTGGAAACCACAAATTGAATTTTTTAAAGATAATTCATTTATAACTTACGATCTGTTAGGACATGGAAAAACACCCTTTAAAGAACCAAATTTATCAATGGAAAATTTTATTGATCAATTATCAAATTTAGTAAATAACCTAAAGATAGATAAATTTAATTTAATCGGCTTTTCTATCGGATCTTTGATTGCAATTGAATTTGCTTCAAAATATGAAAATTATTTAAATTCCTTAACTCTAATTTCCACTACTTACAAAAGGACAGCTGAAGAAAGACAAAATGTAATTGATAGAGTAAATTTAGCAAAAAAAAATATGCCAATATCTCAAATGGCAATGAAGAGATGGTTTTCAGATGAGTACCTTGAGCAAAACCCTGAATTATACGATGAGTTTATGAAAATTCTTAATAAGAAAGGAATTGATCAAGAAAATTTTATAAAAGCTTATGAAATATTTGCAAACTATGAGGACAATCTTGAAAATATAAAAAATATTAAAACAAATACCTTAATTATAACAGGATCAGATGATCCAGGATCTACGCCTGATATGTCAAAAAATTTAAATAAAGATATACTAAATTCAACATATGTTGAAATTAAAAATGGAAAACATTTATGCAGTATTGAATATGCAGACGAAGTAAATAATGCAATAATGAAACATATAAATAATGTCTGAATTAAAAAAATATCAAATGTTTATAGACGGTCACTGGGTAGACTCTGATACAAAAAAAACTTTTGAAACTTTAAATCCAGAAAATAATAAGCCTTGGGCTATAGTACCTGAAGCTAGCGCAAATGATGTTGATAGAGCTGTAAAAGCTGCACAAAAAGCTTTTGAAGGTGAATGGCCAAAGATGATTGCAAGAGATAGAGCAAAATATTTAAGAGCAATCGGAAATAAACTTAGAGAAAATTCTGAACTATTAGGAAAAATTGAAACAATTGATACAGGAAAACTGTACAGAGAAACTTATCAACAAGCAAAATACATTGCTGAATATTATGATTACTATGCAGGTTTAGCTGACAAAGTTGAAGGAACAGTTCTTCCAATAGATAAACCAAATATTCAAGCGATCACAACAAGAATTCCAATAGGTGTTATTGCAGCTATCATTCCTTGGAATTCTCAAATGTTTTTAACTGCAACAAAAGTCGCTCCTGCTCTAGCTATGGGTAATACAGTAGTAATTAAATGTTCTGAACTAGCACCAGCAACTATGTTTGAATTTGCAAAGTTAGTTGAAGAAACTGGAATACCAAAAGGTGTTGTAAATGTAGTTTCTGGGTTTGGAGATCCATGTGGTAAAGCTTTAACTACTCACAACTTAGTTGAGAAAGTAGCTTTTACAGGAGGCCCTGAAACTGCAAGGCATATAATTAGAAACTCTGCAGAAAATTTATCTGAGGTAAGTTTAGAATTAGGAGGCAAAAGTCCTGTTGCTGTTTTTGATGATGCTAAACAAGAAAATGCAATTAATGGAATAACTGCTGGAATATTTGGAGCAAGTGGTCAAAGTTGTATAGCAGGTTCAAGGTTGTACTTACAAAAAGGAATTTATAACGAATTTTTAGATAAGTTATCATCAAGAGCAGAAAAAATTAAAATAGGTGCTCCAATGGACTCTGATACTGAAATGGGTCCCTTAAGTAACTTTAAACAATTAGAAGTAATAGAAAAAAATATTAAATTAACTGTTGAACAAGGTGGAAAAATTAAATGTGGTGGTAAAAGACATCCTTTTTCAAATGAAGGTTATTATTTTCCACCAACAATTATTGAGTGTGAAAATCATAATTTACCGGCTGCTGAAAATGAGCTTTTTGGCCCTGTATTATCAGTAATGAAATTTGACACTGAAAAAGAGGTAATTGAATTAATGAACGACAATCAATATGGTCTTTCTTCAGGTGTTTATACTAGTGATCTCGCAAGAGGAATGAGGGTGTCTAATGCTATCCGGGCAGGTATAACATTTGTAAATACTTACAGATTAATTTCACCATCTGCACCATTTGGAGGAATTAAAGATAGTGGGTATGGAAAAGAGGCTGGAATTGAATCAGTTAAAGACTACACACGGGTAAAAACAACTTGGTTCTATACATCTGATGAACCTTCTCTAGACCCTTTCTCAATAAGATAATCTGTATCAATTAACCCATCAAAAATAGGATAATTTTGTCATTGAATATTGATTGTATTCATACTTAAATTGGCTTTTATAAATTGTTAACAATAAAGAGGAAGATAATGAGAAAACTATTTATCGCTGTATTTATGTTTGTATCAAGTTTTGGTTCAAATGTAATGGCAGACGGACATTCGATTAAAATGGGGATTATTTTAGGATTCACTGGTCCTATTGAATCTCTAACTCCAGCTATGGCAGCATCTGCAGAGCTTGCATTTAAAGAAGCTTCTGATTCAGGTTCGCTATTAGGTGGGAAAAAAATTGAGCCAGTAAGAGCAGACTCAACTTGTGTTGACTCAGCAGCGGCAACAGCTGCAGCTGAAGGTTTAATTTCAGGTGGTGTAGCTGCAATTATGGGAGCAGACTGTTCAGGTGTAACTGGTGCTATTGCAACTAACGTTGCTGTACCAAATGGTGTAGTAATGATTTCACCTTCAGCTACTTCTCCAGGATTAACAACTCTAGATGACAAAGGGTATTTCTTTAGAACTGCTCCATCAGATGCTAGAGGTGGTCAAATTTTAGCTGATATAACTAAAGACAGAAAAGTAAAAAGTGTTGCAATCACTTATACAAACAATGACTATGGTAAAGGTTTGGCTGATGTTTACAAAGCAGCAGTTGAAGCTCATGGTATTAAAGTTACAACTGTAACTGCTCACGAGGATGGAAAAGCAGATTACTCATCTGAAGTAGCAACTCTTGCTTCTGCTGGTGGTGATGCTGTAGCAGTTATTGGTTATCTTGACCAAGGAGGAAAAGGAATTATTCAAGCTTCTCTAGACTCTGGTGCGTTTGATAGATTTATTTTATCAGATGGTATGATTGGTCAATCTTTAGTTGATGCATTCGGAAAAGATTTAAGTAAATCATTTGGATCATTACCAGGTTCTACTGGTAAAGGTGCAGGTATATTTGCTGAAGTTGCAAAAGCTGGAGGTGTAGAAGCTTCTGGTCCTTACACAGGTGAATCTTACGATGCAGCTGCTTTAATCGTTCTTGCAATGCAAGCAGGTAACTCTGCTGACAGAGCATCTATTGCAAAAAATGTAATGGATGTTGCTAACGCTCCTGGAACTAAAATTTATCCAGGTGAGCTTAAGAAAGGTTTAGATTTACTGGCAAAAGGTAAAAAGATTAATTACGAAGGTGCTACTGGAGTAACTTTTACTGACGTTGGTGAAGCTGAAGGTTCTTTCTTAGAACAAGAAGTTAAAGGTGGAAAATTCAAAACTAAAAAACAAAGATAATTTTTTATCTTAATTCAAAAAACCCCAGTAATTTAATTACTGGGGTTTTTTTTTAAATCAGCTCTTATAGTAGATAGAGCTATGAAAATTAGAAAAATCAAACATATTAAATTCATAGTTTTCCAGCTAGTTAGGCTAAGAAATACTCCAGCAGACAAACTGGCTAATGCTTGTATAGAATAAACAATTAAATCATTATAACCTTGAGCTCTAAATTTTTCCTCTTCTCTGTAACACAAAACAAGTAAGCTTGTTCCTGAAATGAATAGAAAATTCCACCCTAGCCCCAGGAAAATAAGTGCAACCATATAGTTAATATAATTCTGTTCAAATAAACTGGTAATAATTGTGACTAAAAACAATAAAACTCCCACATACATTATTTTACTATGACCAAATCTTTTAATTAAATTTCCTGTAACTAGTGAAGGTAAAAACATGGCTGCTATATGAAGCTGAATAACAAATCCAGTCTTGCTTAGACTTATTTTCTCCATCAGATGCATACTTATAGGAGTTGCTGTCATTAAAAAAGTCATTACAGCATATGCAAAAGCTGAAGCTACGAGCGCCTGTAGAAATCTAGGTTGAGAGATAAGCTCAAAAAAACTTCTTCCAGTTTTATATTGATTGCTAGATATCGTTTTTGGTTCCTGATAAAAAATTAAAAAAATTGTTGATGAGATAGATAAAATGGCAAGTGCAAGATAAGAACCTGCATACATATGATTTGAGATAAGTCCTTTAGAAATGTTTGCAATGTTTGGACCAATAAACGCCGAACCTATTCCTGCTAACAAAATGATAGAAATTGCTTTTGGTGCATAATCCTTATCCACAACCTCCACTGCTGCAAAACGATATTGATGGCTAAAAGCTATTCCTCCACCAATTAAAAAGCATCCTAAATTAAATAAGACAAAACTTTCTATAATTATAGAGTATGCAGTTAAAAGAGATGCAAAACATGTACCTATTGATGCAAAAATAAAACCTAATTTTCGTCCAATTATACTCATTAGCTTTGCAGCAAAAAAAGCGAATAACGCAATTCCAAGAACTGACAAAGCCATTGGAAGAGTAGCTAAAGATTTTATTGGACTAAATTTTGAACCAATTATGCCGCTTAAAAAAACGGTGACCGGTGCAGCTGTAAAAGCGAAAATCTGGCTTAATATAAGTAACGAAAGATTTTTATTCATTAAAAGAATAAATACTTATCAGCCATATACAAAGCCCAAGCAGCAGCAGCACCTAATATAATATATTTCATTATGTTTACTTTATTTCTATTTTTTCAGGAAGTATACCTTTAGGTCGATACCTCATTATAAACAACAATCCTAATCCCATCAGTAAAAATCTGAAATAAGGAACACTTTCAATTAAATGAGCTTTAAGTGCATTTGTTTCAGGAATTCCCGCAGTGAAAAAGTTTATCAAAAATAATGATATTGGTGCTGCTTCAATCCATAAGAACCAAACAACAAATCCTCCCAAAATTGCCCCAAAATTATTTCCACTTCCTCCAACAATTACCATTACCCAAATTAAGAACGTATATCTCATGGGTCTATAACTTCCTGGAGTAAATAGTCCATCTTGTGTAACAAGCATTGCGCCTGCAATTCCAACAATTGCTGAGCCTAAAATAAAAATTAGTAAATGTTGTTTAACAACGTTTTTACCCATTGCATTTGCAGCTTCCTCATTATCTCTAATTGCCCTCATCATTCTTCCCCATGGAGAATAAAGAGCCTTTTGAGTTAAAATTAAAAGAATAATTACTACAACTAAGAATAATCCTGAATAACACAGTTTTACAAATACTGATGAACCTTCTATAACAAGTTGGTTTAAAGCAGCCTGTCTATCAGCTAAATTCTCAATTACACTTAATTTTCCTGCATTAAACTTTTCAACTAATTTAATAAACCAATCTGTAGTTTGCAGATCTACCTCATAAGGTGCAGGTCTTTTTAATCCAATCACATTTTTGACCCCTCTTGTGAGCCAATCCTCGTGTTTAATAATTGCAATAACAATTTCAGAAATAAGTAGAGTGGCAATTGCTAAATAATCTGCTCTAAGACCAAGCGCAACTTTCCCAACTATAAAAGCTAAACCCCCTGCAAAAAGAGCTCCAACTATCCAAGAAAATATAATTGGTAATCCAAATCCTCCTAAGAAACCAGTTTTAGCTGGATCTACTGCTTCAATTGCTTCTATACCTGGCTCTGCAGAAAATCTTATAAGTAAAATACCTGAAATTATTATTGCAGCTATGCTGTATGTTCTTATTTTTGATTTTTCAAATCTTTTTAAAATAAACCTTATAACTAATACCATTACTACTATCAGCCATAACGACATTAGGATGTCGAAACCTCCTGCCCTCCATGCCTCTTGAACAGGATCGACAGATATCAATACCGCAGCTAAACCACCTAAAGCTGTATAACCCATAATTCCAAAATTAATTAAACCAGCGTACCCCCATTGAATATTTGCACCCATTGTCATGACCGCAGAAATTAAACAAAGATTAAATATTGATAAAGCGATATTCCAAGACTGAAATATTCCAACCATTAAAATAAGCACCATCATGATGCTGTAAGCTGCGATTACATTTAGGTTTTTTCTCACAATACTTTCCCCTTAAATATTCCTGATGGTCGATAAATTAAAACAATTACAAGAATAGAGAACGAGACTGCAAACTTGTAATCTGTAGATAGTAACTGAACTAAACTATTTGGCTCCATACTTTCTGGTAAAATATACATAAAGAATTTTTTATATGCGTAAGTGAGCAATATTTCAGAAAAAGCAATTACATATCCACCTAAAAAAGCTCCAAATGGATTTCCAATTCCTCCAACAATTGCAGCAGCAAAAATAGGAAGCATATTATTAAAGTAAGTAAATGGTTTAAAACTTTTATCTAAACCATACAACGCACCACCAATAGTTGCTAAAATTCCAGCAATTACCCAAGTAACTAAAACTATTTTTTTAGGATCAATACCTGACAACAAAGCAAGATCCTCATTATCAGAATAAGCTTTCATACTTTTTCCAGTTTTGGTTCTATTTAAAAACCAAAATAATAAAGAGACTAAAACTATTGTTACAAAAATAGTAATCACTTGAGTTGATTTCAATGCAAGACCTTCATTTAAACCTGTCATCTCTTTAAATTCACGAGCTTTAATAATGAATTTTTCACCATCAAAAAATCTTCTATCACCAGGTCCAATTATAATTCTGACCACTGCTTGTGTTACAAACATTACTCCTATACTTACCATTGCAAACTGGACAGGAGGACTTTTTTGACTTCTGTAATACTTAAAGACAAACTTATCTATTAAAAGCATGTAAAAAATCATGAAAATTATTCCAAAAGGAATAGCTAATAAAGCAGTAGGTAAAACACCTAAAGAAACACCTAAAGATTGAAAATACCATGTAAATAAAATCGTTGCCATGGTTCCAAAAGACATCATGTCACCAGTTGCGAAGTTTGCAAATCGTAAAATTCCATAAATAAGTGTTACAAATATTGCACCCAGTGCTAACTGAGAACCATAAGTTAATGCAGGAATGAAAATATAATTTAATAAAAGAATTATTGCATTTATAAAATCCATATTACCCTCCCAAAAAAGAGCTTCTTACTCTTGGATCGTCTAATAATTCTTTTCCAGTTCCTGAATAACGATTTTCTCCAGTGACCAACACATAACCTCTATCTGAAATGCTTAATGCTTGTTTTGCATTTTGTTCTACCATTAAGATAGCAACGTTTGTTCTTTTTACTTTTACAATATGATCAAATAATTCGTCCATCACAATTGGCGATACACCAGCGGTTGGCTCGTCTAACATTAAAACAGTGGGTTTAATCATTAAAGCTCGACCTAGAGCTACTTGTTGTCTTTGACCTCCAGAAAGTTCACCAACCAACTGATTTCTTTTCTCTCTTAAAATTGGAAATAATTCATAAATTTCCTCAATTATATTTTTGATTTCATCCTCAACTAGAAATGCACCCATTTCTAAATTTTCTTCAACAGTCATCCCTGAAAAAACATTTTTAGTCTGTGGCACAAAAGAAATACCTTGCTTAACTCGATCTTGAGGAGATAATTTTGAAATATCCTTACCATCAATTTTTACTGATCCAGATTTTAAATTCAACAAGCCCAACATTGCTTTCATGGCAGTTGATTTACCAGCTCCATTAGGACCTAAAATAGAAACTATTTCACCTTTATTAACATTTACTGAACATGAACTAATAATATCAGGACCATTGCCATAACCACCTGTCATTTCTATTCCTTCAAAATATGCCATTAATTTGTATCCTTTAATTTTGATCCTCTTCCAAGATAGCTTTCAATAACTTTCTCATCTTTTTTTGCTTCATCAACAGTTCCTTCAAACAAAACTGATCCTTCAGCCATAACAATTACTGGATCACATAATCTTCCAATAAAATCCATATCATGTTCAATCATACAAAAAGTATAACCTTTTTCTTTATTTAACTTTTCTATTGCAGTTCCAAGATCTTTTAACAAAGTTCTATTAACTCCGGCTCCTACTTCATCTAATAATACTAATTTTGCATCAACCATCATGGTTCTTCCAAGTTCTAATAATTTCTTTTGTCCACCTGAAAGATTTCCAGCAAGCTCATTTGATAAATGTCCTAAATTTAAAAATTCAACAACTTCTTTTGCTTTCTCTTTAACCACAGCCTCTTCTTGTGCAACTAAACCCGGTTTAAATAATGCTGTCATTATTTTTTCTCCAGATTGATTTCCTGGAACCATCATTAAATTTTCTAAAACAGATAAATTTGAAAACTCATGTGCAATTTGAAATGTTCTTAACAACCCTTTAGAAAATAACTCATACGATGGAACATCAGTAATATTTTCATCATCAAAAACAACATTACCGCCTGAGGATTTTAAGTTTCCAGCAATTAAATTAAATAAAGTTGTTTTACCAGATCCATTTGGCCCAATGATGCCAGTGATAGTTCCTCTTTTAACTTTTATTGAACAATCTGAAACCGCAGCTAATCCACCAAAATATTTACTCAAATTATTAATCTCTAAAATATTTTCAGACATTTAATTTATTTATTTAGTCTTTTGTGAATACTGTTTAAAGTTTTTTCTAGAGATTTATAAAATCCAGATTTAGTTAATTCTTTGACACCTTGTTCATTTAATCCTTTAGGTGTTTGAGACTCTTTAACTAAATTTTTTAAATTTTCTCTAGAATTTACTACAGCATCTTCAGATAAAGCTAAAAATAAAGAAGTAATATATTTTTGAGCATTATTTCTTTTTACACCTCTTTTTACCAACCAATCAGTCATTACTCTTAACAACTCATAAAAAGGCGCCATCATGCCAGAAGTTGACCAAAAGTTTATAGAGGATTTCTCATTTTTAATTTCTACAGTTGTTCCCAAATTATTAAAAAATGCTTTTACTTTTGCATTAGGAGGACAAATAGGCACTGGACCTTTTTTTAATGAAATTGGAGGTAAAGGTATTGCTCTTACAATTTTTGCTTTTACTTTAATTGCTTTTTTTAATTGAGATAAAGTAATTGTCGAAATAAAACTAACAACCGTTTGGGTCGATTTAAATTTTAAATCTTTAATAATTTTTTCACCAACAGTAGGTGTAACTGATAAAAATACCCAATTAGATTGATCTGCAATTTGTTGATTATTCTTAGCAATAACTATTTTTTTAAACTTTCTTCTTAAACCAAGAGCTATTTTTTTATTTCTTGGAGAAATAATAATTTTCTTATAAGAAATTTTTGATTTACATATTCCAGTAATCACTGAAGCTGCAATTTTTCCAGTACCAATAAAACCTAAATTCATAATTTTGGTTACTTTATATTGATTATATTGAATTAATTAACAAAAAAAGAACCTCTAATTCTTAGTAATTCTCTGCTTAATTCCTTGTTTTCTTTGAAAGGTTTTCTTCCATGGAGCCAGAAATAATTATTTGCAATCACAGAAAATCCAACAGGTAATTTTGTAATTATTTTATTTTTACTTTCCTCTAATCCATCAGACAATCTTTGTAAAAAATTTCCTTGATCCATATTTTGAGGTTCTGGAAATTGATCTATATAAGATATCGTTGGTCTTCCCTCTTTATCAGTCGAAAAGACTGGGTGCTCTACCTTGTAGTCAATATTTTTACTTTTTGGTGACCCCCAAACAAAATTTTGTCTACCAACTGGATCATTGTATAAATCATCACAATGCTCCCAGTCATCAAGGTGTAACATAGCTGTTTCACCACCTTCAACATTCTGCTCATCAATTTTTGTCATAATTAACCAATCGGTTACATCTTTCACATATGTCCCATCTGTATGAAGATCCATATTCCTATAAGCCTTTCTTAAGTAAGAGTCGCTAGTATCTTCATGTTTAACATGAAAACGAGCATAATATTTTCCTGCCATGGCATCATGATTAGGTATGCCAATTAGATGAGCTATTGCAGTTGATAACTTAACTAAAAATGTATCATTAATTTTTGGAGTTATATTTTTTGGTCCAATAATAAAGCAACCTGTAGATCTATCTCTAATAATTGAGTTCATTAATTCGCTTAATTTATTATTTGTTAAATCATCTAAACTTTTAGCTAAAGTAAATCTTGTAAATGGTTTTAGCTCTAGAGCTGTTAAATCGAATTTATTAAACGGGAAAATTAATTTATCTATAATATTATTTTCTAAACTTATCTTTATAATCCTATTTGATTGATCATGTTTTTGAATGTCTATGCCTGTAATTTTTTGCATTCTAAATTTTATTTTACCTTATTTTATAAATCAATCTAATCAGATATAATTATTAAGTATTGCCATACAAATAGCTGAGAAAATTGTAGGATAAACAAAGTTCTTCTTTGATATAAAAAAAATAACTAAAGATAACAGCACAACAACAAATCTACTTGAATAACTAGCATCTACCAAAATACCAGCAGGAAAAATTATAGTTCTAGCTATTAGTGCTGCCAAGGTTGCATAGGCTAAACAATTAAACCACTTAAAAAGCTTGGAAGTTTCTTTTATACCCTCAGATGTTAGAGCGCCCAAAAATCTAGACAAAAATGTTGCTAAAGACGTAACAAGAATTGCATAAACAATATTAGCTGACACTGTGCTCTCCTACTAGATAAGCTAAGGTTCCACCAATTATACCTGCTATCAAAATTGACCATTCTGGTGAGAGTAAATAAATAATTGGTCCCAATATTGTTCCAAGCAAAACAGACAGCGTAACTGGAATAGTTTTAGATGCACCAATCATCATACATAGAAAATAAACTGGATTAAGAATTGCTAAACCCAACATCATATCTTTATTCAAATACTCAGAGAAAGAGAAACCTAAAAATGTTCCAATTACCGATACACTTACTGTTGCGCTTCCAATACCAATCCAATAATCAATTCTATATTTTTTTGGAATGTTTTTATAATTGCTTTTCATGATTAACCATGCGGAAATAGCAATGAAATGACATGAAAAATAATACTTCCACTTAGGTTGACTTCTGTGCATCATTAGCGGAAATAAAGATACAGCCATAGGGTAAAGTCTTGCATTAACAATCCATACCGCCAAAAAAATATTTAACAAAGATGCTCCAATTAACATGGACTCAGCCATCACTAGTGAGCCTGGTAAAGCATAAGTTAAAACAGTTGAAAAAATACTTTCTTGAATATTAAAACCTAAATTTTTAAATAGAGCTCCAATAGCTATAAAGCAACAAGTGAGAGCTATAGCTGGACTATCATGACTAAATATAGATCTATATCCTTTAAAGAAAAAATTTTTTTTAATCATTATCCACCTAGGAACAGTCTACCAACATCAGGATTTTGAAGTAAATCATCTCCTTTACCTGCAATTGCAGTTTGCCCAGATACCAAAACGTATCCAATATCTGCAAACTCTAATCCTTTTTTGGCATTTTGCTCAACTAGAATGATTGTTTTTTTTTCATTTTGCTGAAGATCTCTTAATATTTCAAAAACCATTTCAATATATCTGGGTTCGAGTCCAATTGATGGTTCATCTACTAAAAGTACTGAAGGTTTCATAACTAACGCTCTTGATATTTCTAATAATCTTCTCTCACCTCCAGATAAAACTTTTGCGGGTTGATTTCTTCTATTTCTTAACCTTTCATACTTTTCAAAAATTCTTTCAGCCTCTTCAAATGATTCATCTGTTTTTTCTTTTATGTATCCTCCCATTAATAAGTTTTCTTCTACTGTCATATCTGGAAATACAGAGTTGTCCTGTAATATATAAGCTATACCAACTGACTTTAGCTTTTCTGCTGGGGTAAGATTTGTAATTTCTTTTCCTTCAAGTTCAATTTGGCCAGAAAAAATATTTGTAAAACCATATATTGAATGAAGAATTGTGGATTTGCCTGCACCATTAGGACCAATTAAACATAAAGACTGAGCTTTATTTACGAATAAATCAAAGTTATGTAAAATTTCCATTTTTCCATAACCTGCGTTTAAATTTTTAATAGTTAAGTGAACCTCGTTCGGAGATAATTTTTTTAAATCATCTGGTGTTGGAGCTTTTCCTAATACTTCATATTGATTAGCCATTATTGTGCTCCTAAATACGCATCAATGACACGTTTATCATTTTTAATTTCATCTGGTGATCCATTAGCCAACATTTTACCATGAGCTAAACAAAAAATATTTTCTGCTAATTGCATAATTACTCTCATGTTATGCTCAATCACTAAAAGTGTTATTCCAAAATCTTGATTTACTTTAATTAATCTATCAATAATACCATTTATTAGTGTAGGATTTATTCCAGCTGTAGGCTCATCTAGCAGTAGCATCTCTGGTTCATTCATCAATGCCATGGCCAATTCTAATAATTTTTGCTGACCAAAAGATAGATCTCCTGCTCTTAGCTTTCTTTTTTGATATAATCCTACAAAATTTAATAGGTTTTCTGCCTTTTCAGTTAATTCTTTTGGAATTTTAGAAAATATTTTCATTAAATTTGCATCACTACCTTTGTGACTAATGAGCATATTTTCTATACAATTAAGTTTTCCATAAATTCTAGTTTGTTGAAAAGTTCTTAGCAGTCCTAGCTTAGCAATAACTGGGACTGGTAACTCAGAAACTTCTTTACCATTAAATTTAATAGATCCATTATCTATTGGGTAAGTCCCTACAATAGAATTAAACAATGTAGTTTTACCTGAACCATTTGGCCCAATTAATCCAACTATCTTACCTTTTTCAACATTCATTGAGATGTCAACATTAGCTTTAACGCCACCAAATGATTTACTTACATTGCTTACTTCTAAAATACTCATTTAAGTTCTACCTGTGCTTTACGATCTTTTTCATCAACTACTTCACCGAAACGTTCTGGATACTTTTCTCTTAACCATCCCATAATTCCTTCTGGGAAATAAATTACAATTACTACAATCAAAACTCCAAGAGCAACATACTGCCAACCTAAAAAGAATGTCCAAAAACCTTCTTTAAATATATGGAATATAGTTGCACCAATAATTGGACCCCAAAGTGTTCCCTTTCCTCCAAGTATTGCCATCAATACCATGAACACACCCATCTCTCTTCCATCAAAAGCAACGTCTGTAGAGTCTATATAGCCAACTAATCCTCCCATTATTCCACCGGCTAATCCACAAAAGAAAGCTGAGATCATCCAACCAATAATTTTATATTTCATTGTTTCAATACCCATTGCTTCAGCTTTATCCTCATTGTCTCTGATAGCATTAAGTATTAATTTAAATCGCGTAGAATAAATTGAACGCACTGCAATAAATGTCAAAATTAAAGTAAAGAAACTTAAGAAATAAAAAAACTCTCCTCTTGCTTCTAAACTCCCAACGTCTGGAAATGGAGGTGTTGTAAATCCTTGGCCTGCACCAATAATTTCTATTCCTCCAGAAATTTCACCTGCAGCTACTCCTAAACCCAATGTACAGATTGCAAAGTAATGTCCTCTTAGACCTAAAATTGAATATCCAATTAAACCAGCAATAATGGTTGGAACTATAGCTGCAACAATTAACCCAACAGCCATTCCTTGAAAAAATTGAGCAGGAGTATGAACAAATGTTTTTTCACCACCACTCTCTGTCCATTCTGCTAACGGAAAGAACATCCCAACTTGAACCGATGCACAAAGATACATCCCAAGACCATAGAACAAAATATTTCCAAACGAATTATAACCCATCTCACCGCCTTGGATATTCCATGTAGTCGCAAGAACTATCAATACACATAGTATTGATAGCTGAACTTTAAAAGCTGGAAATAAAAATGGAGCCACTAATCCAAAAATCAAAATACCAGAATATAAAATTAAATTATTCTTGTTCATATAAGCTGTTTATTTTGTCTCTAAATTTTTGGTCAACTGTAAAATAATGTCCATTTTCTTCATGTACGCTTGATCCGTTTAAATGATATTCATCTATATGTTTTTTAAATTTTTCGATATCAACTTTAATTATTTTTCCAGTATCATCTGTAATTTCAACTTTTTTCACTTTAGGTACTCTCTTTTTCTCGAAAGTTTAAATCTTCTGTAAACTAAAATTAATACTAATAGTAAAAATACAGAGCCAATTCTAAATTCTGTTCCTAGAATATAGTCTGCAAATTCTTCAAATACACCAAGACCCATACCAGACATTGCAACTCCTGGTAAATTTCCTAGGCCCGCAACAATAACAATCATAAATGATCGAATTGTATATGGTAATCCCATGTAAGGGTGAATTGTAAATGTTATAGAAATTAAAGCTCCAGCAACGCCACAAAGAGCAGCATTAATTCCAAATGTTGCTGCATAAACTTTTTCCGTATCAACACCTAAAATTTTAGCAGCTCTAGCATTTTGTGCAGTAGCTCTAATTGCACGTCCAAGCTTAGATTTTTTCATGTAAATTACTAAACATATCGCGAATAAAATACTTATAAAAGCTGAAAACAATTTTGAGTTAGGTAACACAACATTATTGTTAAACAACATCGTTGTTCCATAATCTGAGTTAGCAAGGACAACATCTGCGCCAAATGCAAAATTCATTAATTGCATGAATAGAATGCTTATTCCAAAAGTTGCTAATATGGAGATAAACAAGTCTCTATCTACTACTTTATTAATAACTAATTTGTAAATTAGAACACCTAGGAAATACATTATTACTGGTGCAACAATCACGCCCCATGCTGGGTGAATGCCATAAAGATACATAAAATAAGCAATATATCCTCCCAAAATAACAAGATCTCCTTGTGCAATATTAATTATATTCATCACTCCCCATTGAAGAGCCATCCCGTAAGCGATCAATGCAAATAAAATTCCAAGAAGGATTCCATCCAAGCAAGCTTGGACCGTTATCATCGGATATTGGAAAACCATGAAATCCATAAAAAGTATTTGGGTTATATAAAAAAAAGCCCCCTAATACTAGGGGGCTTTAATATTTTTTATTTTATCTTTCTGACCACTTAGGAACAGGATGTATTAACTTAGCTGATGCCCATTTAGTTGGCGCAACAACTTTGTTCTCACATTTTCCTGAGTCATCACACATTACTTGGAAAAGTACCATAGGTTTGTCAACATTTTGACCACCAGGTGCAAATTTAATATTTCCATAGAATGTTTGCATGTTAGTAGCTGCAAGAGCATCTCTTACTTTCTTTTGATCAAACGAATTTGCTCTCTCAAAAGCATCTTTAAATACTAACAATGCAGCAGAAGATTCTGCAGATTGATAAGGTGGATCATATCCAAACTCTTTCTCAAAGTCAGCCGCATAAGTCATTCCATCTTTAAAGAAATTATCTTTATACGTTAATGTTTTGTGCCATTGAGAAGCGCATAATGCGTACTGTGAGTTTTTACCATGCTGTTTAGATAGCTTAGCAGCATCACAGTGAGTCATAGCTAACATTGGAACATCTACCTTCATTTCAGCGATTTGTCTAATTGCAGTAAGAGCACCTTTTGTATGACCTGATACAACAAGAACATCTGGCTTCATTTGTTTAACTTTAACTAATGTTGCAGCCATATCATTTAACTCTTTTGGTAATTTATCATCAATTACTTTTTTTGAGCCAGTTCTTTTAATTGCATCTAAAACTCCCAATCTAACGTCCTGTGAGAATGCATCTTGTTCAAATGCCATTGCTACTGTCACTGGTTTTCCATTATTCTTTTCAACTGCTAAGTCGATAGCAACATCAAGATACAAGTTAGCTGGAGCTAATACAGCAAATAGATATTTGTAACCTTTTGTAAACAAAGATCTAGATGCACCATTTGCTTCAACCATTGGAACACCATATTTTTCAGTAACTGGTGCAATTGCTTTCGTTAGACCAGAACTGTAAGGGCCAAGCATAAACTCAACACCATCTTGTGAAATTAATCTTTCTGCAAGCTGTGCAGCTCTCTTCGGGTTTGATTCATCATCATAATAAATAATGTCAAACTTATAAGTTTTACCACCAACTTTAACACCACCCATGCTGTTAATTCTGTCAACGGCCATGTTATAACCATTTTGAGTATGAACACCATTCGATGAGTATTTACCAGTTAGGGAAATAGCAGCACCTAAAATAATTTTGTCACCAACAACTTTTGCAAATGATGCAACAGAAGTTGAAAATAAAATTACTAATGCAGAAACAAAACTTAAAATTATCTTATTTAATTGCATTTTATTTCCTCTTTAATTAATTAATTATTAGTTGATTTAATAAAGAATTTTTATTTTATGCAAGTGGCAATAAGAGCCAAAATTAATTAATATTGTTGTGTTATCAAGATTATTACTGCAATTATTACTAAAACACTCGCAGAAATTGTATTTATTGTTTTTGGATTTGCAGTTATCCACTTAATTAATTTCTGTGCTAGCATTGCGTAACCTATCAAAGATAAAAAATCTAAAACGATGTAAGTCGTAATTAATATAAAAAATTGTGCCAATAAATTTGAATTAAAATCAATAAATTGAGGAAATATAAAAGGAAAAAACATCCAAGCCTTAGGACTTGTACCAGCAACAAAAAAACCATCTCTAAAAAAAGATAAATTACTTTTTTCTATTTCTCCTTCATTTGAAATGCTTTTTGGCCGAGATTTATAAATATCGTAAGCTAAATATAATAAATAAACTATTCCGATCCATTTAAATGCATTAAGTATCATTGAGTTTTTTGAAAAAAAAGATCCAATCACAAAAATAACTAAAGTTGCCTGAATAAAATTTGCAGTTATATCACCTAAAGCAGACCATACGCATTTTCCAACACCGTAATTCATTGAATAAGAGATAATTACAATCCTTGGAGTTCCAGGAGTAATAAATAAAAAAATAATAATCTGTAGATAGAGTATAAAATCTAGGGGGAGCATAAAAAAGATAGTCCTTAAAAACCGGGAGCTAAAGATGGCTAAGAAGGACTATCTAATAAACAATATCAGAGGCTAAAAAAAATGCATTAAATTTTTTTTTCAAATATAAAGGATTTATGAAAAAAAAAGGTCACAGGCCAATTACCAAAGTCAAAAATCCAGAGCCCAAAATGGACGATCCGGATTGGATCATTTGGGCGGCTTGGGCAGATCGGATAACTTTTGAGGAAATTGAAAAAAAAACAGGGAAGAAAGAATCTGATGTAATTAAAATTATGCGAAGATCACTTAAACCATCTTCTTTCAGATTGTGGAGAAAAAGAGTAAATCAAAAAAGTATTAAACATCGAAAAAAGTTCGAATATTCTAGAAAAGAAATAACTAGTAAAATTAAAAAAGGTGACTACCTATAATCCATGAAAAAGATTACTATGTATACAGGTCCACTATGCAACTATTGTGAAGCTGCAAAAAGATTATTAGCTAGAAATAACGCTCCTTATAATGAAATTGATATTTCAAAAGTTGCAGGTGCTGCTGATGAGATGATTAAAAAAGCAAATGGCAAAAGAACAATCCCACAGATCTTTTTTGATGATCAGCATATTGGTGGTTACGATGAAGTTAGAGCACTAGAAAAAGAAAATAAACTTCAAGATCTTTTAAAAAATTAATTTTAATAATTTACTCTTTTGGTTTAAAAATTAAACAAACGCCGTTATTACAAAATCTTTTTCCCGTAGGTTCAGGTCCATCATCAAATATATGACCATGATGCCCTCCACATTTTTTACAATGATACTCAGTTCTTGCGTAACCTATGTGATGATCAGTTTTGGTTTCAAATACATCTGGTAAAGAATCATAAAATGAAGGCCAGCCTGATCCACTCTCATATTTTGTTTTTGAGTCAAATAATGTTTCTCCACAATTTGCACAATGAAAACTTCCTTCTCTCTTTTCATTATTAAGTTCGCTTGAACCTGCGCGCTCAGTTCCTTCTTCGAACAAGATTAATTTTTGCTCTGCAGTTAAATTTGGATTTATTTTTTTTGTCATGATCCTATATATTTAGCACAGGATTTATGTAAGATTGAATGTAATTCAACTAATTTTTTAAAATCTTTATTATAACCGCCACCTAAAACACCACAAAAGGGTATTTTTTTAGAAAAAAAGTTTTCAATAACAAGCTCGTCTCTAGATTTAATCCCTTCATCAGATATTTTTAGTTTACCTAATCTATCGTTGAAATGAATATCTACTCCAGCTATATAGAAAACAAAATCAAAATTTTCTTGATTTAACTCATTTAAATAATGTTTAAGTGTCTTAATGTAGGCATCATCCTCTAAATTATCTTCAAGCTCCACATCTAAATCACTATTAGATTTTTTGGCTGGATAGTTAGTTTTAGAGTGCATACTGAACGTGAAAACACTTCTATTTTGTTTAAAAATTTCTGAATTTCCATTTCCTTGATGAACATCTAAATCAACAATTAATATTTTGTTAGCCAAACCTCGATTTAATAAATAATGAGCAGCAACAGCTACATCATTAAAAACGCAGTATCCAGCTCCGCCATCGTAGTTTGCGTGATGACTACCTCCAGCAGTATTACATGATATTCCGTAATTAATTGCAAGTTTAGAAGCTAAAACAGTACCACCAGTAGCTACTAATGATCTCTGTACAACACTATCAACAAGTGGAAATCCAATTTTTTTTACTTCCTCTTTACTTAAATTTTTATTTTTGATCTTAGAGATATAATCTTTTGAATGTGCATAACTCAATGTTTCAAGCGAACAAGCATATGGTTTATGAAACTTTTTAATGATTTTATTTTGGATCAAATAATTTGCCAATTCTCCAAACTTATTTATAGGAAATTTATGATCATCTCCAATTTTGGCAAAATAATCCTCATGGTTAACCACTGGTAAATCCATCGTTACTCTAGAACACGTACTGGCTTTCCATCAACACAAGCCTCTAACCCTTCAATCATTTGATTATAAAAAATACTATAATTTTCTGCTGTCACATAACCGATGTGTGGTGTAAGAAGTGCATTTGGTAAAAATCTTAGTTTATTATTTTCAGGTAAAGGTTCTTTATCATAGACATCAATCCCAGCTCCTGCAATTACATTTGTTGACAATGCAATAATTAAATCATCCTCATTTACAATAGGTCCACGAGATGTGTTTATCAAAAATGCTGTTTTTTTCATTTTATCAAATTCTTTTATGGTAATACAGTCTTTGTATCTTTCACCTCCTTGAACATGAATTGAAAGCACATCTGAATTTGTAATTAAGTCATCTTTACTACAAGGGAGCACATCTAATTCTTTGCACTTATCTAGGCTTAAGTTTTCACTCCAGGCCATTACTTGCATTCCAAATGCTTTTCCGATTTTTGCAACTTCTGTGCCTACTCTACCTAGACCAATTAAACCTAAGATTTTTCCTTTCAATTCTACTCCAATTGTAGTTTGCCAATACCCTTGATACATATTGTCAAACTCTTCTTTAAAATTTCTTGCTAAACCAAGAATTAGTGCCCATGTTAATTCAGGTGTTGGGTTTAAATTTATATCTGTACCACAAACAATAATTTTTCTTTTCTTTGCAGCCTCTAAATCAATAGATTTGTTTCGTAATCCACTTGTGATAACAAATTTTAATTCATTTAAATTATTAATTAAATTTTTTGTAATTGGAGTTCTTTCTCTCATTATTAATAAAGCTTCAAAATCAGCTAACTGATCAATTGCATCTGCTTCATCTAAAAAAGGTTCGCTAAAAATCTTAAACTCATATTTCCCAGATAGTTTTTCTAAATCTACAAACTGTTGGGCAACATTTTGATAATCATCTAATATAGCAACCTTAAGCATTTTTAACTTTCCTATTTGATAACAATATTCCTGTAATAATAAAACAAGCGCCTAAAATATGATAAAACATAAATTTTTCACTAAAAAAAATCATCGCCATTATTGCGCTCAAAATTGGCATTAGGTGTAAAAAAACACCAGAACGATTAGCACCAATCATAGATATTCCTTTTATCCATAAAAGAAAAGATGCCAAACCTGGAAACAAAACTACATAGGATAAAATTAAAATAAAAGGTAATTCTAAATTAATTCTAAAGCCAATTTGATATTCAATAAAATAAACTGGTATTAAAAATACTAAACCAAAAGTAATTACTACTTGAAGTAATGATATTTGGGTTAATTCATATTTTTTTCCTTTTAACAATGTAGAATATAAAGCCCATGAGAACATTGCTATAACCATGGTTATGTCCCCTTTATTAAAATCTAAATTTTTTAATATCTCTATATTTGCTTTTGTTATAATCATAATTACACCTGCAAAAGAAAATACTACCCCTATAATTTGAAAAATATTTGTCTTTTCAATTTTTAAAATTGAAGAAAACAACATGATCATCACAGGTATAGTTGAAATCATTAAAACTCCGCTAATCACCTGAGTAAAATTTAATGAATAATAAACAATAGAATTAAATACCGTTATACTAGTAACTCCCAAAACAATAAAAAGTTTATAGTTTTTAATTATATAGTTTCTTTTCTCTAATATTTCAGGAATTGTAAAAGGTGCTAAAATTAACCAAGCAAAAAGCCATCGATAAAAATTTAATGAAAAAGGAGGAACTTGATAAAAACTTGCAAGTTTACCTACTACAAAATTTCCTGCCCAAAAAGTTACTGTTAAAAATAGATATAAATAAGCTAAAAAATTATTATCTTTAGTCACTTAACTAAATCTAAGCGAGCTATAAGGTTTTAAATCTAAATTTGTATTTTCGTTCGCTATCATCCCTGAAACAATCTTTCCAGAAATTGGACCTAAAGTCCATCCTAAATGATGATGCCCAAAACAATAATAAATATTTTTGTAATTTTTTGATGGCCCCATAACAGGTAAAAAATCTGGTAAAGTTGGTCTAAATCCTAGCCACTCATCCTCATGTTCGGGTAAATCACCAAGCATATATTTTGCATTATTTATCAAATTTTTAACTCTTGATTTGGATAATGGATTATCTAATCCGCCAAATTCTACAGTTCCAACAACTCTTAAACCTTGTTCCATCGGTGTAATTCCAAATCCACGGTTAGAAAATATCACAGGTCTACTCAATAAATGATCACAATTTTTGAAATGAACATGATATCCACGCTCTGTATCTAGGGGTATTTTTTCGCCAAGATTATCTGTTAATTTTTTTGAAAAAGCTCCACAAGCTATAACTGCTTTATCAAAAACGTAACTTTGAGTTTCAGTTTTAAAAACTGGTTTTTCTTCATCAAAATTAATTTCATTAATATTTACTTTGTTAAATTTTCCTCCCTTTTGTAAAAATAAATCAAATAATTTTAAAAGAATTCTTTTAGGATTTCTTGCGTGTCTTGCATAAGGATAATATACGCCAGCATGGTAAAATGGTTTAATATTTGGTTCAAGATCGTGTATTTCAGCTTTGGAAACTAATTGTTGTTCAACACCTAATTCTTCTCTTACTTTTATTTCTAATTCTCTACTTTTTAAATCTTTATCATTCCATATATAAAGAATACCTTTGTTTTCAACTAAGCCATCTAAGTCAATTTCTTCAAATAATTCATCATATGCCGGTAAGGCTAGATCTAAAATTTGGTGCATATTTTTAGCAGTGTGCATCATCTTAGTTTTAGTGGTATTCATTATAAATTTTATAAACCATGGAATCATTTTAGGAACATAGTTCCATTTTAAAGCAAGTGGACCTGAAGAACTAAGCAACATTGCAGGCACATCTGCTAGTACGTCAGTTCTGTTTAAAGAAAGAGATGCATAAGGTGAAAAGTGACCTGCATTACCATAAGAGGCGGCTTGGCTACCTGGATTGTCTCTATCAAAAATAGTTACATTGAAACCTTTTTTTTGAAGAAATAAAGCATTAGATACACCTTGAATTCCTGCTCCAACTATTCCTACATTAAGATTTTTATTCATAAATTTGTTATACAAGTAAATATTAAATTATAAGAGTGACAAATTATGCAATCATTTGTTTATGATTAATTTTTGCACTCAATACTATACCAAATCCAATCATAGTGGCTAACATTGAGGAACCTCCATACGACATGATGGGTAATGGAGAACCAACTATAGGTAGTAGACCCAAAACCATAGATAAGTTTACCACAATATAAATAAAGATTGCAAAAGCATAACCAAAACAAAAAAGTCTAGCAAAGTTACTTCTTGAAATAGATCCTATTCGTAAAATTCTAAAAATTATTATTGAGTATAATATCAAAAGACCAACTGAGCCTATAAAACCAAACTCTTCTGAAAATAAAGTAAATATAAAATCTGTATGTTTTTCAGGTAAAAAATCTAAGTAGCTCTGAGTTCCTTTTAAAAAACCTTTTCCATTAAGGCCACCTGAGCCAATAGCTATTTTTGACTGTATAATTTGGTATCCAGCGCCCAATGGGTCTCTATCTGGATCTAAAAAAGTTAAAATTCTTAGTTTTTGATATGGTTTAAGAAATGAGATTATAAATGGAAGTGAAATTAAGAAAGTAATAAATGAGTATATAAAATATTTAATTTTCATGCCTCCTAACCACAATATAATTAATCCGCTTAAAGCAATTAATATAGATGTACCAAGATCAGGTTGAGAAATTACAAAAATTATTGGAATTATTATAATCGATAACACAATAGTTATGCTGGTAAATGAATTAACATTTTCTATTTTTATTCTATGAAAATATTTTGCAAGACACATTATAATTGCTACTTTCATAAGTTCTGAAGGTTGCAGAACAAATAAATAAAGATCCATCCATCTTTGAGAACCAGAGGACTTTAGTCCAAAAAATGAAACATAAATTAATAAAAGTATTACTATAAAATAGATTATATATGAAAAGTTATGCCAAAATTTTATATTAAAGAAAGCAACAAGAATCATTAAGGGGAAAAAAACTGCAAGTTTTACAAAATGATTTTTTGTATGAAAAAGTATTTCACCACCATCTGTAGAATACATAACAAAAACACTTAATACAGAAAGAAGAATAACAGAAATCAATAATATATAGTCTAAGCTTTTTATTTTTTGAAATAAAGTAATCTCATTATTCAATCTATCGTGCTGAAACATCTAAACAGTAATCCTCTCAAAATTTGATTGTTTATTTCTTAAATCATGTCTGTCGATTATTAATTTAAATAATTTTTTTGCAATTGGTGCTGCCGCCTTACTTCCTGAACCACCATGCTCAACAATTATACTAAGCGCATATCGTGGGTTAACATATGGTCCATAAGCAACATACAAAGCATGATCTCTATCTTTGTATGGTATTTGCTCTAATTCTAAATCCAATTCCCTCTCTCTTTTGCTTATTCTTTTTACCTGAGCTGTTCCTGTTTTTCCTGCAAATTGATATTTAGGATCATCAATTCTTGATTTATAAGAAGTTCCAAATCTTTCATTGGTTGAAGCAAACATTGCTTCTTGAATAATTTTAATATTTTTTTGGTTTTTAAATAACTTTTTGTCTAACAATTCCTCAGAGTCGCTATCAAACAATAACCCACTTTCCATTGATTGTTTTGCATCTTCATAAGAAATCGGATTACTATCCACTATTATTTTTGGTTTTACAGCAAAGCCCCCATTTGCAATTTGTGCAGTCATCATGCAAAGTTGTAAAGGAGTTGATTGTATATAGCCTTGTCCAATACCTGTGATTAAAGTTTCGCCTAATACCCAGCCTTTACCTAGATTATTTTTTTTCCATTTTGTATTCGGAAATAATCCTTTTTTTTCATTATCAAAATAATCGCCAAGAACTTTTTTACCTAATCCAAACTTTTCAGCTGTAATATTTAATCTATCAACACCTAATAACCTAGCAACCTCATAAAAATATGTATCACAAGATTGTTTCATTGCATTTTTCAGACTAACCCAACCATGTCCCTTTTCCTTCCAACAGTGAAATGTTTGTCCATATAACTCCATTTTTCCTGTGCATTTAACTTTAAACTTTGTATCTATTACTTTATTTTCTAAAGCTGAAAGCGCGACGATAGGTTTTATTGTTGAACCTGGAGAGTATAGACCCGAAAGTGTTTTGTTTATTAGTGGTTTTAATGGATTATTTCTAATTAATTGCCACTCATCTTGACTAATTCCGAATAAAAATAAATTTGGATTATAAGATGGAGATGAATACATTGCTATTATATCTCCGGTATAGATATCCATTACGCTAATAGATCCTGCTTTTTCATTTAACAATTCCCCACAAGCTTTTTGTATTTCTGTGTCTACAGTAAGACGTATTTTTGATCCTTGCTCACCTTTCTGATGCTCGAGTTGATTAATTCTTTTACCGTAAGCATTTACTTCATATCTTTGAATAGCATTTGTCCCTATTAAAAGATTTTCAAGTTTTTTCTCTAAACCCAGTTTTCCAATTTTCATTCCCGGTACAAATCTTTCTTGGATAATTTTATTTTCTAAAATTTCTTGTTCATTTGGTTGACTAACATATCCAAGAACATGTGTGTATACATCATTAAATGGATAGTTTCTGGAGATTGTCATTACGGGTTTAACACCAACAAGATCGTATAAATAATTATTAATTTTTACAAATTGACTCCAAGTTAAATTTTCGGACACAATAATACTATCCCACGGTTTTAACTCTGCTTTTAATTTATTTATTCTAGCAATTCTTTTGTCACTTAGATTTAAAAGATTTTTCAATCTAACTAGTAAATAATTAAAATTCTCAACTTGCTCTGGAATTATATGTAATTGATAAACTTTTAAATTCCCTGCAATTACATTTCCAAAATAATCAACAATATTTCCCCTTGTAGGTGGGAGTTTCCATTCTCTAATTCTATTTTTATCTGAAAGTGTTAAATATTTTTTATTTTCATTTATTTGAAGAGAAAATAAACGAGCAACGATACCAACAAAAACTACTACTTTTGCTGCTCCAATTATGAACATCCTTCTATTAATTACATCTGTTTTTCTTATTCCTGAATTAGATTTAATCATTTGTTTGATATGAAATTCTTTCGTTTAAAAAATTAAAAAATAAAAAAAATATTGGATAAAATAAAAAAGTAAAACCTGAGTTAATTAAATAATTAGTGTAATCAACTTTAATTAAAAAGACTAAATCTAAAATAATTACTTGAATTGAATTTATTAATAAAATTGTGAATAATAATGATATCCAGTCCTTCATAAAGTTTGGGGATAAAGTAATGTTTCTTATGTAAGCTGTTACAGAGCAAAGAATAAGATAACAAAAACTACTAATTCCTATTGGTATACCTATTACAACATCATTAATTATACCTGCAAAGAAAATTGCTAGATAACCTAATTGATCAGGATTTCTTAAGGTCCAAAAGAAAATTAATAGATGAGCAAAATTAAAAGCAAAATAATCAAGTTTTAAGTAATTAAAATCAAATTCATTTAACACAGAAAAAAATAACATTATAAATGGTAAATAGGATAATAATATTTTTAAAAAAGGACTTTTATTAAGTGATGACATTATTCTTCTCCACCTATTTTATAAGAAATTATTTTTACATAATTGAGTTGTGTAAAATCAGAAAAAAAATTAATTTTTCCATCTGATATGTTTTTGATTTTTCCAATAGGTATACCAGGCTTGAATAAGCCACCAAGACCCGAGGTGTAAGCAAAAATTTCTTTATTTTTAAATTCTTCTCTAAATTCTTCTTGAGTATGTTCAATTTTTCCAAAATCACTTCCTGTACCAGAAATTACGGCTTGTATGTCATCTGGCTCTAAAACAGATGGTATTTTGCTATTAAGATCTGACAATAGTAATGCTCTTGAATTAGTGTAATTTACTTCAATTATTTGGCCCACCAGATAAACGTCATCAACAACAGCCATTCCAATTTTTACTTTATCTTTTGTGCCTTTGTTTAATACTACTGATTTTAAATACGGGCTGTCTTTATCAATTAAAACTCTGGCAAATATTTCTTGTGAATTTATACTTTCATCTAGTAACCCTCTAAGCTTTTCATTTTCCGCATTTAAATACTTATTTTGTAATTTAAGTTGGTCAGAATTTTCTATTTTAATTAATTCTCTTTGATGACTTTCATATAAATCCATGTGTGATTTGAATTTTGAACTTATCTCTTTTAATTTATTTTCTGGGATTGATGCAATATTAGATGATCTATAAATTACTTCATTAATTCCTAATTTAACAAATTGTATTACTTTAAAATTAAAATTACTTAGAACAATTACAAAAATTGATAAAACAATTAAAGTTAATAAAGAAAATTTTTGTTTATCTTTTTTTTTTAAAAAAGCTGACCTAATGGCAATTACAAAATCATCTCTGCCAGTAGCCATTTTTCCTAATATTCAGATAACATAGTAGAAAAAGTTTCTTCTTGATCCAAAGCTTTACCTGTACCAACAGCAACACAAGATAATGGATCATCTGCTATATGAACTGGTAAACCTGTTTCTTTAGAAAACCTTTTATCGATATTTTTTAACAAAGCACCACCACCTGTTAAAGTTAAACCCATATCAACTAAATCAGCTGACAACTCAGGTGGAGTATTTTCTAAAGCATCTTTAATTGCACTAACCATTTGCTTCATAATATCATTTAGTGCTTCAGCAGTATCTTCTTCT
Source organism: Candidatus Pelagibacter sp. (assembly GCF_052049995.1). Classification (GTDB taxonomy): domain Bacteria; phylum Pseudomonadota; class Alphaproteobacteria; order Pelagibacterales; family Pelagibacteraceae; genus Pelagibacter. The sequence goes on along the minus strand of NZ_JBNGYX010000001.1, from coordinate 69,994 downwards.
GTAATATTAACTTCCTTTGGAGTACCTGATCTTAAATCTCTTCCTTTAACTGGGTAAGTGTTTGTTCCTGTTGGTACAGCTGTTCCCATTTCTTTTTTTATTTTTTCAGCAGTAGTATCGCCAATTAATAAATTATATTCTTTTCTCATATAATCTATTATTGCTACATCCATCGAGTCACCTGCAACTCTTAAAGATTTAGAGTAAACCAATCCACCCAAAGACATTACAGCAATTTCACTTGTGCCCCCGCCAATATCTACAATCATTGAACCAGTTGCCTCAGAAATTGGAAGATTTGCTCCAATAGCTGCTGCAATCGGTTCCTCAATTAATTGAACTCTTCTTGCGCCTGCTGCTAGAGCACTATCTTGAATTGCTTTTCTTTCAACTGGTGTTGAGCCAGTTGGTACGCAAATTAAAATTCTAGGATTAGCAAATGTGCTTCCTTTATGAACTTTTTTGATAAAATGTTTAATCATTTCTTCAGTAACTATAAAATCTGCAATAACACCATCTCTTAGAGGTCTAATTGCACTAATATTACCTGGTGTTCTTCCAAGCATTGTTTTAGCTTCGTCTCCAACTGCTAATACATTTTTTTTTCCACCTTGATCAACTATTGCAACAACTGAAGGTTCATTAAGAACTACGCCTTGACCCTTTAAAACTACAAGTGTATTGGCTGTTCCAAGATCAATTGCCATATCTTGGCTCCATATTTTTTTAACACTGCTAAATAACCCCATTATATCCCTCTTACTTTCTGACTTTCTTGCTCCATGGGAGCTGTTTTATCTCGTTTGATTATCATTTTATTTAATGCATTTATGTAGGCATTTGCTGATGCAACTAAAGTATCTGTATCAGCTGCTTGACCTACAGTCGTTTTACCTTTTTCCTCGATTTTTACACTTACTGTAGCTTGTGCATCTGTTCCTTCTGTAACTGCATGAACTTGATAAAGTTGCAAGTTAACATCATGAGGATATAAAGTTTTAATACATTTAAATATTGCATCAACCGGACCATCTCCAGTTTCTGTTGCATTTTTTACATCACCATAAACATCCAAAGTCATTTCTGCTTTTTGTGGTTCACCTGTTCCGGCAAAAACTTTTAAAGATTTAAGAGTTATTGCATTTACTTTATTATCTACGATTAAACTATCATCTACTAAGGCAATAATATCTTCATCATAAACATGTTTTTTCTTATCTGCTAAGACTTTGAATTTTGCAAATGCATTTCCTACTACATCGTCAGTTAAATCTGGATAGCCTAAGCTGTTTAACTTGTCTTTAAATGCATGTCGACCAGAATGCTTTCCCATCACTAACGATGTTTGTTTAACCCCTACGCTTTCAGGTGTCATTATCTCATATGTTTGTCTATTTTTTAACATTCCATCCTGGTGAATTCCTGCTTCATGAGCAAAAGCATTTTTTCCAACGATAGCTTTATTATATTGAACAGGAAAACCTGTTGCGTTTGAAACAATTTTTGAAGCTTTGCTTAAAAGTGTTGTATTAATTCCAGTTTCATATGGCATTAAATCAGGTCTTGTTTTAATAGCCATAACAACTTCCTCAAGAGCAGCATTTCCTGCTCTTTCTCCTAATCCGTTTATTGTACATTCAATTTGTCTTGCTCCAGCTTGAACTCCAGCTAACGAGTTAGCTACTGCTAAACCTAAGTCATTATGACAATGAGTTGATAAAATTGCTTTATCAATATTTGGAACTTTATTTAATAAAGTTTCTATAATTGTAGTAAACTCAGATGGTATTGTGTAACCAACTGTATCAGGAATATTAATTGTTGTAGCTCCGTTTTTAATTGCAAGCTCTACAGTTTTGCACATGTAATCCATATCGGTTCTTGTTCCATCTTCACATGACCACTCAACGTCATCAGTAAACTTTCTTGCGTAAGCAACATGTTTTCCAATTGATTCATAAACATCTTCTGGAGACATATTTAATTTATGTTTCATGTGTAAAGGGCTTGTAGAAATAAATGTATGTATTCTAAATCTTGGTGCATGTTTTAGGGCTTCATAAGCTCTATCAATATCTTTTACTGAATGTCTTGAAAGTCCTGCGGGAATAGAATTTTTTAAAATTTTACTTACTTCTGAAACAGCTTCAAAATCCCCTGGTGAAGCTATTGGAAAACCTGCTTCAATAATATCGATACCTAATTCATCAAAAACTCTAGCGATTTGAATTTTTTCTTCTAAACTCATAGATGCGCCTGGCGATTGCTCACCATCACGCATAGTAGTGTCAAATATAAAGACTCTATCTTTATCACTCATAATTAAAATTTTTAGAAAATCTATAATACAATCTATGAGAGAGATTGCAAAATAATAAGTTAAATTATAACTTTTAATGGACCATTTTAGGCTTACTAAAAATTAATTATAAATAGACTCAATTTTAGGCATTAACCGTAAAAGTTCTTTCGTATATTCATGTGTTGGTTTTAAAAATAAATCCTCAGTGTTTGAAACCTCACATAATTTGCCATCTTTTAAGACTCCAATTCTATCACACATTTGTCTAACAACAGGTAGGTCGTGACTTATAAACAAAATTGTTAAATTTAATTGTTCTTGAAGATCTTTGAGTAAATTTAATATTTGGGCTTGGATACTTACATCCAAAGCAGAGGTCGGTTCATCACAAACTAAAAGTCTTGGTTGTGTGGCAAGTGCTCTTGCTATTGATATTCTCTGCCTCTGTCCTCCAGAAAATTCATGTGGATATCTATCCGCAGATTTTTGAGTTAATTCTACAGACTCCAGTAAATCATGAATATAATTATTTAAATCTAAAGTAGATATAGATGGGTTATGAAGTGTAATTGGTTCTGCAATTATATCTTTTACTTTTAATCTTCCATTTAGTGAAGAATAAGGATCTTGAAATATCATTTGAATTTGTTTTCTGAATTTCATTAATTCAGATCTCTGTTTAATTTTAGTTATACAAACGTTATCAAAGAAAATATCACCAGATGTAGGTTTAAATAAATTTACAATCATTTTAGCAATTGTAGATTTTCCACTCCCACTTTCTCCTACCAAGCCAAAAGATTCGCCCTCTTTTATTTCAAATGAAACATTATTAACAGCCATCACAGAATTTTTAGAACTTTCTGTAAAAAAATTATCATCAAAACTTTTATTCAAATTTTTTATCTGAACTAAATCTTGACTTATAATTTCTTTCTTTGACCATCTATTTAATATCTTAATATTATTTTCTTTTTTGTCACTGTTTTCTTTTTCAACTATTACAAATCTTGAAATTTTTTTATTAGTTGGTGGAACTGAGCTCACTAAACTTTTAGTATAATTTTCTTGTGGATTGGTTAATATTTTTTTGGTTTCACCAATTTCAACTAAATTGCCATTTTTCATAACCGCTACACGATCAGCAGTCTCAGCTATAACCCCCATGTCATGAGTAATTAAGATAACTGCAAGATTTCTTTCTTTTGTTAATTTTTTAATTAGTTCTAAAATCTGAGATTGAATTGATACATCTAATGCTGTTGTTGGCTCATCTGCAATTAACAATTCTGGCTCACAACATAGAGCTAGAGAAATTACTACTCGCTGTCTCATTCCACCTGAGAATTGGTGAGGATAATTATCAAATCTTGTTTCTGCATCTTTTATGCCAACCTCTTTCAATAGATTTATTGATTTATTTTTTGCTTCTTCTTTGCTTAATTGTAGATGAGTTTGAATTGTTTCAATTAACTGTTCCCCAACTGTAAGAATTGGGTTAAGTGAAGTTTGAGGATCTTGAAATATCAATCCAATTTTATTTCCTCTGTATTTAACAGTGCTTTCAGAATTTTCATGAATGTTAAGATCACCTAAAATTACTGAGCCACTAGATACCTTGCCTGGCTCATCAATTAAATTTATAATAGCGTTTCCTACTGTACTTTTTCCTGATCCAGACTCTCCAACTAATCCTAAAATTTCTCCTTTATTAACCTCAATATTCACATTCTTAGCAGCGTTAACTGTTTCTTTTCTCATTTGGTAATCAACACTAAGATTGTTTATTTTTAAGAATGTCATTTTTTTAATTTTGGATTTAAAGTATCTCTCATCCAATCCCCTAATAAATTAATTGAAAATGCTAAAATAACTAAGAAAATTGCTGGAAAAAAAGTTATCCACCACTCTCCTGAAAATAAAAAATCATTACCAAGTCGTATCAATGTCCCTAAAGAAGGTGTTGTTGGAGGCACGCCAACTCCTAAAAAACTTAAAGTAGACTCAGCTAAAATAGCAAGAGCTAAACCAATAGTTCCAATTACTAACACTGGTCTTAAAATATTTGGTAAAATATGTTTAAACATAATAATTATATTAGAAACCCCAATTATTGTTGATGCTGAAACATAGTCTTTATTTTTTTCCACCAAAGTTGCAGCTCTAGAAACTCTAGCAAATTGTGGCCACTCTGAAATTCCAATAGCAAATATTAAAACATAAATTGCCATTTCATCATGCATTTCTCTTGAGATTAATCCTCTTGCTATTCCATCAACCAACAACGCCATCAAAATACTTGGTACTGTTAACTGAACATCAGTTAATCTCATTACTATCATTTCATATTTTCCTCCAAAAAATCCTGCTGTTAATCCCAATCCAACTCCAAGAATTAAGCTAAAAATTATTGCAGAAAAGCCTACTATTAAAGAAATCCTACATCCATATAAAATTGTTGATAACATATCTCTTCCTTGTCCGTCAGTACCTAAAATAAATTTAGCAAGACCATCTTCTGTCCATGAAGGTGGTGTGAATGCATCCATCAATGATAGAGAGGATGGGTCAAAGGGATTGTAAGGTGTTACGAGCTCAACAAAAAAAGAACAGAAAAAAATTATAAATAAAATAGTAGATGATGCAATCGCAGTAGGCGATTTAATAAAGCTATGATAAATATCACTATCTTTTATTCTTTCCCAAGTACTTAAAGATTTGTTATCCACTTGCAGTATCTCCTTTAACTCTTATTCTTGGATCAATTAAATAATAAAGAATATCAACTATAAAATTTATCATGACGAAAACAAAAGCTATAAAAACTAAATAAGCTGACATGATTGGTATATCGACGAATTGAACTGCTTGAATAAATAAGAAGCCCATTCCAGGCCATTGAAAAACAGTTTCAGTAATAATTGAAAACGCAATTAAAGTTCCAATATTTATTCCAGCTATAGTTATTACTGGTATCAATCCATTTTTTAATGCATGTTTATATTTAATACTATTTTCACTAATGCCTCGAGCACGTGCAAATTTAATATAATCTGTTTGTAGTATTTCCATTATCTCTGCTCGCACAAGTCTGATGATATAAGTCATTTGAAAAAGACTTAATGTTACTGAAGGAAGTATAATTGCTTTAAGTCCTGAAACTGTTAAAAATCCTGTGGTCCAAAAACCTAAATCAACAACTTCTCCTCTTCCAAAAGAGGGTAAAATTCCTAATATTACTGCAAACAGATATATAAATAATATACCAATTACAAATGTGGGGAGTGAAACCCCCAACAAAGAGATGGCTAAGACAAAATCACTTAAAAAACCTTTTCGATTTATGCCTGTATAAACTCCTAACAAAGTACCAGTAATTAGTGCAATAAGTGCTGAAATAACCACAAGCTCAATAGTTGCTGGCAATCTTTCAACTATTAATTCTGAAACAGGTCTTCTTAATTGATATGAAATTCCAAACTCACCCTTAGAAGCATTAACTATAAATCTTGAAAACTGTACATGAATTGGATCCATTAAACCAAGTGTTTCTCTCAATTCTGCTCTTTCCTCATCAGAAGTCTCTTCTCCAACCATGTTATTGATTGGATCTCCAACAAAATTAAATAAAGAGAAAGACACAAAGGCGACAACCAACATCACCAAAGCAGATTGAAACAGCCTTTTAAAAAAATATTTTATCAATTTGTGAAGGTTTAAATATACAAGCCCTTTAAATTTTTTAAAGGGCTTGTAATAATTTTTAATTAGTTAAAACTAGCAGTTCTAAATAACGGTTCGTTATTCGGTCTGATAGGAACATTAACATTGCTTTTAGATGCCCAAGAAATTACTTGGTGATGTAAAGGAAGATAAGAAATATCATCTTTTACAATTTTCCAAGCTTTTGCAATTGCAGCATTTCTTTTAACTAAATCAACTTCACCTTCCATAACTCTAATTGCAGCATCAACATCAGCGTTACTAAAGTTAACTTTGTTCCAGCTAGCACCAGTTTCATATAGGTAATGGAAAACATAGTGACTATCTAAAGTTGGAACACCCCATCCTAGCATATAGAAATCACCTTGATCATCTTTAAGCTCTTTGAAGTGTTTACTTTTGGTTTGAGCAAATAAGTTAACATTAACTCCAATTTTACCCAACATTCCAACAACAGCAGTACAGATTGCCTCATCGTTTACATATCTGTCATTAGGACATCTAAGTTCAACGTCAAAACCATTAGGATAACCCGCATCAGCTAAAAGTTTTTTTGCAGCATTAACATCGTAAGGTAATCTTTTATCAAGATCAGCTGTATATCCATTTACACCTGGGAAAGTTATAATTCCAGCTGGTTCACTTAAACCTCTCATAACTTTTTTCTTGATCGCTTCAATATCTATTGCTTGATAAAGAGCTTGTCTTACTTCTTTTTTCTTAAATGGATTATCACCTGTATTACCAGTTCTTAATTTGTCAGCTGCTTGATCCATACCTAAGAAAATTGTTCTCATTTGAGCTGTACTTTCAACTTTGTGACCTGAAGAAGATCCAATTCTTTTTAAGTCTTGAACAGGAGCATCAGTAACTATATCAATTTCACCAGATAATAAAGCTGCTACTCTTGTAGCTGCATTTTTAATAGGCATTAATTCAATTTGAGTTACTTTTTTGTCCTTCATTTCACCCCACCAATGTTTATTTCTTTTAAACACTGTCTTGGTGTTAGGCTCTCTTAAAGTTATTTTAAAAGGACCAGTTCCCATAGCATTAGTAGCAGAGAAAGTTTCTTGTCCTGCATCCCAATTTTGTGGAGACATTGCAAAGTTTTTCTCTGACCAAGCTTTAGACATTATAAAAATGTTAGACAATTGGTTTAAAAGAATAGGGTTAGGTTTACTTGTAGTTATTTTAACAGAGTAATCTCCAACCGCTTCAACATTAGCAACAGTGCTGATGTATTCTTTAAAATCAGATGTTCTTTGCTTGGCTCTTAATATACTAAAAACAACATCCGCAGATGTCATTCCAGAACCATCTGAAAACTTAGCGTCTTCTCTTAAAGTAAAAATCCAAGTATTTGGATCAGTAGCTTTCCATTTTGTTGCTAAAGCAGGTCCTATTTTCATGTCCAAACCCCTTTGAACTAGAGCTTCGTAAACTTGTCTAGATACTTGTGTAGTTGGACCCTCATTTTGTGCATGTGGATCTAGCGTTAGACTGTCTCCTTGCATAGACCATTTAATAGTTTTTGCCCATGCTGAAGAAAATCCGAATACTAGAACTAACGACAATAGTATTCTTACTATATTTTTAGTCTTCATTATTCCCCTCGTTTTTTAAATTTATTTAAAAAAGTATAAGTGAAATAATTGAATTATAGTAGCAATAATTTACTGATAAAATTTAACTTTTATCGCTATCAACTAATTTTTTCTTACCTATCCAAGGCATCATAGCTCTTAGTTCTGCACCAACTTTTTCAACGGGGTGCTCGGCTAATTTCGCTCTCGTAGCAAGGAAGTTTTTTTGACCATTTTTGCATTCATCCATCCACTCTTTAGTGAATTTTCCAGATTGAATTTCAGCCAAAACTTCTTTCATTCTTTTTTTAGTTTCTTCTTTGTTAACTACTCTTGGTCCAGATTGATATTCACCATATTCAGCAGTATTCGAAATAGAATAATTCATATTCGCAATTCCACCTTCATAAATTAAATCAACAATCAATTTAACTTCATGAACTGTCTCAAAATATGCCATCTCTGGTTCATATCCAGCTTCAACTAAAGTTTCATAACCATTTTTAATTAGCTCAACCAAACCTCCACAAAGTACTGTTTGTTCACCAAATAAATCTGTTTCAACTTCATCTTTGAATGTGGTTTCAATAATTCCTGATCTTCCTCCACCAACTGCTGAAGCATAAGATAAAGCTAAGTCTCTTGCCTTTCCTGAACCATTTTGATGAACAGCAAATAAACAAGGCACTCCACCTCCTTTTTCATATTCACTTCTAACTAAGTGACCAGGTCCTTTTGGAGCAACCATAAAAACATCTAGATCTTTTCTTGCTTTAATTAAATCGTAATGAACATTTAAACCATGAGCAAAAGCGATACTCGTTCCTTCTCTTACTCTCTGTTCAATGTGGTTTTTATAAATTTCCGCTTGTAGTTCATCTGGTGTAAGAATCATTACTACATCAGCCCACTCTGCGGCATCAGACAAATTCATTACCTTTAATCCTTTTGACTCTGCTTTAGCTGCACTCGACGAACCTTCCCTTAAAGCAACAACAATATCTTTTACTCCACTATCTTTTAGGTTTAATGCATGAGCGTGTCCTTGGCTTCCATAACCAAAAATAGCAACTTTTTTACTCTTGATCAGGTTTACATCTGCATCTTTTTCATAAAACATTTTCATATAGTCTCTCCTATTAAATTAATTAAATATTTTAGCACCTCTGGTCATAGCTACTGCCCCAGTTCTCGAAGTACTAATAAGACCTAAAGGCTTTAATTTTTTATTCATTTTATCAATTTCTCTTCTAAGAGCAGTTATTTGAATTACTGCTGAAGTTTTTGTTTCATCTAATATTACGGGATTAAATTTTTTACAAGCATTTAAGCATTTTTCAATTTTATTTCTTTTTCCTACAACTTTAAATAAAGCCATTTCTTTAAAAATTACGCCTTTATCCTCTCTTTTAAACTCAGCAACTTTATGAACAGGTACTAACTTTGTTAATTGGAGTCTTATTTGATCAATTACTTGAGGTGTTCCAGTAGTAACAATTGTTATTCTTGAAATATTTTTTACTGCATCAACCTCAGCAACTGCTAGTGACTCGATATTGTATCCACGCCCAGAAAATAAACCGACTACTCTTGCCAAAACTCCAGCCTCATTATCTACCCATACCACAAAAATATATGTATCTGGTTTTTGTTTCTTCGTAGGTATGCTATAAGCTGATTTTGATTTCGGCATTATAATTATACTAAGGCTTTGCCTTTGCCCTTAATTTTATTATCCTCTTGATCATTTGGACCTAAGATCATTTGGTTATGAGGTTTTCCAGATGGGATCATTGGAAAACAATTTTCATTAGGATCTACATGGCAATCAAATATAACTGGTCCATCATAATCTATCATTTCTTGAATTTTATCATCCAGATCAGATGGATTATCTGCTTTAATTCCTTTGCATCCATAAGCTTCTGCCATTTTCATGAAATCTGGTAATGCTTCAGAATAACTTTCAGAATAATTCTTTTCATGCAATAGTTCCTGCCATTGTCTTACCATTCCCATGTATTGATTATTTAAAATAAATATTTTTATCGGAAGATTGTACTGAACAGCAGTAGACATTTCTTGCATAGTCATTAAAACTGAGGCTTCTCCAGCAATGTCAATTACTAATTTTTCAGGGTGAGCAATTTGTACACCAACCGCTGCTGGCAATCCGTACCCCATAGTTCCTAAACCGCCAGATGTCATCCATCTGTTTGGTTTATTAAATTTATAATGTTGAGCAGCCCACATCTGATGTTGTCCAACCTCAGTAGTAACATAAGTATCTTTATTCTTAGTTAATTCATAAAGTCTTTGAACAGCATGTTGAGGCTTTATATTTTCATCGCTATTTACAAAATTGAGAGAATTTTTTTCTCTCCATGTCTCTATTTGTTCCCACCACTTAGCAATATTTGATTTGTTTGATTTGCTATGACCATTTTTTCTTTTAGCAATTGTTTTATTAATTTTACTGATTACACTCGTGACGTCTCCAACTATTGCAAGATCTACTTTAATGATTTTATTAATTGATGATGGATCTATATCAATATGAACTTTTTTTGAATTTGGTGAAAACTCGTCAATTTTTCCAGTAATACGATCGTCAAACCTTGCGCCGATGTTAATTAAAAGATCACAATCGTGCATAGCATTATTCGCTTCATATGTACCGTGCATACCAAGCATTCCTAAAAATTGATTATCATCTCCAGGGTACGCACCTAATCCCTGAAGTGTAGAAGTAATAGGAAAACCGGTTAGCTCAACAAATTCTCTTAGAGCCTGACTTGCTTTTGGACCTGAGTTAATTACTCCTCCCCCACTATATATGATTGGTTTTTTGGCCTTGCTTAATAACTTAACTAATTCATCAATTTGATCTTGAGAAAATTTATTATGCGATTTTCCGTTTAATTTTTTTTCTTTATTTGGTTTTTTGTATTTTGTTTTTGCAAACTGAATATCTTTTGGAATGTCAATTAAAACTGGTCCTGGTCTTCCAGTTGTTGCAACTCTAAAAGCTTCATGCATAACTTTAGAAAGATCATTAATATCTTTTACTAACCAATTGTGTTTAGTACAAGGTCTTGTAATTCCTGTAGTATCACATTCTTGGAAAGCATCAGTTCCAATTAAATGAGTTGGAACTTGACCAGAAATACAAACTAACGGTACGGAATCCATATAAGCATCTGTTAAGGCTGTAACAACATTAGTTGCCCCAGGACCTGATGTAACTAATACTACACCTGGTTTTCCTGATGATCTTGCATAACCCTCAGCTGCGTGACCAGCACCTTGTTCATGTCTTACTAGAATATGTTTTATAGTTGGATGATTTTTTAACTCATCATAAATTGGTAATACGGCACCACCTGGATAACCAAAGATATGTTCTACCTTTTGGTCTTCAAGACATTTAAATACAATTTCTGCTCCAGTAAATAATTTTGGCATTATGCAATCTAGCTGAAGTTGTACTCATTGGTCAAGTTTAAGAATGAAAATTTTAAATTTTTTTCAAAAAATTATTTATGTCTTGTGGCTTCAGTTTCATCCAACTAATCATGTTACCTCTAGCCCAAGTACTTTGTCTTTTGGCGTATTGTCTAGTTTTTATGGCTATTTTATCTCTAGTATCATTCAAATCTTTTTGTTTTTTTAAATATTCTCTAATTTCTTTAACTCCTATGGCCTTGTTAGCACTTTTATCTTTTCTAACCCTTAGCTTTATGAAATCTTTTACTTCTTTTATTGCTCCTTTTTTTATCATCTCCCTTGTTCTTAGATTGATACGCTCTATTAATTCTTGTCTAGGAAAATCAATATAAATTTTAAAAAAGTCATCTTCCACGAAGTTTGGTTTTGTTTTTTTAAACCATTCAGTTAAAGATTTGTTTGTAAACTTTTTAACTTCATAAGCTCTGATGGATCTTTGAGTATCTGTAGGGTTTATTTTTCCTATTGAGAATGGATCTAATTTTAATAATTTTTCATAAAAGTTCTTTTGTCCAAGTTTTTTTTGCATATCTCTAATTTGATTTCTTAATTTTAATGAAATATTTGGTATTTTAACTAAACCATCTGTTAAAGCTTTAAAATATAAACCTGTCCCTCCAACAAGAATTGGAATTTTTTTTCTTTTTTGAACTTCCTTAATTTTTTTAATTACTAGCTTAAGCCAATCACCTGTTGAGAAGTTTTTTGTTACATTATGAAAACCATATAGGTGATGTTTTATTTTCTGATATTTTTTTGGATCTGGTCTAGCTGACAAAATTTTAAGCTCTTTATATACTTGCATGCTATCTGCATTAATAATCTCTCCATCTACTTTTTTCGCAACTTTAATTGCAAAACTTGATTTTCCTGATGCTGTGGGTCCAGATATTAATATTATCTTGGATTTTAAATACATTACTAGTCTAGCTTAACACCAATGTATCGTCTTTGATTTTGATTATTATAGATTGCGAGCAAAACTGTCTTTTGATTTGAATTAAGAACTTTTTTGGTAATATCTCTTAAGTCATCAGCTGATCTAATTTTTTTCTTCTGAGCTTCAATAATAATATTGTTGAGCTCTATTGAATTTACTACAGGGCTGTTGTTAGCGATTTTTGTTATCACAAGTCCTGTGGTCTGATTTGGTAAATTTCTATTTTTAATATCTTCTTTAGTTAATGGTCTTACTGCAATTCTTAAACTTTCAATTATTTCTTCATTATTTTGTTTTTGAGTTTCTTGATTTTTACTTATTTTGAAATCATCTGAAGTTTCTAATCTTCCTAAAATAACATTTTTAATAATCTCTTTTTTATCTCTCCAAACTTTAACTTCAACTTTTTTTCCAACTTCAGTTCGTGCAACAATAGCTGGAAGCTCTTTCATTTGATTTATTTTCTCTCCATTAAATTCTAAAATAATATCTCCAGCTTGTATTCCTGCTTTTTCTGACGGACTATTTTCTGCAACACTAGCAACTAATGCTCCTCTTGCTTTGTCTAATTTTTCAACTTCAGCAATTTCTTTTGTTACATCTTGAATTCTAACACCTAACCAACCTCTTTTTGTTTCTCCAAATTCGATTAATTGTTTAATTACAATTTGAGCACTGTTTGATGGTATAGAAAATCCAATACCGATAGAACCGTTACGTCCTAGAATTGCTGTATTAATTCCAATTACGTTTCCTTCCATATCAAATAGAGGTCCACCTGAATTTCCTGAGTTAATAGAAGCGTCTGTTTGTATAAAGTCTTCATACCTTGATAATCCAATTGATCGATTTCTTGCTGAAATAATTCCAGCAGTAACAGTTCCACCTAAACCAAATGGATTTCCAATTGCTAAAACCCAATCTCCAATTCTTGCTGTATCAGAGTCACCAAACGCTACCGGAATAAATTTTTCATCTGTTTCTAATTGTAAAACAGCAATATCCATTAAAGGGTCAGCGCCCAGAACCTTAGCTTTAAATTCTTGATCACCATTTACTCTAACAATAATGTCGTCAGCATCTTGGATAACGTGATTATTCGTAACTACAATTCCTTTCTCGTCTATTATAAACCCAGAACCTAAAGCAGCTGATTGTCTTTCCTGAGGTGTTCCAAATTCTTTAAACATGTCCTCAAAAGGAGAGCCTGGAGGAAATTGAAAAGGAAAAGGATTGGTGTTTGTTACTACAGTAGTTGTAGTAGAAATATTTACCACAGATGGCATTAATTTTTCTGCAAGATCTGCAAAGGAAGCAGGAACTGGTTTGGGGTTTACATTTAACGAAAAGCTAAATGATATAACAAGGGTTAAGAATATAAGTTTAATTTTATTCATATTAGCTCTTAATGTAATAAATAATTATAAAACCAATTACTGCAAAAATAAGTCCACCTGATCTAAGCTGACTATCTTTAACAAGTTCTAATTTTTTCAACATACTTTTCATTTTTGCTGGAAATAAGGCGTATAAAATTCCCTCGATAAATAAGAAAAGACCAAAAGCTATAACTAGCTCGCGCATTTAAGAATTATTGTTGGATTTCAGGTTTTATATTTCCAAAAAATTTAAAAAATTCACTATCAGGTGATAAAATTAAAGAAGTTTCACCGCCTATAAGAGCTTTTTCATATGCCTGCATTGCTCTATAGAAAGCAAAAAATTCTGGATCTTGGCCAAAGGCGTCGGCAAATATTTTATTTCTTTCTCCATCACCTTCCCCTTTCATAATCTCAGATTGTTTTTGAGCGTCTGCTAGAATCACTGTAACTTCTTTGTCAGCAGTTGATGTAATAGTGACAGCCATTTCTGCACCTTTTGCTCTAAATTCTTTTGCTTCTCTTTCCCTTTCAGTCTGCATTCTTCTATATATTGCATCACTGTTTGCTTGAGGAAGATCCGCTCTTTTAATTCTTACGTCTACTATATTTATACCAAAGTTTTGTGCTTCGTTGTTTACACCTTCTTTAATTAAAGCCATCTGCTTAGATCTATCTTTAGATAACAATGTTTGTAATTCCTCTTGACCTAACACATTTCTAATTCTTGAATTTATAATTGTAGATAATCTTGATCTAGCAACTCTTTCGTTTCCCACTGAAATATAAAACTTTAATGGATCAATAATTTGAAACCTTGCGAATGCATCAACAATTAATCGTTTTTGATCTGATGCAATAACCTCTTCTGGCGGAGCGTCTAAATTTAAAATTCTTTTATCTAAATAAACAACATTTTGAATAAATGGAATTTTAAAGTTTAATCCAGGCTTCATTATGATTCTTTTTGGATCACCAAATTGAAGAATTATTGCTTGGTTAACCTCTTTAACTATAATTACTGATAAAAAAGCTACAACTCCGATTGCAACTAATACTCCTGCTAATATTTTTCCAGCTTTCATTTTAATTTGTCGCTTTCTTCTTTAACTCTGGCAAAGGTAAGTATGGAACTACACCTGAACCTGCATTTTTTTCTATAATTACTTTGTCGATATCAGCTAAAACTTTTTCCATAGTCTCTAGATACATTCTTTCTTGAGTAACTGCTTTTGCATTTTTATATTCATTGTATATAGCTATAAATCTACTCGCTTCACCCTCAGCTTTTGCAACAACTTCTTTTTTGTAAGCTTCTGCTGCTTGTAAAATTTTTTGCGCTTCCCCTCGTGCTCTTGGAATAACATCATTTGCATAAGCTTCAGCTTCGTTTTTAGATCTTTCCATGTCTGCTCTTGCAGCTTGTACATCTCTAAATGCATCAATTACTTGGTCTGGTGGGTCAGCTTTTTGAGTTTGAACTTGTGTAATTTGAATTCCACTTTCATAATCATCTAAAATAGTTTGAATAATTTCTTGGGTTTCAAGCTCAATTTTAGATCTTCCCTCCGTTAAAATTGGCTGAATATCACTTTTTGCTATCACTTCTCTCATTGCAGTTTCTGCTGCTGCTTTAACTGTGCCTTCTGGGTCTTGAATTTTAAATAAGAAATTCCCTGCATCTTTTATTACCCAAAATACTGAAAAATCTATATTAACTATGTTTTCATCTCCAGTTAACATTAAGCTTTCTTGTGGAACATCAGCAACGCCACCACCTGTAGAGAAACCACTATCTCTCTCAGATCTAAATCCTATATCCATTCTATTAACCTTAGTGACTTTAGGTGTTTGAACAGTTTCAACGGGAAAAGGTATATGATAGTTCAAACCAGGCTGTGTAGTTTTTACAAACTTACCAAATCTTAGTACAACGCCCTGTTCATCGGGCAATACTCTGTAAAGCCCGCTAGCTAACCATACAAAAACTAAAACTAATAAAATTAGACTTATTGATTTTCCACCCGAAGTTTTTCCGCCAGGCAAGAATCTTTTAATTTTATCTTGAAGATCTCTAATTAATTCGTCGACGTTTGGTGGTGTTGGACCTCTACCTGATCCATTGCCACTACCTCCTCCACCAGGAGGTGCGCCCCAAGGACTTTGACCTTTAAAATCGTCTGACATATGCAAAAGTATATAGTGTCTTTATTGCAAAAAACAAGTAATGATACTTTTATGACTGATAAAAAACCTGAACTTAGTGCCGCAATGAAAAGTAAGCTAGAACCTAAAAAATTCACTAAAAATCCTATTCTTGGAACTAAGTTTACAATAGCTATCTCCAGTGCAAAAGGAGGCGTTGGAAAATCTACATTTGCAACGAATCTTGCTTTAGCTTTGAAAAAAGTTGGATGTAAAGTTGGTCTTTTAGATGCGGATATTTATGGTCCATCAATTCCTAAAATGTTTGATATTAATGAAAAACCAAAAAGCGATGGTCAAAAATTAGATCCTATTATCAAATACAATATTCAATGTATGTCTATTGGTTTTTTAGCTGATCAACAAACTCCCATGATTTGGCGAGGTCCAATGGTAACAAGTGCCATCAAAACATTTACTCAAAAAGTAAATTGGAAAGATTTAGATTTTATAATAGTTGATATGCCTCCAGGAACTGGTGATACACAGCTAACTTTTTCACAAGAAATAAAAATGGATGGTGCAATAATTGTATCTACACCCCAGGAAGTAGCACTACTGGATGTCAAAAGAGGAATTAAAATGTTTGATAAACTTGGAGTAAAAATTTTAGGTTTAGTCGATAACATGAGTTTTTTTATTGGAGATGATGGAAAAAAATATAAAATTTTTGGAGAAGGTGGAGTTAAAAAAACTGCAAAGGAATTTCAAAAAGAATTTTTGGGTGAGATTCCAATTAATCCAGAAGTTGGGAAAACTGGAGATGAAGGAAAGCCAATTGTGGAAACTAATCCCGATCATGAAATTTCTAAAATATATTTAAATTTTGCTGAAAAAATTAAATCAACTTATCTTTAAGATCAAAAGCAATCATTAGTTCATTCCACTCTCTTTTAGACAGTCCAGAACTTTCAACATCTACATTTTCACCTTTAATAAGTTTTTGGATAATTAATTTTCCTTTTGCAGAAACCTCGGTTCCACCAACTCTATAATCCATAAAAGCATCATAAGTAATGGGAACCCATTTTTTTACAGTATCCAACATTATGTCTGCATAAACTCTAATTTCATATTGAGCATGACTATCAGCTCTTAATCTTAGAAAATTCATTAAGTTTAATAAATCAGTTTTCCAATACCATTGAGTATAGGTATTTAATGTTAAATTCATTCTTGCAAGTTCTCTTGCTAAACCTTTTTTATTTTCATCAATAGTTGATCCATCAAATCTTTCATTAAGCATGGTCTCATAGTTATCATAAGTTCTCTCTGCATCACTTTTTAAAAGTTCCAAAACTTCCTCTGCCTGTTTTCCTTCCAAGACGTCTCCTCTACCCTGTCTGTTACTAGTTGATTGAGCGGCTAAATTTTCTTGTGTTGGCAAATAAAATTCTTTGTCTAGAATTGAATACCTTGCAGAATATTCATTAACGTTTGCAGTTCTGTGCCTAATCCATTGTCTGGCAATAAATATTGGTAGCTTAATATGATATTTAATTTCGCACATTTCAAATGGAGTACTGTGCCAATGTCTCATTAAATATTTAATAAGACCTGAATCGGTAGAAACTTTCTTAGTTCCTTTACCGTAAGATACCCTTGCTGCCTGCACAATTGAGTTATCATCTCCCATATAATCAACAACTCTCACAAAACCATGATCTAAAATTGGCAAAGCCTCGTAAAGTATTTTTTCTAACTCAGGAGCAACAACACGTTTCGTCTCATTCTTCTGAGATTGTTGGTCTTTGATTTCACTTATTTGCTCTTTAGTAAGACTCATTAGATTGTATTAATACTAATTTATGTAAAATTATATATTAAAATTGATATGTTGATAACTTTTGTACATATTTAATTTAAGTATTTATTGAAGATTTTTAAATTTTTTCATCACCAGATTAAAAGTTAAAAGTTCAATTTTTTAAAAATTTTTTCAGGAATTAAGTTAATAATTATCATTATGTATCTCCATAAAAAATTTATATAAACAATTTCTTTATTTCTTTTTATACTATTAAAAATTGTATCAGCAGCTTTTTCTGGAGTTGTTATTAAGAATTCAGGAGATTTTTCTGTAAAGCTATTAGTAGAAATATAACCAGGTATAACAGTTATTATCTTTAATTTATCCTTATAATACTGTCTAAGGCCTGATATAAAGTTTATTAACCCACCTTTTGCAGCACTATAATAAAGTCTCTTAGATCTGCCTCTTAATCCAGCTACAGAAGTAATAACACAAATAAATGAATTTTTTTCGAGAAGAATTTTTTTTGTTAAATTAGTTAAACATAAAACAGCATGAGTAAAATTAACATTAATATTTTTCTGAGCTTCTTTGTAATCTAAAAACTCTTGATCAGGGCTTCCTGTTGATCCAGTCACCCAAATTATACCTCCAAGGTCTGATGGTAATTTTTCAATATCTTTAAGTGTTTCATCTAAATTATTTAGGTCATTGGAAAAAAAGTAAAAATTTTTTTCTTTTGTATAAGATTCAAAGTCAATGATTTGTTTAGCTTTTTCTATATTTCTACAAAAAATATAAAAATCATCATATTCACTTGAAAATTTTTTAATCAGATATTTTGACAGAAGAGAAGATCCACCATGTATAAACAACTTTTTTCTCATTACTAAATTCTTTCTATTCTTTTAAACATACTTGATTCATAATTTTTATGAAAATACTTTAGATTTTTTTTTTTAAATACAGGATTAATATCAAGAGTTTTTTTGTTTAATTTATCTAAAATAATGTCTTTAGAAAGCTCAACTTCAATATTATTTTTGATTACAAAATTACTTAATGCTTTTTGAATACGAATAAAATTTTTTTTTATAGGAAAGTCTAAAGATAATGATATTTTAAAATTTTTTTCTTTTAATGTTTTTTTATGAAATTTAATTATAACAAAACTTGAGACTAATTGATTATCCTCAATCAACGATTTTAAATCCCTAATAATTTTTTTTAGATCTTTTATTTTTAAGTAAATTTGAAATTGAACAAATCCGTTACTAAAAAAATAATTCCAATTTTTTATTTTATTTTGTGGGAAAAAAAAGTCATTAAAATTTGAGATTTTTTTACTAAAAATTATGTTCTTAAATTTAAATAATCTATTAAATAAAGAAATGAAAAATTTGTTATTTATAAATATGCCAACAATTTTAGCAAATAATATCGGAAGAGATATATCGTTAATTTTATTTTGAAAATTTTTTTTATGGGTATCATGATTACCTAGAAAAATTAATCCATCAAAATTTTTTTTAGTAAAATCAACCCAACAAACTCCATACTTAAATTTACTTATTTTTTTAAGATGATCATAAAAATGATTATAAGACCTAAAATTTAAAATTGTTTCATTAATTTTTTCACTCTGAATTTTAATAATTTTAATTTTTGCAGAAATTATTGGTCCCGTAGATCCTTTTCCGTTTATAGTAAGTTTGAAAAGTTTCTTATTTCGCCTATTAGAGCAATTTAACAAATTTAAGTTCTTATCAATAATCTTTAAAGACTGTATATAATTAGAGAAATTATTTTTAATATTTAATTTTCCACTAATATTATTGGCTATCATGCCACCAATAGTTACATATTTACAACCTGGCATACACTCCAACATGAAACCATTTTTTAATAAAAAATTATTTAATTTTTTTAAAGAAATTCCAGTCTCTACTTCTATCAATTTTTTTTTTTTATCAAAATTTATGATTTTGTTAAAATTGGTTAATGATATTTTTTGTTTATATCCTATAAAGCAATCATTATAAGATCTTTGATTTCCAACAATTACAAATTTTTTTTTTAATAGTGTTTTAAGTTCATTTAAATTTTTTGGCTTATTAGTTCTATTTGAATAAGATTTGGTAAAAGAAAAATTGTATATGTTGTTTCTCACTTTTTACTAATATTTATATATTTTGAGTATAGTCCTGTAAATTGGAATTGATCCAATATCTTCGTGATAAACAGCTTTAGGATTCCATGTTAAACAAAAAACAAATATAAAAATAAGATATTTTTTTCTACTTGAGAAAAAAATCAAATTTAATTTTTTTAATAAATTACTTTCTTCAAATAAAATTATTTTATTTTTAAAATTGTATAGAAAATATAATAATAACATTGAATAACTGAGATTATACCATCTTCCCCAATCTACAGCGATTATAAATGGAATTAATGTAAGTAAGAATAATAACAAACCCCAAAGTTTAAAACTCATAAACTTAGATAAAATATTATTATTTTTAAACTTTGAGTTAATATAAAGAAATATTAAAAATATGTATCCTAATAAAAAAATTATTAAATTATGAGGAATGTGTTGAAAATTAAAACTTTTCATTTCAGCAAAATTTGCACTTAAAGTTCTTTTCAACATAAACGCTCCTAAACCACAGTTTTCATTTAACTTTTCTTTTAAATTTTCACACAGTAACTTAAACTGTTGTTCTGAATGAATAGACTTAGAAAGGAGATAAAAAATTAATAAAAATAAGAAAGAAATTAATATGATCGTAATTACTTTTTTTAATTCAAGTTTTTCATATTTTGAAATTAGAACTAAATAAAAAAAAGGAATATAAAACATAGACACTTCGTGAGTCAGTAATAAAATGGAATATATGAAAACTAAATATAAAACACTAACTGTAAAATTTAATTTTTTAATCAAGTAAATATATAGAATAAAAGATAAAGGAATTAATATATCTTTTCTTCCTAAAGCCTCTAATTCAGCAATAGGGAAAATTAAAAATAATGGAGATAAAATTGAAATTATTATCCACTTATTTAAATTAACGCTTATGACAAAGAAATAGACTAAAAAATAGTATAAAATAAAAACAAGAAACAAAAATACTAATATTACTTTTCTATAACTAACATCAAAAAAAATACTTATGTGAGTGAAAATTTCTCCAAAAAAACCTCTTCTACCAAAACCACCTGAATAATTTATTGCCCATTCAGCCATAGAATTATTTGTAGGTGAAAGGTAAGTCTTTGAAAGTAAATAAATAGAAGAAAAGATTAAAAAAATTACATATATAAAAAAAATTTTATTAAATTGATTTTTTGTTTGTTCCATAAAATATTGAAATTTAAAAAATTTGTTAATCCATAAGTATCTTAAAATTTTTTAATAATACTAAAAGATTTAATTAATTATCCTATATTTTATTTCAAAATATAATAATGTTGAAATGAAGAATTAAGACTGTATATTAAAATTGCCATTTTATGGCTACAACGATAAACGAATTTCGTAATAACCATTTCGGACGTGGGGGCAGTACCCACCACCTCCACCATTGCAATTATGGGGGTGAACTAGATTCGACGGGTGACTAAAGGCTATTCTTTCGTTCGGGATTGTTCCACCGTAACGGGCTAATTTATAATTGCTAACGAAAGTTACGCACTTGCTGCCTAATTAACTTTGTTAATTAAGCAAACGGGGTTCGGGGCACCTGGCAACAGAACGCCCCTGTTTAATTTAATTTTTTTTAAGTTCGGCTTGAGCAGCGGCCAATCTTGCAACAGGTACTCTGTAAGGTGAGCATGAAACATAATTTAATCCTGCTTTAGAACAAAATGATATACTATGTGGATCACCACCATGCTCTCCACATATACCCAATTTAAGGTTTTTGTTTTGTTTTAGTCCTCTTTCTACTGCTATTTGTACTAAATCTGAAACTCCCTCATCTATTGAAACAAAAGGATCAATAGAAAATATTTTATTTTCTAAATAATCATTTAAAAATTTACCACTATCATCTCTACTAATTCCAAAAGTAGTTTGTGTTAAGTCATTTGTTCCGAAACTAAAAAATTCTGCATGCTTAGCAATTTCCTTTGCTTTTATCGCTGCCCTAGGTAATTCAATCATTGTACCTACTAAAAATTCTATTTTCAATTTATGTTCTAGTTGAACTTGACTTGCAGTTCTAATTACTAGCTCTTTCATTATTTTTATCTCAGCCTCTGTTGATACTAAAGGTATCATTATTTCAGGAAATGCAGATTTAATTTTGCTTTTTTTAAGGTATGCTAAAGCTTCAAATATTGCTTTACATTGCATTTCATAAATTTCTGGAAAAGATATTCCTAGGCGACAGCCTCTGTGACCTAACATAGGATTTTGCTCATGAAGCTCTTCAATTCTTGACTCGACTTCTTTAACGGTTAGATTAACTATATTAGCAACCTCATTAATTTCCTTTTCTGTACGTGGTAAAAATTCATGTAATGGTGGGTCCAACAATCTTACTGTGACTGGTAGTCCACTCATAATTTTAAAAATATCTATAAAATCTTTTCTTTGATGCGGTAAAAGTTTTTCTAATGCTATTGCTCTGTCTTCTTTTGTTTTTGATAATATCATTTCTCTTACAGACAAAATTCTTTCTTCATCAAAAAACATATGTTCAGTTCTACATAGCCCAATACCTTCTGCACCAAAGTCTTTTGCTGTTTTAGTATCTTTTGGAGTTTCAGAATTTGTTCTTACTTTTAATTTTCTATAGCTATCTGCCCAAGACATTAACTTCGAAAAATCACCAGATATTTCTGGTTTCACAGTTGAAACACTTCCAGCAATAATTCTTCCAGTTGAGCCATCAATTGTGATTACTTCTCCTTCTTTTATTTCCATTGAAGAAGTTTTAAAAGATTTATTTTCATAGTTTATATCAATTTCACTTGATCCTGATACACATGGTCTACCCATACCTCTTGCAACAACAGCCGCATGACTTGTCATACCTCCTCTGGCAGTCAAAATTCCTTTAGCAGCATGCATTCCTTGTATATCTTCTGGTGAAGTCTCTACTCTAACCAAAATTGTATCTTGCATCATTGCGGTTAATCTTTCAGCCTCTTCTGATGTAAATACAACTTTACCACTGGCTGCACCTGGTGATGCTGGCAATCCATTTGCTATAACATTAATTGAACTTTTTTCATTCAAAGTGGGGTGCAAAAGTGTATCTAAAGAGTTTGGGTCAATTCTTAATACAGCTTCTTTTTTAGAAATTAATTTTTCTTTAACCATATCAACTGCAATTTTGACTGCAGATTTTGCTGTTCTTTTTCCTGATCTTGTTTGAAGCATCCAGAGTTTATTACTTTCAACTGTAAACTCTACGTCTTGCATATCTTTATAATGCATCTCTAATTTTTTCAAAATTTTTTGAAGTTCTTTAAAGACTTTAGGCATAGACTCTTCCATTGATAATTCTTTTACTTTAGCTTCTCTCCTAGCTTTTTTAGTTATGTATTGAGGGGTCCTTGTGCCCGCTACAACATCTTCGCCTTGTGCATTAATTAAATATTCACCATATACATCATTTGATCCATCTGATGGATTTCTTGTAAACACAACTCCTGTTGCACAATCATTACCCATATTTCCAAAAACCATCGATTGAACATTTACGGCAGTTCCCCACTCGGATGGTATTTGATTTAATTTTCTATAAACTTTTGCTCTATTACTTTCCCACGATAAAAATACTGCACTTATTGCTCCTAGCAATTGTTTATGAACATCTTGAGGAAAATCTTTATTTGCCTTTTCTCTTACTGTTCTTTTAAAATCTTCAATTAATCCATCCCAATCACTTTCATCTAAATCTGTATCTAACAATACACCTTTAGTAAGTTTATAATTTTCAATTAATTCCTCAAAATGATAACCTTCTACACCCATTACAACATTGCCGTACATTTGAATGAATCTTCTATAACTGTCTTTAGCAAACCTTCCATTTGAAGTTTTGATTGCTAAAGCTTTAACTGTTTTATCATTCAGACCCAGATTTAGAATAGTATCCATCATACCTGGCATTGATACTCTTGCGCCAGAACGTACAGATAACAAAAGTGGATTTTTTAAGTCTCCAAATTTTTTAGAAACATCTTTTTCAATTAGTTTTAATTCTTTTTTAATTTGAGAAATTAAATTTTTATTTAATTTTTTTTTATCCTTATAAAAAATTTCACAAACTTTTGTAGATATTGTAAAACCAGGAGGCACTGGAAGACCCATTCTTCCCATTTCAGAAAGATTAGCACCTTTTCCTCCTAAAAAGTTTTTAGGATTTTTAATTTTTTTACTATCCTTAGAATTAAAGTTTAAAATAAGTTTTTTCATTAACGGGAGTCGATTAGAGCAAAATTTACATAATTGTTGAACGTTTTACAAATCATTTGGATTAGTTCCAGCCTATTCTTCTTTATGACCAGATCATCTTCGTTCACAATCACATTATCAAAAAAGTCAAAAACCTCTCTTTTGACGCTGGCTAAATTGTCCAATGTTTGAACATAATTTTCATCTTTATTAATACCTGAAAAATAATTCCTTAATTCACTAATTTTTTTAAATAGGTTTTTTTCTAATTCAGTTTTAAAAATTCCAGGGTCAGTTGTATTTGATAATTCTATTTTATCTTTTTTTAATTCATCGTCTAAAATGTTTGAGGCTCTTTTATAGCTTGCAATAATATCTAAACCATTTGGTTTGTTGATAATTTTATTTAAATGTTTAGCTTTATTATAAATAATAACAGATTGATCTAAGTTAAAAGAACTAGTTGATGCTTGAATTATGTCACTTCTAATATTTTCCTCCTTCATGTGATATTTTAATCTATCCATTAAAAAATCTGATAATTCATTTTGTAGAGATAGGTTATCAATTTCAAAACCTTGATCTAAATACAGGCTTAAAGAATAATTAATTAGATCTTTTATTTTAAAATCTTTTTTATTTTCAACTATTATTCTTATTACCCCCAATGCTAATCTTCTTAGAGCATACGGATCTTTCGAACTTGTTGGCTTTTGATTTAAACCAAAAAAACCAACTAAAGTATCTAACTTATCAGCCAAAGAAAGGGCTATGCTAAATGGTTTTTTTGGAACTCTTGAACCTGAACCTGTAGGTAAATATTGTTCACTTATTGCCAAAGCTAAATCTTTATCAAAACCTTGTGCGTTAGCGAAATAACCACCCATTACACCTTGGAGTTCTGGAAATTCACCTACTAGTTCTGATAATAAATCAACTTTACAAATTGATGCTGACAATTCAACTTTTTCTTTACTGATTAAAAGTTCATCAGATATCATTCCACCTAATTTTCTCATTCTTTGGGCTTTATCGAAATAACTTCCTAATCCTTTAAAATAATTCATTGATTTTAATTCAGTAACTTTTTTGACCATATTTTGAGATTTATCTTTTTTCCAAAAAAATTCTGCGTCACTTAATCTTGCTTCAACTACTCTTTCATTTCCTAATTTAATCAATCCTTTTTTGTCTTTTTTGTTTGCAACCACTAAAAACTCATTAGTAATATTTTCTTTATTATCAAATATAGGAAAATATTTTTGGTGGGATTGCATGGTAATAATTAATATTTCTTTTGGAATATTTAAGAATTTTTTATCAAATTCACAAAGTAGGATATTTGGTTGATCTGTTAAATCTACAACCTCATTAAGTAATCTAGGATTATGTTGGATCTTAATATTTTTATTTTTTAATATATTGTTAAATTTTTTTTCTATTAATTTTTTTCTTTCTTTGTGATCAACGATAATGTCAATTTTTTTAAAAAAACTTTTATAATTTTTAAATTCTAAGAAAGACTTTTTATTTTCCTCAAATTCTTTATCAACAAAAGTTGAGTTAGAAGATGTTAGGTGATGAAAATTAAAATTTAACTTTTTTTTACCAAATACAGCTAGAATTGACTTTAAAGGTCTGCCCCAATTTAGGTCAAAAGTTCCCCAACACATTGATTTTTTCCATTGAATTTTATTTAATAATATTGGGATAAATTCTTCTAATAATTCATCTGTGTGTAATTTTTTTGATTTTGTCTTGAAAAAATAAAATTCTCCTTTGTCTGTTTTCTTTTGGTAGAGATCCTTTTTTAAGATTTTATTTGACCTAACAAACCCCTCGAGTGCTGTCTCTGGTGACTTAATGTTTGGACCTTTAATCTCCTCAGATTTTAATACAACATTTTTTTGAACACCTTCAAATAATACCACTAGTCTGTTTGGTGTTGAATATGAAGAGCTTTTTTTAAATAAAATTGATTTTTCTAAAAATAAATCATTAAAACTTTTAAGTAAGTCTTCCCTCAAATTTTGTTGAAGATTTGAAGGTATTTCTTCACTAAATAATTCTAAAAAAAACTCTGACATTATTTTTGACTGTCTAACCAAACGCCAGCTGCAGATTTTGTGATGTCTCTTATTCTGGCAATATAACCAGCTCTTTGAGCGACACTGATTGCACCTCTTGCATCTAGAATATTAAACACATGACTGGCTTTTAGACATTGATCATATGCTGGTAATGAAATTTTTTTTTCTACCAAATCTTTTGCCTCAGACTCGTGCATTTCAAACATTTTCAAAAGTTTTTCTACATTCGCATGTTCAAAATTGTATGCTGAAAATTCTTTTTCGGCCTGATGAAAAACTTCGTGATATTTTACGCCTTCATCATTCCACAATAAATCATAAACATTTTTTTCTTTTTGGGTAAACATACAAATTCTTTCTAACCCATAAGTGATTTCAACTGAAACAGGTTTACAATCAAATCCAGCCATTTGTTGAAAATAGGTGAATTGAGTAATTTCCATTCCATCACACCATACTTCCCATCCCAATCCTGCAGCACCTAACGTTGGACTTTCCCAATCATCTTCAACAAACCTTATATCATGATCATTATGATCTATTCCTATAGTAGACAAACTATTTAAATAAAGTTTTTTTATATTTTCAGGAGAAGGTTTGATTAAAACTTGAAATTGATAATAGTGTTGTAACCTGTTTGGATTATCTCCATATCTTCCATCTGTGGGTCTTCTTGATGGTTGTACGTAAGCTGCTTTCCATGGTTTAGTTCCTAGTGATCTTAGAGTAGTAGCTGGATGAAAAGTTCCTGCACCAACCTCCATATCGTAAGGCTGAAGAATAACGCATCCCTTTTTACTCCAAAATTTCTGAAGATTTAAAATTGTATCTTGGAATGTTTGAATTTTTTTTTTTTCTTTTTTTGCTTTAGAAACCATATCTTTGCCAAATTGATCTTTCATCTAAAATACTTGCTATTTGATCTACTTGATTGCTAGATGAGGAAAGTTTTTGACTTAACCATCCTTTTGATTTTTCAAATTTTTTAATAATTACATCCTCACCAAATTTATCTTTTAATATTTCATGTGCATTACCTATTCCATCAATCAATCCTAAATTTTTTGCTTTACTGCCTGACCAAAACTCACCTGAAAAAAGTTCTACATCAGATTTATTTAATTTTGATCCTCTACTTTTTTCAACAACATCTATAAAGTCTTTATGAAGATCCAATTGAATATTTTTTAATCTTTCAATATCCTCGTTTTTTTCTTCTAAAAATGGATCAAGTGTACTTTTATTTTTGCCAGCAGTATGAACTCTTCTTTCAACCCCAATTTTTTTTATCAACTCTGTAAATCCAAAAGAAGAATATATCACTCCTATGGATCCAATTATTGAACTTGAATTTGCATAAATTTCGTCCCCAGCACATGAAATCAAATAGCCTCCAGAAGCCGCTACGTCTTCAGCAAATACAATAACTTCTTTTTTGTGTTTTTTTGCTTGTTGTCTAATAAAGCTGTAGATTAAATGTGATTGAACTGGTGATCCTCCTGGAGAATTGATTGATAGAGCAACACATGCCGCTTTTTTCAAAGAAAAAGCCTTTTTAATTAGTTCTTCTTGACCTGCAAAATCAATACCTTGTTTAAACTTTCCTGCATTACCAATAACCCCACTTAATTTTAAGTGAGCAACAATTTTTTTCTTTTTAAAAAAAGAGAACATAGGTAAGTCTTATAGAATTATTTATTGAATATAAAGACTACTTATAATTGAAGAAACTGGTGCGTCAATTGATAAGTAATATATATAAACAAATTATACTAATTTAAAAATCTTATGGGAACAGTTGTACAGCTTAAAAATCAAATAAATGATTCATATTTTCAGCTTAAAGACTCAGTTGAAGAAAAGCTGGTTTTAACCGAAGAAAAAATAAAGTCAAAATTATCTAGTGACGTACAGCTGGTTCAAAAAATGACAGATTATCATATAGAAACTGGAGGAAAAAGACTAAGGGCTTTACTAACATTGGGTAGTGCAAAATTATGTGGTTACTCTAAAGGCTCTAGAGATATAAATTTAGCTGCGTGTGTTGAATTAATTCACAGTGCAACATTGATGCATGATGATGTAATTGATGAAGGCACTGTTAGAAGAGGAAAAGAAACTTTAAACAAAGTCTGGAATAATCATTCGTCAGTTTTAATTGGAGATTATCTATTGAGTAGATGTTTTGAAATGATGGTAGAAGACGGAAACCTAGAAGTTTTAAAATTATTATCGTCCACTTCATCTAAAATCGCTCAAGGAGAAGTTCTGCAACTTCAACACAGAGGTGAAGTTGATATGCTAGAAGAAACATATTTAAAAATAATCTCAGCTAAAACTGCTGAGTTATTTGCAGCTGCAACTAAAGTTGGTGCAATTTTATCTAATGCAGAAAATAAAGAAAAAGATGCTTTAGAATTTTATGGAAGAAACTTGGGATTAACTTTTCAAATAGCAGACGACACACTAGACTATAATGCTGAGCTCAAACTATTTGGTAAAAAAATTGGTCAAGATTTTTTTGAAGGAAAAATTACCTTACCAATAATTTTACTTTTTCAAAAATTAGGAAATGATGAAAAGAAAATTTTATCAAATATATTTAAAAAAGAGTTAAGAACAAAAAATGACTTTAATGAAATTATTGCTCTTATAAATAAGTATAAAATAATTCAGGAATGCTATCAAAAAGCACAGCACTATATAAATTTAGCCTCGAATTCTTTAAGTGTATTTAAAGACTCTGAAGAAAAAAATATTCTTAAAAGATTAACATCATTTAGTTTATCTAGAAATTTTTAAGGACTTAATAAAGACTTTATCCACTTCCCGGACTTATCTTTATTATATTTTAATCTCTCGTGAATTCTGTTCTCACCATCTAACCAAAATTCAATGCTATTTGGAGATAAAACCCATCCAGACCAGTAACTTGGTCTTGGTACATCTAATTTGTTACTATATTTTTTTTTGTAATTTTGTATAGATTTTAACAATTGTTCTCGCGAATTTAATTCTTCACTTTGCTTAGAAGCCCATGCTCCTATCCGACTCTCATACGCTCTAGATGAATAGTATTCATCTGCAACCTGATCAGAAACTAATGAAACCTTTCCATTAATTCTTATTTGTCTTAGGAGACTTTTCCAATGGAAACACATCGCAGCATACGGATTTTCTTTTAACTCATTTCCCTTTTGACTATTTAAATTTGTATAAAATACAAATCCATCTTTGTTGAAATCTTTAAGTAAAACCATTCTAACTGACGGAATGTTGTTTTTATCTGATGTGGCCAAAGCAACGGCGTTTGGATCATTTGGCTCAGTTCTCTTTGCTTCCTCCATCCATTCATGAAATAAATGAATTGGATCGTCTATATCAAGAAAGCAACTATTAAGACCTAAAGAGTTTTTTTGATTCATAATTTAAACAAAATAATCTATATAATATAAATAATGTCATTTAATACTTTTGGAAAGCTATTTCGTTTCACAACTTGGGGAGAGTCTCATGGACCTGCAATTGGCTGTATTGTTGATGGTTGTCCTCCAAATATAAATCTTAAAGAGCAAGATATTCAAATAGAATTAGACAAAAGAAAACCAGGACAATCTAAATTTACAACTCAGAGAAAAGAGGATGACAAAGTTCAAATATTGTCAGGAGTATTTGAGGGTAAAACTACAGGAACACCTATTTCTCTCATAATCTACAACAAGGATATGAGATCCAAAGATTATAGTAATATTAAAGATAAGTTCAGACCAGGTCATGCAGATTTTACTTATTTTAAAAAATATGGAATTAGAGACTATCGAGGTGGTGGCAGATCTTCCGCAAGAGAAACTGCAGCAAGAGTTGCGGCCGGTGCAATAGCAAAAGTTGTACTTCAAAAAAAATTAGGTAAAAAATTTAAAGTAATTGGTGCAGTAACTCAGCTAGGAATTCTTGGATGTGATACAAATCAATGGAATGATAAAGTAATTTCAAAAAATCCATTTTTTTGTCCAGATAAATCAATGATTAAATTATGGGAAAAATATTTGCTTGGTGTAAGAAAATCAGGATCCTCATGTGGAGCTGTGATTGAAATAAGAGCGAGAGGTATCCCAGTTGGTTTAGGTGCTCCAATTTATTCAAAATTGGATACTGACATAGCTTCGGGTCTAATGAGTATTAATGCAGTTAAAGGTGTAAATATTGGTGCAGGAATGAACTCAGCACAATTAAGTGGGGAACAAAATTCAGATGAAATTTCCTCAAAAGGAAATAAATTAAAATTCAATTCAAATAAAGCGGGTGGAATTCTTGGTGGAATTTCTACGGGCCAAGAAATTGTTGCATCTTTTGCTGTCAAACCGACATCGTCAATTTTAACTAGTAGAAAAACTATAAATAAATTTGGTAAAAATACTTCAATATCTGTTAAAGGTAGACATGATCCTTGTGTTGGAATTAGAGCTGTACCAATTGGTGAAGCTATGATGAACTGTGTTTTGCTTGATCACTACTTAATGAATAAAGCCCAATGTAGTTAGCTTAAATTAGTTTTTAACAACTCTTATTGTTTCCTTTTGAAACAAAATATCAGCAATTTTCTTAAAAATTTGAGAACTGTTTAATCCAGCTTTATCGTACATTTTTTTAGGGTCATTTTGTTCAATAAATTCATCTGGTAAAGTCATTGATCTAAATTTTAAACCTTTATCAAATACTCCTCTTTCAGCTAATAAATTTTTAACATGAGAACCAAAACCACCTATTGATCCCTCTTCAATAGTTATCATAAGCTCATGTTCCTTAGCAGATTTTAGTATAAGTTCTTCGTCTAATGGCTTAGCAAATCTGGCGTCTATTAAAGTTGTTGAAACCCCTTTTGCTTTTAATTCCTCTACAGCTAACTTGCACTCTTCAAGTCGAGTACCGAGGTTTAAAATACAAACTTGTGTCCCTTGTTGAACGACTCTTCCTTTACCAATTTCAATTTTTTCGTCTATTGATGGGAGATCAACACCTACTCCAGTTCCTCTTGGATATCTAATTGCAGAAGGTCTGTCATTTATATCTACTGAAGTATTAATCATTTTAACTAGTTCAGCTTCATCACTTGCTGCCATTACTACAAAGTTTGGTAAAGTTGATAAGTAAGTTATATCAAATGAACCAGCATGTGTTGATCCATCAGCACCAACTAATCCTGCTCTATCTATTGCAAATCTAACTGGTAAACTTTGGATGGCAACATCGTGGACAACTTGATCATATGCTCTCTGTAAAAATGTAGAATAAATTGCAGCATAAGGTTTGTATCCCTCGGTTGCTAGACCGGCTGCAAAAGTTACAGCATGTTGTTCCGCTATTCCAACATCAAACATTCTATTTGGAAACTCCTTGCCAAAAATATCCATGCCAGTCCCTCCAGGCATCGCTGCTGTTATTCCTACTATTTTGCTATCTTTTTTAGCATGCTTAACTAACGTGTTTGCAAATACTTTTGTATAAGCTGGAAGGTTTGATTTGCTCTTTACTTGCTCGCCAGTCTCAACATTAAATTTTGACACTCCATGATAATGATCATTTGCTTTTTCTGCATAAGAATAACCTTTTCCTTTTTGAGTTTTGATATGAATCATTATAGGACCCTCATGTCTTAATTCTTTTGCATTTTTTAAAATTGGCACCAGGCTTGATAAATCATGACCATCTATAGGACCTGCATAATAAAAACCAAGTGAACTAAATAATGTACCTCCAGTAACTGCTGAACGGAAAAAATCCTCTGCTTTTCCTGCTTTTGCACTAAATCTTTTTGAAAATGCAGATGTAATTAATTTTAAAGTTTCTCTAAGACTAAAATATATTTTACCCGTAAATAATTTTGCTAAGTAAGTTCTCATTGCTCCAACTGGTTTTGCAATTGACATGTCGTTATCATTTAAAATAACAATCATTTTTGTCTTAGATGCTCCAGCATTATTCATAGCTTCGTAAGCCATACCTGCACTAATTGCTCCATCACCTATGACAGCTATTACATTGGAAGACTTATTTTCTAATTTATTTGCCTCAGCAATTCCTAATGCTGATGAAATAGATGTTGAACTATGAGCTGCTCCAAATGGATCATACTCACTTTCAGATCTTTTTGTAAAACCTGATAAACCATCACCCTGTCGTAAAGTTCTAATCTTATCTTTTCTTCCAGTTAAAATTTTATGTGGGTAAGATTGATGACCAACGTCCCATATTAATTTATCATTTGGTGTATCAAAAACATAATGAAGTGCGACTGTCAATTCAACCACTCCCAAACCAGCACCAAGGTGACCTCCAGTTTCTGAAACAGCACTTATCATTTCCTCCCTCACCTCATCTGCTACTTTTTGTAAATTATTTTCAGAAACTTTTCTTAAATCAGATGGAAAGTTGATATTATTTAAAAATTGATAATTTTTTTTCATTTTTTTCTATTCAATATATAGCCTAATGTTTCATTTATTTTTTCAGATCTTGAACCATATTTTCTTAAATTTTTATTAATATCTTTTGTTATCTTATCACAATACTTAAGTGAGTCATCATAGCCTATTAAATTTATAAGTGTTGCCTTGCCTTTTTTTTGATCTTTTCCTGTTTTTTTCCCAGCTTCCTTAGAATTACTTTTCAGATCAATTAAATCATCAGCTATTTGGAATAATAAACCAATTTTCGATCCAATATTTTCAAAAAATTTAATTTCTTGGATTGTTTTTTTCTTAATTATTGCTGGAGCTGCACAACAAAAACTAAATAACATTCCAGTTTTTTTTATTTCCATTTCTAATATTTTATTCCTTGATATTTTCTTTCTCTCATAACTTAAATCTAAATATTGCCCACCAGCTATTCCTAAATGTCCTGAACATTCTGATAATTTTTTGATTAGGTTTATCTTTATCTTTTCATTTAATTTCAATTTAGGACTTGATAAAATTTCAAAAGCTAAAGTCAGTAATGAATTTCCTGCTAGAACTGCTGTTGACTCACCAAATTTAATGTGAGCTGAAGGTTTTCCTCTTCTTATATCATCATCATCCATGCAGGGTAGATCATCATGAATAAGAGAATAAGCATGAATACATTCAACGGCTGACCCAACTATTATCAATGTTTTATAATCTATTGAAAATAATGACCCTAAGTCGATTAAGATTTTAGATCTTATTTTTTTTCCGCCTGGAAACAAACCATACTTCATGGGTGACATTAGCTGAGAATATTTCTGTGAATTAATATATTTTTTAAGAAATATATTTGTATCCTTAGCTATTTTATTAAGCTGTTTTTTCATTTTTTTTAGTTATCTCTTTAATCTTTTTATTTGTATCTTCCCCAATAGATTTAAAATGTTTATGAAATTTCTTTTCAATAATATTATTTAATTTTAGAAGTTCTTGATAACTGTCAACTGAATTGTTTAAATCATTTTCCTTCTCTAAAGACTCTATAATCTTATTTGCTTTTTCTGTAAGCTCCTCAACTGAATAGTGATCATAATCAAGTGGTAATATTTTATCTTTCATATAATAATAATTATTAATACATGAAATCTATTCAATCAAATATCAAAAAAGCAAAAAAATATTTAGATAATAATCATTGTGTTGCGGTACCAACAGAAACTGTTTATGGATTGGCTGCAAATGCTTATTCGAATAGTGCGGTTAAGAAAATATTTGCTCTTAAAAAAAGACCATTAAACAATCCTCTAATTGTCCATTATTACGACATTCAAAGACTTAAAGAAGACTGTGATATAAATGATAATTTAGTAAAACTTTACAAAAAATTTTCTCCAGGTCCGATAACTTATGTTCTCAAATTAAAAAAAAACTCAAAAATATCAAAATTTGTCACTAATAATAAAAAAAGTATTGCCGTACGTTTCCCTAAACATAAATTGTTAAGAAATTTATTAAAAAATTTAGATTATCCAGTAGCGGCACCTAGTGCAAATATATCCTCACGATTAAGTTCAGTTAAAACATCTGATGTAAAAGAAGAATTTGGTTCAAAAATAAAATATATTTTAAATGGAGGAAAAAGTAAAATTGGAGTTGAGTCCACAATACTTAATCTTTTAGAAAAGCCCTCACTTTTAAGATATGGAGGCCTAGATACTAAAAAAATCGAAAATGTTTTAAAAAAAAAATTATTAATTAAGACAAATTCAAAAAAAAAATTATCACCTGGTTTATTTCCGTTACATTACTCACCTGGGATACCTTTAAGAGTCAATGTTGCAAAACCAAAAAAAGATGAGGCTTATTTATTAATTAAAAAAAGAAAATCAAAATTAAAAAACTATTATTATTTATCTAAAATGAAAAATATAGATGAAGCTGCAAAGAATTTATATTCAACTTTAAGAAAAATTAAAAACGATGGTTTTAAAAAGATTGCAGTCGAAAAGATACCAAACAAAGGTCTTGGCAAAACAATTAATGATAGATTAAAGAGAGCCTCTAAATATTGATGATAAATTCTATTGAAGTAATAAATCTATCAAAAAAATATAAAGATAAAGTAGCTGTAACTAATATAAATTTTAAAATTAACGAAAATGAAATGGTTGGTTTATTGGGACCTAATGGATGTGGAAAAACTACGACTATTGGAATGATTTTAGGATTATTAAAACCAAGTAGTGGTGAGGTTTTAATCAACGGAGAAAATATTGAAAAAAACAAAATCTCACTTCTTCACAAAATGAATTTTATTTCACCATATATTGAATTACCTAAAAAACTTAAAGTTAAACAAAATTTAATTGTTTATGGAAAATTATATAATATTCAAAATTTAAATGACCGAATAGATCACCTTGCAGATAAACTTAGATTAAAAGACCTTTTAAACAAAATTACAGGAGAACTTTCCTCTGGACAAAAAAACAGGGTAAGTCTTGCTAAAGCTTTAATAAATGATCCAACGGTACTTTTGTTAGATGAACCCACTGCTTCGTTAGATCCTGAAACTGGTGATTTTGTAAGATCGTTTTTAGAAGAATACAAAAAGGAAAAAAAAATATCAGTTTTGCTTGCCTCTCATAATATGGAAGAAGTAAAAAGATTATGTAGTTCTGTTTTAATGATGAAAGATGGTTTAATAGTGGATAGAGGAACTCCTGAAGAGTTAATAACAAAGTATGGAAGAAGAAATTTAGAAGAAGTATTTTTAGAAATTGCGAGAAAATAAAAATGAATTTAATGAGAATTTATGGTCTTTTTTTAAGACACTTTTATTTAATAACTAGATCATTTCCAAGAATATTAGACTTAATTTATTGGCCTTCAATTCAAATTACTCTCTGGGGATTTATTTCTAATTTTTTTGCAGCTCATAGCACTTACTACAGTGGTGCGGTAGGAGTTATTCTTTCATGTGCAATTCTTTATGATTTTTTATTTAGAACCAGTATTGGCTTTAATATGTTATTTTTGGAGGAAATTTGGAGCAGAAACTTTACAAACCTATTTATTGCTCCTATGAAAATTAGTGAAATAATTATCTCTTTAGTTTTAACAGCTTTAATTAGAGCTTTAATTGGTTTAATACCAGCAATATTGTTAACCTCTCCATTATTTGGAATTTCATTGTTAAAACTTGGTCTTCCTTTGGCTTTTCTTTTCTTAAGTTTATATTTATTTGGAATTACGCTTGGTCTACTTGTGTCAGCAGGATTATTAAGATTTGGTCCATCTTTTGAAAATATTGCATGGTCTACCATGTTTTTGTTAGCACCTTTTGGCTGTATATACTACCCAGTTGAAACACTGCCAGGAATCTTCCAATCAATCGCATTCGCATTGCCATTAGTATATATTTTTGAGGAGACTAGAAATATTTTAGTTAATGGGACAGTCAATTATGAAAATATAATAAATGCAGTCTATCTTAATGGGTTTTATTTAATTTTATCAATATCCGTATTTTATTACTCTTTCGATAAAGCAAGAGAAAAAGGAACTTTGATAAACATGGGAGAATAAATTGGTGCGCCTGCTAGGAGTCGAACCCAGAACCTCCTGATCCGAAGTCAGGCGCTCTATCCAGTTGAGCTACAAGCGCATATAGTATTAATATTATATTTTATGGAAAAAAACATTAATTTTATAGTCAAAGAGAATGAGAAGAATTTAAGGGTTGATGTTTTAATTAACAAAAGAGAGGAATTAATTAGTAGAACTAGGATTAAAAATTTAATTTTAAAAGAAAAGTTAACACTAAATAATGAAATAATTAAAAGTCCATCAAAAAAAGTCTCAATTGGTGATACTATAAATCTTAAGATTCCAGAGCCTGAAATAGCATCCCTTAAACCTTACGAATTTAAATTAGAAATAATATACGAAGATGATGATCTATTAGTAATTAATAAACCTGCTGGAATAATCATGCATCCAGGAGCTGGAAATTATGATAAGACAATTGTTAATGCATTGATGCATTATGACAAGGATTCTTTATCAAATATAGGTGACGAGTTAAGACCTGGTATTGTTCATAGAATTGATAAAAACACATCTGGTTTGGTTGTAATTGCAAAAAACAATGAAACTCATGAAAATTTATCAAAACAATTTAGTGATCACACAATTATAAGAGAGTACCAACTTTTAATATGGGGAAAATTAAGACCCTCCTCAGGAAGAATTGAGACATTTATAACTCGTAGTTCAAAAAATAGACAACTTATGGAAGTTAGTAGTTCTAAAGGTAAGAAAGCTATAACAAATTATAAAACACTTGAAATTTTTGAAAATCAGAAAACGCCAACCTTAAGTTTAGTTGAATGTAAATTAGAAACAGGAAGAACACATCAGATAAGAGTTCATATGAATTATAAAGGTAATAGCCTAGTTGGAGATGATAAATATAAAAAAAAATATAAAAAATTAAAAAATATTGATTTAGATATCCAAAATTTAATTACTAAATTAAATAGACAATTTCTGCATGCAAAAACTTTAGGATTTATACATCCACGAACCAAGAAAGAGATGATTTTTTCCTCACTTTTGCCACAAGATCTAAATAATATTCTAAAAATGCTTAGAAACACTGAAGAATAAGTTATTGAAAATTAGGTATAATTAATTAAATAAACACTTCTATGAGCACAACAATAAGTAACAATCTGCCAACCCTTTCTAATGAAGGTGGACTATCTGCATATTTAGAGCAGATTAAAAAATTTCCGATGTTAGCTGCAGAGGAAGAATATATGCTAGCAAAAAACTGGAAAACAACTGGTAATATTAAAGCTGCAGAAAAACTAGTTACTAGTCACTTAAGATTGGTTGCAAAGATTGCTATGGGCTACAAAGGATATGGTTTGCCTATTAATGAAATGATTTCAGAGGGAAATGTAGGTCTTATGCAAGCTGTTAAGAAATTTGAACCAGAAAAAGGTTTTAGATTGGCAACTTATGCAATGTGGTGGATTAAGGCTTCTATTCAAGAATACATTTTAAGATCTTGGAGTCTTGTCAAAATTGGAACTACTACTGCTCAAAAAAAATTATTCTTTAATTTAAAGAAAATTAAAAATCAAATTTCTCCAGAAACTGAGGGTGACTTAAGAGATGAACACGTTGATCATATAGCTAATAAGCTCGATGTAAGTAAAGAAGAAGTCGTTTCAATGAATAGAAGACTTTCTGGAAAGGAGTTCTCGCTAAATGCTCAAGTTGGAGAAGATGGCGATGAATGGCAAGACTGGTTGGTTGATAAAGAACTTGATCATGATTTAAAATATGCTCACCACGAGGAAATGGAGCAAAGAAAAGATTTATTAAAAGACTCTATTAAAGTTCTTAACGATAGAGAAAGAGAAATTTTATACTCTAGAAGACTAAATGATGACCCAACTACACTAGAGGATTTAAGTAAAAAATATAAAATTAGCAGAGAAAGAGTTAGACAAATTGAAAATAAAGCATTTGAAAAACTCCAAAAGCACATGCTTCTATTAGCTAAATCAAAAAATCTTTTACCCGCAAACTAAACTTCAAAAGGGTTTTCAATTAAAATAGTATCATCTCTCTCTGGACTAGTTGAGATACTTGATACTTTTGCACCAATAAAATCTTCTACCGCAAAAATATATTTTTTTGCATTTTCGGGTAATGAGTCTAGATTTTTAATTCCACTTGTAGAAGCTTTCCAACCTAGAAAAGTTTCATAAATTGGTTTTATTTTTATTTGATCTTCTACAGCAGCAGGTAAATAATCTAATCTTTTACCATCAAGCTCATAAGCAACACACATTTTAATTTCATCTAATTCATCGAGTACATCTAATTTGGTTAAAGCGATACCATCAATTCCTGAAACTTTAATGGCTTGCCTAACTAAAACACCATCAAACCATCCACATCTTCTTTTTCTGCTTGTAACAGTTCCGAATTCTTTACCGCGTGTTCCTAAAAGTTCACCAACATCATCTTTTAATTCTGTAGGAAAAGGACCTTCTCCAACTCTTGTTGTATAAGCTTTTGTAATTCCAAGGACATAATTAATCGAATTAGGGCCACAACCACTTCCTGTAGCTGCGCTTGAGGCAACAGTATTAGATGAAGTTACAAAAGGATAAGTTCCATGATCTACATCAAGTAAAATACCTTGGGCTCCTTCGAATAAAATTCTCTTTTTTTGTTTTTTAAATTGATCAATCTTTAGCCAAACTGGCTGAGAAAATTCTAATATTTTTGGTGCTATTTTAAGCAAATCAGATTTAAGTTGATCTTTTTCAAAAATTTTTTTTCCTAGACCTTTTCTAATTGCATTATGATGAACTAACACGGAGTCGAGTCTTTGATCTAAATTTTTTTCAGATCTTAGATCCATAATTCTTATAGATCTTCTTCCAACTTTATCTTCGTATGCAGGTCCAATTCCACGTCTTGTAGTTCCTATTTTGCTTTTTCCTGCTGCATCCTCTCTAATCTCATCCATTTCTCTATGAAAAGGCAAAATTAAATTTGCAGACTCAGAAATAATAAAATTATTTACATTTACTTCTACGCCTTTAGATTTTATTTCTTCTATTTCCTCTAATAAAGCCCATGGATCTACTACAACTCCATTACCAATAATTGATATTTTACCTTTTCTAACTATTCCAGATGGCAGTAGTCTCAATTTATATGTAACACCATCAATTACTAACGTATGGCCAGCATTGTGACCTCCTTGGAATCTTATTACTACATCAGCCTGTTCAGATAACCAATCAACAATTTTTCCCTTACCTTCGTCACCCCATTGAGATCCAACAACGACTATATTTTTCATTATTTAAATTTTCTGTTTACTTTTAAGGAAGTGAGATGGTTAATTGGGCCATTACCTTTTCCATATTTGGGGTTTGATTTTATTGCAGAATTTACATACTTAATTCCAAGCTCACAAGATTTCTTTACTGTTTTTCCACATGATAAAAAAGTTGTAATAGAGCTAGATAAAGTACAACCTGTACCATGAGTATTCTTAGTTTTGTGACGCTCGCTTTTGAAGATCTTTAGATCTTTTGTGTTTATTAAAATATCTAATACATTTTTATGTTTTAAATGACCACCTTTAATAAGTACATTTTTAGCTCCTAAACCTATAAGTTTATTAGCGGCAAAAATCATATCCTCTTTTGTTATAATTTTTGTCTTAGTTAAAATTTCTGCCTCAGGAATATTTGGAGTTATAAGTGTTACTTTTTTGATTAGTTTTAATTTTAAAAATTGAATAGCTTTACTATCTATCAGTTTAGCCCCTCCTTTAGCAACCATTACTGGGTCTAATATTATTTTTTTAACTTTAATTACATCCAAAGCTTTTAGTACCATTCTAATAACCTCTGAAGAATGCAGCATACCAATTTTTATTGCATCAGGTCTTATATCTTTACAACTATAAATAATTTGATTAAAAATTTCTTTTGGATTTATCCCAACAATTGATTTTACACCTGTAGTATTTTGTGATGTAATTGCAGTTACTGCTGTCATTGCATAAGAACCAAGAGCAGTGATAGTTTTTATATCAGCTTGAATACCTGCTCCACCAGATGAGTCAGATCCTGCAATAATTAAAATTTTAGAATTAGGTTTCAATTTATTTAATTTTTTTCGTAATCATGTTTACACATTTATATAGAAGAGCTTTGTTTTCACTTTCTCCCATTACTCTTATTTTGGACTCTGTACCTGATTTTCTTACTAAAATTCTTCCATTACCTTTAATTAATTTATCTACATTTTTTATAATTTTTTTTATTTCTGGTTTGTTAATAATATTTTTATCTTTTACCTCGATATTTTCTAAAAGTTGAGGTGTTTTCTTAAATTGTTCAAAAAATTCACTTGCCTTTTTTCCTTTTCTTAAAGCAAAAAGAGCTTCTAAAGCTACTAACAAACCATCTCCTGTAGTTGCAAATTTACCTAAAATAATATGTCCCGATTGTTCACCACCTAAATTAAATTTATATTTTTGCATTTTTTCTTTAACATATCTATCTCCAACATTTGCCCTCAAAAATTTTATTCCTTTAGATTTAAAATATTTTTCTAAACCATAATTTGACATTAATGTTCCAACAACTCCTCCTTTTAACATTTTTTTATTTTTCCATCTTGTAGCTAAAGCAGCTATAATTTGATCTCCATCAATTATATTGCTTTTTTCATCACACATTATAATTCTATCAGCATCCCCATCTAAAGATATTCCAATATGTGCTTTATATTTTTTTACAGCAGATCTAATGTTTCTTGGAAAAGTTGATCCACATTTTTTATTAATGTTTAAACCATTTGGTTTAATTCCTATTGCTATGACTTTAGCTCCTAATGATTTCAATAATTCAGGACCTGCCTTATAACCAGCACCATTTGCACAATCAATAACTATTCTTAGTCCTCTTAAATTGAACTCTTTAGTGAAATTTTTTTTTAATATTTTAATATATTTTTTAGTACCTGTTTCTAATCTTTTAACTCTTCCTAATTTTTCAGAATGCGAAAGGTTTTTTGAGATTTTCTTGTCTATAAGTCCCTCAATTTTTTTTTCTATTTTATCTGATAATTTCATTCCATCAGGACCAAACAATTTTAAACCGTTGTCAAAATGTGGATTGTGAGAAGCAGTGATCATTATACCCATATTAGCTTTCATCTCTTTTGTTAGCATAGCCAACCCATTAGTTGGTAACGGTCCTAGGGTATAAACATGCATACCAGCTGAAGCCAAACCTGAAACAAGAGCTGGTTCAAGTGTATATCCAGACAATCTTGTATCTTTTGCAATTATTGCTGTTTGTTTTCTTTTTTTTTGAGATTTAAAGTATGTTCCACTAGCAAGTCCAAATTTAAAGAACATATCTCCATTTATATATTTGCTATTAACTGCTCCTCTTATTCCATCTGTTCCAAAATATTTTTTTGCCATTAATTTTTGATTATCTGATTAAAAACTTTAATACCTTGCATAACTTCATTAACATCATGAATTCTTAAAATCTGAATTCCTTGCATCATTAAATAAATGGAAGAAGCCATAGTTCCACCGATCCTTGTTTCGCTATCATTTTTTTTTGATATATCTTTAATAAATCTTTTTCTTGAATTCCCTACTAGTATAGGAAAACCTAATGAATGAAAAATAGAAACACCTCTTAT
Organism: Candidatus Pelagibacter sp.; assembly: GCF_052049995.1. GTDB lineage: Bacteria > Pseudomonadota > Alphaproteobacteria > Pelagibacterales > Pelagibacteraceae > Pelagibacter. The sequence goes on along the minus strand of NZ_JBNGYX010000001.1, from coordinate 28,378 downwards.
AAGATTCATATTATGTTTCAAATTTTTTCCAAATCCAATTCCAGGATCTAAAATTATATTATTGTGTTTAATACCTTTGGACCTTAATAACTTAATCTTATCTTCAAAATAATCATATATATCTAATAATTCATTTTTATATATTGGATTCTTTTGCATGTTTTCTGGTGTCCCAACTGAGTGCTGTATTACAAATGGAATTTTATACTTTTTTAAAACATTTATTGTTTTTGGATCATGGCTTAATCCCGAAACATCATTAATAAGTTTAACCCCCATTCTAATACCATTTTCCATAATTGCAGATTTTCTTGTGTCTAGAGATATTGGTATTTTTTTTACAATTAATTTTAATGTCTTATTAATTCTGTACCATTCTCGATTTTCATTTACTTCCTTTGATCCTGGTCTTGTAGACTCTCCACCAACATCTACTAACGAAGCACCAGTTTTATATAAATTAATAGCATGACTAACACCTTTATTTTTTTTGTTAAATTTTCCTCCATCGGAAAAACTATCAGGAGTTAAATTTAAAACACCCAATATATTTGGAATTTTTTTAAAATTTAAATTTGAAAAATTTAATTTTTTTGACCTAATTTTTTTTAAATCTGAATTGATTTTTGTTCTTATTTTTTTTGGTAAATTTCTAATTTTATTTATTGAAATTTTTTTAACTTTTGTTCTTGTAATTATCTCAACATGGTCAAAAGATATTTCTTTAATCTGATGTAAAGGGATAGATTGTTTTTTATTTACTAAAATTTTTGATTGTTTGCCGAAGTAGAAATTACACGCTCTTGTGTAATATCTTTGCATTATTTATTAATGAACAATTTTTGGTTTCAAACCCATCGCGCCCAAAGCTGAGTCTTGATCATCTTTTGATTCTGGATTATCTAAAATTTTATCTTTAGGGTATAAATTTTTATTAATTATATTCTCTATTTCTTCACCAGTTAAAGTCTCATAAGTTATTAGAGCTTTTGCAATTTTATGTAGATCGTCTATTTTTTCTGTTAAGATTTCTTTAGCTTTATTATATCCTTCATCTACAAGCTTCCTTATTTCTTTATCAATTTTCTGAGCAACTTCCTCTGATACCGATTGAGTTTGAGTAACTGATCTTCCCAAAAACACTTCTTCTTGGTTTTCCCCATATTCAACTGGACCCATTTCTTCACTCATACCATATTTTGTTACCATTGCTCTTGCTAACTGTGTAGCCTGGTTAATGTCAGAACCATTTCCTCCACCTGCTCCTGTAGATATATTATCTTTTCCAAAAATTAATTCTTCAGCCACTCTTCCTCCAAAACAAACAGCTAATCTCGCTTTTAGATATTTTATTGAGTAACCGTGTTTGTCTCTTTCAGGTAAGTTCATTACCATTCCAAGAGCTCTGCCTCTTGGTATAATAGTAGCTTTATGAATAGGATCATAACTTGGCATATTAAACGACACTAGAGCATGTCCACCTTCATGGTATGCAGTAAGTTTTTTCTCATCTTCTGTCATGACCATTGAACGTCTTTCAGCACCCATCATAACTTTATCTTTTGCTTCCTCAAATTCTAGTAATGTGACTATTCTCTTATTTTTTCTCGCAGCTAACAAAGCTGCTTCGTTAACTATATTTGCAAGATCAGCTCCTGAAAATCCTGGCGTGCCTCTTGCAATTGTTCTTAAATTAACGTCTGGCGACATTTTTATTTTTTTTACATGAACTTTTAAAATTTTTTCTCTTCCAATAATATCTGGGTTTGAAACCACTACCTGTCTATCAAACCTTCCTGGTCTTAATAAAGCTGGATCGAGCACATCTGGTCTGTTTGTTGCAGCTATAATTATGACACCTTCATTTGTATCAAAACCATCCATTTCAACTAATAACTGGTTTAAGGTTTGTTCTCTCTCATCATTTCCACCTCCTAGACCTGCCCCTCTACTTCTTCCAACAGCATCTATCTCATCTATAAAAATAATACATGGAGAATTTTTTTTACCTTGTTCAAACATGTCTCTTACTCTAGATGCACCTACTCCAACGAACATCTCAACAAAATCAGAACCTGAAATAGTGAAAAACGGAACACCTGCTTCACCTGCAATAGCTCTAGCTAATAAAGTTTTACCAGTTCCTGGAGGACCAACAAGTAAAGCTCCTCTTGGAATTTTACCACCCAACCTACTAAATTTTTTTGGATCTTTTAAGAATTCTACCATTTCTTCTACTTCTTCTTTAGCTTCCTCTACACCAGCAACATCATTAAAAGTAACCTTACCTTTTAATTCATTCATCATTTTAGCTTTTGATTTTCCAAATCCCATCGCTCCACCTTTGCCACCCTGCATTTGTCTCATGAAGAAAATCCATACTGCAATCAGTAATAACATGGGAAACCATGATAAGAGCACACCAAACAATGAAGGCATTTTTTCATCTAAAGGTGCTGCTGAAATACTCACACCTTTCTCTGATAGTTTTTCTATAAGATTTGGATCATTAGGAGCATAAGTTGAAAAAGAATTTCCATTCGAATAAGTACCTTTGATGTTATTTCCCTGAATCTCAACTTTTAGAACTTCACCGTCCTCAACTGAATTTAAAAAATCTGAAAATATTATTTGATTTCCACTTCTAACATTAGACTGTGGATTTTTAAACATGTTATAAAGACCTATAGTTAAGAAAACTATTATTCCCCACATTGCAAGATTTTTTAAATTCATAGCTTTAAAATAAGAATTATTATTAAATTAACAAGTGACAAAATATCAGTTATTTCATCAACTTTAACGCTCTTTTGATAATATAACTGAGTTATTTACCTTCTTTATTATACAGTTTCCTAAAGTGACCTTAAAAGAGCTATCATTTTTAATTTGATAAATTAATTTATCAATTTTTTTTCCTCTTGCTGGGTAATATTTTTTACCAACACCTTTTAGCACTTCTGTGAGAGACCTAAAAACCACTTCTTCCGGCTGAAGAAAAAAATTTTTATTTAAAATAACAAACTTATTAATATTTGAAATTGTTGAATTATCTTTTAAATTTTTTTCTACAAAGTATTTAATTGACTCATTAGCAAATCTTAAATTTTTAATTGTTAAATTAAATTTATCGTTATCCAATCCCTCTAGTTCCAAGTACTTTATAAAATTTCTAATTTTTACTCTTTTAAATTTATCATTTTTATTCGAGGGATCTTCAACATTTTTTTTAAAAACCTTTTTTGTAATATATTCTAAATTTTGTTTAGAAAATTTTAACAAAGGTCTAATCAAATTAATATTTTGTAGATTAGTTTTTTGATCAAATGACACCATGCCATTTAAACCGCTACCTCTCAAAATTCTAATAAAAAAATTCTCTATTAAATCATCTTTATGATGACCTAATAAAATATTTTTTATTTTTAATTTTTTTGCTTTGTCAATCATGAGTGCATATCTTTTGTTTCTTGCGATTGATTGAATGTTACTTTTTGGTTTTTTTCCAATCCAGGTTAAAATCTCAAGATTAGTAGACAATTTTTTTAGAATTAATTTTACAAATTTTGCTTCTTTTGTTGAATTATTTCTAAGTTTATGATCGACATGAAAATATTTTACTTTTATATGTTTTTTAATCGAATAAATTTTTGATAAAAAACATAAAGCTAGACTGTCTGGTCCACCAGAAACTGCAACTATGAAATCCTCTTTTAAATCAAGATTTTTTTCAAATTTTTTATAAATTTTAGAAGTTTGTTTATCTTTTAATTGATTTAATAAAAACTTATGAGTCTTGTTTGACGCATTCAAATTTTTTGGACTCATATTTTGCTTTTTGTATTACAGACTGATTTGCATTGGGATATTGCAATTCTACACCATTTATCATTTTACATCCTTGGTCCTTTTCACCAATTTGAACCATTGATACTCCAAGTTTTAATAGATTAATTGGAGCTTTTTTTCCTTTAGGATATTTTTGGTAACCCTCTAAATAAGCAGATGCTGCATCAGTATATAATTGTCTAATTCTGAATGTTTCTGCGTACCAATATTGTGCGCTACCAGCTAACTCATGATCAGAGTTAGATAGAACAAATTCTCTAAAAGCTCTTTCCGCCGTGCTGTAGTCACCAACTTTTAAAAAACTGGTTGCAAATTCATATTGCTCCTCTGCATTTAAGTCTTGAGGAAGTATTTTTTCTTCAGACTGAAAATTTTCAGTCACAATTGAAGCTGTAGTATCAACAGATTGAATTTGTTGTGAAGTTTCATTTGTTTCTGTATCCTTATATGAAATTGTTCCTAAATCTTGAGGTTGCGAACTTCCAGGTAAAACTTTTTGCTCATCTGTTTTTGGTTTTGAGCTTAATTGATTTTCTACGCTACTTATATTTCCAGAGCTAATGTTGGTCTCAATATCTTGGAATCTTATTTGGTTATCTGCTTGTATTTTTGAAACACGGGTAGATAATTTATCCAACTTAAAATTTATTTCTTCAAATTTATTAGTGAGCTCTCTAAACTGATCCTCAACCTCAGATAATTTTAATAGATGTCTAGTTAAAACATCTTCTGAATTTTGGTCCAAATCTGAAACTGAACTATCATTGGTGTTAGCTTTCACTTCTATAGATCCAGAATAAACTGCTCTTTCAAGAGTTTTAAGATCATTTTTTATTATCTCTAATGTTTCATAAATATTATGGTTATCTGCAAAAGAAATATTAATAAAAACCAAATTTAAGATTAGAAATAATTTTAAAATTACTAATTTAAATATGAGCATCATTTAAATTAGATTTATGATTATAAAAATGGCAAAAAAAAGACCCTAAATCCAATAAAGGTTTTAGGGTCTTAAATTTTAAATAATTAATTTGCTTTAACAGTTACTGATCTTCTGTTTTTTGACCAAGCTAATGGGTTTGAACCAGAGTCAACTGGTCTCTCTTTACCATAACTTAATACTGTAATTCTGTCAGAAGATATTCCATAAGTCATTAAATAATCTTTAGCTGCATTTGCTCTTCTTTCACCAAGAGCCAAGTTATATTCTCTTGTTCCTCTTTCGTCAGCATGACCTTCAAGAACTACATTTATAGTTGGATTCTTTCTTAACCAAGCTGCTTGAGCTCTTAAAGTTTCTCTTGATGCAGTTGTTAATATCGACTCATTTGTTGCAAAGAAAACTCTGTCTGGAACTCCTTCAGCTAAATATTCAACTGTGTCTGTTCCTGTGTAAACATCACCTTGCATTTGACCTTGAATGTCTGTAGCCACTTCTTTTTTAGTTGCACATGCAGATAGCACTAGGCAAGCTGTTAATACTAAAAGTGTGTTTTTCAAAATTTTGTTTAATCTCATTAAATTGCTCCTTGCTGCTAATTTCAATTTCTTAACTTTTTCACAACTAAATAGAGGTTTCAAGTCTAAAAATCAAGAAATTAACAAAAATTAATCTTCAATTACTTAATAAAGATGACCATGATGGGTCCGAAGCATCTGTAGGTGTCTTTATTTGCCGCTCATTATAACCCGTTAAATCTATAGACCACAATTTTGCTGAAAAACCTTCTCCTTTGGAGTTAGTTTTTGTCTCTCTATAAAATATTAGTACCCTTCCATTTGGAGACCAAGATGGCGCCTCTTGATAATAATTTTCAGTCAACAATCTTTCACCACTACCATCAGTCCTCATGACACCTATATAAAATTTACCTTTATGTAATTTTGTAAATGCAATTAAATCTCCTCTAGGAGACCATACAGGTGTTCCATATAAACCGTTACCAAAAGAAATTCTTTTTACATCACTTCCATCATTCTTCATCACATAAATTTGCTGATAACCACTTCTGTCAGAATTAAATGTAATATATTTTCCATCAGGAGAATAAGATGGGGAGGTATCAATTGATGGATGATTGGTAATTTTTTCAACAATTCTATTTTCTAAATCCATAGTGTAAATATCTGACTTTCCGTCTTTAGCAAAACTCATAATTATTTTTTTTCCGTCAGGTGAAAAACGTGGTGCAAATGTCATTCCAGGAAAATCTCCAACTACCTCTTGTGTACCGGTTTCTATATCTAATAAATAAACCCTTGGCATATTTTTAAAGTAAGACAAATATGTTACCATTTGACTTGCAGGGTTAAATCGTGGTGTTAAAACTAACTCGTTCCCTAATGTCAAAAATTTATTATTAGCTCCGTCTTGATCCATGATTGCTAATTTTTTTATTCTTTGTGTTTTTGGTCCTTCTTCAGAGACATAAATTATTCTTGTATCAAAATAACCTTTTTCTCCTGTCAGCCTTTCGTAAACTTTATCAGAAATAATGTGCCCTACTCTTCTCCAATTGTTAGGTACTGTGGTAAAAGCTAAAGCCATCATTTCTTTAGCGGCTAAAACATCCCATAATCGAAACTCAACTCTTAATTTATCATCAACAAAATTCACTTTGCCAGTAATTAGTGCTTGAGCTTTAATTAAATTCCAATCTTCAAATCTTGGTTTTAAATTTGCAATATCGGGAGCTTGTAAAAAAGCCTTTTTATCAAGAGGGTTAAATAATCCTGAGGTCCTCAAATTGTTCTCAACAATATTGGATATTTCAGAACCAATATTTTCTTTTTTAAGTATTTTTTCAAAACCTTTTCTAGACTCTTCATCAATTGACAGGGGGGAAACTGCTAATGGAAGTGGATTTAAATTTCCCCTAGTTATATCAACTTCTATTAAAGCATTTGCATTGATTGGTATCAATATAAAAAATAAAATCAAAATTTTTTTTGTCATTTAAATATACTACCCCTCTAACATCTCTCTTGCATCAAAATTTAACTGCAATTCTTTCCATCTTTCATATCCAGTTGTTGGAACTCTTAATGGTTGGCATAACTTGACAGCTCTCAAAGCGCTTTCTGCTAAAACCTTGTAAAAACCTTGGCCTGGTTTATTCATTCTTGCATGGTCCAAAATTTCTGTTTTTGATACTGTTCCATCAGGTTTTAATTTTAATTTTATTCTTACTAATAAATTTTCATTGTATGGTAATCCTAATGGAATACTCCAACAACCAAATATTTGTGCCTTAAGAGCATCCTCTTCGCTTAGAGTAAGACCTGTGTTTTCTACATTTCTTTCTTGATCTTGAGTAATATCGTCATTTGTTTTTAAAACTTCAGCACTCTCTTCTTTTGATTTATCAATTAAAGCAGCAATATTATTTGGATCAAACAAATCTTTTTTTTCAAATTCTGATACTTGTTTAACTTCATCATCTACTTTTTCAGGATTTTGTTTTTTTTCCTCTTTTGTTTCAACCTTTTTTAAAGTTTTATCTGGAAGTGGAACTGCTTCAGGTTTTTCATTCTCTATTTTTTTATTATTTTGATCAGGAGCCAGAACAGTTTTTGTTTTCGTTTTTTCTACCTTTTTTGGTGGAGCTTGTTCAGAAACAAGTTTTTTTTCTTTCTCTTTTACTTTCTCAATTATTTTTTTAGCCTTAGGTGCAAAAGGAATATTAGTTTTTTCTGCTATTTGAATTAACTCAACTGATACTATTGGTGGAATATCAAGTGGTTTCTTTGCCAAAAAAGGTAAGCTCATGGCTGTAATGAAAATTAACAAAACATGCAAAACAGAAGAAATAATTAAACTTCTATTCACTTTAATTACCTTTGCTTATACGGTTCTGAAATCAATGCTACTTTAGTAAAACCAGATCCTGATAGTAATCCCATAATTTCTAAAACTCTTCCATAATTTATAGTTTTATCACCTCTAACATAAATTCTGGTATCAGTTCTATTTTTTGAAACTGCTAAAACTTTTGCAATAATATTATCGTATTCAACTTTTGCCTCTTGAATAAAAATTTCACCTTTTGCGTTAATTGACAGTGTTAAAGGTTCTGTTTCTTCAGGTAAAGAGTCTGCCGAACTTTCTGGTAAATCAACTTGAACGCCAACCGTTAACAATGGTGCTGTTACCATAAATATAATTAATAATACCAACATAACATCTACGAATGGAGTAACATTTATTTCACTCATAGGTTCTTTTGATGAGCGATTAAATTTGAAAGCCATTTGTTAAATGATTGTTAAAAATCTTTTAGAGAAGTTTTCTAATTTTTCAGAATATTTTTTTGCGTCATTATTGAATTTGTTGTAGGCAACTACTGCTGGTATAGCAGCCAAAAGACCAAGTGCAGTTGCAAATAAAGCTTCGGCTATTCCAGGCGCAACTATCGCAAGACTTGTGTTTCTTGAAATAGCTATAGACTGAAAAGAATTCATAATTCCCCAAACAGTTCCAAACAATCCAATAAATGGTGCTGTTGAACCTACTGTTGCCAAAAAAGTAAAACCTTTTTCAATTTTTGTCATTTGTTTTTCAATTCCAGCTTCTAAAGATGCACTCATTCTTTCACTAATATTGGTTCTTGATTTTTTTTTAAGCAATCCTTCCATTGCATCTTGAAACACAATTGACATTGGATCCTCTAGTTTACTAGGTAAACTATTGTAAAAAGTTTCAGCAGATTTAGAATTCCAAAATTTTTCCTCAAATTCTTCTGAAGATTTAGTTATTTTTTTGAATAAACGAAACTTTTCAATAATTACAGCCCATGAATATATTGAGCACAATATTAATATGATCATTACAGACTTAACAATTATGTCTGCTCTAAAAAATAAACTGAATAATGAAAAATCTGTGTTTGTTCCTAATTCAACTGCTTTTGCTGCTATATCTGCTTCCATGCTTACTCATCACACGTAAATGTGTCATGATTTTGTCTTTAAATTTAAATTGATTATTCTTCTTTTTGATAAGTTTCGTAGAAAAAACTAGCTATAAGAATAGCATCTGCCTTGTTATTATCTTTCTTTTTTGACAATTGAGATGAAAAATATGGAAAAATTTCAATAGCCCTTGTTCTGCTCGCATCTTTTTCTGAATTAATAAGATTAAAATATTTTTTCCACTTAGCAGGTCTTACATAATAAACAGGTAAATGCATTGCACTACATATTCCCTTTAAAATACCAAAAGATTGACCAAAATTAAACATACTAGTAACGCCTTGTCCAGGCATTGCAGAAACTTGTTCAATTACAACTTTTATGTTTTTTTTATTAAATTTGTTTATTCTTTCACTTATTTCATTAAATATTTGAGCACCATTTACTTGTCTTTTATTCTTCTTACCATCTGTCATGGTCGGCATTTCAATTACATCTTTTATTATACCATCTTGAAAAAAACAGATTGAACCTGAGATGCCTGGATCAATTCCAATAATCATCATTAAATACCACCTAAATTAACGTTTGAATAAACGTTCTGAACATCATCATCTTCCTCGAGAGTTTCTAGAAAATCTAATACACTATCTTTATTATCTTGATTCACTTCAACACTATTTAAAGGGACCCATTCAATTTCTGTAGAAATAAAATTCACAATAATTTTCTCAAGTTTTTTTTTTACATTATATATTTCACTCATTTGACACTGAACCTCATGATATTCCTCATAAGATAAACACTCATTAGCTCCTGACTCTATCGCTAAATCTAAAATTTTTTCATCAGATATCTCTTTTTTATCAATTTTGATTATACCCAATTGTTGAAAATTGTGAGATGCTGAACCTTGAGTTCCTAAACTCCCACCACTTTTTTGAAAAATAGTTCTAATATTTGATGCGGTCCTGTTTTTGTTGTCTGTTAAAGTTTCAACTATAACAGCAATCTTTTCTGGTCCAAACCCTTCGTATCTTAAATTTTCAAAATTTACTCCTGTAGCCGCAGAAGATTTATCTATTGCTCTTTCAATATTATCTTTAGGCATATTTGCAGATCTAGCAGCCTGTACTGCAGATCTTAGTCTAGGGTTCATTGTAGGGTCTTTGTCACCAAGTTTTGCCGCAACAGTAATCTCTTTAGATAATTTTGAAAATATCTTTGATCTTTGCTTATCAGCCTTACCTTTTTTATGTTTTATTCCCGCCCAATGTGAATGTCCTGCCATGATCTTTAAATATTTTTCAGTTGATCTCCGTATACATAGCTTTTGATATCTATTGCTAAACCTGTTTTTATATCACAATCTACTATAACACCACACAAAGTAGCATCTCCAGTAGCGGGAAAGTGTTTCGCTGAATTCTTTTTTAAAAATCTATTCAAAGAATTTTCTTTATTCATTCCAATCACTGAGTCATAATCCCCACACATACCTGCATCGGTTTGATATCCAGTGCCATTATTAAGTATTCTGGCATCATTTGTCGGAATATGGGTATGGGTTCCAACCACGAGAGTTGCCTTTCCATCAAATAGATGTCCTATAGCATTTTTTTCGCTAGTAATTTCACCATGGAAATCAACTACAAGAAAATCAAAATCCTTTTTCATTTCATTTTCTTTTAAAAATTTTTGAGAAGCTTCAAAAACATCATCACACTTTTTCATAAAAACGTTACCCATCAAATTAAGAACTCCAATTTTTATATCATTCTTTGTTTTATAAATCTGAAAACCTTTTCCTGGTGAAGGTTCAAATAAATTTTTAGGTCTTAATAATCTTTCTTCTTTATCAATAAATTCCATAATTTCTTTTTGATCCCAAACATGATTGCCGGTTGTGATAACATCAACTCCACAATTAAAAAAATCCTTACATATCTCTTTAGTTAGCCCCACACCTTGATCTGCTGCATTTTCACCGTTTACTATAACAAAATCGATTTTGTTTTTATCAATTTCATTTAATAAATTACTTGTTAATTTAGAACATCCTGAAATTCCAACAACATCTCCTAAAAACAAAATTCTCATTGTATAATTTTTTTCTCGGTTATTATTAAATCAAGTTTCTTATCATGCCTGTTGATAGGTATTTTTTTTATCTCCTGGTATGAAAATCCAAATCCAATTTTAAATATTTTTTTAATTTTAGATACCTTTTCTAAATAACGATCATAAAATCCTCCACCATAGCCTAATCTATTCAAATCATGATCATAAGCTACCAAAGGAACAAATATTATATCTGGGTAAATTTTTTTTCCTAAAGTTGGCTCAGCAATTCCATACTTATTTATTTTTAAAGGATCTTTATTTGTCCATTCAAAAAAATCCATTTGGTTATTTTCTCTAATTATTGGTAAGGAAATATTTGCCTTTTTGGTTCTTAAAAAATAAAGCATATCCAAGTCATCAATCTCATGATTATAAGGGTAATACCCTCCTACATTTTTGAAATTAATTTTATTTTTTTTTAAAAATCGATAAATTCTTTCAGGATTGAGACTAAGTTTTTTATTCGAATTTTTTTTTCTAATATTTAAAATTTTACTTCTTAGCTTAGATTTACTCACAGACCTACTTTGAAATGTTTTCTAATTTTGCTTTTTTTACAAAATTTGATATTTGATCAGCAGCTTCATCAATTAAATTTTCGTATTTTTTTTGATTATCGTCAATTTCTTGTTTTAAATTTTCATGATCAAGATTTAGTTTTTCAATTTCAGTTTCTTTTGTGTCCCTATAATCGTAAATTAGAGATTTAAGTTCTTTAAATTTTTTTGATAGATCATTTAATTCTTCTTTTTTTTGATCTACTTTTTTCTTAGTTTCGTAATATTCATCCATTATTTTTACAGCTGTAATTAATAATAATTTATTTTCACCTAGATTTCCCAAATCATTTTTTAAATTATTAAACTTTTTATTAATCTGGATTAACAATTCTTCTAAGTGCTCCTCTTGTCCATCTTCACAAGCTAGCAAAAACTCTTTATTGTTAAATTTTATGCCTACATTTGCCATTTATCTATTTCATCCAATAGTGTGTCGGTTTCTTGATTAAGTTCGTCAATTTTTTCAGAAAATTCAATTTGTTTTCTTTCTTCCAGCTTTTCTTTATTTTTTAAATCCTCAAGTTTTTTTGATAAACTTTCATGTTCCTCGAGTAAAGTTTTATATTTTTCTTCGATCTGTATTTTTTCAATTTCTAATTGATTTTGTTTTGTGCTTAAATTTTCGATATTTTTTTGTAATTCAGGATTTGTTAGATCTAAATTTTTTAACTCCTCTAATGCAATATTTAATTTTTTTTCTTTTTCGTTTATAGAATTCATATATATATGTTTATATTATTAAATAGATTCTTCTTAGTCTAGTCAGGATAATTTTGAGCAAACTACACAATGATTTAGCTAATTGCATCAGATTTTTATCAATTGATGCTGTTCAAAAAGCAAATTCAGGTCACCCAGGAATGCCAATGGGTATGGCAGATGTTGCAACAGTATTATTCAAAAATTTTTTAAGATTTAATCCAAAAAATCCGGATTGGTTAAATAGAGATAGATTTGTCTTATCTGCTGGTCATGGTTCTATGCTTTTATATTCTTTGCTTTACCTAACTGGATATAAAAGCATATCAATTAATAATATTAAAAAATTTAGACAGCTTAATTCTATTTGTGCTGGACATCCTGAATATCATCCGAAAACTGGTATTGAAACTACAACAGGTCCTCTTGGACAAGGTATATCTAATGCAGTTGGTTTTGCAATAGCTGAAGAAATTTTAAAAAATAAATTAGGTAAAGATTTAATTAATCACAAAACTTATGTTTTAGCTGGAGACGGATGTTTAATGGAAGGAATAAGTCATGAAGCGATGAGTTTAGCAGGACATTTAAAACTTAAAAATTTAGTTATGCTATTTGATAACAATTCAATTTCAATTGATGGTCCAACAAATCTCGCGGTTTCAGACAATTTTAAAAAAAGATTTGAAGGATATGGTTGGGATTATATTTCTATCAACGGTCATAATGAAAAAGAAATTTTTAAAGCACTAAAAAAAGTTCAAAAAGCTCAAAAACCTTCTGTGATTTCTTGTAAAACAAAGATTGGATATGGTTCACCAAATAAATCAGGAAAAGCATCGTCCCATGGAAGTCCTTTGGGAGTAGATGAAATCAAACTTGTAAGAAAAGCCTTAAATTGGAAAACTAAGCCTTTTGATATCCCAAATAAAATTTTAAACGAATGGAGAAAAATTGGTCAAAGAGGTGAGATTTTAGAAAAAAAATGGAACAAAGCATTAAAAAGAAAAAAAATAAAATTTAATCAAGCTTTAAAAAATAACTTTACTACGGTGCTTAAGAAAGAAAAAGAAAATGCAATAAACGAGCCAAAAAGTTTAGCTACCAGAAAATATTCAGAAATGACATTGAATGCATTAACAAAACAAAAAAATAATTTAATTGGTGGCTCTGCTGATTTAGCGGGATCAAATAATACAAAAACTAAAAACCATAAAATAATTAAACCTGGAGATTTTACTGGTGACTACATTCACTACGGGGTGAGAGAACACGCAATGAGTGGGGTTATGAATGGTATCGCACTTCACAGTAATCTAATTCCTTATGGAGGTACTTTTTTAATATTTTCTGATTATTGCAAACCTTCGATCAGATTGTCTGCATTAATGAAAAAAAGAGTCATTTATGTAATGACTCATGACTCTATTGGGCTCGGGGAAGATGGCCCTACCCATCAACCTATAGAACAGCTTTCGGGCTTACGTGCTATACCTAACTTAAATGTATTTAGGCCTGCAGATAGAATTGAAACTATTGAATGTTGGGAGCACGCCTTAAAAAGCTCAGAAACACCTAGCGTACTATCTTTAACAAGACAAAATTTAAATCCAGTAAGAAAAACATACTCAAATAAAAACTTATGCTCATTAGGTGCTTATGAGGTTTTAAGAACAAATAAAAAAATTAGTCTAACAATATTAGCAAGTGGATCTGAAGTTAATCTGGCGTTAGAGGTTAGCCATAAATTAGCCAAAGATAAAATATATTCCAAAGTGATATCAATGCCTTGTATGGAACTTTTTGAATTACAGTTAAAATCTTATAAAAATAAAATTTTACAAGAAACAAAATTTAAAATATCCATTGAAGCTGGATCAAGCGATTGTTGGAAAAAATATGTAGGTCACAACGGTATTGCTTTTGGAATTGATGAATTCGGAAAAAGTGCACCCTATAAAGATATTTATAAATATTTTGGACTAGAGAGTACGAACATTAAAAATATCACTAAAAAATTATTAAATAAATAAAATGACAATTAAAATTGGAATTAATGGAATGGGACGGATTGGTCGTATGGTTGTTAGATCAATTGTCGAAAGTAAAAATAAAAATTTAAAAATTAATCATATAAACAATAAGTCAAATTCAGAAACTACATCTAAGTTAATCAAATATGACTCTATACATGGAAAATTAAATGCTGAATTAGATTACGATACAAATCATCTAATAATTAATAAAGATAAAATTTCATTTTCTCAAGAAACAAAAATTGAAGAGATAAATTGGAAAAAACATGATGTTGATTATGTTTTCGAATGTACTGGAAAATTTAATTCAAAAGAAAAACTTCTTGCTCACATAGAAAATGGTGCAAAAAAGGTGATCGTTTCTGCTCCATGTAAAAATGCTGATAAAACAATAGTATTTGGTGTTAATGAAAATATAATTACTAAAGAGGATAAAATAATATCTGCAGCTTCATGCACAACTAATTGTCTGGCACCGGTGACCCATGTTCTCAATGAAAATTTTGAAATTGAAAAAGGTTTTATGACTACAATTCATGCATTTACTAGCGATCAGAGAATTTTAGATAATTCACACAAAGATCCAAGAAGAGCAAGATCAGCGAGTCAATCAATAGTTCCTACTTCAACAGGAGCTTCAAAAGCAATAGGAGAAATAATACCAAACCTGAAAGGAAAACTAGAAGGTATTGCGATGAGGGTGCCCACTCCTAATGTCTCTCTTGTTGAACTAGTTTTTTGTACAAAGAAAGATATTAATATAAAAAAAATTAATGATGCCTTTGAAAAAGCGTCAAAAAATAGATTAAAAAATGTCTTAGAAGTTACTCATGAAAAATTAGTATCTATAGATTTTAATCACCATCCTGCTTCTGCAATAGTAGATGCTTCTTTAACAAATGTAGTTGGAGGCAATATGGGCAAAATATCAGCCTGGTATGATAATGAATGGGGCTTTTCTAATAGAATGTGTGATATCGCTCAAACTTTGCATGAAATCTCTTAATGAGAAGTATTATTAACGAAAAAAATCTAAACAATAAAAAAATATTATTAAGACTGGATTTAAATGTTCCTTTAGACAAAGGAAAAATAATAGACACAACAAGGATTGATAAAATTCTTCCTACATTAGATTTTTTGATTAGACAAAAAGCTAAAATTATAATTTTATCTCATGTTGGAAGACCAAGAGGTAAAATTGTTAAAGAGCTCTCCCTAAAACCAATTTGTGAAGAATTGCAAAAAAAATTAAAAAAAAAAGTAAAACTAATTAGTGAAAATATCAAAGAAATAATAAATAAAAAATTTTTCAATAACTATAATGAAGATATTTTTGTTTTAGAAAATATTAGATTTTATTCTGAAGAAGAACAAAATGACAATAAGTTTGCTGAATTAATATCAAATCTTGGAGATATATATGTCAATGATGCTTTCTCTTGTTCGCATAGAGCTCATGCCTCAATTTACGAAATTCCAAAATTCTTACCCTCGTTTTCTGGGTTACAGCTAAACTTAGAAGTGAATGCACTCAATAAAATAACTTCTGAAATTACTAGGCCAATTACTTGTGTTATTGGAGGGTCTAAAATTTCAACTAAGATTAATGTTATTAAAAATTTAATTCCTAAATTTGATAATCTTATAATTGTTGGGGGTATGGCTAATAATTTCATAGAATATTTTGGAAATAGTGTTGGGAAATCTATTAAAGAGAAAAATTGCGATAAAATAGTTGAAGAAATCATCTCTCTTTCAAAAAAAGAAAAATGTAAAATAATCTATCCAGAAGATGTAGTAGTATCTAAAGATTTAAGTGGATCTCCACAAAAGAAAGAATTGAGCGAAATATTAACTGATGAAATGATATTAGATATTGGTCCAAAAACTATAGAAAAAATAACAAAAATTATTGATAATAGTAAAACTATACTTTGGAATGGACCGGCAGGATATTTTGAAAATCCAAATTTTGCTTATGGAAGTATTCAAATTGCAAAAAAAATAATTGAAAATAATAAAGCAAACAAGATTTATTCAGTTGTTGGTGGTGGAGACACAGTTTCCTTGTTAAATAATTTAAACGCTGTTAATGAGTTTAATTTTGTTTCAACTGCAGGTGGAGCTTTTTTAGAATATCTTGAAGGTAAAAACCTTCCTGGTATAACCGCACTAAATTAAAATGTCTGAATTAAATAAAATTGCACTTAAAATAATTTCCAATGGCAAAGGTATACTTGCTGCTGATGAAAGCAATGGAACTATGACAAAAAGACTTGAAACAGTAAATGTCAAATCAACTCCAGAAAATAGGCTTTCCTTCAGAGAAATTCTTTTTTCATCAGACGGAATAAAGGATTACATAGGTGGTGTTATTCTTTACGATGAAACAATTAATCAAATTTCTAGCACAGGAAAATCAATACCAGATTTAATATCTAGTTCAGGTGCAATTCCTGGAATTAAAGTTGATACTGGTGCAAAAGATTTAGCAAATTCACCTAAAGAAAAAATTACAGAAGGATTAGATGGCCTTCGAGATAGATTGAAAAAATATTATGATCTTGGAGCAAGATTTACAAAATGGAGAGGCGTTTATTCTATTAGTGAAAAATTTCCAAGCAAAATCGCAATTAATAGTAATGCTCATGCGCTTGCTAGGTACTCTGCGCTAGTTCAAGAAAGTGGAATGGTTCCAATTGTAGAACCTGAAGTATTGATGGATGGAAATCATTCTGCTGAAGTTTGTTTAAATAAAACATCAGAAGTAATTAAAAAGTGTTTTGAGGAACTAATTTTACACAAAGTTGATCTCTCAGGAATAATATTAAAACCAAATATGATTTTGTCTGGCAGCCTATCAAAAAATAAAATCTCTAATGAAGAAGTTTCTCTCAAAACGTTAGAATGCATTAAAAATTCTGTACCCAACGAAGTTCCTGGGATAGCTTTTTTATCTGGAGGGCAATCTGAAATTGAAGCTACAGAAAATTTAAATTTAATAAATAAAAATAATAATACAAATTTTATAATGACCTATTCATATGGAAGAGCTCTTCAACAAAGTGCTTTAAAAGTTTGGTCTAGTGATATTAAAGATGTAGATGCAACTCAAACTACTTTCAACCACAGAGTTAAAATGTGCACTTTAGCTGCTCAAGGAAAATGGTCTAGCGAACTTGAAAATAAATAAAAAAAAATTTATTTATCTCATTTCTCCCAACAAAATAGTCAATTCTTTCTATAACAATCTTGAATTAGTTCTAAAAACAAAAAAAGTAAGTTTTTTTCAACTTAGACTTAAAAATTATTCTATTAAAAAGAAAATTATAATTGGAAAAAAAATTAAAAATATTTGCAAAAGAAATAATGTAAAATTTATAATTAACGATGATCCTTCACTTGCTTTAAAATTAGACGCAGATGGTTGCCATCTAGGTCAAAAAGATATGAGTATTAATGTAGCAAAAAAAATACTTGGTAAAAAAATTATAGGAATTACTTGTCATAATTCTATGAATTTAGCAAAAAAAGCAATTAAAGCTAAAGCTGATTACCTTGCCTTTGGTGCTTTTAATCAATCTAAAACTAAAAAAACTACGCATGTAGCATCTGTAAAGATTTTAAATAAAGTTAAAAAATTTACAAAAATACCAACAGTAGCTATTGGCGGAATTAATGCTGTTAATTATAAAAATCTATTATTGAATAATGCGAATTTTTTAGCTATCTCAGGCTACATTTGGAAAAATAAAAAATATAAACCGTTACAAGCTATAGAAAGATTAAAATGAAAATTAATGCTGGAGAAATAAGAGTTGGAATGCTCTTAGAATATAAAAATGACTTATGGCAAGTTTTAAAAACCCAACATGTAAAACCAGGAAAAGGTGGAGCGTTTGCTCAAGTTGAAATGAAAAGTTTAAACAAAAATACAAAGTTAAATGAAAGATTTAGATCAAGTGAAACAGTAGAAAAAGCATCGTTGGAGGAAACTACTTTCAATTATCTTTATAGCGATGAAACTAATTATTTTTTTATTAATCCAAAAACATTTGAACAAATAGAAATAAAAAAAGAAACTATAGGTGATAAGGGTAAACTTTTAACTGAAAACTTAAAAGTTTCTGTAAGTTTTTATAATGAAAACCCTTTATCAATTGAATTACCTAACCAAGTAAATTGTAAAATTAAAACTACTGATGCAGCGCTCAAAGGACAAACTGTGTCATCATCTTATAAACCAGCAACTCTTGATAATGGTTTAAACATACAAGTTCCTCCATTCATTGAAGCAGGTGATGAAATCGTAGTTGATACTAGAAATTTAGAATACTTAAAAAAAATCTAAAATGATCTCTATATCTTCAAATTTAAATATTATGATCAAAGCAGCTGAGAAAGCCTCGAAGTCTGTGATAAGAGATTTTGGAGAAGTTGAAAAACTACAAGTATCTAAAAAAGGACCTCGAGATTTTGTTACAAAAACTGACAGACAAGTAGAAAAAATTCTAATTGAAGAACTTTCTAAAATCAAAAAAAATTATTCTTTTTTATCAGAAGAGGTTGGTTCAATTGAAAATGACGATAAAGATAATATTTGGATTATTGACCCAATAGATGGTACAACAAATTTTTTACATGGCATTCCTCATTTTGCAATTTCTTTAGCTCATGAATCAAAAAAAGAGATAATTAGTGGTTTAATTTATGATCCTATTAAAGATGAAATGTTTTATGCAGAAAAAAATAAAGGAGCTTATCTAAATAATCAAAGATTACGAGTATCAAATAAAAACTTAATAAATGAATGTTTGTTTTCTAGTAATCATGAAGGAGTCAAATTTAGCAATTTGAATATGAGATATAGTGGTTGTGCAGCATTAGATTTAGCTTATGTAGCTTCAGGTAGATTAGATGGCTTTTTTCATAATAAAATTAATATTTGGGACGTAGCAGCAGGAGCCTTGTTAGTAAAGGAGGCAGGTGGGATAGTTAATGATTTAGATAAATTCGATCATAATAATATAGATATTAGAGCATCAAGTGGTGCAATTAATGATAAAATGCTTGAAAATTTAAAGAACTTTTAATTGTGTTCTAAGTTTCTTTTGCTATAAGTCTCGATATGAAAAAAGACATACATCCAAACTACCACACTATAAAAGTTGAAATGACTGATGGCACTCAATTTGAAACTAAATCAACTTGGGGTGCTGAGGGGGATATATTAAAATTAGAAATAGACCCTAAATCTCATGCAGCCTGGACTGGTGGAAAACAAAAATTAATGGATAAAGGTAGAATAAGTAAATTTAATAAAAAATTCCAAAACTTTAAATCAGAAAAAAATAGCTAAATGTCAAACGCACCCTTAATGCCAATGGCAACTGCTGTATGGTTAGTAGAAAATACTACATTAACTTTTAAGCAAATCGCAGATTTTTGTAAATTACACGTAGTTGAAATACAAGGTATAGCAGATGGTGAAGTGGCAAAGGGTATTAAAGCATATAATCCCATTATATCTGGTCAACTTTCAAGAGAGGAAATTGAACTATCTTCAAAAGACGAAAATAGACCATTAAATATTAAAAGTAATGATATTGAAATTTCAAATAATGAAAAAAAAATAAAGAAATATATTCCTTTATCAAAAAGGCAAGATAAACCCGACTCTGCTTTATGGTTAATTAAACAACACAATATATTAAAAGACTCCCAAATAGCCAAGTTAGTTGGCATCACTAAAAATTCTGTAACATCAATTAGAAATAAAAGTTATTGGAATTATAATAATTTAAACCCAAAAGATCCTGTTGCTTTAAATCTATTCACTCAAAAAGATTTGGTTGAGGCTATTGAAAAAGCTGAAAGAAGAATAAAAAGAGAAAAAAAAGAAAAAGAAAAACAAAACAAATCAAACCAGGCATCTGTATAATGAATAAAATTAATAGACATAAATTTATAAAAGTGTTATCTAAGCGCTTTTTTGGAGGTTGTTATTAAAATAGAAGTTAAAGATAATAATGTTGAACAAGCTTTGAGGGTTTTAAAACGAAAACTTCAAAGAGATGGTTTCTTTAAAGTTATTAAATTAAAGAATACTTATGAAAAACCATCAGAAAAGAAAAAGAGAATACTTCAAGAAAATATAAAAAGAGTTAAGAAATTAAATAAACTCAAAAATAGAATTTAAAAATACCGCGGGGTGGAGCAGTCTGGTAGCTCGTCAGGCTCATAACCTGAAGGTCGGCGGTTCAAATCCGTCCCCCGCAACCAATTTAATTATATTTTAAAATTAGACTTCTTGCTATCAACAAGGAAAGCCTTAACTGTTTCTATAGTTAACTGATTGAATGATTTTCCAAATTTTTCTATTTTCTCAATTACAGCTGGAGGAATAGTAATTATATGGCAGCCCAATTGTTTAGCTTGCAAATAATTATACGGTTCTCTCACACTAGCCCATAAGATTTCTACATTTTTATAATTTTTTGCTAATTTTATACTTTTGACAAATTCAGGGATTGGATCTTTTCCAGCATCTCCTGCTCTTCCAGCAAAAATTGATATTATCACTTTTGTTTTTTTATTTATTACTTTAAGTATTTTTGCAGTTTGTTTAGCTGTGTATACTGCCGTTATATTCAACTTAATATTTTTATTATTAAGCTTTTTAATTACATTTCCTGTAAACTTATTTTTTGAGTTAACCACTGGAACTTTAACATATATATTTTTACCCCAGGTATTTATTTTTTTTCCTTGATCAATCATAGATTTTTGATCATCAGCAAACACTTCAAAAGAAATTGGTTTGTTTTTGCAAAACTTAAGTATTTGTTTAGAATATGACTTATAGTCTTTTGCACCAGCTTTTCTCATAAGGCTTGGATTAGTTGTAAACCCTTTAACAATTTTTTTTTTATTAAATTTTTTAATTAAAGAGACATCTGCGATATCACAAAAAATCTTTATATTCATAAGATCTACAAATTTTTTGTAATATCCTCTGTCATTTTTTTTGCATCTGCAAAAAGCATTAAAGTATTTTCTTTATAGAATAAATCATTGTCTATTCCTGCATATCCGGGAGATAAACTTCTTTTTACAAATAATACAGACTTACATTTTTCCACGTCTAGGACTGGCATTCCATAAATCGGACTTTGAGGATCTGTTTTTGCTACGGGATTAGTAACATCATTTGCACCAATCACAAATGCAACATCTGCATTTGCAAAATCATTATTTATTTCTTCCAATTCAAATACTTCATCATATGGAACATTTGCTTCAGCTAACAAAACATTCATATGACCTGGCATACGTCCAGCGACTGGATGAATAGCATATGATACTTTTATATCGTTCTTTTTTAATGTATCCACCATTTCTCTTAAAGCGTGCTGTGCTTGTGCCACTGCCATTCCATAACCTGGAACAATTATAACTGAAGACGCATTTTTCATTAAAAAAGCTGCGTCGTCTGCATTACCACTTTTTACTGGTCTTTGTTCTTTGTTTTGACTTCCAGAAGTTTGTTCTGTAGCTCCAAAACCACCTAAAATAACATTAAAAAATGATCTATTCATTCCTTTACACATTATATATGAAAGTATTGCACCAGATGATCCAACCAATGCTCCTGTAATAATTAGAGCTGTGTTTTCTAAAGTAAATCCAATTCCAGCAGCGGCCCAGCCTGAATAAGAATTTAACATTGAAATTACAACTGGCATATCTGCACCACCAATTGGAATAATTATCAGAAAACCAATTAAAAAAGAAACTGCTATTAAAATCCAAAATAAATTAGATGATTGAGTTGAACAAAGGTAAATTGTTAATATTACAATTAATATTAGTAATAAAGCGTTTAATAAGTGCTGACCTTTAAAGGTTATGGGTGCACCTGACATTATTCCTTGTAATTTTAAAAAAGCTATAACAGAGCCAGAGAAAGTAATCGCACCAACTGCTGCTCCTATCGCCATTTCAATTAAACTTGCAAGCTTTATATTTCCAGGTGTTCCAAGATTAAAAGCTGCAGGATTTATAAATGCTGAGATAGCAACAAATACTGCTGCTAGACCAACCAAACTGTGAAAGCCTGCAACCAATTCTGGCATTGCAGTCATTGGAATACGATATGCTATAAATGCTCCAATGCCACCGCCTATAGCTAAAAATATCAAAACATAAACAAATCCAGAGCTAAAATTACCAACAGACAGAAATGTGACCGATACAGCAATAACCATTCCAATGATTCCAAATAAATTTCCCTGCCTAGAAGTTTCAGGAGATGACAAACCTCTTAAAGCTAAAATAAATAATACGCCAGATATTAAATATAAAATTGCAGATAAATTTGCAGACATTAATTATTTATCCTTTTTCTTTTTTTTATACATTGCTAACATTCTTTGGGTGACTAAAAATCCACCAAAAATATTAACAGCTGCTAAAGTAATTGCTAAAAATCCATATATGCTAGAGGATGAAAAAACTACTCCATCACTTCCAGATAAAGCTGCAATTATCGCACCTACAATGATTACTGAAGAAATTGCATTCGTAACTGACATTAAAGGAGTGTGTAAAGAGGGTGTTACACTCCATACAACGTAGTAGCCAACAAATATTGACAATATAAATATACTTAATCTGAATATAAAAGGATCTATTTCCATAAAATATTACTTAATAAGTGTTTTTTCAATTATTTCATCTTCTAAATTAATATTCAATTTCTTATTTTCTTTATCATATAAATTAGAGATAAAATTAAATACATTTTTGGCATATAAATTAGAAGCTGATACGGGTAATTTATTTAATATATTTGCTTCACCCAAAATTTTAACATTATTTTTTTCCACAATTTTATCAACTTCCGTAAAAACAGTATTTCCTCCTTGAACTGCTGCTAAATCATAAATTACTGAACCTGATTGTAAATTTTTAAACATCTCCTCTTTAATTATCTTTGGAGCTTCTCTGCCTGGAATTAAAGCAGTACAAATTATTATATCAATTTTTTTCAATGTTTCTGAAAGTAATTCTTCTTGCTTTTTTTTAAATTCATCTGATGCTTCTTTTGCATAACCGCCTTCGGTTTCTAAATTTTCAGATCCTTCTACTGTAAGAAATTTACCACCCAAACTCTCAACTTGCTCTTTTGAGGCCATTCTTACATCTGTTGCAAATACTACTGCTCCCATTCTTTTAGCAGTTGCAATAGCTTGTAACCCAGCAACTCCAGCTCCAACTACTAATACTTTTGCTGCAGGAACTGTTCCAGCTGCAGTCATCATCATCGGAATTGCTCTTTCATAAACCTGGAAAGCTTCTACAACAGCTTTGTATCCAGCAAGGTTAGCTTGAGATGATAAGATATCCATAGATTGTGCTCTTGTAATTCTAGGCAGTAACTCTAAAGAAAAACAATTTATTTTCTTTGACTTTAAATTCTCTAATTTTTCTTTGTTTACAAAAAAGTTTAATGAACCAATTAAAGTTTGATTTTCTTTAAACAATGATAATTTTTCCTCTACAGGTAATCCTAATTGAACAACAACTTGAGAATTTTTAATTATTTCATCTTCATTATCTAAAAAATTAACTCCTAGATTTTTGTAATCTTCGTCATTAAAACCTAAATTAGTTCCATAATTATTTGGTAATGTTAAATTAAATCCTAAACTGATATATTTTTTTGCAATTTCTGGGGTAATTGCTATTCGCTTTTCAATATCTCTATTTTCTGAAATTGAGGCTAAATTCATAAAAAAACAAATTAAGTTATTATAAAAGAAATATTGCCATTAAAACTAAAACTGAGATCACAGCAACAGTTCCCCACAAAACAAATTTTGTAAAATTATTCCAAGTATTTTTATGGTTTTCATTATCCATAAAATTATTTCTGTCTTGCTTTAAATTTTGGGTTCGTTTTGTTAATAACATAAACTCTACCTCTTCTTCTAACTAATTTAGAGTTTAAGTCTCTTTTTTTAATAGATTTTAATGAACTTTTAATTTTCATAATTAGTGGGACTTAATAAAGGAACTTATATAATCTTTCAATTGTAATTTTCCATATTTTTGAATTATTTCATTATTATGTGAAATTTTAGTCAATGCTGAGGCATATCGCTCCCCTGGTCTTGATTTTAAAAATACAATCTTTTTTTTAAACATTCTGGCTACGTTTAGAATAGAGTGTGATTTTTTATTGCTTATGCTGTAATATTTACATTTATCTGCTTTAAAAGCATCATAACAAGTTTTAACAGTGTCATAAATATGGGTAAATCTTCTTGTTTGGCTCCCTGGTTTAACTACAGTTAATGGCTTTTGATTTAAAAACTGGTGCTCAAATATTCCTATAACTGTTGCCATTTCTCCAGTTTTAATTTGACGGGGACCATAAACATTATAAAAAAAGACAACTTCGAATTTAAAATCAAACCATTTTTTTAAATTTTCTAATAATTCTAAATTTTTAGATTTAGTAAATGCGTATGGAGATAAATTTTTATCATTTCCTTTATTTCCTAGGCTTGCTGAGGTTGCTGAATAAATTATTTTAATATTATTATCTAAACAAAATTTAAAAACTGCTTTAGAGCCTATTGAATTAGAGTAATAACATTCATCAAATTTTTTAAAACTTTGAAAAATTCTTGCAAACTCACCAAAATGAAAAATGGAATTTATCTTGTTTTTTTGTTTATTTAAAATTTTTCTAATATTTGATGTATCTCCTTTAATATATTTTACTCTTTTATTTTTTATATGATTTTTTTTTGAACCTGATGAGTAATTATCTAAACTAATAATTTCATATTTTGTTTTTTTTATTAAAAATTCGATTAAGTTTGAACCAACAAATCCTGCTCCACCTGTTACAACTATGAAATTTTTCATTTTTAGATAGCCTGGCAACGTCCTACTCTTCCATGTCTTAAGACAAAGTACCATCGGCGCTGAAAGGCTTGACTTCCGAGTTCGAAATGGGATCGGGTATTACACTTTCGCAATAATCACCAGGCGAGCCGTTGTACATTTTAAAACTCTAAAAGTAAAGACTTTGTGAAAATTATTTTTAATATGATGATGTAAATTTTTGAGTATTTTCGGGGCTTTTTAAACTCTGATATATCCAAGAAAATGTTTTTTCTAAACCACTGTACAATTTTATATTTGGCTCCCATTTGAAATCATTTATAATTTTTGTGTTATCACTTGATCTTCCTCTAACACCTTTAGGTTTATCTAATAGATATTCTCTCTCTACTTTGTACTCAGCAATTTTTTCAACCATATCAATCATTTGATTAATAGATACCTGTTCACTGCTTCCAAGATTGTAAACGTCTCTAAAATCAGAATTAAAAATTTTTTTTGTTCCATAAATACAATCATCAATAAACATAAAGCTTCTAGTTTGCTCTCCATCTCCCCAAACTTCAATTGATTTTTCGTTATTTATTTTAGCACTAGCCACTTTTCTACATATTGCTGCAGGAGCTTTTTCTCTACCACCATCGAAGGTTCCCAATGGTCCATAAACATTATGATACCTAATACATCTTGTCTCCAAACCAAAATCTTCAGTAAAATGTCTACACATTCTTTCACTAAATAATTTTTCCCATCCATATCCATCTTCAGGTTCTGCAGGATAGGCATCACTTTCTTTTAAACCTGGAACAAACGTTTCGATTTGCTTTTGACCGTTATATACACAAGCGCTTGAAGAAAAAAAATATTTTTTCACATTGAATTTTCTACAAGCTCTTAGCATGTTAGTATTTATTAATACAGAAAGCATACATTCAGCTTTATTGTTTTCAATAAAACCCATTCCACCCATGTTACAAGCCATGTTGTAAACATAATCCACACCTTCAATTATTTTTTCACAGTTTTCAATTTCTTTTAAATCTAAAGAAAAATTTTTACAAACTTCAAAACTTTGGAACCAATATTCAATCGGTTTAATATCCGCACAAACAACATGATGGCCCTCATCTATTAATGATTTTACTAAATAACCCCCAATAAAACCACCAGCTCCACAAACTAAGTATTTTGACATCCGTTCTAATTAACAGTTTTTAAAAACATTTCAATTGATTTTTATTTTAAGTAAAATACTAAAGATATAATGTTAAAGAAAATTGAGAAATATTGGAATAAAAAACCTTGTAACATAAATCATTCATCAAAAAAGTTCCTAAGTTTAGAATATTTTAATGAAGTTAGAAAAAAAAAATATTTTGTAGAAAATCATATTCCAAAATTTGCAAACTTTAAAAAATATAAAGGTAAGAACGTTCTTGAAATCGGATGTGGAATTGGAACTGATGCAATTGAATTCATAAGTAATGGCGCTAATTATATTGGCATAGACTTGTCACAGAAATCAATAAATATCTGTAATGCAAGAGTTAATGCATACAAGTTAAACAAAAAAAATCCAAAGTTTATAAAAGATAATTGTGAAAATTTGAATAATATTATCAAATACTTAAAAAAAAATAATATAAAGTTAGACCTAATTTACTCATTTGGAGTTATTCATCATACAAAAAATATGAAAAAAGCTTTTGAGAGCATACATAAAATATCCAACAAAAATACTGATATTAAAATTATGCTTTACGCTAAAAATTCTTACAAAAATTATTTATTAAATATAACAAATTACAGATATGAAAGACAAAAGGGTTGTCCTGTTGTCTATCGGGTTGGCTCAGAAGAAATTCAAGAATTAATTAAAAAAAAATTTAAAATCTTAAATCAATACCAAGATTTTATATTTAAATATCAAATCTCACCTTATAAAAGAAATAAATATATTAAAATTAAACATTTTCAATTTATGCCAACAAAAATTTTTAATGAGCTAAAGAAGAATATTGGCGAACACCTTATGCTTGAATTAAAAAAAATTTAAAAACTTAAATATTTCTTATTAATTTTAAAAAACCATTTACCCAGTTATTTGGTTTTGTAAGATTATAAAATATTTTTATATTTTTAGAGAAATTACTGTAGTTTTTGATATTCATTATTTTATTAATTTTTTTAGCTGACTCATTGATATTAAAAATATTTATTGATATCCCAAATTTATATTTTTTATTTAATTGATTTATCAAACCATCGTTTGATAGAATTACTGGTAAACCGAAGCTAGCTGCTTGATATAAAACGCCACTTGGATAAGAATAATTTTTATACGCTATCCAAATAACATCTGTTGCAGTGAATAATTTTGCCTCCATTTGTTCATTCTGCCAGCCACTAAATATTATTATCTTTTTTTCATAAATTAATTTTTTGACCTCAGTAGATTTTAAAAAAGTTTTAGTAGATGAAAACTGCTTTCCAGCGATTATTAGCCTTATATTTTTACCTATATAGTTTGATTTAATAATTTGAAAAAGTTCTTCTAAACCTTTTGAATCAATCAAAGCACCATATAAAAGAATATATTTCGATTTCTTTGATAAATTTAAAGATTTTCTAACTTTTACTTTATTTAATTTAAATCGAGTTTCTTTTGGATCATGTAAGAATAAAATTTTTTTACTTAAATTTTCGTAATATTTTTTTATAAATTTTTCAAGTAAATGATCATTTAATATAACACTTTTTATAAAAGGTTTTTTTAAAAGAATTTTAAATAAAATTTTGTAAATTAAATCAAAACTACCTTGCTGGAAAATCTTAAAATATTTTAAATGAAATTTAGCACCAAGAAAAATGCCAATAATTGGAATATTATTAAAAGGATTACCAAATAAGCATAGAGGAATTAAAAATCTCTGTAGAGAAGTGAAACAAATTAAATCAAAATTATCATATAAATTTTTTTTGTAAAAATTTATTAATCTATTGTAATTAATTACTTGTTGAAAATATAAATTTCCTTTGAGAAAAAAAGGATAATTATCAAAATCTTCTGAGATAATTTTAAATTTTACTTTTTCCTCATTTAGTATTTGAATTGCTCCTTTTCCATACTTGATAGTCTTTTTTGAAGTAAGCAAAGTAATTTCAAAATCTTTATTTTTTAAAGACCTTAAAATATATTTTATGTATCCAGTTAAATAATGACCCTCATAGTAGGTTTCAATTATTAATAGTTTTTTCATAGATTAAGTATTAGCG